>NZ_QUMD01000004.1 GCF_003481985.1 Clostridium sp. OF09-36
TACTGAGACTGTAAGCAACCGGAATCGGTTCCCACCAGTTAACCCATGCAGGCATGAACCATTTAGACGGTGTCCAGGCCGTAGCTTATGGCCGCCTGCGTCTGATGGATACAGACTATGCACGTACTGAGCGCCAGCGTAAGATCATTGCGCAGGCCTTTGAAAAATCCAAGAAGGCAGATTTCCAGACACTGTATACCCTGATCGGAACTGTGTTCCCGCAGATATCTACCAGTATCGGAGTCGATGACCTGGTAAGCAACGCCAGAAATATCACGAAGTTCCATCTGGGAGAGACAACCGGATTCCCGCAGGCCCGCGGTGACGCAAACATGGGCAAGAAGGGAGCTGTAGTTGTTCCTGCAACTCTGGAAAGCAATGTCATTGAGCTGCACAAGTTCCTTTTTGGTGATGAGGCTTATACCCCATCTGAGACTGTTAAGAAGATCAGTGCAAAAATCTCTTCCGATACTGGCATCTATAAAGAAGGCCAGTTTGTCGGAAATGTAGGAACCGGTGGCGGTGTGGTACAGCCGCAGAAGACCAAGGCAGCAGCGACTAAATCTTCCGATAAGTCCAAGGACGAGGAAGGATACCAGACCGTATACGAGTACGATAAGAACGGCAAGAAGGTCAGCAAGAAGCTCAAAATGGAGACCGACGCTGACGGCAAATATGTAAAGTACGAGACCGATGCCGACGGATTCCTTGTGAAGGACGAGACCATCTCCAGCAGCCACAGCGCTGCATCAGCAGCTGAGACAGATGCGAACGGCGAGACAAAAGAGACGGACAGCAAGGGAAACCATAAAAATAATGAAACCTCTGACAGCGAGTCTGGAATTGCAGATACCAAAGTAACAGACCGTCCGGGAACATCTTCGGAGTCATCATCTGCAGCACATCCGGGCAGCAATACGGAGAGCAGCTCTGCCAGCCACCCGGGAAGCAGCACGACGCCGACCACGGCAGCATCCCATCCGGGAAGCAATAGTACCACGCCGACCAGCTCTGCAACACATCCGGGAAGTACGGCTGAGGGCACAACATCAGGTTCTGGAAGCACGGTCCCGACGGCAGCGTCCCATCCGGGTGGCAGCACCACCCCGACAAGCGCAGCCAGTCATCCGGGCAGTACATCCACAACACCGACCAGCGCAAATTCCGGAAACCCGTCCTCTGCGGGCCCGTCCGGAAGCGGAAACAGTTCTTTCTCCGCAGTGTCCGGGACGGTGGCAGGACCGGGGCAGTAAATATAACAATATCTCACAGTAAACACAAATGGGCCGGAAGGTTCCGTTCCCGCCGAATGGCGGGGACGAAACCTTTCGGCCCTCGTTCGTTACTGTGTGATATTGTTAGAATTCACAATTAAGTTGAAAAGGGAACACAATTGCATCACATTTCTCTGTTATAGTTCTTTACAGAGTTAAGAAAGAAGTACAGAAAGGAGATCATAAGTATGTACGAAGAAGATAGAAATAACAGAGAAAATAATTCGGAAGCTGGTTACAACGACCGCAACGACGAACATATGGAATACCGCAGAAACGCAGCCCAGAACACAGATAGCCAGGAGGTAAGATCCCAGCAGGGTCCGGCACAGGAACAGGGCAGAAGTGAAGCCTGGAAGGGCGCAGCCAGGAGTGCAGCCAGAGAGACAGCAGCTGGCAGTCCGCACCGCAGAGCACCAGCCAGAGTGGCAGCGGCGCATGGCAGTCCGCAGCCAGGCAAACGGTCAGGAGAGTGGCAGCGGCGCATGGCAGTCTGCAACCCAGGCAAACGGTCAGGAGAGTGGCAGCAGTGCATGGCAGTCCGCAGCCCAGACAGGCAGCCAGGAGAGTGGCAGCAGTGCATGGCAGTCTGCATCGCAGGCAGGTACCCAGAACAGCAGCACATGGCAGCCGGGTTCACAGGAGCAGGGCCAGGGCAGCGCATGGCAGTCTGTATCCCAGAACGGAAACCAGCAGGCGGCCCAGCATGAGCAGGCTCACCACACAACAGGCGGCTGGGCACCGCGCAGACCAGAGTTCCATCATAATGCACACCAGAAACCAGAGCATGCAAAACGCAGCGGTCACGGCATGGCCAAAAAGGTTGCAGCCGTTACGGCAGCAGCAGTTTTGTTTGGTACGGTCGCAGGCGGTACGATGTTTGCAGTTGATACCATGGGAGAATACCTGAAGGGGCAGTATACCACGATCGGCCAGACAGAAACACAGGCTCAGGTCAAGGTGGCAGAATCGGATTCCGGCGATGGCAGCACCACTGCCGGGGCACCGGTCACCTCAGCAATCCAGACGGATGTTTCTTCCATCGTAGAGAAAGCAATGCCGTCGGTTGTTGCGATCAACAATACAATGGTCATGCAGCAGCAGACCTGGTTTGGACCGAGCCAGACCGTTGAGGTTCCGAGCAGCGGCTCCGGTATCATTGTAGGCCAGAACGATGAAGAGCTTCTGATCGTTACCAACAACCATGTTGTTGAGGATTCCAAGGAGCTGACGGTTACCTTTATCGATAACCAGCAGGTTTCTGCAGCAATCAAGGGAACAGATTCCGAGACAGACCTGGCAGTCATTGCCATTCCGTTAAAGGACATCCCGTCCGATACCATGAACCAGATCAAGGTTGCAACACTCGGTGATTCCGATGCATTAAAGGTTGGCCAGGGTGTTATTGCGATCGGTAATGCACTTGGCTATGGCCAGTCTGTAACTGTTGGCTATGTCAGTGCTTTAAACCGTGAGGTAAAGGCTGAGGACCAGACAACCCGTACCCTGCTTCAGACCGATGCGGCCATCAACCCTGGTAACAGTGGCGGCGCACTGCTGAATATGAGAGGTGAGGTCATTGGCATCAATGCAGCCAAATATTCTTCTACTGAGGTAGAGGGCATGGGCTATGCAATCCCGATCTCCCAGGCACAGGACATCATTAACGAGCTGATGAACAAGAAGACCCGTGTAGCAGTTGATGAGGCTCAGCAGGGCTTCCTGGGTATTCAGGGACAGAATATCGATGAGACTGCAGCAAGCATGTACGGAATGCCGAGAGGTATTTATGTATACAAGATCGTAGAAGACAGCGCAGCATCGAAGTCTGACTTACACGAGAAGGATATCATTACCAAGTTCGATGGCCAGACCGTCCGCACCATGGCAGACCTGAAGGATATGCTGACCTACTATAAGGGCGGTGACACCGTGAACTTAACCGTACAGTCTCTGGAGAATGGACAGTATACAGAGCGTACCGTCCAGATCACGCTGGGAACCAAGCCGGCCGGTGAGACTAACTAAATATAACAATTTATTTCACTTTAATAGGGCCGTGTGAGTTGCCGAAAGGCAACTCACACGGCCCTTGTCATATACTTAAATTGTTACTTCACTCCCGCATCAGCAAAAATGCCTGGTACAGGTTCAGCGTTCCATATCCCCACTGGCGGTTGGGGTACTGGAACGCTTCTTTTCGGTCTGCGCCCCGGATGAGAATGGAGCGGACGGAGCTGCTGGTGAGGCTTGTGTCATTTCCCTGGGTAAAGTCCCACGAAAACAGGCAGGCCACGGCTCCGGCGGTGATGGCGGCAGCGACAGAAGCTCCGGTGCGGCGGGTGAAGGAAACCGGCGTGGAAGCTGTGTTACCCCGGGACTGCAGCGCCGGGCCCTGTACGTCGACGCCGGGAGCGGCAAGGTCAGGTTTTACCTGCCTGTAGCGGTGAAGCCGCGGCTGCTGTGGATGTAGAGACTGTCTGTGACATGGTTGTAGGTACTGATGGTCAGAAGCAGAGGGCATTGCCGGGATCGGTGATGGTGATATCGGGATCGGGGCGGAGAAAACGGATGTCATCTGGAAGAAAGGACTGCAGGGGAAGCCAGATGTGGAACTGCCCGGTGACATACAGGGCAGGGTAGACCCGGATGTGCCAGATGCCCGGAGCCGGACCACGAAACCGTAAGAATGCAAGAAAACGGCCGGACCCGGCTTCGGTCAGCTGGTAGCTGATAAAGATACGGGTGGCATCCAGCCGGAAGGAAAGGGTGGTTTCCTGTCCTACCGCCAGCGGGATCCGTTCGATCACTTCGCCGGAGGGAGAAACAAAGCCGAGTGTATAAAGCTCAGAGGCATCTGCCCACAGCTCCATGGAAAAGTCTTTACCCGGGGCGGCAATGCGCAGCTCAACATCATCGAATTCCTGGTTTGCAGGCAGACGGCTGAAATAGTGGCGACCAAAGCCAGTCTCATTTCCGGCACCTGTGACACAGGCGAAGCCTCGGGTCCCGCTTAAGGCCTGAAGCTGCATGGAAAGGGGAGAAAGGCCACTGTGACTGCCCTGGCTGGTCCCGGCACCCAGACAGAGGACAAGCGGCATCTGGTACTGGCCTGCGATTCCCAGAAGGAAGGCAGCAGCAGCCATGATATCGTTTTCCTGATAAGCATCGGCATCTGCCGGAACGGCAAAAAAATCCCGCAGATATTGCTTGGCTGGCTTTAGGCGGACAACGGCCAGGGAAGCGTCCGGGGCAGCGCCGGAAAATGCAGGGAGTGTGCTGGCCTGGTTTCCCGCAGCTACTCCGGCGAGAAAGGTTCCATGCCCATTTGTGTCGGTTGCGGGGATTATGGAGAACGGGTCACCGGCGGCGAGGGCACGGTTTAGATCCTCCTGGCTGTAGACGGTCCCGAAAAAAGGCTGGAAACCGGCAACGGGTGGTGGTAAGGACTCATTTTCCCTGGTCTGGTCCCATATGCTTAAGATGCGGCTGGTGCCATCCGGATTCCGGAATAATGGGCTGGTGTAGTCGATCCCGGTATCGATCAGGCCTATGAGTACCCCTTGTCCGGTACTTGCAAGATTGGGCTGGGAGAAGACCGGAAGAATGCCTGCGCTTTCCAGTGCCGTGGTATCCTGCAGACCGTAAAGCTTTGGAATGGCAGAATAGGTCTGCCGGGTAAGACTTAATGGAAGAACACCTGCCAGCGGTACATGGACAATGGCAAATTCCTGACTGACCAGATTGACGCAGGTGGTTCCTGCAAGCTCATAGAGGGATTCCACAGCCCGCGGGGAATAGCGGACAATGAAGTCTGCATAATCTTCAGAGGCAGGGGATGTATTGCATGGGATCATGGGTGCTCCGCATAGCTTTTTCATAGTATATGCTGTTTGACGCGGCAGTGATTCAATAGTACAATAGAGAAATAAAAGCATAAACCGGGAGGAAAAATTATGATCTATACAGCAATCATTGCGGCACTATCGTCTCTGGACCTTGGGATCAAATGGCTGATCGAACGGGAAAAACCGGAAGATTTTCCAAAACCGTTGCCGCATACATGCGGAAAGATCCTTTTGTACCATAACCATAACGCGGGCTTTCCCTTTGGATTTCTGGAAAAGCATGGGGAGGTGGTGCGTATGCTGCCGCTGTCCGTGATCTGCGGCCTGGCAGGGTATCTGGCAGCACTGCTTCCACAGAAAGGAAAAAAGGTGCAGAAGCTTGGAATCGCCATGATCCTGGGAGGTGCCCTCAGTAATCTTTACGACAGGCTCGTGCGCCGTTATGTGGTGGATTATTTCAGCATCCAGTGTGGAAAACTGAAGGAGATTGTCTTCAACCTTGGGGATATCTTTGTTTTTCTCGGATCCGGCATTTTGTTTGGGGCAGAGATCCTCAAAGAACTCCGGGGTGTGCTGCCTGCGAAAACTCCGGTTGACAGCGAAAAGGAAAACATGTAGAATCGTAGATAATTTTTATAGAAAAAGAATAAAGGAGTAAAAATCATGTTAGATTCTGGAGACAGTACGGGCATACAGGTTGCAGCAGTGTTGGTCCTTCTTCTGCTGTCCGCATTTTTTTTCATCGGCGGAGACTGCCTTGACTACCGTCAATAAGGTCCGGGTCCGGACACTTGCGGAGGGTGGCGATAAGCGTGCGGCCATGGTTGCCGCGGTGATCGAAGACCCGGCCAAGATGCTCAGTACCATTCTGATTGGCAATAACATTGTAAATTTGTCGGCATCTTCCTTAATGACAACGCTGACCTTACGTCTGTTTGGCAATGCGGCAGTAGGAATTGCGACCGGTGTGCTGACTCTTTTGATCCTGGTATTTGGTGAGATTACGCCGAAGACCATGTCCACGCTGTATGCGGAAAAGATTTCCTTTGCATATGCAGGGATCATCCATGTGCTGATGGTCGTTCTGACTCCGGTTATTTTTATTGTGAATAAGCTTTCTATGGCGGTCCTGTTTCTGATACGGGTCGACCCGAATAAAAAACAGGATCCGATCACAGAGGATGAGCTCCGCACGATCGTGGAGGTCAGCCACGAGGAGGGCGTCATTGAGAGTGAAGAAAAGAAGATGATCAACAATGTGTTCGACTTTGGGGATGCCGTGGCAAAAGACATCATGGTCCCGCGCATCGACATGGTCATGGTGGATGCAGAGGCGTCCTTTGGTGAGCTCATGGAGCTGTTCCAGAAGGAACGCTTTACCCGTATCCCGGTCTACGAGGAAAACACAGACAATGTCATTGGCATTGTTAATATGAAGGATTTCATTTTATTCGATCACGAAAAAGAAAAGAATTTTTCCATCCGCGATTATCTACGCCAGCCGCTTTATACTTATGAATATAAGAAGACAGCCGAGCTGATGCTGGAGATGCGCAAAACCTTCAACAATATTGTTATCGTGTTAGATGAATACGGTGCAACAGCCGGACTGATTACGCTTGAGGATATGCTTGAGGAAATCGTCGGGGAGATCCGTGACGAGTACGACCAGGATGAAGAGGACGAGGTAAAAGAGACCGGACCGGACGAATATCTGGTCAATGGTTCCACCAAGCTGGATGACTTAAATGACCGCCTGGGACTGGAGCTGCAGTCAGAGGATTATGACTCGATCGGCGGCCTGGTGATCGGCCTTCTGGATCATCTGCCGGAAGAAGGAGAGGAAGTAGATTACGAGAACCTTCACCTGAAGGTAGAGGATATGGATAAAAACCGGATCGGAAAGATCCGCATCCAGATCCATCATCCGGAAAAAACGGAAGAGGAAGAAGCGGAAAAGACAGCGGAACAGAATTAAAAATCATGCAGGATGGGCGGTGCCGGCAGAAAGTGGCACCGCCCATCTTTTCATCTTTTAACTTAAGATCCCCCCGGCCATTCCGCCTGCCGCGCAGCAGGCGAGCACCGGGAGCACATGGGAAAAGTCCGGGATTCTGCCCTGGCGCAGCAAAACAGATGCAGCAAAAAGCGCCAGAAAATATAAAAGCCCGGTGAGCAGTCCCCAGAAAAAACGCCGGGTGCGCAGCGCCTTGCCGCAGAGCAGGCCGCCGGCAAAACAGGAAATGCCATAGAGCAGATAGACCGCCGGCGTGATCTGCGACTCCTTCAGCTTCAGCCTGTAAAGGACAAAGGTCAGGATAAAGAGCAGCACGGCAGAGAGCAGGTAAGATGCAACCAGGGAAATTAACAAGGCCTTGGGGCGTGATGGAAGCATAAAAACCCTCCTTTTTGGAAATACTCTGATCAGTTCATTTTATTTTGTGTTGTCCAGAAAAATTACAAAAATATCCTTGACATGCTATGGTGGAATGGATATAATAGAATGGCGTGCGAAAATCGCAGGATTTTTTGATGCGCAAAAAAGCTGAAAAGAATTACAGCAACCAACAGACAATATCACAGGAGGTGAAAGGAATGCCAACATTCAACCAGTTAGTGAGAAAGGGAAGACAGACCGCAGTTAAGAAGTCTACCGCACCGGCTCTGCAGAAAGGATACAACTCCTTACAGAAGCGTGCAACTGATACTTCTTCACCGCAGAAGAGAGGTGTCTGCACCGCAGTTAAGACTGCAACCCCGAAGAAGCCGAACTCTGCACTTCGTAAAATCGCCAGAGTACGTCTTTCTAACGGTATCGAGGTAACCAGCTACATCCCGGGCGAGGGACACAACTTACAGGAGCACAGCGTAGTATTAATTCGTGGTGGCCGTGTTAAGGACCTTCCGGGTACCAGATATCACATCATCAGAGGTACTCTTGATACCGCAGGCGTAGCCAACAGAAAGCAGGCTCGTTCCAAGTACGGCGCTAAGAGACCGAAAGACGCTAAGAAGAAATAAGCAACAGCTTACACTAGTAGTACCACTAACGTAAGTAAAAGTAGTTAGTGCCGGGATGATATTGCCTGTGGTTGCAGGAATAGATAGAACCGTGCGCGAACACATTTTTATGGAAACATGTGAGTACCTATGAATTAATTTCTATAATTAAGGAGGGAAGTAACGTGCCACGTAAAGGACATATTCAGAAAAGAGATGTATTAGCAGATCCTTTATACAACAACAAGGTTGTAACCAAGCTGATCAACAATATCATGCTTGATGGTAAGAAGGGTGTTGCACAGAAAATCGTATACGGTGCATTTAACCGTGTAGAAGAGAAGAGCGGCAAGCCGGCTCTGGAAGTCTTCGAAGAGGCTATGAACAATATCATGCCTGTTCTGGAGGTTAAGGCAAAACGTATCGGTGGTGCTACCTATCAGGTACCGATCGAGGTTAAGCCGGAGAGACGTCAGACTCTTGCACTTCGCTGGATCACCATGTTCTCCCGTAAGAGAGGCGAGAAGACCCAGGAAGAGAGACTGGCAAACGAGATTATGGACGCAGCAAACAACACTGGTGCATCTGTAAAACGTAAAGAAGACATGCATAAGATGGCAGAGGCTAACAAGGCCTTCTCCCACTTCAGATTCTAATAGGAGGAAAAAGCTTTGGCTGGAAGAGAATATCCGTTGGAGAGAACCAGAAATATTGGTATCATGGCTCACATCGATGCTGGTAAGACCACTTTGACTGAGCGTATCCTGTATTACACTGGTGTAAACTACAAAATCGGTGATACTCACGAAGGTACTGCTACCATGGACTGGATGGAACAGGAGCAGGAGAGAGGTATTACCATTACTTCAGCAGCTACTACCTGTCACTGGACCATTCATGGCCAGGACAACCGTCCGATCAAAGGACAGCCGGAGTATCGTATCAACATCATCGATACCCCAGGTCACGTAGACTTCACTGTTGAGGTAGAGCGTTCCCTTCGTGTACTGGACGGCGCTGTTGGCGTGTTCTGTGCAAAGGGTGGTGTAGAGCCGCAGTCCGAGAACGTTTGGCGCCAGGCTGATACCTACAACGTACCGCGTATGGCATTCATCAACAAGATGGATATCCTGGGTGCTAACTTCTACGGCGCAGTAGAGCAGATCCGTACCAGACTTGGTAAGAACGCTATCTGCTTACAGCTGCCGATCGGTAAAGAGGACGAGTTCAAGGGCATCATCGACCTGTTCGAGATGCAGGCTTACATCTACAACGATGATAAGGGCGACGACGTTACTGTTTGCGAAATCCCGGATGATATGAAGGATGATGCAGAGTTATATCACACCGAGCTGGTAGAGAAGATCTGCGAGCTGGATGACGATCTGATGATGCAGTATCTGGAAGGCGAAGAGCCGTCTATCGAGGATCTGAAGAAAGTATTAAGAAAAGCTACCTGCGAGTGTACCGCTGTTCCGGTATGCTGCGGTAGTGCATACAGAAACAAAGGTGTTCAGAGACTTTTGAACGCTGTAATCGAGTTCATGCCGGCTCCGACCGATATCCCGTCTATCAAGGGTACCGATATGGACGGCAATGAAGTATTCCGTCATTCTTCCGATGAAGAGCCTTTCGCAGCTCTGGCATTCAAGATCATGACTGACCCGTTCGTAGGTAAACTGGCATTCTTCCGTGTGTACTCCGGTACCATGAATTCCGGTTCTTACGTTCTGAATGCTACCAAGGGCAAGAAAGAGCGTGTTGGCCGTATCCTTCAGATGCACGCTAACAAGAGACAGGAGATCGACAAAGTTTACTCCGGCGATATCGCTGCAGCAGTAGGCTTTAAGATTACCGGTACCGGTGATACCATCTGTGATGAGAATCATCCGGTTATCCTGGAGTCCATGGAGTTCCCGGAGCCGGTTATCGATATCGCTATCGAGCCTAAGACCAAAGCTGGTCAGGGCAAGATGAGTGAGGCACTTGCAAAACTTGCAGAGGAGGATCCGACTTTCCGTGCATCCACCAACCAGGAGACTGGCCAGACCATCATCTCCGGTATGGGTGAGTTACATCTGGAGATCATCGTAGACCGTCTTCTGAGAGAGTTCAACGTTGAAGCTAACGTTGGTGCTCCGCAGGTTGCTTACAAAGAGACCTTCACCAAGGCCGTAGACGTAGACAGCAAATATGCTAAGCAGTCTGGTGGTCGTGGTCAGTACGGTCACTGTAAAGTTCACTTCGAGCCGATGGATGCGAACGCAGAAGAGACCTTCAAGTTCGAGTCTACCGTTGTCGGTGGTGCTATCCCGAAAGAGTACATCCCGGCAGTTGGCGCTGGTATCGAAGAGGCTGCTAAGTCCGGTATCCTTGCTGGATTCCCGGTACTCGGCGTAAAAGCTACCGTATACGACGGTTCTTACCATGAGGTCGACTCTAACGAGATGGCATTCAAGATTGCCGGTTCCATGGCATTCAAGGAGGCTATGCAGAAGGCAGGCGCTATCCTGCTTGAGCCGATCATGAAGGTTGAAGTTACCATGCCAGAGGAGTACATGGGTGATGTTATCGGTGATATCAACTCCCGTCGTGGCCGTATCGAGGGTATGGATGACTTAGGCGGCGGTAAGATCGTAAGAGCATACGTTCCGCTTTCCGAGATGTTCGGTTACTCTACCGACTTCGTTCCAAGACTCAGGGACGTGGTAACTACTCCATGTTCTTCGAGAAGTACGAGCCGGTTCCGAAGTCCGTACAGGAGAAGGTTATCAACGAGCACAAAAAGTAATTAAACCTTAATTACAATCAAATCTAATTTCCGGCACAGGAGTTTCGCAAAGGTCTTCCGGCTTTGTCTGAAGTCCCTTTGCGGGCTGCCGCCCGGAATAGAGAAAAGGCTTGAAAATATTGCACAAATAGCATATAATAAAGAACAGCCTAACCATATAATCAATCGCCCGTACTAGGCGGGCAAATCAAGGAGGACGTTATAAAATGGCAAAAGCAAAGTTTGAAAGAACCAAACCGCATTGTAACATTGGTACCATCGGCCACGTTGACCATGGTAAAACCACTCTGACCGCAGCAATCACCAAAGTTCTGTCTGAGAGAGTTGCTGGTAACACCGCTACCGATTTCGAGAACATCGATAAGGCTCCGGAGGAGAGAGAGCGTGGTATCACCATTTCTACCGCACACGTTGAGTATGAGACTGAGAAGAGACACTATGCACACGTTGACTGCCCAGGACATGCTGACTACGTTAAGAACATGATCACCGGTGCAGCTCAGATGGATGGCGCTATCCTTGTAGTAGCAGCAACCGATGGTGTTATGGCTCAGACCAGAGAGCACATCCTGCTTTCCCGTCAGGTAGGCGTACCGTACATCGTTGTATTCATGAACAAGTGTGATATGGTTGACGATCCGGAGCTGCTTGAGTTAGTAGACATGGAGATCCGTGAGCTGCTGAACGAGTACGAGTTCCCGGGCGATGACACCCCGATCATTCAGGGTTCTGCTCTGAAAGCTCTGGAAGATCCGATGGGCGAGTGGGGCGACAAGATCATGGAGCTTATGGATGCAGTTGATAGCTGGATCCCGGATCCGCAGCGTGAGACTGATAAGCCGTTCCTGATGCCAGTCGAGGACGTATTCACCATTACTGGTCGTGGTACCGTTGCTACCGGCCGTGTAGAGCGTGGTGTTCTTCATCTGAACGATGAGGTTGAGATCGTTGGTATCCACGAGGAGACCAAGAAGACCGTTGTTACCGGTATCGAGATGTTCCGTAAGTTACTGGATGAGGCTCAGGCTGGTGATAACATCGGTGCTCTGCTTCGTGGTATCCAGAGAACTGAGATCGAGCGTGGACAGGTTCTGTGTAAGCCGGCATCTGTAAAGTGCCACAACAAGTTTACCGCACAGGTTTACGTTCTGACCAAAGACGAGGGTGGTCGTCATACCCCGTTCTTCAACAACTATCGTCCGCAGTTCTACTTCAGAACAACTGACGTAACCGGCGTTTGCGAGCTCCCGGCTGGTACCGAGATGTGCATGCCTGGTGATAACGTAGAGATGACCGTTGAGCTGATCCATCCGGTAGCTATGGAGCAGGGTCTTCGTTTCGCTATCCGTGAGGGTGGTAGAACCGTAGGTTCAGGTCGTGTTGTTACCATCTGCGACTAATCTCTAATTAGAAATTAATCGAAATTTTCATATAATGTAGATGCGCCTGGTGCGCCTACTGTGTCCAAACGTAAGAGGGCCCGTGGAGATTTTTCTCCACGGGTTTTTCTGTTATCTGGCACCTGGAAAACTTTATCTGGGATCTGCAAAATGTCATGGGCAGCTCCGGAAGATGTGTATTGGAACTGCAATCAGAACAGCATCAGCAAGGACGCTGCTATCACGGGTAAAAACGTAAGGAAAATTCACACATTTTTCAAAGTAAGAACTGGTAATTTATGTTATAATCAGAAACTGTATCATAAATGTAAGATTAGGCGTTATCACATAGAAGTGATCCATGGATAACACAGCAAGTGGATAACATAAAATGGATAGCAGAACAAGGAGTAAATGAATGAACTATAAACGAAAATTAGTTTCCGGTCTGGCACTATGCCTTTGCGGCGCCAGTCTGGCAGCGCACCAGCCTGAAAGACCGGAGATATCCGGAAGGGTTACGGGGCAGACAGAAACTACGTCAGATCGGACACAGGAAACGTCAGCCTACGATGCGGAGCGATATACATTTTCTACAGATGTCTACGGTCCGGGCGTAACCAATCTGTCTTCTTCTGACAGCTATTCCAAGTACCAGTGGGGATTGAAAAATGATGCGGAGCTTCAGTACAGCGAGATAACAAACCGCTTCAAGGACAGCAACCCGAAGCTTGCCACGTATATTGACCTGGCAAACTACCTGGGAATGCCGGCACCGGTGGCTGGTCCGGATGCTTACCGGATCAAAGAAACCCGCGCCAGAAAAGGCGTAGATATCAATGTACTCCCTGCCTGGAATCTTTATAATGCCAGTACAGAGGGGCATCGTCAGGTGGTGGTTGCAGTCATTGACACCGGAATCGACATCGACCACCCGGATCTGAAGGATGCCATTTGGACCAACGAAGACGAAATTCCGGGAGATGGCATCGATAATGACGGCAACGGCTATATCGACGATGTACACGGCTGGAATTTCTTTGATGGAAATAATGAACTCTGCAAGGGCAGCGAGGACGATCACGGAACCCATGCGGCAGGAACCATTGCTGCGACCCGTGGAAACGGCGGTATTGCCGGAATCGCGGATAACAAGTATGTTAAGATCATGTCTCTAAAAGCGCTGGGAACCCAGTACGGCGTGGGTGAGGAAAAGGCAATCATCGAAGCCATCCGCTATGCGGAAGCAAACGGTGCCTCCATCTGCAACCTCAGTTTTGGAACGACCGAATATTATCCAGAACTGGAAAAGGTCATGCGCGAATCAAAGATGCTGTTTGTGGTATCAGCCGGAAACGGAGACGCGAAAGGAATCGGAGAGGATACGGATCAGAAACCGGATTACCCGTCTTCCTTTGATTTAGATAATGTGATATCCGTTGCGAACCTGATGTTCGACGGAAACCTGGCTGAGAGCTCCAATTATGGCGCTAAGAGCGTAGATATCGCAGCACCCGGCACTTATATCGTCAGCACCATTGCAAACAGCGGATATGGCTTTATGACAGGAACCTCCATGTCTACCCCGATGGTAACCGGCGCGGCAGCTTTCCTGTATTCCTACCGCACCGACCTGCACCTCTCTGACATCCGCAAGGTTCTGTTAGAAACCGCCCGCAAGATCCCGCCGTTAGAAGGCAAGCTCAGCAGCAACGGCATGCTGGATGTGTACGCGGCACTGAATTACGGAAGAGCGGCAGAGAATACAGCAGAAAGCGCTGGCACAGACAATGGTGGAAGCACCGACACAGGCAATGGCGGCAATGCCGACAGCACCGGAGCAGATGTCTCAGCGGCTGTAGGAAACACTGGAAATCCAGAAAGCGCACAGTCTGGACAGGAAACACAAAGCTCCGGAGATACAGCTCAGAGAGAATCCCAGACAACCACTTCAAAAACCATTACAGCCGGAGGCGGAGAGCCGATCCGGCTGGGCCAGTAAATTTAAACAATTTAATTGAAAACGATGGGCCGTGTGAGTTGCCGGAAGGCAACTCACACGGCCCTATTAAAGTTAATCAAATTGTTATTTCTTCTTATTCTTGTATTCTTCCAGCAGCCGCTCAAACTCTTCCTGATCACCGGATCGCTGCAGCCGCTGTCTTCTGCGTTTGCGGCGCTCGGCGAGGGCTTTTGCTTCTTTCTTTCTGGAGTAGATGATCCATCCTGCAATGCCGATCACGGCAAGGACGAGGAGCACGATCAGGATCGTGACCAGTACACCGGCGATGGAGAAGCTTCTGTGGGTGCGCTGTGAATCTGTAGCATTGGAGCTGGTGGCGAGGGAGCTGTTTGCGGTGTCAGCAGAGCCAGAGGCATTGGTACTGCCGTCTCCGGTTGTAGCTGAGGCACCGGTGCTGCCGTCCCCATTATCGATGGTAACGCCGTCTTTGACAAGCAGATAAGCAGTGCCGATCACGCGGTCGTTGTAGGTGTAGGTGAGGAGAGCCACGGCGTTGTCCGGGCTGACCTCTGGCAATGCGCCGAGGGAAATATCGGCATCCTCAAAGGAGGCACCGTTTGGCAGGGTAATGACGCTGTCCGGGTCGATCATCAGATCGGAGACCTGGAAGGAACCCTTGTCCAGATTGATGGTTTCGTTTCCGGTGACATAGCGGCTTTCGTAGTCGGCCACGGTGTAATTCTGGAAGGAGCGGAACCCAAACTCCAGAAGTGCCTTTCCGTCTACAAAGTACTGGCGCGGCTGTCCTTTTAAGATAACGGATACGAGACGGCGGTTATCCTTGACTGCGTAGGTGACCAGGGTGTTTCCGGCTTTGATCAGATAACCTGTTTTTCCGGCGATTGCTTCCGGATAGTAGTAGGGACTGCTCTGATCTTCGGTGACACAGAGACGGTGTTCGCCGCGGATGGTGAAACCGTCCGGATTCTGGGTGGTCGGTGCGATCTTATGGGTCGTGGCGGAGCTGATCTCTACCATGGTTTCATTGTCATATGCGGCCTGCGCGATCAGGGCCATATCGTAAGCGGAAACGTACTGGTTATCTCCGTTTAAGCCGGATGGATTTTCAAAGTGGCTTTCCTGGCATCCAAGCTCCACCAGTTTTTCATTCATCATGTCCACAAAGGCGGAAATGCTGCCTGCCGTATGCTCTGCCAGGGCATTGGCTGCCTGGTTGCAGGACACTAAAAGCAGGGAGTAGAGACAGTCCTCTACGGAAAGCTGGTCCCCGGCTACGACGCTGATTTTATTTCCGCTGTCTGCCTCAACCTGGTTGACAGCCGTCGTAGAAAATGTTACAGTATCATCCAGACTGCAATTTTCCAGAACGATGAGTGCTGTCAGGATTTTGGTAATGCTGGCTGGCGGGTAGGTCAGGTGGATATTCTGTCCATATAAAATGGCACCGGAATCCATATCCATGACAATGCCGGCCTCGGCCATAATGCCGGTATCGGAAGGCCAGTCGGGCTTAGCCCAGGCTGTCAGAATGAACAACTGGCATGTTAGGGCAAAACATACAAATTTTGTTATCTTTTGTTTCCATTTATTCAGCAATGTGCGAACCTCCTGTGTCCTTTTTCCGTCTGCGGTTTGGGTTCAAAAGCAAGGAACTTTGCGGTGTTTCCCGCATTTTGGCAAGACGGACCTGTCTAATCATACCTTATGTAAAATAAATATTCAACCAAATATTCCATGAAATATTCGTGAAATTGCCACTTCCATTTTCCCCATATTTGTAGTATCATAATCACTGCTACGACATATAGTTGTTAATAATATAAGAAAATACAAGATATAGTATATACGAGAGGGGTTTGGGCATGACTACGGATGTTAAGACTAATGTGATCAAGAGAAACGGCAAAGAGGTTTCTTTTGATGTCTCTAAAATTGTGAGCGCGATCACCAAAGCCAATGCCAGTGTCGATCATCTTCATCAGCTGAATGAATACCAGATTAACGCAGTGGCAGACATGATCGCAAAGCAGGTGGAAGAGGCAACGCATGCGGTAAACGTAGAAGATATTCAGGATATGGTGGAGACCGGCATCATGGAGATGCGCGGTTACGAGGTGGCACAGAAGTATGTGCGTTACCGCTATAAGAGAGAATTAACCAGAAAATCCAATACAACGGATAATGGTATCCTGGCTCTGATCGAGCACATGAACGAGGAAGTAAAGCAGGAAAATTCCAATAAAAACCCGGTGATCAACTCTACCCAGCGTGACTACATGGCTGGTGAGGTCAGCAAGGATTTAAGCCGGCGCGTGCTTCTTCCGGAGGACGTCGTGCGTGCACATGAGGCTGGCATCATCCATTTCCATGATACCGATTATTTCGCACAGAAGGAGCACAACTGTGACCTGATCAACTTAGAGGACATGCTTCAGAATGGCACGGTCATCAGCGAGACCATGATCGAGAAGCCGCACAGCTTTTTCACTGCCTGCAACGTTACTACCCAGATCGTGGCGCAGGTAGCCAGCAACCAGTACGGCGGACAGTCCTTCTCTCTGGCACACCTGGCTCCGTTTGTAGACATCAGCCGTAAAAAGCTGCGCAAGAACGTGATCGCAGAACGTGAAGAATGCGGGGAATCCTTAGATGACGCGATCATCGACCGCGTGGTAGAGCGCAGACTGCGCGATGAGATCAAGAGCGGTATCCAGACCATCCAGTACCAGCTCATCACCCTCATGACCTGTAACGGACAGGCTCCGTTTGTGACCATGTTCATGTACTTAGACGAGGTTCCGGAGGGCCGTACCCGTGATGACCTTGCCATGATCATCGAGGAAGTCATGATCCAGAGAATGCAGGGCGTTAAGAATGAAAAGGGCGTGTGGATCACCCCGGCATTCCCGAAGCTGATCTATGTTCTGGACGAAGACAACATCACCGAGGATTCCAAATACTGGCATCTGACTGAGCTTGCAGCGAAATGTACCGCAAAGCGTATGGTACCGGATTACATCTCAGCAAAGATCATGAAGGAGATGAAGGGTGGAAACGTTTACCCGTGCATGGGCTGCCGTTCCTTCCTGACTGTTGAGGATTCCCAGAGAAACCCGGATGGAAGCCACAAGTTCTACGGACGTTTTAACCAGGGCGTTGTGACCATTAACCTGGTGGATGTGGCATGCTCCTCTGAGGGCGATATGGACCGCTTCTGGGAGATTTTTGAGGAGCGCCTGGAGCTCTGTCACCGCGCACTGCGCTGCCGTCATGAGCGCCTGCTTGGAACCATTTCCGATGTAGCGCCGATCCTGTGGCAGAACGGGGCCCTGGCAAGACTGAAAAAGGGTGAGACCATCGACAAGCTTCTGTTTGACGGTTACTCCACCATTTCCCTTGGCTACTGTGGCCTTCACGAGATGTGTGTGCGCATGACCGGAAAATCCCACACGGACCCGGCTGCAAAACCGTTCGCGCTGGCTGTGATGCAGAAGATGAACGACAAGTGCAGGGAGTGGAGAGAGGCAGAGAACATCAGCTATTCCGTATACGGAACACCGATGGAGTCCACCACCTACAAATTTGCAAAATGCCTGCAGAAGCGTTTCGGCATCATCCCGGGAGTTACCGATAAGAACTACATTACCAACAGCTATCATGTGCATGTAACCGAGGAGATCGATGCATTCAGCAAGCTGAAATTTGAGTCCGAGTTCCAGAAGCTGTCTCCGGGCGGAGCAATCAGCTATGTGGAAGTACCGAACATGCAGCAGAATATCCCGGCGGTTCTCTCTGTCATGAAGTTCATCTATGAGAACATCATGTACGCAGAGCTGAACACCAAGAGCGACTATTGCGAGTGCTGCGGCTACGATGGCGAGATCAAGATCGTCGAAGACGAGTCCGGCAAGTTAGTATGGGAGTGCCCGAACTGCGGAAACCGTGACCAGGACAAGATGTCTGTGGCACGCCGTACCTGCGGTTACATCGGAACCCAGTTCTGGAATCAGGGACGCACCCAGGAGATCCGTGACCGTGTGCTGCATCTGTCTACAAAGAGCAGCGTGTCTGTCGATGGCGGCACAAGCAGTTCATCAGCGGTATAAGTAAGCGGGGGTAAATTATGAAGTATGCGCAGGTATTTACGTGCGATATTGCAAATGGCCCCGGCTGCCGGACCTCTTTGTTTGTTTCCGGCTGTACGCACCATTGTAAGGACTGCTTTAACGAGGTCGCGTGGGATTTCAATTATGGCAGAGAGTTCGACAGCCAGGTGCAGGATGAGCTGATCAAAGAGAGCAGACCCTCTTACATCGATGGTTTTACCTTTCTTGGCGGGGAGCCGATGGAAGTTGCAAACCAGAAGGCACTGCGTCCGTTTCTGGAACGGATCCGGACGGAGCTGCCAGGAAAAAATATCTGGATCTATTCCGGGTACACCTACGAGGAACTGACCGACCCGCACAACACACGGTGTCATAGTGAAGATACGGATGCCATCCTTGCAATGACGGACGTACTTGTAGATGGAAGATTTGAACTGGATAAAAAAGATATTACCCTAAGATTTCGGGGGTCCTCCAACCAGCGGGTCATTGATGTGCCGGAAACCAGAAAGAATGGGCATATCGTGCTGAGCAAATATGGAGAGAAAGAGAAGCTATTATAATAATGAGAGTCATCGGCGGTTGCTGCCGGTGGCTCTTTTCATTTCATGTTTTATAAATTCTAACATTTTTATGAAAATTATGGCGCACACTCCCGCGTGCCTTGCACCTGAGGAAAATTAATGGTATACTGTCGTGGTAAATTACCCGTATTGCGGCCAGCAGGGCCAAAAGAGCGGAAAAGCGTCCGGCTCCGGGCACCTTCCGGGCAGAAAACAGCAGCCATTTTGCGGCTCTGCAAATGAAAGGAATACCATGTCTTCAAACAATGAATACGCGATCCAGGTACAGGACGTGAGCAAAATATATAAGCTGTACGACAAACCGATCGACCGGTTAAAGGAATCGCTCAGCTTAACCCATAAAAATTACCACAGGGACTTTTTTGCGCTGAGTGACATTTCATTTAATGTGAAAAAAGGCGAGACGGTGGGCATCATCGGAACTAATGGTTCCGGAAAATCGACGATCTTAAAGATCATTACCGGAGTCCTAACGCCGACGAGCGGTCAGGTCCGGGTGAGCGGAGTCATCTCAGCGTTGTTAGAACTGGGAGCCGGGTTTAATATGGACTACACCGGCATTGAGAATATCTACATGAACGGAACCATGATGGGCTTTTCCAAGAAGCAGATGGATGAAAAGCTGCCGGATATCCTGGAGTTTGCGGATATCGGGGATTTCGTTTACCAGCCGGTAAAAACCTATTCCAGCGGTATGTTTGTGCGGCTGGCTTTTGCGCTGTCTATCAACGTGGAGCCGGAAATCCTCATTGTCGATGAGGCACTTTCCGTGGGAGATGTCTTCTTCCAGTCGAAGTGTTACCGGCGCATGGAGGAGATCCGCAAAAACGGCACGACCATTCTTATGGTTACCCACGATATGGGCAGTGTCATCAAATATTGTGACCGGGTGGTGCTCTTAAATAAAGGACACTATGTGGCTGAGGGTGCGCCGGGCAAGATGGTGGATTTATATAAGAAGATCCTGGCAAACCAGATGGACGATCTGGAAGAGGAGCTGCTGGAGATGAATGATTTTTCCGGCGGGATGGACTCTGACGCGGCAGGAGCCGGTGCGAAGGGCGCGTCTGGTGAAATGGCAGACGGATCAGCAGCAGGAGCTGGCGCGGATACCAGCGAAAATGCAGCAGGAACGGCAAAGGGTCAGGACGGCGCAGCAGGCCATGCGCATAAAAAGCACAGCGGCCTCATGAAAGACAAGCTGACCATCAACCCGAACCGCACCGAGTACGGAAACGGCAAGGCCGAGATCTACGATCTTGGTATGTTCGATGAACGCGGCAACTTAACGAATCTTTTGTTAAAGGGTGAGTATTTCACAATCAAGGAAAAAATCCGTTTCCATGACAGCATCCAGTCACCAATCTTTACCTACACGATCAAAGATAAAAAGGGGGCGGACTTAACCGGAACCAACACGATGTTTGAGGGTGCTGAGATCCGTCCGGTGAAGAACGGCGATGAGTACGAGGTGAATTTCCGCCAGAAGATGACGCTCCAGGGCGGTGAGTATCTGCTTTCCATGAGCTGCACCGGCTTTGAGCAGGGCGAGCACACGGTGTATCACCGGCTGTACGATGTAGCGAACATTACGGTTATCTCGAATAAGAATACCGTGGGTGTGTACGATATGGAATCTGAGGTGGAGGCTGTGCTGAAGCCTGCAGGCTCCGGAAATACGGAATCCGGGAATGTTTGAGACAGAAATCGGTTTGATCTGAGCGCAAACATGACGAACAAGGAACGTGAAGATAAGAAAGAGGTTTTTAGAACATGAGAAAGATTGATGATGAGATACAGGCGCTCCTTTCGGAGCACCGCGGAGATATCCGCTCCATCTTACAGGACAACCATCGGCTGGACCTTCTGTATGCCTCTCTTCCCAGAGGGAGCTCCTGCTTGAGTGGTATGAGTTTGAGCCGGATGCAGAGGTGCTTCAGGTTGGTGCCGATTACGGTGCGCTGACCGGACTGCTGCGCACCAGCGTGAAGCAGGTCACTGTGCTGGATGAGACGGAGTCTGCACTGGAGACGGTAAGACAGCGCTATCCGGGTGTAGCAAACATTCATTATTGTAAGGACAGCCTGATGGGCTTTGCAGGGGAAGCCTGCGCCGAGGGGAAAAAATACGACTATGTGATTTTTGCCGGAACCCTGACTGCATCGTATGAGGAGCATATCCGTGCGGCAAAATCGCTGCTGAAGCCGACCGGTATTCTGATCGTGGCGGCAGCCAATGCGCTTGGCATGAAGTATTTTGCAGGAACCTTCGAGGAGGAGAATGCCCTGACGAAGCGCCAGTTAACGGAGCTTCTCTGCAGCGAAAAAGAGACACAGAGCATGGCAGAGGAAAACGGTGCCCTGAAGTTCTATTATCCGATGCCGGACTATAAGACCCCGGTGAGCATTTATTCCGATGCGTATCTGCCAAAGAAGGGTGATTTGACCCGGGTAACCCCGGCATACGATTACCCGCCATACCACATGATGGAGATGGGCGAGAAGTTTGACACAGTCTGCGAGGCAGGTCTGTTTGATTTATATGCAAACTCTTATCTGGTGTTCTGGAGCGCAGATCCAAAGCAGCTTCACAAGGATGATGAGCAGATTTTTATCAAATATAACAAGACAAGAAGAGAAGAATTCCAGATCAAGACCTGTATCTGCGAGCGAAATGCAGCAGGAATGTCGGAAACATCTGGTGCAGCGGCTGGAAACAGCAGTGCAGCAGCACCGGTCAAAAAAGAGCGCTACGTGGAAAAAGCCGCTTTAAGCCTGGATGGCAGCGCCACATCGCTTCTTTTAAAGAAAAATATGAGAAGCTGACGAAACAGCACCGGACTTTAAAGGTAACGGAGCCAAAGTTTGCCGAGCACCGCAATTCAGTTTATTTCCCGTATCTTGTGGGGCAGACCTGTGCGGAGAAGCTGGGTGAGCAGTTAGAGGGCGGACAGCTTCCGCTGGATGTGCTGCAGATCGTCATGAACCAGATCTACGACATCAGCCCGGAGTGCCGCAGTGCGTTTACCAGAACCGCAGAGTTCGATGAGGTGTTTGGCGCGGACTTAACGGAGGAGGAGCAGAATCTGCTGCTTTCCGATACCGCCTGCGAGGTTTCCAACATCGATGCCTTGTTTGAGAATATGCTGCTGACGCGGGAGGGCATCTACTGCCTGGACTACGAGTGGGTGTTCTTATTCCCGGTTCCGGAGCATTTTGTGAAATACCGCATTTTGTACTATTTCTATGAACAGTACAGCAGTGTGTTAAAACAGCTGACCTTAGAGCAGATCCTGGATTCGTTCGGTATCACGCCGGAGATGGCAGAAGTATACCGGAAGATGGAGGTAAACTTCCAGAATTATGTGCACGGTGAGAACCAGCAGCTGTACCTGGGCAATTACATGGTTTATTCCCGTACCGTGCGTGACATCCGCCAGACGGAGAGTGACCTTGCGCGGGCAAGGGAGCGCATTGAGCAGATGAAGATCCACAGCCGTGAGAAGGATGTGACTATCCGCAAGATCACGGAAGTTCAGCGTCTGACTAACAACCATGTAACGAACTTAGAGGCCATCATCCATAACCATGAGCATGAGATCGGTGAGATGGCAAAGACCCTGAATTACTTAAATAAGCATGAGGCGATTCTCTTTAAGATCCGCCGGAAGCTGGGCGATAAGTTTAACCAGAAGTATCCAAAGGGATCGGTAGAGCGAAAGAAGCTTCATTATAAGAAAGAATACATGCTGCATCCGCTTCGCTCCATGAAGCTTTACTCGACACCGGAGGGACGAAACCTGCGTGATGGCGATTTCAACATCGGTGAGATTTACCGGGAACACGGCCGCCTGAAGTTTGAGAAGGTGGAGAACCCGACCGTTTCCATTATCATTCCGGTATACAACCAGATCCACTATACCTACGCGTGCCTGCTTTCTATTTTAGAGCACACGAAGGATGTTTCTTATGAGGTCATCATCGCGGACGATGTGTCCACGGATGCGACCGAGCATCTTTCCGAGTACGCGGAAGGACTGGTCATCTGCAGAAACAGCACAAACCAGGGCTTTTTACGTAACTGCAACAACGCAGCGCGTCATGCCCGTGGTAAATATGTGATGTTCTTAAACAACGATACCCAGGTGACCGAAAACTGGCTTTCTTCCCTGGTTCAGCTCATTGAGTCTGACCCGACCATCGGAATGGTAGGCTCCAAGCTGGTTTACCCGGATGGACGTCTGCAGGAAGCAGGCGGTATCATCTGGAGCGATGGTTCCGGCTGGAATTATGGCCGTCTGGATAATCCGGATAAGCCGGAGTACAACTACGTCAAGGACGTGGACTACATTTCCGGTGCAGCGATCCTGCTTTCCAACGAGCTGTGGAACCAGATCGGCGGCTTTGATACCCGGTTTGCACCGGCCTACTGCGAGGACTCCGACCTGGCATTTGAGGTGCGCAAGGCAGGTTACCGCGTGGTATACCAGCCGAAGTCCAAGGTCATCCACTTTGAGGGTGTTTCCAACGGTACCGATGTACAGGCACCGGCTTAAAGCGTTACCAGGTTGCCAACAGCAAGAAGCTGAAAGAAAAATGGGCAGACGAGTTTGCAAAGCAGTGCGAGAACGATGGCAATCCGGATCCGTTCCGTGCCAGAGAGCGCAGCATGGGCAAGCCGATCATCCTGGTGGTGGACCACTATGTGCCGACCTACGATAAGGACGCCGGTTCCAAGACCACGTACCAGTACTTAAAGATGTTCTTAAAGAAGGGCTATGTGGTGAAGTTCCTCGGTGATAACTTCATGAACGAGGAGCCGTATACCAGCGAGCTGGAGCAGATGGGCATCGAGGTGTTATACGGACCGGAGTACCAGGTCAAGATCTGGGACTGGCTGCGTGACCACGGCGATGATATTGCAGTGGCGTACTTGAACCGCCCGCACATCGCATCCAAATACATTGATTATATTTTAGACAATACCGATATCAAGGTGATCTATTACGGACATGATCTGCACTGGCTGCGGGAAAGCCGTGAATACCAGATCACGAAAGATCCGAAGATCCGCGAAGATGCGGAATACTGGAAATCCATTGAGTTTACGCTGATGAGCAAGGCGGCCGTTTCTTACTACCCGTCTTACATTGAGCGTGATGCGATCCATGAGATCGACCCAACCATCAACGTGAAGGATATCACCGCGTATGTGTTTGATGAGTTCAAGTCCGACATACAGGAAGACTTTGCGAAGCGCAATGGTCTCTTATTCGTCGGTGGCTTCGCACATCCGCCGAATGCAGATGCAGTGCTCTGGTTTGCAAAGGATATTTACCCGCGCATCCGTCAGAAGATGGAGGCAGCCGGAGTTACTCCGCCAGAGTTTATTGTGGTTGGATCTAAGGTAACCGATGAAATCAAAGCTCTGCAGCAGCCGGGCAATGGCATCATCATCAAGGGCTTTGTATCCGAAGAAGAATTGAGCGAGCTTTATGCGACCTGCCGCGTGGTGGTTGTACCGCTGCGTTACGGTGCAGGCGTGAAGGGCAAGGTGGTCGAGGCAATCTACAACGGTGCCCCGATCGTGACGACATCCATCGGTGCGGAGGGAATCCCGCAGGTGGAGGATGTCCTGTTGGTGGAGGACGAGCCGGAGGCATTTGCCGAGACCGTGACCCGTCTTTACCAGAGTCCGGAGGGCTGCAAGGCACTCTGCGAGAAGACCCAGAGCTACATCCGCACGCATTTCAGCATGGATGCAGCATGGAAGGTTATCGAGGATGATTTCAAACGATAATGGATTCCGGGCTGGGATTGCCCGGATGGAGAATTTGGTTGCTGTGTATGCATGCGCAGACAGCAGCAGAACTTGAAAAAGAAAGAAAACAGCCGTTTAGGCGGCGCAGGAGGAAGAAATGCAGGCAATTTTACTGGCCGGCGGTCTGGGTACCAGGCTTCGGAGTGTGGTGAGTGACCGCCCGAAGCCGATGGCACTGATCGGCGAGAAGCCTTTTATGGAGTATGTGGTGCACGAACTTTCAAAGCACGGCATCACGGATATTATCTTTGCCGTGGGTTATAAGGGTTCCATGGTGGAGGAGTATTTCGGGGACGGGAGCGGGTTTTTAGCTCCGGATGGAACACCCATCACCGTTCACTATGCTTATGAGGAAGAACTTCTCGGAACAGCCGGGGCCATTAAAAATGCCGGCAGATTTGTGACCGAGGACAGCTTTTTCGTCCTGAATGCGGATACCTTTTATCAGATCGACTACAGCCGTCTGGTATCCATGCAGCAGGAGTCGGATCTTGACATGGCACTGGTGCTTCGCGAGGTGCAGGACATTTCCCGTTACGGTGCAGCCATTCTGGAAGAAGGACGGCTCACCGGCTTTAACGAGAAGAGTCAGGAGGCAAAGTCGGGCACCATCAATGGCGGCGTGTACCTGATGAAGCGTGCGCTGCTGGACGAGATTCCGGCGGGAAAGGTTTCCCTGGAAAACGAGATGATCCCGAAATGGCTGAAGGAGGGCCGGCGTTTAGGCGGCTTTGTCAATGACGGTTACTTTATCGATATTGGCATTCCGGAGGCATATTATCAGTTTATGGAAGATGTAAAGAAAGGAGTTGTGGTATGGTAATCAGAGGACGTGCACCGCTCCGTGTCAGCTTCGGCGGCGGCGGTACAGACGTGGCACCTTTCTGCGTAGAGCAGGGCGGAGCCATTATCGGCAGCACCATCAACAAATATGCGTACTGTTCCATCGTTCCGAGAGAGGATGACCAGATTATCGTCCACTCTCTGGACTTTGATATGACCGTCAAATACAATGCGAAGGAGAACTTCGTTTACGATGGACGGCTGGACCTGGTAACCGCTGCCTTAAAGGCCATGGATATCAACCAGGGCTGCGAGGTTTACTTACAGTGTGATGCTCCGGCCGGTTCCGGTCTTGGAACTTCTTCTACCGTTATGGTTTCCTTACTTACGGCCATGGCACGCTGGAAGGGCATTGAGATGGATGCGTACCGCCTGGCAGATCTGGCTTACCAGGTCGAGCGTGAGGATTTAAAGATCGACGGCGGCTATCAGGACCAGTATGCGGCAACCTTCGGCGGCATCAACTTTATTGAGTTCCACGGCCGCAACAACGTGGTGGTAAACCCGCTGCGCATCAAGAAAGATATTCTGCACGAGCTGCAGTACAATTTGCTTTTATGTTATACCGGCAACATCCATGTGTCGGCGAACATCATCAAGGATCAGGTGAAAAACTACGAAAAGAAAGATGCCTTCGATGCCATGTGCGAGGTGAAAGCCCTTGCCTACGCGATGAAGGATGAGCTTCTGCGCGGCAATCTGCACAGCTTTGGTAAGCTTTTGGACTATGGCTGGCAGAGCAAAAAGCGCATGAGCAGCAAGATCACCAACCCGCAGATCGACGAGCTTTACGATGAGGCCATTAAGGCCGGTGCGCTGGGCGGAAAGCTTCTTGGCGCCGGTGGCGGCGGTTACCTTCTGATGTACTGCCCGTACAATGTCAAGCACAAGGTGGCAGACCGCATGGAGCAGATGGGTGGTCAGCTGGCAGACTGGAACTTTGAGCTGCGCGGCGCCCAGTCCTGGATTGCGGATGAAAACCGCTGGGACTACAACGAGGTGAAGGTGCATCTGCCAAACGGAGACTACGAATTCAAATTGTAGTATTTTGGAAAATTGGAAAGAATTTAACGAGATCCGGACAGGAAAAGTTTTGTCTGTCCGGGAAGCACGTAGAAATAGGAACATAGCATGGAAAAAGTAATATTTCTGGACCGGGACGGTACGCTGAATGAAGAAGTCAACTACCTGCACCGCAAAGAAGATCTGGTGCTTCTGCCCGGAGTGCCGGAGGCTTTAAAGGCATTTAAGGAGCAGGGCTATAAGCTGGTGGTGATCACCAACCAGGCCGGTGTGGCCCGCGGCTACTATACCGAGGACGATGTAAAAGAACTGCACCGTTACATGAACGAGCTGCTGGAAAAAGCGGGAGCGGGCATTGACGCATTTTATTACTGCCCGCATCACCCGGAGCATGGCATCGGAAAGTACAAGATCCAGTGCCATTGCAGAAAGCCGGAGACCGGCATGTTTGAGATGGCAGAGCAGGATTTTACTGTGGATAAAAGCAAGTCCTGGATGATCGGTGATAAGCTGATCGATATCGAAGCCGGACGCAATTACGGAGTCCGCACTGTGCTGGTGGGAACCGGGTATGGTGCCGGGGTTCATGAGGAGCAGAAAAAACAGGGAGATTTCCCCTACGATCTGTACGCAGAAGATTTGTTGGAGGCATACGATGAAATTAACAGAGAAACAGCAGGAAATCTTTGAGGAATTGTTTGTGCGTTACCCGGTCTTAAATAAGAACCGGGATGATATTTTGAAGGCTTATGAGATGTTAAAAGCCTGCTATGAAAACGGCGGAAAGCTTCTGGTTGCCGGAAACGGCGGAAGCTGCGCGGATGCGGAGCACATCGTTGGCGAGCTGATGAAGGGCTTTAAAAAGCGTCGCCCGTTAAGCGAAGAATTGCAGAAACGCCTGGCAGAGGAGCATGCCGGTCACGGGGCAGAGCTCGCACGCAGTCTGCAGGGCAGTTTACGGGCTATTGCTTTAGATGGACACCCGGGACTTTCCACGGCATTTGCCAATGATGTAGATGCGGATATGATCTTCGCCCAGCAGGTCTGTGGATATGGGGACAAAGGCGATGTATTCCTGGGGATATCTACCTCCGGAAATTCCAAAAATGTGGATTATGCCGTGACCGTTGCGAAGGCGAAAGGCTTAAGCGTCATCGGTCTGACCGGAAAAGACGGCGGTCTTTTAGGAAAACGTGCCGATGTGGCGATCATTGTGCCGGAGCCTGAGACATTTAAGATTCAGGAACTGCATCTTCCGATTTATCATGCACTGTGTCTGATGCTGGAAGAGGCATTTTTTGAAGAGTAAGTATACGAGAAATCCCATAGATAATAAAGAAAAAACCGGTACGAAAGAAGAATGCTTTCGGAAAGGCTGGAAAGAAAACAAATAGCAAAACAAAAAAGAGAAACAAAGTAAAAACAGGAAGGAGGCCGTTAGGATGCCCGATCATACCTTTGCAATCTGCGCTTATAAGGATTCTCCGTATCTGGATGCCTGCATTCATTCCCTGAAGCGGCAGTCGGTAAAGTCAAAGATCATTCTCTGCACTTCCACACCGAGTCCGTTTCTGGAGGCGATGTCGAAGATCCACGATATCCCGCTCTATGTGCGGGAGGGAAAGAGCGATATCCAGGATGACTGGAATTTCGCATACGAGAAGGCGGATACCCGTCTGGTGACGATCGCACATCAGGATGACTGCTATCACCGGGATTACGCAGCGGAAGTAAAACGATGCTGGGCACGCTATCCGGATACGACTGTGTTTACCACGGATTGCGCGATCTTAAAAGGGGAGACCTTAATGCGCCCGGGCATGATCCAATTTATCAAAATGCTTCTGCGCCTGCCGCTGCGTCTGCACGTTCTGGCAGACCGGACCTGGGTGAAGAAAGCGGCGCTGATGTTTGGAAACCCCATCATCTGTCCTTCCTGTACTTATAATAAAGAAGCGCTTGGCGCACCGCTGTTTGATTCTCCTTATAAATTTGCGCTGGACTGGGATACCATGTGGAAGCTGGCAGAGCGCCCGGGACGTTTCGTGTGCGTGGAGCGCCCGCTGATCCGCTACCGGATCCACGATGGGGCAACGACAAAGGCCTGCATCGAAAATCACCAGCGTGCGGCAGATGAGACGGCCATGTACGCAAAAATCTGGCCGAAGCCGGTGGTAAAGCTGCTCATGCATTTTTACCGCAAGGCATATTCTGCGTACGAAGAGGGATAGCAGCGGGAATATTCGCTGATGCTCACAGGTGGGAATTTGCAAAACGGAAAGTTCTGCCGCAGGCAGCAGCGTAACGAAATTTGCATTGTATATCGAGAAGGCGCAAAGAAAGCGCCTGCTGATTGGAGTATATAATTATGGAAAAGATGGAATTTAGCGGAAAGCAGAAGGCGGAGGCCATGCAGTACCAGTGGACCAAACGGGCAGACGTTTTGAAAAGCGAAGCCCTGATCCTGATCCTGCTGACGGCCTTTGCCTTTGTAGTAAACCGCCATATGGAGATCAAGGGCCTTTACATGGATGATCTCTATCAGTGGTTCTGCTTTAACGATAACCCGTTTATCGCGGCGGTGTTTACCAGCGGCGGAACCCGTTTCCGTGCCCTGTATAATCTGGTGGCATGGACGGAAATGAAATTATTCGGCACTCATATCAACTGGTATGTGCCTTTTAATATTGTGCTGAACTCTTGCCTTGCCTACAATCTTTACCGCATGGCAAAACGGTTCAGCCATTCTGCGTATGTGGGAATTCTCTGTGCGGTCATGTTTTTGATGTCCCGCATGTCCTACTATCAGATCGGCCAGGCACTGGGACTCATGGAAACCATGGCGATGTGGATGGCACTTGGGATTTTGTATTTCCTGCTGGAGTATTTAGGCAGTGAGGATGAGGCAGAAGGAAGCCGGAAATTTTATCTGGCTGCAGTTTTGTATTTTTGTGTCTGCCTGGTCCATGAGCGCTATATGGTGCTGCTTCCGCTGTTTTACTTTTCCCTGGTATTTAAGCTTTCAAAGAACTGGAAGCTCTGGGCTGCGCCGACAGCCGGTTTTGCCCTGATCCAGCTTCTGCGTTTTATTTTTATCGGAACCATTTCCCCGCCAGGAACCGGCGGAACGGATGTGGTGGATACCATGTCGATCAGTTCAGTTCTGCATTTTGTGCTGAGCCAGATCGCTTATATCTTTGGAATCAACGCAGGTCCGGAGCATTTAAACGGGCAGAACTTCCGGGAAGCTCCGCTGTGGGTAACGATTCTCATTGCCCTGGCAGACCTGATGATCGCATTTCTGGTTCTGGCGTTTGTGATCCGTGTCCTGCACAAGGGTAAGAAAATCGTGCCGTACCTGCAGAAAGCATTTTTGTTTGTGGCATTTATCGGTGCCTGCATCGTCTGCTCCAGTGTGACGATCCGTGTGGAGATGCGTTGGGTGTATGTTTCCCTGGCGGCAGCGCTGTTATTCCTTTCCTGGATGTACGGCACGCTGACGGAGCAGATGGCAAAGCGGGGCCGCTGGGTTCAGGCGCTTCCGTACTTAAGCCTGTTTACCTTGTATGTGCTGTTCATGTTTCCGGTGGAGCATTATTACCGGGGACTTTTCCCGAACCTGTATTACTGGGCTGACCAGGAACGCTACAATGCGCTGGCAGAGGAAACCTACGGGCAGTACGGTGTTGGGATTTTCGGAAAAACAATCTATATTGTAGGCGATAAATTCGAGATGGATGATTTTACCCAGGCAGAGTTCTTCCGGGTGTTTGACCGGTTAAACCGCGAGGACTGCGTGAAGGTTGTCCACATCAAGGATTTGAGAGATATCGGACTCATTACCGATGACATGCTGGTGATCCAGGAGGACCCGGAAAACAACCGCTTCCAGGATATCACGCATGCAGCTTCATTATTTAAGTGCCGTCCAATCTACGGATTTTACGACGACGGCTGGCTGGATGAGCGCGCATCGGTTCAGGTGATGGCAGGAAGCACCGGAGAGATTCATTTGAATTTCAACTATCCGCGTGACCTGACTAAGGACCAGTGGCTGACCGTGTATGTGAACGGCGAGCCAAAGGAATACATCAACTTTACGGAGCAGAATGAGGAATGCACGATCCAGGTAGATCCGTATGAGCCGGTGACACTGCGGTTCGAGAGCAACTTCTTTGTACCGAATGCACTGGAGAAGCGCGGTGTGACCCGTCTGGCAGTGTTACTGAAAATGACAGCGGACTAAGATAAACATAGCTGTTGTGCGCAGCATGTGCAGGAGATGGAGACGGAATGAGACTGCGCACAGGACGTCGACAGAAAATGAGTACGACCGACAAAACCGTCAGTTTGAGACTGAAATGGTCGGAGAGGAAAAAACGGAGGAAAGAAGATGAAGGTTGTAATTCTGGCAGGTGGTCTGGGAACCCGGATCAGCGAGGAAAGTCATTTAAAGCCGAAGCCGATGATCGAGATCGGCGGACGGCCGATCTTATGGCATATTATGAAATACTATTCTGAGTTTGGATTTCACGATTTTGTGATCTGCCTGGGATATAAGCAGTATGTGGTCAAGGAGTTCTTTGCAGATTATTTCCTGCATACCTCCGACGTGACCTTTGACCTTGCGAACAACAAGATGGAGGTCCACAACAATTATGCGGAGCCGTGGAAGGTAACTCTGGTTGATACCGGGTTAAATACCATGACCGGCGGCCGCGTGAAACGGATCCAGCCGTATATCGGGGATGAGCCGTTTATGCTGACCTACGGTGACGGTGTCTGCAACGTAGATTTAAAGGGACTGGTAGAGTTCCACAAATCCCATGGAAAGACCGCAACCATTACAACGGTCAGCATCGACCAGCAGAAAGGTGTGCTGGATATCGGACCGGATAACGAGATCCGTTCCTTCCGCGAGAAGGCAGCTTCGGACGGAGCCATCATCAATGGCGGCTTTATGGTGCTGAATCCGGAAGTCTTTTCCTATTTAAAGGATGACACCACGGTGTTTGAGCAGGAGCCGATGAGCCGCCTGGCAGCTGAGGGACAGCTGATGTCCTTCTACCATGACGGCTTCTGGCAGTGCATGGATACCCAGCGGGAAATGCAGCTTTTAGAGAAGCTGTGGCAGTCTGGTAAGGCACCGTGGAAGATCTGGAAGGAATAGAAAACGTGCAGGATGCTGCAAAAACAAAATGGGCTGGCTGCGGACATGCAGAGGCCATTGGGAGAGAATGATATGAATTACGATCTAAATGCATGCAGGGAATTTTATCAGGGAAAGAAGGTCCTGGTGACCGGACACACTGGTTTTAAAGGTTCCTGGCTGTGCCGGATCCTGACTCTTGCGGGAGCGCAGGTGACAGGCTATGCAGCTGAGGCACCGACCGACCCGGCTTTATTTTCCATCGCCGGGCTGGAGAAAACCATGGACAGTGTCATCGGAGACATCCGGGATTTCAAGCATTTAAAGGAAGTGTTTGACCGGGTACAGCCACAAATCGTGCTGCATCTGGCGGCACAGCCGATCGTGCGCGATTCCTACAAGGATCCGGTCTATACCTATGAGACTAATGTCATGGGAACGGTGAATGTACTGGAGTGCGTGCGCCAGACTCCGTCAGTGAAATCTTTTTTAAATGTAACCACGGATAAGGTTTACGAGAACCGGGAGTGGGAGTACGGTTACCGGGAGTGCGATCCGTTAGACGGCTATGATCCTTACTCCAACAGCAAATCCTGCTCGGAGCTGGTAACACACAGCTACCAGAAATCTTTCTTTGCGGATGGACACTGTGCAATTTCTACCGCACGTGCGGGCAATGTCATCGGTGGCGGCGACTTTGCGAACGACCGGATCATCCCGGACTGCGTGCGTGCCATGGAAGCAAAAAAAGAGATCGTGGTGCGAAACCCGTATTCTACCAGACCATTCCAGCATGTATTGGAGCCGCTGTTTGCGTATCTGGAAATTGCCCAGAGACAGTATGAGGACCAGACTTACCAGGGATATTATAATGTAGGACCGGATGAGTGCGACTGCGTGACAACCGGTGAGCTGGTAACCTTGTTCTGCAAACTTTGGGGTGAGGGTGCATCCTGGGTCAACAAGCATGACGGAGGCCCCCATGAGGCAAACTTCTTAAAGCTTGATTGTTCCAGGATCAAGAAGACCTTTGGATGGAAGCCGCACTGGCATATTGAGGATGCGATCGAGAAGACCATCATCTGGTCGAAGGCGTATCTGGCCGGGGAGGACATGAAGCAGGTAATGGATGCGCAGATCAGGGAATATTAAAAACGGTAAGAAATTGGGCGGAGATAAATCGGTATCCCCCACTGACATGAGGCAAATCACAGTCAGTTTCCGTGAAATTATCGACTGTGGATTGAAATAATCATGGATTGAAACAAAATAGGAGATAAACATATGGAAAAAACACAGGAGCAGGCACGCCAGGAAATCCTTGACCTGGTAGCAGATTACTGCAGAACCTATCATATTAATAATAAGAAGACTTACGAACCGGGAGACCGCATTCCGTACGCATCCCGCGTTTACGATGAAGCAGAGATGGTGAATCTGGTGGACAGCGCACTGGAATTCTGGCTGACCTCCGGACGCTACACCGATGAGTTTGAGGCAAAGCTGGCAGAGTATCTGGGGGTGCGCTACTGTGCACTGGTAAACTCTGGTTCCTCCGCAAATTTAACAGCGTTTATGACGCTGACCTCCCCGCTCTTAAAGGAGCGCCAGGTGCGCCCGGGCGATGAGATCATCACCGTGGCAGCCGGTTTCCCGACGACCGTGACTCCGGCCATCCAGTATGGCGCAGTTCCGGTATTCGTGGATGTGACCATTCCGCAGTACAATATCGACGTGACTCAGTTAGAGGCTGCTTATTCTGAGAAGACCAAGGCGGTGATGATCGCCCATACCCTGGGAAATCCGTTCGACTTAAAGGCAGTGAAGGAGTTCTGTGATCGCCATAACCTGTGGCTCATCGAGGACAACTGTGATGCACTGGGAAGCCGCTATACACTGGACGGCGTGGAGAAGTTTACCGGAACCGTGGGCGATATCGGAACCTCCAGCTTCTATCCGCCGCACCATATGACCATGGGCGAGGGCGGTGCTGTCTATACCGATAACCCGCTGCTCAATAAGATCATCCGCTCCTTCCGTGACTGGGGACGTGACTGTGTCTGCCCGTCCGGCAAGGACAACCTGTGCGGACACCGCTTCGACCGCCAGTACGGCGAGCTGCCGCTGGGCTATGACCACAAGTATGTTTACTCTCATTTCGGATATAACTTAAAGGCAACCGACCTGCAGGCATCCATCGGATGTGCACAGCTGGATAAATTCCCGGGTTTTGTAGAGCGCAGACGCCATAACTTCGACCGCTTAAAGGCAGCTCTGGCCGATACGACAGACAAGCTGATCCTGCCAGAGCCGTGTGAAAACTCCAGACCGAGCTGGTTTGGATTCCTCATCACCTGCAAGGAAGGCGTGGACCGCAACGCAGTGGTCCAGTACGTGGAGAAGAAAGGTGTCCAGACCCGTATGCTGTTTGCCGGAAACTTAACCAAGCATCCGTGCTTCGACCAGATGCGTGCAGAAAATCGCGGCTACCGTGTCGTGGGGGATTTAAAGAACACCGACCGCATCATGCAGGATACATTCTGGGTGGGTGTGTACCCGGGCATGAGCGATGAGATGATCGATTACATGGCTAAGACGATCCGTGAGGCAATCAACCAGTAATCATTTCGGAAAACGGGACAGAGTCTCAGGCTGCCGGGCAGATTCGCTGCGAAGAAAATCCGACAGCCGGAAAAGAGGGCGAATATGCAGTACGATTTAACGAAGGTCCATGAGATCAACTTGAAAATTTTAAAAGAGATCGACCGGATCTGCAGAAAATATAAGATCAAATATATGCTGGACGGCGGCACGCTTTTAGGGGCGGTCCGCCACAAAGGCTTCATCCCGTGGGATGATGATGCGGATATTGCATTTACCCGCAGCAACTATGAGGCATTTTTAAAGGTAGTAAAACGGGAACTTCCGGATACCATGGAGCTTCTGATGCCGGAGGATTTCCAGGGCGGCAAAGCGTTCTTTGACTTTACAGCCCGCGTCATTTATAAAAACAGCCGCCGCCATGAGAACACGCCAGAGGTGCAGTATTACGAGGGCAAGTTAAACCACCTCTGGGTAGATCTTTTCATCATCGATGAGCTCCCGGAGAACAAGGCAGCAGCAGGGTTTACCCGTCTGCTTCACAAGAGCATTTACCTGCTGGCAATGGGACACCGTTATCACCTGGATTTTTCCAAGTACAGTCTGTTCCATAAGCTGGCGGTGGGCGGAGGCTCTGCAGTCGGAAAGCTGATTCCGATGAAGCTGATCTTTAAGCTCCAGCATGCAGCAGCCTTAAAAGATAAACATGGGCGCAGCAGTCTGCGCTACTACAGCAACTATCAGCCGGATTATCTGTATGTGACGATCCAGAAGGAATGGTGTGAAGAAATTACGGATGTGGAATTTGCAGGCACCACACTGATGGCATCGAAGCATGCGCATGAAGTTCTGACCTGGGTATACGGCGACTACATGAAGCTGCCGCCTGAGGCAGAGCGCGTACCAGCCCATTCCACCGTAGACATCAAAGTATTTGACGAAGAAGCATAGACGAGGAAGCATGATGGAAAAGAAATTATCGGTAGTGGTTTCGGTCTACAACGAAGAACAGGCCCTGCCGCTGTTTTACGAGACAACGAAGCTGATCCTGGAGATTTTGCCATGGGATTATGAGCTGCTTTTTGTTAATGACGGAAGCCGCGATGACAGCCTTTCCATACTAAGGGAGTTTGCAGCCCACGATGAGAAGGTGAAGGTTGTTTCTTTCTCACGGAACTTCGGGCATGAGGCAGCCATGATCGCCGGAATCGATTACGCAAAGGGAGACGGGATCGTCTGCATGGATGCAGATCTGCAGCACCCGCCGGAATGTCTTCCGGAGATTGTGCGCAAGTTTGAGGAAGGCTGCGGCGTCATCAGCATGGTGCGGACAAAAAATAAATCCGCAGGACTGATCAAGAACATCACATCGGCTGGTTTTTACTGGGTTATCAACACCCTTTCCGACGTGAAATTTGAGCCGAACGCATCGGACTTTTTTGCAGTATCGAAGGAAGCAGCGGATGTGCTCCGGAAGAATTACCGCGAGAAGGTGCGCTTCCTGCGGGGATATGTTCAGAGCATTGGTTTTCAGAAAGCAACCATTACTTATGAGGCCCACGACCGGGTGGCAGGGGAAAGTAAGTATAGCTTACGAACGCTGCTTGCGTTCTCCATGAACACGATCATGTGCTTTTCCAACCTGCCGTTAAAGCTTGGCATTTATGCCGGAGCCTTTGCGGGACTTCTCGGCGTGGCTGTGATGGTCTACACCTTATTTACCCGCCAGGGAGCGCCGAGCGGCTATGCCACGATCGTGATCTTAAACTGCTTTATGTTCGCGATCCTGTTTCTGATCGTTGGCATTATCGGAGAGTACATCGCGATTTTGTTCAGCGAACTGAAAGACCGGCCGATCTACATTGTGGAGGAAACGCAGAACATTGCTTCGCAGAACAATGTGGCGTGTGACGAAGAGAATAAATAAAAAAAAATGTGCCTTGGCACATTCTCGCGCCGAGGCGCGGTTGCTTTGGCAACCATCTACCTTTGCGCCGAGTGCGCATCCTTGCGGAGCAATTTTTGTTTCATAGGACGCAATTTCCTATGAAGCAAAAATCCGCCGGAAATCTAATCCGGCGGATTTGCCATAAATTTATTTTTGCTCTTTGAGATACGCATCCGCATCTTTGAAGAACGACGTGATGATCAGCAGCATGATGATGCCGACCGGGAAAGCCGCGATGATGGATACAGTCTGCAGGTTGGACATGGAGTTCTCGGAAAAGATCAGGGCCAGCGGCAGCAGAATCAGGAAGATTGCCCAGAACAGCTTCACGTTCCGGTGCGGCTCCTCATCACTCTTTAACTCCTTATACGTGTAGGTGGAAGCCACCATGGTGATGGAGTCAAAGGATGTGGAATAGAAGGTGATCATGCACAGGACTAACAGGACGAGCACGGCTTTGGAAAGCGGCAGCTGTCCCAAAATATCCAGGATCGCCTGGTAGAGGTTTCCGTCTGCGGCATAGGCGGAGAGCACATCCAGCTTTCCGTGCATCTGCAGACCGAGTCCGTAGTTCCCCATAATAATAAAGGAAGTGAAGGTTCCGGAAAGACCGAATACATAGCCGCCCAGGATGACCTGGCGCAGCGTGCGGCCCTTGCTGATGGAGCCGATGAAGAACGGAACAGCCACGCACCATACCATCCAGTAGGCCCAGTAGAAAATGGTCCAGGTCTGCGGGAAGGAGGAGGTCCTGAGGGAATCCGTCCAGGTGGAAAGACCGATAAAGTTCTGGGTCATATTGCCCAGGGCGGTGATGCCTTCTTCAATGATGAAGCGGGTCTGGCCACCGAAAAAGAATACATAAGCCAGGAGACCGAAGAACAGCCAGGTACAGGTTGCTGCGGAGAGCTGGACACCCTTCATGCCAAAGTAGACGCTGAAGGTATAGATCGCGCATACGACAACCAGAATGACCAGGGTCAGGCCGGTGCTCTGCGGAATGCCGGTCACATTGCTGATGGCACCTGCCAGAAGCGGTGTCGCCAGGGAGAAGGTTGTGGCGGTTCCGGCGAGGAGCGCGAAGACTGCGATCAGGTCGATCAGCTTTCCGGCCCAGCCATCCACACGGTTTCCCAGAACCGGACGGCAGGCTTCGGAGTATTTCTGGCGGGAGCGTTTGCGGACATGGAGCATGAAGCCGAACGCTGCGGACAGCACCAGATAAAAGCCCCACGGGATCGGTCCCCAGTGGAACAGCGGGTAAGTGGCAGCCCACTCATGTACCGTTCCCATTTCCGCTGTATGAGGATCTGATGCATATAAGATCCATTCGCAGCAGGAGTAGAACAGGATGTCAGCCGCCAGTCCGGCGGTGAAGATCATGGAACCCCACTGGAATCCGGAGTACAACGGGCGCTCTGCATCGCCTAAGCGGATCTGGCCGAACCGGGAAAAGGCAATGTAGAGGGAGCAGACGAAAACGCCCAGTCCGATGATGAGGTAATAGCTGCCCATCTCATCGCCCAGGAAATTGCGGACTGCGCCGATGGCAGCGGTGGACTGCTCCGGGCTTACGACAAACCAGGCGCAGAGCGCCAGGATGCAGAAAAAGGGAACTAGTGTGGTAAACCAGTCAATCTGTCCGAGCAGTGATTTTTTCTCGGAAAGGGAGTGGTCAGTTTGATGTTTCATAGCGGCCTCCTGTTCAAAAAAACTTAAAATTGAATTATATTGAACATCATAGCACCGCAATGCGGAAAAAGCAAGGGGATTATATGAGAAGATTTGGCAGAAGACACAGATTTAGAAAAAGTGGAAGCAGAAAGATCGGCTGGCAGATGGAAATGTCCATCGACCGTGCCGCATCGAGACGGTACCGCAGCTACCGGCAGCACAGGAACGTGTGGAGTCTGATCATTGGAATCGTTCTGGTGCTGGTGCTGGTTTTTGGCATTGTGTTTGCAGTAGGCGGCGCAGTGCGGGCAAAACAGGGAAAAGCGACGGAATCTGCCCACAAGACGGAGCAGACCGGAAACAGCGGAGCTTACGAAAATGTAGAGCTGGTGACCGAAGGGGAAAAGCGAAAAGAGCTGGAGGCGCAGGGAAAAAGCGAGCAGGAAATCGACGCGCTGACCAAACCGATCCTTGGAGGAGCCGAGCTTACCATGTTAGCCGGACAGACCAAGGCCCAGATGATGTCCTTTCTTCTGGAAACAAAAGAAGGAAGCCTGATCGTGGTAGACGGCGGCTGGTGGGATGATGCAGATCATCTGACCGAAGAAATCAAAAAGCGCGGCGGTCATGTCAGCGCCTGGTTTCTGACTCACGCCCACACCGATCATGTGGGAGCCCTGTTAAACATCCTGCAGAGCGAGGCAGAGGGAAAGGACAGCGGCATCACCATCGACCATATCTACTATGATTTTGCATCCCTGGACTGGTATAAGACCCATGAACTGGGGGATCTTGGTACCGCAGATGCGATCCTCAAGGCACTGGCAGCCCTTCCCAAGGGAGAGGCATGCCCGGTGAAAAAGGACGATGAGATTCTGGTGGACGATGTTTGCATCACCGTCTTAAATGACCGCTACGAGCCGGATGATGACCACGTCGGCGAGCGGGACGGAAACGATGCCAGCATGGTTTACCGGATGTTAGTCAATGGCGTGACGATTCTGTTTACCGGAGATCTGCAGGTAGATGGCGGAAACCATGTGCTGGAAACCGTTGCAAAGGAAGATTTAAAAGCCGACATTGTTCAGATGGCGCACCACGGACAGCATGCCGTGACGAAAGAATTTTATGAGGCAGTCAGCCCGAAGATCTGTATGTGGCCGACACCGCAGTGGCTGTGGGACAATGAAGGAGATCAGTATACAACGCCGGAGACCAAGGCGTGGATGAAAGAATTGAATGTAGAAAAGCATTACTGTATGAAAGATGGAGACCAGGTGATCCGGTAAGGATCGCTGGTCTCCATCTTTTCTTTTGTTTGTACTGCATATTGCGGATGAGCCAGGCACGGCCGTTAATTCCTTCATCCGATATGCTTAATCCGGCACATGCAGTCCGCTGTGATACGAATAACTCCCAAGCTCATTTAACAACCGGTCCATGCTTTCTCTTGTGGATGGCAGTTCACCAGTCAGATAGGAGTTGATGATGGCATAAACGTCATTGCTTTTATGCAGGCACTGGCGGAACAGATCCGGGAAGGATGCGCGGGAGGCAAGCCTGCGGTCCCAGGGGTTGCACCAGATGTCGTGGTCGATGTTCAGGACTTCACGTGGGTTATTGATCTCGTCGGTGACCAGCTTCTGGGATGCCACCGGATTTTTCAGGACCAGCTTCTCCACGAAGGCAATCTTATTGCGTTTGGATCCCTTTGGGTCTGCCAGGGTCCGGCAGCCGAAGCGCAGAGCGAGAATGGAACGGTGGATCATGGCAGGGGTTACCTGGAAGTTGTTGCTGTAGGTGATGGGATAATACGTCTCATTGATACAGTCGGCAAGGAAACGGGAGATAAACTGAGTTTCCATGCCGTTTAAGCAGATGGTTGCTGCCTGGTTGAACTGGGATGGTTTTTTGTGCTTGTATTTCCACAGGAGTATGGCATCAATGTCATTCTCCAGGGAAGCGTGGCGGCCATGGGCCTGGCTGTTTGGAGACTTGGCATCGTAGCCGATGCGTCCATATACATAAGGGTGGCAGATGGAATCCCCGATGTAGTGATTTAAGTAGCCGCAGAAGTAGGCAAGTCCCTCCTCGCGCTGCTGGCGGGATTTGATTTCGCTTAAGTGACGCAGATAACAGGCAAAGAAATCCTGAATGTGGTGCTCGTGCATATAGGAGCCGACATTGCGGTAGTCCCGGTGGCGTAGGATCGGGATATTATAAAAGAACATATCCGGTCCTTGCAGTCCCAGCTGGTAGAGCCAGCGGTATTTGGCAATGATATATTTTAACTGGTTATTGGGAAGGTCATTGTAGGCCTTCATTCCTAAGATATAATGTGTGGTAAATCCGGGCATAGAAAACCTCGTTTTCTGCGGACATCCGGGGATGGTCCGCGCTGTAATGGATGATTGGGAATGATGGAACAAAAAAGATAAGCGTAAGTGCTTGTAACTGTGAAACTACTGAACAGTTACAAGGGTTCCCTGTAGCTGGATTATAGCACATCTGCCGGGAAAATACGAGTGACAGGATAAAAAGGAAAAACGGAATCTGTTTGGTGACAAATCGAGCACTGTTTGTGCATAAACTGAACAGAAAACGATTCGCCTGGGGATAACCATGCAGCAGCTCATGCAGACACTACACCAGATGGTCTGGGGACCGTGGACCATGGTCTTGTTTTTGGGGACGGGATTGTTTTTTACAGTCCGTTCCGGTGGATTTCAGATCCGGGGACTGCCGTACTGGTGGAGACAGACGGTGGGAAAAGTGATTTCCGGAGAAGAAAACGGAAGTAAAGATCCCAGACAAGCTTTTGATAAGAAAATAACCGCCTTCCAGTCCTCCTGTACCGCACTTGCAGCCACCATCGGCACCGGGAACATTGTCGGGGTAGCGACAGCCCTTACGGCGGGCGGCCCGGGCGCAGTATTCTGGCTCTGGGTGTCTGCGCTGATCGGCATGGCAACGGCATATGCAGAAACCAGTCTTGGACAAAAATACCGTTACCGCCTGCCGGATGGCGCATGGCAGTGCGGACCGATGGTCTGTATGGAGCGCGGACTTGGCTGCAAAAGCATGGCATGCCTCTATGCAGCGTTTGCCGTGCTTGCATCTTTTGGCATGGGGAGTATGGTGCAGGCCAATGCGGTCAGTGAGACATTGCGGTATGAGGCTGGCATGAAGCCGGATATCGCAGCTGTCCTGGTTACGGCGCTGACGGCAGCAGTGATCTGGGGCGGGATCCGCAGGATTTCCCGTATGACTTCCTGGTTTATGCCGTTGTCTGCCGGAATCTATGTGCTATTCTCGGTCGTGGTATTAATTTTATGCCGGAACAGCATTGTTCCTGTGCTATTGCAGATCCTGAAACAGGCGTGGACGCCAGGGGCAGCGGGTGGAGGTGTGGCCGGCTTTTTATTTTCCAGAAGTGTGCGTTATGGTATGGCACGGGGCGTCTTTTCGAATGAGGCAGGTCTTGGTACGCTGGCGGTCCTGCACGGCGCGGCGGAGGATACCACGCCGGAGGAGCAGGGAATGTGGGCTATGTTTGAAGTGTTTTTTGATACTATTGTGATCTGTACACTCACAGCTATGGTCATCTTATGTGTGGGCAGGGAATCTCCTCTGGTTTTATACAGGAATCTGGATGGTGCAGCGCTCACGTCCTTCTGTTTTTCGCGGATGCTTGGCAGGTACGGCGGCATCCTGGTTTCCTGCAGTATGGCAGCGTTCGCGTTTGCCACGATCGTGGGCTGGTACTACATTGGGCAGCAGATGTTTTTGTATCTGGCAGAAGGCCTGCACGCGGGAAAAAACGTGGAAAGCCTGTATACCATTCTTTACCTGATCTCGGTGTATCTTGGCTGTGTCAGCCGGTTGGAATTCATCTGGATTTTTTCGGATCTGGTGAATGGACTGATGGCGTATCCGAATCTTTTAACGCTCGGGCTGTTGCACAGTCATGTGACATTTCCGTCTGGGAGCAGGAGAAGAGGAGAATCAGAACCCTTACCTTGACAACGCGGACAAAACAACCTATACTTTATCTCACTTTGTATAAGGTATTTATGCACATAGGTCAGGAACACTTGCTGATGTTTTTGCAGCATATGAACAGCAGCAGGATTGATCTGGTACGGATTCAGATGAGAAAGGAAAAAATTATGTTAATGTACGTCTGGCTGGTCATCGGCTTTGTGCTCCTCATTAAGGGAGCAGATTATTTTGTGGAGGCGAGCTCCTCCATTGCGCGGGCACTGCGGGTGCCAAGTATCATTATCGGCCTTACCATTGTGGCCTTTGGAACCAGTGCGCCGGAGCTGGCTGTCAGCACAACGGCAGCGCTGACCGGCAACAATGAGATCGCGGTGGGAAATGTCATCGGCTCCAACCTGTTTAACCTTCTGGTGGTTCTGGGAACCTGTGGGGTTATCCGCCCGTTTGCAGTACAGCTGCGCTGGGACTATGCGGCGTCTGTGGGAGTGGCAGTGGTATTGTTTTTCATGATCATCCGTGACCACTTTATCAGCCGGCCAGAAGCCATCTTTTTACTGGTGCTGTTTGCAGGCTTTATTGCCCTGACGATCCGCGATGCGCTGGCAAACCGGACTGAGGCAGATGAAGAAATTTCTGTGCTTTCCCCGCTTAGGAGCGTGATCTATATTTTCGGCGGCATTGCAGCGATCGTATGCGGCGGTAATCTGGTGGTCGACAGTGCGAAGGCGATCGCACTGTCCTTTGGCCTTTCCCAGACCCTGGTCGGCCTGACCGTTGTAGCGCTGGGGACTTCCCTGCCAGAGCTGGTTACTTCCGTGGTCGCATCCAGAAAAGGCGAGAATGGGCTGGCTCTTGGAAATGTCATCGGCTCCAACATTTTTAATATCCTGATGGTGCTTGCAGCATCCGCAGCGGTTCATCCGATCGCGGTAACACCATTTGCGGTGATCGACACGGCATGTCTCATTGTAGCAAGTGTGGTTACCTGGTTTTTGTGCCGCAGCAAGCTGCGCATCAGCCGGCTGGAGGGCGCATTCATGCTGTTCATGTATGCGGGATACCTGGTTTACATCTGTGTGAGATAGGAAAATAATACGAAAAAAGCAAGTGCCGGGAAATAGCACTTGCTTTTTGTAGTTAAAAAGGGAGGAGAGCTGATAACTCGTGTTATCAGCTCGAGTATTATGAAAAAAATCTTTTAAGCGTTTTATAAACAACTCGTTCGCTTTTGTTGTTTATGGTTATAGTATAGGGAGAAATCGTGAAGAAATCATGTTGAATCTGTAAAAGGTTTTTGAATGAATTGTGAACGAAATATGAATAACAAAACGGAAAACAAAGAAAAACTACTTGCCATCCAGGAAATTCTGATGCACAATGAATCACATATGGGATTTTTGTTGCTGTTCATGTGTTACATGGGCAGCGATGGATTTTGCCCGCAACTGTGCAGCTGAGCAGAGGAGCAGATAAGCAGCTGTGCAGCTGCGGATCAGCTGCGGAATCCAGACAAAGAAAGGGGAACAGTAAGTCATGGGAGTGATCCTGATGCGGGCGGCGTGCTTTATTGCGGTCATTGTGCTTGGACATATTTTACGCCGGACTGGTTTTTTTAAGGAAGAGGATTTTCACGTATTATCAAAGATCGTACTAAAGATCACGCTGCCTGCGGCTATCATAAGCAATGTGAGCGGAAGTAAGATCGACCCTTCCCTGCTGGTGATCTGCCTGCTTGGATTTGGCGGTGGCGTGCTGTATATGACGCTTTTATATCTGCTAAATCTGCACTCGCCGAAGGAAAAGAGAGCCTTTGAGGTATTAAATATTTCGGGCTATAACATTGGCACCTTTACCATGCCGTTCGCGCAGAGCTTTCTTGGACCTGCCGGAATGCTGGCGACCAGCCTGTTTGATACGGGAAATTCCTTCGTCTGTCTGGGTGGCTCTTACAGCATTGCTCCATGATCAAGGGTGGCGGGGACCGCTTCTCTATCAAAAAGATCGTATCGACCCTGTTAAGATCGATTCCGTTCGATACTTATCTGCTCATGCTGATTTTGAATCTGCTGCAGATCCATCTGCCGGATGCAGTGACAACCTTCGCCGGGATCCTTGGCAATGCGAACCCGTTCCTTGCCATGCTGATGCTTGGGGTAGGCGTCCGGTTTTCCGGAGGCCGGGAACAGCTTGGAGCTATGGGAAGGATCCTGCTGGTCCGTTATGGAATCGCCGCGGTGCTGTCGGTGGCATTTTTTCATCTGCTTCCGCTGGAGCTGGAATACCGTCAGGCACTGGCTTTTCTGGTATTTAGCCCAATCTCAGCAGCAGTACCGGCTTTTACGGCAGATATCGGAGAAGACTTTGGCCTCTCCAGTGCACTCAATTCCATCTCGGCGCTGATCAGCATTGTCTGTATCGTGACCGTGCTGGTGCTGGTAATGTAGCGTGCAGGAGCATGGTATTTGCAGGAAGCCAATCCGGTGAGACGTGGTGTTGCGAGGTATGAAACTATAGAAGAAAAAACGTTTGCGAAGGATAGAAGGAGAATACATAGCATGGAAATCAGTGGACATACAAGATTATTATGCCTGATCGGCAGCCCGGTAGCGCATTCCGGTTCTCCGGCGATGTACAATTACAGCTTTGAAAAATTAGGGCTGGATTACCGTTATCTGGCATTTGATATCAAAGAGGAGGATATGAAAAAAGCAATCGAGGCTCTGAAAATGATGAATTTTAGGGGCTGCAACATTACTATGCCGGGAAAAACGGTGGCGGCCTCCTGCTGTGATGAGCTTTCCAAGGCGGCAGAGCTGACCGGCGCGGTCAACACCATTGTCAATGAAGATGGAAAGCTGGTGGGGCATATCACCGATGGCACCGGCTGGATCCGCAACTGTCTGGAGCATGGCTTCGACATTCACGGAAAGAAGCTGGTGATCGCAGGCTGCGGCGGTGCAGGAACGGCGATCCAGATCGCTGCTGCACTTGGCGGTGCAAAGGATGTTGTGATCCTGGCAAGAAAATCCTCCGTCCGTTATGCAAACGGGGAAGCAACGGTGCAGAAGATCCGGGAGCATGTGCCGGAGTGCCGTGCAGAGATTTTTGACCTGGAGGATGTGGGCGCCGTGCGCCGTGCACTGGCCGGTGCCGACTTGTTCTGCAATGCCACAAAGGTTGGCATGAAACCAATGGATGATCAGAGTGTAATCCCGGATGCCAGCATGCTGCGGCCGGAGCTGGTGGTTTCTGATATTGTATACAATCCGAGAGAGACAAAGCTTTTAAAGGATGCAAAAGCAGCCGGCTGCAAGACAATCCCGGGAATCGGAATGCTGCTATGGCAGGGCGCAGAGGCCTTCCGCTTATATACCGGAAAAGAAATGCCGGTGAAGGAAGTGCAGGAACGCTATTTTGATTCATAAGAAACTGCGTACTATGAATGAAAAGCGCTCTGCCAGGGGCGCGGAATAACAGTTTTTGGAGTGTGGATATGGAACGTTTGGAGCAGTATGATGTAGCAATTGCTGGCGGCGGCACAGCTGGCTGTGCAGCAGCGATTGGTGCGGTCCAGGCTGGCGCGAAAACCGTTCTGATCGAGCGGAATTCTTATCTGGGAGGCGAGGCAACCCATTCCGGAGTCGGGGCTTTCTGTGGATTTACGACCTGCGGGAAGCATCCGGTGCGGGTGGTGGAGGGCGCTGGAAGCCTGGTTCTGGAAGCATTAAAAGAGCTTGGTGCACCGGCCCAGAACCGCCTTTCTGCTTCCGGCAACTGGAACATTTCTTTTGAGCCGGAGTATTTAAAATGTGCGCTGGATGCGCTTCTTGACAGACTCCATGTGGAAGTATTGCTTCATGCCCAGCTGGCCGGTGCAGACGTAGAAGAAAATCAGATCTGCCGGATCCGCTGTATGGACGATGAGGGCGTGTTTACTGTCCAGGCAAAGACATTTGTCGATGCATCCGGCGATGCGAACCTGGCCCGCCTGGCTGGTGCAGGGTAAAGTGGGGCGGTCTGGACGGACATGTCCAGGCGGCATCTCTCCCGTTCCGCTTAAGTGGAGTGGATATTACAAAGGATATGTCTCCGGCTGCGGTAGGACGCGCAGTTGAGCTGGCAAGGGCAGACGGCATGAAGCATCTTGTGCGGGAAAGCGGTTTTTTGCTGACCCGCGAAGGCTCAGATGTGGTCTGTGCACTGATCCCGAGTGTGATGCCAACGGGCTTATCTGCCCGGGAACTGACACGGATGGAGAAGGAGCTGAGAAAGCAGGCAGTCAGCTATGCGGCGGCCATGAAGCGCTATATGCCGGGCATGGAGCATAGCGAGCTGGTCATGACCGGACCTTCCATTGGCTTTCGGGAGACCAGAAAGCTGGTGGGAAGGACCATGCTGACCGGAGAGGATGTGCTTTCCGGCCGCAAACGGCCAGACGGGATCGCGCGCGGTGGCTGGAAGCCGGAGATCCATAAGGATATCAGGCAGATGGCTACCTATCTGGAGGTGAAAGAGGGAAACTGGTTTGACATTCCTCTGGGAGCACTCCAGTCGGAAACGCTTGAGAATCTGTACGGTGCCGGACGGATGATCTGGGCAGACGATACCGCTTTTGCCGCAGTGCGCGTCATGGGGACATGCTTTGCAACCGGACATGCAGCCGGTGTGGCTGCGGCACTTCAGGCGAAGGACCGTGCGGCTGCGGAGCTTCGGGCAAAGGAGCATGTGGCTGCGGCATTGCAGACAGCGGACAGCATGGCTGCGCCACTTCAGGCGAAGACTGCTGAGGCGGATTTTGCCGGTGCAGTCCGGAGGGAGCTGCTTAAGCAAGGGGCATTGATATAAGGTTACTGGGTACACACGCGTAATCTGTATCGATATAAAAATGACAGGATGAGAAAGGACTTGAAGAAGATGAAACGAAATGCAGGATATTTATTTCTGGTGATCACATTTTTTTGCTGGGGCAGTATTTATATTGTAAGTAAGTATGCGCTGGCGGTGATGGGACCTGTAACGGTTGGCCTGTGCCGGTATGCGGTATCGGTATTGTGCCTTTATGGGATTTTAAAGCTGAAGGGCGGAGCGAGAAAAGTAAAACGGGAGCATTGGAAATATCTGCTGGTCTTAGGCGGACTTGGATATTTTCTTTCTATCATATTGCAGCTTGGCGGAACAGCGCTCTTATCCGGCTCTATGGCATCCCTGATCAACTCCTTAAACCCGGTGGTGATCTCAGTTATGGCGGCACTGTTCTTAAAGGAGAAGATTACCTGGAAAAATGTAGTCAGCATTGTGGTGTCCCTGATCGGTGTTTATATCATTCTGGGAAAAGGCAGCATGGAAATCAATATGATGGGTGTTTTGTGTTCTATTGGTTCTGTGATCCTGTGGTCCGCTGCTTCGGTATCCATCCGCAAGATTTCCGGATATTATGATCCGGTGCAGACTGCGCTTTACGGTATGGAGATCGCACTGGTATTTAACATTCCGGCGGCCGTGATCGAGAACGTGTTTGTGACGAGAAGCCATCCGACGGCGGTAGCGCTCGGTGCCTGCCTGTTTGTGGCAGTGTTTGGAACCGCGGTGGCGCACACCTGCTGGAATAAGAGCCTGCAGCTCTTAAATGCCAGCACCTGCTCCATGTTTTACCCGTTGCAGCCGCTGGTATCTGCAGTCATGGGCGTGCTGCTTTTGCATGAGGTGATCACGCCATCTTTCGTAATCGGTGCTGTTTTGATCTGCGCGGGTGTGGTAGTAACCTTCCTGCCGTCTAAGGCAAAGTGACCTATTCCGCCTGAAAACGGAAAAGAAATACATTTTTTGCAGGAAACAGTGACAGATTTGTGTCTGCTTTTGTCGGGTTTCGCATAGACAGACCCGGACAAAACGATTGCGTAAAAACAGAACTACTGCTATAATTGCATATAAGAAAAAAGATAACTGTTCAGTAGGTCTGCGCATTTACGAAAAACGTAATTGCATGGTTTCACAAACAGCAGTTACAAGAGTAAGATTCCGGGCCTCCGGGGGAGCAAAGCAGCTTTCCCTTATGTCCGGAATTGTGTTACAGGAAGTTGTGAGCATCTGCGGACAGTTACGATAAATGTTACAAGCGGAGGACATGATGGAGATGGCACAGGAAAGCAGACAACCCGGCTGCAACATTTTTCTGATCGGTTTTATGGGAGCAGGAAAGAGCACCATTGCGGCAGAGCTGAAGCGCCAGCTGGATCTGGAGCTGGTGGAGATGGACCAGAAAATTGAAGAAGAACAGGGCATGGCGATCACGGAAATTTTTTCCAGATACGGGGAAAATCATTTCCGGCGTCTGGAAACGGAAATGCTGGCCGGACTGCAGGGAAAAGCAAACACAGTCATTTCCTGCGGAGGCGGCATTGTAGTACGGCCGGAAAACCAGGAGCTTATGAAAAAGAGCGGAAAGGTGGTTCTTCTGACGGCATCTCCCGCGACCGTTTATGAGCGGGTCAAGGACAGCAGTGACCGTCCGGTCTTAAATGGCCACATGAATGTGGAATACATTGCAAGTCTGCAGGAAAAGCGCCGGGCACTCTATGAGGCAGCAGCCGACATTGTGGTGGCGACCGATCATAAAACTCCGGAGGAAATCTGTGCGGAGATCGAACGTGCACTTGTGTAGCGTAATATAAAATACAAATTGCTCACAGAAAAAGGGGGATTTGGTTATGGGCCTATTTGGAAGAAAGAAACAAAATACAGAAAGTAAAGCAGAGCCGATGGGAAAAACGGCTGCTGCAGAACCGCTTGCAGAAGCCTCGGACCTGGGCGACACTGGTCTTGGTGGCGACCGCATGGTCTGCCGTCACCAGCTGGAGCGTGCATTGACCGGCGAGGGACAGGGCGTAGTCATGAAGTTTTATATCGAGAACTTCAAGCGCATGAATGAGCTGTTTGGTTTTGCCTATTGTGAAGAACTCTTAAAAGAGATCCTGGAATATTTGAAGGAAGAAACCGGGTGCATTGTGTACCGGTATGTAGGCGTGGAATTCATCACGATTTTAAAGGGCCGGACACAGGGACAGGCAGTGCGCCTGGCAGAAGAAATCCTGGACCGCTTTTCCCAGAGCTGGAAGATCGACGGAACAGACTGTATGTGTTCCTGCCAGATCGGACTTTGCTCTTACCCGGGTTATGCGGAGGGTGCAGACCAGCTGTTAAAATATCTTGATCTGGCAGTCAGCAAGGCAGCAGAGACCGGCATCAACCAGTATGCGGTCTATGACAGTAAGCTGCATGCCACCTATCTGCGCAAGCAGGCCATTGCCAGATATATCAGCACAGCGCTGGAAAACCATGAGCTGGAGATCCGGTTCCGGCCGACTTACAATGCAAAAGAAGGATGTTTTGTCCGTGCGGAATATTACATGCGCATGTTTGTGAAGGATATCGGCATGGTCGGAAGTGCTGAGTTTGTGCCGATCGCCGAGGATACCGGCCAGATCAGCAGTGTGGAATATTACGCGCTGGAGTGTGTGGCACAGGAAATCGCAGAGCTGGAGCGAAAGGGTGTAGAATACGAATCCATAGCGGTTCCGGTTTCCCCGGTCCTGATCATCCAGGAAAATTTCGTAGACACGGTTCAGAGCATGATCCAGAAATACCAGATTCCGTCCGGAAAGCTGGCAGTGGAGATCGATGAATACGCGCTTACCACCTCTCCAGTCATCATCGAGATCGTGATGCAGCAGTTAAAGGAGCTGGGCGTGGAACTGATCTTAAATAACTTTGGTTCCGGCTACTCCGGTATCAGCAAGATCCTGGAGCTTCCGGTCGATACCTTAAAGTTCGAGCGTATGTTTATGTGGCAGCTTGAGACCAACCCGAAGTCCGAGCCGATCGTAGAATGCCTGATCAAGGCTTCGGACAAGCTTGGCAAGCGCCTGATCGCGGAGGGTGTGGAGACACAGCGCCAGTTAGATATTCTCGAAAAATTCGGATGTATCTACCAGCAGGGCTTTTATTATTCCCCAACGATCCCGCAGGAGCTGCTCGCAAGCGTGCTTGGAAAGTCCATGGAAGAGACAAAGGCAGTGCTGGACCAGGAGCGCGAGAAATTGAAACGGTAGAGAATAACCATTTAAGTATATGACAAGGGCCGTGCGAGTTGCCAAAAGGCAACTCACACGGCCCTATTAAAGTTTACCGGCATAAAAACCAGAAGATATTGTAGCCGTCCTTACAGTTCACGCCGTAAGGCATATCGTGCGCCTTTAAGATCGTGCTGACAATAGAAAGTCCGATTCCGGTCCCAAGGTGGCGGCCGCTCTGGTGCTGGCTGCGCTGGTAGCGCTCCCAGATGATCTTCCGGTCTTCCTCAGGAATCGGCTCCCCCGGATTGATCACTTCGACCAGGCAGAAATCCTGACCGGTCTGCAGAGCAGTCACAGGACTGGAAAGCGGAACCTGTGATTTTGGCACCAGCCGGATGAAAATTTCCCGGTTTTCCGGCGTGTGGTTGATGGCATTGTTTAAAAGATTGCGCATCACCTGGCTCATTTTCAAGGCATCGACTTCGAAGTTTAATTCTGCTTCCGGTGCCTGAAGCGTCAGGGTGATGTGGTGCTCAGCGGCGGACTGGCGGCAGCGGGTGAGCTCTGCATTGACGATATCTTTTAAGTCATACCAGTCTTTTTTCAGCTTGCTGTAGCCTGCTGAAAACTGGGAGTAGTCGAGAATATCGGTTACCATCTCACTCATGCGGTTGGATTCGCTGATGATCAGGTTTAAGTTTTCGCTGCGCATAGCCTCGTCCTTCCAGGTGATGTCGCGCACCATCTCGGCATAGCCGGTGATGAGGGCGAGCGGCGAGCGGAGCTCATGGGAGACATTGGCGATGACCTCCCGGCGCAGCACATCCAGCCGCTGCAGTGCTTTGCCGAGCTTGCCAACGGACTGCGAAAGCTGTCCTAATTCATCCTGTCGGTCCAGGTCCGGTCCAATGTCAAACTCATTCTGCGTCAGCTTATCGACCGATTCCTTGATCTGAAAGATCGGACGGGTAAACTGTTTTGATAAAACTGCGGCAAGCACGGAAGCAATGCCGGTTAGGAGAATGCTTAAGACGATGAGCTGGGAGCGGTTTAAGTTTAACACCGTCCGGGTCATAAGGGCATTGCGTAAAATGAGGTAATTGCGTTCGCCGTGGTAAGTGACCGGAAATCCCAGCTCATAGCCGATGATCTGTCCGTGCATTTTTTCGATATGCTTGTAAGGGCGGCCTGCTATTAGTTCTTCCAGCCCGGAGTTCTTGCTGAGAAGCCTGGGCGATTTTAATTTTGTTTCCCATTCTGCGGCTGCACCAGGTGGCCGGAGGAATACATTTTTACAAGTGTGCCATCTGTGGAGGTTAAAAGCAGCTCACCACCCGCATTGATGTGACTGATAAAGGATAAAAACTTTTCATCTTCTCCGATATCGCGGCAGCGCAGGTCCTCCATGATCGGAGACAGCTGGTTCAACACCTCATTGACAGAGGCATTGGCATAGTTCTGCTCAAAAAGAAAAATCTGTACTACCCACATAAAGCCGATCCCGAACATGACAGGGATCATCATAAAAGCCCAGAGCTGGAAGACCATCCGGTTTTTCAGGGCCGCAAATCTAGTTTTTATCTGGTTCTTCAAATTTATACCCCACTCCCCATACAGTCTGGATCAGCTTCCGGTAGGCACCAATGTGCTCGCGTAAGGATTTGATGTGCGTGTCTACGGTGCGCCCATCCCCGCAGTACTGGTATCCCCAGACGCTTTCCAGCAGTTGGTCGCGGCTTAAGACAATGTGTTCATTTTGTGCCAGCTTTAAGAGCAGATCGAACTCTTTTGGCGGAAGACTCACGCGTTGCCCGTCTATCGTAACCATGTGGGAGTCTGGAAAGATGGAAAGCCCGCCAAAGGAAATCTCCTGCAGGGCGGGAGTTTCCGTGCGCGTCTGGGTGCGGCGGAGCACAGCACCGATGCGTGCCATGAGCTCTTTTGGGCTGAATGGTTTGGCAACATAGTCATCGACACCAAGCTGGAAGCCATTTAGTTTATCGTATTCTTCGTCCCGTGCGGTCAGCATGATGACCGGCACCTGGCTGAAGCGGCGGATCGCTTCCAGGATTTCAAAGCCATCCGGTCCCGGCATCATAACATCTAAGAGCACAAGATCATACGGATTCTGTTTCAGTGCGGTGACAGCGGCGGCACCATCAGAGGCCTCGGTGCAGTCGTAGCCTTCCAGTTCTGCGTAAGTACGCACCAGACGGCGCAGGTGCGGATCATCGTCGGTAATGAGGATATGCGGCATAAAAATTCCCCTTTCTTTTTCCATTGAAGGTTTGCCAGACAGGACTGGAAACAGTGAATGGCTTTTCTTCTTCTCGTTCTCGTGACTGCATCACTCGATTGCCTTGCCGTTCGCCATGATCGTGCAAGCATGTTCCTGGCTCTCTTGCGCTCGTTCTCGTGACTGCGTCACTCGATTGCCTCGCCGTTCGCCATGATCGTGCAAGCACGTTCCTGGCTCTCTTGCACTCGTTGTATTATAGCATTTTTCCGGGGCGTCTGAAATATTCCTCACAGAAATATGCGGAATTTCTCACATTTTTCTCACATTTGTTTTTTAGGATGTTTAACATGTCAGAGAATGGAAATACGCAGTATGCAGACGCAATCTTGGGATGGACACGGAAAGGAGAACGCACATGGGACAGAAATCTTCGGCCAGACCGCCGGATGGCAAAATTTTAAAAAAAGAAGTTCTGGGATATGCCGGAATCTGTCTGGTGCTTCTCCTGCTTCTTGGGGCAGGTGGAATGCTTAGCCGGACGTTCCCGGTACGGGCCCTGGTAAACACTTTGATTTATTTGCTTGTCGGCGGCCTTGGCATGTCAGTGTGGATTCCTGCTTTCGCCCGGGGGTAGAACGGTCGGAATTTTTCAGGACCTTCCGCTGGCTGTATCATCCGGGAATCTGGATGTTAGCGGCAGCCTCTTTTCTGGAAGAAAACGACATCCTTTCGGAACCGATTGCCGGGAATCTGCATCTGGCATATATTGCGGGATGGACCTTTCTGGTAGCCGGAGCTATTGTGCTGGCCGTGATATTGCGGGAAGGGAAAACCTAGAAATTCGAAAACAGCTGCAAAATAGATCGGAAACGAAACATGGAACATAAAAAAGAAAACGGTGAAGGAGTGTAGTGCATCATGATGAGTAAAAAGAAAAAGATCGTGGCAGGAGCAGGCGCAGCGGTGATCATTCTGGCGGGCGCAGCATTTTTCCTGGGCAGCAGAGGCAGCGCAGGTACAGGCGGGCATGGAGGTCCCGGCGGCATGGGAGGCCCCGGCGGAATGCAGCAGGAATCGAACGTGACAGTTGTTAATGCGGCAAATCCGACGACCGGTGACGTATCGGTCACCTCCAGTCTGACGGGTACTGTGGAAGCGGCTGATGTTGTTTATGTTTATGCCAAGGCAGGCGGCGATGTAACGGCAGTGAATGTGAAGGCTGGTGACATCGTCAGCCAGGGGCAGGTGCTGATGGAAATTAACACAGAGCAGGTGGAATCTGCGAAAAACAACATGGATTCCGCACAGGTCAATCTTTCCCAGGCACAGAGCAATTTAAACAGAATGCAGATCTTATATGGCAGCGGCGATCTGTCCGACCAGGAATATGAGCAGTACCAGAATAATTTGAAATCTGCCGAGCTTCAGTATGAATCGGCAAAGCTGCAGTATGAGAAACAGGTGGAATACAGCACCATCACCGCACCGATCGCAGGACGCGTGGAGAGCGTCGATGTGGATGTGTATGACCGTGTAAACCAGTCTGCGCAGCTTTGCGTTATCGCAGGGGAAGGTCAAAACAGCATTACTTTTTATGTGACCCAGCGCATGATGCAGAACTTAAAGACTGGTGATGAACTGGAAATTTCCAAGAATGGAACTACTTATACCGGAAACATCACCGAGATCAGCAACATGGTTGATGCTTCCACCGGACTTTTTAAGGTGAAGGGCGATATGACTGGAAGCGATGAGATCGCCATCGGCAGTACTGTGAAGATTGAACTGGTGACCGAGCGTGCAGAAAATGCAATGCTGGTTCCGGTTGATGCAATCTATTACAGCGGCGGGAACGCGTATGTGTATCTGTATGAAGACGGCAAAGCGAAGATGACTTCCGTTGAGGTTGGCATTTACGATTCCGAGAATGCGCAGATCCTTTCTGGCCTGAACGCAGACGATATGGTAGTCAGCACCTGGAGTTCCAACCTGTATGAGGGTGCGGATATCCGTTTGAAATCAGAGGTAGAAGCTTCTGGTGCAGCAGGCGGCGCTCCGGCAGAGGCAGGAAACGCAGATGGCCAGAAGCCGGGAGCAGCAGAGGCAGGCAAAGACGGTCAGAAGCCGGGAGCAGCAGAGGCAGGCAAAGACGGTCAGAAGCCGGGAGCAGCAGAAACAGGTGGTGAGAAACAGGATGCAGAGGCAGCACCGGCTGACCAGGACGGCCAGAATCCGGAGCAGGCAGGGAACGCAGGCAGTGAGAACCAGGCCGCAGCACCTGCAAACGGAAACAGTCAGGGCGGCGCACCGAAAGCACAGTAAGGAGGCAGACGTAAATGGGAGTTACTAAATTTGTACTGAAGCGTCCGGTCACAGTCCTGATGGCGCTCTTATGCCTGATCGTGTTCGGTATTTCTTCTGTATTTAATGCAACTCTGGAGCAGATGCCGGATATGGACCAGCCGATGATGATCATTATGGCAAACTATTCCGGCGCCAGCCCGGAGGATATGGATGAACTGGTCACGCAGCTCATTGAGGACCAGGTCAGCACGCTCGAGGGTGTTAAGAGCATGAGTTCCACCACCAGTGAGGGCCGTTCCATGATCATGCTGGAGTATGATTACGACACGGATATGGATGAAGCCTACAGCGACCTGACCAAGAGCTTAAACAGCATCCGGGATCTGCCGGATGACGTAGAGCCGACCGTCATGGAGATGAACAACAACGCGCAGGCCAGCATTATGCTTACCGTTGCAAACCCGTCCCAGGAAAATCTCTATGATTATGTAGACCAGAAAATCGTGCCGGAGCTGGAAAAACTGACAACGGTGGCAGAGGTATCCACCATGGGTGGTTCCTCCGAGTACATAAAAATCGAGCTGATGTCCGATATGATGGACCAGTATAACGTCAGCATCAGCGACATCAAGTCCGCAATGTCCGCGGCAAACTTGTCCTACCCGTCCGGAAGCGCAGAGTCCGGCAATCTGGATTTATCCGTTTCCACGTTAACGGAGCACGATACGCTGGATGAGCTTTTAGAAATGCCGATCACTGTATCCGGCAATAAGATTGTTTACCTCGAGGATATTGCCGTGGTTTCCTATGCAGAGGAGCAGAAGGGCGGCGTATCCCGCTATAATGGCGAGGAGACCATTTCCATTTCCTTAACCAAGCAGCAGAGCAGCACGGCCATGGATCTTTCTAAACAGATTAAGCAGGTCATCAAAAGCCTGGAGGGTGATGATGAGAACCTGACCATTACCGTGGCGCGAGATGAGGCGGATTCCATCCTGGATTCTCTTAAGGATGTGGCAGAGACCATGGTTATGGCGGTTGTCATTTCCATGATCATCATCTTCCTGTTCTTCGGCGATTTCAAGGCATCCCTGATCGTCGGAAGTTCCATTCCGACCTCCATTCTGTTGTCCCTGATCGTTATGACGCGGGCCGGATTTACTTTGAACATCATTACCATGAGCGGACTGGTTCTTGGTGTCGGCATGATGGTCGATAACTCCATCGTTGTGCTGGAGAGCTGTTTCAGAGCCATGGATAAGCAGGAAGACAAAGGAGCGCTTGGTTATGCAAAGGCAGCGTTGGAAGGAACGAACATCGTGGTATCGTCCATCGTAGGTTCCACGGTTACCACCTGCGTTGTATTTATTCCGCTAGTATTCTTAAATGGTATGAGCGGTCAGATGTTCGGCGCCATGGGATACACGATCGTATTTTGTATGTGTGCATCCCTGCTGTCTGCGATCGCGATCGTACCGCTGTGCTACATGATGTATAAGCCGAAAGAACGCACTTCTGCTCCGGCTTCCCGACCGCTAGCTTTCCTGCAGGATGGCTATCGGAAGCTGATGCCGGTACTGTTAAACCATAAAGCAATCGTGATGCTTACATCGGTCGGCATCATCGTTGCCACTGTATTTTTGGCAAGTGGCATGCAGACTGAGCTGATGACGGCTGACGATACCGGTACGGTCAGAGTCAGCATTGAGACCCGGCCAGGGCTGATCACCGAGCAGGCCGATGCAATCCTTGCACAGGCTGAGGCGATTGTGGCAGCCCATGAGGATGTGGATTCCTACATGCTCCGTTACAACAACGACAGCGGTACTATTACCGCCTATTTGAAGGATGACCGGAAGATGTCTACCGATGACGTTGTAAGCCAGTGGGAAGATGAGATGGCAGATCTGGAGAACTGTACCATTACCGTAGAGGCATCCACTTCCATGAGCATGATGGGGCGGTCCCGCGGCTACGAGGCCATCTTAAAGGGAACCCAGTACGATGAGCTTCAGGAGGTCAGCAATGAGATCGTAAACGAGCTGATCGCAAGAGATGATGTGAAGAATGTCCACTCCAGTATTGAAAACACGGCACCGGTTGTCGCTGTAAAGGTAGATCCGGTCACTGCTTCCGCGGAAGGACTGACTGCAGCGCAGATCGGTACTATGGTGAAGCAGATGCTGGACGGCGAAGAAGTCACTACCTTAAAAGTCGACGGACAGGAGATCAGCGTCAAGGCAGAGTATCCAGAGGACCAGTATAAGACCGTGCCGCAGTTAGAGCGCATGATCTTAAAGAAGCCGTCCGGCGGTTATGTGGCATTGTCTGATGTCGCTGAGATCTACTACAAGGACAGCCCGTCCTCCATCGAGAAAGAAGATAAGTCCTACCAGATCACGATCAGCGCAGATTATGTAGATAATGCTTCCAGCGCTGCTGTGAAGACCCAGATCGATAATGAGGTCATCAGCCCGAACTTAACTGGAACCATTACCCGCGGTACCAACTCCAGAGACCGTATGATGCAGGAGGAATTCTCCGGACTGTACAATGCGATCGCGGTAGCAGTATTCCTGATCTTCGTAGTCATGTCCGCACAGTTTGAGTCTCCGAAGTTCTCCTTCATGGTTATGACAACGATCCCGTTCAGTCTGGTTGGTTCCTTTGGTCTGTTGAAGCTGACCGGAGTCAGCATGTCCATGACATCCATCTTAGGATTCCTGATCCTGGTTGGTACCGTCGTAAACAACGGTATCCTCTATGTCGATACCGTGAACCAGTACCGTATGGAGATGCCGCTGAAGAAAGCCTGATCGAGGCCGGTGCGACCCGTATGCGCCCGATCATGATGACGAGCTTAACCACCATTCTTTCCATGCTGCCGATGGCCATGGCATTCGGAAGCAGCGGTTCCACCACCCAGGGTCTTGCGGTGGTAAACATCGGCGGTCTGACCGTTGGTGTCGCAGTGGCACTGTTCATCTTGCCGGTTTACTACGCACTGATGAACGGAAAGAAAGAGCTGAAGGTGCTGGATATTTAGGATTGGATCGTTGAAAATAGATTTGTGACTATGTACGGAATAGTTGCGTTTGTTATTCGAAAAAAGGAGGAGATAGAATGCTTCCGAACAATAGAAAATGGTGCGCTGGCTTTGGGTTTGTGCACCGCGCAGGCAAAAGGCCGTTTGCCCAGGGATCATGCAGACAGAATGCAGGCGGTCACTGGACACGGACCGGAAGAAAGCTGGCGGGGAGTTTCCTGGCGGCGGCTCTTGTCACTGCAGCACTTCCGCTTCCGGCTTTCGCCCAGCAGAGCCCGGAATTTGCCTACTCGGCAGAAAAATGGGCATCGTTAAAAGATAACAAGCTGGAATTTGATGAGATCAAGGACCTGATCCATGAATACAACCCGACCGTCATCCAGAACGCGATCAGTTATAAAGATTACCTGACGAAAAACCGCGATGATGTGGCACAGGAGTACTATGACCGTGCCAATGAGATTTATTCCAGCATTGAGTATCCGAATTCTGACAGTGAGAACTACGGAAGCGGGGTGGCTGCCGCACTCCGGAACGAGCAGCAGGCTAAGAGTCTGATGGAGCAGGGCGATGAAAATACCGATGACCAGGCAACCATGCGGATCCAGTACGACCAGGCCGAGGCACGGCTTGCCAGGCAGGCGGAGGGTCTTATGATCACCTACTGGACCCAGTACTACAATCTGGATAGTGCGAAAGCCCGCATCGAACAGGCAAAGCTTTCCTACCAGTCGGAAGAAAACCGGCTGGCAGCAGGCATGTCCACCCAGTCCAAGGTGCTGAGCGCCAAAGAAGCCGTATCCACGGCTGAGGCATCCCTGGTGACCGCACAGAGCAACCTGGCATCCACAAAAGAAAATCTGTGTCTGATGTTAGGCTGGAGCTATGGGGCTGATGTGGAGATCGCAGAGCTTCCCGAGCCGGACCAGAGTAAGATTGCGGCAATCGATGTGACTGCAGACATCCAGACGGCGCTGGATAACAGCTATGCTTACCGTCTGACCCAGAAGCAGCTTACCAATGCCCGCACGGATACCGTAAAAGAAAAACTGACGGAAACCGCAAAAAACCAGAAGGAGACCATCTCCAACAGCGTGAAGTCGGCCTATGATTCCCTGATTCTGGCACAGTCCAATTACGAGCAGGCACAGTCGGCGCTGGCTCTGGAAGAGGTTTCCATGAAGTCCGCAGATGCAAAGCTGGCGGCTGGAACCATTACAAAGAATACGTATGAAAACCAGAAAGCTTCTTACACTACAGCGCAGGTAACGGCCCAAAACCAGAAGCTGTCCCTGCTTCAGGCCATGGTGGATTACGACTGGAGCGTAAACGGACTGGCATCGGCAGAGTAGGAAAGGAGCGGTCTATGAAGAGAAAACTTTTAACAATAAGTGGACGCGTTCTTTTGGCTGTAACGCTTTCCGTCAGCTCGCTTAGCCTGCCTTGTACTTCTTTTTCTGCGAGGGCAGAAGTTGTGGAACAAACCACCCAGCCCGTAACCTCAGTAGACTACAACAACCTGGAGCAGCTGGTGCAGAACAACCGGAACTTGAAAAATTCCCTGGAGAACTACACTACCAACAAGGAAACCTACCAGAATATGCTCTCTACTCTGGAAACGGAGCGGGATTATATGAAATTCATGCAGGAAAAGTATGAGGATGACGCAGAGACGAAGGCCGTTTACAAAATGAACGCTTCCCGTCTCAGCATGTCCATTTCCCAGATCACCAAACAGCTGGAATCCCTGGAAACGAAAACGCAGTCGGTAAGCAGGCAGAAGACGATAGACAGCTATGTCCTGACAGCGCAGAGCCTGATGCGCACCTATAACCAGATGAACACTAAGGCACAGGCGGAAGAGAAAAACTATGAGGCAGCCCAGAGCAGTTACCAGGAAGCCTTAAAAAAACAGAGCGCAGGCATGGCGACGGCCGCCGATGTGATGGCGGCAGCCGACACCATGGCAAGCGCGAAAAACCGGTATGAATCGTACCGGCAGCAGGCAGCGAATGCGCGGTTTAACCTGTTATCCAATCTGGGACTGGAAGACAGTTCCACGATCACGATCGGAAGCGTGCCGCTCCCGGACCTTGCGGCTATCGATGCGGTCGATTTCGCTTCGGATGTGGAAACGGCAGCCGGCAACAGCTCTAGCGTGCAGAATGCCCGTCACCAGAGCGCGGGAACTGCAACGGAACTTTCTGTAAAATCTGACAAAGAAACCCAGGCAGAGGGAACGGTGCGGTCCCAGATGCAGAGTCTTTATGATGAACTAAAGGCTGCAAAGCTTCAGTATGAAGGGGCAGCCAATGCTTACGAAAGCGCATCGATCGCCTATGCATCGCTGCAGAAAAAGCAGCAGGCCGGAATGCTTTCCCAGAGCGATTACCTGCAGGGCGTTGCAGATTATTACAGTGCGCTGGACGCAAAAGAGAGTGCAGTCATCCAGTTAAACCAGGCGTGGGAAACGTATAACTGGACGGTGAAGGGAGTGTCGTAGGACACTCCCTTTTTCTGCCTTTTGGAGTGGAATTGCGGAGTAAGATTATGAAAAATCAAACCCGAGAAGGCACGGGCAATCTTTTTTAACTGAATGACCGGACCGCAGAAGATCCAGGTATCCAGCCGGTCAATACTCCGGGAAATTCCGGCTGGTTTTCCAATAGTCTGGAGATTACATTCCATTTCAGCGAAGCCGCCAGAGTTGCCGTCATCGTTGTAGATGTGGATGGAGTAGCCGGTGTCACCGGCTAATTCCGGCTGCGGCGGCTCCTCGGAATACATGGCGGAAGGATTGTTTGGATAGTTGATGATGATTAGGTAGCTGGAGTCTGTGTCTGAATCCTTCAGGTATCCGAAGCGGCCGGTCAGCACGGCAGATTTATATGCGATCTTGTACTGCGAATCCCCGGTGAGCCGCAGGCAGATGCCATTGTTTACAACGGTTTCATGGGAGCCGCAGGGAGCGTAGTGATCGGTTCCCCTTAAAGGCTGGTACATCGGGATAAAAAGAGTCCCTTTTGTACGGACCTGTAAAAGGTCCCAGGATTCAGCGAAAATATCCGCATCGCTGTGGCCGGTGAGATCGAGAAGCTGTTCATAACCACAATAAGAAATATTTTTCATCAGATCCCCGCAGGCTGGAAGATGTCTGAGGGGATTTTGTGCCTTATGGACCGTGCGCTCAAAATCCAGGTGGATCTGGCCGGTGACGGTATTAAAGGATTCCAGGTCCAGGGACTGCTTAAGAATAAGCTTTTCATTTTCCCGGGTCATGGAAAAGGCACCTGGGTCGATGGTTTTCGGGGTATCCAGGGATTCCCGGTAATGGCTGCGGTCCCGGATATTGAACTGGATCTCCGGGGCGATCCACACCCGGTCCCCGCCAATATTCCAGATCTGTTTGTCAATCAATTCTTTGTATTTTTCTTTTGTTTTCATGCTTTCCGGCATCCAGAAGATCCCATCCGGGTAAAGCTTCGAAAAAGGACCAAAAATGTGTCCTCCATGCTGGGTAACAATGATCTGCCAGTCATCATCAAGATCAATGGTCTCATATCTGACGTTGCAGAAATCCAGGGTTTCTGTCACTTCCTGTTTTGTCATATTCCATGCTCCTTTCGAATGTACGGTCATGGCTGCTGCCCACGCAGGCATATCCAGCAGCTTACCACCAAAATAATATAGCAGACCTGACTTTGTCAATCCTTACCGTAACATAATTGACAAGCATTTTGTTAAATAGTATATTAAATTCAACTATTTATACAAAAACGGGAGGGAAAATATGGACGTAAAGCATTATATTGCGGAAGGCAAGGCTGTATTGGGAATGGAATTGGGCTCCACGAGGATCAAGGCTGTGCTGATCGGGGAAGACCACGCGCCGGTTGCGGCAGGCAGCTATGCATGGGAAAACCGGCTGGAGGAAGGCATCTGGACGTATTTTTTAAACGATATCCATGAAGGGGTGCAGGCCTGCTACCGGAATCTGGCAGAGGATGTAAAGCAGCAGTATGGTGTGGAGCTGGCCGGATTTTCTGCGATCGGGATCAGTGCCATGATGCATGGATATCTTCCGTTTGATGAGGACGGAAAGCTTCTGAGCCGGTTCCGGACCTGGAGAAACCGCAACGCGGCAGAAGCGGCAGCAGAGCTTTCTGAATTATTCCAGTTCAATATCCCGGACCGCTGGAGTGTGGCACAGCTTTACCAGAGCATGCTGGACGGGGAAGAGCATGTAAAGAACATCTCCTTCCTGACAACGCTTGCAGGCTATATCCAGTGGCTTTTGACCGGAAAAAAGGTTATCGGGATCGGAGATGCCTCCGGTATGTTCCCGATCGACCCGGAAACCATGGATTTCGACAAGCACATGGCAAAGCAGTTTGAGGAAGCGGCCGCAAAGAAAGGCTATTCCCTGGATCTTTGTTCCATCCTCCCGGCAGTACTGACGGCAGGGCAGAATGCAGGGGTGCTGACCGAAGAAGGCGCGGCTTTCCTGGATCCGTCCGGCAAACTGAAGGCTGGAATCCCGCTGTGCCCTCCAGAGGGAGATGCCCTGACCGGAATGGTTGCGACAAACAGCGTGGCACAGCGCACCGGAAATGTTTCAGCCGGAACCTCAGGCTTTCTGGTGGCAGTGATGGAACACAGCTTGTCCAGAATGTACCGGGAGATCGAGATCATCCAGACCCCGGATGGTTCGGTTGTTGGAATGATCCATGCCAATACCTGCACCTCAGATCTGGATGCCTGGGTAAATTTATTTGGTGAATTTGCACGCCTGTCCGGTCACGAGATGAAGCCGGACAAACTGTATGGCCTTTTATACCGGAATGCACTTACCGGAAATAAGGACTGCGGTGGACTGGTAAGCTACGGCTATTATGCAGGCGAGTTCCTTACCTCTGTGCCGGAGGGCAGACCCCTGTTTGTGCGCAAACCGACAGACGGGCTGAATCTTGCGGATTTTATGAGAGCACATCTCTATTCCGCTGTTGCGATCATCCGCATGGGAATTGACCTGATGAAAGAAGAGGACGTTCAGATCGACTGCCTGACAGCACATGGAGGACTCTTTAAGACCAAGGGAGTCGGACAGCAGATCCTGGCAGATGCACTTGGAATCCCGGTAACGGTCATGGAAACAGCCGGCGAGGGCGGCGCCTGGGGAATTGCCCTTTTAGCAGCCTATATGGTGCGGGAAGAAAAAGCACAGACCCTGCCGGAGTATCTGGACAAAGCGGTATTCAGCAGACAAAACGGTGAGACACTTTCCCCAATCCCGGAAAACAAAGAGGGCTATGACCGCTTCCTCGTAAATTACAAGGCCGGGCTGGAGGCAGAACGCGCAGCAGTGAGAGATTTAAAGTAGCTTTGTGCAGATCTTCAGAACGTATCGAAACGGTTATATTGTTATATTGCATAAAACAGGCCGCAAAAACTGAACAGAATGTACAAATTTGTAAAAACAGTATTGTAAACGGTTACATTATGTGCTAATATGACAGTATGAAAACGGTTACAAAATTAACTATTACTCAAATTGCACAAAAAGCAAAGGTGTCTGTAGCAACTGTCTCCCGTGTAATCAATGATGCAGCCTGTGTGAAACCGGAAACCAGGGAACGCGTATTGAAGATCATAGAAGAATACGATTATGTTCCCAATTCCAGTGCACAAAGTTTGAGCAAGAGCAGCTCCCAGAATATCGGCGTGATCCTTCCGGATCTGGAAAATCCGTTTTTCCAGCGGGTATTGCGGGGAGTGACAAGAGTGGCAGATGAGAAAGGCTATAATATTCTGATCTATAACACCGATGAACAGGTGGAAAAGGAGCACCGGATTTTACGCTCTGCCAAAGGCGCGGATCTTGCGGGACTGATGATCTCACCGGTCATTTACCAGGACTATGAGGCGAATGAGATCCTGAAAACGTTTGAGCGGAATAACATTCCGGTTGTTCTGGTAGACCGCTCCATTGAAGGCTCAGATTTCAACCAGGTTCTGGTCGACAATGAGAAGGGGGCTTACGATGCAGTTTCTTCCCTGATCAAAGCAGGACACGAAAAGATTGGTTTTTTAAAGGGTGACAGCAATGTATATCCGATCCGGGAACGGGAGCATGGCTACCTGAGAGCCCTGGACGAGAGCGGCATTGCCTTCCGAAAGGAATATGTCATATCCTGTGACCAGAAATATGACATTGCTTACCGGAACATGAAAAACCTTATGGAACAGCCAGATCCGCCGACGGCCATTTTTACATCCAACAACATGATGACTCTGGCCTGTGTCCGGTATCTGCTTCAAAAAGGCTTCCGGATCGGTGAAGACATTTCCCTGATCGGCTTTGATGAGATCGAAATGTTTGAGCTCCTGAATATCCGGATCTCTACAGTAACACGGTCCGAAGAAGAAATGGGGGAAGCAGCCATGGAGATGATTCTCCGGCGCATGAAGGATGGCATAAAAGAGCATGAATGCCTGATGCTTTCGACCAGTCTTGTATTACGCGGATCGGAAATGTGCAGGAGCCTGTAACCTGTTGTTCACTGATTTATTTACGATTCAACGGCAATGTGCCTTTGGATACATCCAGCCATCCCCAGCAGATGGCCAGCTATTATTAGAGGAGGGTTTTTACTATGAAAAAGAAAATTTTATCAGTTCTTCTTGCCGCAACAATGGTAACCGCAATGTTAAGCGGATGCGGATCCAAAGCAGCTTCTTCTGACACAACAGCAGCAACCGAGGCTGCAAAAGAGGCAGCAGCAGGCGAGAGCGAAGCAAAGGACGCTGGTGCTTCTGAGAAAAAGGACTACACGATCGCAGTTGTTGTAAAGGGAAATACAAACGGCTGGTTCGTAAGAATGGAGCAGGGTATTAAAAAATTCGCAGAGGAGACCGGCATCAACGCATATATGACAGGTCCTTCCGATACCGATTCTGCACAGCAGATCCAGGTACTGCAGGATGTTGTATCCCAGAAACCGGATGCACTGTGTGTTGTTCCGATTGACCCGGCTGCATGTGAGACCGTACTGGCAGAGGCACGTGAAAAAGGCATCAAGGTTATCTGCCACGAGGGATCTTCTGTAGAGAACTGTGACTACGACGTAGAAGCATTCGATAACGCAGGTTACGGTGCTTTCATTATGGACTGCCTTGCAAAGCTTATGGGCGAGGAAGGCGAGTACATCACCATGGTTGGTTATCTGACTTCCGCATCCCATAACGAGTGGGCTGACGGTGCTGTAGCACGTGCAGAGGAAGCATATCCAAACATGACCCTGGCAGCAGAGAAGAGACTTGAGTCTGAGAACTCTGCAGAGACTGCATACGAGGTTGCAAAACAGTATCTGAAAACTAACCCGAACATCAAAGGCTTCACCGGATCTTCTTCCGATGATACTCCTGGTATCGCACGTGCGATCGATGAGCTTGGCCTGACCGGTAAGGTATTCTCCGTTGGAACCGGTATGCCGAACGAGTGCCGCGAGCTGCTGAAGGCAGGTTCCCTGCAGACCATCACCCTGTGGGATCCGGCAGATGCAGGCTATGCAATGTGCAAACTGGCTACCATGGTACTGGATGGCGAAGAGATCGGCGACGGAACTGATCTTGGCCTGGAAGGCTACAACGACTTAAAGACCGACGCAAGCAATCCGAAGGTCCTGATGGGCGATGCTTCTATCGCAATCACTGCTGACAACGTAGACGATTACGATTTCTAAAGCAAACGAAAAACAACGATCATCAAAATAATAAATGTCAAAAAGGCTGTGTAGTTGCTGGATATACAGCCTTTTTGAATATAGAAGGGTGGAGGCGCCAAGTGTCAGAGAATATTATTAAAATCACACAGGTCAAAAAGTATTTCGGCGGTGTTAAGGCACTCGATGGAGTTGACCTGGTCATTAAAAAAGGTGAAGTACACTGTCTGGCAGGAGAAAATGGGTGTGGAAAATCAACGATCATCAATATCATTTCCGGCTTTTACCAGCCAGATTCCGGCACCATTGAGATTGACGGAAAAGAATATACAAAGCTGACTACGCAGCAGGCGATCGATGCAGGCGTGCAGGTTATTTATCAGGATCTGTCGGTATTCCCAAACCTGACCGTAAGGGAAAACCTTGCGATCACCATGGAAAAATCCAGCGGCAGAAAATTTGTAAGTAAAAAACGTTTCGATGAAATTGCAAAAAGGGCACTGTCCAAGATTGAATTCCAGGTTGACTTAGATGAGCTGGTTGAAAACCTGACTGTTGCGAATAAGCAGCTGATCGCGATCAGCCGTGCACTTTTAACCGATGCGAAGCTGATTATCATGGATGAGCCGACCACGGCGATCACGCAGAAAGAGGTAAAGAACCTGTTCAACGTCATCCGTGATCTCCAGAAACAGGGAATCGCGGTACTGTTCGTATCCCATAAGCTGGACGAGGTATTTGAGATCGCAGAGCATTTCACCATTTTCCGCTCTGGTAAAAATGTTTTCTCCGGAGAGACCAAAGAGCTTACGCAGGCATCCTTCACACACTATATGACAGGACGTGACATTGAGGAAAAAGCATTCGAATATGCCGGCTCAGAAAATGCAAAGACCGTTCTGGAGGTAAAGAACCTGACTCTGGCAAATGGCTTTAGCGATTGCAGCTTTTCCATCCGGGAAGGCGAGATCCTTGGAATTACCGGTCTTCTTGGTTCCGGACGTACCGAGCTGGCTGAGACGATCTTCGGTATTCATAAGGCAGACTCCGGCGAGATCTACTTAAACGGGGAAAAGGTCGAGATCTCCGGTGTACAGGATGCCATGGCGAAGGGAATCGGATATGTTCCGCCGGACAGAGGCGTAGAGGGTCTTTTCATGGACCAGTCCATCGCAGACAATATCTCCGTAACCCGCTGGGCTGATTTCAGAAAAGGAATCCTGATGGACCGTGACGCGATCGAAGAATCTGTCAACCACTGGGTAAAAGAGCTTTCCATCAAGATCGGAAATATCAATGACACCATGCGGACACTTTCCGGAGGAAATGCACAGAAGTGCGTCCTCGCAAAATGGCTGTGCCGCGACTTAAAGGTTCTGATCTTAAACGGACCGACTGTCGGTGTAGATATCGGTGCAAAATATGATATTTACACACTGACCAAGAAGCTCGCAGCTTCCGGACTGGCTGTGATCATTATCTCTGATGATATCCGGGAAGTCCTTCTTAACTGTAACCGTGTGCTGATCATGAAACAGGGACGTCTGGCTGGCGAATTCCAGGCAGAAGAGCTGAATGAGGCAACACTTTCAGCCAAAGCGGTAGAATAAACAGGAGGTACTGGAATGGATACAAATAAACTCATAAAAAAAGTTACAAAGAAAACAGAGTTTTACATTGCGCTGATCCTGATCGTGTTTTGTATGATCGTACAGGTTCGCAGCGGACAGTTTTTTACACCAAATAATATCGTCGACCTGCTCAGATCCATGACGATCCCGACTATGTTCTGTATCGGTGAAATGATGGTCCTGATCTCGGGCGGTGTTGACTGTTCCTTCCCGGCAGTGGCTTCCTTGGCTATGTACTTTGTCTGCACAAAGCTGGATGGGGCATTTTCGAATCCAATCCCGTATTTTGTGGTAGCAGTACTTCTGGGACTGCTCATGGGCGCTGTGAATGGTTTTGTTGTTGCAAAATATAAATTCCCGGCGATGATCGTTACCTTAGGTACATCCAGTATCTTCATTGGTATCATGCAGGGCCTGCTTGGATCCTCCGAGTACCCACTGACCAGTGCACTGTATAAGCTTGGACAGACCAGCATTTACACAGGAACCAATGCAAACACCGGCTTTACATCGAACCTGCCGGTACACTTTATTTTTGCGGTGATCCTGGTAGCACTGGGCTGGTTCATTCTGAATAAGACCATGCTGGGTCGTGGAATCTACGCAGTGGGCGGTGACGAAGTGGCAGCAGCAAGAGCAGGCTTTAATGTGTTCTGGACCCGTATGTTTATCTTCTGCTTTTCCGGTGCAATGGCCGGATTCATCGGTGTGACCCGTGCTAGCATGATGCTTGCGGTTAACCCGAACAACATGATCGGCATGGAGATGGATGTTATCGCATCCTGCGTGCTTGGTGGTGTTTCCCTGGTTGGTGGTAAAGGCTCTGTACTTGGTGCCGTGCTTGGTACTGCACTGATGACCGTAGTTTCCAACAGCCTGATCCTTCTTGGAATTCCTACAGTATGGGCCCGTGTATTTACCGGTATGATCATCATCATTGGTACTGCTGTATCTGCTATCCAGGAAAAACACAGAAAAAATGCACTGTTTGTAACAGTTTCTGAGAAGTAGGAGGTACGCACAATGAGTAAGGAAAAGACAGTCATGAAAAAAATGACTACAAGGGATGCGAATTTCGTGCGTCTTTTGATCGTGTTTGCAGCAGTATTTGTGATCTGCTCTCTGTTGCAGGGCGGCAAATTCTTAAATCTTGATAACTTCGGTTCTATGTTTAAGCAGTTCCCGGAGTATGGTCTTTTGGCGATCGGCATTGGTATGGCACTTCTGATCGGTGGTATCGACCTGAGTGCGGTATATCTGGCAAACTTAAGCTCGATCATCGCTGGCCTGTTTGTTCTGAAATTCATGAATGACAGTGGTGACCCGCAGACCGGCCTGATCCTGGTGAGCTTTCTGATCGCGATCTTAGTCGGCGCGGTCGGTGGTGCCGTGAATGGCCTTCTGATCTCCGGCGTGGGCATTCCTGCAATGCTGGCTACTCTGGGTACCCAGTCTCTGTTCTGGGGCATCGGTGTCGTACTGACAAAGGGCTCCACCTTAAGTAAGTTCCCGAAGGGACTGACCATGATGCTCAATGCCAAGATTGGTATCCTGCCGGTTACCGTTGTGATCTTTGCCATTGTAGCGGCAGTATGTATTGTCATTGTAGCAAAGACAAAGCTTGGCTACGAGATGAAAATGTATGGTACCAACAACAAGGCAACGATCTATGCCGGCTTAAACAACTTAAAGATCGTTGTGCTGACACATATGATTTCCGGTATCCTGGCTGCCCTGTGCGGTATCATCATGTGGGGCCGTTACAGCTCTGCAAAGGCAGATAACGGTGCGACCTATACCATGCAGGCAATCCTGATCGCAGTTATGGGCGGCATCAGCCCGAATGGCGGTAAAGGAAATGTGCAGGGAATCGTGCTGGCTGTGCTGATCATCCAGATGGTATCCAGTACGCTGAATATGTTTACTTGGATCCCGACACCGTGCCGCCAGATCGTATGGGGCGTACTTCTGATCGTGGTTATGATCCTGAATTACTACAGTGACCAGAAGGCGAAAAAAGCAAAGTAGGGATTGCCGGAAAAGGGAGGCTTTATGAAAGTATATCAGATCACGGATCCAGAATTTGCAAAATATGGAAGAATCATTTCCGGTTACGATTTTTCCGGGCTGATCCGGAAATTAAAAGAACTTCCAATGTCAGACGGTGTAACCTATGTGGCGGCTGATCCGGCATTGGAAAGCCTTCCTGTTTTTAAAGAATTTCAGGAAGGATTTTATGGTGAGATTCCGGCAGAGCTTGGATACTGCTTGGGACATAATGACGCATTGAACGGACTGGAATATCACCGGGGATCCGAAGTGAATATTTCTGCCAGCGACTTTGTAGTAATGGTTGGCTGCCAGCAGGATCTGGAAGAGGGCTTTTGCTACGATACTTCCAAGGTCCAGGCGTTTTATGTGCCGGAAGGACTGGCTGTGGAATTTTACGCAACAACCCTTCATTACTGTGCATGCAATGTAACAGAAGATGGGTACCGCCATGGAACATTTTTGCCGAGAGGGACTAACACGCCGCTGGATGCCGGATTTCAGGCAAAAACAGAAGAGGATAAGCTTCTGCAGGCAAAAAATAAATGGCTGATCGCGCATCCAGACGGAGGCCAGGCAGAGCAGGTCCCGAAGACCATGTATGGAAAAAACTGGACGATAAAGGACTGCGAAGGGATCAGCTGATCATAGCAGTAAAAATGAACGAGACAGATTAGGAGGAAAATCATGAATCATTTTGGTGAGAAGTTTGCGAGCAGGTTCAACTCATTTGTGTTAAAGGGAGATACGGTATACGATGCGATCGAAAAAATTAAAACGATCCCGCATGTTACCCATCTGGAATTCAACTATCCGGAGCATTTTAAAGATACAGAAGTTTCCAAGATCAAGGAAATGATGGGAGACCTGAAGGTAAACGGTGTGGCAACCAGATTCAAACCGCCGAAATACTTAAATGGCGAATTTTCCCACTACGACGATGAGATCCGCAGGGAGTCCATCAATCTTGCAAAGGGTGCTGTAGATAAGTGCCATGAGCTGGGTGGGGAAGTCGTTACCGTATGGCTTGCTTACGATGGCTACGATTATCCATTCCAGATCGATTATGGAACTGCATGGAACCGGCTGATCGAAGCATTTCAGGAGATCTGCGATTACGCAGCCCAGTACAACATCAAGGTCAGCATCGAGTATAAGCCGTTTGAGGAGCGCAACCATGCGCTGTTAGACAGTGTCGGCATGACGTTATATGCAATCGAGCTGATCAACCGTCCAAACATCGGATGCACCCTGGATTTCTGCCATATGCTGATGAAGTTCGACAGCCCGGCGTATGGACTTGCTGTAGCAGCTTTGAAGGACCGCATTTACGGACTTCATATGAACGATGGCTATGGACAGATGGACGGAGGCCTGATCTTCGGCTCCATTAACCTGATCCAGTGTGTCGAGTTTGTATATTACCTGAAAAAGACCGGCTATGACGGGGTTGTCTTCTTTGATACCTTCCCAATTCGTGAAAACCCGGAAGCTGAGATCAAAGCCAATATCGATACTTACAGAAAGATTTCTGCAAAGATCGATGCATACGGTATGGACCGGATCGCTGAAGTGATCAATTCCCATGACGGAGTCCGCATCCAGGAAATGATCCAGGAAATGTTTCTGTAGTCAGGAGGGGCACTATGAATAGAAAAACAGTCGTGATCGGAAGTCTGAATTACGATGTGTGTTTAAAACAGGAACGCCTTCCGGTTGAGGGAGAAACCTACTTTGCAGATAGTGTCAATTATTGCAGTGGAGGCAAAGGCGGAAACCAGGCAGTCCAGGCAGCAAAGCTTGGTGTGCCAACCTATATGGTCGGCTGCATCGGGGATGACACCTCCGGTGTATTCCTGAAAGAAAACATCGAAAAATATGGCGTACACACTGACTATCTGAAAATCCGCCCGGGAAACAGCGGAATGTCTGTTGCACAGTCCCTGTATGACGGCGGGGTTCGTGCTTCTGTCGTCCGCGGGACCAATGATCTGGTCACCAAAGAGGATGTCGACGAGCTGGACGGCTTTTTAAATCCGGGAGATATTGTGGTATTCCAGCTGGAAATCCCGATCTCGACCATCGAATATGCGATCCATTTTTGTAAGGAAAAGGGCTGTGTCGTTATTTTAAACGGTGCCCCGGCCAGCGAAGTGAGTGAGGAGACCTTAAAGGAGGTCGATTACTTTGTTGTAAATGAGCTGGAGGCAGGATTTTTCTGCAAAAAGCCGATCGAAGACAAGGAGACCGCACTGGAGGAAATCCAGAAGATGACCAGAGCGCTTGGAAATACCTGCATTTATACGCTTGGAAAAGCCGGCTCTGTTGTATGCGATGGCAAAAAAGCGGAGTTTGTACCTTCCAGAAAGGTGCAGGCAGTGGAATCCACCGGAGCAGGAGACTCCTTTATCGGAGGTCTTTGCTATGCCTTAACCGAAAATATGGACATCTTCGAGGCGGCAAAATTTGCGACCTGCTGCAGTGCGAAAACGGTATGCAAGATTGGCGGACAGCCATCGATGCCGTTTTTGGACGAGGTAATGGAACTTTACAATCAGAAATAATCTGGACATACCTTACAGGTAGGTCTGGGTGGATATGGCAGTCAAAGGGAAAATGAAGCTACAGATTCATTTTCCCTTCCTGTGCTTATAGCATTTTTTGCCAGATCCGCCAGAATAAAAAACAGATCCGGTATCGGAGGCGGTAGCAGAATGAAAGATTATAAAAATGCGGTACTAAAAGAGCTTAAGGAATCCATGGAGTGTGTGAAGGAAGAGGAAATCGTCTGGCTGGCGCAAGAGATTGCCAGTGCCCGTCAGGTTTTTTGTGATGGCCTTGGAAGAAGCGGGCTGGTCATGAAAGCGTTCGCCATGCGGTTAGGACAGATGGGGATCCGCAGTGTCAGCGTTGGGGAGGTGACGGCACCGGCATTTGGCCCGGGGGACCTGCTGGTGATCGGCAGTGCATCTGGATCTTCCGCGGTCTTAAAATATCACGCGCAGAAGGCGAAGGAGCTTGGCGGCAGGGTCGCACTGGTCACAAGTAAGGAAAGCTCACCGTTAACGGAATTTGCTGCAGGCAGTGTGCTGGTCAAGGCACAGGATAAGGACGCCATGGGAACCTCGATTCAGCCGATGGGGGCTTTATTCGAGCAGAGTGCGCAGCTTGTGTGCGATATGACAGTGCTGGAGCTGATGGACCAGTTGCAATTAACATCAGAAGAAATGCGGAAGCATCATGCTAACATTGAGTAAAATTTAAGAGGAGAAGGCTTCATGAAAGTATTATGTTTTGGATCATTGAATATTGATTATACCTATAAGGTAGACCATTTTGTCCAGAAGGGCGAGCCAGTGAAGAATGCGATGGACATGGCATCTAAGGCCTCTGCGATCGCCGTGACCAGACAGGGCGCTGCACCTTCCATTCCAACGATGGAAGAAGTAAAAGCATTTTAAAATGAAAAAAACAGAATACCTTCCAGTCCTTGTGGAGCGTGATGGGAAGCTTCTGGTAGCCGGAAAAACAGAGCGGAAAACAGCGCATTCCGTTCCACCGGTATGCCATGCGACTGCGATCATAGTGCCAGTCTTTCCCGATGGCAGACTGCTGATGGAGGACAGGGCAGAACGCCACAGGCGGGAAGGAAGGTTTATCCCGGAAGACGGCCATGTGTTCAACTGCTTTGGCGGGCATATGCAATATGCAGATATCCCGGAAGAAGAACACCGGACCGGGGTAAGCATGGAAACCTTCCGCAAGTGCGCTTACCGGGAACTCTCCGAAGAGCTTGTCCGCGTGACAGCGGATGGAAGAAGAGAAACATTTTCCCCAGTCATGGACAGGCTGGTTCCGGTCGGCCTGTATTCCATGAAGGGCGAGGCGAACTGGGAATATTCCTGGTTATTTCTCTACCGGTTAGAGGATTTTGGCCCTTATGGTTCCCAGGATACAGTCATGACGGAGCATGGGGAAGAAAATGTGGTTCAGTCCGCCTGTGTCATGACCTGGGAAGCATTGCTGGAGCAGTTTACAAACAGGGAGAAGCTGGATACGGTAAGCTTCTCGGATGGGATTGCGCGGGTGCTTCTGCGAAATAGCGGGGAAGAGCTGCACTGTGCGATCAATTGCATTTTTTCAGGAAATTTGAATATTGCTTTTCAAAATTGTATATGATAATGCCAATAGGCAAATGACAGTATGTATTTCCACGGAAGTACGCAGAAACCCCGGAGCTGCAACTCCGGGGTTTCTATTCCGTTTTGGTAAGGTGAAAGTGAAAATTTATCAACTTGGAAAATTGGGTGGTTGACGCGAAAAAAATGCTGTAGTATAGTTTAGGAGGAATTTATTGATCGTGCACATATAAGGAGGTGAGGAAATGGACGTCGCGGACAGTTATAAGCGAATGAGCGGCAATGGAAGAGAAAAGAAGACCGACAGCCTGTCTGAATCCGCTGTCCGTTTTCTCACACGAATTGAGTTTAGATTTTGATAGGAAAACTGTCTGATCGGTAGTCCCTGCATCACAGGTGTACTGCACGGATCAGGCTGTATTTGCGTGTGTCTGCCATTGCCCGTTTTCAGATGAAACCGGTAATGGCATTTTTTATTTGCGGAAACACGCTGCTGTTTTTCTTTCTTGTTTTTTGAATCTATTGTTAAGAAAACGTGAAGAATACAGGAGATTTTTCTGGAAAAATACAGCAGGTTTGCGCAGATCAAAAATGCTCCGGTTCCACGGATGACAGCCGTGAGAACAAAACGCTGTGAGAAAGAGAAAGACTTTTTCGCAGGCAGAGAAAGGAGCAGGCATGGAAAAGATGAACGAGAACGAGACCAAAGACGTGGCAGTTCAGGTACGTGACTACCAGACGGAACTGGAGCAGATCATGCGGAGCAACGTATCCCCGCGTGTATTAAAGGACCGGATTTCCGACTACCATGAGAATGATATCGCATCCTCTTTCGAGGTGCTGACAAGAGATGAGAGAGAGCGTTTATACCGCATTTTAGATGCGGAACAGCTTTCTGATATTTTTGAATATCTGGATAACGCAGAAATTTATTTTGAGGAACTGAATGCAAGAAAGAAGGTTGAGGTTCTTTCCTGCATGGAAGTTGATCAGGCAGCAGCGCTGCTTAAGCGCCTGGCAAAGCCGGAGCGCAATATGCTCATTGACCTGATTGACAATGAATCCAAGCGCGACATTGCCATGCTGGAGTCTTTCGATGAAGATGAGATCGGAAGCCGCATGAGCATGAATTTTATTGAGATCAAAGCTGGAATCAGTGTCCGTGAAGCGATGCGGGAGCTGGTTGCACAGGCGGCAGAAAACGATAATATTTCTACCTTATATGTAACCGATGACCAGCACACGTTCTGCGGTGCGATCGACTTAAAGGATTTGATCATTGCCCGAGAGGGCAGCAGCCTGGATGATATCATCATGGAGTCTTACCCATATGTGTATGCCCGTGAGATGATCGAAGACTGTATCGAGCGCATGAAGGACTACTCCGAGGATTCCATCCCGGTACTGGATGAGAGCAACAAGATCCTTGGTGTCATCACTGCGCAGGACATCGTTCAGGTTGTCGATGATGAGATGGGCGATGACTACGCAAAGTTAGCAGGTCTTGCTTCTGAGGAGGAATTAAACGAGCCGATCCGCCAGAGCGTGCACAAGCGTCTGCCGTGGCTGATCATTTTACTTGGCCTTGGTCTTGTGGTTTCCAGTGTGGTTGGTTTGTTTGAGGGTGTGGTAGCGCAGCTGACCATTGTGATCTGCTTCCAGTCCCTGATTCTGGACATGGCCGGAAACGTCGGCACCCAGTCCCTGGCAGTGACCATCCGTGTGCTGATGGATGAGAACCTGGATGGCAAGCAGAAACTTGGCCTGGTATTTAAGGAAGCGAGAGTCGGCATGTGCAACGGACTGATCCTTGGCATTCTTTCTTTCGTTGCGATCGGTGCTTATATCGCGATTGCAAAGGGAATGACTCCGTTTTTTGCATTCGCAGTTTCCGGCTGCATCGGCGTGGCACTTCTTGCGGCCATGATTATTTCCAGTGTATCCGGTACGGTGATCCCGATCATGTTTAAAAAGTTCGGCGTAGACCCGGCCGTAGCATCTGGTCCGCTCATCACAACGGTGAACGACCTGGTAGCGGTGGTTTCTTACTACGGACTGACCTGGATCTTTTTGATCGAGATGCTGCATTTAGCGGATTAAAAGTACAGCTGTCTGGTATATGGAAATTTGCATACCGGACAGCTGTTTGCGTATCAGAGGAATGTATGGTATAATGTGCGCAAAAGAAAACAGGCGGCTGCAAAGCAGGCATTTGTTTTACATGAAGGGAGATTTGAACCATGAAAAATCCAGAGATTACCATTACGATGGAAGACGGCGGCGTGATCCGCGCAGAATTATATCCGGAGGTTGCTCCGAATACCGTAAAGAACTTTATCAGCCTGGCAAAGAAAGGCTACTATGACGGACTCATTTTCCACAGAGTCATCAAAGGCTTTATGATCCAGGGCGGATGCCCGAACGGCAACGGCATGGGCGGCCCGGGCTATTCCATCAAGGGTGAGTTCAGCCAGAATGGTTTCCAGAATGACTTAAAGCATACCGCAGGCGTTCTTTCCATGGCACGTTCCATGATGCCGAACTCCGCAGGTTCCCAGTTCTTCATCATGCACAAAGATGCTCCGCACTTAGACGGCGCTTACGCAGCATTCGGTATGGTCATTGACGGCATGGACGTCGTAAACAAGATTGCCGAGACCCGCACCGACTACAGCGACAGACCGCTCAAAGAGCAGAAGATCAAGAGCATGACGGTTGATACCTTCGGTGAAGAGTACGACGAGCCGGAGAAGTGCTAAGTTAGAGGAATGATATGACACAGGAATACACGGTTTGGATTGGAAAAACAGCATATCCGGTTGTGGTTTCTGACGAACGAAAAGCTCTCCTTGCCGCGAAAGCAGCAGGGAGAGCTTTTGTTGGTCTGATACACATGGAAGAACATGGTGGAGGAAGTCAGGAAGATGACATCTGGGATGCAGAGTACCTGGCAACGCCGGATGCCATCTGCCCGGAATATTTAGAACGCATTGTGCTCCGCCACATCGGTCTGCCCTGGATCATCACAGAAACAGACCGCTTGATTATCCGGGAATTTACCGTAGAAGACATTGCCGGTATGCCAGAGGAACCGGATGCCTGGTTTACACAGGAGGAACGGGATGCTGATCAGATTTTTTACGATACAGAGAAATTGAAGGCCTATATCAAAGGCCAGTACCGGTTTTATGAGTATGGAATCTGGGCGCTGGTGCGAAAAACAGATGGCAGGATCATCGGAAAAGCCGGGTTATCCAATGCGAAGAAACGGGATTTTGCAAGGGCAAGTGCACCGGAAGAACAACTGGGAAAAGTTGCGGAAACCGGAAATGACTTCGAACCGAAAAGTAGAGTGGACTCCGAAAATGACTTTCCAGATGCCAACGGAATGGAAGACAGGGAATTTCTGGAACTCGGCTACCATGTTTTTCACCCCTACCGCCGTCAGGGCTATGCCGAAGAAGCATGCCGTGCGATCCTTGCTTATGCTAGGGATGAGCTGGATTGTCCGGTGTGTGCCTGCGTGGCAGGAGAAAATACGGCATCGGTCCAGCTGCTTCGGAAACTGCAGGTAAAGTATTATCTGAGTGGAAAATAAGTTTTTATTATCTGTGGAGGTATTCATAAAACAATGATCTCACTAAGTACGCTATGCTATATCGAAAAAGACGGGCAGTATCTGATGCTGCACCGTACCGTGAAGAAAAATGATGTAAACAAAGACAAATGGATCGGAGTCGGAGGTCATTTTGAGGCAGATGAAAGCCCGGAAGAATGTCTGCTCCGTGAAGTCTGGGAGGAGACCGGCTATACGCTGACCTCCTGGAAATACCGTGCCATTGTGACCTTTGTCTCCGGAAACGGCGTGACAGAATATATGTCGCTCTTTACGGCAGATGCCTTTACCGGCGAACCGATCGCATGCAATGAAGGCGAGCTGGCATGGGTCGACAAAGAAGAAGCAGTGAAGCTAAACATCTGGGAGGGCGATAAGATCTTTTTCCGTCTTCTGAATGAACGCACCGATTTCTTCTCGCTCAAGCTTGTCTATGACGGTCACGATAAGCTTGTTTCGGCTTCTCTGGATGGCCAGGAGATGGAGCTTCTTGATGTGCTCGATGAGAAGACAGGGGAGAAAACCGGAGTGCGAAGAGAAAGAGGAGTTGTCCACCGCGATGGAAGTGTGCACGGAACTGCTCATGTTTGGGTCGTGCGCCGTGGTCCCTCGGACAGCTGGGAGGTGCTTCTTCAGAAACGGAGTGAGCATAAAGATTCTTACCCGGGATATTATGACATTTCCGCAGCCGGGCATGTGGCAGCGGGAGAGGAGTATCTGCCGACAGCAATTCGGGAGCTGAACGAAGAATTGGGGATCGAGGCAACAGAAGAAGAACTCCATTTTGTTAAAATGCATCAGTCAGAAAGCGAAGAAGTTTTTCATGGACAGCCGTTTAAAAATCACGAGATCAGCGCGGTCTATCTGTACGCGGGAGAAAAGCTTCAGGAAGAAAACCTGAAGCTTCAGAAAGCGGAAGTTGAGAGTGTGAGGTGGATGGATTATCAGACATGCATCGAAAAAATCGAAAAGAAGGAACTAAATAGCTGTATTAATCTTGAAGAACTTAAGGCGCTGAAAAAAGGATTAATGTCTTTCGGCCCTGGAACAGTTCAGGATGAAAATTAACAACAAAAGGATTTCACCTGTTATGTCTCAGGTGAAATCCTTTACAATTTTAATATATTCCTGCGCATGGTACGGCAGATAACTGCCGCGCCGGTACGCTGCCACGAAATCAACCGTGGTGCAGGTTTCCGGGCCAACGGAAAAACAGGCAATGTCAGGCGGCGGCTGGATGTGCTTTAAATGGGTTTCAGTCACAAACCCGCAGCCGTAGCCTTTTGCTACCAGCTGGACCTTTGCGGCGATGTTGCTGGTCTGCAGCTTTATGATCGGGGTGATCCCGGCCGCTTTAAAAAGCTGGTCTACTGTCTGCTGGGTTCGCTGTCCCGGAGTCTGGAACAGGAATGGCTCGTCTTTTAAATATTTAAGATCCATCCATGGATATTTACAGTCGGGTTTTTGTACACCCATTTCCGCAAGCGGGTGATGATGCGGCAAGATCAGGAGCAGTTCCTCGTGGCTGATGATCTCGTAATCAATATCCGGGCTTTTTACAGGCAGATTGAAAAATGCGAGATCGGCCTCGGCATTCAGCAGCATATCTTCCAGTAAATAGGAATGTGACTCCAGAATTTCCAGCCGTACGTTGGGATATAAGGAATTGAAAATCGGCAGGGTACAGGGAAGCATGTAGGTGCCGCGCATGGTCGGAAAGGCAATCTTTAAAGAGCCGTAATTGTTCTTTACGATGTCGTTCATTTCCTGGTCCAGCTCTTTTTTCAGGTTCAGAATCTCGGAAGCTTTTTCTACATAGCGTTCCCCGGCATAGGTGAGAACAAAACGGTGTCCCAGCTTTCGGAACAGCTTTTGTCCAAGCTCTGCCTCCAGGTTCTGGAGAAATTTTGTAAGTGTCGGCTGGGTTACATATAAAGAATTCGCAGCCTTGGTAATATTCTGATATCTGGCGATCGCCAGGACATAAGATAAGTCTTTAAAATCCATAAAAATCTCCCAAAAAATTTTCCTGACATGATTTTGAAATTGTGCTTTCGTTTTTGCAGTTTATTCAAGATTTCCTTATAATCTGTAAAGTTTATCATAGCATAAACTATAGATATATAGAATAGTTTAAATGAAAATTATGAATTTGTATTACAGTTGGCCTCATGCTATGATAAAACCATAAAACGGTACCGGTTAAAAAGACCGGCGGCATGGCCAGCCGCCTTCACACACAGGTGATGGAGGAAACGAAATGCAGAATCAGAACGAACAGGTATATAAGCTCCCGGTGACGATCATGCGGGGAGGTACCAGCAAAGGAATTTACATATTAGAATCCGATCTCCCAAAAGATAAGGAAGCGTGGGATGAAATCCTGCTTCGTCTCATGGGAAGTCCGGATGCCAAACAGATCGACGGGCTTGGCGGTTCCCAGTCAGTAACAAGCAAGGTTGCGATCGTAAAGCGCTCACAGAGAGCAGATGCAGATGTGGATTATACCTTTGCACAGGTATCGGTTGATAAGCCGATCGTCAGCTACAAAGGAAATTGCGGAAATATTTCTTCCGGTGTTGGCCCGTTTGCATTGGAAAAAGGTCTGGTCACACCGAAAGAGAACGAGACTACCGTGCGGATCTACAACACCAATACGGGAAAAATCATTGCGGCAGATGTGAAGACCTCGGATGAAGGCGTGAATTATACAGGTGATTTTCAGATTGCCGGAGTCCCGGGAACGGCATCACCGATCCGCCTGAAATTTATAAATCCAGCCGGAACATTAGGAAAGGGTCTGCTTCCAACCGGAAATGCAGTGGATATGCTGACTGTGCCGGACTTCGGCGAGGTGGAGGTTTCCATTGTTGATGCGGCAAATCCGCTTGTTTTTGTAAAAGCAAAGGATCTGGGGCTGACCGGAAAAGAAAATCCGGATGAATTAAATGCGGATGCAGCGAAGCTGGAGCTTCTGGAAATGGTGCGGGGACTTGCGGCAGTGAAGCTTGGCCTGATCGATGATTATAAGAAATCAGCATGGGAAACACCTGGTATTCCGAAGATGACTTTTGTGGCAGAGTCGGATACTTACGAAACTGCAGATGGAACAACAATCCGGAAAGAAGAAATTGACCTGCTTTCCCGGATGATGTCGATGCAGAAAACACATCCGAGTTATGCGATGACCGGAGCCATGTGCACGGCGGCAGCAGCAGTTGTGCCGGGAAGCGTGGTAGCGCAGGTCTTAAATCCGGACACCGATACCCAGTTTATCCGCATTGGACATCCGGGCGGAGTACTGGAATGTGGAGTGGATTACCGGCCAGAGGAGAAGGAGCCGGTTATTGAAGATACGTTTGGATTCCGCACTGCCAACCTGTTAATGGAAGGCGTTGCATCAGTCAGAAGATAATGGGGGGATATACTATGGAAATGATTCGGGCAATCTTACCGCAGCTTTCTCTGCTGGTATTAATTATGGTAATCGCAGTTGGATTTGTAAAGAAAATCAATATCGGATTCTTTTCCATCGGAGCCGCCTTTTTGCTGGCGCTTCTGGGAATGGCAGTGGAGCTGCAGATCAAATCCGGCGATACCATGCGGCTGTTAAAGGCCAGCGATGTGGTAAAAGGCTTTTCCAGTTCTATGTTTGTGACGCTGGTTGGTGTTACCTTCCTGTTTGGCATGGCAGCGGTTCTGATCCTGCTTGGATGTGCCGATGAGAAGAAAGCCATCAAGAGCATCCCGTGGGGCACCCTGATCATGATCTGCGGTGTAGGTGTACTGGTCAACATGATCAGTCTCTTAGTCGGCATTGACCTGATCTCCGATACCCTGGCTTCCTTCATGACCGAGCATACCGCAACTCCGATCATGGCAGCCACCTCCGGAATCCTGTCCTGGGTAAGCTCCACCACCGCTGTGGTGATGCCAACCCTGTACCCGATCTCCGCGGAAATCTGCCAGCGCTTCGCCGGAGTGAATTATGTAGAACTGATCGCAGCGATCACTGCAACCTCCTTCGCAGCAGCCATCAGCCCGCTTTCTACCGGAGGTGCCATCATCATGTCCTCCTACTCCGCAGCCCGTGAGACCACCACCGAGGAAATGAACAAAATGTTCTACACCCTGTTCCTGCTTTCCGTAGCCAATGTATGTGTCAACGTGGTTATGGCAGCAGTCGGAGTATTTGGACTGGGCGGACTCTTTTAAATCCAATATGGTTACTGTTCACGCATGCGTGCCCAGCAACTAAATATGCTCCAACTTTCCGAATGCGACCAGCGGATCTCCGGATTTTACACCGAGACTTAAGGTGAAATAGAGGATGACACCGTCAAACGGGGCAATGCAGCGAAAGATTTCTTTGCCGGAAACATCGTTCAGAGTGCCAAGCAGGGCACCTTTTGGAACGGTTTTTCCGGCTTTTTTCATGGCAGGATACCAGAAACCGTCGGAAGGCGCTTCTGCATAAAGTGCATCGCGGACTTCGGTTTGTTCAGAATGTGCTTCTGCAGAGCGTGAGTCGTTGATTTCAGTTGGTCTTGAAAACGCTTTTGTACGAAGCGATGTCTGCTCTTGCTGGTTATCAGTTGCTTGTGAGACAGAAAGCATCCCAAGATGCTCCATCATCTCATATACATTATGTTTGCATGCAGTTACTTCTTCTTTGCTCCACAGTCCGCGCTCTCCGCGCTCTACCAGCAGGGCCGGGATTCCGCATTGTGCGGCCCAGCTGTAGAGACCGTTTTTTGAGGTGGAGGCAACCCGGTAAGGAACCGAGAGGGCGGCTGCGGCCAGAGCGGATTGCGTTGCAAGCTTTTCCGGCACTGCCGTTGGAAAGAAAATCAGCGGAGTCAGTGCTTCGTTGACATCTCCGCCGTGCAGATCCATCAGAAAATCCGCCTCCGGGTACAGGGTTTCCTCCAGAACCTTTGCGAGCTGGCTGGAAAAGGTCTCTTCTTTACTTCCGGGAAACATCCGGTTTAGATTCTGACCGTCGGCTGGAATGATCTGTTTTGCACCGTGGTAGAAGCCTTCCGGGTTTACCAGAGGCAGAAGGATCATGCGCCCGGAAAGATTGTCAGGCTCTAATTCGTTTCCAAGGCTGCGGAGTGCTTCGATGCCGACGTATTCGCAGCCGTGTACTCCGGCGGTAACCACCAGCGTTTTTCCTGGGTGATTGCCGCAGATGACGGTCATTTGGATGGGATAGGGGCTGGTGACAGGCAGCAGAAGTGTTTGTTTTGTTCCGGTGCCGGCTTTTAAGTCAGACAGTCTCATAGATATAAGATCTCCTTTTGCTACATTTATCATTACTCAAATTCAATGATAGAGCTCAAAAGTTTTTGCGCATACGCATCCTTTGTTTCCGCGATGCGGAATACCGGAATGTGCTCTGTAACATGACCATGATAAAGAAACAGCACATCATCACAAAGATAGGTCACAGAAGTCAGGTCGTGTGTGATGAAAATATAGGTCAGGCCAAGCTTTTCTTGCAGGTCGCGCAGCAGGTCCATGATCTGTACCTGGGTGTGCGCATCGAGAGAAGAAATTGCCTCGTCAAACAGAATGATTTCCGGCTGGCAGGCCACCGCCCGCGCAATGCAGACACGCTGCAGCTGTCCCCCGGAGAGTTCATGCGGGTAGCGGTCCGCATAGGAGGCATTGAGACCGACAAGCTCTAAAAGATGGCTTGTTTCTTCCTGCCGGTTCCATTTTGCCGGAGTGCCAGGCTGTGCGGTATTCGTGATGCCTGCAATGCCGCCGTTGTTTTTCTGGTTCCGTTCCCTTGCTGCAAGTCCTTCTGCAATGATCTCTTTTACCCGGAACCGTGGATTGGCGGAGGTCGTGTAGTCCTGGAAGACGACGCTTAAGCGTTTCTGGAGATTCTTGCGTCCACTCCGGGAAGCATAGACAGAGGTGCCGTGGATCCGTACTTCTCCGCGGTCTGGTTTTAACAGCCCGCAGATCACGCGGCCCAGGGTGGATTTTCCGCTTCCGGATTCGCCCAGGATGCCGAGGCAGGTCCCCTGTGGAACGCGCAGGGATACATCAAAGAGAATCTGGTCACGGCTGGTGCCGAAGAGTTTTTCCTGGCGTTCACTGCGGAAGCTGACACAGATATCGTTTAATTCTAGCATGCGGCATTCTCCTTTCTATTCAAAATCTGGCTTTCGTCCAGAAACTGTTTCTCATTCAGAAGTCCTTTTTCATTCAAAACCTGGCTTCTATTCAGGATCTGGTTTTGGCTCAAAATTGGGTCTCCGTGCAAAACCTGGCGGTAGCGGTGCATCACGGCAGAACGTTTTTCTACCAGCATCCGGGTGTATGGATCGTTGGCATGCATGAGAATGTGTTCGAAGGTCCCGCTGTCCACGATATGTCCGCTGTTCATGACCAGAACGCGGTCAGCCACTTTTGAGATCGCACCCAGGTCATGCGTGATAAACAGCATGGCGGTGTGTTTTTCTTTTTTGATCCGGACAAATTCCTCTAAAATCTCGTACTGGGTGATCGCATCAATGGCGGTGGTAGGCTCATCGGCGATCAGAAGTTCCGGCTCTAAGGCCATGGCGATGCCGATCATGATACGCTGCAGCATACCTCCGGAGAGCTGGTGCGGATATTTTTCCAGTACTTCCTCCCCGTTTCGGATCCGCATCTGCGCCAGGATTTCCAGAGAGTGGGAGCGGATTTCCTGTGCGCTCCATGTGGTATGGGTGGCGAAGGTCTCTGCCATCTGGCTTCCGATGCGGTAGAGCGGGTCAAAGCAGGTCATGGGATTTTGCAGCACCATGGTGATACGGCTGCCGCGCAGACGGCGCAGCTCTTCTTTGGATTCCCGCAAAAGATCCTGCCCGTCGAAGATGGCACGGCCGGAAATCTGGAAATTTTTGTCCAGCAGACCGAGCACAGACTTTACGGTCATGCTTTTTCCGCTTCCAGATTCTCCGAGAATCCCCAGACATTCGCCGGGATGGACTTCAAAGCTTACCTCTTCCACCAGCTTTTTGGAACTTTTACGCTGGGTGAGTGTTACATTTAAATTTTCAACCTTTAAGATCGCAGACATGGATTACAGCACCTCCTTTGGATCCAGCACATCGCGGATGGCATCGCCCATCAGGTTGAAGGCAGATACCAGAATGACAATGGCGATACCCGGCACCAGCATCTGCGCCGGATTGCTGGTCAGGACATTTTTCGCTTCACTGAGCATGGCACCCCATTCCGGGGTAGGAGCCTGGACACCGAGTCCCAGAAAGGACAGGGTAGAAATGTTGATGATGGCCCAGCCGACATCGAGGGAAGAAAGCACAGCCAGGTCAGCCGCGATGGAAGGGACCAGATGCCGGAAGAGGATGAAACGTTCCGGTGTGCCGATGCAGCGGGAAAACTGGACAAAGTTCCGGTCGCGGTACTGCATGACACCGGTGCGGATCATGCGGGCGTACCAGGCCCACTTGATGAAGACATTGGCCAGGATCACGTTCTGCACGTTGATGCCAAGGAGTGCCACAACGGCAAATACCATGATCTGGCTCGGAAAGGAAAGCATTACATCAACCACGCGCATGATCAGCTCCTCCGTGATCCCGCGGAAATATCCGGCTAAAAGTCCCATCAGAGCGCCCAGGCCGATGGTGCCAAGCATGGTAAGGACAGCCAGACCCAGCGTCGGCCGGATGCCGTAGATCATGCGGGAGAGAATGCAGCGTCCCAGATTGTCCGTTCCAAGCGGATATTCCCTGCTGAAGTGCGCAAATTTGTTGAGAATGTTGGTGGCATATGGGTCGTGCGGGGCAATGACCGGGGCAAAAATTCCGATGAGGGCCACGATCAGAACCAGGCTGACCGTACCGACGGCCGTTTTATTATGAAGAAAACGATGAAGCATGATTAGTGACTCTCCTTTCTCATACGTGGATCCGACACTGTCTGAAGGATATCGAACAGCAGATTAAATACAACGAATAAAACACCGATCAAAAGTACATAGGTCTGGATAACCGGGTAATCGCGGTTGAAAATAGAACTGATGCAAAGCGTTCCAAGTCCCGGCCATGCAAACACGTTTTCCACGACAATGGTTCCGGAGATCAGCTGCGGGATGCTCATACCGATGGCGACGATGCAGGTGTGCATGGAGTTTTTCAGGATATGTTTTACCAGGATGGATTTCTGCGGAAGTCCGCGCACATTGGCGTAGAGTACATAATCCTGTTTCATGTTTTCCAGCATGTTGTTGCGGATCAGACGGATGTAGGTGGAAATATAGCTTAACGATACGGTGAAAGCGGGCAGGATCAGATGTTTCAGGGTCCCGTTTCCGCTGGTCGGCAGAAGATCCAGCTTAATGGAAACCAGCCACATCAAGAGTAGTCCAATCCAGTAAGCAGGCATAGCGGTAGTCATAAAGACGATGCCGCGCATGATCCGGTCAAACCAGCCATCTTTGTATACGGCACAAAGAAAGCCAATCGGCAGGCTTAAGAGAATCACCATGACCAGGGACGCTCCGGCAAGCTGCAGGGTGGCAGGCATGCAGCGGAGCAGTTCTCCGGCAACGGTACGGGTCGGATTGACGTAGCTGATGCCGAAATTGCCGCGCAGGCAGTCAAGTACCCAGGTGAAGTAACGCACCAGATAAGGTTTGTCGAGACCCAGTTCTGCGCGGACCTCGGCAATGGCCTCCTCTGTGATGATCGGGACCTGGCGGACACGCAAGGCAACCTCTGCCGGATCAGACGGGATCAGGTTGATAAATACAAAGCATACAAATGATATAATAAGAAGAAGCGGGATCGCAGACAGGATCCGTTTTATGATATATGGTTTCAAGATAATACCTCCCATGGAAAAACAGATATGTCAGTCACAAAGACACAACATGCAATGCAAGGAAAGCCGCCTCAAAGGAGACGGCTTCCTGTATAGGTTTCGCTGATTTGAAGCTTTTTCATCCGCCTTAGAAGGAGAAATCCTGGAACGGAACCTCGTACTGAGTCTGGGTGAAGTGGAAGCCTTTCATATCGGAGCGGTAGATTGCCTTGTTGCATTCGTAGGTCAGCGGGATGTAGACCGCATCTTCATGCAGATGGGTCAGCACGTAGGTGTAAAGCTCCTGACGCCGTGCCTCATCAGTCGTGATGAGGATTTCGGTAATGGCAGAGTCAATCTCAGCCTTATCCTCAAGACCAAGCTGTGCTGCATAGTCACCGTATACCGGGGCGCGCATTGCCGCAAGGGAAGACTGCGGATCGTACGGGGTACCCCAGCAGATGTTGAACACCATGTCAAAGTTACCGGCCTTCATGTTATCGCGGTAAGACTGTTCCTCCTCGCCGTGGATATTTAAGGAAACACCGATAGTCTGGTATTCGCTCTGCAGATACTCAGCAATGGACTTCTCAGTTACACTGTCACTGTTGTAGAGTAAGTCAATGTTTAACTGCTTGCCGTCTTTTTCACGGACATTGCCGGAACCCATTTTCCAGCCAGCATCATCGAGAATCTGTCCTGCAAGGGTTAAGTCGTAGGCATACGGCTCCAGATCGATGTTGCAGTATGGGACTGTGGTGGCAAATAAGGTATCAGCCGGTTTTTCCAGACCGTAAAAGATACCGTCAGAGATATTCTGCTTGTTGGTCGCATGCTGAAGGGCAATGCGGACTTCCTTCTCGGAGAGAATGTCAGAGGTGGTATTCAGGACGATCTGTCTGGTAGAGGTCGGATCAGAGAGCTCCACGGTGAATTTATCACTGTCTAAATACTGGTTGATCGCATCTGCATCGATCATATTCTTTCCGAAGATCATATCGATCTCGCCTTTTTCCAGTGCCAGGATACGGGTCTGGTTATCCGGGATAACCTTTACGGTAATGGTTTTGATCGCCGGCTGCTCGCCCCAGTAGGTCGGGTTTGCCTTGAATACGGCATACTCGTCGGTCACGAACTCATCCAGCACATACGGGCCGGTACCGATGTAAGCCTCCACGCCGTCCTTGGTGCTTCCGTCTTTCATGGCTTTCGGGGAGATCATGGCGAACGGTCTGGTAACACCAAGCTCGGTTAAGAGCGGATAATACGGCTCAGACAGTTCGATCACAAAAGTATTTTCATCCGGAGCGCTTACGCCGACTAACAGATGCATCATCTCCAGCCAGGTGTGGCGGTCTTTATTCTCCAGGATTGCATCGAAGTTTGCCTTGATCGCGTACGCGTCACATTTCTCACCATCGGAGAAGGTGACACCCGGGCGGATGTGGAAGGTGTATACCTTACCATCCTCGCTGACATCCCAGCTTTCTGCCAGGCAGCCTTCAAAGCCATCGGCGGTGATGTTGACAAGACCCTCGTAGAGCATTTCCTGTGCGTACATCTCGCCGGCATATAAATGCGGGTTTAAATCGCGGATATCGCGGTAGTTTACAAAGACCAGGTCTTCTTTTTTTGTATCAGCAGTTCCCGTTGTCTCTGCGGAAGAATCCGCAGCAGTGGTGGATGCAGAGTCAGACGCGGATGAACCGCAGCCGCTTAATACGGCGGTGCCTAAGAGACCTGCAAGAAGCAGAGTGCCCCATCTTTTTTCATAATCAGTTTCCTCCTGTGTAAAAAAATAAGTAATTGCCTTGGCACTGTTTGGTATAGGATAACAGCAACACAAACAACTAGGTTTCGATTGGTCCGGCTTATGCGGACGTCTGGAAGTATAACACAGGTTAGCGGTTGCTTACTACTGATGAATTTGGAGGGGCTTAGTTATTCTAAATTGTTATAACCAGAAGAAATTTTGTTAGAGGATTGCCTGAAAGTTGCGGATAAACCACTTTGCAGCTTCACTTAAGCTTCCTTCCTCCGGGCAGATGTAGCCGATCAGCAGAAACGGTTCGCAGTTATTGATCTGAAGCTGCTGCACATCGTACTGCTTGTACTGGTCATGAAGAAAATTGATGCCGAGACTGCAGACATCGGTGTTCATCAACAGGTTGATGGTCAGGTGGTCACTGTTGGTGTAGACAGAATAATGAAGCTGTTCCGTGCTGATCGCTCCCAGGCTGACATGGCTTAAATGGTGCTCGACCGAGAAAAAGTCACGGACACCGCGCACAAAAGAAAGGCTGGAGAGCTCCTGAAAATCAATGCTTTCATCGTGGTAGCGCGGATGATGCGGACCAACATAGACACAGGCTTCTTTCACATCCAGGGGGATAAATTTCAGCTTTTTGTGGGAAAGGATATGCTGGAACTGGTGCAGCTGTTTCTGCGCGATATAGACAATGCCAATCTCAGAAAGCCCCTGGGCTACCCGGTTGCTGATTTCTTCCACCGTTCCTTCAGAGTGCTCCACAATATAGGAACTCCCCATTTCTTTATAAAAATCGGTGAGAAGGCGCGAAATCATATTGCTGGGATATGTGGCAAGGCTGAATTTCTTTCCCTGGTTGTGGTCACTCAGGGAATCGATCAGGCTGACATTGTGAAGAATATTCTGGGCATATTCCCGCACAGCTTCCCCATAGGGGGTGATGCGGATCCCGCGGCTGCTGCGCTCAAAAAGCGGGCGCCCCAGTTCCTTTTCCAGAGAACTGATCACCTTGCTGACATTGGGCTGGGTGGTGTAGAGACATTCCGCGGCCTGGTTAAAACTGCCTTTCTCACAGGTGATCATAAAATATTCCAGTTGTCGTAGTTCCATAAAAACCTCCGTATGCGATGCGTGCGCAGATTGGTGTATTAAATAAAAGTAAGTATATGCTAACCACTATAGCAGAAAAAAAGAAGGGAGACAACCGCCGGACGGTGGTGTCTCCCTGAAAATAACTCATATTGAGAAAAAAACTCATTTATTATACGATTTCTATTTGTCAATCCGGAACCCATAATATGCATTCATACCATGCTCATGGATATCCAGTCCATCTAACTGCTCCTGATCGGTGACGCGCAGTCCGAAGATTTTATCGATTACCTTGAAGACGATGAACATGGTTACGCCGCCCCAGATCCAGTGTGCTTCGATCGGATAAACAACAGCAGAAATAATGCCGAAGTAGATGCAGTAAGATAAGAAATTGGTGCGCTCTGCCATGGCAAATCCTGCCTGCATAAAAAATACGAATGATGCACCGATCAGAAACCAGATGCCAAATACTTCACTTAAGATGTTTTCCATAATCGTGACCTCCTTGTTGGGTACAGAATAATATAGAAGAAGGAGATAATGACATTTGCCGTTATCTCCTTCGATAATCACTGGTCTGTATGAAATTCTGATGATGGCTTCTACGATCTCTTCGCAAACAACAGTTTCCACTTTCACTTTAGGAAGCAGATTCACCGTGTACTTGGTACCGCGGTACATCTGTGTGTAGCCTTTCTGTGTGCCGTAGCCATAATGTTACTGATCATAAGACCATGGGCGCCGCAGCTGTCCAGAATACTTTTCAAGTCTTCCAGCTTTTCGGGTTTGATGATGATTTCCAGCTTTTTGAAAGTCAATCACTTTTTTTCGGAGATTTTACCCGGAGATTTTATTTCTTATTTCCCTACAGAATCAAACTCCCTGCAGATTTCTTCGGACGGAGCCTTGGTTGCCAGGGATACGATCACGATGGCGAGTGCGGATACAACGAATGCCGGGAGCAGCTCGTAAATGTTCCAGGTGCCACCCATCGGGCGGACCAGATACTTCCATACGAAGACCATCACGCCTCCGGCTACCATTCCAGCCAGGGCACCCTGCAGGTTGGTGCGCTTCCAGAACAGGGAGAAGAGCATCAGCGGTCCGAATGCTGCGCCGAAACCGGCCCATGCGAAGGATACGATGTAGAATACGGAGCTGTCCGGGTTCCATGCCAGGAAGATCGCAATAACGGCAATGGCAACAACGGTCAGGCGGGCAGCCATCATGGAAGCTGCGGTGCTCATCTTGATCTTTAGGAAATCCTGTAACAGGTTCTGGGAAACACCGGAAGCTGCGGTCAACAGCTGGGAGTCTGCAGTAGACATGGTGCATGCAAGGATACCAGCCAGTACGACACCCGCAATCAGAGAAAGCAGGAAGCTGTGCTGTCCCAACAGATGCGCAAACTGGATGATAACGGTCTCGGACTCAGAGCTCTGGGTAAAGAGCGGGATCGCGCCGGCTACGGAAGCGGCGTAACCAATGATACCGATCAGGATGGCAACGCACATGGAGATCAGCACCCATACGGTTGCGATCCGGCGGGAGAGGACCAGCTTTTTCTCATCCTCGATCGCCATGAAACGGAGCAGGATATGCGGCATCCCGAAATAGCCAAGTCCCCATGCAAGAGTAGAAACGATGGTCAGCAGGCTGTACGGAGCAGCGCTTCCGCTTGCACGGTCATGAATCTGTGTCATGGAGAGGTAACCAGCCATGGAGGTTGCATTGTTTACGACCTCATCCCAGCCGCCAGCCATGTGAATGCCATAAAATACGATCACGATCAGGGAAATCGTCATAACGATACTCTGGATCAGGTCGGTGGTAGATACCGCCAGGAAACCGCCCATAACGGTATAGCCGACAATGACGATCGCACCGACGATCATGGCCATGTGGTAATCCACGCCAAACAGGCTGGAGAACAGGGTTCCGATGCTTTAAAGCCGGATGCGGTATACGGAATAAAGAAGATCAGGATGATGATCGCGGAGATGCACATCAGGATATTCTTATGGTCATGGTAGCGTCTGGATAAAAAGTCCGGGATTGTGATGGCATTGCACACAACGGAGTAACGGCGAAGACGCTGTGCCACGATCAGCCAGTTTAAGTAAGTTCCAAGGCCAAGACCGATGGCGGTCCAGCCTGCGTCTGCGATACCGGTAAGGTAAGCGACACCCGGCAGACCCATTAAGAGCCAGCTGCTCATGTCAGAGGCCTCTGCACTCATGGCGGTGACGAACGGTCCAAGCTTGCGGCCGCCCAAGTAGAAATCATCAGCGGAATCACCGCTGCCTTGTTTGCTGAAATAGAATCCAACGTATACCATTGCGACAAGATAGATCACGATGGCAGCCAGGATTCCAGCCTGTCCTGATAACATAATCTTTTCCTCCTCATTTTGTTGCTGTCTGCGTGAACGTAATCCCTATCCGTGAATAGTGCTCATATTCTGTGTCGTTCGCGTGCTTGTCTCCAGCAACATGATGTGGATGATTATAGCATAGCTTATAATAGACTACAATACAGAATAATGTATAGAATTAATACTGTACGATTGAAATGTATAATAAATAAAAATAGCTTAAATAAAAGAAAAATAAACTAGACGAATTATAAAAATAGAAAACATACGAAAAGATATATTTTTGCAGACCGAAGCATTTGAAGCCTGATAGAAGAATTTTCAGTATGCGAAACAGAAATTGCCTTACGATCATCGGATGCGCCATGGATGTCATTTCAATATGCCATATAAGAAAGAATCCTGCGTTGCAGGATTCTCCGCCTGCGGCGGGTCGCAATGGCGACATGATTCCTTTCCGCCGCAGTGCGATCCTCGCGGAGCGTTTTTGGTTTCATAGGACGCACTTTCCTATGAAATAAAAAAAGCCTCCAACCGGTTAAGGCTGAAAGCTGCTTAAAAATCCAGGCATTACCTTTGCGGCGTATTCCATCAGGGAATATTCGCCGGAGCAGAGACACCAGTCGTAGAGCAGGGCACGCTCACAGAGGGCATAAAGCTTTACCATCTCGTTGACGTTGGAGCGGGTGCTGAGCTGGCCGTCGGCCTGCCCTTTGGCAATGATCTTTTTGAGAAGCTTATAGTAGATCCGGTTATGGTCCAGCAGATGCTTTTCCCCGTTGGTGGTAAGCTGTGTGGAATAAAGCCGCGCCAGAAGATCTAAGGAAATGCTGTTTTCGATCATCCGGAACAGCTCCTGGTTTAAGAAGAGGAGCTGGTCCATGGCAGTCATTTCCGGCGTGAGCTCCTGTGTCAGCTCCTCGTACTTTTCGTCGAACAGGGAGCTCAGGGTGGAGAGAAGCGCATCCTTACCGTCAAAATAGTGGTAAAAGGACCCCTTTGAGGTGCCGGACAGGTCGATGATCTCTTCTACCGTTGTATCCTCATAGCCTTGCTCATAGAAGAGCTTCCATGCGGCATTTACGATCTTGCCGCGGGTATTTCGTGCGTTTTTCTTTGCCATAATATTCTCCTGTCATTTTCTCCATTTTCTGCTTTTGATACGCCAGATGCACAGCACCATGCGGATAAAGCAGTCTGCAGCGATCGCCAGCCATACACCGGCAACACCCAGTCCGAGCGGATGGATCGCCAGCCATACCAGCCCGATCCTCAGTCCCCACATGCCGATGATGCTGACCAGGAGGGAAAAGCGGACATCGCCGGAACCACGGCTGATCCCGCCTGCGATGACGGTAAAGCTGAAAAAGATTTCCGTAGCTGCGGCGATAAATAAGGTCTGGCTTCCTAGTGCGATCACCTCCGGTTCCCGGCTGAACAGGCTGATGATGGGCCGCGAGAACATGGCAACCGGCACACAGGCCGCGATGATCACAGCAGAACCGATCCAGCAGATACGGAATGCAAAGCGGTCTGCGAAATCTTTTCGTCCGGCCCCCAGCGCCTGTCCGACCAGGGCGGTGGCGGTGTAGGCAAAGCCGTATGCAGGCAGGTAAAGAAGCCCCTCCGTCTGGTTGGTTAAGTAATGGGCGGCCAGGGAGATGGTGCCAAGTCCGGAGATCATGGCGGTTAGGGCGACCTGTCCGGAGGTCAGGGTCAGGCGTTCCAGAAGTACCGGAATGCTGATGTGGAAGAGCTGCCTGAGCACCTGCTTTTCAATCCGGTAACCGGCCCGGAGCAGGTTCAGACGGACCGGGGTTTTTGCTGTAGTCAAAAATACCAGCAGGATGACCAGCAGAAAGATCTGGGACAGCATGGTGGAGCAGGCTGCCCCGGCAACACCCAGCCCGGCGCCAAAGACGGAAATGGTATGACCACCAAAGGACAGGGTACGCGCCGGGTAGATCAGGAAGAAGTTTCCGATGATATTTGCGGCATTAGAGGTCAAGTTGGCGGCCAGCGGGATCCGGGTGTTTCCGGCAGAGCGGAAAATGGCGGAAAGCACCACCGAGAGGGTCTGGGCGGTCAGGCCGTAACCGATGATCTGCATATAGCGCTGGGCCTGGGGAATGACCTCCGGTGCGGCGCCAAGCCAGATCGGAAGCGGGTGGCAGACCAGCTCTACACCCAGGGCAAGCAGCAGGCCGAGTATGGCAGAGCACACCAGTCCCTGTGCGGTGATCTGGCGGGATCGGGCTTCATCTCCGGATCCGACAGCGTGGGAGATCAGGTAAGAAAAGCCTACGCTTAAGGAGGTGATGAAGCCGTTGATCAGCCAGATGCTGGAAATATTGACGGCAACTGCCGCTGTGGCAGAAGCGCCGATGGAGCCAACCATGGCTGTATCTGCCAGGGAAGCCATGCAGATCAGAAACTGTTCCAAGATCGCAGGCCATGCCAGTTTTAAGATAGTAAGATTAATATGCTTCTGGGCCTGTGCGGAAAGAATGTCGGGTGTTTGCTTACTCATGCTCCGGTACCTGGAAGCCGTTTTCTTTTAAGACCCAGGAGGCTACAGCCCGGTTGGTGTCGATCCATGCACCATGGGATTTCATGTAGCCGATCAGGCGGCTGAGCATCTGTACCCGACTGGCGCGTCCGACAAACTGTGGATGCAGGACGAAGTTGATCATGCGGCCCTCCACAGCCAGGGAGTCGAATTCGTCCTTCCAGATCTCAAACATTTCATCCGGAGATTTTAAGCCGTAGCGTTCCGGGGCAGCGTCCGTGTAAAAATCGTAGGCAGTATCATCGAAGATGGAGTCCTTCGGAAGCTCAACCAGAGGAACTGTTTTTCCGTCAATCTGGTGAAGGAATGGCCCATCGCTGTCACGCCAGTTGCTGCTGTAAATATATCCGTGTTCAAGAAACAGGCGCAGGCTGTAATCGTGGATCACACCGCCGGGTGCCCGGTGTCCGGCAATTTTCTGGCCGGTCAGATCGTAGATGATCTTTTCGCTGTGGCGCATGGTGGCGTCTTCCTGTTCATAAGTGGTTTTTGTGGATTCCTCATGCAGATAGCCGTGGAATCCGATATCGTGTCCCCTGCGGGCGATTTCTTTTACGACCTCCGGGTAATGCTCAGCTACAACTCCGGGAATGAAGAAGGTTGCCTTCACCTGGTGGCTGTCCAGCATATCGAGGATTCTCGGAACGCCCTGTTTGGGGCCATAGGCGCCGCGGGAGAGGTTGGTCATATGGGCGGTGCTTCCATCTCCGTGTGTGGTCCACATGGTTTCTGCATCCAGGTCAAATGCCATCATGACGGCAATCCGTTTTTTATCAGGCCAGTTCATCATGCTTTGTTTCCTCCATTCTGCTGTTGTACATAACGCGCTACCTCTTCGCAGGTAGCGATCCATGCACCATGGTCCTGCATGTAGGCGATCAGCTCGCCAACCATGCCAATGCGGCTGGCGCGGCCGATCATCTGTGGATGCAGCTTTAAGATAAAGATCTTATTGCCCTCCAGGGCCAGCGCATCGAATTCCTGCTTCCAGTTGCCGTAAACCTCACGGTTCGGGTACATACAGCGGACTGCCGGATCGCTGAATGTGAAATAGTAATAGGTAAAGTCATCCATGGTAATATCGTTTGGAAGCTCGACCAGGGGAAGCTCCTTCCCATCCTTTTCCCAGAGATAAGCCCAGTCGCAGTCCTTCATGGAGGAACTGTAAAGGTATCCGCGCTTCGCTAAAAGCTCCGGCATAAAGTCCTGAAGCACGCTTTCCGGGGCGCGGTGTCCGGCCGGCTTTTTCCCAGTGATATCAAAAAGAAGGCTTTCGCTTTTATCCAGGATCTCTTCCATTTCTTCCCGGGTCAGCTCCGGGCTGGATTCGTGCTGGTAGCCGTGGCAGGCCAGCTCATGGCCGCGCCGGTGAATTTCTTCTACCGTATCCCGGTAGGTTTCAATGACAGCACCAGGTACAAAAAAGGTCGATTTGATATTCATGGTGTCTAACATATCCAGACACCTGGCCAGTCCCTCGTGAGGGCCGTACTGGCCTCTTGAAAAATCCGTAAAACCAATGGAGGTTCCCTTACTTTTCGCCCGGGACATCCGTAAAAATTCAGCATCATAATCAAACGTAACCATGACAGCGATGCGTTTGCCATCCGGCCAGGAAAAGGCTGGTCCGTTTGTCTTTCCATCTGCAGTATACATTTTTTGCTCCTTTCCAATCGCCCTAAAAAGCAGGGCAGTGTTGTGATCCCAAAGGGGGATCCCGCTGCATTTATATAGGAAGATCGTCTTACACGTAATTCGATTATAAACAGGAGAAATGGCAATGTCAACTGCTCTGGACAGGTATAACCGGGTGTGAATAGTCTTATGAATATTAAGTATGGAAACTTATGAATATTATGCAGGAATTTGGTTGAAAACGTCAGTTAAACGTGATATAATCAGTCGAAATGTTAATTTTTATGCATGGTTCCGATGAAAAACAGACGGAAACCAATGTATATTTACACACAAATGAGGAGGACTCTATTATGAAAAAGCATATTCTTCTGGCAGCCGGTGCAATGCTGGCAGCAACTATTATGACCGGATGTGGCAGCAGCAAGCCAGCTGAGACTACCGCGGCACCAACCGAGGCGCAGGCAGCAAGCAGCGCGGAGGAGACTACCGCAGAGGAAAGCAGTGAGGCAGAGAGCAGCGAGGCTGAGGTATCTGCAGATAACCCATTCGCAGGAAAGACCGTAAAGGTTGGATGTTCCGCAACCTTCGTACCGTTTGAGTCCATCGAGATGGCTCCGGACGGAACCAAGACCTACGTAGGTATGAACATCGATATCATAAACGAGATCGTAGAGAAAAACGGCGGAACCGTTGAATTCGTAGATATGCCGTTCAAGAGCCTGATGGCAGCGATCCAGGCTGGCCAGATCGATTTCTGCAGCGGCGGTATGGCACCGACCGAAGAGCGTGAAAAGACTCTGGATTTCTCTGAAATCTTCTTCTATCCGAGAAATGCGATCGTTTACCGCGCAGAGGATGACTACCCGGATCTGGATTCCCTCCAGGGCAAAAATGTAGCATATGTATTCGGTACCAACTACCAGCAGGTAGTAGAGAGCATCCCGGATGTAAACGCAGTTGGTATTCAGGGAAGCCCAGCCTGCATCGAGGAGGTTAAGAGCAAACGTGCAGATGCCTGCATCATCGATGGTGCCGGTGCAAGCGAGTTCTTAAAGAACAACGATGAGTTAAAGATGAGCCTTCTGGACAAGACCGATGACTGCTTCGCAATTGGTTTCCCGAAAGAATCCCCGTACTATGAGACCTTCAACAATACTTTGAAGGAGATGATGTCTGACGGTGAGCTGGACAAGATCATCGCAGAGCATTTAAGTGAGCAGTTCATCCTTGATTAAAGCAAAAGAAAGGAAAACATATGAAGCTTGATTTTAGCAGCGTCTGGCAGTATTGGCCGTTTTTATACCATGGCGCGCTGACTACTTTAAAAATAACGGCGATCACGGCGGTGTTCGGATTCCTTCTGGGTGTACTGCTTTCCCTGATCAAGATCAGCAAGTGCAGACCGCTTGTCTGGTTTGGAAATTTTTACACCTCCATTTTCCGTGGAACCCCGCTTCTGGTTCAGCTCTGTATCGTTCACTTCGGTCTTCCGCAGCTGACGGGCATGACCCTTACCACGATGCAGTCCGGCGTACTGACGTTCTCGCTGAATTCAGCTGCATATATTTCTGAGATCTTCCGGGGTGGAATCAATGCGATCGACCGCGGCCAGTATGAGGCGGCTATGTCTTTAGGTGTCGGTTACCGCGACATGATGAAGGATATCATCCTTCCGCAGGCAGTCAAACACATTCTGCCGAGCCTGGTAAACGAGGCAATTTCCTTATTAAAAGAGTCCTCCATCCTTTCTTACATCGGAGCGGTGGAGCTGCTGCGTGCAGCAGACCAGATCACGGTACTGACCTTCCGTTTCTTCGAGCCGTACCTGGTGATCGCAGTCATTTATTATGTGCTGGTAATGCTCTTATCCATGGTTGCCAGCTGGATAGAAAGGTGGGTGAACCGAAGTGATCGAGTTTCATGATGTACATAAGAGCTTTGGCTCTCTCGAGGTATTAAAAGGTATCAACTTAAAGATTGAAAAGAGCCAGGTGGTTACCCTCATCGGTCCATCCGGTTCCGGTAAATCCACCATTCTGCGGTGTATGAACCTGTTAGAGCGTCCGACCAGCGGGCAGGTGTTCATTGAGGGACAGGACATTACCGCACCGAAGACAGATATCCAGAAAATCCGCAAGGACATTGGTATGGTGTTCCAGCATTTTAACCTGTTCCCGCACATGACGGTTATGGAAAATATGGTTTATGCGCCGGTAAAGGTCAACAAAATGCCGAAGGACCAGGCCAAGGAAAAGGCCATGGAGCTGTTAAAGCTGGTAGGACTGACCGAGAAAGCCGATGCTTATCCGGGCAAGCTTTCCGGCGGACAGAAACAGCGTATTGCGATCGCAAGAGCGCTGGCGATGGAGCCGAAGATCATGCTGTTTGATGAGCCGACCAGTGCACTGGACCCGGAAATGGTAAAAGAGGTTCTGGAGGTTATCAAGGGCCTGGCCCACACCGGTATCACAATGGCGCTTGTCACCCACGAGATGGGCTTTGCGCGTGAGGTATCTGACCGGATCTGCTTTATCGATAACGGGCAGATCGTGGAGGATACCAATCCGGCTGAGTTCTTTGCGAATCCGAAGAGCGAGCGTGCACAGAACTTCCTGGAGAAGGTTCTGTAACCTGCAAACAATATAGCAATTTAAATGTATGACAAGGGCCGTTTGAGCTGCCGAAAGGCAACTCAACGCCTAATACGTTAATAATATTATTATAAAGTATTTGACATTCCGGCCAGCACAGGCTATAGTTCTTAATACGAATTCAGAGAAAAGGAAGGGATGTTATGACCGTTTACCAGGAATTACAATTAAGCTCCGCAGGCTCTAAAAATCTGATCCGGCGGACGGAAAACAAAGAGGAAAAAAGACGCCATATCCTTATTTATAATGTGAAAGTGTATCTTGTGGTGGCATTTTGTTTTGCTGTGGTGACTGCATTCAGCATGCTGTTTGGTTCAGCCAACAGTATTGTGGGAGTGGTCGTGCTCTTGGCGCTTCTGGTTTTGCGCCAGGCAGATTTTGGGATTCGCACATCGCACGGTCTGATCTGCATCGGTCTGATCTTTGCGGTGCTGATGACAGGACCGCGTATTTCGAATATGATGGCACCGGGAGCGGCATTTTTTGTGAACTGTGCGTGTATCATGATCCTGATGGTGCTTGGCTGCCATAACGTGATCATGTCAAACCATTCCACGTTTGTGCTGAGTTACCTGCTTTTGCAGGGATACGATGTAAGCGGGGCCGATTACCAGAAGCGGGTACTTGGCTTATTTGCAGGAATGCTGGTCTGCATGGCTGTGTTTTACAAGAACCAGAAGCTGCGCCCGTATCGCAGAAGCTTTCTGGATCTGTTCCGGGAGTTTCACATCCGTTCGGCAAGAAGCTGGTGGTATATCCGCATGACACTAACGGTATCAACGGCACTTCTGGTCATGAACCTTCTGGGGCTTCCAAGAGCCATGTGGGCAGGGATTGCCTGCATGTCCGTATGTCTGCCGTTTTCCGGCGACATGAAACCAAGAGCGAAGACCCGCGGAATGTATAATATTCTGGCTGTGCCGTATTTGTGGCGTTGTATTTCCTGCTACCGGAGTCCCTGCACCCGTATCTGGGAATCCTGGGAGGAATTGGTGTTGGTTATTCTGCCGGATATGCGTGGCAGACTGTTTTTAACACATTTGGAGCCCTTTATATTGCGTCTGGAATCTTTGGACTGGCAGGTGCGGTTGTGTTAAGAATCGGCACGAATGTGGGAGCAGCATGCTACACGATGTTATGCGACCGGATTTTAAACCGGCTCCTTGGCCGGGAGATGAAAAGGAGGGAAAGTTATGTTTGAGAGAGTGGAGTACACCGTAGCAAGAATTGATGGAGATTACGCGTATCTGCAGCGGGTGGATGACCCGTCTGCGGAAGAAAAGTGCGTGGCCAGGGCGCTGCTTCCGGCTGAGATCAGCGAAGGCTGCCGCGTGGCATATGAAATGCTGGAGTACAGTATGGTGTAGATAACCGCAAAGGCTTTGGAATGTCTGAAACAGACCGGCAGCAATTTTTTGTCAGAGCACATATGTGGTTTTCATCAATTTCAAGAGAATAAATAGTATAACCCCTCAGGATTCTTCATAGACTGTAAAAAAGAATTCCGAGGGGTTTTCCTTTGAAGGATTATATTGAAGAGCGGGCCATTGCCATCGCCAATTACATCATAGACCACAATGCCACGGTGCGGCAGACTGCGAAGAAATTCGGGATAAGCAAGAGCACGGTCCACAAGGATGTCACGGACCGGCTGGAATACATAAACCCGGCGTTAGCAGCCCGGGCCAGGATCGTTTTAAACATCAATAAGTCGGAACGGCATATCCGCGGCGGCATGGCCACCCGGGAAAAGTACCAGCACCGGGTGGCTATCTGCAGCCGGGAAGAAACAAAGTGATCGTTTCAGAGAGCCACAATGGTGAAAAAGCAGAAAAAGCTGTTGGAAAGCCATGGACCAGTTGAAGGATCAGCAGGAAGAAGAGCGGTATGTTCAGTCATGCCGCTCTTCTTTATTGTCCCAGGTTTCGCAGAACCGTGCCGCAAAGGATGGATCTTCACCAGCCGCATAAAGGTGTGAGGTGTCACCAAATGCGCTTACGCGGAAGCTTGCGATCCCCTGTCTGCGTTCTTCGGTATAGATGGTCGTGACAGAGGACGGTGCCGCGCACAGGCTGTGCCAGAGCGGCATCGGGGAGACGTGCATCAGGTGGCTTAACAGCACACATTCTACGCCGAAATGGCAGAACAGCACAATGGTATCGCGGTTTGGGCGGACTGCACGGTAGTATAAGCCTTCCCGTTCGTAACCGTGCGAAGCTAGCAGATGATCAAATTCGGATGTGACCCATTTGTATTCTTCTTCTGCATTTACAGAGCGCATGGCATCGGTATGATACCATTCTTCCGGATCGTAATAACGAGGTTCCTTTGTCCACAGTTCCGGAAGCCAGTCCCAGATACAGGAGGTGCGGTCCATGCCAGGCTTTACGATGCGCGGGGAAAATTCCCGCAGCCATTCCTGTGTTGTAGCTGTGCGCCCCAGCTTTTCCAAGGTCAGGGAAGCAGTGTCCTTTGCCCGGCCAAGCGGGGAAACATAGCAGGCATCAGCCGGGGTGCGGACCAGCCGGTCAGCGAGCAGTTTTGCTTCTTTCCAGCCGGTCGGTGTTAAGGAGTCGATGGAATAGTCTGGGTCAGCGTGTCTTACGATCAGAAGTTTCATGGGGAGATCCTTTCCGTGTTTTGTTGTAACTGTTTTGTATCATCACAGTTACGTTTTCGCCAAGCGTCATTTTACATGCTTTTGTTTTATTATTTTACCATCGTGTATCTGCTGAGACAAGCGTTATAGTTCATGGATAGTGAGTTTCAAAACGGAAAATTGCGTCCGATAGAGTTCTGGCAGTAGATTTTGTCGTTTTTTCTTGTGTATTTTCTTAAATTGGTCTAAAATGAGAAACAAAATATTTTGCAACAATATCTCAATACGGAGGAGTCCAGCATGAAAAATATCTTAGTAGCAATGCCGTTTGGTGATAACCATAAAACATATATCGAAAAAATCGGAGCAGACTGTAAGTTCCATTACACCACGATCAAAACTGCCACGGCAGAGGAAGTCAAAGCAGCCGACATCATTTTCGGCAATATCAGTCCGGAGCTGGTGAAGCAGAACGATCATCTGGAGTGGATGCAGTTAAACTCCGCGGGCTCTGACCAGTACTGCAAGCCGGGTGTCATCGGGCAGGATACCATCTTAACCTGTGCGACCGGTGCGTATGGCCTGTCTGTTTCCGAGCATATGGTGGCGATGTCCATGATGCTTTGCCGCAAGATGGATTTATATATGAAGAATCAGGTCAAGCATGAGTGGAAAGAGGAGGGAAGTGTAACCTCCATCTGGAATTCCACGACGCTGGTTGCAGGTCTTGGCGATATCGGAAGCGAGTATGCGAAGCGTATGAAGGCGCTGGGCAGCCGTGTCATCGGAATCCGCCGCAATGTGGTGGACAAGCCGGATTTTATCGATGAGATCTACACCATGGATCAGTTAGATGAGGTCCTGCCGAAGGTGGATTTTGCAGTATTTATTTTACCGAGTACCCCGGCAACCCATCATATCATGGATGAGCGCAGACTGCGTCTCATGAAGCCGGGCAGCTATCTGATCAATGCAGGACGCGGGGACGCGGTGGACTGCGATGCGTTAGACATGGTCTTAAGAGAGGGTGTGAGCCTGGCTGGCTGTGCGCTGGATGTAACGGAGCCGGAGCCGCTTCCGGCTGACCATCCGCTGTGGGATGCGCCACGCACCATCATTACCCCGCATAGTGCCGGAAAGTTCCATTTGCAGGAAACCTTTGAGCGTATCGTACGCATTACTGGGGAAAACCTGGAGAAGTACCTGGCAGGGGAGAAGGACAAGATGCGCAACCAGGTGGATGTCAAGACTGGTAACCGGAAATAGTACGGCCATTAATAGAACGCTTATTTTAGACGAAAGCAATGCATAGAAGTTCCCCGGAAAACATAGTTTAGTAGTAGACAAATTTTTCTGGGGAGGCTGTTATGGGAAAGAAAACAGGCGGAAAAGTGTTGCTGGTCGTTGCTCTGTTAACGTGGGTATTTGTAGTTCGTTTTTTGACGGCCTGCAGCGTGGAGAAGGATGAACTGGAAAAAGTGCGGGATCTGGAGTTTACGGTAGTGGGAGAGGCAGATCTGCCGGAAGAACTGAAGAATGTGATCGGTGAGAAAAAAACAGCACCGTTTAAGCTGACCTATACCGATGACCAGAATCTTTACATAGTGGTTGGTTACGGGGAGCAGGAAAGCGGGGGCTACAGCATAGCAGTGAAGGAGCTGTACCTGACGGAAAATGCGATCGTGGCAGACACAGAGCTGATTGGTCCACAGTCTGGGGAGGAGACGGGAGTGGAGAAGTCCTACCCGTATGTGGTTATGAAAACCGAGTATCTGGAACATCCGGTCATTTTCCAGTCGTGACCTAAAATACAAGACAGAATAGATGCGGAGGACGAACTTATGATTTTAAAGGATATCTGGATGGATGTAAAGGCAGTGCAGGAGCGCGATCCGGCGGCGAGAAGTGCATTGGAGGTGCTGCTGCTTTATCAGGGAGTCCATGCCCTGATCTGGCACCGGTTTGCGCACTGGTTTTATACGCATCATATGTTTTTTATCGCCCGTCTGATCTCCCAGATCGCCCGTTTCTTCACTCTGATCGAGATCCATCCCGGAGCCCAGATGGGCCATGGAATCCTCATCGACCATGGCTGCGGCGTGGTGATCGGAGAGACCACGGTTGTGGGAGATAATTGCACCATTTACCAGGGTGTTACCCTGGGCGGTGTCGGTCTGAATAAAGGAAAGCGTCATCCTACCCTTGGGAATAATGTAACGGTGGGCTGCGGCGCAAAGATCCTTGGCGCCTTCGAGGTGGGAGATAACTGTAATATTGCAGCCAATGCGGTCCTTTTAAAACCGCTGGATAACGATACTACGGCAGTGGGCATTCCTGCGCAGCCGGTGAAGGTTGCCGGTGTCCCGGTCGAAAACCGGAAAAAGGCGGCGACCATGGAGCATTTTGAGAAAATGGAGCAGCGTATCCGGGAACTGGAAGAGGAGCTGGAGCGTTTAAGAGGTGAGGTGGCAGAAACCTCGGAAATATCATAAAAAGAAAAGCATCCACATAGACTTTCTGTAAAGGGTTTTCTTATGGAAAGGAAGGTGGGTGCTTTTTTATGCTGGAGCTGGAAAAACAGAACCTGCACAGAAACCGGCTGAAGGGCCAGACAGGAACACAGGTGACGCTGGACGATGATTTTATTGTCCCGGATACTATGAGTGACGTTGGGGAAATCATCCTGGATTGTGGCAGTCTCCAGCTGGAGCCTGTAAAGGTGCAGCGGGAGCGGGTCACGGTGAGGGGAAAGCTGGAATTTCATGTGCTTTACCGCAAGGAGGAGGGCGGTCTGCAGACGTTAGGGGGAATGATCCCGTTTGAAGAGACCATCAACGTGCCGGAACTGGAGGAGAAGGATTATGTCAGCGTTTCCCCGCAGCTGGATGATCTGAACACGGAGATGATCCATTCCAGAAAGCTTGGGATCAAGGCCATCGTGACGCTGGAGGTAAAGGCAGAAAGCCTGTACGATACAGAGGTGGCTGTCGGGATCAAGGATACGGACCCGGATGAGGGAGTGCATCTTCAGATGAAAATGGAGCAGCGTTTAGTGGCGACCATTGCACTGCGCAGGAAGGATACCTACCGTTTAAAGCAGGATATCACCCTTCCGGGAAGCAAACCGGCCATTGAGCGGATGCTGTGGACAGAAATGAAGCTTTCCGGCTGCCAGACAAAGCCGTTAGATGGCCAGATCCACTTAGAGGGTATGCTGATGGTCTTCGCACTTTACGAGGGCGGCGAGAGCGGTATGGTGCAGTGGGTGGAGGAGAGCATTCCGTTTTCGGGGGAAATTGAAATGCAGGGGTCTTCCGCGCAGATGATCCCGGTGACCGGGCTGAAGCTGGTACACCGGGAGCTGGCGGAAAAACCGGATTACGACGGGGAGATGCGGGAGCTTTCCGTGGATGCGGTGATAGAGCTGGATGTACGGCTGTACGGAGAGCAGGAGTTCAATCTGCTTGCGGACCTGTATGCCACAAACCGGGAACTGGTCCTGGATACGGCGGATGCTGTTTTTGACCGGATCCTGACCCGCAATTTAGGGAAATGTAAGGTAACAGAAAAGACCAGGATAGAAACTGAGCCAAGAGTCCTGCAGATCTGCCACAGCAGCGGCAGTGTCAAGCTGGACAGCGTGGAAAGCAAGGAGAATGCCCTGGCGATCGAGGGCGTGCTGGAGGTAAAGCTTCTTTACCTCACAGATGATGATGCCCGTCCGGTGCAGGCTGTTACCCGTATGGTGCCATTTCACTATGAAGCGGAGGTGCCCGGGATCCGGGAGGACAGCATCTGGTATCTGGAGCCGGGGCTGGAGCAGCTTACTGCTGTGATGGCAGGAGGCGGACAGGCGGAGCTGCGGGCAGTGATCCTGCTGGATTTGTTCGTACTGCAGCCGGAAGCGGGGCAGGTGATCCGGCATGTCCAGACCCTCCCGGCAGATATGGAAAAAATGAAAGCAATGCCGGGGATCACCGGCTATATCGCGCAGCCGGGAGATACCCTGTGGGATGTGGCAAAACGCTTTCACACGACAGAGGCGTCTATCCTTGCGGCAAACGAGATCCCGGGAGCAGAGATCAGTCCCGGAGACTGCCTGATCCTGGTAAAAGAAATCTAAATGATATTTGCGCAGCGCGTAAACAAAAATAAAATCTGATCTGAAATCTGATATGGAATGCACAAAATCCGGAAAACTGCGTATGCTATGGTATAAGGGTTAGAAAGCAGGAAAGCTTTTGGTGCGGGTTAACCTGGCATTTTGCATCAGGCCGGTGCTTTTCATAGATCAGGGAAACCTGGGCGGCGTATGCTGTACTTGCAAGCAGCAGACGCCGCCTACATAGCGTGCGGATGAGAAGGAAGATTTCTGGCAAAAGGAAGTCCATGCAGCCAGCAGACGCTGCCTGTATAGCGTGCCGGGAGATTGCATGGAGCAGCTTCTTGTGGTACGATGGTACCGGATCATGAATAATTTTAGGAAAGAAACTTTATGACAGAGCAGAATTACACGTATATCCTGGAATGTGCCGACGGAACCCTGTACTGTGGCTGGACCAATGACCTTGACCGCCGTGTGGCAGCCCACAACGCGGGAAAGGGAGCCAAATATACAAAAAGCCGCAGGCCGGTGGTGCTGAAATACTATGAAAGCTTCAGCACCAGGCAGGAGGCCATGCGGCGGGAATGGGAAATCAAGCAGCTAAGCAGGAAAGAAAAGCTTGAGCTGGTCAGGCAACAAATGCATACATCATAATATAGTGGCAAAGACTGCCGCCCATCACAAACAGGTGGAAAATTTCGTGGGAGCCGAAGAAGCGGTGCTTCTGGTTAAAGAATGGAAGCTTCATGGCATAGATAATGCCACCGGCGGTATAGATGATGCCACCGGCAAGCAGCCACCCAAATGCCTGCCGTGGGAGTGCAGCGATGATCTTTCTGAAAGCGAGCACGCAGACCCAGCCCATGGCAATGTAAACAAGGGAAGAAAGCCATTTCGGACAGTTGATCCAGAGTGCATTCATGAGAATGCCAAGAATCGCGATCCCCCATACCAGGGCCAGCAGGATCCAGCCGGTGCGGTCACCTAACACAAGCATGCAGACAGGTGTGTAGGTGCCGGCGATCAGGATGAAGATCATCATGTGGTCTGCCTTGCGCAGGATCCGGTTGATCCTTGGGGAAATATCCAGTGTGTGATAAATGGTGCTTGCCGCATAGAGGAGCACCATGCTGGTAATAAAGATGGACAGCGCCAGTACATGGGAAGCGCCGGGCTCCCGGGCTGCCTTCATGATCAGTGGGGAAGAGGCACACAAGGCCAGGATCATGGCGATAAAATGAGTCAGGGCACTGCCCGGATCTTTAATCTTCAGAGTCATGAAAATACCTCCTTTTTTAAACAAGTAGTTTTCAAAACTACATATAACTGTTTTATATACTATACAGCTCCGGCAAAGAAAATGCAAGGTATTTTCGGAAAAACTTTGAAAGCCAAAATAAAAGGGGAATGAGCATGCTGAATCTATTATATGAAGATGAAGAGATTTTAGTAGTATGGAAACCGGTTGGGGTGGAGTCCCAGTCCGGCCGTGGTTTTGATGCAGACATGGTGAGTGAGATCCAGCGCTACTTATCCACAAAGAAACCGGTGGATAAGCACAACTTGTCCACAAAGCCTGTGGAGCCGTATGTGGGAGTTATCCACAGACTGGACAAGCCCGTGAGCGGTGTCATGGTGTATGCCAAGACAAAAACGGCGGCAGCGGCGCTAAGTAAGCAGGTTGCGGAGGGAAAGATGCATAAAAAGTATCTTACGGTGCTCTGTGGAAAACCTGTGGATAATGTGGAAAAGTATGTGGATTATCTGTTGAAGGACGAGAAAGAAAATACCTCCAGAATTGTGGATATGGGGACAAAAGGTGGAAAACGTGCTGAGCTTATCTGCCGCACCCTGGAAAGCAAGACCGTGGAGCCTTATGGGGAGCTGACACTCGCAGAGATCGAGCTGCTCACGGGCCGCCATCACCAGATCCGGGTACAGATGTCCGGCCATGGACTGCCAATCTGGGGCGATAACCGTTATAATCCTAAGTTCCGGCAGGGCAACCAGTTTTTGCAGAGCCAGGACGGCTGTGTGCAGACAGAAGCTTCCGGTGCGCAGAAAACGGGCGGGGAAAGACCGGCAGGACGAAAAAGGAGACCCATCGGTATGGGAACACGCCGCGATCCGGCAGCAGCACGCCGTTCCGGCACAGTCCGGGCCGATGTGGCACTTGCAGCCTATGAGCTTAGCTTTACCCATCCGGGGACCGGGGAAGTTATGACGTTTCGCCATAATCCATCAGGCGGGATCTTTCGCAGCTTCGGGCTTCAACCCCAGGCCTGATACAGTGGCTGCTATGCTGCTGTACATGGCTGGGATTTCCTGAGCCGGAAAATCCGTATGGTACAGCTATGGTCATGGATTTTCACTGAGCCTTTGCATAAAATAAAAACAACGCGGACACAATAGAAAATGTACAAAGGAAGTACAAATCAAAAAGCAGGTGAGTCCATGGGAAACCGGGGAAAGACACAGAAGATAAAAGCTTTTTGCAAGGGAAAACGTTCAGAAAAATGCTATCGGTATGCCGTAAAAACGGTAAAAATCCTGCCCATGAACGCGAAGCATCCATTTACATATAAATGAAAATGTCGTATACTGGTACTGCTTTGAAAGCAGGAGCAGCACGGAAAAAATGCTGTATCCAAACAAACGAGGCAGCGCGGAAACAAATGCTGTATCCAAACAAACGAGGCAGTACGGAAACAACGCTGTATGCAAACAAAGGACTGCTGTCTGCGCGGCGCGTGACAGTAGCAACAAAGGAAAAACGGGAGGCTGGAACATGACATTTACGTATCCTGCGGTGATTACACCGCATAAAGATGATGATGGTTTCCACATTGTATTCCCGGATCTGGAGTCTGCGAGGGCGATGGACCAGATCTTGAGGATGCTCTGGACGATGCACGGGAGGCAGCTTACAACTGGCTGATGTTAGAGCTGGAAGAGGGCGGAGAGTTCCCGGCGCAGAGTCATGAGGAAGATATCGAGGTTCCGGAGGGTGGTTTTGTCCGCCGGATCATCGTGCGGATCAAGCTGCTGCCAGACAGCGACTGATCTGCAGCAGATTTTGCCGGTTTGAAACGTGAATCACCGGCAAAACCCCGTTGCTGGGCACGCTTATGTGAACAGCAGCATAATGAAGAGGAGGAGTTGAACTATGAGATACACGGTAAAACCGCACAATGTGTGCCCGACAGAGCTGTCTTTTGATTTAGAGGGCAACATTGTAAAAAACGTAGAATTCACAAGAGGATGTAACGGTAACTTAAAGGCGATCAGCAAGCTGGTAGACGGCATGACCGTAGACCAGATCTACAATACCCTGCATGGTAATACCTGCGGCTTTAAGGATACCTCCTGTGCAGACCAGCTGGCCCAGGCAGTACGCCAGTGCTACGAGGAGAGCCAGAAGTAATAAAAGAAATCTTAACCCTTATTTTTACCGCATTATTGCATTTTCTGGGCCAGACGCAGAAATTCCTGCATTTCCCTGGTGACCCATTTATCTTTGTGGTAAAAGATCTGACGCCAGGTCTGCATCTGAAATCCGCGGACCTTTAAGGCGGTCAGACGCTTTTGCTCTACTTCCCGCCGGATCGTAAATTCCGGCAGAAAAGAAATCCCTGTATTTTTTAACAGCATATGGATAATGAATTCAGTACTTCCAATCTCCAGAAAGGGCCTGATGGAGCGGTCGGAGGCAGCAAGATACTGCTCCAGCATATGGCGGTAGCTGGCATCCTTTTCAGTCAGAAGAAACGGAAACTGCAAAACCTCGTCGAGCTCTAACTCCCGGTCTGCCTGTGCCAGCTCGTGGCCGGGGGAAGCAACAAAAATGTTTTCCTCTGGTATCTCCAGCGTCTTGTGCCAGCGGTTGTCGTAGATGCGCCGGTCTAACAGGTAAACGATATCAATGGCATTTTCGTTCATCCGCTCCAGCAACACATCGGGAGAGTCCGTCACGATACTGATGGTTACCTCCGGGTATAGCCGGTGGTATTCCGAAAGAAGCTCTGGGAAGATGGAAGCGCAGATGGACTCGATGGTACCGAGACAGAGCTTTCCGTTTAATTCAGACGAGTCGGAGACTGCCTGACGGGCCTGCGCCAGGCCTTTCTGGATGGAGATGGCATACTGGTAAAATACCTGCCCCTGGTGTGTCAGGGAAATCTGTTTCCCGATCCGGTCAAAAAGATGGACTCCCAGCTCGTTTTCCAGCTGTTTGATCTGAATGGTCACGGCTGCCTGGGAATAGCCAAGCTGCCTGGCAGCCTTGGAAAAGCTCTGGTGCTGTGCGACCTGGAGAAAGGTCGTGATCTCTCGAAATTCCATAACAAATCCTCCTTCTGATCGTTAAAAAATTTTAAACGATATGATAAAAACTTTAAATTTTACATTAGCCTGACTCTATGTTACGATAAAATTATCAACAAGGCAAGCCGTAAGATGAAAGAGGCAGGGTCTCATACCTGATCAGTATGGTTGGCCCATAAAACAAAAGAAAGGGGATAACGAGATGGAAAAGTCAGATCCACGTTATCAGGCATATATTCAGATTTTGAAGGAAGAGCTGATCCCGGCTATGGGATGTACGGAACCGATCGCACTGGCTTATGCGGGTGCAGTTGCAAAGAAAACACTGGGCGCACAGCCGGACAAGGTAAAGGTAGAGCCAGCGGCAGCATCATTAAGAATGTCAAATCCGTGATCGTGCCGAACACCGGACACCTGAAGGGAATCAATGCGGCAGTGGCAGCAGGAATCGTGGCAGGAGACCCGGAGAAGCAGTTAGAGGTTATCGCACAGGTTACCCCGGAGCAGACCGGGCAGATGAAGCAGTTCATGGAAACCGTGCCGATCGAGGTGGAGCATCTGGCAGGAGGCTGTACCTTCGATATCATCGTAACCGTATATCACGGGGAAGATTACGCAAAGGTGCGCATCGCAAATTACCATACTAACATTGTCCTCATCGAGAAAAACGGTGAAGTCCTGCGTAAGGAGGCTGTGTCCGATGACAGCGAGGACGGTCTGACAGACCGCACGCTCTTAGACATGGAGCATATCTGGGATTTTGCTACTACGGTCGATGTGAACGATGTCAAAGAGATCCTGGATCCGCAGATTGCTTTTAATGTTGCGATTGCCGAGGAAGGACTGAAGAATGATTACGGTGCAAATATCGGCAAGGTGCTGCTGGATATGGATGGGGACGATGTCCGCGTAAGGGCAAAGGCCATGGCTGCGGCAGGCTCCGATGCCCGTATGAATGGCTGCGAAATGCCGGTAGTCATCAACTCCGGAAGCGGCAACCAGGGAATTACCACTTCTGTTCCGGTCATTGTTTATGCAAAGGAGCTGGGGGCCAGCGAGGAGAAACGCTACCGTGCCCTGACACTGGCAAACCTGACGACCATTCATGTAAAAACTCCGATCGGCCGTCTGTCAGCATATTGCGGGGCAGTTGGAGCCGGAGCTGGTGCCGGGGCCGGAATCGCCTATCTTTGCGGAGGCGGATTCAAGGAGGTAGAGCATACGGTAGTGAACGCACTTGCCATTGTTTCCGGCATTGTGTGTGATGGTGCAAAGGCATCCTGTGCTGCAAAGATCGCATCTGCGGTAGACGCTGGAATCCTCGGTTACAATATGTACATCCGCGGACAGCAGTTCCGCAGCGGAGACGGAATCGTATCCAAGGGAATCGAGAGTACTTTGCAGAATGTCGGCCGTCTTGGAAAAGAGGGAATGAAAGAGACAAACGACGAGATCATTAAGATCATGATTGGTGAATAATTTCCTTTTATGGCTTCTTTTTTACATGGTTTTGCATGGAAATGCAGGGATGAATTCGTGGTGATCTATCCGGATATCCTGGAACAGCAGTTTGAATTTCTTATGAGCCAGCTGCGGCTGAATGCCAGACAGCATCATGTCAGCATCTCCTGCGGTGCAGTCTGGAGGGAAGAGTGTGCGGCACTGGATGAGCTCTTAAAAGAAGCTGATGAAAAAATGTATGAGGAAAAGAAAAAATATTACGAGAAGAAAGGGCATAACCGGAGACAGGAAGCTTCGAGGTGATATTACATGGTTTATGAATTAACCGTACAATCTGTAACATTAAAATCTACACTGTTTACACCTCCCTCCAGGCTGATCAATACCTGTGAAGCAACCTGTGCCATCGGCATGCTTTATAAAAAGCAGGGCAGCCGCTCCCCGGTGTCAAAGAGGGGGACAATCTGGGACAGCTGATCGGCAGCATTCCACAGGCGGTTTATGACGCGGAGCATGGAAATCTGTCAGAAATTGTCCGGAACTATACCTGGTTTGACAGCGACATTGTGACGCAGGATGCGCTCATCACCCTGCAACTGGGATATGAAGCTCCAGCCTCTTGACAAAGGCTGGAAAATGGCTTAAAATCAACCGTGCAGTTACAAAATAACTGCGTCTGGTTATCTGGACGATAGCTAAGGCTTCATAGGAGCAATGACCGTGAAGAGGATTAGTAAGCAGCCATTACATTACAGAGAGAAGGCCATCTGGTGCAAGACCTTCATGTCCCTGGATGCTGAACCGGCCTTGGAGTCCTGCAGTGAACTGCAGCGTAGTTTCCGGCGTTAACGGAGCATAGAGCGAGTGCTTTTTATAAGGAAAGTACTAATCAGGGTGGTACCGCCGAATTTATCTGGTCATTCGGTCCCTTGTCAGAGATGGCAAAGGACCGGATGGCTTTTTTGGTTCATAGGAAATTGCACCCTATGAACATGAAAAAATAAAACAGGAAACCTGCAGGCAGAAATGGACCTGCGTTTCCGGAAAAAAGGAGATTAACCATGGCAAAGGATAAAAAAATGGTAGAAGCGATCACATCCATGGACGTAGATTTCGCCCAGTGGTATACGGATGTGGTAAAAAAGGCAGAGCTGTGTGATTATGCAAGCGTAAAGGGATGTATGGTCATCAAGCCGGCAGGCTATGCAATCTGGGAGAATATCCAGCATGAGCTGGACCGCCGTTTTAAAGAAACCGGTGTTCAGAATGTTTACATGCCGATTTTTATTCCGGAGAGCCTGCTTGAGAAAGAGAAAGACCATGTAGAAGGCTTTGCCCCGGAGGTTGCATGGGTAACCCACGGTGGACTTGAGCCGCTTCAGGAGCGTCTGTGTGTACGCCCGACTTCTGAGACACTGTTCTGCGATTTCTATGCAAAGGATATTCACTCTTACCGTGATCTGCCGAAGGTATATACCAGTGGTGTTCCGTTGTAAGATGGGAGAAGACTACCCGTCCGTTCCTTCGTTCCAGAGAGTTCTTATGGCAGGAGGGACATACTGCCCATGCAACTGCAGAAGAGGCAGAGGCAAGAACCATCCAGATGCTGAATCTGTATGCAGACTTCTGCGAGCAGGTTCTGGCTATCCCGGTTATCCGCGGACAGAAGACCGACAAGGAGAAATTCGCAGGTGCAGAGGCAACCTACACCATCGAGTCTCTGATGCATGACGGAAAAGCACTGCAGTCCGGTACCAGCCATAACTTTGGAGATGGCTTTGCAAAGGCATTTGGTATCCAGTACGCAGCAAAGGACAACACCCTGCAGTATGTGCACCAGACCTCCTGGGGTATGACCACCCGTATGATCGGTGCCATCATCATGGTGCACGGTGACAACAATGGTCTGGTCCTGCCGCCGAGAATCGCACCGACCCAGGTTGTGATCGTTCCGATCCAGCAGCAGAAGGAAGGCGTTCTGGACAAAGCATTCGAGTTAAGAGATGTCCTTTCCAACTTCAAGGTGAAAGTCGACGATTCCGATAAGAGCCCGGGCTGGAAGTTCAGTGAGTCTGAGATGCGCGGTATCCCGGTACGTGTCGAGATCGGACCGAGAGATATCGAGAATAACGAGGCGGTTCTGGTTCGCCGTGATACCCACGAGAAGGTAACCGTTTCCCTGGATGAGATCGAGACAAAGGTAAGCGAGCTCTTAGACACCATTCAGCACGATATGCTGGAGCGTGCAAGAGCACACCGCGATTCCCATACCTATGTGGCAACCACTTATGATGAGTTTGTAAAGACCATCAACGAGAAACCTGGTTTTGTAAAGGCAATGTGGTGCGGCGAGCAGGCTTGCGAAGACAAGATCAAAGAAGATACCGCAGCAACTTCCCGCTGCATGCCGTTCGCACAGGAGAATCTGTCCGACAAGTGCGTATGCTGCGGAAAACCGGCGAAGAAGATGGTATACTGGGGAAGAGCATACTAAAATATAACAATATAATTGTAAAACAATGGCCCGTGGAAGCTGCCTTTGGCAACCTCCACGGGCCTATTAAGTTATCAATATTGTCATTTCCAGAATTCCCGCACGAGCTCAATAAAGTATTTGGCGGCTTCACTTAAATATCCGTTCTTGCGGTAGTTGGCTACAATATCCCACGACGGGTGGGAAGAAAACGCAAAGCAGCTGATCCCGGAGGGCAGATTGCGCACATAATGCTCCGGAACAACACCGCAGCAAAGGTTTGCCTGGATCATGGAGAGCACGGTGTTGTTGCTGGCGGTTTCAAAAAGTACATTCGGGGTAAAGCCGGATTTGCGGAAGATCTCATCGGTGATGGCCCGGATGGTGGATTCCTTGTACATCAGCACAAAGGGTTCGTATTGAAACAGGTTAAGATTGGCAAGCGGATAGGTGGCGGAATGGAGCGGGGGAGCTGCCGGTTCGGTAGTCTGTGCTGAATGCGGAAGCGGCGAAGCAGGTGTAGCAGAGAGCTTTTCCACGGCCGGGTGAATACTTGGGACCAGAAGAAAGATTTCTTCTTCTCCAAGTTTTATGTATTCACTGTCGGTCCGCTGGCGTTCGGAGAGTGTCTGGAATCCGATATCCAGATTACCCTGGGAGATCATCTGCTGCTGACGGCGTACACTCAGCTCATGTGGCTCTACGATAACATTGGGATAAGCCTGGTGGAAGGCCGGGTAGACGTGTGTGAACATTTCGCTGCCGCGCCCCGGGGTAAAGCCGATGGAAAGGCGGCCTTTTTTAGCGTCAGTCATATCGTTGATCAGGTTATAGGTCCGCTGCTTGATCCGCAGGATTTCCCGCGCATTATCGAGGTAGACCTGACCAATTTCGGTAGGACGCATATCGACCTTGCTGCGGTGGAAGAGCGGGGCACCTAGCTCCTTTTCCAGACGGAGAAGCTGCTGGTTTAAGGCAGACTGGGTGACAAAAAGCTTTTCTGCAGCCCGGGTAATGCTGTGTTCATCATCAATTTTTACAATATATTCGATCTGTTTTAAATCCATAACAATGCCTCCGGTATTGCAACTGGGCGTTTTCCTGGACCGGACTTTTCAGAGAAAAGCTTCCGGCTAGGCGTGTTTTTCATCTTCCCATTCTTTATACAGCTCTTTCCATGCATCAGCGAAACGCCGGGAGACCGCAGATGGGTTGCGCTGCAGGATAGAGGGACGTGCGATGGCTTTTCTGCTGTTTAAACGGCTGGTCGTGTCGGCAATCTTTTCGTTCAGACTGCTGATGCGTGCAGCCAGAGCCGCTTTTTTGGCATCGAACGATGCAGCCAGTTCTTCTTTCCGTGCAGCAACGGTTTCCTTGTGTAATTCCATTGCCTCTGCCAGTTCCTCTTTCCGCGCAGCAACAGCTTCTTTATGTGCTTCCACAGCTTCCACAAATTCTTCTTTCCGTGCAGCAATGGCTTCCCGGTGAATTTCGGCAGCGGTTGCCAGCATTTCTTTCCGCGCGGCAGCCAGCTGCCTGCTGTTTTCTACATTTTCAGCAACAGCATCCAGCAGCTCTTCCTTCGCATTTTCTACATTCTGCATGGTTTCGGCCTTTAACAGTGCAAGCTGTACCTGCATATCCTCCAGGTCTGCACGCAGCTTTGCAACGCTTTCCAGAGCCTTTGCCAGTCCCAGGGCTTCCTTCGTGGACTGGATGGTATCCATCACAAAGCAGCCGCTGACGGCTCCAAGCAGGCACCATTCGAGTACCGGTGGCAGATTCAGCACAAGGTGCTCGATCGGCTTGTGGATGACCTCCGTCATGAGGATGGTTAAGAATCCCCAGGCAATGGAAGAGGTCAGACAGATATAACCGTGAATATTAAATTTCTGGTTGCTGTAATCCCAGTAGCGTACCTTAAACAGACGTTCCATTACATAGCCGGTCACATATTCCAATAAAGTGGCTGCTACAACACCGGAGCAGTAAACAAGAAACAGGTTATTTTTGACCGGGAGAGAAACCCAGAGCATCATAACTGCGCCGGTTCCATACAGGGGCAGCATGGGAAGCCGCAAAAATCCACGGTTGACAAAGTGGTGCTTCTTTAAGGACACATAGGTGGACTCAAAGATCCATCCGAAAAAGCAATAGATATAGAAGAAAGTAAGCCAGTGATACCAGGCGTAAGTGTACATTGCAGGTTCTCCTTAATTTGTGTAGTAAGATAATTTCCGGGTTTTTTAATTTCCATTTAGTTTAGCATATCCGAACCTAACCTTCAATACACATCTGATGCTGCATTGTACAGAGATTGTGCTTCTCTTATCGCCCGTGGACAGGAATTTTTTGAATCGTAACCATAATAAATCATGGACAAACCGTATTTGCCTGTGCTACAATCAACAAAAATAATTGTTACAAAAACCTGTGCATATTTATGTTTGCGCAACGCGAGAACAGCAACCTTATTTGCAGAGGGAGAAAGGAAAGAGCTATGAATTTAACATATCAGAGCACCAGAGGCGGCGAGAGCGGGCTGACAGCATCCCAGGCTATTTTAAAGGGTCTGGCAGACGATGGCGGACTGTTTATGCCGGTTTCTATTCCGAAGCTGGATGTATCCATGGAAGAGCTGGCAGGCATGACCTACCAGGAGACTGCATACCAGGTTATGAAACAGTTTTTAACTGATTTTACAGAGGAGGAGCTGCGTTACTGTATCGATCACGCATATGACAGCAAGTTCGATACAGAGGAGATCGCTCCGCTTGTAAAGGCAGACGGCGCGTACTATCTGGAATTGTTCCACGGAAGCACGATCGCATTTAAAGACATGGCGCTGTCCATTCTTCCGTATCTTATGACAACCTCTGCAAAGAAGAACCATGTGGAAAATGAGATCGTGATCCTGACAGCAACCTCCGGCGATACCGGAAAGGCTGCTATGGCTGGCTTTGCGGATGTACCGGGAACCCGCATCATTGTATTTTATCCGAAGGGCGGTGTCAGCAAGGTACAGGAGCTGCAGATGGTAACCCAGAAGGGCGAAAACACAGCAGTTGTTTCTATCCACGGCAATTTCGATGATGCCCAGACCGGCGTTAAGAAAATTTTCGGCGATAAAGAGTTTGCGGCAAAACTGGCAGCGAAGGGCTTCCAGCTTTCCTCAGCTAACTCCATCAATATCGGCCGTCTGGTCCCGCAGGTGGTTTACTATGTTTATGCATATGCGAAGCTGGTACAGAATGGTGAGATCAAGAACGGTGATCTCATCAACGTGACGGTCCCGACCGGAAACTTCGGAAACATCCTGGCTGCATATCTGGCAAAGCAGATGGGTGTTCCGGTCAAGACCCTGATCTGCGCATCCAACGACAACAAGGTTCTCTACGACTTCTTTAAGACTGGTACCTATGACCGCAAGAGAGAGTTTATCCTGACCAACTCCCCGTCCATGGATATTCTGATCTCCAGCAACTTAGAGCGCCTGATCTACTTAAGCACCGGCTGTGATGCAGCTGCAAACAAGAAGCTTATGGAAGATTTAAGCACTAAGGGTGCTTATACGGTAACTGATTCCATGAAAGCCTTCATGAAGGACTTTGTAGGCGGTTATGCAACCGAGGCAGAGAATGCTGCAGGCATTAAGCATCTGGCAGATGAGACCGGATACATCATTGATACGCATACCGGAGTTGCTTCCTGCGTATATAAAAAGTATGTGGAGGAGACCGGAGACAGGACCCCGGCGGTCATTGCATCTACCGCAAGCCCGTACAAGTTCTCCCACAGCGTTATGGCAGCAGTAACTGGCAAGGAAGCAGACACCGATGAGTTTGCATCCATCGATGCACTGTGCAAAGCATCCGGCGTGGCAATCCCGCGTGCGGTGGAAGAGATCCGCAATGCCAAGATCCGCCATACCAGAGAGTGCGACGCAGCCGATATGGAGAATACGGTAGCTGAAATTCTTGGACTGTAATTGGAATGTTATATGCTTCACAAAAATCAGTTTTTGTACTATAATAGAAGCAGTAGCCGCGGTAACAGAAAAACAAGACAGTTACCGGATGGTGTCTGCTTTGGGACAGGCATTGCGGCAAAATTATAGAAAACGGAGGTTTTGAACATGTTAGTATCTGCAACAGAAATGCTGAAGAAGGCAGTAGAAGGACACTATGCAGTAGGTCAGTTCAACATTAACAACCTGGAGTGGACCAAGGCAATCCTTGCAACCGCACAGGAGTTAAACTCCCCGGTCATTCTGGGTGTATCTGAGGGCGCAGGCAAATATATGACCGGCTTTAAGACTGTTTCCGCTATGGTAAAGGCCATGATCGAGGAAATGAACATTACCGTTCCGGTAGCCCTGCACTTAGACCACGGCACCTACGATGGCTGCTACAAGTGCATTAAGGCTGGCTTCTCCTCCATCATGTTCGATGGTTCCCACTATGCGATCGAGGAAAACGTAGAGAAGACCAAAGAGTTAGTAAAGGTTGCCCATGCCATGGGACTTTCCATTGAGGCTGAGGTAGGCTCCATCGGCGGCGAGGAAGATGGCGTAATCGGTATGGGCGAGTGTGCAGACCCGAACGAATGCAAGATGATCGCAGATCTCGGTGTGGACTTCCTGGCAGCAGGTATCGGCAACATCCACGGTAAATATCCGGCAAACTGGAAGGGCTTAAGCTTTGAGACTCTGGCAGCAGTCAAAGAGAAGGTTGGCGATCTGCCGTTAGTTCTGCACGGCGGTACCGGTATCCCGGCTGACATGATCAAGAAAGCGATCGACCTCGGCGTTGCAAAGATCAACGTAAATACCGAGTGTCAGTTATCCTTCGCAGATGCTACCCGCAAATACATCGAGGCAGGTAAGGACTTAGAGGGCAAGGGCTTTGACCCGCGTAAGCTGCTCGCACCTGGCGCAGAGGCTATTAAAGCAACTGTAAAAGAGAAGATGGAACTGTTCGGTTCTGTTGGAAAAGCCTGAGACCTTGCAAAAAAATAAAAGAAAATGCGAAAAAATACTTGCATTTTCTTACCCGATGGGTTATTTTAGGTAGGGAACGATGGTGTTCTTCCAATAAGGAAGAGCACCATTTTTTTTACATAACTATCAAGAAGCGCCTTTGGCGCATCCGTTGGTTAACCGAAGCCTGGCTTGAAGAAACATGCAGCTGTGAGAATAGCTGCTCATCGATAAAAAACAGTCGGGCAGGATGAGGAGACCGGGAACGGCAATTCTGAATGAGAGGAAGGAAAAGTCTATGAGCGAAATCGTAAATGTAGCTGAGATTTTTGGCAAGAACGTCTTCAACGAAACCGTTATGAGAGAACGCTTACCAAAGAGCGTTTTCAAGAAAATGAAAAAGACCATCGAAGATGGTGCTGAGCTGGATCCATCCATTGCAGATGTAGTTGCACATGCAATGAAGGACTGGGCCATCGAAAGAGGAGCAACCCATTATACCCACTGGTTCCAGCCGCTGACTGGTGTAACTGCTGAGAAGCATGATTCCTTCATTTCTGCACCAGATTCAGAGGGAAAGGTAATCATGGAATTCTCCGGCAAAGAGCTGATCAAAGGTGAGCCGGATGCATCTTCCTTCCCTTCAGGTGGTCTGCGTGCTACCTTCGAGGCAAGAGGCTATACCGCATGGGACTGCACCTCCCCGGCATTCTTAAGAGAAGATGCATGTGGCGTAACTCTTTGCATCCCAACTGCATTCTGTTCTTATACCGGTGAAGCACTGGATCAGAAGACCCCGCTTCTCCGTTCCATGCAGGCGATTGACGAGCAGTCCTTAAGAATCTTAAGACTCTTTGGCAATACCACTGCAAAGCGTGTATGTCCATCTGTTGGTCCGGAGCAGGAGTATTTCATCGTAGACCGTCAGAAATATTTACAGAGAAAAGACCTGATCTACACCGGCCGTACTTTATTTGGCGCAATGCCTCCTAAGGGACAGGAGCTGGATGACCATTACTTTGGTGCGATCCGTGAGCGTATTGGTGCTTACATGAAGGCAGTCAATGAGGAACTCTGGAAGCTTGGTGTTACCTCCAAGACCCAGCACAATGAGGTTGCTCCGGCACAGCATGAGCTGGCTCCGATCTACGATCAGGCAAACCTGGCAGTAGACCACAACCAGATGGTCATGGAACCTTAAAGAAGGTTGCCGGCCGTCAGGGCCTTACCTGCCTGCTTCATGAGAAACCGTTCGCAGGTGTCAATGGTTCCGGTAAGCATAACAACTGGTCCCTGACTTCCGATGACGGCGTGAACCTGTTAAATCCGGGTGATACCCCTCATGAAAATATCCAGTTCCTTCTGGTTCTGGCCTGCATCTTAAAGGCAGTTGATACCCACGCAGACCTGCTTCGTGAATCCGCAGCCGATATCGGAAACGATCATCGTCTGGGTGCAAATGAGGCACCGCCAGCCATCATCTCTGTATTCTTAGGTGAGCAGCTGGAGGATGTCATCGATCAGCTGTGCAGCACCGGTGAGGCAACCCATTCCAAGACCGGCGGTACCTTAAAGACCGGCGTTGCAACCCTTCCGGATCTGGACAAAGATGCAACCGACCGTAACCGTACTTCACCGTTTGCATTTACCGGAAATAAATTTGAGTTCCGTATGGTGGGATCTTCGGATTCTGTCGCTCCGGCAAACGTAGTGCTGAATACCATTGTGGCTGAGGTATTTAAGGAAGCAGCAGATGAACTCGAAAAGGCAGAGGATTTTGATACTGCAGTTCATGACATGATCAAGAAGCTGTTCCGCGATCATAAGCGCATTATCTTCAACGGCAACGGCTATTCCGATGCATGGGTAGAAGAAGCAGAGAGACGCGGCCTTCCGAACATCCGATCCATGGTGGATGCAATCCCGGCTATCACCACCGATAAGGCTGTGAAGCTGTATGAATCCTTTGGCGTATTCACCAAGGCAGAGCTGGAGTCCCGCGCCGAGGTTGAGTACGAGGCATATTCCAAGATGATCAACATTGAAGCAAAGACCATGATCGATATGGCAAGCAAGCAGATCATCCCGGCAGTTATCAAGTACACAACCCAGCTGGCAGGTTCCCTGGGAGCAGTCAAGGCTGCATGTCCAGAGGCAGATACCAGTGTGCAGACAGAACTGCTTACCGAAACTTCTGCACTGCTGTCTGACATGAAAGTGGCTCTGGCAGCACTGACCGACATTACGGAGAAAACAGCAGGTGTTTCCGGTGCAGAGGCTCAGGCCCATGCTTACCACGATAAGGTTGTTCCGGCTATGGCAGCACTCCGTGCACCGGCCGACAAGCTGGAAATGATCGTAGACAAGGACCTGTGGCCATTCCCGAGCTACGGTGATCTGATGTTTGAGGTATAAAACAGAGTAACAATTTGATTCACTTTAATAGGGCCGTGTGAGTTGCCTTTCGGCAACTCACACGGCCCTTGTCATATACTTATATTGTTATTTGTCCGAAATTTGTAAGAATCTATTTCGTGTGAATTGGTTGAATAATCTGTGTATTATTGCTAAAATGGAAAGCATAAAGGTCGCTTGAATAAGGATGATTGCCGGTTTCGGATGGACCTGCAAAAAGAAGCGGCGGCGCAATGATACGAAGGAGCTTTATAATATGAAGAAAAAGAATTTTGCAATGGTTATGCTGGCTGCGGTTATGAGCCTTGGGACGGCTGGAATCACTGCGTTTGCGGCAACCGGCTGGGCACAGGAGGGCAGCAACTGGGTTTATTACAATAATAATGGAAGCAAGGTCACCAATGCATGGCGTCAGGCGCAGGACGGAACCTGGCGTTATCTGGAGAGCAGTGGTGCCATGGCAACCAATAAGTGGGTCGATAACGACGATTACTATGTGGATGCCAGCGGTATCATGATCACAAATAAGTGGCTGCAGGTAGCTAACAGCCGGAAAGCTTCCGGTTACGACTGGTATTATTTTGGAAACAATGGCAAGTGCTCCAAAGATAAGTGGGTACAGATCGACGGCCAGTATCATTATTTTGGTGACAGCGGTGTTATGGAGACCGGATGGATCCTGGATGATATGTACTACTGCGATGATTCTGGCGTTATGGTGACTGGCTGGAAAAAGCTGACTCCGCCGGAGGAGTATCAGGATACTGATACCCATACAGGTCCGTTTGAGACTGCGAGTGATGGCCAGTACTGGTATTATTTTGGAACAAACGGAAAGAAAGTCGTTCCGAATGAGAATGGAACTAACGTAAAACAGAAAAAGATCAATGGAACCTATTATTGCCTGCGGGAGGATGGCGCACTCCAGACTGGCTGGGTCTGCGTTACCGGAGATGAATCCGACAACATCGAAGATTACCGTCTGGTCGACACGGACGGTAAGGTGCGGACAGGGTGGTATTCTACGGAACCGCCGGAATATCTTCAGGGACATTACGATCACGATGTAGAATGGTTCTACTTTAATTCCAAGGGAGTTCCGGAAACTGGTCCTGCGAAGGGCAGTGCAAAAACCAGTGACTTAAAACGCATCAACAGCAATACTTACTTGTTCAATGAGTATGGTGTCCCGGTATACGGAATCCAGAAGGTTTATACCAGCGGCGGTGAATACACTGCTTATTACTTTGGCACCTACGCACAGAGCAGCATGCTGAAAGGAAAGTACAACATCACGGAGGGCGGTGTATCCTGGCCTTACTATTTTAATTCTACTGGCCGTGGCTATACGGGTGTATATGATAATTACCTTTACTATATGGGCAAGCTCCAGAAGGCAGATTCCGGCAGCAAGTATGAGGTATACAGTATTCCGAGTGGCAACAGCTTCAAGAATTATGTAGTCAACACATCTGGAAAGATCGCGAAAAATACGACTGTGAAAGACAGCAATGGTACAAAATATAAAACCAACAGTGGCGGCATCCTGGTCAAGGAGGATGACGAGAGCGTAGATGGCGGAAGCTACCGCAGCCCGGAAGAACCGGATTGGGATAACGATTAAAAAATCCGGGGTTAAAAAACCTTTTGTCCCAAACATCATATATATGTGTGTGAATAGGAATGATCATGAATGGGAAACTGACAGTCAGGAGACTGTAAGGTTTCCCTTTTGTATTTTGCGGGCAGCGAACCGAAGTCTGCGCTGCTGACACGCATTTTATATAGAAGAAACACGTTTTGCCTGAAAATAAAGAAACAGGATTGTATGTGAATGAAAACATAAAAATAATGGCTAAAATACTTGCTTTTATGGAAAGACTATGATATTATACAAAGGCTGTGACATGATAGCGATGAAGCGTGAGGTTGCTGCCCAGATGGCAGGTTTTCCGTGGAGCGAATGTCAAGTTAGGAAACTGACGACAAGTCACTGTACCAATTTAACAGCTGTAGTAAAAGAGTAATTGCAGTAACGCAGTGTGTAGTCCGCGCGACACACACGGAGATGTGTACAGTCACCGCTTGTCGTACTTCAAACAAAAGTGCGAAAAGGAGGCGACTTTTTTTATGGCAAGTCAAGTAATGAGAATCACATTAAAAGCTTATGATCACCAGTTAGTTGATCAGTCTGCTGGAAAAATCATCGAGACCGTAAAGAAGACAGGGGCTCAGGTGAGTGGACCGGTACCGTTACCGACCAAGAAAGAGGTAGTAACTATTCTGAGAGCGGTACACAAGTACAAAGATTCCAGAGAGCAGTTCGAGCAGAGAACTCACAAAAGACTTATCGATATCACCACTCCGAGCCAGAAAACAGTTGATGCATTAAGCAAACTGGAAATGCCGGCTGGTGTTTATATCGACATCAAAATGAAACAGAAATAAGCTTTAGTATGATTGCCGTAAAAGGTAATCCGCTGTAAGGAGGAAATTGAAATGAAGAAAGCTATCTTAGCTACCAAAGTCGGAATGACTCAGATCTTCAACGAAGATGGCGTGTTAGTTCCGGTAACCGTTCTTCAGGCTGGCCCGTGTGTAGTAACCCAGGTTAAGACCGTTGAGAACGATGGCTACAAAGCAGTTCAGGTTGGTTTTGTAGACAAGAGAGAAAAACTGGTTAGCAAACCGGTTAAGGGACACTTCGACAAGGCAGGTGTTTCCTACAAGAGATTCGTCCGCGAGTTCCGTTTCGAGAACGCAGAAGACTATTCTGTAAAGGACGAGATCAAAGCTGACATCTTCGCTAACGGCGATAAGGTGGATGCAACCGCTGTTTCCAAAGGTAAAGGTTTCCAGGGCGCGATCAAGAGACATGGTCAGCACAGAGGACCTATGGCTCATGGTTCTAAGTTCCATCGTCATCAGGGTTCCAACGGTGCTTGTTCTGATCCGAGCAAGGTATTCAAGGGTAAAGGCATGCCGGGACATATGGGTTCCAAGCAGGTTACCATTCAGAACCTTGAGATTGTCCGCGTAGACGTTGAGAACAATCTGCTTCTGGTTAAGGGCGCTGTTCCAGGACCGAAGAAATCTTTAGTAACGATCAAAGAAACAGTGAAAGCTTCCAAGTAAGCTTTGACGAGAAAGGAGGAACACACAGATGGCAAACGTATCTGTTTACAATATGGAAGGTAATGAAGTAGGCAAGATGGATTTAAACGATGCTGTATTCGGTGTTGAGGTTAACGAGCACTTAGTACACATGGCAGTCGTTGCACAGCTTGCTAACAATCGTCAGGGTACTCAGAAAGCAAAAACCCGTTCTGAGGTATCTGGTGGCGGTAGAAAACCGTGGAGACAGAAAGGAACCGGACATGCACGTCAGGGTTCAACCAGAGCTCCGCAGTGGACCGGCGGCGGTATCGTATTCGCTCCGACTCCAAGAGATTACACAATCAGACTCAACAAGAAAGAGAAGAGAGCAGCTCTGAAGTCTGCACTGACCAGCAGAGTGCTTGAGAACAAGTTCATCGTTGTTGACGAGCTGAAACTTGATGAGATCAAGACCAAGAAATTCCAGACCGTTCTGAATAACTTAAAGGTTAACAAGGCTCTGGTAGTAGTTGGCGAGGACAGCGAGAACGTTGTTAAGTCTGCTAAGAACATCCCGTCTGTAAAGACCGCTTATGTCAATACCATCAACGTATATGACATTCTGAAATACAACACCGTAGTAGCTACCAAGGCTGCTGTTGCAAATATCGAGGAGGTGTACGCATAATGGCTAACGTTCAGTACTATGATGTCATTCTGAAACCGGTTGTTACCGAGAAGAGCATGAACGCAATGAGCGAGAAGAAATACACTTTCCTGGTTCACACCGATGCGAACAAGTCCATGATCAAAGAGGCTGTTGAGAAGATGTTCCCGGGAACCAAAGTTAAGAGTGTAAACACCATGAACAGCGAAGGCAAGAACAAGAGACGTGGTATGACCTTCGGCAAGACCGCTGCTACCAAGAAAGCTATCGTTCAGTTAACTGAGGACAGCAAAGAGATCGAGGTATTCGCAGGTCTGTAGGCATTGAGCACTTAATGAGTGCGCAGAGCACGAATTTAGTGCGAAAGCCCATCGCGAACCTTAGCGAGGCTGAAAGCCGAGCTTAGTTGAGCGATGAAATGAAAAGAAACTATACGGCAGCCAGTGAAAAGAATATACTGCGCCGTGATAAAGAGATACACGCGAGTGCGTTGAAAACGCACGGACGTGTACGGAATTGAAAGGAGTTCAAGTCATGGGAATAAAACATACAACCCATATACACCTTCCAGAAGACATATGACCGGTTCTGACTTCAGTGAGATCACCAAGTCCACCCCGGAGAAGTCTCTGGTTACTTCTTTAAAGAAGAATGCTGGCCGTAACAACCAGGGTAAGATCACCGTTAGACATCGTGGTGGCGGTTCCAGAAGAAAATACAGAATCATCGATTTCAAGAGAAACAGCAAGGATGGTATCCCGGCAACCGTTATCGGTATCGAGTACGATCCGAACAGAACTGCAAACATCGCACTGATCTGCTATGCAGACGGCGAGAAAGCTTATATCCTGGCTCCGGCTGGTTTAACCGACGGCATGAAGGTTATGAGCGGCGAGACTGCAGAGGCTAAAGTAGGTAACTGCTTACCGCTGGCAAATATTCCGGTTGGTGCGCAGATTCATAATATTGAGCTGTATCCGGGCAAGGGTGGTCAGCTGGTTCGTTCCGCTGGTAACGCTGCTCAGCTTATGGCAAAAGAAGGCAAATATGCAACCTTAAGACTTCCTTCCGGCGAGATGAGAATGGTTCCGATCGTATGCCGCGCAACCATCGGTGTTGTTGGCAACGGCGAGCACAATCTTGTTAACCTTGGTAAGGCTGGTAGAAAACGTCATATGGGTATCCGTCCTACAGTTCGCGGTTCCGTTATGAACCCGAATGACCATCCACACGGTGGTGGTGAAGGTAAGACTGGTATCGGTCGTCCGGGTCCTTCTACTCCGTGGGGCAAGCCTGCTCTGGGTCTGAAGACCAGAAAGAAAAACAAGCAGTCTAATAAGCTGATTGTAAGAAGACGCGACGGCAAGACCATTAAATAATTCAAGGAGGATACAAAACCTATGGCACGTTCATTAAAAAAAGGACCATTTGCAGATGCACACTTACTGAAAAAAGTTGATGCAATGAACGCAGCAGGACAGCATCAGGTAATCAAGACCTGGTCCCGCCGTTCCACAATCTTCCCGCAGATGGTTGGACATACAATCGCAGTTCACGATGGCAGAAAGCATGTTCCGGTATATGTTACCGAGGATATGGTTGGCCACAAGCTGGGTGAGTTCGTAGCTACCAGAACTTACAGAGGACATGGAAAAGACGAGAAGAAATCCAAACGATAATCGTCAGGATTGAAAGGAGGTTAATTAGCAATGGCTAAAGGACATAGAAGTCAGATTAAGAGAGAGAGAAATGCCCAGAAGGACACCAGACCGAGCGCAAAGTTATCTTACGCACGTGTTTCTGTTCAGAAGGCTTGCTTCGTATTAGATGCCATCAGAGGCAAAGATGTACAGACCGCACTTGGTATTGTAACTTACAACCCAAGATATGCTTCTTCTTTAATTAAAAAATTACTGGAATCTGCAATTGCTAATGCAGAGAACAACAACAACATGGATCCGGCAAAACTTTACGTAGAGGAGTGCTTTGCTAACAAGGGACCGACCATGAAGAGAGTAAAACCGAGAGCACAGGGCAGAGCTTACAGAATCGAAAAGAGAATGAGCCACATCACTGTTGTGCTGAATGAGAGATAAGAGGAGGCAATTATGGGACAGAAAGTTAATCCGCACGGCTTAAGAGTCGGTGTTATTAAAGACTGGGATTCCAAGTGGTATGCAGAAGGCAACTTCGCTGATTGCCTCGTTGAGGATTACAACATTCGTAAATTCCTCAAAAAGAAACTGTATAGCGCTGGCGTTTCCAAAATTGAGATTGAGAGAGCATCTGACAGAGTGAAGATCATCATCTTCACCGCTAAACCGGGTGTTGTAATCGGTAAGGGCGGCGCAGAGATCGAGAAGCTCAGAGGAGAGGTTCAGAAACTCACCGACAAGAGAGTATTTATTGACATCAAAGAAGTTAAGAGACCGGACCGCGATGCTCAGTTAGTAGCTGAGAACATCGCACAGCAGCTGGAAAACCGTGTTTCCTTCCGTCGTGCTATGAAGTCTACCATGGGTCGTTCCATGAAGGCTGGCGTTAAGGGAATCAAGACCGCTGTTGGCGGACGTCTTGGCGGTGCTGATATCGCTCGTACCGAGTTCTACAGCGAGGGCACCATTCCGTTACAGACATTAAGAGCAGATATTGACTATGGTTTCGCTGAGGCAGATACCACCTACGGCAAGCTTGGCGTTAAGGTTTGGATCTACAAAGGCGAGGTACTTCCTACTAAGGGAAACAAGGAAGGGAGCGATAAATAATGTTAATGCCTAAGAGAGTAAAGCGCCGCAAACAGTTCCGTGGAACTATGACCGGTAAGGCTTTAAGAGGAAATAAAATTAACTATGGTGAGTACGGTCTGGTTGCTACCGAGCCGTGCTGGATCAAATCTAACCAGATCGAGGCAGCCCGTGTTGCTATGACCCGTTACATCAAACGTGGTGGTAAAGTCTGGATCAAGATCTTCCCGGACAAACCGGTAACCGCTAAGCCGGCTGAGACCCGAATGGGTTCCGGTAAGGGCGCTCTGGAGTACTGGGTAGCAGTTGTTAAACCGGGCAGAGTAATGTTCGAGATCGCTGGTGTTCCGGAGGAGACCGCGCGTGAGGCATTACGTCTTGCTATGCACAAGTTACCATGCAAATGTAAGATTGCTGCTAAAGCAGATTTAGAAGGCGGTGATAACAGTGAAAACTAATAAATTCGTAGAAGGTTTAAAGGCAAAATCAGCGGCTGAGTTACAGGAAGAATTAGTAGCTGCAAAGAAAGAACTTTTCAACTTAAGATTCCAGAATGCAACCAACCAGTTAGATAATACCAGCAGAATCAAAGAGGTTCGCAAGAATATCGCTAGAATTCAGACTGTTATTACAGAGAAATCTAAACTGGCTTAAGGTTTGAAAGGAGAACATGACCGTGGAAAGAAATTTAAGAAAAACCCGCGTAGGTAAAGTCGTAAGCGACAAGATGGACAAGACCATCGTTGTAGCAATCGAGGACCACATCAAACATCCTTTATACGGCAAGATCGTAAAAAAGACCGTTAAGTTAAAAGCTCATGACGAGAACAACGAGTGCGGCAAGGGTGATACCGTTAAAGTTATGGAAACCAGACCGCTGTCCAAGGACAAGAGATGGAGACTGGTTGAGATTATCGAGAAGGCTAAATAAGTTATCCAGGAAGGAGTATCAGGCATGATTCAGCAGGAAACCAGACTGAAGGTTGCTGATAACACCGGAGCAAAAGAGTTACTTTGCATCCGTGTTATGGGTGGCTCTACAAGAAGATATGCTAACATTGGTGATGTAATCGTCGCTTCCGTTAAAGATGCAACACCAGGTGGCGTTGTAAAGAAAGGCGATGTTGTTAAGGCCGTTGTTGTTCGTTCCGTTAAGGGCGCACGCAGAAAAGACGGTTCTTATATCAAGTTCGATGAGAACGCAGCAGTTATTATCAAAGATGACAAGACCCCAAGAGGAACCCGTATCTTTGGACCGGTAGCAAGAGAATTACGTGAGAAGCAGTTCATGAAGATCGTATCTCTGGCTCCGGAAGTACTGTAAGGAGGTATTGGCTGTGCAGAAAATTAAAAAAGACGACCTGGTAAAGGTTATCGCAGGTAAAGATAAAGACAAAACCGGTAAAGTCCTGAGCGTTAAGGGCGGTAAAGTTCTGGTTGAGGGCTGCAACATGGTTACCAAGCACTCCAAACCGAACGCTGCAAACCCGCAGGGCGGCATCGTAAATCAGGAAGCAGCAATGGATATTTCCAACGTTATGCTGGTTGTTGATGGCAAAGCTACCCGTGTTGGCTTTGAAGTAAAAGATGGTAAGAAAGTCCGCGTTGCTAAGGCAACCGGTAAAGTAATCGACTAATTGCAGAGAGGAGGAACAGAGAGTTGGCTAGATTAAAAGAACAGTATCAGAGCGAGATGGTTGACGCACTGATTAAGAAATTTGGTTACAAGAACATCATGGAAGTCCCGAAGCTTGATAAGATCGTTATCAACATGGGCGTTGGTGAGGCAAAAGACAATGCTAAGGTTCTGGATTCTGCAGTTAGAGATTTAGAGCTGATTACCGGACAGAAAGCAGTTACCACTAAGGCTAAAAAGTCCGTTGCAAACTTCAAGATCAGAGAAGGTATGCCGATCGGATGTAAAGTTACCCTTCGTGGTGAGAAGATGTACGAGTTCGTTGATCGTCTGATCAACCTGGCTCTGCCGCGTGTACGTGACTTCCGCGGTGTTAACCCGAACGCATTTGATGGCAGAGGTAACTACGCTCTGGGTATCAAAGAGCAGTTGATCTTCCCTGAGATTGAATACGATAAAGTTGACAAGGTAAGAGGTATGGATATCATCTTCGTTACCACTGCCAAGACTGATGAAGAAGCTCGTGAACTTTTGACATTATTCAATATGCCATTTGCAAAATAACAGGAGGAAAGATCCATGGCTAAGACTTCAATGAAGATTAAGCAGCAGCGTCCGGCGAAGTTCTCCACCAGAGAGTACAATCGTTGCAGAATCTGTGGACGTCCGCATGCATATTTAAGAAAGTACGGCATCTGCCGTATCTGCTTCCGTGAGCTGGCATATAAGGGCCAGATCCCGGGTGTTAAGAAGGCAAGCTGGTAGGCCGAAAGCAACTTAGCGAGCCCAAGCCGCAAGGCGTTGGGCAAGCTTAGTGCGAGGCCCGTCACGAACCTTAGCGAATGCAAGCTGTAAAGCGCAGCATGAGCTTAGTTGAGTGACGTTGTAGCCCGTGTGAGAATACAGGCAACGCAATCAGTGATGTCCCTCCCGAAACTTATAAGCCCCCCTGTGGTTCCTGTAAGTTTCGAAGGAGTGAGGTCCAACAAAAAGGAAACCAACTAACAATATTAAGGAGGAATTATCCATCATGACTATGAGTGATCCGATCGCAGATATGCTTACAAGAATCCGTAACGCAAACACTGCTAAACATGACACTGTTGACGTACCGTCTTCCAAGATGAAACTTGCTATCGCAGACATCCTGGTAAAAGAGGGTTACATTGCAAAATACGATATCGTTGAGGACGGCGCATTCAAGACCATCCGCATCACCTTAAAGTACGGTGCAGATAAGAATGAGAAGATCATCAGCGGCATCAAGAGAATTTCCAAACCGGGTCTGCGTGTATACGCTAACAAAGAGGACCTTCCGAGAGTACTTGGCGGTCTGGGAATCGCAATCATTTCTACCAACCAGGGCGTTATCACCGATAAGGAAGCACGTCGTCTGGGCGTAGGCGGAGAGGTATTAGCATTCGTTTGGTAATTCGTTGCCACGAAGCTACTTCTATATATTATGTAACTGAAAACAGAAAACGCACAGAGCGTTTTCCGAAAATTTAAGTAGGAGGTAAATGGCATGTCACGTATCGGAAGAATGCCAATCGCAATCCCGGCAGGCGTAACTGTAACGATTGCAGAGAATAATAAAGTGACTGTAAAAGGTCCTAAGGGAACCCTTGAGAGAGAGTTACCGGTAGAGATGGACATCAAGGAAGAAGATGGACATATTGTTGTAACCAGACCGAATGACTTAAAGAAGATGAAATCTTTACATGGTCTGACCAGAACCCTGATCAACAACATGGTAGTTGGTGTTACCGCTGGCTACGAGAAAGTTCTGGAAGTAAACGGTGTAGGTTACAGAGCATCTAAGCAGGGCAAGAAATTAACCCTTAACCTGGGCTACTCCCATCCGGTAGAGATGGAAGATCCGGAAGGTCTTGAGACTGTTCTGGACGGCCAGAATAAGATCACGGTTAAAGGTATCGATAAAGAAAAAGTTGGCCAGTACGCTGCAGAGATCAGAGATAAGAGAAGACCTGAGCCGTATAAGGGCAAGGGTATCAAGTATGCTGATGAGACTATCAGACGTAAAGTTGGTAAGACTGGTAAGAAATAATTAAGGAGAGTACAAAGATGGTTAGTAAGAAATCAAGAAGCGAAATTCGCGTTAAAAAGCATACCAGATTACGTAATCGCTTTGCAGGTACTGCAGAGAGACCGCGTCTGGCTGTTTTCAGAAGTAATAATCATATGTATGCTCAGATTATTGACGACACAGTCGGCAATACTCTGGTAGCAGCATCCACTAATGAGAAGGCAGTTAAGGCTGAGCTTGAGCACACCAATGATACTGCAGCAGCAACCTATGTTGGAACTCTGATCGCTAAGAGAGCTCTGGAGAAGGGTATTGAGGAAGTCGTTTTCGATAGAGGCGGTTTCATTTACCAGGGTAAGATCCAGGCACTTGCAGACGCAGCTCGTGAAGCTGGTCTGAAATTCTAGTAGAGAGGAGAACGGCATGAAGCGTACAATTATTGACCCAAGTCAGTTTGAATTAAATGACAATGTAGTAGCAATCAAGCGTGTATCTAAAACCGTAAAAGGTGGACGTACCATGAGATTCTCTGCTCTGGTAGTAGTAGGTGATGGCAATGGTCACGTAGGTGCAGGTCTTGGTAAAGCTGGTGAGGTTCCGGAAGCAATCCGCAAAGGAAGAGAAGCAGCTATGAAGAACCTGGTAGAGATCCCGGTTGACGAGAACAAGAGTATCCCGCACGACCACATCTGCAAGTTCGGCAGCTCTTCTGTACTGTTAAAGAAGGCTCCGGAAGGTACCGGTATCATCGCTGGTGGTCCGGCTCGTTCCGTACTGGAGCTTGCTGGTATCAAGAACATCCGTGCTAAGTCTTTAGGCTCCAACAACAAGACCAACGTTGTTCTTGCAGTGATCAACGGTCTGACTCAGCTTAAGACTCCGGAAGAGTATGCAAAACTTCGCGGCAAATCTGTTGAAGAGATCTTAGGCTAAGGAGGGTAATGAAATGGCAGAGAAGTTAAAAGTAACGTTAGTCAAATCCCCGATCGGTGCTATCCCGAAGCAGAAAGCTACCGTAGAGGCTCTGGGCCTGAAGAAACTCAACAAGACTGTTGAGCTTCCGGATAACGAGGCTGTCAGAGGTATGATCTGGCACGTAAAGCATTTAGTTAAGGTAGAAGAAATCTAATTATAGAAGTAAGGAGGTGCAGTGCAATGGATTTATCCAATTTACAGCCTGCTGTAGGTTCTAAGCATAGTGATAATTTCAGAAGAGGACGCGGTCACGCTTCCGGAAACGGTAAAACCGCTGGTAAGGGCCACAAGGGTCAGAAAGCACGTTCTGGCGCACCGAGACCTGGTTTCGAGGGTGGCCAGATGCCGTTATACAGACGTCTCCCGAAGAGAGGCTTCAAGAATCGTAACACCAAAGTTATCGTTGGTATCAACGTAAGCGCTTTAGAGTGCTTCGAGAACGATGCAGTTGTTACTGTTGAGACTCTTCTTGAGAGCGGAATCGTTAAGAATCCGAGAGATGGCGTTAAGATCCTGGGTAACGGAGAACTGACCAAAAAGCTGACCGTAAAGGCAGATGCATTCAGTGAGGGTGCAAAGGCTAAGATTGAAGCTTTAGGTGGAACCTGCGAGGTGATCTAATATGTTAAAGACACTCCGAAATGCATGGAAGGTTAAGGAGATCAGAACAAAACTGATCTTCACCTTCCTCATGCTGGTAGTCATCCGTTTCGGATCTGAACTGCCGATTCCTGGAGTAAAGACGGACTTCTTTGCAAACTTTTTTGCAAACCAGTCCACTGACGCATTTGGATTTTTCAATGCGATGACAGGCGGATCCTTCTCCTCCATGTCCATTTTCGCATTGAGCATCACCCCGTACATTACATCTTCCATTATCATGCAGCTGCTCACGATCGCAATTCCAAAACTGGAAGAGATGCAGCGTGACGGCGAGGATGGCCGGAAGAAGATTGCAGAGTACACCCGTTACTTAACGGTTGCACTTGCACTGATCGAGTCCATTGGTATGTCTGTCGGCTTTGGCGGCCAGGGACTTCTGATCAATTATGATGTATGGAGCGTGATCATTGCAGTCGCTACCATGACTGCAGGAAGTGCATTCCTGATGTGGATCGGTGAGCGTATTACGGAGAAGGGCGTAGGCAATGGTATCTCCATCGTCCTGCTGTTCAACATCGTATCCTCCCTTCCGCAGGATGTGAACACCCTGTACACCAGATTTTTAAGCAACAGCAAGAACATCGGATCTACTGTATTGATCGTGCTCATCATGCTTGCGATCCTTGCAGCTATGGTTGTGTTCGTAATCATCCTTCAGGATGGCGAGCGCAGAATCCCGGTTCAGTATTCAAAAAAGATGGTAGGCAGAAAGTTAGTGGGCGGCCAGGCTTCCCACATTCCGTTAAAGGTGAACACCGCAGGTGTCATCCCGGTAATCTTTGCTTCCTCCATCATGTCCTTCCCGATTGTAATCGCACAGTTTTTCCATCCGGACTACACCACCATCGGTGGTAAGATCCTGATGGTTCTGAACTCTTCTTACTGGTTCAGACCGGAAATGCCGGCATATTCTGTGGGACTGGTGATCTATCTTGTGCTGATCGTGCTTTTTGCATATTTCTACACATCCATCACCTTCAATCCGCTGGAAGTGGCAAACAATATGAAGAAGTCCGGCGGTTTCATCCCGGGTATCCGCCCAGGTAAACCGACTTCTGAATACCTTGACAAGATCTTAAATTACATCGTATTTATCGGTGCAATCGGTCTGATCATTGTCAGCATTATCCCGATCATCATTTCCGGAGTATTTACGGTAAGCCGTCTCTCCTTCATGGGTACTTCCCTGATCATTATCGTCAGCGTTATCCTGGAGACCATCAAGGCTATCGAGTCCCAGATGATCGTTCGAAATTACAAAGGTTTTTTAAATGATTAAGCGTTCGTAAGAGAAAGCTGCTGCACGCGTAAGGGCAGCAGCTTCTTTTGTTTCATAGGAAAGTGCGTCCTATGAAACCAAAAACGCTCCGCGAGGATCGCACTGCGGCGGAAAGGAACCATGTCGCCATTGCGACCCACCGCAGGCGGAGAATCCTGCAACGCAGGATTCTTTCTTAGTTCTAATAGGAGGATAAATCAGAATGAAGATCATCATGTTAGGTGCTCCGGGTGCTGGTAAAGGCACCCAGGCAAAGAAGATTGCAGCGAAATATGGAATTCCGCACATCTCCACCGGAGATATTTTCCGTGCGAATATCAAGGGCGGCACAGAGCTTGGTATGAAAGCAAAATCCTACATGGACCAGGGACAGCTTGTACCGGATGATGTAACCATCGGTATGCTGTTAGACCGCATCGCGGAGGCAGACTGTGAGAACGGATATGTACTCGACGGTTTCCCAAGAACCATTCCGCAGGCAGAAAGCCTCACGGAAGCACTGAACAAGCTGGGACAGAAGATGGACTTTGCAATCGATGTAGACGTTCCGGATGAGTCTATCATCAACCGTATGTCCGGCAGAAGAGCATGCCTTTCCTGCGGCGCTACCTACCATATCGTTTACAATCCGACCAAGGTAGAGGGTGTCTGCGACGCATGCGGACAGAAGCTGGTGCTTCGTGATGATGATAAGCCGGAGACTGTAAAGAAACGTCTGACCGTATATCATGACCAGACTCAGCCGCTGATCGACTACTATAAGAATGCCGGAATCCTGAAATCCGTTGATGGAACCCAGGATTTAAATAAAGTATTTGAGGACATCGAAGCTGTCCTGGAGGCGTAATATGGCCGTAACGATCAAATCCGCAAGAGAGATTGAGCTTATGCGGGAAGCCGGAAGAATTCTGGCAAAGGTGCATGAAGAACTGGGAAAAGCAATCCAGCCGGGAATGTCCACCCTGGACATTGACCGTCTGGGTGAAAAGCTGATCCGTGGATTCGGGTGTGTTCCTTCCTTTAAGAATTATAACGGTTATCCGGCATCCATCTGCGTATCCGTGAACAACGAAGTGGTACATGGTATTCCGAATAAACATCATATCATCCAAGAGGGCGACATTGTCAGCCTCGATGCCGGTGTGATCTACAAAGGATATCATTCTGATGCGGCAAGAACCCATGCGGTTGGCCAGATCAGTCCGGAGGCGCAGAAACTGATCGATGTCACGAGACAATCTTTCTTTGAGGGGATTAAGTTTGCAAAAGCTGGCAATCATCTCAATGACCTGTCTTCTGCGATCCAGGCTTATGCAGAAAGCTTCGGATACGGTGTTGTCCGCGATCTGGTCGGCCACGGAATCGGTTCCCACTTACATGAGGATCCGGAGGTGCCGAATTTCTCCCGGAACCGCAAAGGCATTAAACTGGTTCCTGGCATGACACTGGCTGTTGAGCCTATGATCAACATCGGTACCCCGAATGTAGAGTGGCTGGATGATGACTGGACCGTTGTGACAAAAGACGGCAGTTTGTCTGCCCACTATGAGAACACCATTCTCATTACTGACGGTGAGCCGGAGATCTTATCTCTGTAAAGGCGGTGTGCGATGAAGATAGAGCGGTACTGTCCGGTAAAGTCTCTTGCAGGGCATGACAAAAACCAGTATTATATCGTAATATCCGATGAAGGGGAATCCGTTACCATGGCAAATGGAACCACCCGCAAGGTGGACGACCCGAAGCGGAAAAACAAGAAACATGTTCAGGCAGGGAAGACACCGCTTTTTCGCGGTCTTCCCACTGATGAAGAAATCCGAAACGAGCTCAAGACCTGGGTGGAACGCCACGGTTGTATTTAGGAGGAATTGATTATATGTCGAAATCAGATGTTATTGAAATCGAGGGAACTGTTGTTGAGAAGCTGCCGAACGCAATGTTCCAGGTAGAATTAGAGAATGGCCATCAGGTGCTGGCTCATATCAGCGGTAAGCTGCGTATGAACTATATCCGTATCCTGCCGGGCGACAAGGTTACCCTTGAGATGTCTCCGTATGATTTAAGCAAGGGCAGAATCATCTGGAGAGATAAATAAGCTTATAAAAGCAGCCGCTTTTATAAATAAAAAATAGTAAAAAATATTTGTAAAAACACTTGCATAAAAGAAACCATGATGTTATAATATCATGGCGACTTTGTTGAGATGCTGGGTGAAGTTTGTCTAAAACCAGCCCGGCTGTACCAATATATCTGGACAGATATATGCAACTGTAGAAAGGAGAATTGCCGTGAAGGTGAGATCATCAGTAAAACCGATTTGCGAAAAGTGCAAAATCATCAAACGCAAAGGCAGTATCAGAGTAATCTGTGAAAATCCTAAGCACAAACAGAGACAAGGTTAAAAACAAAAAGTTATAGGAGGTTACGACGCAAATGGCTCGTATTTCAGGTGTTGATTTACCAAGAGAAAAACGTGTTGAAATCGGTCTGACTTACATCTACGGAATCGGTAGAACAAGTGCAAACCGTATCCTTGCTGAGGCTGGCGTTAATCCTGACACTCGTGTTAAGGATCTGACCGATGACGAAGTAAAGAAGCTGGCAGCTGTTATTGCTGAGACCCAGACTGTTGAGGGTGATCTTCGCAGAGAGATCGCTATGAACATCAAGAGACTGCAGGAGATTGGCTGCTATCGCGGAATCCGTCATAGAAAAGGTCTGCCGGTTCGTGGTCAGAAGACCAAAACCAATGCAAGAACCCGCAAAGGTCCTCGTAAGACTGTTGCAAACAAGAAGAAATAAGTAATTCGTAACATTATGTAGAATCACGTTGCATGTTTTAAAAACAGGAACAAGATTCGGAAATTCAAGAAAGTAGGTTAGTTTAAAATGGCTAAAAAAGTGTCCACTGCAAAAAAAGTGACAAAAAAGCGCGTAAAGAAAAACGTTGAACGCGGACAGGCACATATCCAGTCTTCTTTTAACAACACCATCGTTACCTTAACCGATGCACAGGGTAACGCGTTGTCCTGGGCAAGTGCCGGTGGTCTGGGATTTAGAGGTTCAAGGAAATCTACTCCATATGCAGCTCAGATGGCTGCAGAAACTGCCGCAAAAGCAGCTTTAGTACATGGTTTAAAATCTGTAGATGTTATGGTTAAAGGACCTGGTTCAGGCCGTGAAGCAGCAATTCGTGCGCTTTCCGCATGCGGTATTGAAGTAACTAGCATTAAGGACGTAACTCCGGTTCCACATAACGGATGTCGCCCGCCAAAACGTAGAAGAGTCTAATTAGGAGGTACTAAAAGTGGCAGTAGATAGAGTTCCTGTTCTTAAAAGATGCAGATCTCTTGGTTTAGATCCGATCTATTTAGGAATTGACAAAAAATCAAACAGAGAATTAAAAAGAGCTAACAGAAAAGTAAGTGAGTATGGTCTCCAGTTACGTGAGAAGCAGAAAGCGAAATTCATCTATGGCGTATTAGAGAAACCGTTCCGTAACTACTACACCAAGGCTGAGAAAATGGAAGGCCAGACTGGTGAGAACATGATGATCCTTCTGGAGCGCAGACTGGACAACGTTGTATTCCGTATGGGATTCGGCCGCACCAGACGTGAGACCAGACAGATCGTAGATCACAAGCACATCCTGGTAAACGGCAAGTGCGTAAATATTCCGTCCTACCTGGTAAAAGCTGGTGACGTGATCGAAGTAAAAGAGAAGGCTAAATCTTCTCAGAGATACAAAGATGCTCTTGAGGTAACTGCAGGACGTCTGGTTCCGGCTTGGCTGGATGTTGACCAGGAGAATCTGCGCGGTACTGTTAAAGAGCTGCCGACCAGAGATGAGATTGATGTTCCGGTAAACGAGATGCTTATCGTCGAGTTGTACTCCAAATAATTAAGAGTACCAATTTCCCTCGATAGAAGAACCCAAAAGGAGGGGCTAGAGTCGTGTTCGATTTTGAGAAACCAAACATTGAGATTGTTGAGATTTCTGATGATAAGAAATATGGCAAGTTTGTAGTTGAACCACTTGAGAGAGGCTATGGCACAACGCTGGGTAACTCCCTGAGAAGAATCATGCTTTCTTCTCTGCCGGGTGCAGCTGTCAGCCAGGTGAAAATCGACGGCGTTTTGCATGAGTTCAGTTCTATTCCGGGTGTTAAGGAAGATGTAACTGAGATCATCATGAACATCAAGAGCTTATCTATTAAGAACAACAGCGATAGCAACGAAGTAAAGACCGCTTACATCGAGTTCGAGGGTGAGGGTGTCATTACTGCAGCTGATATCCAGGCTGACCCGGACATCGAGATCATGAATCCGGATCAGGTGATCGCACACTTAAGCGGCGGCGCAGACAGTAAGTTCTACATGGAGCTTACTATCACCAAAGGCCGTGGCTATGTGAGCGCAGACAAGAATAAGACAGAAGATATGCCAGTTGGTGTGATCGCGGTGGATTCCATCTATACACCGGTTGAGCGTGTCAACATGTCCATTCAGAATACCCGTGTTGGACAGGTTACCGATTACGATAAGCTGACCTTAGACGTGTATACCAATGGAACCTTAGCTCCAGACGAGGCTGTAAGCCTTGCAGCGAAAGTTCTGAGCGAGCACTTAAATCTGTTCATTGACCTTTCTGAGAATGCCAAGACCGCTGAGATCATGGTAGAGAAAGAGGACAATGAGAAAGAGAAAGTTCTCGAGATGAACATCGATGAACTGGAACTGTCTGTTCGTTCCTACAACTGCTTAAAGAGAGCCGGCATCAATACTGTGGAGGAACTGTGCAACAGAACTCCGGAGGATATGATGAAGGTTCGTAACCTCGGCAGAAAGTCCCTCGAGGAGGTTCTGGCGAAGTTAAAAGAATTAGGTCTGCAGCTGAATCCAAGTGAGGAGTAAAATGACGAACTTGGGTGATACTCGAATGAAGTGAAACGGAGTTTGAGTTTCCCCTGTCAGCGAGGAACAATTCGACAATTAGAAACTGAAAGAGTGGCGGCTCCGTAAGTCCATCAGGCAGAGAGCCGCTACATTATGAAAATTGGAAGCTGTGGTCCGGTAAGACCAAAGGGCACGGGACTGCACTCCACATTATATGGAGGAAAATAAAATGGCAGGTTATAGAAAGCTTGGAAGAACTTCCAGCCAGAGAAAAGCAATGATCCGCAGCCAGGTAACTGCACTGCTGTATCATGGAGCATCAAAACTACTGAGGCTAGAGCAAAAGAGATCCGCAAAGTTGCTGAGGGTCTGATCGCACTGGCTGTGAAAGAGAAAGACAACTTCGAGACCGTTACTGTTACCGCTAAGGTTGCTAAAAAGGACGCTGAGGGTAAGAGAGTCAAAGAAGTAGTAAACGGCAAGAAAGTTACCGTTTATGATGAAGTTCAGAAGGAAATCAAGAAAGATAAGCCGTCCAGACTTCATGCTCGTCGTCAGATGCTCAAAGTTCTCTACGATGTAACTGAGGTTCCGACCGCAGCTGCTGGTAAGAAGAAAAACACCAAGTCCGTAGATATCCCGGCAAAACTCTTTGATGAGGTTGCTCCGAAGTACGTTTCCCGTAACGGTGGTTACACCCGTATCGTTAAGATCGGCCAGCGTAAGGGCGACGGCGCTATGGAAGTGCTGTTAGAGCTTGTTTAATCGTATAATCATATAATTTTATGAGCTTATGGCTCCCGGAGATTTGTTCTTCGGGAGCTTTTTTATATGATAGGAAATTGCGTCCTATCATATAAAAACGCTCCGCGAGAATGTGCCAAGGCACATTCTTTTTTCATGCGTTAAAAAACTTAATAATTTGTTTAAAATATTCAGGTTTATGGCAAAAATGCGGAAAATCAGTAAGAAATATGTAAGTTGACCGGACATCTTCTTTCACTTATAATGAAATTACAAAAGAAAACAATATTTATTTTGAAAATAAGAGAGTGAGGGATGAGCATGACAAAGAGAAGGTTTGCAGTATGGGGACTGATCCTGGCTCTGTGTACAGGCACAGCAGGTATGACAACAGCCTATGCGGCTGAAAAAACAATTTCCAGTGTAAAGCTGCAGATTTACACAGACCTGGAGGTTGGAGATCGGATTGGAGATGCTTCCATTGACATTGACAGTACCACTGCACCGGGCGGCGGTATTGCCATCTCCGGATCTACTGACCGTTACCAGATCAAAGAGGCAGACTGGACAACATCTTCTTCTAAAGAAATCAGTGTGGGATATCAGCCGGAACTGAAAATCCGCCTGGAAGTGACTGATTCAGATTATGCGTTTAAGGGAACCTACCGTTCCAGCAACGTAACTGTCAAGGGCGCTGAGTTTGTCAGTGCCAGCAAGAGCAGCGGGGATTTGGTCATCAAGGCAAAGTTGAAACCGATCAAAGGTACCTTTGAGGCACCGGAGGATGCGTACTGGAAGGACAATGCCAAGGGAACCGCAAAGTGGGAAGAACCGGATAATGGCGGAACCGGTCAGTATGAGGTAGAGCTGCGTAAGGGCTCTTCCAAGATCCACACGGTAGAGACTACCGGCAAAACATATAACTTCTATCCATACATGACTCAGGCAGGCACCTATAAGTTCCGCGTGCGCACCATCGCCAAGACATCCAAACAGGATGATTACGGCAAGAGCAGTGAGTGGGTAGAGTCCGATGAGATCTATCTGGCAAAGGAAGATGTATCAGATGGCAGTGGCCGTAATGACAGCGGCACCTCCGGCAATACGAACGCAGGCTGGCGCAAGTACGGCAATACCTGGTATTACTACTATCCGGACGGCAGCTATGTGAAGAATGGCTGGGCAGAAGTAGGCGGGCGCTGGTATCTGTTTGACGCAAGCGGAAGAATGCTGACCGGCTGGCAGGTACGCAACGGTCAGATGTATTACCTGGATGGAAGCGGAGCTATGATAACAGGCTGGCTTTCCTGGAATGGCCGCTGGTGCTACATGAATGAGACACAGGATCAGTACTATGGCTGTCTGGTATGCGGCCATTGGATGAACCGCGATGGCAAGACCTATTATCTGGACGGTGTTGGTTACATGGTTGAAGGCTGGTACCAGGTAGATGGCAACTGGTATTATTTCTATCCGGGACAGGGCAACAAGGCAGTGAACACTACCATCGATACCTTTTATGTGAATCAGCAGGGAATCTGGGTACACTAAAACAAGATAGGACTGCCGGAAAAAGGAGCATTAAAAACTCCTTTTTCCAGCAGTCCCTTTTTTGTATGATAGGAAATTGCGTACTATCATATAAAAACGCTCCGCGAGAATGTGCCAAGCACATTCCTTTTCATTTGTGAAACTTGTACAAATCGGAACGAAAAATATGTGGAAAACAGAAAAAAACAGAAAATGGATTGCACGCTGATAATATCAGTGATATATTAAGCTTAGCATTAAGAAAGAAAAGGAGTAATGACATGACGAAAAAAGAGCGTGTAATTGCAGCAATCGAGCAGCGAGAGATCGACGGTGTTCCGTCCAGCTTTTCTCTTCATTTCCCGGCAGACAAGAAGCAGGGAGAGGCATGTGTGAAGGCACATCTGGATTTCTTTCGGGATACAGATGCGGATATCTGTAAGATCATGAATGAGAATCTGGTACCGGTATTCGGAACCATCCATACTCCGGACGATTATGACCGTCTGATTCCTGTTATGACCATGGAAGACGAGTTCATGAAAAAGCAGATGGAACTGACCAGGCAGATCCTGGCGGGCTGTGATAAGGATGTATTTACCATGGGTACTCTCCATGGCATCTGTGCATCCGGCATTCATCCGATTGAGCAGGCTGGCATCAATTATTATGCAGCAAGACAGATGCAGGTTGATTTCCTCAGATGGGATGAGAAGAAGATGCTTTCCGCTATGCAGCGCATTACCGATGTGCTGTGCCTGTTGGCAAAGGCTTACATCGAGGCTGGTCTGGATTCTGTTTATTATGCATCCCTTGGCGGCGAATATGAGTTCTTTACGGACGAAGAGTTCGCAAAATGGATCAAACCGTTTGATATCCAGGTTATGAAGGCTATCAAAGAGGCAGGCGGATACTGCTTCCTGCACATCTGTAAGGATCACCTGAATATGGAGCGCTACAGAGATTATGCTCCGTATGCAGATGTTGTGAACTGGGGCGTATTTGAGGCACCGTTTGATCTGGAAAAAGGAAAAGAGCTCTTCCAGGGCAAAACCATTATGGGCGGACTGCCGAACCGTCACGGAGTTCTGGTTGATGGAACCAAAGAAGAGGTTGAGGCTGAGGTAAAGAAAGTGATTCGTGAGTACGGAAGAAAAGGCCTGATCCTTGGCGCAGACTGTACATTGGCAACAGAACAGGATTTGGATAAGGTAAAGGCCGCAGTGCTTGCTGCGAGAAATAGTTGATAAAATCCTATTTACCTATATAATAAGTATGTAAGAAAAGAACCCACACAGATGTGAGTATTCATGACTCTGTGTGGGTTCTTTTTTATATGATAGGAAATATCTCAGGCAAAAAGTTTTACAAGCTCCTTCAGCATTTCGGTGATAGCTTCCATGGACTGAATGGATACAAATTCATGGCGTCCGTGGCCATTCTGACCTCCGGTACAGATGTTGGGACATGGGAGTCCATGATAAGAAAGACGCGCGCCATCTGTGCCGCCGCGGATCGGAGTGACGATCGGGGTGATACCGCAGTGCTCCATGGCAGTCATGACATTGGAGATAAGCTTCTCGTGGCCTTTGACCTGCTCATACATGTTTCGGTAGGTTTCAGTGATGGTGATCTCTGCAGTGCCGGCACCATATTTTTTGTTGATGAAATCGACTGCCTCCTGCATGATCTGCTGACGATGCCGGAACAGTGCCTCGTCATGGTCGCGGATCAGGTAGTTCATGACGGCGGTTTCGGTTCGTCCCTGAAGCTTGTCCAGATGATAGAAGCCTTCCCGGTTCTCTGTGCATGCCGGAGTTTCATATGCCGGAAGCAGTGCCTGATATTCCATGGCGATCTGAATGGCATTTTTCAGGATTCCTTTGGCATAGCCGGTATGGGCAGTGACTCCGTGAATCGTAACAACTGCAGAAGCGGCATTGAAGTTTTCATAGGAAAACTCACCGATCAGGCCGCCGTCGATGGTATAGCCATAGGCAGCGCCGACCTCTTCGAGGTTTACGTGGTCTGGTCCGCGGCCGATTTCTTCATCCGGAGTGAACAGGATGGAGACAGGCGGATGCGGATAATCCGGGTTCTGCATCAGAAATTCTGCCAGAGTCATGATCTCTGCCACGCCGGCTTTGTCGTCTGCACCAAGCAGGGTAGTGCCATCGGTGACGATCAGATCCTGGCCAACGAATGTTTCAGATTCGGAAATACGGAAACAGCGGTGACAATGTGCTTCTCTTCATTGAGGACGATGTCATTTCCGTCATAATTGCGGATGATGCGTGGTTTGATATTGTCACCGGACATGTCCATGGCAGTGTCCATATGCGCAATGAGTGCCAGACAGGCGCCGGTGCAGCCCTTTGCAGCCGGAATATGGCCGTATACATAGCCGTTTTCATCGGTGTGGGCGTCAGTAATACCGAGAGCTTTCAGCTCATCTGCCAGCCGGGCAGCCAGAACTAGCTGTCCTTTGGTGGAAGGTACGGTGGAGCTGGTAATGTCAGACTGGGTGCCGTACTGTACATAATTTAAAAATCTTTCACTTACATTCATGATTGATTTCCTCCTTGTCAAAATACATTTATCATGTTTCGGAAGGTTCGTCAAGATTGGCCCTGGCAAAATGGAAAGATTGGTAGATGTGTATAGAAAAAAATAAGAAAATAGTCGAATTCGACAAAAAACATGTTTTTAAACCCTTTACTATTGACAAATTAGATATTGGTGATATTATCAGTAATATAACAATGATATTCTTGAGACTCGGAAAACAGGTTTTGGGAATGATCAGGAAAATACGGAGGTCGATAGACGCATGCTAAAATATACCATCAAGCGGTTATTAGTAGCAATTCCAACATTTTTCGGAATTACAGTCCTGGTGTATTTAATTTCATTGCTTGCACCGGGCAGTCCACTGGAAATGCTGATGGCGGATCCAATGGCAACAAAGGAAAGTATGGAGGCCTTAAAAGAGCAGATGGGTCTCAATGACCCAGCCATCATTCAGTATTTCCGCTGGCTGGTATCCATGCTTCACGGAAATCTGGGAATCTCATACCGGAACAGCCTGCCGGTTCTCGGACAGGTTCTGGAAAAACTGGGACCGACTCTGATTCTCACCCTTTCCTCTACAGCATTATCTGTGCTGATCGCGGTACCGCTTGGTATCATGTCAGCATACAAGCCTTACTCCGCATGGGATTATATTTCTTCCGGACTGGCTTTTGTAGGTGCTTCTACCCCGACCTTCTTTACAGGTCTGGTTATGATCTACATATTTGCGGTAAGGCTGGGTGTCCTTCCTATGGGCGGTATGTATGACGCAGGTATCCATACCGCGGCATCGGCGGCGCATCATTTGATTCTACCCTGTCTGGTATTAACTATTTTTAATATCGGAAGCATTCTCCGCCAGACACGAGGAAGCATGATGGAAGTCTTCAATGAGGATTACATCCGCACTGCCCGTGCAAAGGGCCTGATTGAGCCGAGAGTCGTGATCGTTCACGGTTTGCGAAACTCCTTGATTCCGGTTGTTACCGTATTGAGTACCATGATCCCGTTCATGTTCGGCGGCGCGGTCGTGGCAGAGCAGGTATTCAGCTGGCCGGGACTTGGCAGCCTGATGGTCCAGTCCATCAACGCCAGAGATTACCCAATGATCATGGGAATCACCGTTGTGATTGCTGCAGCAGTCCTGATTGGCAACGTCCTGACGGATATTGCTTACAGCTTACTGGATCCAAAGATAAGAGAGAGCCGTTAGGAGGAGAGAAATGTCCACAAAAACAGTTGAAAAAAAAGATTCATACTATCGTGACGTGCTCCGGAAGTTTACAGCGCACAAGCTGGCCATGATCGGTGTTGCGGTCATTTTGCTGGAAGTGATCCTGGTCATTGTGCTTCCTATGATCATGAAGCTGGATCCGTATACGTCAGATATTCTCGCGTTCAGCGCAAAGCCGGGAGCGGGACACATTTTAGGAACCGATGATACCGGCCGTGACGTATTTGCACGACTGGTTTACGGAGGCCGGATCTCCCTTCTGGTGGGACTGCTTTCCGCGATCATCAGTCTTTGCATCGGTGTACCGCTGGGTCTGATCGCCGGTTACTATAAAGGTATCTGGGAAACCATCGTTATGAGAACCGCAGATATCTTCATGTCCTTCCCGTCCATGATCCTGATTCTGGTGCTGGTATCCGTTATCGGACCTTCTGTATGGACGGTTACCCTGGTCATCGGTATTCTGGGCTGGACCGATTTCGCAAAACTGATCTATGGCAATGTGCTGTCGGTCAGAGAAAAAGAGTATGTGGAATCTGCCAAGCAGTCGGAACTAAAGATATCCCGCTGCTGATCAAATACGTGATTCCGAACGCATTTGCTCCGATCCTGATCAACTTTACATTCCGTACAGCGCAGGCGATCATTCAGGAGTCTGCACTGAGCTTTTTGGGTATGGGTGTTCAGCGCCGGAAGCATCCTGGGGAAATATCCTGTACGCGGCACAGTCCATCACCGTACTTTCCTCAAGACCGTGGCTGTGGGTACCGCCGGGAATCTTACTGGTGCTCACCGTATCCAGTATTAACTTCATAGGAGATGGAATCCGGGATGCCCTGGATGCCAAAACCAAAATAAAAAAGAAATAAATAAAAGGAGGAATATTATGAAGAGAAACATGTTAAAAGTGGTTGCTGCATCTTTGGCCGGAGCAATGCTCCTTACCGCATGCGGCGGTGGATCCAGCAGCTCAAGCCAGACAACCGCGGCTGCAGGTAATTCTGCGGAAACCAGCGCGGCAGCAGAGGCAGGAAGCACAGGCGGCGAGAAGGTCATTACCATGGCACAGACCGGTGACTGGGATACGTTCATGCCGATGAACACCACCAATGCAGGCGCGGATAACGTAATCGAGCTGATGTTTGACCATCTGATGGTCATCAACACCGATGGTACCTTTGGGCCGCGTCTTGCAGACAGCTGGGAGACCAACGAGGCTCAGGATAAGATCACGTACCATCTGAATGAGAATGCAAAATGGCAGGATGGAGAACCGGTAACCGCAGAGGATGTTGTTTACTCCGCACAGGTTGCATCTTCTTCCGAGTACAACTATCTGCGCAGAATCCGTATGAAGTACTTTGCAGGAACCGATGAGACCGGCTGTGAGACCAGCACCGACAGCATCGAGGTAGCAGCACTGGATGATCATACCGTAGAGTTTACCTTAAAGGACCCGATGGATCCAGCTATCATTTACGCACTGGTTAACCGTGACTTCTTTATTATGCCGAAGCATCTGCTGGATAGCATTTCTGACGCAGATCTGGTAAACGACGCATTCTGGCAGAAACCGATTGGCTCCGGCCCATGTATCTTCGACAGCATGGAGTCTGGCGTATCCATTGAGTTCAAGGCAAACAAAGACTACTATCTTGGCGCTCCGGATTTTGACCGTCTGGTATTCAAGAAGGTACAGTCCTCTAACCTGTTATCCGGCTTAATGAGCGGCGACATCGACGTTCTGTCCGCCAACAGCCAGATCCCGTTAGCAGACTGGGAAACAGCTAAGAATACACAGGGTATCGTTACGAAATCTGTACCGACCTTTGCATATCAGTACATGGCAATGAACACCGCCAGAGATTATCTGACCGAGGATGTCCGTCACGCAATCAGCCTTGCAATCAACCGTCAGGTTATCGTTGACCAGCTACTGCAGGGTGAGGCACGTATCGCAATCGGACCTCTGGCTGAGGATCATCCGTACTTTGATGAGAAGCTGCTGCCGATCGAGTATGATCCGGAGAAAGCAAAATCCATGCTGGAGGCTGCTGGCTGGGACAGCAACCGTGAGCTGCAGGTACTGGTATCTACCGGTAACGAAGTTCGTGAGAAATCTGCGATCCTGATTCAGCAGGATTTACAGAAGATCGGCATCAAGACCAAGATCCAGACCTTAGACTTCCCGACCCTGCTTACCAACGCAAGAAACGGTGACTATGATCTGTGCTTCATCGGTTCTGCAGGTTCCGTTGATCCGTCTGAGTCTGTACCGAACGTAACTGCAGGTTACATGAACAACTTTGCACAGTTATCTGATCCGACCCTGGGCCAGATCGGTGAGTCCGGTGCAAAGGAAATCACCTTCGAGGCACGTAAGAAGATCTACGATCAGTATCAGGAAGAGTTATTTAAACAGATGCCGATGGCATTTCTGTATCACACCAACGATCTGTTTGCATATAACGAGAAGCTTGAGAATGTACGCGAAGGCGCAATCGATTACAACATCAACAAGAATGTATGGGAATGGAAAGTAAATAAATAAGCATCTGTTAAATACCATACGAAAAGCGAGGTATTGGAATGTCAGAGAATTTAATTGAAGTAAAAAAACTCGTTACTCAGTTTTCAGGTAAGAATGGAACCGTGACAGCGGTAGACGGAGTATCCTTTCATGTAAAGAGAGGAGAAACACTTGGAATCGTGGGTGAATCCGGGTGTGGAAAATCCGTTACAAGTATGTCGATCCTGCGGCTGATTCCCAAGCAGACAGGAAAAATCGCATCTGGAGAGATTCTGTTCGAAGGCCGCGATCTGGCAAAGCTGTCAGAAAAGGAGATGCGTCAGATCCGTGGAAATGAGATAGCGATGATCTTCCAGGATTCCATGACAGGCTTAAACCCAGTTATGACGATCGGTAAGCAGCTGGTAGAAACCATTACCGCGCACAGTAAGATGGATAAAAAAGAGGCTTGGGCGAGAGCTGAGGAGATGCTGACGAAAGTCGGCATCCCTTCCCCGGCTCAGCGCCTGAAAGAGTTTCCGCACCAGTTATCCGGCGGTATGCGTCAGCGTGTCATGATTGCCATGGCACTGTCCTGCAATGCATCACTGTTCATTGCAGATGAGCCGACGACAGCCCTTGACGTGACGATCCAGGCCCAGATCCTTGAATTGATGAGGGAGCTGAAGGAAAAGGAGAATAAGTCTCTGATGCTGATCACCCATGATATGGGTGTTGTGGCAGAGATGGCAGATGATGTCATGGTCATGTATGCAGGAAAAGAGATGGAATACGGAGACGTAAGAAGTATTTTCAAAGATCCGCTCCATCCGTATACCCGCGGTCTGTTAAAATCCATTCCGCGTCTGGACCAGAGTTCCGATGATCCGCTGTTCAACATTCCGGGATCAGTTCCGGATTTGTCCGAGATGCCGAAGGGATGCCGTTTCTGCACCAGATGTCCGGAAGCAGACAAACGATGCAGGGAGCAGGAGCCGGGGCTTTACGATGTAAATGGAAGACAGGTACGCTGCTGGAAGTACGCACCGGAAGGAGGTCAGGATGATGTCAGAGGATAAGAAGGTATTACTGGAAGTTCAAAAAGTAAAAAAAGAATTCGTAACATCAAAGAGCCTGACTGGAAAGCCGTTAAAGATTGTCCATGCAGTGGATTCTGTAGATCTGACCATCTATGAAGGCGAGACCATCGGCGTTGTAGGTGAGTCCGGGTGCGGCAAGTCCACACTGGGCCGCTGTATCCTCCAGCTGATCAGACCGACGGCTGGAAATGTGTTGTACCGTGGTGAGGATATCACCAAACTGAACAAGGAGCAGATGCGCCAGATGCGGCGCAAGATGCAGCTGATCTTCCAGGATCCGTACGCATCCCTGAATCCGCGTATGACCGTTCTCGAGCTGATCATGGCCCCGCTTGAGGCCTTCGGGATCGGAACCATGGAGGAGAGAGTCCAGAGAGTCAAAGAGATCATGGAACTGGTAGGCATGCCGGAAAATATGATGAACCGCTACCCGCACGAGTTCTCCGGCGGACAGAGACAGAGAATCGTCATCGCGCGTGCTCTGGTCTTAAATCCGGAATTCGTTGTCTGTGATGAGCCGGTATCTGCACTGGATGTGTCAGTACGTGCGCAGGTACTGAATCTGATTCAGGAATTAAAGAAGAAAAAGCATTTAACCTATATGTTTATTTCCCACGATCTGAGCGTTGTAAAGTACATTTCCGACCGAATTGCCGTGATGTACCTGGGCCGGATCGTAGAGATCGCAGAGAAAAATGAGCTTTATAACAATCCACAGCATCCGTACACGAAAGCGCTGCTTTCCGCAATCCCGATTCCGGATGTGGATAATAAAATGAAACGGGAAATTCTGACAGGGGATGTTCCGAGTCCTCTGAATCCGCCGTCTGGTTGCTATTTCCACACCAGATGTAAGTACGCTACAGAACGCTGCAAGACCGAGTGTCCTGCATTACATGATGTAGGTAACGGACATATGGTAGCATGTCATCTAACTTAAAGGAGGAGCGCAGAATGTACAAACCAGACGAAGCTTTAAAGCAGAGCATCGATCAGTGGATTGAGGCGAATCAGAATGATTTTGTAAGGGACCTGGCGAAACTGGTTGCGATACCGAGTATATCGGTAGAGAACGACGGGCCATGGCCATTTGGAGAAGAATGTAAGAACGTACTGGATAAAGCAACAGAGATTGCCGGAGGATATGGATTTACGGTAGTAAATCATGAATATCACTGCGGCAGCTGTGTGGTACCGGGTACCGGTGAGCATCCGAAGCGAATCGGAATGTTTGCTCACCTGGATGTTGTTCCGCTTGGAGACGGATGGCAGTATCCGCCGCTGGGCTGCACCTTAAAGGACGGTTTTCTGATCGGACGCGGTGTAGGGGATAACAAGGGTCCGGCCATCTGTGCGCTTTATGCACTGCGCTATTTAAAAGAACATAAAATAGAATTAAAAAATGATGTCATGATTTATTTTGGATTGTCGGAAGAAACAGGTATGAAGGATATCGAGTATTTCTGCAAGACGCAGCAGATTCCGGATCTGTGCCTGGTCACCGATACCAATTTCCCGATCTGCTATGGAGAAAAAGGTCTGCTGCGCGCAGAACTGAACTTCCGGACAGACGGAAATCTGATCGATTTTCATGCCGGAAGCGTTGTGAACGTAATTCCATCCAAGGCAGAAGTGCTGCTTTCCGATGTATCCCTGGAAGAGGTAAAACGTCAGCTTGGAGATCAGGAAGCACTTACGGCAGAGGCAGATGGTCCGCATGTGCGGATCACGGCAAGCGGAATTTCCAGACATGCAGCATTCCCGGAGGGAGCTGTGAATGCGGTTCAGGTTCTGGCAGCAGCATTATCCGGCACCACCCTGCTTCAGGGAAGCTGCGCAGATGCAGTGAAAGGCCTGGCAGAGCTGACTTCTGACTTTTATGGAGCAGGAGCAGATATCTCCTTTGAGGATGAAGCGTCCGGAAAGCTTACCGCTGTCGGAAGCGTAGTACGCATGGAAGCCGGAAATATGAAGATTCTTTTTGATGTCCGCTACCCGGTTACGGCAGATGGCGAGGAGGTCAGCCGCCGCTTTGGGGCATGCAGTGAGAAGAAAGGCTTCTCGTTCAGGGTAACGGAGCTTTCCAGACCGGCTTACCAGCCAATCGACCGGCCGTACATTCCGCTGTTATGCGATATCTGTGATGATGTCCTTGGAAAGCATTACGAGCCTTATACCATGGGCGGAGGAACATATTCCCGCAAGCTTCCGGTAGCAGTCGGTTTTGGACCGGGCGTACCGGACGCAGTCAATCCGTTTGAGAGCGGTCATGGACAGGGACACCAGCCGGATGAATGTGTTCCGCTGAAGATGTTGCTAAATGGCCTGAAAACATATATAATTGCGTTATTGGAGCTTGATAAAATGATGTAGGGAAGGGTAAGAAAACGGTATGAGTGGAAAGCCATCTTTGAAGGCCGAGATTTATGAAGCTGTTTTGAGTGATATCATTCAGGGAATTTACAAACAGAACGAAATTATTACGGAGAAGCAGCTGATTGCCAAGTACGGAGTGAGCAAATCTCCGATTCGGGATGCCCTGATCGAACTTTGTAAAGAGGGAGTTCTGATCAGCCATCCGCGCTACGGCTACGAGGTGGTACGGATCAATGAGAAGGAGATCCTCGATGTCGTGGATTTCCGAATTTTGATCGAAACCGGTTGCTTCCGGGTTTATGCTCCGACGTTTACCCCGGAAGATATTGCGGAACTGAAGGAGTTCACCATGAAGGAATGCTGGTGGAATGGGACAGATGAGCTTCCGGCATTGAAGCACTGGGAAAACAACATGAAGTTCCACCTGAAGCTCATTTCCTACAGCGGCAACGATTACTGTTACCATATGGTGGAGAGCAGTACCGGATTTCTGACTCGTGCATATGCACAGCGTTTCTGGGACCAGCGGGATAACCGGTCCTGGAATGTGGATGTCGAAGGCCATCTTTGCATTATCCGGTGCATGGAGGAAGGCAGATTTGACCAGGCAGAGCAGGCTTTAAAAAAGGATATTGCATCCTTTCTGGACATCATCTGTCCAAATTACGCGAGAACTTTTAATTTGTAGTAAATGGTAACTGTTCAGTAGGTCTGCGCATTCACTGCGCTGACCGTACGAAAACATGGGCTTGCAGGCAAAAATCCTATTGCCGAAGGCAATTTTCAATGGATTTTTGCTCGTAACTGTGAGGGTACTGAACAGTTACAGTAAATGGAGAAAAGAGAGAGGCTGTCATGAAATGGAAACGTACCAGATTCCATTTTGCGGCAGCCTCTTTTGTCAGTCATCTTTTCTCTTTTTCTTTTGGAAAAGAAGGCGTATAATGAAAGGCAGTATTTGAAAGAATGGAGGAGACAGAGAATGGGGAACGGATTGTCTGACAGAAAGGCAGAGACACAGGAACTGATGCAGATTCGGCAGGAGGCTTATGAGGCAGCCTCACAGCTTCTTACGGCAGCGCATCCGAAGAAAGGAAGCATTCTGGTGGTGGGATGTTCTACCAGCGAAGTTGCCGGTGAGCGGATCGGAAGCTTCTCCAGTCCGGAACTGGGTCAGGCACTTTTTGACGGTATATACCAGGCAGCTAAGGAAGCGGAGGTATTTCTGGCTGCCCAGTGCTGTGAGCATCTGAACCGGGCACTGATCCTGGAAGAGGAAGCAGCAGAACGTTATGGCTATGAGCAGGTCAATGTGGTTCCGCAGCCGAAGGCCGGAGGTTCTTTTGCGACAGCTGCGTATCACAGCTTTACGCATCCGGCAGCAGTGGAGCATATCCGGGCAGCAGCCGGAATGGATATCGGCATGCATTTACAAGAAGTGGCGGTTCCGGTACGGATTGAGCGGCGTCAGATCGGAGCAGCCCGGGTGATCTGTGCCAGAACAAGACTGAAGTTCACCGGTGGTGCAAGAGCCGTATACGACGAAAATCTGTTATAAGAAGAATTGCATCTATTGCAGATCAATGTGGATAACAGATGGATTTTTTCTTGACGCTGTGTATAATTTCGCTTAAAATGAAACAACGACAATGTATACAGAGATACACAGGAAAGGAAGCATTTGTTTATGGGTATCATAAAAGCTTCAAAATTAATATATGATTATATCCGCCGGGATGAAGATGACCATGTGGAAGAAGTAAAGCGTGCGATCGATGATCTGACTCTGGACATTAACCAGGGAGATTTTGTGGCTATTCTGGGGCACAACGGCTCCGGAAAGTCTACCTTTGCCAAACAGGTGAACGGCATTCTGCTTCCGACAGACGGCACTGTCTGGATTTCCGGCATGAATACAGCGGACGATGCTCATATCTGGATATCCGAAAGACTGCAGGCATGGTATTCCAGAACCCGGATAACCAGATCATTGGCAACATTGTGGAAGAGGATGTGGGATTTGGACCGGAGAATCTGGGAGTGCCGACCGACGAGATCTGGCGCAGGGTAGACCAGAGCCTGGAGGCAGTCGGCATGACTGCGTACCGTTTAAAATCACCAAACAAACTGTCCGGCGGTCAGAAGCAGCGTGTGGCTATTGCCGGTGTCATGGCTATGCGTCCGCAGTGCATCATCCTGGATGAGCCGACTGCCATGCTGGATCCGAATGGTCGCAGGGAAGTCATCGCGACCCTTCATGAGCTGAACCGTCAGGAGAAGATCACGGTTCTTCTGATTACACATTATATGGAAGAAGTCATTGATGCGGACCGTGTTATTGTTATGGATGACGGAAAGCTAGTGATGGACGGAACACCGCGGGAAATCTTTTCCAGGGTAAAGGAACTGAAGGAATATCGTCTGGATGTTCCGCAGGTGACGGAGCTTGCCTATGAGCTGAAGCAGGCAGGCGTAAACCTTCCGGATGGAATCCTGACGATGGATGAGCTGATGGAGAAGCTTCTTCCCATTTTCCACGAAAAATTTCCAGAGGTAAAATAAAAGGAGGCATATATGTCGATCAGGGCAGAACATTTGAATCATATATATGGCGAAGGAACAGCCTTTGAGCAGTATGCCTTAAAGGATGTCAGCTTTGAGATCGAAGATGGACAGTTTATCGGGCTGATCGGTCATACCGGATCCGGAAAGTCCACGCTGATCCAGCATCTGAACGGGCTTTTGCGTGCCAGCAGCGGCGCAATCTATTATAATGGAGAAAATATCTACCAGGATGGCTATGACATGAAGGCTCTGCGCAGTAAGGTAGGGCTGGTATTCCAGTATCCGGAGCATCAGCTGTTTGAGGTGGATGTCTTTTCGGACGTATGCTTTGGTCCGAAGAATCAGGGTCTCTCAAAAGAAGAAGTAGAGGCCCGGGCCAGGGAAGCATTGATCCAGGTTGGACTTGATGAAAAACTCTGGCAGCAGTCACCGTTTGAATTATCCGGCGGTCAGAAGCGGAGAGTTGCCATTGCCGGGGTGCTGGCCATGCATCCGGAGGTACTGATCCTGGATGAGCCGACTGCAGGTCTGGATCCGAAGGGCCGTGATGAGATCCTGGATGAAATTTCCGCATTGCATCGGGAACATCATATGACCATTGTGCTGGTATCTCACAGCATGGAGGATATTGCCCGCTATGCGGACCGGATCATGGTGATGAACCATGGTGAAAAGATATTTGACGCGCCGCCGAAGGAAGTGTTCCGCCATTACAGGGAGCTGGAGGCCATGGGACTGGCCGCCCCTCAGATCACCTACATTGTACATGGCTTAAAGGAGCATGGCGTGCCGATCGCAGACGATATTACCACAGTGACAGAGGCAAGGGATGCGATCCTGCATCTGCTCGGGAAGGATGAAAGACCATGATTCGCGATATTACATTAGGACAATACTATCCGGTGGATTCTGTGCTGCATCGCATGGATCCGAGGGCGAAGCTGTTTGGAACGCTGGTGTTCATTGTTTCTTTGTTTTTTGCAAACAGCATTGCCTGCTATGTGGCGGCCACTCTGTTTCTGGTCATGGCCATCCGCATGTCAAAGGTACCGTTTTCTTTCATGGTGCGAGGCTTAAAGGCAATTTTATTTTTACTTCTGATCAGTGTGAGCTTTAACCTGTTTCTGACGCCGGGAACACCGGTCGTTCAGTTTGGTATCTTTAAGATTACCCAGGAAGGCATCCGTACCGCAGGCTTTATGGCCCTGCGACTGATCTATCTGGTGATCGGTTCCTCAGTCATGACGCTGACAACCACGCCGAATGAACTGACGGATGGCCTGGAAAAGAGCCTGGGTTTCTTAAATAAGGCAGGTGTGCCGGTACATGAGGTATCCATGATGATGTCCATTGCACTGCGGTTCATCCCGATTCTGGTAGAAGAGACCGACAAGATCATGAAGGCGCAGATGGCAAGAGGCGCTGATTTTGAGAGCGGAAACCTGCTCCAGAAGGCAAAGAGCATGGTGCCGCTTCTGGTGCCGCTGTTTATCTCTGCGTTCCGCCGTGCAACGGACCTTGCCATGGCTATGGAGGCACGCTGTTATCATGGCGGCGAGGGCCGTACCAAGATGAAACCGCTCAAATACGCCAAGCGTGATCATGTGGGATATCTGGTGTATGTGATCTACCTGATGATCGTGATCCTGCTTCGTGCGTAGGATGATAAAATAAAATGTAACTGTAAATTGCTTCCTGTCATGATGACCGGGAAGCAATTTTTGACTTGCGCATCCGGCAGGAAAATTTGCCAGGCAGATTTTCGCATATCATGAAATCTTAGGCCGGGATGCTTTGGGAGGATAACATTGATGAAACGAGTGAGAATGGTGGTAGCCTATGACGGGACTGCCTACCGCGGCTGGCAGCTTCAGCCAAACGGCATCACCATAGAAGAAGTGCTGAACCGGGAACTGACTGCTCTTTTAAAAGAATCCATTTCTGTTATCGGCGCAAGCGTACGGATTCCGGCGTACATGCCCGTGGAAATGTGGCGGTTTTTGATACGGAAAACCGCATGCCGGCCGATAAGATCTGTTTTGCCTTAAACCAGCGTTTGCCGGAGGATATTCGGGTGCAGCGTTCGGAAGAGGTCCCGGCGGACTGGCATCCCAGAAAGGCTAACTGTATCAAAACCTACGAATATAAGGTACTGAATCGGAAGATTTCCATGCCGTTGGAGCGTCTGTATGCCCATTTCTGCTATTTTAACCTGGATCTTGACAAAATGAGAGAGGCAGCAGCATATCTGGTGGGAGAGCATGATTTTAAGAGCTTCTGCACTGTACGGACCCAGGCGGAGGAGACCGTGCGGACCATCTACAGTCTTGATATCACAAAGCAGGATGACATGATCACCATTCGCATCAGCGGAAGCGGTTTTCTCTATAATATGGTGCGCATCATTGCGGGAACCCTTCTGGAAGTTGGCATGGGCGCGTACCCGCCGGAGCACATGGAAGAAATTCTGGATGCAAGAGATCGCCAGGCAGCAGGACGCACGGCACCGGCGAGAGGACTGACCCTGGTCAGCATGGAATATCAGAAAGAACTGCCGGACTGGCATCACCGGGAGAACAAATACTGGAAGTATGATATTCTGCAGTCCCATATAAAAGATGAGAAGACAGCCTTTTTCGTGCTCACCCGCTGCGTGGAGGAAGAACTGGATGGAATCCTCCGGAGAAATATCCATCATGCGTTCCAGAATGGGGCTGAGAAGGTTTATGTGACTGATCTGGAAAAACGGACCGGTTAAAGGCCGGGGATGTTCATGGGCGTTATGTGCTGGAAGAGACAGAACAGAAGGCTGAAGACCCGTTCACACCAGAAGAGGCAGATGCGCTGCGGAAATTGGTTCGGAACAGCGGGGAACGTCCAGATTGTGCGAAATGTGCAAAGCCTCTGGAAATAGAGCACAGGAAGAAGAAACATCAGCAAAGGAAACTGCTCTGCGGTGGGTAACTGCCCTTCCGCTTGTGGATAACACACCGCAAAATTGAAAAAACTGTGGAAAACCCTTCAAAATCACGTAAAATCAAGGAAAAAGCGCTTGACATGAAACAGTGGATATAATATAATATACAACTGTGACGTTAGGTGGAAATGCTTAGGCCAAAGCCCCGGAATAGGCATTTTACTATACATTTCAAAACAATTGCGGTAAGTGACCGTTAGGAACAGATAGTTTAACAGGAGGTTAACCAATGAAGAGTTTTATGGCTAGTCCAGCGACGATTGAGAGAAAATGGTATGTAGTAGATGCTGCCGGATGTACTTTAGGACGTTTGGCTTCAGAAGTAGCAAAAGTATTAAGAGGTAAAAATAAACCGATCTACACCCCGCACATCGACTGCGGCGATTATGTGATCGTTGTTAATGCAGATCAGATCAAAGTAACCGGTAAGAAGTTAGATCAGAAGATCTACTATCATCACTCTGATTACGTAGGTGGTATGAAAGAGACTACTCTGCGTGAGATGATGGCTAAGAAGCCGGAGCGTGTGATCGAGCTTGCTGTTAAGGGTATGCTTCCGAAGGGACCTTTAGGAAGAAGCATGATGACCAAGCTTCATGTATATGCAGGACCGGATCATGAGCAGGCAGCTCAGAAGCCGGAAGCTCTGGAAATCAAATTCTAAGGAAAGGTACTGAAAGGAGGAAGTTATCATGGCAAATAAATATTACGGAACAGGTAGAAGAAAAAAATCTATCGCAAGAGTATATCTGGTACCAGGTACCGGTAAAATCACCATCAACAAGAGAGACATCGACGAGTATCTTGGTCTTGAGACCTTAAAGGTAGTTGTTCGTCAGCCGTTAGTAGCAACCGAGACCGTTGACAAGTTCGACGTTCTGGTTAACGTTCGCGGCGGCGGCTTCACCGGCCAGGCTGGTGCAATCCGTCACGGTATCTCCAGAGCACTGCTTCAGGCAGACGCTGATTTCAGACCGGTTCTGAAAAAAGCAGGCTTCCTGACCAGAGATCCGCGTATGAAAGAGAGAAAGAAATACGGTCTCAAAGCAGCACGTCGTGCTCCGCAGTTCAGCAAGCGATAATCTACAGTTTAATAATGCTAAAAAAGCCCGGAAATACGCCATTTTCCGGGCTTTTTCTATACCCAAAATTCTGTCTGGACTGTTCGGTTTTGATGGAATTTGAACGGAAATTTATGGGTTTATAGTGGTCAAATTACTGGTGGACAAGCCCATTTTGACATCTTATGGGTTAAATTACTGGTGGACAATAGGAGCAAATGAAGTCCAATTTTGCCGTCAACGGACGAACACATACTTGACTGATTTACATAGAGCCTTGGCTCATTCTTTGAAAACGAGAATGGGTTGAGGCTCTATTTTTTTCGCCCGAAATCCGGCGAGACAAATTTGAGCAGGAGGCGGGCAAGACCTTCTTCTGTGCAAGCGATGTGGCGAAAGCGTTGGGGTATGTGAATCCCTACGCCGCAGTGAAGCGCCATTGCAGAGGTCCCCTAACGAAACGCGAGGGGGTCGTTCAGAAGGTGAATCAGTATGGAAATGCAGGTATGGAACAATGCGGTGTTCTCCCGGAATTCAAAGAGATTGCTATTTTTATGCAACTATTTCTTGTTGCTCTTGACAAAATAATTTTTAGAGATTATAACTATAACAGCGTTATATATCAGTGTTATATAGGAGGTGTGCAAAATAAACGGAAATGGAACGACTTTAGAAAATATCCAACGGGCAGCGAAAGCAGAATTTTTAGAAAAAGGATATAAAGACGCTTCCCTGCGGAATATTGTGAAATCCGTGGGAATGACTACCGGAGCCTTTTACGGATATTACAAAAGCAAAGAAGAACTTTTTGAAGCCATCGTTGGTGAACATTATGAATATATTCGTAACCGTTTTATAAAGGCACAGCAGGAGTTCGCCGAACTACCAGCTGCCCAGCAGCCGGAAGTCATGAGTGATATTTCGGGAATCTGCATGTACGATATTCTCTATTATGCGTACGAACATTTAGAGGAATGTAAACTGATCCTCTGCTGTTCGGAAGGGACAAAATTTGCCGGGCTAATTGATGAAATGGTGGAGATTGAGATAGATGGGACGCATGCCTATCAGGATGTCTTAAGAAAGCTTGGACGGCCCTCTCCGCATATCGATCCTTCGCTGGAGCATATTCTGATCACCGGAATGTTTCATACTTTTTTTGAATTGATCATCCACGAAATGCCGATCAAAGATGCCGAAAACTACGTCAGAGAAATGCGCGCCTTTTATACAGCGGGATGGATGAAAATTATGGGGCAGTAATGCCTTATAATTTTTGTTTGTAAGTTAGCTGTAACTAACCTAAATTTGGATATTGTAAGAACATAGACGTGTTCTCTTTATCATAAACACAAAGAAAAGGAGGAATTTTTTTGAAAAAACAATCCAATTTATCACGTCTGCTGGAAATTGCAGGCAGCCATAAGTACCTGACCTATGCTTCCTGGGTGCTTTCTGCCATCAGTGCCCTGATTGCTCTGGTGCCATTCTATTACATCTGGAAAATGATCAAGGAAGTACTGGAGGTGGCACCAGATTTTGGCCAGGCACAGAACCTGACTGGCAATGGCTGGATGGCAGTATTGTTTGCTGTCCTGGCGGTGCTTGTCTACATAGCCGGGCTTATGTGTTCCCATTTAGGGGCATTTCGTATTGCCACAAACCTGCGTATCCAGACCATGGAGCATATTGTTAAGCTTCCTCTTGGATTTGCCGAGAGTTTTGGCAGCGGAAAATTGCGCAAAATCGTCAACGAATCCAGTGCAGCCACCGAAACCTATCTCGCTCATCAGCTTCCCGACAGAGCCAATGCCATTGCAACCCCCTGCGGTCTTTTGGTGCTGTTGTTCGTGTTTGACTGGAGACTGGGACTGTTGAGCCTTGTTCCGGTTGTGCTGGGCTTTCTGATTATGATGGCAATGACCGGAAAGCAGATGCAGGAAAAGATGAAAGAATACCAGAATGCGCTGGATGATATGTCCAATGAAGCGGTAGAGTATGTCCGCGGTATTCCGGTGGTAAAAACCTTTGGTCAGACGATCTTTTCCTTTAAGAAGTTTAAAGACTCCATTGACCGCTATAAAGTATGGGTGATCGCCTATACCAAGCAGCTTCGGACACCGATGATGTTCTATACAGCTGCGATCAACGGAGTTTTTGCCACACTGATCGCCGGAGGACTGTTGCTGACACAAGACGGTGTGACTTCCGGTTTCTTACTGGATCTCATTTTCTATATCATTATTACGCCGGTTATTTCTGTTACACTGACACGCATCATGTTCCAAAGTGAAAATGCCATGATCGTAGATGACGCTTTACAGAGAATTGACAGCGTTTTGCATTTGAAGCCTCTGGAGGAAACCAAACACCCAATGCATCCGCAAAACGCTTCCGTGGAACTGAAATCGGTTCATTTCAGCTATGATGGAGAAAAAGAAGTATTAAAAGATATTTCACTGACCATTCCTGAAGGACGAACCGTAGCTTTTGTCGGCCCGTCCGGCGGTGGTAAAACAACCCTTGCCAACCTGATTTCCCGATTCTTTGATCCCCAGAGCGGAATGGTAACAATAGGTGGTGTCAATGTGAAAGACATCCCGAAGGAGGAACTCATGAATACGGTGTCTTTCGTATTTCAGAACAGCCGTCTGATCAAGGCGTCCATTCTGGAAAATGTGCGTATGGGGAAACCGGAAGCTACCCGTGAGGAAGTTCTGACTGCTCTTCATCACGCACAGTGCGATGATATTCTGGAAAAACTCCCACAGGGTGTGGATACGGTTATCGGTACAAAGGGTGTCTATCTTTCCGGCGGCGAGCAGCAGCGAATTGCCATTGCCCGTGTAATGCTGAAAAATGCACCGATCATCATTCTGGATGAAGCCACTGCCTTTGCTGACCCGGATAACGAAAGCCGCGTACAGGCTGCTTTCTCAAGACTTTCCGAGGGAAAGACCGTGATTATGATTGCCCACAGGCTTTCTACCGTAACAAATGTGGATCAGATTTTTGTCATTTGCAACGGACAGGTTGCCGAGTGCGGCAACAGCCGTGAATTGCTTGCAAAAGACGGCATTTTCAGCCGTATGTGGAAAAATTACCAGACTTCCGTGCAATGGAAGGTAACAAAGGAGGTGCAGTGATATGATCAAAAAACTGCAGAAAAAATATGCCCTGTCTGAACAGGGAGCAAAAGACCTGATCAAAGGCTGCCTGGCCTGTGTCCTTCAGAATCTGTCTTTGATGTTTCCGGTAGGTCTTTTATATTACATGGTCAGCGATCTGATGAACGGAGGTGTTCCCGGTGGGAAAATTCCATTTTATGTGGCAGGCTGCGTGGTGTGTATCGGCCTGATTCTGCTGACCACTTTCTTTCAATATAATGCGACCTATTTTGCCACTTACAAAGAAAGCGGTATCCGCCGCATTACTCTGGCAGAGCATCTGCGCAAAATCCCCCTTTCCTTTTTCGGGAAAAAGGATTTAGCCGATCTTACCAGTACGATTATGGCGGACTGTACCTTCCTAGAGCAGAGTTTTTCACATTTTATCCCTGAGCTTGCAGGTTCAATCATTTCTACGATCCTGATTTCCGTTGGTCTGTTCTTTACGGACTGGAGAATGGCGCTGGCTGCCTTATGGGTTCTGCCGGTTGCCTTTGCGATTGTGGGATTTTCCGCAAAAATTCAGGAAAATCTGAATCAGAAAGCCATGGATGTGAAGATGGCCTGTGCAGACGGGATACAGGAGTGCATTGAAACAGTTCGTGACCTAAAAGCAAACAATGCGGAGCAAGCATATTTAAAAGGTCTGGAAAAGAAGATTCGTGCCGTGGAGCATCGTTCCATCCTCAATGAATTTGGTCTTGCTGCTTTTGTGGTTTCCGCGTCACTGGTGCTGAAGCTTGGTATTGCAACGGTTGCGCTGGTGGGAGCTGTTCTGCTCATGCAAGGAAGCCTCTCCGTGCTTACATTCTTTATGTTCCTTCTGGTAGTATCCCGTTTATATGACCCTCTGCAGGGCGCACTCCAGAATCTTGCGGCAGTCATCAGTACACGAACCAACATTGCCCGTATGAATGAAGTTCTCGATCATCCGATCCAGCAGGGCAGCGACAGGCTTTCCAATCAGGGGTATGATATTGTCTTTGACCATGTTGGGTTTGCCTACAATACCGGAGAAACCGTATTGAAAGATGTTTCCTTTACGGCAAAACAGGGAGAGGTTACGGCTTTGGTCGGCCCATCTGGCGGCGGAAAAACAACCGTATCCCGGCTTGCAGCAAGGTTCTGGGATATTAACAGAGGAAAGATTACCGTGGGAGGCATGGATGTATCCCGAATTGACCCGGAAACACTGCTTTCTCTGTATTCCATCGTATTCCAGGATGTTACACTGTTTGACAATACGATTCTGGAAAATATCCGAATCGGAAACAAAGACGCCACAGATGAACAGGTCATTGCTGCTGCGAAACTTGCCAATGTGGATGAATTTGCGGAAAAACTGCCGGATGGATGGAATACCAAGATCGGGGAAAATGGCTGTGAACTTTCCGGCGGAGAGCGCCAGCGTATCTCTATTGCCCGTGCATTTCTGAAAAATGCGCCGATCATTCTTTTAGATGAAGCTACTGCTTCCCTGGATGTGGAGAATGAAACTCTGATACAGACAGCCCTTTCCCGTCTGATCGCAGATAAAACGGTTCTGGTCATCGCCCACAGGATGCGTACCGTAGCAGGAGCAGATAAAATTGTTGTCCTTTCTGATGGCACCGTGCAGAAGAAGGATCACCAAAGGATCTGGAAGAAAAGAATGGTGTATATGCCCATATGGTAAAACTGCAGACAGAAAGCCAGAATTGGAAACTTGCGTAAAGAAGGAGGAAATGTAATGAACAAGAACCATGGTAAGCAGGAAAATATCCGACTTGGCACCCACGGAGAAGACTATGGAAGCTGGATGTCCAACCCTGTCTTTTACATCATTGGCGGAATCGGAGTTTTGGCCGCTGTGCTGGCTGTCCTCTCTTTTTATGTATTACATGTCGCTGTTCTTGGTGTTCTGTTTACTGTTATCACAATCGCAATTTTGGTTTTTCTGATCTGGATCACATGGATCAGGCGGCAGTATGCCTTTGGCGGTGGCGGAATTATGGAACAGGTTCATCGAGTCGTTCTCTCTCACCTGGACTATGACGGTGAGGGGAAGATTCTGGAAGTAGGCTGCGGCTCCGGAGCATTGACAATCCGTTCAGCTCTGACATGGCCGAAAGCAAAAGTGATTGGTGTTGATTACTGGGGCGCTGTGTATAATTACAGCAAAGCACTCTGCGAGAAGAATGCTGCCAGGGAGGGCGTGGCTTCCCGCTGTGTATTTCAGCACGGTGATGCGAAGCAGTTGGATTTTCCTGATGAGAGTTTTGATGTAGTCATCAGCAACTATGTCTATCACAATGTTATGGGTGCTGATATGCAGAAACTGCTGCTGGAAAGCCTGCGGGTATTGAAAAAAGGCGGCGTCTTTGCACTCAACGATGATATGAAACCAAAGATGTACGGTGACATGGAAGGTTTTGCGCAGAAACTGCGAGATATGGGGTATGAGGAAGTACGACTCGTTGACACTGCACAGGAAGCTTTTGGCTCCCACCGTCGGGCTGCCATGATGATGCTGGGGTCTTCCCGGCTGCTTGTCGGCAGAAAGTAATGTATCAAACAGGAGGTTTGGCTATGTCCAAGTTAGGAGTCGTGGAGGATACCCTGTTTGTCCCTATGCTGGGAAGAATTTATGCTGCTGAGCATTGCCCACAAATTTTATATGATAAAAAGGCATTGGAATTGAAAAATAGGCTGCCGTTAGACTTGATTGAACAGAATATGCAGAACCAGTATACCCTTTTGGCCTCTGCTTCCCGGTCTGCTAATATGGATCGGATTATTCGGGCTTTTCTGGAACGCAGACCGGACGGTGTGATTGTCCAGCTGGGCTGTGGTCTGGAGACAACTTATCACCGATGTGATAACGGAAAGACACACTGGTATGCCGTGGATCTGCCGCATGTGATCGAATACCGGCGAGATCTTCTTCCCGAACCAGAGAGGGAATTATATATTTCCGGTGATGCCTTTGCAAAGGATTGGATCAAAAAAGTTCGCAATGATGTACTTGATGCTCCTATTCTCGTTACTGCAGGCGGATTATTTCATTATTTTGAGGAACATAAGGTCATTGCCCTTCTGCGTATGATTGGGCAATTTGGAAATATGGAAGTTGTTTTTGATACAGTGAACAAAAGAGGCATGACCATGATGAAGAAAAAATATATGAAACAGGTCGGCCATGCCGATGCACAGATGTTCTTTTATGTGGATTCCGCGGAAGAACTGGCAGCAAAAATCGGGGATAATGTGAAAGTGATTACGGAGGAACCATACTATCGTTACATCCCTAAAAACAGTTTAAAGCTATCCACAAAGGTCAGTATGGCAGTTTCTGATCAATTCAAGATGGTAAAGATGATTTGTTTAAAAACCTAAGATTTTTTAACACAAAATAATTTTTGCAAGTCCTTTTTGCAACTACATTTTTATTTTACAACAAACAGATCCGGGACTGCCGTTCGAGGAAAAAGTGAAGCTCTACCACATGCAGATGTTAGGCTGATAATTATGCAAGCGCCGCCTGCACAATTTGCAACAAAAAGAGGAGCCAATCCAGGCTCCTCGAAGGTACGTTATTTCAAAAAGTTGCTCTTATGTTCCAGTGCGCGCAGATTATAGCCAAGTGTTGCCAGGTGCGCCACCTTCAGCGCAACCAGGTTGATGTCGGTGGACATTGCACTGGCAATCTGCTCGGCTGTGTATCCAGATTCCCGCCAATCATCAGACAAAATTGACCACCTGATTCACCTAAAAAACATCGTGGAGATATGACTATGAGTAAACTTATTTTCTGTCAATTCAACATCGACACAGCCAGCGTAGAACTGGTTTTTGACGATGGAAGCCGGATTTCCATTGACGTCACCGCCGTTGAAAACGAAGTTGCCGATAACCGCTTCAAGTGGTCAGAGCTGGATTATCTGATCGACAACGACCCGCTTGCTTATGCCGATCTGATTCTGAACAGCAAGCTGAACGTCCTGTTTGAATAAACCGACATGAGCATAAACGACAGCGGCCCGGTTCATAATGATTGGGCCGCTGCTTATTATATCATTGTATTATGCGAACTCATTCCTCAAACAGATACAGAAGATATCCGTAACCCTCTGCTTTCATCTTTGCGTAAGGCACAAAGCGCAGGGCCGCACTGTTGATGCAGTAGCGCACGCCATTGGGGGACTCCGGATCGCCGGTGAACACATGACCAAGGTGAGAATCTCCGGCACGGCTTCTGACCTCTGTACGGCGCATGCCGTGGCTCAGGTCCTCCAGTTCCACCACGGCAGGCTCTTCAATGGGCTTTGTGAAAGCCGGCCAGCCGCAGCCGATCTCATACTTATCCGTGGAGGAAAAGAGCGGCTCGCCGGTGACGACATCCACATAGATGCCCTTTTCAAACTTATCCCAGAACTCGCCTGTGAAAGCGCGCTCTGTGCCGCTCTCCTGCGTAACACGGTACTGCTCCGCCGTCAGCTTGTCCCGGATGGATTCCACCGCGGGCTTCTGATAGTCGCCCGGATCGATGCGCAGCCGGGAAAACAGCTCCATCTCCGCGCGCGGGATGTGGCAGTAGCCGTTCGGGTTCTTTTCGAGGTAGTTCTGGTGGTACTCCTCGGCGGGGTAATAGTTCTTGAGTGGACCTATCTCCACGAAGAACTTTTCACTGCGTCCCCGCTCGATCTCCGCGATGCGCTCGACCGTTTCCTTCGCGCTTTCGTTGGTGTAATAGACACCGGTTTGATACTGGCTGCCCCGGTCGTTGCCCTGCCGGTTCTCCACCGTGGGGTCGATCACATAGAAGTAGGCCAGCAGCAGGGCGTCGAGACTCACCTGCCCGGGGTCATATTCCACCCGCACGGTCTCCCGGAAGCCGGTGTTCCCTTTGCAGACGGTCTTGTAATCGGCGTCCGCCTCGCATGTGCCGTTGGCATAGCCGCTCTCGGCATCGATGACGCCGGGGATGGACTGCATCAGCTGTTCCATGCCCCAGAAGCAGCCGCCCGCCAGATATATGACATTTTCCGTGGTATCCATATACATGCTTCCTTCACCGGACATATCAGAGGGCTGTCCGGTCATTTCCTTCTCGTCCGTTTTCTGCGGCATATTTTTCTGCCCGGCGGCGCAGCCGCTCAACAGCAGTACCGCGGTGAGCAGAAGCGGCAATACTCTCCGATACATGGTGTATCCCTCCTTTCTGAGAAGATAAATTCGTTTGTCAGCCCATATCGGCGGCAAGAGCCTGGTCGATGAGTTTTTGCAGCGTCTCCGCCTGCTTCTTTTCCGTGATGGCGCCTACGATGGGTTCACCCACGATATTGCCGCTGCGGTCGACCACATAGGTGGTGGGATAGGCAAAGATGCTGGTGGTAAACTTTCCTGCCTCACCGTCGGAGTCAAAATACACATTCTGATAGGTGGCGCCCTTCTTGGCAAGCACATCCTTCGCCTCGGAAATTGCCGTTTCGTCGCCGTCCAGCGTGAAGGTGTTGACGCCGATGAGGGAGCCGCCCTTCTCCGCCAGTTTCTTGTTCAGCGCATCCAGCTCGGAAAGCTCGCCTACGCAGGGATTGCAGGTGGTGAACCAGAAATTTACCACGGTGACGGCGTTGGCGGAGAACAGCTCGTCGCTCTTCACCGTGTTGCCGTCCAGATCTTTCCCTTCAAAGGCGGGGAACTTCTGCATACTGCCGTCGTCGGGAGGGTTGTTCGTGTCGCTGCCCGCGGGCATGCTCATATCGCCGTCCATGGATTTCTGCATGAGCTCGGGATACTTCTCTTCCAACTCGGTCAGCCTGTTTTCAATATTGCTGATCTCCGTGGCTGACTCCTTCAGCCACTCATACTCCTTGTTGGTGAACTGCTCTTTAGCGGCCTCGACGGTATCCAGCAGGAAGTCGCCGTAGTTTTTCCCGTCCTCGATCATGGCCATGCCCTTGTCAGCCTCCACAAAGACATTTTCCCACAGCTCGGTATTTTCCGACAGGATCGCGTTCTCCCGATCCAGCAGCTCCTTGTGCAGGGCGAGCGCCTCCTCGGCGTTTTTCGGCTCGCCAGTCATGGCGGAGCCGTTGCCGCTCATGTCGCCCATCTTGTCATTGTTCTTCGTGCCGCAGGCCGCCAAGGCCAGCACCATCAGCACGGCAAAAGCCAGTGCAAAAATTCTCTTCCTGTTCATTTTGATTCCTCCATCGTTGTTTTCTTTGTTGTTTCTTTCCCGTTTCCGAAGCCGTAACGAAAGCACACGGCGTTCGTCGGACAGGCGCGGATGCACATTCCGCAGCGGATGCACTCGGTATGGTTGGGCGTTTTCGTCACATCCACATCCATCTTGCAGGCTCTGGCACATTTCCCACAGGAGACGCACTTACTCTTGTCCACCTTTATCTGGAAGAGGGACACCCGGTTGAACAGCGCATAGAACGCGCCAAGCGGGCAAAGCCACTTGCAGAACGGTCGGTAGAACAGTACGCTCAGCGCAATCACCGACAGCAGGATGCTGAATTTCCATGTAAACAGCTTGCCCAGCGCCGCCCGGATGCCGGAATTGGCAAGGGACAGCGGGATGGCCCCCTCCAGCACGCCCTGGGGGCAGAGGTACTTGCAGAAGAAGGGGTCTCCCATGCCCACATCGTTCACAAGGAACGCCGGTAGCAGGAAAACCATCACCAGCAGGACAGCGTATTTCAGGTATGTCAGCGGCTTCAGCCTTTTTGTGGAAAGCTTCTTCGTGGGGATTTTGTGCAGCAGCTCCTGAAACCAGCCGAAGGGGCATAGAAAGCCGCAGATAAAGCGTCCCAGCAGGACTCCCAGCAAAATGAGAAAGCCTGTGATATAGTAGGAGAAGCTGAACTTGGAAGACCCCACCACTGCCTGAAACGCCCCAATGGGGCAGGCACCGGAGGCTGCCGGGCAGGAATAGCAGTTCAGTCCCGGCACGCAGACGGTCTTCCCCGTGCCCTGATACAGTCCGCCCTTGAGAAAGTTCGGCAGATGCAGGTTGGTCAGCAGCGTCGCCCCCGCCTGAATCCAGCCCCGGAAGCGGGACATGGTCTGTGAAACGCCTGAAAACTTTTTACCCAATGCCCACACACTCCAGACATAATTTGATTGCTTTGCTCAGCACTGTCGCCGCCTCGCCCCGCCAGACACCAAAGCACAGCATGGCGGCTCCGGCCATCAGCAGCACGATCTGCGCCGCGGCCTTTTTCCCGTAGCTCATTTTTCATCACCCTTTCCGATTTTCTGCCCCCATCATAGCGCGGGAGAGTTAAAGTCTCTGTTAAGAACGAAAACTTAACGCAAACCTTATCTGTTTTTGCTATAATGAAAGCAACACAAAAACGAAGAAATAAAAAGGAGGGCTCTCATGCACCTTTTAGTAATTGAAGATGAACGCGCCCTGTGCGAGACCATCGTTCGCAGCCTGCGGCGGCTGCCTATAGCGTGGACTACTGCTATGACGGCGAAAAGGCGCTGGCGCTTCTGGGCGTGGAACGATACGATCTGGTGCTTCTTGATCTGAATCTGCCGAAAAAGGACGGCATGACGGTGCTGCGCACCCTGCGGCAGACCGACCGGGAGACGCGGGTGCTGATCCTCTCTGCCCGCAGCGAAGTGGAGGACAAGGTGCAGGGGCTGGATGCCGGGGCGAACGACTATCTGGCGAAGCCCTTCCACTTGGCGGAGCTGGAGGCCCGCATCCGCAGCCTGACATTGCGGCAGTTCACCCAGCAGGATGTGCTGCTAAGCTGCGGAGGCCTGACCTTTGACACCCGCTCCCGTACCGCCACCGTCAACGGGCAGACGCTGACGCTCACCCGGAAGGAAACGGGAATCCTGGAATACCTGATGGTACATCAAGGAAGGCCAGTAAGTCAGGAGGAGCTGATGGATCACGTTTGGGACAATAGCGTGGACAGCTTCAGCAATTCCATTCGCGTCCACATCTCCGCCCTGCGCAAAAAGCTCCGCGCCGTGCTGGGCTATGACCCCATCCGCAACCGCATCGGCGAGGGCTATCTGATGGGAGGCGAGGAGGAATGAAGCGGTTTTCCCTGCAGTGGCGCATCACGCTGATGTCCGTTCTGCTCATCGGCATCACCTGCGTGGCCATGAATTTGCTGCTGTGCTCCTCCGGTGTGTACTATATGGACACCATTGCGGACAGTTTACAAGACGGCGGCACGGTGATCCTGAATGATGGCGGAGCGGCGCGCTTTGACCCGCAGCTCATAACGCCCAACGAGGAGTTGATCATCGTCGTCGATGGGGTGCAGGGGCGCTTCCGCACCACCAACTGGTATATCACGGCGGCGGTAACGCTGCTCAGCGGCATCCTCGCCTATTTCGTCAGCGGACGCGCTCTCAAGCCCCTGCGCAGCTTTACCTCGCAGGTGGAGCAGGTGCAGCTGAACAATCTTGCCGATATGAGGATCGATGAAGACGCTATTTCGGAGTTCCGGCAGCTGAGCCGATCGTTCAACCAGATGCTGGAGCGGCTGAACAACGCCTTTTCCGCCCAGCGGCAGTTCACCGGCAACGCCGCCCACGAGCTGCGCACGCCACTGGCACTAATGCAGGCGCAGTTGGAGCTGTTTTCCGCGGAGCATCCTGACGTGCGACCGGAGACGGCGGAGTTCCTTACACTTTTGCGTGAGCAGACGGAACGGCTGATACAGATGACCAAGACACTGCTGGAGATGAGCAATCTGCAGCAGGTGGCGCGGAACGAGCGGATCCAGCTCGCTCCCATGATTGAGGAGATCTTCACAGATCTTGCGCCGCTCTCAGATAAGCGCGGCGTCACGCTGACGGCGGAGGGCGACGGCATTATGACCGGCAGCGATGCACTGATCTACCGGCTGATCTTCAACCTGACGGAGAATGCTGTCAAGTACAACCGGCCGGGCGGCTCGGTACGGGTTTCTGTCACTCAGGAGTTGGAAAAGCTCCTGATCCGCGTCTCCGACACCGGCTGCGGCATCCCGGAGGTGTATCAGCGCAGTATCTTCCAGCCCTTCTTCCGGGTGGACAAGTCTCGCAGCCGGGAATACGGTGGCGCAGGACTGGGGCTCTCACTGGTATGGGAGATCGCCGACCTCCACGGCGGCTCCGTTTGGGTAGAGAAAAGTTCGGAGAAGGGCACTACCATTGCGGTGGGGTTGCCAACGCAACAATCAACGAAGCCCTAAAACCCTTTTATTACGCTGAATTACATCTTCATAGCTGTGGACTTTTCCGCGTAGCTCCGTATTTTCGCGCTCCAATTCTGCCGCACGGAGCTTGCAAAAATGATCTTCTTAGTATTATTTCGGAGTTGTCTACGATTGCGAAGAAAATCTAAAAAGCATTAGGAGCAGTATAACTGCTGACGGCGTAGAATCTTGGTGGCTAACTTGGTGAGTGTCACCCTCTAAGTTATCATGGGTTGCGTCATAGGATTTATCATTGGCTGTAGTATTCCATATTTCGGTAAATAGCACGCTAAGTAAGATTGTAGCAAACGTCGGAAAGATTACAACACCGCTCGCAATGATGGTTACAGGTTCAACGTTGGCTGATATATCTTTTCGAGAAATAGCCGATAGCAGATTGATTTTATTTTCCGTTCTTAGACTTTTACTGTATCCGTTTATATACATGATATGCTTATTGTGGATGCCGTTTAAAGAAGTTCGGTCTATTGCTGTTTTATTATGTGCGCTTCCTGTTGCGGGAAATGTATCTATGTTGTGTAGCGAGTATGAGGGAAATATTCGTCTTGCTGCAAAGGGCATTTTTACTTCTACAGTTTTATCTGCACTAACAATACCAGTTGTGCTAGTTTTCATACAGTATATGCAGTAATTGGTTTCTTGCATAATAAAAATACATAAAGAGTAATTTACACTTGCAAAAACCAAGCAATTAGATAAAGAATTCCCAGAGAATGAAAAATTCTATAGATATTTGCGAAAAAGTTAAGTATAATAAAAGAAACGATGTAGAAAAGTTCGAGAAACTTTGGTTTTCCGGACTTTTTTATTGTTGTATTTTCTTCTTGGGGTTTTCATACAGATTGAAGGCGTGGGAAGCAATCAAAATAAAAGTAATGTGTTGGAAAGGAATTTATTTCATGGCAAAAGAAAGGGATGGGTTTAAAAGCCGCACCGGTTTTGTGCTTGCTTGCATCGGTTCGGCAGTTGGTATGGGGAATATCTGGCGTTTCCCATATATTGTTTCTGATTGGGGTGGAATGACATTTCTGCTTCCGTATCTGTTGTTTGTTGTGCTGATCGCCTCCACAGGCGTGATCGAGGAGATGGCACTGGGACGTGCCGCAAAGAGCGGACCGATCAAGGCGTTTGGCATGTGTACGGAATTACGGACCGGAAAGAAACGGATCGGAGAGCTGATCGGTGTGATCCCGGTACTGGGGTCCATGGCGCTTGCCATCGGCTATACGGTAGTAGTGGGATGGATCTTTAAGTACGCGTTCCTTGCATTGACGGGAAACCTTTATGCCCTGGGACAGGATATGGGAGCGATCGGTGGATTGTTTGACGGTACGGCGACGGGATTTGGCAATAATAACTGGCTGGTCATCACAGTGATTGTCACTGCAGTGATCATGGCATTTGGAATTGCGGGCGGAATTGAGAAGGCAAACAAGATCATGATGCCGCTGTTATTTATTCTGTTTCTGGGACTTGGTGTTTATATCTTTACACTTCCAGGCTCAGAAAAAGGCTATCATTATATTTTTACCATCAATCCGGAGGGACTGAAGGATATACGCCTCTGGATCTATGCATTTGGGCAGGCATTTTTCTCACTGTCCATTGCAGGAAACGGAACCGTGATCTATGGTTCTTACTTAAGCGATTCTGAGGATATTGCTGCATCTGCAAAAAATGTAGCATTTTTTGATACACTTGCTGCACTTTTGGCTGCTTTTGTGATTATTCCGGGCATGGCAGCAGGCGGCGCAGAACTTTCTTCCGGAGGTCCTGGTTTGATGTTTATCTATCTGTTGAACGTGTTCAATGGAATGCCGGGTGGAAAAATCTGCGGAATGATCTTTTATGTCTGTGTGTTATTTGCCGGAATGAGTTCTCTGGTAAACCTCTATGAGGCACCGGTGGAAACGTTACAGGAGCGCTGCGGACTGAAACGGCCGGTTGCTGTGGCGGTGATCGCGGCAGCAGGCTGCAGTGTTGCACTGTTTATTCAGGGCATTGTCTCTGGGTGGATGGATGTGGTATCGATCTATATCTGTCCGCTTGGAGCAATGCTTGCCGGAATTATGTTCTTCTGGGTTGCCGGAACGGACTTTGCCCTGGAGGCTGTAAATCGCGGTGCAGAAAAGAAAATTGGCCGAAACTTTGTGTTGCTCGGCAAATATGTACTGGTTCCAGCGGCTTTTGTGGCTCTGGTTGCCGGTGCGCTGCTTGGGGGAATTGGCTGAGATACCGGCGAACAGGAACTTTCTCAGTGGAAGATTACGAAAAAGGCTGTCCTTGTGATTCTTTTACAGGGGCAGTCTTTTTGTGCTATAATCAGATTCAGCGGGATTAAAAAATAAAGGATTTATCAGAAAAAGGAGTATTCATTATGTCACAGGTAACCGAACGTTTTTTGAATTATGTATCCTTCGATACCCAGTCAAAAGAGGATGCTGGCAAGATGCCAAGTACAGAGAAACAGTGGGAGTTAGCCAAATGTCTCAAACAGGAACTGGAAGAAATGGGTGCCGAGCGTGTGCGTCTCAGTGAGTATGGTTATATTTATGCGGAAATTCCGGCAAATGTTCCTGCCAATCAGGCTGAAAAGATTCCGTCCCTCGGCTTTATTTCCCATATGGATACCGCACCGGCTCTGACCGGAGCCAATGTAAAACCACAGTTCGTAAAAAATTATGATGGAAAAGACATCTGTCTGAATCAGAAAAAACAGATTTTTATGCGTGTTTCGGAATTCCCGTTTTTGGAACGGTATCAGGGTCAGGACCTGATCACGACCGATGGAACGACACTTCTTGGAGCAGACGATAAGGCTGGTGTGGCAGAGATCATGACGGCAGCGGATTACCTGCTTTCTCATAAGGAAATTCCTCACGGCAAGATCTGCATTGCTTTCACCCCGGACGAGGAGATCGGCTGTGGTGCAGACCGGTTTGATGTTCCTGGCTTTGGAGCGCAGTTTGCCTATACGGTAGATGGCGGTGAACTCGGTGAGGTAGAATATGAAAACTTCAATGCAGCATCTGCGGTGATCACGATCCATGGATGCAGCATGCACACGGGAGATGCCAAAAAGGGTATGGTGAATTCCATGCTGATCGGAATGGAATACCAGCAGATGCTGCCGACGTTTGAAAATCCAATGTATACAGAGGGTTATGAGGGTTTCTTCCATCTGGATCATTTCCAGGGTGATGTGGAGACTTCTGTAATGAAGTACCTGATCCGTGATCATGATATGGAAAAATTCGAAAAGAAAAAAGAACAGATGCGCCAGACGGCAGCGTTCCTGAACCAGAAATATGGAGCCGGTACCGTGGACATTGAAATTAAGGATTCCTATTTCAATATGAAAGAAAAGATTAAACCGCATATGGAGCTGATCGACAGGGTATGCCAGGCGATGAAAGAACTGGATGTAGAGCCAGATATCCGTCCAATCCGTGGAGGTACCGATGGTGCGCGTCTTTCTTACATGGGGCTGCCGTGTCCGAACCTGTGCATAGGCGGAGCAAATTTCCATGGCAAATATGAGTTCATTTCGATTCAGTCCATGGAGAAGATCGTGGAGATACTTGTGAAATTAATGACAGCATAAATGCAACAGAAAAGAGAGAAAAAAATCATGAGAGAAAAACTGACAAAATCCGATGTGGAAAAGATTCAGGCAGAGATTGAGGAGCGCAAGCTGGTGATCCGCCCGAAGTGCCTGGAGGCCGTAAAAGAGGCAAGGGCGCATGGTGACTTAAGCGAGAATTTTGAGTATCATGCGGCGAAAAAAGATAAGAATCAGAATGAGAGCCGGATCCGCTATCTGGAGAATATGTTAAAGAATGCCATTGTGATATCTGATGCATCTAAGGCAGATGAAGTCGGATTGAACAAGGCTGTCACGCTTTATATGGAAGACGATGACGAGGAGGAGACCTATAAGCTGGTGACCAGCATTCGCGGAAATTCCATGCATAACATGGTCAGCATTGAGTCTCCCCTTGGCAAAGCAATTCTGCGTCATAAAGTAGGAGACCGGGTAGAGATTACAACGGACAATGGCTTCAGCTACTTTGCAGTGATCCGTAAGATCGAAGATCTTGGAGACGAAGAAGATACGATCCGGAAATTTTGATGGAGGCTGGGCGATCCGTTATTGGTCCCGGGCATTGGTCTCCCGGTAAAAATGCAGTACAAATTCCATAAACTCACGAATATAAGATTTTAAAATAAAACTTTTGTGATAGACCAGATACAGGCTGCGGCTGTTTGTGGCGGTGGGAAGATCGAAAACAAAAAGCTTTTGATCAGAACCAGGGCTGCAGGCGGCCGCTTTTGATATGACAGAAATACCAAGTCCATTTGCCACAAGGTTTTTGATGGATTCCTGATCGTTTAACCGCGCAGTGACCTGCAGGGAGGATTCAGGAATATTCAGTTTCTCCAGAAGTTCATATACAAACTTACGGCTACCGCTTCCCTCTTCGCGCAAAATGATGGGTTCTGAACTTAAAATGGTATTGAGCGGAAGCTGCTTAGTCTGAAATTGGGCAAAATACGGTGTTTTCGGGGTAATCAGAACCATCTGATCATTGTAAAATGGTTCAAAACAAAAACGTTCATCTTCACAGGTCATGCCAACCAGGCCAAGATTAAAACGCCCTTCCAGAATTTTTTCCAGAATTCCCTGGCTGTCGCTCTGATGAATGTTAAAATAAGTTTCCGGCTGCAGCTTTTTGTAAGCTGGCAAAAGCTCCGGCAGCAGGTAGGATGATGGAATGGTGGAAGCACCAAGATGGATCGTATTTTTTGCTTCGTTGTTCCAGCTTTCCAGCAGATTATTTTTGAGACTCAGGATGCTTATGGCGCATTCATAAAATTCCTGCCCGCGCGGTGTCAGATCGATGCTTTTCGTCGTGCGCACCAGAAGACAGGATTGAAGCTCTTCTTCCAGCATACGGATATGGGTACTGATGGTAGGCTGGGAGATAAAGAGCTTTTCCGAAGCTTTCGTGAAGCTGCCGTAATCGACAACAGCCACGAAGGATTGCAGTTGTTTGAACTCCATGGTGTTCTCCTTTATCGAATGGGAATCTGTCTGCCCGCGGCCGGAAAAGGACAGCGGGCATGGCAAAACAGGAAGATCAGATCCAGCCTCCATCCAGTTTTATGATCTGACCGGTTAAGTAAGAGCCTTTGTAGCCGAGGTGATAAACGAAATCAGCGACTTCCTCCGCACGTCCGAGACGACCGGATGGGATTTCCTCAACCAGCCCGATCAGCTCGTCTTCCTCCATCCACTGATTCATTTCCGTGTCAATGGCACCGCAGGCAACGGCGTTGACCTGGATATTGCTTGGGGCAAGCTCTTTGGCCAGTGCCTGGGTGAAGGCATTGATGCCGCCCTTTGTCGCAGAGTACGCGACTTCGCAGGAAGCGCCTACGCAGCCCCATACGGAGGAAATGTTGATGATCTTTCCGTGACCGGCGGCAAGCATCAGCGGAATAGCCAGCTTGCTGCAGTTAAATACGGAGGTCAGGTTGGTACGCAGGATGCGGTCCCACTCCTCAGAAGTCATATCCTGCAAAAGACCAATATAATCGATACCGGCATTGTTGACTAAGACATCCAGACTGCCAAACTGTTTGCGAATCATGGAAAACAGCTGTTCACAGACAGCCATGTCGCCCATATCTCCTAAAAACGCAGCACAGGTCACCTGGTAGCTTTCAATTTCTTTTTTGGTCTGCATCAGTTCCTGCTCCCGGTGGGCGCAGTTGATGATCACGTTATAGCCTTTTTTTGCAAATTTTACGGCAATGGCTTTTCCGATTCCGCGGGAAGCGCCGGTTACGAGAACAACTTTCTTTGCCATACGATCACTCCTTTTGTCATATTATGGTTTCTTGTTTTCTAAACATATTCTATCATAAAACTCCTTACATTTGTTGCTATTTACGCTTTGCGCGAACAGCAAGCTACATTTTACAAATAAATTACAATTTTGCGAACACTCTGTAACTTTCAGAAGGGATATGTTATACTGAATGACAGATTACGGAAAAGTGTTGCGTGCAACTGGAAATACCGTGTGATACAGTTCTGGCAGCATATTTTGCCGATTTGGAGTGCGAAGTATCGGCAAAATCCTATTGCCGGGCAAGTGCATGTGAAGAGAAACAGAAATAAGAAAGGCGAAGACGCATGAAAAAATGGAAGAAAGTACTGGCAGTATCTTGCCTTTGCGCAGTGGCAGCATGTCCGTTTTCTGCTTACGCAGATGCGGCAAAGTCTCCTCATGAGGCAATGTTAGTGGCTGCACCGGCAGACTATGAAAATATTGCGGTATCCCAGGTTACCGATTATGTGAATATCCGGGAACAGGCGACAACGAACAGCAAGATCGTTGGTAAGATCTACAATAACTGTGCCGCTACCATTTTGGAAACTGTGAATGGAGAGGGCGGAAGCTGGTACCGGATCCAGTCTGGAACGGTAAACGGTTTCATCAAATCGGAGTATTTTATTACCGGTCAGGAGGCAGAGACACTGGCCCAGTCGATTGGCCGGGAGTTTGTGACTGTCAGCGTAGACAATCTGCGTTTGCGCGAAGAACCGAGTCTGACAAGTAATGTCCTGACTATGATCTCCAGCGGTTCCCGCTATGTTGTCCAGGGTGATGAAGGCGACTTTTACAAGGTTGAGGTCGATGCAGACCTGATCGGTTATATTGCAAAGTCATACTGTAAGGTTGAGGTCGAGTTTGACCAGGCAGTGTCCCTGGAAGAAGAGCGAGCAAAGCTGGAAGAGGAAGCGCAGAGAAAGCGCGATGCCCAGACGGCACTTGCAAATCTGGAGCAGGTGATCAAAGTCGAGGAAAATAAAGATGTGATCATTTCTGCAAATCCGGAGCAGAGCGATGATTCTGCTATGACCAATGCACCGACTGCAAACACATCGAAAAATCAGAGTCAGACACAGAGTCCGTCTGCAGGGCAGAGCAGCTCTTCCCAGAGCAGTGCAGGCGGTCAGACGATAACTTCGGCGCGTCCCAGAAGAGTCCGTCCCAGAGCAGTTCCTCACAGGGCAGTTCTGCTCCGAATGGTTCCAGCCAGACCAGCTCCTCCGGCCCATCCACAACAACCCAGTCCTCTCCGGTGGCAGGACCTGGCAGCTCGGCAGCCGTAGTATCTGCGACCAGAACCGCGATCGTGGCTTATGCAAAGCAGTTCTTAGGCAACCCGTATGTATATGGTGGAACCAGCCTGACGAATGGTGCCGACTGTTCCGGATTTACCCAGGGAGTATTTGCGCACTTTGGCATTACAACAGGACGAAGCTCCAGAGACCAGGCAGCAAAAGGAAAAGAAATTTCCCTGTCTGCGATCCAGCCGGGTGACCTTTTGTTCTACGCAAGTGGAAGCTACATCAACCATGTGGCAATCTACATAGGCAATGGACAGATCATCCATTCCAGCAACCCGACAACGGGTATCACCATTACAAAATACAATTACCGGACTCCATGTAAGGCTGTTACCTTCTTGGATTAAAAGGTGTATTTATGAAAGAAAAAAAACAATACTGCGGCCTGGACCTGCTGAAATTTGTTATGGCACTCCTGGTGGCCGCACGTCATATGATCCAGGTCTTTTATCCTGCAGAAAGCCGCTGGCGTCTGGTGATCGGCAGCTGGCTTTCGAATCTGGCTGTGCCCATCTTTTTTATCATTGCTGGTTTTTTGCTGTTCCGGAAAATTCCGGATAGCAGAAGGTGCAAAGACGCGGATGCCGGATACTCATGCAGCGGAAACAAAGCGGGTGGATGGTCGGTTGTCTGGCGTTATGCCTGGCGCATTGTAAAGCTGTATCTGATCTGGTGCGTCATCTACTGGCCCATCGATATTTATAACTGGTATCACGGCACAGCGACGATCGCAGAGACGGTAAAGGCCTACATCCATTCCTTTTTCGTTTCCAGCACCATTGCCCAGCTCTGGTATCTTCCGGCGCTTGCGCTTGCCTGCCTGATCGTGTGGACCGGTTACCGCGTGGGCTTAAAAATCTGGATGCTCCTGATCCTGACCGGAGCGCTGTTTGTGTTTGGCTGCATCTGTGACAACTGGTATTTTACCCAGCAGGCACCCATGAAGATCCAGGAGTTTGTCTGGTGGTATGCGCCGAAGTTTGTGACCATGCGAAATGGTCTGTTTTACGGAAGCTTTTATCTGGCTCTGGGACTCTGGTTTTCCCGGAAAACATGGCGGATGCCGCTTCTTCTGGCGCTTGCCGGAAGCCTGGTATCTCTGGCACTGATGTACAAAGAGGTTTCCACCTGCTTTAATACGAACATGGTATTTAGTGCAGCCCCGGCCGCTTTCTTTTTGACGGAGCTTTTTATGAGAGCAGAGGGTGGATATTCCAGGTTCTTTGTGACTCTACGAAAAATGAGCGAATGGGTCTATTTTTCCCATTTCTATTTCTTTTACTTTTTCTCCTGGACCGTGAAGTGGAATCCGCTTCCGCTCACTGAGAAAAATATTGCACTATGTGTCTTGGTACCGATGATCCTGTTCGCCTGGATCGTTTCGGTGCTTTCCGAACGGGAGCGGTTTTCCTGGCTGGGAAAATTGATCTGACAGGCTTGTTTATACATTGCAAAAACAATCGTTGACGATTGGCAGCAGAACTGCAGCCTGCATCCGCCGTCTGGCTTTATGAAAAATTACATTACAGGCAATAAAAAAGGAAACGCACTCAGTTTTGGGTGCGTTTCCTTTTTTGCTGCCTTGTATGAAAGGATGATTGCTGGCTTTTAGAATTCCGGCTCGATCAGTCCGTAGGTCTGGCCCTTTCTCTTGTAAACAACATTGACTTCCTCGGTCTCTGCGTTTAAGAATACATAGAAGTTATGGCCTAACAGCTCCATCTGGACACAAGCTTCTTCCGGATCCATCGGTTTCATGGCGAAACGTTTGGTTTTCACGATCTGGATTTCGTCTTCCGGCTCGCTCTCTTCGCTGATGAACAGATCTGAGAATGCCTGTGCGGACTGTTTTTTGTCGATCAGTTTGTTTTTGTATTTGCGAAGCTGGCGTTCAATGATTTCTTCCACTAAATCAATGGACACGTACATATCGTTGCTGGATTCTTCTGCACGGATGATATTTCCCTTCACCGGGATGGTAACTTCGATTTTCTGTTTGTCTTTCTGTACACTGAGCGTTACGATGATTTCGGTATCCGGAAGGAAGTAACGTTCCAGTTTTCCAATCTTTTCCTCAATGGCGGCGCGAAGCCCCGGAGTCACATCAATATTTCTGCCTGTAATGGTATAACGCATAAGTCATCAGCTCCTTCTTTTGAGATGTCCTAAGTATAACACATAAAATCGAAAATTTCAACTAAAAGCAGGAAATTGTTGAGACAATTATTGTGAATAAAATATAAAAACGAATACTTTATCCACAAAATAGAAATTGCATTCCTACCTTTGGAAATGTGGAAAAGTCAAGAGGTTTTCCTTCATTTTTTGGCTTAAACAGTGGATTTATGAGATATGAACAAAGAAAACACGGTTTTTTTCCATCTGGAAAGAACAGAAAAATGTGGGAAAACTTTGTGGATAATGTGGATAACTTGGTGCATAACTCATTTTTGGCTGAAAATCAAGGAGACGGGATGTGGATGCATTTTTCGTGGATATTGTGGATAAAGTGGATAAGTTGTGAATCGAACATGTTTTTTGTGCAACCTGACAAGTTTACCATAATTTTACACAGCCGGAAACCGCTTTTGCAGGCTGCCTGGGATCGTTTTTTATAGAGTTTCAAGGAGGAAAAGTAAGCAGAAGGTAAATTTTTTGTGAACAACAAGGGGAAAACTTGAATAAATCAGGGGAAGGTGGTACAATATCAAAGATTGACTATAATAATAGGAACGAGACAGACGAAACAAAGAAAGTTTAGGAGAAAGAATTATATGAATCTCATAGAAAAAGTATTTGGTACCCACAGTGAGCGGGAACTGAAGATGATCTATCCGATCGTGGACAAGATTGAGGCACTGCGCCCGACCATGCAGGCAAAGACCGATGAAGAACTGCGCGACAATACCCGTATCTTCAAGGAGCGCCTGGCAAATGGTGAGACTCTGGACGATATTCTTCCGGAGGCATTCGCTACGGTACGTGAGGCTGCAAAGCGTGTGCTGAACATGGAGCATTATCCGGTACAGCTCATTGGTGGTATCGTGCTGCATCAGGCCGTATCGCTGAGATGAGAACCGGTGAAGGTAAGACCCTGGTTTCCACCTCCCCGGCATACTTAAATGCACTGGCAGGAAAGGGCGTTCACATCGTAACGGTCAACGACTACCTGGCAAAGCGAGATGCAGAGTGGATGGGACAGGTTCACCGTTTCCTGGGCCTGACTGTCGGCGTGGTATTAAACCCGATGACCTCTGAGGAACGTAAGGCTGCATACAACTGCGACATCACCTACGTTACCAACAACGAGCTGGGATTTGATTACCTGCGTGACAACATGGCCATCTACAAGGACCAGATGGTACTCAGAAATCTGGACTATGCCATCATCGATGAGGTGGACTCTGTCCTGATCGATGAAGCAAGAACCCCGCTGATCATTTCCGGTCAGAGCGGCAAGTCCACCAAGCTCTACGAGGTCTGCGACGTGCTGGCTCACCAGCTGGTACGCGGCGAGGCATCCGGCGAGTTCACCAAGATGAATGCGATCATGGGTGAGGACATTGAGGAGACCGGTGACTTCGTAGTAAACGAAAAAGATAAGGTTGTAAACTTAACCGAAGAGGGTGTCAAGAAGGTAGAGCAGTTCTTCCATATTGAGAACCTGGCAGATCCGGAAAACCTGGAGATCCAGCACAATATCATTCTTGCCCTGCGCGCGAATTACTTAATGTTCCGCGATAAGGACTACGTGGTAAAAGATGACGAGATACTCATTGTCGATGAGTTTACCGGACGTATCATGCCGGGCCGCCGTTATTCCGATGGCCTGCACCAGGCAATCGAGGCGAAGGAGCATGTCAATGTACGCCGCGAGAGCAAGACTCTGGCAACTATCACTTTCCAGAACTTCTTCAATAAGTTCCGCAAGAAAGCAGGTATGACCGGTACTGCGCTGACCGAGGAGAAGGAGTTCCGTAATACGTACGGCATGGATGCGATCGCAATCCCGACCAACCGTCCGGTTGCGCGTATCGACCACGAGGATGCTGTATACAAGACGAAAAAAGAAAAATTTGAGGCAGTTGTCAACGATGTAGTGGCTTCCCACGAGAAGGGACAGCCGGTGCTGGTTGGTACCATCACCATCGAGACTTCCGAACTTCTCAGCAAGATGCTGACCAAGCGCGGCATCCAGCATAAAGTCCTGAACGCGAAGTTCCATGAACTCGAGGCTGAGATCGTGGCAGATGCAGGTATCCACGGTGCCGTTACCATCGCGACCAACATGGCTGGTCGTGGTACCGATATCAAGCTGGATGATGAGGCAAAGGCAGCAGGCGGCTTAAAGGTCATTGGTACCGAGCGTCATGAATCCCGCCGTATCGACAACCAGCTGCGTGGCCGTTCCGGACGTCAGGGTGACCCGGGTGAGTCCCGCTTCTACATTTCCCTTGAGGACGATCTGATGCGTCTGTTCGGTTCTGAGCGCCTTATGGCTATGTTTGAGGCTCTGGGCGTTCCGGAGGGTGAGCAGATCGAGCACAAGATGCTTTCCAGCGCGATCGAGAAAGCACAGATGAAGATCGAGAACAACAACTACGGTATCCGTGAGAACCTCTTAAAATATGATGAGGTTAACAACGAGCAGCGTGAGATCATCTACGCAGAGCGCCGCAAGGTTCTGGATGGCGACAACATGCGTGACCTGATCTTAAAGATGATCACCGACATTGTCGAGAATTCCGTAGACCTGTCCATCTCCGATGACCAGGCATCCTCTGACTGGGATTTGAATGAATTAAACAGCCTTCTGCTTCCGATCATTCCGCTTGAGACCATCACCGCAGAGAATCATCCGGTGACCAAGAAGAATGAATTAAAGCACATGCTGAAAGAAGAGGCGATCAAGCTTTACGAGGCGAAAGAGGCTGAGTTCCAGGAGGCAGAGCAGATCCGTGAACTGGAGCGCGTAGTCCTTCTGAAAGTCATCGATAACAAGTGGATGAGCCACATCGACGATATGGATCAGCTGCGCCAGGGTATCGGCCTGCAGGCTTACGGCCAGAGAGATCCGGTTGTTGAGTATAAGATGAGCGCTTACGAGATGTTCGAGGCAATGACTGCAGCCATCACCGAGGAGACCGTCCGCATCCTGTTCCACATCCGTGTTGAGCAGAAGATTGAGCGTGAGCCGGCAGCAAAGGTAACCGGAACCAACCGTGACGATTCTGCACCGCGTGCACCGAAGGTACGTCAGGTACAGAAAATCTACCCGAACGATCCATGCCCGTGCGGAAGCGGCAAGAAGTTCAAACAGTGTCATGGCCGTGATCTGATGCCGAGATAGCAGAAAATGAGATGTAACTGCATGTCCTAAACCGTTGCAGGAAGATTGCAAGTTATTGTGATACAGCAAAGTTTTATGACCGGCGGATTTCCCTTTTTGGAATGCGCCGGTCATTGCAAAAATATATAAATATGAAAGAAGGTGACACAATGGTAGAATTAGATCAGTTCAAGTACACATTATCGACCTTTGAAAAACCATTAGTGGAAGTGAGGGATTCACTTTGACCTGGATAACAAGGTCAGACGAATCGATGAATTAGATAAATCCATGGAGGAGCCGGGGTTCTGGGACGACGCGGACCGCGCCACCAAGCTGGTGCAGGAGGCGAAGAATTTAAAGGATACCGTAGAGCTCTACCGTGGTCTGGAACAGCAGTATGAAGACATCCAGGTGATGATCGAGATGGGCTACGAGGAGGAGGACCCTTCCCTGATCCCGGAGATCCAGGAAATGTTGGATGAGTTCCAGCGCAATCTGGAAAAACTCCGTATGGAGACATTGCTGTCAGGGGAATACGACAAATACAATGCCATTCTGCGCCTGAATGCAGGTGCGGGCGGAACGGAGTCCTGTGACTGGTGCAGTATGCTGTACCGGATGTACTGCCGCTGGGCAGACAAGATGGGGTATAAAACCGAGGTCCTGGATTATCTGGACGGCGATGAAGCGGGCATTAAGTCTGTGACCATCCAGATCAACGGCGAGAACGCGTTGGATACCTGAAATCCGAGCGCGGTGTACACCGCCTGGTACGCATTTCCCCGTTCAATGCAGCAGGAAAGCGCCAGACCTCATTCGTATCCTGTGATGTCATGCCGGATATTGAAGAGGATCTGGATGTCGAGATCAATCCGGACGATCTGCGGATCGATACCTACCGGTCCAGTGGTGCCGGCGGACAGCACATCAACAAGACTTCTTCTGCCATCCGTATCACCCATATTCCGACCGGAATCGTGGTACAGTGCCAGAATGAGCGTTCCCAGTTCCAGAATAAGGACAAAGCCATGCAGATGTTAAAGGCAAAGCTGTATATGCTCAAGCAGCAGGAAAACGCAGAGAAGCTTTCCGATATCCGCGGCGATGTCAAAGAGATCGGCTGGGGCAACCAGATCCGTTCTTATGTCCTTCAGCCATATACCATGGTCAAGGACCTGCGTACCGGGGAAGAAACCGGAAACGTGGCCAATGTCCTGGATGGCGGACTGGACCCGTTCATCAGCGCCTACCTGCGCTGGCTGAGCCTGGGCTGCCCGGACCGCAAGGCATCTGCGGACGACTAAGCGTTTCGGTTTACAGGCAGGGATTTTTAGTTCAGAAAATTCCGTTGCTGGGCACGCGTGCGTGAACAGTAACGATCAAAACGGGAAAGCAGAGTGTATGCGAGAAAATGCTTGCACTCTGCTTTTTTTTGTGCTAATATCTTCCTCATGAGCACAAATGTTCATAGTAGACGAACATAGAGAGTGTGCAGGAGGATTTGTTATGCCAGAAGAGAAAAGCAAATATTTTGTGGTAAAACAGAAGGCAGTACCGGAGGTATTGCTGAAAGTGGTGGAAGCCAAGAAGCTTCTGGAGTCCGAGCGTGTGTTAACCGTGCAGGAGGCAACAGAGCGGGTAGGCATCAGCCGCAGTTCTTTTTACAAATACAAAGAAGATATTTTTCCGTTTTATGATAATACCAAAGGCAAGACTGTAACCTTCGTGGTGCAGATGGACGATGAACAGGGACTGCTTTCGGACCTGCTTCATATCGTAGCAGTTTATAAAGCAAACATCCTGACGATCCATCAGAGTATTCCGGTAAACGGAGTAGCGACGTTAACCTTGTCTGTGGAGGTAAAAGACAATACCGGCAATGTTTCCAAGATGGTGGAAGAAATCGAAGAGCAGGATGGAATTCACTATGTGAAGATTCTTGCGAGAGAATAAGTTTATCAAACAAAGAGAAAAGTGAGGACAGAGCAATGGTACAGGTAGCAATCATGGGATATGGCACAATTGGTTCCGGAGTGGCAGAAATTTTAGATCAGAACGCTGATCAGATCAAAAAAGGCTGCGGACAGGATGTAGCACTGAAATATGTCCTGGATTTAAGAGATTTCCCGGGAAGTCCGGTAGAAGATAAGATTGTGCATGATTTTCAGGTGATCGAGCAGGACCCGGAGGTCAGTGTGGTAGTAGAGACCATGGGTGGATTAAATCCGGCATACCCGTTTGTAAAGGCAAGCCTTTTGGCTGGCAAGCATGTCGTAACCTCCAATAAGGCACTGGTGGCAGCACACGGAACCGAGCTTCTTGCCATTGCAAAAGAAAAGAATGTAAATTTCTTCTTTGAGGCAAGTGTCGGCGGCGGCATCCCGATCATCCGTCCGCTGTACCGCTGCTTAAAGGGCGAGAAGATCGTAGAGATCACCGGTATCTTAAACGGTACCACCAACTATATCCTGAGCAAGATGGACAAAGAGGGCGCATCCTTTGAGACAGTCTTAAAAGAGGCCCAGGCGCTTGGTTATGCAGAGCGCAACCCAGAGGCAGACGTAGAAGGCTACGATACCTGCCGTAAGATCGCGATCCTCACAGCGATGGCAACAGGAAAAGAAGTAAACTACGAGGACATCAGCACAGAAGGTATTACCAAAATCACAGATGTGGACTTTAAGTATGCAGACAAGCTTGGAACCTCTGTAAAGTTGTTTGGTACCAGCCGCATGGACGGAGAAGAGGTTCATGCCTGGGTAGCACCGGTCATGATCGGAAAAGACCACCCGCTGTATGCCGTGAATGATGTATTCAACGGGATCATGGTAAAAGGAAATATGCTTGGAACTTCCATGTTCTACGGAAGCGGTGCCGGCAAACTGCCAACCGCCAGTGCAGTTATCGCAGACATTATGGAAGCAGTCGAGAACGCAGACCATCATGTAGTGCTTGGCTGGAGCAGCGAGCGCCTCGCGATTGCAGACCAGAAAACCTCTGTACATCGTTATTTTGTACGCGTAGAGGGAACTGGAGAAGAACTCGAGAAAGCTGCCGCTTCAACATTTGGAAATGCAGAAGTCGTAAAGTTGGACAGCTTAAGCGACGAGTTTGCACTCCTGACTGGTGAGATGAGTGAAGCAGCATATGCAGACTGTGCTGCAGCGCTGGAAAAGACCGCGAAGATCCGCCAGAGAATCCGGGCAGAGTTTTAAAAAATAATAATTTGGGCGTAAAAGAATGGACCGTGGAAGCTGCCGAAGGCAGCTTCCACGGTCCTCATACGTTAAAAATATGGTTTACTGTGCCGCAGGTGCTACACTGTTTAGAATTTCCTGCGCCTGGTGGTAGACCTGGCGGATGAGTTCAGAGTTGGCTGGGTCTTGAGCGACATTGTAGACCAGCATATACTGGAAAAAAATAAAGAAGCTCAGGAAAATGCAGAAGATTCCGATGACGAATCCTGCAATTCCGGTTCCGGTAAAACGGCGGCCTCTCCGGGAGAGCCATGCAGTCAGGGCAGCAGAAGCACCAAAGATGATCTGGACTGGTGGGTAAAACCAGCTTATAATCCCGGAAATACCCAGCAAAAGGCTGGCCAGGGCGAGTCTATTAGGGGCGGGGCGCTTGGCTCCGGTATTCTGTTCCATGTAAAATTCCTCCGTAAGTATAGATAAAAATACAACTATTCCCAATCATAACACGAAAAGAAAAAAGCCTCAAGGTGGAATTGCGGACGAACGACTTGCGAACGACTTGCTTATCGATTATAATGAGGGGTACAGTTTGCAGCGGTTCCCAGGCAAAGTCAAAGTCTGCGTGAACAGCTGTTACAGTTTGAAAACAAAGGAGCTTTACATTAGATGGATATTTTGAAAACATTGCAGGAGGAATTGCAGATCGGATATAAGCAGGTGGAGGCAGCTGTCCAGCTGATCGATGAGGGAAATACCATTCCCTTCATTGCCCGCTACCGGAAAGAGGCAACCGGCTCGTTAAACGACGAGGTGCTTCGTAATCTGGATGAACGTCTGCGTTACCTGCGCAATCTGGAGGAAAAGAAGAACCAGGTTCTTTCTTCCATCCGTGATCAGGAAAAGCTGACACCGGAGCTGGAAAAACAGATCCAGGATGCGATGACCATGGTGGCGCTGGACGATCTGTACCGTCCGTACCGCCCGAAACGCCGTACCCGTGCCATGATCGCGAAAGAGCGCGGACTGGAGCCGCTTGCAGAGCTGATCCTGCTTCAGCAGGTGAAGGAGCCGCTGGAGAAGCTTGCTGAAGACTATGTGTCCGAAGAAAACGAAGTGCCGACAGCAGCCGATGCACTGGCGGGTGCAAAGGATATCATTGCGGAGCGCATCTCCGACCAGGCGGATTACCGTACCTACATTCGTCAGGCTACCATGGAGCAGGGTATGATCCGTTCCCAGGCTAAGAATGAAAAAGCGGAATCGGTATACGAGATGTATTATCAGTACGAGGAGCCGGTGAAAAAGTGTGCGGGACACCGTGTCCTGGCTTTAAACCGCGGCGAGAAAGAAAAAGTCCTGACGGTCAAGGTTGATGCACCGGAAGAAACTATTCTGCGCTATCTGGAAAAACAGGTGATCACGCAGGAGAACCCGTATACAACCCCGGTATTAAAGGAAGTGGCAGAGGACAGCTACCGCCGTCTGATCGCACCGGCCATTGAACGTGAGATCCGCAGTTTCCTGACGGAGAATGCAGAGGCAGGCGCGATCAAGGTCTTTGGAAAGAACTTAAAGCAGCTTCTGATGCAGCCGCCGGTAGCAGGCCGTGTGGTACTTGGCTGGGACCCGGCATTCCGCACCGGTTGTAAGCTCGCTGTTGTGGATGCGACCGGAAAGGTACTGGACACGACCGTGATCTATCCGACTGCACCGCAGAATAAGGTCGAGGAATCCAAGAAGGTGGTAAAGGACCTTATCAAAAAATATAACATTTCCCTGATTTCGTTGGGAAACGGAACTGCATCCCGCGAGTCTGAGATGATCATTGTAGACCTGATCAAAGAGATTCCTCAGCAGGTGCAGTATGTGATCGTGAATGAGGCAGGCGCATCCGTATATTCGGCAAGCAAGCTTGCTACGGAGGAGTTCCCGAACTTCGATGTTGGACAGCGAAGCGCGGCATCCATCGCAAGAAGACTGCAGGACCCGCTGGCAGAGCTGGTTAAGATCGACCCGAAGTCCATCGGTGTTGGCCAGTACCAGCACGATATGAACCAGAAAAACTTAAGTGAAACGCTGCAGGGCGTTGTGGAAGACTGTGTAAACCGGGTTGGTGTGGATTTAAATACCGCATCTGCTTCCCTTCTGGAGTACATTTCCGGTGTGACCAAGACCATCGCAAAAAATATTGTAGCTTACCGCGAGGAGAACGGCGTATTCACAAACCGGAAGCAGCTGTTGAAGGTTGCAAAGCTGGGACCGAAGGCATTTGAACAGTGCGCCGGTTTCATGCGCATCAACGGCGGCACAAATCCTCTGGACATGACCTCCGTGCATCCGGAAAGCTATGAGGCGGTTGAAGCATTGCTCCAGAAGCTGGGCTATCAAGCGGAAGATATTGTATCTGGCGGTCTGAAAGAGCTTGGCAGAAAGGTGCGTGGCTGCAAGGGACTGGCAGAGGAATTAGGTCTGGGTGAGATCACCTTAAAGGATATTGTAAAAGAACTGGAAAAACCGGCGAGAGACCCGCGCGAGGAGATGCCAAAGCCGATCCTGCGCACGGATGTATTGGAAATGAAGGACCTGAAGCCGGGCATGGTATTAAAGGGAACCGTGCGCAATGTCATTGACTTTGGTGCCTTTGTGGACATTGGCGTTCATCAGGACGGCCTGGTGCACATTTCCCAGATGACGGATCGCTATATCAAGCATCCGCTGGAGGCAGTCAGCGTTGGTGATATTGTCGAGGTGAAGGTGTTAAGCGTGGACTTGAACAAGAAGCGTATTGCACTGACCATGAAATTATAAAAATAACCATTGTGCAATTAGCAAAATAGAAAATGACATTGCCTTTGAATGGGATTTTCAGAAAAGAAATCCAGGAAAAGAAGAGTAAATGGTTGCGAAAGCAGCCAGAATTGTTTGCGAAAGGATGGTGAACGCAAATGGAAAACGAAGTAGTCCAGACGGGAAAAACTGTGGATGTCACTTTAACCGTCACGGCAAAAGATCTCTGGGCATTTTCCATGTATCACACGAATGCCGGGCTGATGGGAATCTTTAATCTGCTGTTTACGCTGGCAGCGCTGTATCTTTTAATCTTCCGGTGGAGCAGCACAACCACTCCATACCGCTGTCTGCTTGTGATCTGTGTTCTGGTCTTTACGGTATGGCAGCCGTTTTTGTTGTGGACTAAGGCGAAAAAACAGGCAAAGCGCCCGGCCGTCAAGGATCCGATGCGTCTGGTATTCGATGATGAAAAGCTGACGGTGAGCCAGACGGACAATCAGGCGGAATTTACCTGGGAACAGATGGGGCTTTTGGATGCGAAGCCATCCATGTATATTTTATATATGGACCGTGTTCATGCGTATCTGCTTCCGAAAACAGCGCTGGCAGATCAGGAAGAGGCATTCCGCGAATTGGTAACGGCGCATCTTCCGAAAGAAAAACGGAGGAAAATCTGATGGAATATAGAAGCAACAGCCCGGAGGAAACCTTTGCCCTTGGAAAACGCCTGGGTGAGCAGGCAAAAGCGGGTGAGATTTACTGTCTGGATGGAGATCTTGGAGTGGGCAAGACAATTTTTACCCAGGGTTTTGCAGCCGGGCTTGGTATTGAGGAACCGGTAAACAGCCCGACCTTTACGATCGTGCAGCAGTATGACAGCGGGCGTCTGTCGCTGTATCATTTTGATGTATACCGGATCGGGGATGTCAGCGAGATGGATGAGATCGGCTACGAGGATTGCTTTTACGGGGAAGGCGTCTGCCTGATCGAGTGGTCCCAGCTGATCCCGGAAATTTTACCGGAACAGGTGGTCCGCATCCGGATTGAAAAGGATCTGGAACAGGGATTTGATTACCGGAAGATAACGGTGGAGGGATTGTCATGAAAATACTTGGAATAGAAAGCTCGTCGCTGGTGGCTTCTGTGGCTGTGGTGACTGATGGACTGGTAACGGCAGAATATACCGTAAACTTTAAAAAGACCCATTCCCAGACGCTGCTCCCCATGATCGATGAGGTGACCCGTATGCTGGAACTGGATCTCAACGATGTGGACGCGATTGCGGTATCCGGAGGACCGGGCTCTTATACCGGCCTGCGCATTGGCTCCGCAACAGCAAAAGGACTCGGACTTGCGCTTAATAAGCCGCTGGTCCATGTGCCAACGATGGATGCCATGGCGTACAATCTGTACGGAAGTTCTGCACTCATCTGCCCGGTCATGGATGCCAGAAGAGGACAGGTGTACACGGGACTTTACCATTATGAGGATGCATTTGAGGTGGTAAAACCGCAGTGCGGCATGGACATTCACGAATTGATCGGGGAATTGAATGCCCGTGGGGAGCGGGTGATCTTCTTAGGTGATGGAGTTCCGGTAAACGAAACGGTAATCCGGGAAACCATGACTGTTCCGTTTTCCTTTGCCCCGGCGCAGTGCAGCCGCCAGAGAGGCGCCAGCGTTGCTGCTCTGGGAAGTGTCTATTTTGCGGAAGGAAAGACGGTATCGGCCATGGACCATGCGCCGGATTACCTGCGGAAAGCCCAGGCAGAACGCGAGCTGGAAGAGGCAAAGCGGCAGGGAAAGACGGATGAGCTGGCAGCCGGACACAGTGTCGGAACAGGAGATGTGCAGTGATCCGCCGGATGGAAGAACGGGATCTTGCGGCGGTAGCAGAACTGGAAAAGCTCTGCTTTTCGGAAAACTGGTCCTACCATATCCTGGAGTCCGGGATCCACAGTCCGTACGATGTCTACTATGTGTTTGAACAGGAAGGAAAAATCCGGGGTTATTGCAACCTGCGTGTCCTCGCGGGCGAGGGAGAGGTGCAGCGGATCGCAGTGCATCCGGACAGCCGCAGGCTTGGTCTTGGCAGAAAAATGATGGATGCCATGGTAGAGTATGCTATCCGCGAGCGGGCCTATGCCATCAGCCTGGAGGTGCGCGAGAGCAATCTGGCGGCCAGAAACCTGTATGAATCCTATGGTTTTCAGGCAGAGGCAGTACGCAAGGCCTATTATCACAATCCGGCCGAGGATGCCGTGATCATGTGGAAACGGGATCTGCCGGAAAAAATTACCACTTAAAATTACGAATATTTCTATTATAATGTAGGGGATGCGGCCGATGTGCCGTGTTCCCTATTTTACTCTAGAAAGACAGAATAAAAAAAGAATGCGTAACTGTTCAGTACCTTCACAGTCACGAGCAAAAATCCATGAAAATTGCCTACGGCAATGGGATTTTTGCCTGCCAGCCTATGTTTTCTTACGGTCAGCGCAGTAAATGCGCAGACCTACTGAACAGTTACAAGAATGCACACCTGTATAGAAACAGGAACGAAAAGGTGAGGAACAAGACATGAGAAAATATCAGACAAACGGAACCCTGGAATCGGTCATTTGCAACGGCTGCGGAAAAAAACAGGTGGTGGAGCGCGGAATCCTGCGGGAGGGAAGCTTTTCGGTCCATTATTCCTGGGATTACTTTTCTGAAAAAGACGGCGAGATCCATCATTGGGATCTGTGTGAGGAGTGCTATGACCAGCTTATCCGGCAGTTTGCGATCGCCCCGGAAATCGAGGAAGCGGTTGAATTCATCTAAACGCTATGCTATGATATCAGCATCAAATGAAATGAGGTTAATCGATTTATGTTAGATATCTGTTTACTGGGAACCGGCGGGATGATGCCGCTTCCGTACCGCTGGCTGACTGCGATGATGGCGCGTTGTGACGGCAGCAGTCTTTTGATCGACTGCGGAGAAGGAACGCAGGTGGCGCTGAAAGAAAAAGGATGGAGCCCGAAGCCCATCGATGTGATCTGTTTTACCCATTACCACGCAGACCACATCAGCGGACTTCCAGGGCTTCTTCTCACGATGGGCAATGCCGAGCGTACCGAGCCGGTCACACTGATCGGACCAAAGGGCTTAGAGCGGGTCGTGAATGCGCTCCGCACCATCGCACCGGAGCTCCCATTCCAGTTAAAGTTTATCGAGCTGGAAGAAAACAGACAACAGTTTCATATCGGACCTTATGTGATCGATGCTTACCGGGTAAACCATAATGTGGTCTGTTATGGTTATTCCATTTCCATTCCGCGTGCAGGCCGCTTCGATGTGGAGCGGGCGAAAGCGCAGAATGTGCCGATGAAGGCATGGAGCCGCCTGCAGAAAGGCGAGACCCTGACCTTAGACGGAGTGACTTATACGCCGGATATGGTCCTGGGACCGGACCGCAAGGGCCTGAAAGTTACGTATTGTACGGATACCAGACCGGTTCCGGTCATCGCGGAGTACGCAGACCATGCAGATCTGTTTATCTGTGAGGGCATGTACGGCGAAGACGGAAAAGAAGTCAAGGCCCGGGAATATAAGCATATGACGATGTACGAGGCAGCAAACCTGGCAAAGAAAGCGCAGCCGGCAGAAATGTGGCTGACGCATTACAGTCCTTCCTTAAACCATCCGGAAGAATTTATTGATAAGGTGAGGGAAATCTTCCCGGCAGCAAAGACTGCACGGGATGGCTGGACCAGAGAGTTGACCTTTGAGGAGGAATAAAAACAAATGATGGAGACAGAAAATAAGAAAACCGAAGAAGAGAAGGATATTCTGATCCTGGCGATTGAGAGCTCCTGCGATGAGACTGCAGCTTCTGTGGTGAAGAATGGCCGGGAGGTCCTTTCCAATGTCATTTCTTCCCAGATCGCACTGCATACCCAGTTTGGCGGCGTAGTGCCGGAGATCGCATCCAGAAAACACATTGAGAAGATCAACCAGGTAGTAACCCAGGCGCTGGAAGATGCAAAGGTGACTCTGGATGACGTCGATGCGATTGGCGTGACCTACGGACCAGGGCTGGTCGGCGCACTGTTAGTTGGTGTGGCTGAGGCGAAAGCCATTGCCTTTGCGGCGAAAAAACCACTTGTGGGCGTGCATCATATTGAAGGTCATGTCTCTGCAAACTATATTGAAAACCCGGATCTGGAGCCGCCGTTTGTCTGCCTGATCGTATCCGGCGGACATACGCATCTGGTCATCGTAAAGGATTACGGCGAGTTCGAGATCATTGGACGGACGAGAGATGATGCGGCCGGAGAGGCCTTCGATAAGGTGGCGCGAGCCGTTGGACTTGGCTATCCGGGCGGTCCGAAAGTGGACAAGGCAGCCAAAGAGGGCAATCCGCATGCCATTGAGTTCCCGCGCGCAAAGGTAGAAGGTTCCCCATACGATTTTAGCTTTAGCGGCCTGAAATCGGCAGTACTGAACTACATTAACAAGGCACACATGACCGGAATGGAAATCTGTGTGCCGGATCTGGTCGCATCTTTCCAGAATGCGGTGGTAGAGGCACTGGTAAGCCGTGCGGTTCTGGCCGCAAAAGAGTATGGCTATGACAAGCTGGCGATCGCCGGCGGCGTGGCATCCAACTCAGCTCTTCGTGCAGCCATGCAGGCGGCGTGTGACAAAGAACACATTCATTTCTATCATCCGTCCCCAATCTTTTGTACGGATAATGCGGCCATGATCGGCTGTGCGGCTTACTACGAATACAAAAAGGGAACCCGGCACGGCTGGGATTTAAATGCGGTGCCGAACCTGAAGCTGGGAGAGCGCTGAGAAGAGAAAAGCAGGAAGAAGGAAGACAGGATATGATCGGTACATTTCGGATCGGGGCAGTGATCCTGGCCGGCGGGCGCGGCAGCAGGATGCACAGTGACATTCAGAAGCAGTATATGCTGTTAAATGGCCGCCCGCTGATTTCTTATGCGCTGGAAGCATTTGAACAAAGCATTGTGGATGCGATGGTGCTGGTGACAGGTGCCGGTGAGGAAGATTATGTGCGTCAGGAAATCCTGGCGCCCCTGCACCTGAAAAAGCTTTGCGGTATTGTGACAGGCGGAAAAGAACGCTATCATTCTGTCTATGAAGGATTGAAGGCTCTGCAGAAGTGCGATTATGTGCTGATCCATGATGGAGCCAGACCGTTGGTGACGGGGGAGATTATTTCCCGCGCGGCTTACGCGGCTATGCAGGATGGAGCCTGTGTGGTGGGGATGCCGGTGAAGGATACCATAAAGGTGGCCGATCCAGACGGTTTTGCACAATCTACCCCGGACCGTTCCAGACTCTGGCAGGTGCAGACACCGCAGGCATTTTCCTATCCGCTGGTGCGTGCGGCTTACGACCGTCTGATGGCGGACGAATCCCTTCAAAAAGGAATCACGGACGATGCATGGTAGTGGAACATTTAAGCGGCACGAAGGTCCGTCTGGTGGAAGGCAGCTATGAAAATCTAAAGGTGACAACACCGGAGGATCTGATCCTGGCAGAGGCATTGCTGAACAGGCGCGGCTGCACATGCATGTGCGGACAGCAGTGACCTTGTGAAGAGGTATTACGTAAACTTTATTTTACAAAGTGCGGCTAATGTAAAATTGATGAAAAACAAAGGTTACACTTGGGAAAAGTTAACAAAATAACGAAGAAAAACTGAGAAAAATGCTTGTGTATTTCACAAAGTGATGATATACTTTGGATATGTTGATAAACAAATATACACATTGCATAGAGAATAGAGAGCGGCGCAGGTGTGTAGGGCATTTCATTTGGAGTCCGGATCGGAACGTGGGGTGTCGTACGACTGTGCTGTTTTTGCGTTTAAATGCGGTGTATGAGGTTTATTAATAAGTCATTACGAACACGTCCGGCTGGCACAGGCCGGATGATTATAAGAAAACGGAGGAAATGTGTATGAAGAAAAAAATCGCATTGCTGCTCAGTGTTGCTATGCTTGCAGTATCCTTAGCAGGCTGCGGCGGCGGAAAAACCAGTTCTGGTTCTGATTCGGGAAGTCAGGCGGCAGGTGGTTCTGAGGCAGGAGCCGGGGCAGGCTCCACAGCGGCCGGCCATAAGGACTCCCTGATCATCGGTACCGACGCTGACATCAACAACCTGGATCTTCAGCAGCAGCAGGACCAGATCAACAACATCGTGTTAAAGAATACCCACCAGACTCTGGTATTCTTCAACAATGGTTCCCAGGGAGATGAGCGGTTCGGCCCGTGTCTGGCAACCTCCTGGGAGTTCAAGGACGACACCCACATCGTGATGAAGCTGCGTGACGATGTACACTTCAACGATGACGACAAGACCCCGATGACCGCAGAGGACGTAAAATTCACTCTGGATATGGCAACCGGCAACATGGTAGCTTCCGTTTTGGCAGGCTATGTTGGATGTACCGTAGTGGATGACTACACCATCGAGATCGAGATCGAGAAATACAACAACGAGTTCATCCAGTCCTTAGCATCTGTTCCGTTATCCATCCAGTCCAAGAAGGCTTACGATGATGGCGTAGAGGATCCGTACTACATCGGCACCGGCCCGTACAAGTTCGACGAGTGGGTAGAGGGTGAGTACTGCCGCCTGGTTAAGGTTGACGATTACTGGGGCAACGATCTCCCGGCAGACGACAATCTGGCTCCTGGCGTAGCTGAGACCATCGAGTTCCGCCCATACATCGAGGCATCCTCCCGTGTTATGGCACTGCAGGCAGGCGAGATCGACGTTTGCGTAAACCCGCCGATTAATGAGCTGCAGTACTTAGAGGATGACGATAACATTACCGTTTACGAGCAGACCGGTACCCGTCTTTTCTACTTCGCATTTAACGTAGAGAAGGAGCCGTGGAACAACCAGACCTTAAGACAGGCTGTTGCATGCGCGATCGACCGTGACGCAGTCCTTGAGGCAGCTGTATATGGCAAGGGCACACTGCAGACCACCATCTTAAACCGTGGTCTGTGGGGCTTCTATGATGACATGGATGGTTTCGACTACGACGTAGACCGTGCAAAATCCTTAATGGCAGAGGCTGGTTACCCGGACGGCGGCATCAGCACCACCTTAACCTATGCATCCGGTGCTCCGTATGAGCAGATCGCAACCATCATCCAGGCAAACCTGGCAGATATCGGCATCAACGTAACCCTTGAGCCGATGGAGACTGCAACCTTAAAATCTACCTGTGTAGACGGCAATCAGGAACTCTTCCTGTGGAGATGGAACGAGGACTCCAAGGTTGACTTCGTATACCGTGACCTGTTCTATACCGGTTCCGGCTCCAACTATCATCACTATTCTGACTCCAAGGCAGACGAGATGATCGACATCGTAGCAACTGAGAAGGATCAGACAAACGTCTTGAGACCGCAAAAGAGCTGCAGACCTACTTAGTAGATGCATGCCCGCAGGTTCCGTTATACATTGCAAACCTGGTTGTTGCATACAACAAGAACCTTCAGGGACAGTACTTCTATGGCGGCGGCAACCACGACTGGCGTCACGCTTACATCGCAGAGTAAAGAGAAACGCGGTGTGAAAACGGATCTGTAAGAGGATCTGTTCTGTAACAAAAACATAATGGCTGAAAAGACTTGCGGGTGCTTCAAAAGCCCCGCAAGTTTCCATGTAGGCCTTTTAACACACAAAAAGGAGCGACAGGCAAATGCTGAAATACATTGGGAAAAGACTGATCATGCTGATCCCGGTTATTCTGGTAACCTCATTTCTGATCTTCTGGGCCATGAGCTTAACCGGAGGAGATCCGGCGTTAATGCTTGCAGGCGATAACGCGAAGCCAGAGCAGATCGAGCAGATCCGTGAAGAACTTGGACTGAATGACCCATTCATCGTACGATATGGCAACTATATGAAAGGCATGCTGACCGGAGACATGGGCAAGTCCTATGTGACCAAGCGTGACGTATTCAAGACCTTTATGGAGCGTCTCCCGAACACGCTGATGCTGGGCGGAGCCGCTGTCCTCATTGCCGTAGTGGTATCCCTGCCGCTCGGTATTTACACAGCGATACACCAAAATACATGGAAAGATACAGCGGGTATGATATTCGCCCTGTTCGGCACGTCCATGCCAAACTTCTGGCTGGGCCTGATGCTGATCATCATATTCTCGCTGAAGCTGGGCTGGTTCCCGACGGGCGGTAAAGGAGGTCTGAGCAGTCTGGTGCTGCCTGCGGTGACGGTCGGTTTCGGCCTTGCGGCCTGATCACCAGAACGACGCGTTCGTCCATGCTGGACGTGCTCCGTCAGGATTACATGACCACCGCACGTGCAAAGGGATGTTCCGAGAAGCAGGTCATCACCGTGCACGGTTTAAAGAACGCGCTGATCCCGATCATCACAGCGATCGGCCTTCAGATGTCCCTGGTCATCACTGGATCTGTTCTTGCGGAGACCGTATTCTCCTGGCCGGGTATCGGACGTCTTGTTTATGATTCCATTTCCAAGCGCGATACACCGATGGTTACGGGTGCGATCATCATGTGTTCCATCCTGATGTGTATCATCAACCTGGTGGTTGACCTGATCTACGCATTCTTTGACCCGAGAATCAAAGCACAGTACAGTAAGAAGGGGTGATACAATGGCACAGGCAAGCGAAATCAAAAAACAGTATAAAAAACGGACGCTGTTCCAGGAGACCTGGCGGCGCCTGACTAAAAACCGCGGTGCTATGCTGGGATTGGCCTTCCTGGTGATTCTGGTACTGGCAGCAGCCTTCAGCCCGGTCATCTTTGACTATGAGAAGGATGTTATCGGCCAGAATATGAAGGACCGTTTGATGGGACCATGTGCAGCGCACTGGTTTGGTACCGACGAATATGGACGTGACTTATTTGCCCGTATCATCTACGGAGCACGCTATTCCCTGATCATCGGTGTCGGTTCTGTGCTTCTTGGCCTGATCGTTGGCACCATCCTGGGTTCCCAGGCAGGCTTTAAGGGCGGCATCACCGATTCCATCATCATGCGCGGCATCGATATTTTCTATTCCATTCCGAACATTATGACAGCGGTTGTTATCGTCTCCCTGTTAGGACCGAGCACCGTAAACTTAATGATCGCCCTGGCCTTTTCCTGCGCCAGCAGCTTTGCACGTATCGTCCGTGCTTCCGTTATGACGATCCGTGACCAGGAGTATGTAGAATCCTCCTACGCCATGGGACTGCCGACCTGGAAAATCATCGTAAAGCATATTCTTCCGAACTGTCTGTCACCGATCATCGTACAGATCACATTGCTGATCGGTACCACCATCATTTCCGCTTCATCCTTAAGCTTCCTTGGAATCGGTGTTCCGGCACCGGCACCGGAGTGGGGCGCACTGCTTTCTGCAGGACGAAGTCACATCCGTGATGCAAGCTATATGTGTATCATTCCGGGTCTTGCCATTATGTTCACCGTTCTGGCACTGAACCTGCTGGGTGATGGACTGCGCGATGCACTGGATCCGAAACTGAAAAAATAGGCAGCTGAAAAATGTTAGGAGGAATAGGGTATGGCTGAAGAGTTAGTACTTGATATAAAAAACCTGGTAGTCCACTACGAGACGGAGGATGCCGATGTCCATGCGGTCAACGGTATTGATCTTTCTATTGCAAAAAAGCGGACGTTAGGCCTGGTAGGTGAGACCGGAGCGGGCAAAACCACCACGGCGCTTTCCATTCTGAATCTGGTTCCGAACCCGCCGGGGGTCATCAAAGACGGCGAGATCAAACTGGACGGAAAAGATGTATTAAAAATGACACCGGCAGAGCTGGAAAAAATGCGCGGCAACGAGGTTGCCATGATCTTCCAGGATCCGATGACTGCATTAAACCCGGTTATGACGGTTGGAGACCAGATCGGTGAGAGTATTGCGATCCACCAGAATATCTCCCAAAAAGAAGCCTTTGAGAAGGCAAAAGAAATGCTGAAAATGGTAGGCATCGCAGAATCCCGTGCCTACGATTACCCGCATCAGTTCTCTGGTGGCATGAAGCAGCGTGTTGTCATCGCGATCGCATTGGCCTGCAGCCCGCAGCTTCTGATCGCGGACGAGCCGACCACGGCACTGGATGTGACGATCCAGGCGCAGGTTCTGGAGCTGATGAAACAGCTCATCCGGGAAAAAGAGATGTCCATGCTGATGATCACCCACGATCTCGGCGTTGTGGCAGAGGTCTGTGAGGACGTGGCAGTTATGTATGCCGGCCGTATCGTAGAAAAAGGAACGGCAGACGATGTGTTCAATCACATGCGCCATCCATATACAGAAGGACTGTTTGATTCCCTGCCGAACTTAAAGCAGCGCGGTGAGGAGCTGGTGCCGATCAAAGGACTGATGCCGGACCCGTCGGATCTGCCGCCGGGATGCGCATTTGCGCCGCGTTGTCCTTATGCGACCGAAGCATGCACAAAGGCAGTTCCGGAGCTGGCATCCGTGGACGGCAGCGAGACACACTTTGTTGCCTGCAGCGCTTATAAAGATCCGGAATTCAGATTAAGGGGGAACCAAGATGGCAGGTAAGACAATTCTTGAGGTAGACAACCTCACAAAATTTTTCAATACCCCGGGCGGACAGCTTCATGCGGTAGACGGAGTCAGCTTCAAGATCGAAGAGGGCAAGACCCTTGGTATCGTAGGTGAGTCCGGATGCGGTAAGTCCACCACCGGACGGACCATTTTAAAACTGCTTGAGCCGACCGGAGGAAAGATCATTTTCGACGGACAGGATATCACCAATTACAGCCGCAAACAGATGCGCCCGCTGCGTCAGGAGATGCAGATGGTATTCCAGGATCCGTTCTCCTCGCTTGACCCGAGACAGACCGTGATGCAGCTCATCAGTGAGCCGATCATCGAACACAAGCTGTTAAAGTCCAAGAGCGATATTGAGGAAAGAACCCTGGAGCTGATGCGGACCGTAGGTCTGGCAGAACGTTACATGAACGTATATCCGCATGAGCTGGATGGCGGACGCCGCCAGCGTATCGGCATCGCCCGTGCACTGGCTGTAAGACCGAAGCTGATCGTCTGCGATGAGCCGGTATCTGCACTGGACGTATCCATTCAGGCACAGATCTTAAACCTGTTGAAAAAACTGCAGGCTGATCTGGGACTGACTTATATTTTCATCACCCACGATCTGTCGGTCGTAAAATATTTCTCCGATGACATTGCGGTTATGTACCTGGGACAAATGGTAGAAAAAGCACCATCCGATGTACTCTTCCAGAATCCGGTGCATCCGTATACCAAGGCACTGCTGTCTGCAATTCCGCTTCCAATCGTCGGAAAGGAAAAGCCGGCCCGCCAGCTGATCCGCGGCGAGATCACTTCTCCGGTCAACCTGCCGGACGAGTGCCGTTTTATGAAGCGGTGTGACTGTGCGGCAGAATGCTGCAAGAATGGAAACCCGCAGCTTCGCGAGATCGAACCGGGACATTTTGTTGCCTGCAGCAGGGTAAACGAGTTCTAAGAATGGTTTCATGACAATTTCATCCATACGCGCGAGAGCATAAGAGGAAGCGTAACCATAAGAGCACAGAATCGATCTGTGCTTCTTTGGGGACGCTTTTGTTGTATTTTGCGGACTGACAAAAGAAAAAGGGGGTGTCTGGAATGCTGAAGCTCTGGCCGGTACTGGCACAGTTTTTAGCTCCGGAACTTTGGGTCCAGGCGGAATATCTGATACGCATTGTCGTAGCAGCTTTTCTCGGACTTTTGATCGGAAATGAGCGGAAAAACCGCAACAAATCAGCGGGCATCCGCACCCATGTGATCGTAGCACTGGGGGCAGCACTGATCATGGTGGTTTCCAAATATGGGTTTGCTGATGTGGAAAAGGTGGATTCTGCCCGTGTAGCAGCGCAGGTGGTCAGCGGTGTCGGTTTTCTGGGAGCAGGTGTTATCTTTGTGCGGAACAATCTGGTGAATGGACTGACCACGGCAGCCGGGATCTGGGCAACGGCGGGGGTAGGTCTGGCACTCGGTGCAGGCATGTATGTAGTGGGAATCTGCAGTGCCCTGCTGGTGCTGATGATCCAGTTCGTGATGCACCGGATCGCCTATTTCGCTGATGTGGCATCCGGAGGCCTGATCCGCATGACCCTGGTAAAACAGGAAGGAATCGTGCAGTCTATGGAGGATTATCTCCAGCATGAGAAACTTAGTGTAGTTTCTGTAAAAATCAACAAGACCAAAAAGGATGAGGTAAAGCTGGAGTTCGATGTGGTATTCCCGCCGGGCTATCAGAAAACAAAATTGCTTGCCAGACTGGTAGAAATGGATGAGGTTCTGGCAGTCAGCGAGTAATGAAAGAACTAAGGTGTTTCAAAAACAGAAACGCAGCAAACAAATCTGGTATATGAAGACAGCTGGAATGCTGGTCCCGGATTTGAAATAGAGGAGACAGGAGTATGAACAGTATGAAGTATGATGTAGTGGTCATCGGCGGCGGAGTCATCGGCTGTGCGGTAGCCAGAGAACTTTCCCGGTATCAGGTAAAGGCCTGTGTCGTAGAGCGGGAAGAAGATGTGTGTTCCGGGACTTCCAAGGCGAACAGTGCCATCGTACATGGCGGATTTGATGCGGAACCGGGTTCTTTAAAGGCAAAGTTCAACATTCTGGGAAGCCAGATGATGGAGGAGCTTTCGAAAGAGCTGGATTTCGATTATAAACGCAACGGTTCCCTGGTCCTTTGCTTTGCAGAGGAGGATAAGCCTGCCCTGGAGGCACTCTATGAAAAAGGTGTAAAGAACGGTGTAAAAGGTATGTCGATCATCAGCGGGGACGAAGTAAGGAAAAGAGAGCCGAATATCGAAGATACCGTGGTAGCAGCGCTGGATGTTCCGAACGGCGGCATTGTCTGCCCGTTCGGTCTGACGATTGCGCTGGCAGAGAATGCATGCGACAACGGTGTGGAATTCCAATTTCTGACAGAGGTGGAAACGATTGAAAAAGAAGCGGAGGGCTATGTGCTGAAAACCAGTAAGGGCGAGATCCACACAGCCTGCGTGGTGAATGCAGCCGGTGTTTATTCCGACCAGATTCATAATTTTGTGAGTGAAAAGAAGCTTCACATTACTGCAAGAAAAGGGGATTACTGCCTGCTTGACAAAGAGGCAGGAAGTCTGGTAAGCCATACCATTTTCCAGCTTCCGACCAAGATGGGCAAAGGCGTTTTGGTCAGCCCGACGGTACACGGGAATCTGCTGACCGGACCGACTGCAACGGATATTGAGAACAAAGAACAGACTGCAACCGCGGCAGAGGAGCTGGATTCCCTGATGAGCCGTGCATCACTCAGCGTGAAGGGCATTCCGTTCCGCCAGGTTATCACTTCTTTTGCGGGACTTCGTGCCCATGAGGACGGAGATGACTTTGTGATCGGAGAGATTTCGGATGCACCGGGCTTTTTCGATGCAGCAGGAATTGAGTCACCGGGACTTTCCAGCGCACCGGCAATCGGCCAGTGGCTGGCTGAAAAAGTAGCAGAGAAACTGAATGCCAAAAAGAAAGAGGATTGGAACGGGACCAGAAAGGGCATCGTACGGCCGGAACTTTTAAGCAAAGAAGAACGGGCAGAGCTGATCCGCAAAAATCCGGCATACGGCACCATCATCTGCCGCTGCGAGAGCGTCAGTGAGGGTGAAATCGTAGATGCGATCACCAGAACGCTGGGAGCAAAGTCCTTAGACGGCATCAAGCGCCGCGTGCGCCAGGGCATGGGACGCTGTCAGGCTGGCTTCTGCACGCCGCGTACCATGGAAATCCTTTCAAGAGAACTTGGCATCCGTATGGAAGAAGTATGCAAGAATGCACCGGGATCTGAGATGCTGACCGGTCAGAAATAAGGGGGAGCGATCATGAGACATGACATTGTAATCATCGGAGGCGGCCCGGCAGGTCTGGCTGCGGCTATAGCAGCAAGAAAAGCCGGCATTCAGGATATCCTCATTTTAGAGCGCGACAGCAGTCTTGGAGGTATTTTAAACCAGTGTATCCACAACGGCTTCGGTCTTCATACCTTTAAAGAGGAGCTGACCGGACCAGAGTACGCAGCGCGCTATATTGCCATGGTGGAGGAGAAGAAAATCCCGTACCGTTTAAATACCATGGTCATTGATATCAACGAAAAACGAGAGGTAACCGTGATCAGCCGTGAACACGGCATGGAAACCATAGAAGCAGGGGCTGTGATCCTTGCCATGGGCTGCCGGGAACGCCCGAGAGGTGCCCTGAACATTCCTGGATACCGTCCGGCCGGTATTTATTCTGCCGGAACTGCACAGCGTCTGATGAACATCGAAGGCTATAGTGTGGGAAAAGAGGTTGTGATCCTTGGCTCTGGTGATATCGGACTGATCATGGCCCGCCGTATGACCCTGGAAGGCGCAAAAGTCAAGGTTGTAGCAGAGCTGATGCCGTATTCTGGCGGTTTAAAGAGAAACATCGTCCAGTGTCTGGATGATTACGGAATTCCATTAAAGCTCAGCCATACGGTAGTGGATATCCAGGGCAAAGAGCGTGTGACCGGCATTACCCTGGCCCAGGTGGGCCCGGACCGTAAGCCGATCCCTGGCACTGAAGAGCATTACAGCTGCGATACCCTGCTCCTGTCTGTTGGTCTGATCCCGGAAAACGAGCTGACTAAAGAAGCAGGCGTAAAGATGAACCAGGTTACCTCCGGACCGGATGTTAACGACCAGCTGGAAACCAGTGTGGAGGGCGTATTTGCGTGCGGCAATGTCCTGCACGTGCACGATTTGGTTGATTATGTATCTGAGGAAGCTACACTCGCAGGAAGCAATGCAGCTGCATACGTGGAAAAGCAGCGCGGAGAGAAAACAGAGCAGGCCCAGCCACATGTGGCAGTCTTAAAGGCGGAGAACGGTGTGCGTTATACCGTTCCGCAGACGATCGATGTGAACAACATGAAGGATCAGGTGGTCGTGCGGTTCCGCGTAGCCGATGTATACCGTGACCGCATCATCTGCGTTTACCTCGACGGAGAGCGCGTCCAGGCGAGAAAGAAAAAGGTTCTGGCACCGGGTGAGATGGAGCAGGTGATCCTGAAGAAGGAAGAACTGCAGAAGTATCCGGACCTGAAAGAAATCGTGATTTGTACGGAGGTGGAGTAAGATGGAGAAGAGAGAGCTGATCTGTATCGGATGTCCGCTGGGGTGCCCTCTGACGGTAACGATGGAAGAAACCGGGATCACGGTAACCGGAAATACCTGTAAACGCGGAGAAATCTATGCAAAAAAAGAGGTGACGGATCCGACCCGCGTGGTGACATCCTCTGTCCATGTAAATGACGGTGTGATTCCTATGGTATCCGTAAAGACGAAGGAAGATATCCCAAAAGACAAAATCTTTGCCTGCATGGAGGAAATCCGCAGGGTTTCTGTTGCAGCGCCGGTCCATATCGGAGATATTGTGATCGAAGACTGTGCTGGTACCGGAGTGCCGGTTATTGCGACCAAGAATGTGGAAAGGGCGTAACTGGTTTGACATAAAATGTTTTCACAGGCCCCGCCCGTATAGACATGCGGGTGGGGCTGTGCTATGATACGGGAAGATGATGATACATCAGTTTGCAGGTGATTTGCGCAAACGGTATGCGCATCTTCGAAATTACAGATAGAGAGATTTTGCCGGTCTGGAATGTGATGTATCGGCAAAGGCTTGCTGCCGGTCACACAGCAGCAAACAGACAGGAGGACAGGAAGATGAAAGTATATGCGCACAGAGGTTACAGCGGCAGATACCCGGAGAATACCATGCTGGCATTCAAAAAGGCAGAAGAAACCGGCTGCTATGGAATTGAACTGGACGTACAGCTCACAAAGGACGGAGAGGTTGTGATCATCCATGATGAGCGGGTAGACCGTACCACGGACGGAACCGGCTGGGTAAGAGACTACACGCTGGCTGAGTTAAAGAAACTGAATGCGGCAGCAGTCTGGAATGGTAAGTATGGATTTGAACCGATCCCGACCCTGGAAGAATACTGCCAGTGGGTAAAGGATACCAGTCTTGTGACAAATATTGAGATCAAGTCAGGTGTTTATTATTATGAGAATCTGGAAGAAAAGACACTGGAGCTGGTGAAAAAGTACGGACTGGAGAAACGGATCGTATTTTCTTCTTTCCTGCATTCCTCCATTACCCTGCTTCGGAAACTGGCACCGGATATCCCTTGCGGAGCCCTGGTAGAGTATGATGATCTCGGAAATCCTGGATATTACTGCGAGAAGTTCGATTTCCAGTATTATCATCCGGGTGTAAAGGCTTTGACAGAAGATATGGTACTCAGCTGTAAGGAACACCATATTCCGCTGAATGTCTGGACCATCAATGATATGGGGGCGCTGGAACAGATGGATGAATGGGGCGTTGAAGGTGTGATCAGCAACTACCCGGGTGTATGCAAAGGATGGATTGACAGTAAAAAATGATAAAGGCAATCGATTTATTGGAAATATCACCGGTGATCGCAGCGATTAAAGATGATGCCGGTCTGAAAGAATGCCTGGATACGGAATGCCAGGTCGTATTTATCCTGTATGGAAATATCTGCAGTATTAAAAACATTGTTTCTGAATTGAAAAGTCATGGAAAGTACGCCATGGTGCATGCAGATCTGGTCCAGGGACTCGGATCAAAGGAAGTGGCGATCGACTTCTTGAAAGAGCAGACAGGGGCCGATGGCATCATCAGCACGAAGCCGATGCTGGTACGCAGGGCACAGGAACTGAAGATGTTCGGCATTTTGCGTGCTTTTATCATTGATTCCATGGCGGTAGACAACACCAGAAAGATGCTGGAGAGCTTTCACCCGGATATGATCGAGATCATGCCCGGAGTTATGCCGAAGATCATAAAAAGTCTTCGCGGCAGCACCAGTATCCCGCTGATCGCAGGCGGACTGATCTCAGAAAAGAAAGAAGTTATGGAACTGTTCGAGGCAGGAGCGGACGCAATCTCTACGACCAGGCAGGAACTCTGGTATATTTAGAAACTGATCGTGATATATCCGTTCGTAAGAAAACGTAGTATTTAGAAGTATGGCATGCCAGATGCATTTTAGTGCGGATATCTGGCATGCTGTATTTTTGTTTCATAGGAAATTGCTTTTTTCATAAAAAGCCTGTTGTTACCAGCATAGTGCGGACATAATATAGTCTTGGTTAGCTGTAGAAATGGGGGTTCAAACGAGAAAAACGAAAAAAATAAAAAAATGTAAAAAATAGGGTTGACAGGAACAATAAGGTATGCTAAAATTCATCAAGTCGCGTGTGACGAGCAAGACATAAACGAAACACCGATAAAAAACTTAAAAAAAGTTCTTGACAAAAACGAAAGCTTTTGGTAACATAGTAAAGCACGTTTGAGGAGAGATATCGAAGTGGTCATAACGAGGCGGTCTTGAAAACCGTTTGTCCGCAAGGGCGCGTGGGTTCGAATCCCACTCTCTCCGTTGGACAAGCGAAAGGCTTGCCGATGACAATATAATATTTACTGATGTTCAGGCATCGGGACTTTGCAGAAGTACCCAAGAGGCTGAAGGGACACCCCTGGAAAGGGTGCAGGTCGTTAATAGCGGCGCGAGGGTTCAAATCCCTCCTTCTGCGCTTCATCTTCAAAAAAGATGAAAAAGTTGTTGACAAAGCGAAAACAACGTGCTAAAATATCGAACGTTGCCGCTGAGAACAGCAACAACATGAACCTTGAAAATGAAAGATTGAACAGTGTTTAAAACCCTGAAAATTCTAATAAAAAAGAGTCCTGGTTGGACATCTTTGAATGAGAAAATTCAGAACAAAAACAAACCAAACAACAGTAGAACGGTTTAAACAATTAGCTAGTGGTTAATTTTTGAACCGGGACAAACGAATTAGAGGTATCTGCTTGACCGTTGGTCAATCAGCAGCGCTTCTAACGAAGCTTTATTTGAGAGTTTGATCCTGGCTCAGGATGAACGCTGGCGGCGTGCTTAACACATGCAAGTCGAGCGAAGCACTTATGAAAGATTCTTCGGA
>NZ_QUMD01000040.1 GCF_003481985.1 Clostridium sp. OF09-36
CGTCAAATGAATTATTTAATGCTTCATTTAGCTCCGATCCACCATATCTTTCACCCGGGCACGGAATATACATTTCTCCGCATCAATGGCTGCCACAAAGCAGGAATACTGCCCGCCAATCTTGATGATGATCGGTCCGCCAGTTGTCGGAGATAAACGGTTCGGGTAAAAACAGTATACAGAGATATTGGGGACTCCCGGAATTTTTCCGATCCAGTTTTTCCCCTGCATCTCCACACACTCAATGATAATGTTGCTATGCAGAGGGAAACGTTCCTCGATACCGATCCATTCGGACTTTACACAATCTCTTCTGGAAACCAAAAACCGCGGCTCTTCCTCCGTAGATTTCGTCGTGTACCCTTTAATTTTCACATCAATGATCTTTCCGGAGACCGCCTGCTCCTTGATATTTGCCGCATAGCCATGGATCCATTCCGAATACGGCAGCACTCCCGGAATGGAAAGCCCCAAAATATCAACCACAATGTAATTCTGCAAATCCCGGCACAAAACCACAATGGCCTTTACCTCTAACTCTTCCCCGGCCTCTATAGATTTTTTAATCTTCTCCAAAGCTGCCGGCCTGTATTCCGCCTGCGCGGCCCGGTAGCTTAAATAGACCGTCCTCTCCTCCCGGTCAACTCTGGTGATTTTTACATTATAACACCGTTCCAGGAGATACGTTGCGCCAAAAATTCCCTTATAAAGCGTGGACTCCTCAGTCGGCATGATCAGCTGAACATCCCCGTCATATGCCTGCAGCCCTTTTTCCTTAATTTCCTGGGTAAACCGGATGTCTGTCAAAAGTTCTCCCTTTTCCATCAGGTATTCGTACTGATCCAGTTTTTTCTGGGCTTCTGCCTCCTTAGATTTCGCGGTGCCTCCTAAAAATCCCAATAATTCTAATCCAGTTCCATTCTCACTCATAAATTTGTCCTCTCTTCTTAGTTTAATAACATTCCGATCCCCCAGGTAAACAGGAGAAAAAATCCCGGAATTCCCACAATAAATGTCAAAAAAAATCCTGCGAAACAACAGCTTGTCCCTCCTCACCAGTAATAGAAGCAAAAAACCAATGACCAGAGAAAAGCCACTCACTGGCAGCGCTAGCATCCGCACCTTTCGGTAAAACTGTTCAAACAGTGCAAAGATCGTTTCCGTGACCCCACCATAAGCGGAACCGCTATAATCCTCCAGTTCCGACATGACGCGGTCATACGCATCCTCCAGCTTCCGTTTCTTTTCCCAGAGTTTTTCATTCATATCCGGAGCATGCAAAGTAATTGCCGGCCATGCCCTGATAAATTTTCCTGTAAAGTATCTGCACCAGGACTTAATCACCATCTGTACTCTCCACTCCTTCCATTCCAATATCCTCAAGATCTGCAAGGTCAGGCAGGTCATTATCACCATCTTGCGGATCCTGGAACACCTGACCAGTAAATGCCTTCATAAGTGGCGTTCCCGCCTTGATCGGTATGCTGGCAGCCACACTTCCCAAATCCGAAGCATTGATGAAGAAGCTATCATCAAATTCTGTCTGCACGATCTCTTTTTGAACCATGTCCCCACTTATCAGCTGACCGGCCGGAATGTCGGTTTGCGCATAATATACCTCATGCTCCAGGGCCTTTAATTCCTTTTCTTTCTTTTGCAGTTCATCTTCCGCCTGCCTGTTTTCTTCCTCAAGTCCTGTAATGAATGTATCTGCCTTCGTAACCATCCGGTTGTACCTGTTGTTTGCACTGCAGGCCGATACCATAAATCCCATGCATGCCACTAACAGCGCTCCCATCACTATCTGGATACCAAATTTTTTAAAGTCCCGCGGCCGTTCTGAAAAACGCTGCTCAACGGAATCGCTCTTTTTATATTTTTCTTCCTTATATGTACCATCCAGAAGTTTTAAAAAGATCTGTCTGCATGCTTTTCCTGGATAAAATGGATTACTCTCATATGGAATTGCTGCAAGGATCGTATTTTCCGGCATAAGTTCCTTTACATCTCCCAAGTCCGAACCGCCACAGTGGGAACTGATCAGTACCCTGCACTCATCTTCCCCAGGCATTCCCTTTATATCTTTTAAAAGTTCTTTTAATTCATGCTGTTTCCATTCTGCCTTTGATGTTACAATGAAGCGATTTTGCATCCTCGCATACACATGAAAGATCGTTTCCTGGTCCAGACACCCAAAATCATAGACAATAAAATCATATAAGGGCTTATAGTCCAGCTGGAATTTCTGGAGTGGAACATGGTAATAGTAATCCAGCGTTCCGATTGCAAACTTTGTGATCCCATCCACCTGCTCTTCCTCACGCTCCTGGCGGCAGAGTTGCTCAAAGCATCCATCCGCATCATCCAGTTCAACGATCGCAGCGCGCTTTCCCTCATGTGCCAATGTATTGGCAAGAAGAATGGAAATGGTTGTGCATCCAACCCCTATGTGTCGCCATAACCCCGATCTCACATGCCTGTCTCTTTGCCGGTTTACGTTCTGTCGGTTCCTCCTGTTTTCTTTTAAAAAATCGCCGTATTGCTTTATTCTTCGGCTGCTCTTCCCCTCCCGTATCCGCTTTTTCACCTGCCTCCTCTTTCTCTGGCTGACCGGAGGGCTTATAAAGGTATGCGTACTGTTCTTCCGCCATCTGACAGATCAGGCAAAGCGCGGCTCCCGTTTTAACATTTCACATATAGGATCCGGGAGCTGGCAGACGATAGATGCCACCTGACTGGCCGGAATTCCATTTACCAGTACAGACATCCGCTGGATCAGGTCCGTGTACGATCCGTCATATTCCAAAAGATACTGGATACTGGCATTCACGTCCATATTGCGATACTGGACCACATGGTCCCCTCCGGCGACCCCGTAATAAGCCCGGGCCTCTTTTTTCGTCCGGCCGTTGCAGTACCATTCTGCGATTTTTTCAAAACTGGCATCTTCCTGGTAAACCGCCGTGTATATCCCCAGGCTTTCAATTTCCTTCATATAGTCGCTGCCACGCATTTCAGAAACTACCACGAACACCTGTAAATCACCTTCCGCCGTAGAGCAGATCTGATCAATGTCGCGCGGGGAAAGTTTTTCCTGATCCTGGTACTGGCTGAGTACCACCGCGTGTATTTGTGGATTGGCCCGGACAGACCGGATCACACTGTCTTTTCCAGAGCGAAATTCTATTCTGTGGACCGTGACTCCGCGTTTTGCAAATACACTCCGAAGTTCTTCTGCTACCGAATCGCCATCCCCGCTCATTTCCGTTGCGATCAGAAGGTCTAATTCCTTTTCCATACTCACCTCTTTCTGCCAAATAGTCTGCGCAAAAATCCTCCAGAACATTTTTCTGGTTTCTCCAGTTCTTCATCTACCGCGACTGCTGCCCTGGCAAGTGTTCTGATTTCTTTTGAAAACAGGGACCCTTTGTCACTTGATGCTGCTTCCCCGACATTCGCAAAACTTCTGGCATCCTGATTTGTATGAATGATACAGGTCGGTTCCATATTAAGGATTCTGGCCACATGGGATATGCCAAGCTCACATTTTTTATCATCAAGCGGCACCTGGTTTATAACCATCCGGATATTAGATTTATCTATCCGAAATTCACTAAGCACATCCAGGAAATTGCGGGCGTCCTGCACTGTGGATGTATCCAGGGAAAGGATCAGCAGGATCAGATCCGATTTTTCCAGGGGAATGACGGTCGTATCCTTTAATGTATTGCAATTGTCAACCAGAATCAGATCATAATCGCAGCGCCTCAGATTATCCATAATCGCCTCTGCAATCTCACAATCCAGACGCGCCGCTTCCATTGCATTATCACTTCCGGCCAGGATATGAATCTGATCATCGTATTCGATTACATATCTGGATACGATGTCCACCGGCGAATAGGCCGGAATGTATCCCAGACACTCTCGGTCTTTACAGATCCGTTTTACCCAGTCCATTACATTAGGTGATGGGCAGATACCAAACGCACTGTCCACATCCCCAAATTCCCAGTCTGCATCAAGCACCAAAATTTTAAGCCGTCTTCCATTTCTCTTCATATCCGATAGGACATAGGCTAATTCCCTCACAATGGTAGATTTCCCTACGCCGCCTTTTGGGGAATATACAGAGATCATCTGCTGCTGCAGGGACACGTTTGTAACCGGCTGGCTTAAACCGATCTGTTTATAGGTCCTCCTAACTGCTCTGTTTATCGTATGCATTGGCGTTAGATTCTCTTCCACAGGCATACGTTTGATAACTGCCTGCGGTTCCCGTGTATCCGGAGCGGGTTCTACCGAAGCTTTTCTACCAGCAGCCACTGTGGGTTTGGGTTCCTGTGTCTGGGTATCCGGCAAAGGGTCTGGCATTTTTTCTGTTTTGGCCGCAGCTGGTTCTGGTCTTAACGCTTCCTCTGCTTTCTCTACTGCCTCTACAGAAATCTCTTTGCCCGTTTTTTCAGCAGTATTTTCGTTGACTGCCTGGGCAATTTCTTCTTCATCAGCTTTTTCTTCTGCTGCTTCTGAAACCGCCTGCGCTGCCCCATCGTCAGTCACAGTTGCAGGTGCCTCCGGCAAACTATCCGGCGGCATATCCTGTTTTATCTGCTCTTTCGTATGGACATCCGCACTATTAAACAGATCCTCAAATTCACCAAAAAAGTCCTCCGGAAGGATCGCATCCAGTTTTTCCTGTACAGAAGGCTCTTTTTCCTCTGCTTTCTCTATTACGGATTCATTTTCCTGAACAGGCGGTTGAGTGGCTACCCTATTGACCGGCAATCTTTCCTGTTCTGCCGTCCTGTCCAGATTTTCATGATCCGCAGCCGCTTCCTTTAATAAGTTCGAAGTCCGAACTGGTCTTGCCATAATCTACCTCCAAAAAATTACATTCAGAAACGGAAGATACTCCCGCAGCTGTGTGATCAGCGCGATCCCGATCTCCACCATTTCTTTACGCGGCCCCGGGAAACATACGGACGCAAGCCCCAGCAGGCAGAACCCGACAAAAATAGTGGCTGCAAGAAACCGGACAATCTGACCGGCTGCCTGGATCATAACAGTAAGCGTATTGGAATGCTCCACAATGATGATATCCGTTGAATCCTGCAGGCCATGCTGCGCTTTCAACCGTTCCGTCTCCAGACTTTTTCGTTTCAACCGTTTCTGTTTTCTCTTTTGTGTCCTTTTTGTAAATACGTTCATACTCCTCCGCTAAAACAATAAATGTTTACTCCTTAAATATTTTTCCATCCGGCCACGCTCGTCTTCCCGCAGCCGGTCTTCCACTGCCTGCTGATATGCGATCTGATCCACACGCTCCGGAGCATCCAGACTATCCAGTATCGTGTTCGTATACTGCATAAAAGCTGTTTCAATGATCTGCTCATTCGCAACCGCACGCTCCTCTTTTGTGGCATTTACCATGCTGTTTTTAAGCCCTGAATAAACCTGCCTTGCGCTCACCGCGCTGTCCGTATACGCATGGTGCATGGTTCTGCGAAATTCCGGCTTCTGGATTTCTGCCTCATAGAATTGCTGCATGATTGCCGCGTCTTCATCCGAAACCGTGTCTGCATAGGTTACCTGTGGCCCAGACTGTACTCCCGCATCTTTTCCTACTGCTTCCACATCTGACTGGTAAGACGGCTGTTCCTTTGATCCCGGCCCGGAAACCGTCTCTACAGATGACGGATTATTATCCTGTGACTGGGATACGGTCGTAACAGTCGGCTTTGATGAGGAATGTACATTCACTTCCAACATTTTTTGCGGTTCTTCTTCGTAAACATTCAGTCCTTCCGGATTGTTTCTGTAGGCTTCTGCCTTGTCTTTCAGGATCGTTGCTCCTTTCTGCAGCAGCGGGCCGCCCCTTCTTACAAGTTCGACACCGCCTTCATACACCGGTTCGGCCAGAACTTCGCCTAAAACACCTCCGGCATTTGCGCCCATTGCGCCGCCTATGGCTGTCATCTGCATCTTTGCTGCCGGAGAACTGAATGCGGTCATGGCCATCCCGGCCGTTGTTCCAAAGGTCATCCCGGCCATGGTGCCTGCCGCGGTTGTCGCACCTCTCACCCTGGTCTTTGCGGCTCTTTCCCGGTACAGCGCCGCTTTCCGTTCAAGGGATATATTCTTAAATTGTGGTGACTCAAAATTATCAATGGTCGCATATTGATCCAGTATCTCCTGTTCTTCTTCCGAGATACCATTTCCAATTCCGCTCACACCGCCTCCAAAGCTACTTCTGGATGGTGAAATCGCACTCCGGGCCCTGGCCGATAGAGCATCAATACGGCCAATTTCTTCCTTTGTCCGGGCATTCTCACCGCGGAGCCTGGACTGTTCCTCCATACGTACGGAGCGTGAATGCTCCGCTTCACCAATTCCCTGATCCAGTTCCCGGATCCTCGCATATCCGTCCGCCGACGGGGTATCCCCCCGTTTTTTCTGTTCATTCTGCTCCGCCTGGATCGCCTGTTTTTCCGCCTTCATGGACGCGATCTGTTCATTATCCATGGCAATTTCTTCCCCAATGGACGCAATTTTAGAATCATTGGAGCGGATATCCTCATTTAAAGAATCCTTCTTTCTTCCGATGGCATCAATACCACTGGCAATATTCTGCGCGGTCGCTGCTGCCTGGGCATGAGGGCTTTTCTCATGTATGTCCTCTTTCGGTGTAGGCCGATAGCCAAAAGCGAAGGATGTATCCGCATCATCCGCATTCAAATCCGGATGATTGCCTATGATATCTTCCATTTCACTCTGGAGTTCCTCGCCCTTATTTACATCTTCCAGGTCTTTCTTTTTCTGAACATCTGCTAGATCATCCATCATATCCGCGTTCCTCTTATCGGATTTTGCGTCAGAGGACGCATGGGCCAGCGCACCGGCCGCTGCTCCAATCCCGCTTCCAATGGATCGCATCAGGCTTGTGGCCCCCATAATGGTTCCAAACCCGGCAAGCTCCATTCCCATTCCATTTCCGATATGAAGAAACCCACGGATGACCCCCCGCGCCGGTATGATACAGCCACAGATAATGAGTGCAATCAGGGCATAACCTTTGCTTTCCTGGGCCGTCCCGATGATCATAAAAAACATGGGGATGAGCAGCAGGCAGGAATCAATCACCGGGTTTAATAAAATTCCAAGCACCTGCCGCATCCAGTTGGATATCGTTCCCCGCTCGACCATTTCAAACAATGCAGCAAACGGGAACAACAGCACCAAAACCACCATGCAGACGGCAGCGGAAATATAGCAGACTGCCAGGTACGCCTGATAAACGACCGCGCCTACATATAATATCGAATTAATAAACACGACCTTACCGTTGGGCTTTGCCATTGCACGGAACTGGCTGATCAGGTTGTAGTCTCCTCCCGAACCAAAGAAAAAGGCATAGGAATTATCCCCCATGTTGACGCCGGAGCCAACACTGTCCGCCACCTTAAGGATCATCGACTGGCTTCCAGTCATGAGCGCATGGAGCATGGCATCTCTCAGGTATAAAGCAATTCCCAAAAGCTGCGGGAACAGAATAAAACCGATGCTGCTGGCAACAAATAGTTTTGTCATGTCCAGCAGCCGTTCCTTGACCCGCGGATTGCCATTTGAGTAGAGGAAACCAACCAGGTAGTATAAGAATACTGGCACCATAAGCGTAAAAACCAGGTTCCGCAGGTACCCATACATCGCCATACCCACCAGGCCATATATGTTGCCGGTCCCCATGTCAAAGGAAAACAGCGCCACGTCCCCAGTACGGGCAGAGGCACCTCCCACTCTTCCGAATATGATCGTGTTTAAGTCACACCCAAAAGAAGTCAGCAAAAAATTCAGCCCGTCACCAATTCCTATACAAAACTCCCCCAGCAGTTCGGCGAAAATTCCTCCGTCCAGCATGTCCGGTGTACTGGAATCAGGTGCGTCCCCGGCGGAATCATAAATACTCTGGTCCGCACGGTCCGTCCACGGCCCATCCGCATAAGAAGATACCGGTGCCATGCAGAATGTAAGTACAAATATAAGAAGCAGCAGCTGGATTGTTTTTCTGCTGATGTTCTGCATATGTTTCATTTGCTTCATGCCCCCTGTTTCATCCTTGCGTGTTCTGCAATCTTTTCTACGTCTGTTTCCACTACATCAAACTCGCTGTCTTTTAGATAATCCGCCTGGATGAACACTGCGCGCTTCGTAGGAATGTCAACCAGACATAGCTCTCCATATTTTTTCGCCTCGGATGTACCGCCCAGATTAAGTACCGTATCTACCTGGGACTGGGTAAGGTTTGTAGTATCTTTGATGTACTGCCCATCCAGATAGTTATGGCGAAACAGCATAAAGGTCTCCGTGGATTTTAAGATTTCCTCTGTATCCTGGTATTTTGCAAAGTCCTTTACGGACTGGAGGATTAGCCATGGAGCTGTATGACGTTTACGCGCTACGCGGTATAGGGCATTCTCAAACATGCGTGCTCCTTCAAATTTCAGGATACGGTGTGCCTCATCGGTGGACACTATGAGTTTCCGGGCCTTATTCGGATTGGTAGAGTTTTTCTTGATAAAGTTTTCTTCAATATAAGACTGCACGACCATGATCATGTTAATACGCTCCGTCTCATCTGTGATCTGCGACAAATCGAAGTTATGGAATGGCAGCGACATATCAATAGAAAGCGTGGACTGGCAATCTAGGTATGCCTGACTGCCATGAATTTCCCGCAGATAATAGATCTTGCCTTCTTCATGATTATTACAGACATGGGCACCTCTCTCGGTTCTTTTTAATGTGGACAGCTCTTCTCTTGTAAATTCCTTCATGCAATGGGGACAGTAATACATTTCCCGCACACGATCCTCAAAAATATCCAACAGCAGGGAGAACGCATTCTCTTTGAAGCTGTCCGTATTCTCCCGCGCATCCAATAATATTGCACGATAAAAATCATGCATCTGGGCAGCCGCTTCTTTCTCCGCCCTGACCCAAAGGATCCTCCGGATGCTGGCGCCATTTCATAAAGAGACGCTGCATCCTTGTCCCGAGGCCGCAGTCAGCATAGATTTTCCTTACATTCTTTGAAATAATGGATTTAATGCGGGAATATTCCGTCGGCTCAAATTCACCAACCATGCCATTGGTCGTAAAGCTGGTTGCCAGTACCATCAGGATATTCGTCATGTCCACGATCTTTTCTTCCAGATATAGTGTTGGTATCTCCTCTCCGGTTGCCCGGTTATATTCATACTCATCGCTAATCTCGAAAAAATTAAGTTGGGAGTCGGAATAATTGGAAATCAGATAATTGACTCCTCCAACGGCTTCCGCCACTATGGAATACTCACCTCTCTTTCCATCGCCAGGAAGCGGTTCATAGTCAATGTTTGCGATATGCACGCCGAAATCCACCTGCCTGGAAAACAGCTGCTTCACGGTTGCCGACTTTCCATATCCGGACTGGCCCGCGATCACAGCTCCGTAGGAGAAATGAGTCTTATCAAACGGATCAAACGTAACCGGCATTCCAGAGTAGATAGATCGGCCAAACACGCAGCCCTTTTCATGGAAATATTCACTTGTGGTATGGTTAAAAATCAGGGATAAATAGGCCTGGCTTAAAATATGTCCCTTGATCGGCTTTTTACTCACACTCAGATTTTTCCCGACAGATATTTTTGCTTCAAAGATCTCATTGAGCGGGAGGGATGTAAAAAAAGCTTCCTTGTGCATCGCATAGCAGGAACGGAAACCGATCCCCTTTCCCCTGGAAATAAACTCTGAAATCCGCTCTGTTAAGAGTTTTAAGCTTTCCGCGCGGATCAGGAATAGAAAATATGTTTCAAACAGGGTTGACTGGTCAGAGTCGATCTGTCTGGCCCACCGCTCTGCATCCGCAATCTTTCCATCCAAAATTCTGAGCCTGTTTCTGTCCCGTTCCCCGGACCGTTCCATATCCAGTGACCGGATCCGACGATTGATCTTTTTCTGGGATTCCTCTAAGAGCGGGTCTATGATGACCGTGGACTCCACATAGTCCATATTGAAGATCCCGGCAAAACTATGAGCAAACCGGCCCTCTACCGGAAGTTTGTCGATATAGAGACCGGCATAGTAAAGTTCAATCCCGTTATCATCCAGTGTCATGTAAGATACCGGCATGGTATTTACGCCATCCGGCGCAAGCACCTGTAAAATCCCGGCACGCTCTTTTATAGGCTTTGGCACATTCTTCGTCCCGCTATGAAAAACAGTACCTCCTGTTTTCTCTTCCGCCTCTTCTTTTTTCTGCTTTTTCTTAGACCAGATATGTACGATCAGTAACGTCACGCCCGACAAAACGCAGATGCACAGACTGAACATCATAAGAAAATCAACCATTTTGCAGTCCTCCGTATAACATTTCATCGATCAGTTCGTCCGTAAAGGATTCCTCTAAATCCGTGTCCTCCCGGTACGGCATGATCCGGCTGTCCCAGTTGGACACCAACAGATCATCATAGCGGAACCTGTTTCCAGTAATCGGGTGATAATGCGTATGGAGTATATTAAAGAGTTCCGCTTTACTGCATGGCACCGCTTTTACATCACATTCTGCCAGGTTGTGAAGCAGCTTTTTGATATCTTCTTTTAAATGTTTTGTAGCTTCCTGATACAGTTCCTCTTTCGTTAGGACCGTTGCCAGGTCCGGCGGAGCGCTCCAGGAAAGTACATATGTTTGAATAAGGTTCTGCCTAGCTGCATCCGGTCCTGACACTTTCGCGATATAGGCTAACTGCTTTCCACATGACGGATGCGCCAACTGTATGCTTTTATCTTTTTCTGGAGCAGGAGCAGTTGTTTGGAACGCTCCCGGGTTTCTGCGGAATCAAAATCACTCTTTACCGTTTCAAATTCTTTCCGGAGAGCTTTATAATCTTCATTCGTCTCAAAAAGCATGTCCTGAAGACCGGTTAAGATCTTCTCATATTCCCGGACAGTGCCATCCATGTTAATGTCTTCCCCATATATGCGGTATGTAACCCTGGACGTAAATTCTGAAATAAAGGCAGCATAATTATTTTTGACCCTTACTTTTTCCCCAATCGGCTTTGTGTAAAAGTCGCTGCCACCGCATTTTAGTACCACAACAAATTTCTTCCCACCATTTGTCACGATGACCCCCGGCCCGATCTCATCAATCGGTACCAGTTCATCCGTCTGGGAAAACAACCCTCTTTCTTCTGTTTCTGCCTTTTTTGTCTTTAAGTTCTTTTTTCTCATCCGGATAAGCCAGATAGCAGCTATTCCCAGAACCAGAATGGTCAGTCCTAAAAACGCAGCCGTAAGCCTGGTAAGATGATTGATACTTTCCATCTAGAATTCTTCCTCCCATTCCGTGTCTTTGTAATAAGTTCTGCGATTTAACCGATGCGCAATCAGGCTGATGATAAGCTCATCTGCAGTACGTCCGCCAAATGCCAGCAGGGAACTTCCAAAATCAGGGACCGGAAATGTGACCCCGATAAAAAGTCCTGCCTCAAGCATCACGCCAAACCACACGCCAAGAAAAGCCAGGTGGAGCATTGCCGTGATTTTAAAAAGAAGATAGGCAATCACCCCGCCGCCCAGGCACACCAGTAATGATTTGTTTGAAAAGATCCACCATTTTGTCACATCTGTAAAATCCGGTGGTCTAAGTTCTGTCAGCTGATCCATGCCATTCCTCCGTTTCTAATGCTGCAGCATGCCCAAAAACAAATTGATAAGTCCCACTAAGCAGCTAATGCTAAAAAACACGATCACTTTCGCTCCAACCACGTCAAGAAATTGATGTTTCCCATGGCCGGTATCATTTGCCGCCAGCTTAATTCCTGCTACGATCAATGACAGAACCATACCGCCTATGGACAAATACAGGCATAAACTGTAAAAAGAGGCAATCGGGCTCTGTAACGCTTCGCTGTCACTAAACCCAAAGTCGGATACCTGATCGTATGGATCCAGCTCAATCTGCCCATCTCCCATTCCAAAATCCATATCCGACAGTCCCGCGCCGGTTGAAGACTCTGTGATTTCTGCCGTTTCAGTTGATTCTGCCGGTTCCGCATAGGCACTCATTTTCATCGCACCTACCAGCAAAAAGGAACTCGCTAAAACAATTCCGATCCATGCACCTGGCCGTTTTTTTCTACTGGAACGCATCACCAGCCGCCTTATAAACCAGACTTACAAAGAAGATTGCCCCAAACGCACAGATCATGCCCACGAAGATCCGGAATATCTTCTGCTTCGTCTGCTTTGCGTCAGAAGTATCACCAAATGACAGTTTTACGCCTGCATAGATAAAGAGCAGTACAAAAAGTCCCACAGCCACCACAATCGCAAAAGAGTAGCCGCTTCGGAACACATCCTGCACCTTCGTGATTGCTTCCGTAAAAAGTCCTCCGCTTGTCGCATCTTCTTTCATCCAATTTGCATCCTGGACCGTCTCCGCATAAGAGCAGATCGTCATCATTCCACTTAAGACTGCCGCCTGCATGGTCAGAAGTGCCTTCCTTCCATTTTCTTTCCATCTTCTGAACATTCCTGATGTCCTCCTTCATCTTTTCTATTGGTTATGAACAGTTTCTGCCCATATCCATTACCCTAACTTGGTTGGGATACTGGATATATGCAGAACAACCAGAAATTCATGGGAAACTGCCGCAGATGCAGCAGCTTTCCCATAAACAAACAAATTACTTGTTGGAATCTTCTTCGGAACTTTCTTCCGTTTCTTCTTCCTGTGTTTCCTCTTCCTGATCTTCTTCCCCTTTTGTCGACTGATTGCCCGGTCCTGTATGCAGCGTTACCAGATGAATGAAATGGTTTTCATCATCCTTGGTCCAGATGCACCAGCCCTTATAAATTTTCACATCTTCCGTATACGGTTTCAGAAAATTCATAAACAGGGACAGCTTCTCGTAAAAGCACTCTCCGCTTTCCGCAGTCGTCTTGACATCAATAGCTGATACAAAGTTATCATTCTTCATGTCAGAGATGCTCATCATCTGTCCTTCAAATGAAACTTTTACCGTATCAACCTTCTGGGCACCTGCATTCATAACGCTAAGCGCGCGTCTTAAACTGTTGCTGTTGGCCTGAAATTCATACTGCACGGTTTCCGTATTTCTGAAAGCCGCTTCATACATCCGCTTATCAACAGCGCTCTGTATATTCAAGCGAAGCTGATAAATCGCATCCGGCCACTTAAGAGCGATACCAATGATGTTTTTATGCTCCTCATCAAACTGGAATGAAATACCGAGCTGATTATAGCTTTTGTTGCATGCCAGAATCCTGATCAGTGTTCCCGGTTGGATCGTCAGATAGGTCGAAATTGCATCTACATAAGGTTTATAATCTTCCTCTTTTACCTCAGACCGGTCTTTACTTTCAAAACGGACCATCGTTGGAGATAAATCCACCGTTAACATCGTGTTCTGGCGATCCGTGGATGCCATTTTCAAAATCGGGCCCTCTCCGGATAATACCGGAAGGAAGCCGATCCCACTTTTTGTAGTTGCCATGTGGGGTAAATACTGTGAGATTTTCTCCAACGGAATACTCATGCTAAATGCATCCGTTTTCGGATTTTTCACCTTGGTCGGTTCTTCCACGAAGCCTACCGGGATCTGAATAGCTGGTTTTTGGGAAAGCAGTGTCACCTGCTTTTCCTCAAACTGCATATATACAATGTCGGTCTGCTCCGCAACGGCTCTGACCGAACCGGCAAACCGCGCCGGCAGATAAACCGAAATTTTCTCAACCGGCATCATCTCGCCCTTTTCATCAAGTCCTTTGATCTTGGCCTCGAACTTCACGCTGGCAGTGGTCGTTTTTCCCTCTACCGAAAACATGCACGGGTAACCTTTTGCCGTTGCCTTATTACTGGCCAGAAAGCTGATAACCCCCTCTTCAATCGTGATCTTATCCATCAGTTCCAACATCTTTTCGCTGGTAGCCGCAACGATCATCATTTTACTCATATATTTCCCCTTTCTCTTCTACTGAATTTTCCAGTTCATCTGTTGAGATACGCTCATGCGTCTGCGTATCCATTTCATACATTTCCAGAATCATCCTCTTGGCTTCATTCATGGTGCCGTCCATATCCACCTGGCCACCATCCCATTCTGAAAAATCGGAATGGTATAACTGGTAATCATAGCCATCTTCCGAAACCTGAACATATAAATAGCCCTTATTACCCAGCTTCCAGGCACACTCATCTTCCGTAATCTCCTGCTCCGGAGTACAGATTGCCTGGCATCGTTCCAGATGTTCTGCCAGTTCGCAGATATGGTAAACTTCTCTGCCGAAACGCAGATGATATTCATCCATATATCCGCAAGCCACAATGACCGTACTGTTTACATACTTCAACTCTACATACGCACCATCCGGGATCTGAAACATGTCCCGGTAATTCGGATCAACGAAGCGGATCATGCGTGTCTCATCCGCCTTATCATTTTTAAATCGGTTCATAACGTCCTCCTTTTTAGAAATCAAACAATGAAAAAAAATTTGCCATACCTGCCATGGGTTGCTTTTGTGGCACTACCACTGCCGGTTCCTCGTTTTCCGGCTCCTGTAGATCCATAAAATCTTCATCCCACTGGCCGAACAGATTTTCAAACATCTCATCTTCTTTTGCTTTTCTGCGTCGCTCTACTTCTTCTTTTCCAAGCAACTCTTCATATACCTGCATCGTCACATACGCCTCAGCCTGTTTGTCCGAGCTGTGAAGCACATCAAACATCTTTTGCAGGGCATTGCCAGACTTTACATCTTGATCCGCCAGGCTTGATGCCAATGCAACTCTCGCATCAACACCCTCTGCCATGGCAGAAATTCCTTCCACGGAGAACTTTCCCTGAATAGCTGCCGTTGCTACCTGCTTTTCCGCGATCAGCTCAATCACTTTCGCCTGTGCGGTTCCTTCGTAAGCCATATAGTACGTTCTGCATTCCATGGTCTGGTTCATCCGGTAGTGACGCCTGGAAGCCTGCCAGACAGTGAAAAGGCTGTACCCCAGCTGATAAAAGATCAGGGTCGGATAGTTGTACCTCTTCCCGCCTTCCGTCCAGCACAGATCAACTCCTGTCTCGATGAGCTTTGGATTGGTGATAAATACTTCCACGCCATCTTTTGCCCGCTCACGAATCCAGTTTTCCCGCTTTAATGCTCCCGGGCTCTCCGCTTCCACAACAACGGCAAAGATCCCCGCGGCTTCCAAAATATCTCTGAGCCGGTGTATGACGTTCCAATCATTTTTTCCAGAGCATTCAGCAAATACTACGGATTTTCTGCCTTCCGAAAGTTCAGATTTTATCAGTTCAATGAGTTTTTCTTCTTTCGGAAGCAGTTTTTCTCCCGAACGGTATTCATCGTGCTGGGCGGCTCTGATCAGAATATCCCCATCGACCGGATTACGGATCTCTTCGTTGCCATATGGCATATCCGGATAAAAAAGCCCATACTGTAATGCCTGGCTGAGTAACGCAAATCCACCGCTTTCTCTTCTTTTGGCATACGCAGTCAGTCTTGACACCAGGATGGAATAATCCCTGGCCACGTCTCTTGCCATCGGAACGGTCACAACCATCTCCTTTAGATCCGGTAAATAGGATGACATGTCCGAAAGATCAAGAAATACAGCACAATCCAGCAAAAAGTCTGTAAAGATCGTAGGGCTGATTCCCGGCTTTGTCTTTGGTGACGATAAACTCCGGCCGCGGGCAGATACTTTCTCCGCAAGCTCCTCATCTGAGGAAGAACCCGCATATTCATAGCGCTGCTCCACTTTTCCGTATTGCTTGGAAAAATTTGCAACATCTGTCCAGCGGTAACCCTTCGACGTCATTTTCCACGGTGCCAGCCGGTAAATCAGATAATAAAGATCCTCTGCTTTTCCGCCAGCGATGGTTCCAGTCAGTGCAAGCTGTTTCTTTGTTGCCTTGATCAGGCAGTGCATTGCATTTCCCTGGGCACTGTCTCCATCCTTACACACATGGCACTCATCAAAAACTGCGATGTCAAAATGCCCTTTCATGTATTTTTTTATGAACGAAGCAGGCGAATACTTTCTTACCCCATCTCTTTCTGAAACAGATATTGGTTCCGTCTCATTCTCTGCGTAATACTTTCTTGCATATTCTTTATGTACCCAGACCGTAGTCTTTCCTTTTTGGGCCCTGTTTCTATAACAGGTTGCCCGGTACCAGGGGCTGATTATCTTTGCACCGATGTTTTTCACATGTGGCATCCACAAGGATTCTCCGCACCAGATGCAGTTTGAATTCCGCCCTGTTTTATACGCAAAGTCATTGGCTGTCAGTCCGCCGATCCCGCCGGACGCTGTATAGGCAGCCAGCACCTCTCCACAATACGGGCATTTCATTCCGTAGATTGTCTCGATCTTAGTTGTCCCTTTTTCAAAATCTTTACCGCCGCAGGAAACGCATTTTCGGACTGGCATATTTTCTACTCCGCAGTCTGGATTTCTGCATTTCTTCATATACGCCATCTTAGCAATTTCCTTTTTCGGTACCGGCTTCAAGCTATAGGAGAGCTTTGCAAAATCTTTCGAGAGGATATAAAATTCTTTTCCAACCCTCAGACTCCCGCGCTTTCTAATCTCCAGCAACTGGGAAAAATCGGTTATGATCGTTGCCTTTGCATATGGAATCTGGCGTTCGATCTCCCCTTTCCATTTTTCAAGGAGATGACCAGGACACATGACGAGATTCCTGTATTTTACCAGGGACTCATCCATATAAATATCCTTGAGTGCTCTATGGCTGCGTCGCATTTCCTTCTGCACAAAATAGCTTTCGCAGATTGCAGCAGCCTGCGCTGTCTTTCCTGTGCCCATCCCCTCACAGATGATGGAAAAAGTTGCGCCATTTAAGAGGTGCGTGGTAACACCATTCACCATGGCTGCCTGCTGAGGGTAAAGTCGGATAGAGTTTAGGGTAAATGCATCCACCTCACCTTTCAGTTCGCTTTCCGGGCTCAGCAGATTTTCAAGATTTTCCACGAGCGTCGATCCGTACTGTCGAAAATACTCATCCATGCTGTTAAAGTTGATCGAGCGCTGCTCTTTCTTTGAGATCCAGATCTGTTTTTGCTCAAACAGGACCTGGATAGCAGACTTTAAAGCCTCATAATCAAAGGTTACAAGATCATATATCTGCATTTCTTTCAGGTCATCCGTTCCCTGTAGAGAATATTCCGTCTCAACGCATTCCGTATGAAGCCGATTGGAATAAGCATTGATCAGACCCTCTCTCAGTGCATATGAAAGGATTGGTTTTCCCCACCACTTAAGCAGTGGCAGCGGATATTTTTTCATCAGAATTTCATAAAGTTCTTCTCCTGCAGTTTCTTCTTTTGAAACGAACAAATCGTTTCCAATCGCTGCATTTAAGATCACTCCATGATAAAACCGCTCTTTTCCGCGCATGATCGGCACATAGTAAGCTTTATAGCTGCCAAACACGTTATACCGCTTCTCCTGTCCGTTTTTGTTCAGCCAGATTGTGTTCTGCTCGGTGGTGCACATCGTACTTGCTATCGCCTTTGCCTCCTGTAACGTCCGGGTAAAATAACTGATGTAAGCAGCCCTGATTCCCCGGATCAGCATTCGCTCCAGATAAGCCTCAAACATACCGATTCTAATCATTCCGTTTTTCATCACACTGCCCTCCCCTATGCTAACTCTCGGATCGTCCCGAAATTATCAATCACATGCAGCGTGATCTGGTTGCGTGTTGTGACTAAAACAGAATGAATATCTCCATCATCATTAATCTCCGGAGTTTCGACCTGAACTGGCTTTGCCTGTCCTCTTTGCAGGTGTAAATCGCCGCGGTCTTCATTTCCGGCCAGGCCCTGTCCGCCTCCCGCAATCGCAGACAGATACAGCAGATCTTTTTTCAGCGGAACAATTGGCTTTCCAAGGCCAACCGACTGATATTCGTTGGTCTGCAGAGCTTTTTTAAGCACTGGCACCAATGCACTCGTATTATGAAGCAGAATTGCCTCATCGAATTCCTTCGTTGTAAAGAGCTCAATCTCACTCTCCAGCGATACGGGAACTTCCATGCGTGTATCTGGGTCTTTGGGAATGTACGGAATATTCTCAAGCGGTGCCCCAGGATTTGTACTCATCCACTCCTCGTACTCTTTCCGGTATAGCCCGATCGATGCACGCTTCTGACCAATGAAAACCACCTGTTTGTATTTCGCAAACTCCTCATCGTCAAAACGATAGAAGGCCACAGGCTTAAACCTTGCCAGCAGAGACTTTGCAAATTCATCCAGGTTCATTGTGGTAAGGGAAACAACCAAGACAAGATATCCTTTCGTTTTCATTAACTGGAAGATGCGTTCAACAAAGAGCCTTTCTAGTCTTGTTGATCCATCATCTCCGCCTACGCCATATGGCGGATTGGCAAAACACAATGTAAATGACCGGTTCGATGCCCGGATCCCGCCAATGAAATCTGCACATACTGGAAATTCAATCTCCTGCTTATACTGCTCAAAGGTTTCCCGATTCAGTTCCACACCAAATGTATGGACAGAACCGACTTCATCTGCCCTCTCGCACTGACTTAAAAACGCCTTCAGTGCTTCTGCATTACCAAACGATGGTTCCAAAACGCAGCATTCTCCCTGCAATCGGAACAACCTTCCTATTTTAGTGGCATGCACCGGATCCGTGTAGTAAGCGCCAAGCTTACTGTCATTAAATACCGTTCTTGAGAACGTATTCTGTTTGATGATTTGCTCCATCACCGTTTCCTCCTTTTGGAATAGTCTTAAAATAAAAAAAATCCCAGTTATCGCTAACCGGGATTTGAATATAAAAAAATAGACTATTCCCTCCAAAGGCCCATATGGGCTCACTCACCGCCAAAAGCGGTATCTTTGAAAAAAATAATCTAATGAAATTATTATAACAAAGCAATTCTAAGATTGCAATATCGAAACTGGCAACATACTCGCTGCATATCCTGATGAATTACCAACCCCACTTCAATTTCTTATAAATATGAAGTGAGGGCTTCCGATAATTCTGTCTCTTGGAATATGCCGCACTGGTATTAGAAATTTCAGGCAGCCACCATCCTCTTTTCCTGTCAAAATCGGTTGTGGCTATTGAAAATCTATATGACCCCAGTCAATGCAGCCGTCTACCTGGTTCTCCAGAAGGTAACGTATCAGTTTCACGCAGGTTTCCCGTTGGTCAGCATCAATTTCATCACGAACATCCATCAGGTAATCTTCATACCAATCATAAGGATAGATATCCCCATAAGTCTCCCTGTAGTCTTCTTCTGGATCTTCGTCATACACCTCTTCTGGATTGTGATCAAACGTAACCGCAATCCGTTCAAGCTCATCTATATCTACCTGGTGGTCATAGAGGTAGTAAAGAAATGAATCACTACCGCCCATTCCACTATAAGCCCGCGAAAACCATTCGCCTGCAAGTTCCTCCTCATCCGATCCATTTCTGTGCCATCCACTTAAATCACCAACAAACGCTTCCAGCAGCTGCGCCGGATGCTTAAAACCGGCTTTAAATGTATAATACAGAAGAGCATGATACTGCTCATCTGTAAGCTTTGGGCTTATATCTCTTTCTGCTTTTGTCGCAAGATCGGACGCTCTCTGTTCTCTTTCTAATATCATTTTTCGTGTCTCCCTTTAGGCATAATATTTTAAAATGCTGTATTGTTTACTCTCTAGGTGTGCCCCTCCAGTCGATTTTTTGACCGCATCCATGACAATAATTCGCCAGTCTCGCTGCATTTGGTCCCCATCCCAAACGGGTACCACAACTGGAACATGTATACAGCGTACCTTTTTTTACATCATGCAAGGCTCCAAGTGGATGAGCCTCTATTCCCTTTTTGAGTGCTCTCTTTGCAACTTCCAGCGCTCCGTAAACTTTCTTTACTTCATCCTCTGTTCCATTTATTTTAACATTCATTTTCTGTATTACCTGTAATGCCTCATCTTCCATCATCTGACATACACCTCCGTATTTCGTTTTACAAAAAGATCCATTCATCCTCCTCACTTTCTCTGTAATATTTTATATAAACAGGGAAAGTCTCTCCGTAGACATTCCCCTGATCATATCAATCTCAGGGCAATGCCCACTCATTTTAAATTATTCTACTCCTGCCACTAATGCCAAAGCCACGCTCCAGACACTTCCTGATCCAAACGATCTGTTTTCGATAACCAATAATGTACAATATTATCTTACCATAATTAAAACAACGTCTCAAGATTCCTCCGATATTTGGCCATTACTCTGTACCTTGTATCAACCTGCTATAAGTATGGATATGGGTAATTGAATTAAACAGCTTTTTCGTTGAAGAGTTCGTCCAGATAAATATAATTAACAGACGCCGCTGGGAGATCGAAGAAAACTTCCGGATCATAAAAACAGAATTCGAAGCAAGACCTGTTTTTGTAAGACGGGAAGACAGCATAAAAGCACACTTTCTGACCTGTTACATCAGCCTTCTGGTGTACCGCCTGCTGGAAAAGAAGCTTGGAGAAGAATTCACTTGCAGCGAAATTTTGAAGGCACTCCGGGAAATGAATATAACTCTGCTGTCCAAAGACAGCGGCTACATTCCTTCCTACAAACGCACGAAACTAACAGATGCCCTGCACACAGCCTTCGGTTTCCGAACGGATTATGAATTCATCTCGAAGGCAGATATGCGGACAATCATCAAAGAAACGAAGCAGAAAAAATAGCACAATTTCAAAAATAGTACATATCAATGCAAAAACGAAAACAGCCACGCCCCTGATAAACACTGGGGCTATGGCTGTTTTTGGCTTTATAAAATGTCAAAGATGGGATCTTACCATAATATAAACAAAGTCTCAAGATTTCCTCCGGTATTTCGTCATTACTCCGCACCTTGTATCAACCTACTATAAGTATGGATATGGGTAGTGGCATGATACTGCGATTTCTCCATTGAAGAATTCATCCCACCAGTACTTAATTTGTTGATTTTTGTATTCTGCTTTAGTATAATAATAATAATTTCACATGTGTTTTTACTATTTTTAGTAATAATAACTGTGTTATTATGAAAGAGGTGATATTTTGGAGTTCATGAAATATAACTTTATGGGTAATAAAGCAGATGAAAATGTTCCTGATCAGGACTTAAGCAACACCACAGGATCGAGTTTTGATGATGTTAAAACTGAAACTGAGGAGTCTGATACTCAGGATAATTCTTCTTCTGTTTACTCTGACGACACTTCAACTGATACTGAACAAAGTAGTCATAATGGCTCTGTTATAAATGAACAAGGCGAACATAATGGTCCTATTGTAAGTGATATAGATGGCTTATATACGTATGGCCAGCTAGCCAAATTGTTAAATAAACCAGAGAATAATCTGCGATACTTAATCAATACTTTCCGCGATTATATTCATCCTGTTGCCGTTACAACTTCCGCAAATGCTAAACGTGCAAATTTCAAATATTCAGAATCTGATTATGCTACCCTTAAGCAAATTCTTGCTTATAAAGAAAAGGGAATTCAGAATGCTGAAATCATGAAGCTTTTAGAAAACGGGCCGGCTGATGATAACAACGATAATGAGGATGATCAGATTGATATTATAGGAAAGCGAATCCTGGCTTTATATAAGAATAAACTTTCAGAACGTGATCAACAAATTATTAATGAATTTAATTTGGTTAATGCCAGAAATCAAAAAGCTATAGAAAATCTGCTCCAAAAAGTTAGCGATGTTTATTTAGAGCAAAGGGAGTTTTATGAATCTGCACTCTCCGAGACAAAAAAACAGAATGAGATTTTAAAAGGACAAAATGACAAGCTGCAAAAACAGTTAACTGATGCACAAAATATTATATCGTCTTCAAAAGAAGCATATGAACTCAACAACCAAGTTATCAGCGATGCTCAAGAAATCATATTGAAACAATCCGAATATATCGAAAAATTAAAGGATGAGCTTTCACATGATGGTGAACAAACTTCAGAAAAGAAAGGGTTTTTTTCAAGATTATTTGGACTTTAATTTGATACCATCTTACAAATTTATATCCTATACCTAGAAAAGCAATCATACTTAATGATTGCTTTTTCTTTTATTTACTTGATTACCCCACTCTCCTACTCTCATCTTAATTTTCTATTATTCTTTAATTCCAGTTCAAATCTCTTTAAATTACACAGATATATGTTTGCTATT
>NZ_QUMD01000041.1 GCF_003481985.1 Clostridium sp. OF09-36
TATTTGAGATTTATGGGTGAAAAATAAATTGTGTTACGAATGTTACACATGTTACGAATCAAAATGATATAGTGTAGCATGAAGCCAAAGGCATACAGCTTGCGGCTTCTGCCTTTTGATTATTTGTTTTGAGCGCGCCGCACATTGGCAGTCCACTTCATGGCTCCGTTACTGCCTTAACAAAACTGTTCTCCTGGATCTGGAGAATGAAAACCATCAAGCAATTGGTGCAAGCGGCGCTGCATGGACTGCACTTTTACTTTCTCCCTGCCGGGTGTCACAGCCTGGCTGGGGATTTGGTTGGCAGTCACCGATTGCAAACAGCTGCATAATGGAACGTAGCTCAGCAGGTCAGAGCAGCTGGCTTATATCCAGCGTGTCGAGGGTTCAAGTCCTTCCGTTCCAATTTGCGAGGTAGAGCAGTCAGGAAGCTCGCCGGGCCCATAACCCGGAGGTCGCAGGTTCAAATCCTGCCTTCGCTATTTGCTTCATAAGAAGCCCTCTTTCATGAAAGCACCTGTCGTGAGATGGGTGCTTTTCTTTTGTCAGAATTTGAGGTATGATGAGAGAAGAAGGGAGATAAAATATGAAGAGTATTGCTATTTTTAACAATAAGGGTGGAGTTGGAAAAACCACATATCTATACCATATTGCGAACATTCTTGCAGATGCTGGAAAAACTGTGCTCATGGTTGACTGCGATAGTCAATGTAATTTGACAGCGTATGCACTAGAAGAATCCCAGATTCGACAAAGTTGGTCGGAACGAGGAAATAGTATATATAGAGTTATAGAGCTTATAGCAAGAGGTTTAGGAGATTATAGAAAAAGAAAACCAGTGCCGTTAAATGATTATTTGTATTTGGTGCCGGGAGATATTGATTTAAGTATATTTGAAGATAGGTTGGGTGAAACCTGGTCAAGTGCATCAAATCAGGAAATATCGTTAAGAGCACAAATTGCAATATATCGGTATGTCCTTTATGCCGCGAAAGAAATCAATGCGGAATATATTTTATATGATTTAGGACCTAATTTAGGTGCTTTGAATAGGGCTGTATTAGGAGGTTGCGATTATTTTGTGACTCCACTTTCACCAGATTTATTTTCGATTAAAGGTACAGAAAATTTAGGAAATAAATTTGTTAAATGGAGAGAAGATTGGGATAGAAATTTGATAAAATGGAAAGGTGAAATGGATGAATTGCCAACTGGAGCCCCTAAATTTGTGGGGTATGTTACACAACAACATAATTTAAGAACAAAAGATGAAGATGGTATGACTAATGGATGGAAGATTTTTGGCAATCAAGTAGATGGAGCTGTTAGGACAAATATCGTAGATAAGCTTACTCCATTAGACCAAGTTGTAAAAAGAGATGATTATAAACTAGGAGCTATTCCGAATTTGCATAGTTTGGTTCCGTATTCGCAAAATGCAAAAAAGCCGGTTTATAAATGCACTGGAAGAGATGGGCTAAAGGGGGAACATATAAGCCGTGCTAGAGAAAGCGTGAAGTATTATGAAGGTATAATTGATATTATAATGAAATTGGAATGAGTACTACAGAGCCACCCCGTGTGGCTCTTTTCTTATACTCAAAACAACACGAATCGAGGTGATCGGACATGGCCAGAGCGCCGGATCCAAGAATTGAACAGGCGAAGGCCATGTATCTGGAAGGTCAGAAATTGGTTGAGATTGCGAGTCAACTAAATCTGCCGGAAGGCACGGTCCGTCGCTGGAAGTGTACACATAAGTGGGATAACGAACGTCGGATAAGAAAAGCGAGCGTTCGCAAAAGCGTAAGCGTGGGGCTCAACCTAAAAACCAGAATGCCATCGGCAATAACGGCGGCGCTCCGGAGAACAACAAGAATGCAGTTACCACGGGAGAGTTCGAAACTCTCCTTTTTGATTGCCTGGATCCGGAGGAGCAGCGCCTGGCACAGGCCGTGCCGGAGGACAAGCAGAAACTTCTCATGCAGGAGATTCAGCTCCTCACGGTCAGAGAGCGCCGGATGCTAAAAAGGATCAACCTGCTGCGGATGTCCCTGGATGATTCCGGGGCATCATCGGGAGATGAGACTGGTATGACGGTGGTGAGTCACAAGAGCGGACTGGAAAAGGATAAGGAGACTGATCTTCTGGAATACCGCGGCAAGCTGGGTCAGATCCAGAATATCGAGGATGCCCTGACCCGTGTGCAGGCCAGAAAACAGGCTGCCATTGATGCGCTGCATCGATATGGCGTGGATGATGCGCGTCTGGAAATCGAGATGATGAAGCTTGATCTGGCAGCGTTGAAGCTTGGTGGTCAGGAACAGCAGATTGAGGATGATGGATTCCTGGATGCGCTGAATACAGAATCACGGAGTCTGTGGGGTGATGCGGATGACGATTAAAGAGCGCATTGCCGGCATGAAAGAAAAGCTGCAGGCTATGAAACAGCAGCGGGGAATCCTGACAAAGGTCCAGGTATTTCAGTTCCAGCCGTTTTCTCAGAGACAGAAGCAGATTCTTACCTGGTGGATGCCGGACAGCCCTGTAAAGGACTATGACGGTATTATCGCGGATGGAGCGATCCGATCAGGAAAGACGGTCTGCATGTCACTGTCTTTTGTGTTCTGGGCGATGGAGAACTTTAACGGCCAGAATTTTGCGATGTGCGGTAAGACGATTGGGTCCTTCCGGCGAAATGTTTTGTTCTGGCTGAAATTGATGTTGAAAAGCCGCGGCTATAAGGTTGCAGATCACCGGGCGGATAACCTGGTGGAAGTCAGCCGGAATGGTGTCACGAATTACTTCTATATCTTCGGTGGCAAGGATGAACGAAGTCAGGATCTGATCCAGGGCATTACCCTGGCCGGAGTCTTTTGTGATGAGGTCGCACTGATGCCCGAGAGCTTCGTCAACCAGGCAACTGGCCGTTGTTCTGTGGCGGGGTCCAAATACTGGTTTAACTGCAATCCGGACGGACCGTATCACTGGTTTAAGGTCAACTGGATTGACAAAGCCATCGGTTACCTTGGCAAGAAAAAGACTGCCAAGCTGCAGGAAGAAGCCAAGGCGAAAGGCACGGAGTTGAACCTAAAAAAGCTCCTGTATGTGCATTTCACAATGGATGACAACCTAAGCTTGTCGGAAACTATCAAAGCCAGATACCGCAGCATGTATAATGGCGTTTTCTTCAAGCGCTACATCGAGGGCCTCTGGGCTATGGCTGAGGGCATCATCTATGACATGTTCGACCCGGACAAGAACACCGTAGATGCAGAGGCCACGGCAGCTGCGTACCGGGAAAAGACCGGTCAAGAGTTTTGGGTGGGGGATAAATACGTCAGCTGCGATTACGGTACACAGAACCCTACGGCGTTCTTGCTGTGGAGCAAGGGTGCTGACGGCAAATGGTACTGCCGGAGAGAGTATTACTACTCTGGCAGGGACAAAGGTCGGCAGAAGACCGATAAGGAATTCTCGGATGACCTGACGACCTGGCTAGCCGGGGAGAGCATCCATGCCGTTATCCTGGACCCGGCAGCGGCATCCTTTAAAGCCCAACTGGAAAAAGACGGGTACAAAGTAAAGAAAGCCAAGAATGATGTTTTAGACGGAATCCGTTTCGTAGCAACTTTGCTACTGGCGGGTTCCATTTTTGTAGATTCGTCCTGTGAGAACCTGATTAAAGAATTCGCGTCCTACATCTGGGATGCAAAGGCGGGGGAACGGGGCGAAGATAAGCCGGTAAAGGAACATGATCATGCGCTTGATGCGCTCCGGTACTTTTGTTATACGATCATCCGCAGGTTTGGTGGCATGAAGATTTTAAAGTGAGGTGACAAACGAAATGGATATTGAAGTGATAAAGAAACTGATCCGAAAGTATCAGCCAGGGCATACGGACTTCGTGAGTAATGCCATGAAAGCCAGAGCTTATTACCGAAATGATACAGACATCAAATTCCCGCCATCGGAGGAAGAGAGGAAGGAGAAGGAACGGCCGCTCAGGAATGCAAATAACCGAATCCCGTTCAATTATCACGGCCTTTTGGTAAACCAGAAAGCATCCTATATGTTCACAGCACCTCCACTTTTTGATCTGGGAATAAAAGCATCAAACAATAAGCTTGTAAAGTTCCTGGGAGACAAATACGCAAAAATCTGTAAGGACCTGTGTATCGAGGCATCAAATTGTACTGTTGGCTGGCTGCACATTTGGCGCGATAAAAAAGACGCATGGAATTATGCTGTGATCCCAGCCGAACAGGTGATTCCCATCTGGTCTGATAGCTTGGAAAAAGAGCTTTTGGGAGCGTTTCGGAGCTACCAGAAAATTGATGATGGAACAGGTGATACCTATACCATTTATGAGTATTGGAGCGATACGGAATGCGCCGCATACCGATTAAAGGCTGGGGATAGGCTGGATCAGCTGATTCCGTATCAAATGTTTTTAATAGATCCGGTACTGTGTGAGTTCTCGGAAAGCTACCAGCACGGCATCGGAGAAGTGCCGTTTTTCCCATTTTTTAACAACAATATTGATACAAATGACCTGCAGAACATCAAACCTTTGATTGATGTCTACTGCAAGGTGTTCAGCGGTTTTGTTAATGATCTGGAAGATATCCAGGAGATTATCTTTGTACTGACCAATTACGGAGGTGCTGATTTAGGGCAATTCCTGCGGGATCTGAAAGATTATAAAACGATTCAGGTTGAAGATGAAGGTGACGGGGCTCATTCCGGTGTTTCCACACTCACGATTGATTTGCCAGTAGAAGCCAAAAAGACGTTGCTCGAGGTAACCAGAAAGTGCATTTTTGAGCAGTGGATGGGAATTGACCCGGATCCGCAGAATTTCGGCAATTCTTCTGGTGTGGCACTGAAATTCCTGTATTCGCTTCTGGAACAGAAAGCTGGTTTGCAGGAAACCGAGTTTAAGCTTTGTTTCGGCCGCTTTGTCCGTTGCGTGTGCCGTTTGCTTGGTATTCCCATTAAGAATGATACCATTATCCAGACTTGGACACGTACCAGCGTGCAGAACGATCAGGAACTGGCCCAGATTGCATCGCAGAGTAAGGGAGTTATTTCGGACGAGACGATCGTTGCCCATCATCCGTGGGTCGAGGATCCTGAGAAAGAGATGGCACTACTAAAAGAGCAGGAGGATGCGGACACCGCTGAGATCTCCGAGATGTTTCCGAAGGACGATCCGGCCCAAAACGATGATTCAGGCGAGGACAAGAAAGACCAGGGCGGTGATGCGTGATGTCCTACTGGGAGAGACGCCAGGAAGAAACCTATAAAGCCGGGGAAATGACGGTGAACCAATATTTCACTGGGCTGGAAAAAGCGTTCAACCAGGCCAAGAGAGAATTGCAGAAGACGGTGGAAAGTTTTTACTGGCGGTATGCGGAAGAGAATGGATTGACGTATGCAGAGGCTCAGAAACGTCTGGATAAGGCCGAAATGAAGGGGCTGAGGGAGTTTATAGACCTGGCAATGCAGAACATTGGCAAATACAACCAGGAGGTTAATAACAAGTCCATCAAGGCCCGCATGACGCGCTACCAAGCGTTGGAAGCACAGGTGGATGCAATCCTGAACCAGCTGTATGCGGTTGATTACCAGGCAAATGCAGAAAAGATGATGAGCGATGTATATACGAACACCTATCATCGTACCTGGTATGATGCGGACCGATATCGTGGCTTCCATGCCCAGTTCGCTCAGATCGAGCCGAGAACCATTGAAGCGGTGCTGAAGTATCCGTTCAATGGCGCGAACTTCTCGGATCGTCTCTGGAAGCAGAAGGAGCATTTACAGGGACAGATCATGGAGTCGCTGACAAACATGATGATCCAGGGCGCGTCACCGCAGAATCTCGCTAAAGACTTTGCAAAGAAAATGCAGGCAAAGAAGTTTGATGCTTACCGCTTGCTGCACACAGAAAGCTCTTATGTCATGAGCGAGGCCACTCATGCCGGTTACAAAGAGGATGGAGTTGAACAATATCAGATCCTGGCCACGCTGGACAGCAAGACTTGTGGAATCTGCGGCAGGCTGGATGGCAAAATCTATCCAGTATCGGAAGCGGTGACTGGAAAGAACATGCCGCCCTTCCATCCGTTCTGCCGATGTACGGATGTGCCGTATTATCCAGACACGCCAACGGAAGGAATGACATGGGCTGCCAGGGATAAGGACGGTCACAGCATCGAAGTGCCGGAGAGCATGACGTATGAGGAGTGGAAGAAGAAATACCTAGACGAAAGCGTAAAGGATACGGAACAGTTGTACAGGCCTGTTGATAGAGGAGAGAAAGAACAGATTGACATCGGAAAAGGGAAACAGGTGTCTATCAGAAAGGTCGAAAGTTATCCTGGTGAAGTTTATGCATCAGATGCCGCAGATATTAAGCCAAAAGCTCTACATGAAATTAATAAAAATACTGAGGACGCAATGAAAAAATGGGGAATCCCACCGGAGAAAAAGCCGAAGATGGTAATTGTTTCGTCAGATGAGCTTGGTGCATACGGAAAGTATGATGCCGTCACAAACACAGTGTATTATGTCCCGCAAATTGTCGTTGGGGACGATACCGTTGCCCCAGGGGATACGGAATATCATGAAATGTGGCATTTAAAGCAGGCGGAGGATTATCGAAAAAGCGGGAAAACCATTACCCAGGAGAATAAGCGTCAATATATGATACACCTTTGCAAACAGTGCAAGAAGCGCATTGACAAGCTAGGAATCAATGAGTACAATGTTAGTGAAATCAGCCGATATGCAATGAATAACTATATGATAGGCCGATTTGACGAAGTTGAAGCCGATTATATGATGGTAAAACGAAAGGGAAAAGTATCATGGTAATTAACGAATATCCAGAAGAAATAAAAAAATTGATGAGTATTTACGAGCCCTACATGGTGGGGTGTCATCTGGAAGATGCGCCGCCAGAGGCGGTAGAAGCTCTTGAAAAAGTGAAGGAATGGTCATGGGAACAGGGACAATAAATACCACCAGTCAGTAGGCCGGTGGTATTTTTATACCCATTTTTAAGTGTTGCGACATCGCAACAGCAGGGAGGTGAGCACATGAATGTATTAATCTGGTTCCGGCAGCATTATTGCCGGCATAGCTATCGGAAACACTGGAGCCGTGCATCTGGCCCGTATGGCGGATATGTAAGGCGGTGTACCAGATGCGGAAAGGAAGCCCACAATGATTGACATTTATGCAACCGGAGGTAGTTTTCTGGGCGTTCGCATTCCATACAAGGTTATGCTCGATCTTATGAAGGATGACTTTGTCAAGGACACGGAATTCATCGAATTTGAGTTTGAAAATGGCGATAAAGGTGCGGTGAGGAAAAGTTGCATAAATGGTTTTTGTGACTCAGAAGACATAGAAGAAGTTTAAAGCACGCAGAGATGCGTGTTATTTTTATGCCCTGCCATAAGGCACAAAACTGGGTCTACTCTGCCGGGAGTATAACCGGTCAATCCCAATACCCGGAGAGCGGGAATAAAAATCTATGGAGGTAGATACGATGGAATGGTTAAAAGCAATTTTGGAAAAGGCAGTGATCACGGATGGAAAGCTGGATGTTGAGGCAACCATGAAAACCATCAACGCTGAGTTCCCGAAGCATGCAGTACCAAAGCAGGACTACAATGACAAGGTGAAAGAGCTGAGCACGGCCAACGATACCATCAAGGATCTGAAAAAGAACAATGCAGACAACGAAGATCTGCAGAAGAAAGTCGAAGACTACGAAGCTGAAGTTGCGGACCTTAAAACAGCTGCGGAAAACACCAAAAAGGAATATGCCCTGAAAGATAAGCTGAAAGAGGCTGGCGCTATGGATGCAGATTACATCATCTACAAGCAGGGCGGACTGGACAAGTTTACCTTTGATAAAGAGGGCAAGGTTATCGGCCTGGATGATGTGCTGAAACCAATGAGAGAGGCGTCTCCGCATCTGTTTAAATCTACAGGCGGAGCTGGTGGCTATAACCCTACTGGTGGCGGCAACCCCCCGGCAAACAATCCGTTTGCGAAGGAGACCTACAATCTGACCGAACAGGGACGCCTGTTCCGGCAGAATCCAGAGCAGGCCAGACAGCTGGCGGCTGCAGCAGGCGTAAAACTTTAAGAAAGAGAGGATTTTTAAATGGCAGGAACAACCTTACAGGACGTTATCGTCCCGGAACTTTTTGACCCGTATGTAATTAATCGTACGATGGAATTATCTGCTCTGGTGCAGAGCGGAATTATTAAAAACGACAAACGGTTTGATGAGCTGGCATCTCAGGATTCTCCGATGGTTAAGATGCCGTTCTTCGAGGATCTGACCGGAGATTCTGAACAGGTTATTGAGGGCGTTGACCTTGCGGACAACGGGATTAATTCCAATATGGACGTGGCTGTAATCATTCGCAGAGCAAAGATGTGGAGCTCGACGGATTTATCGGCAGCTCTTTCTGGCACGGATCCGATGCAGGCAATCGCTACTCTTGTTGCCAAATTCTGGGAGCGTGATATGCAGAAAGAGCTGATTGCTATCTTAAACGGCGTATTTGGCACTATCCCGGCAGGATTAAGCGGAGACCCTGCTGCAGAGACCAGACTGGCATCCAATATCCTGGACATTTCCGGCTTGAGCGGTGCAAAGGCAAACTGGTCCGGTTCCGCATTTATCGATGCCGAGCAGAAACTGGGAGATGCAAAAGAGCTGCTGACAGGTATTTGCATGCACTCTGCGACAGAAGCTTATCTGAAAAAACAGAACCTGATCGATACGGTACAGCCGTCCAATGATGTTGCGTTTAAAGTCTATCAGGGCAAGAGAGTGATTGTTGATGATGCTTGCCCGGTGACTGATGGCGTATATACCACCTACCTTTTCGGCGAGGGGGCTGTTGCTCTTGGTAATGGCAGTCCGGTGAGAGATATCCCGACTGAGACCGATCGTGCGAAACGTAAGGGTTCTGGCGTTGATTTCCTGGTTAACCGCAGAACGAACATCCTGCATCCGAGAGGAATCGCATGGCAGAATGCTGTTATGGAGAAAACAGAGGGACCGTCCAGAACGGAGTTGGCAAACCCAAAAAACTGGAAGCCGGTATATGAGCCGAAGCAGATCCGCATCGTAGCGTTTAAGCATAAGCTCGGATAAGGAGGCCAAGATGACAAAATCGGAGATGTTGATTACCGTGAAAAATAATCTAAAACTGGAGGATGACACGCGAGATCTCGACATCTCCGATGTTATTCTTGGTGTTTGTGATTATTGTAATCTGAGTCCGGAAGATCTGCCGGACGATTTGGAGCCGTTTGTGCGCCGGAAGGTAAAGGGCGTCGTAGATTATGAAATGGTACACGGACCGGGATACACACAGGAGATTGCCAGCATCAAGGAGGGCGATGGAAGTATCACATATGCTACAGATAGTAGTAACAGCCGTGAGAACATTTATGGCTTGTCTGGTGCCGACAAGGCGATTCTGCGTCGGTTTAGGAGGCTGAGGGGATATGCTTAATCCATATGAGGTTTTATATGATTCCATGATGGACGTATACAGATACCAGAATGCAAAGGATGACGCTGGCTTTGATACTTCCGGGGATGTCTGTGTGGCATCTAAAGTAAAATGTCGTTACAGCCTTTCTGGACAGACACGGCAGGCCTTCCGGTCCCGTCCGTATCCGCAAATAATCAGCTGTTTTGCGGGCTGGAAACGGACATCCAGGAGGGAGATAAGGTGGTTGTGACACTGCGAAACGGCAAAGAGATCCATCTTAGGGTTGGCGAGGTGCATCCTTACACATTCCAGTGCCAGTGTCGCGTGGAAAGGGACGAAAAGGCATGAGCAGTTCCAATTACCGACGGAATAAAGCGTTTATCAACCAGTTTCGGAAAGAACTGAAAGCAGAGCTAGGCGACTTATCCGAAGTAGATGTCAAAGTGCTTAACAGGGCCGTAAATGAGGGCATCAGATGGCTGAAGGAGCGGACACCGACTGGGCTCCATCCGAATCCGGTTACTTTTACGATTAAGAATGGACCGCAGGCAGGCAAGGTCGTGAGCTTCAAGACTCAGGAAACTATTGTTGGTGGACTGCTAAAAAAATCCTGGAAATCTGCTCCGGCTTCCAAAACAGCGTCCGGGGCAAAGAAGGTACTGGTAAATACAGCAGAGTATGCTTCTTACTGGAATTACGGTCATCGTATCGTGCTGCGAAAGGGCGGTCCGACAAAAGGCTTTGTGAAAGGTACCTATCTGCTGGAAAAAGGGGTCTCCTACATCGACCGTCGGCTGGTGGCCCTGTTCGAAGCGGAATTGGTAAGGATTAAAAAGGAGCATGAGGATGGGGATTGATACACTGTATAAAGCGATTGCAGCAGAGTGCCGGACTGCTGTGCCGGAGCTTGCCAAAATCTACCGAGACAATATCCCGCAGAATGCGGAACTGCCCTTTGTTCTGGTCCTGATCATCGATACGGATGTCAGCCGGCGGCTGGCAAATCAGCAACGGGTCAAACAGAGCTTTGATGTGCAGTATTTTCCTGGGTGCGATATCCAGGACCGCAGAAAAGAATGTGAAAAAGTAAAACAGGAGATGTTACGGCACTTCGATGTGATCAGTGCCGATGGCATCTCTTTTTATGTGAGAGAAAAGAATGCAAATGTAACCGATGATGTTCTTCATTTTATGTTCAGCGCCACTTACACAGAATGCAGGCAGGATGCTGAGCCGAAGATGGAAGAACTTAATGCAAATGTTGAAATGGAGGAATAAGCTATGGCAGGTACATGGGAAAGCCAGAACAAGGTGATTCCTGGGGCGTACATCAATCTGCAGACCAATACTCCACTGAGCATCACCGCGGGTGACCGCGGTACGGTGGTGATTGCGCAGGAACTGTCTGTGGGTACGGACAACGAAATCTATGAGATTACCGCATCCGCAGCAAATTATCCAGAGAATGCGACTGCGGCAGATAAGAAACTGACCGGTCTCGCCCTTCTGGGAGCAAAGACAGTGCTCTTATACAAGCTTCCGTCAGCTCACACGGACGAGCATGTGGAAGCAATGCTGGCGGCATTAAAAACCGTAGATTTTGACGTATTGGTATATCCGTATGCAAAATCAGGTACCTCAGCATCTACGGCACAGCAGACAATCGCGACCTGGGTTAAATCTATGCAGGATGACGATGGCAAGAATGTAACGGCAGTGCTGCCGAACTATGCTGCGGATTCGGAGTATGTGATCAACAGCGTGCAGGGCGTAATCCTTTCGGATGGTTCTACGCTGACAGCATATGAGACCGCGGCATGGATTGGCGGTATTACCGCTGGTTCGAGCATTACGAAGTCCAACACAGCGCAGAAGTTTGTAGGTGCGATTGATGTGGTGCCGAGGATGACGAGATCGGAACAGGAGACAGCGATTAAGGCCGGAAAGCTCCTGCTTGACGTGGATCGCAACCAGAATGTGACGGTAGTTGCAGATATCAACTCTCTGACATCTACTACCCAGACAAAGGGTGATATGATGAAGCAGAACCGGTCTGTAAGAACTGCCTGCGGTATCCGCAGTGACATCCAGTCTGTTTGGGATGCGAATATCAAGGGCAAGTACGACAACAATGCAACAGGCCGTTCAATCTTCAAAGGAATGTTAGTTGAATATTTTACTGATCTAGAGCGTCGTGGAGCAATTCAGAACTTTGATTCTGACAATGTGACTGTTGGGGCTGGAACTGCGATTAACGCAGTATTAGTTAACTGTGGTGTGCAGCTTGTAGGCAGCATGGAGCTTGCTTACATCAATGTAAATCTGACCTAAGGAGGATATGAGATATGGCAGAGAACTATACTATGCTTTCTGACACCCTTGGATCATCTGAGGGAATGGGTTATATTACCCGCGATGGTCAGAACCGGCGGATGTTTGATTTGTCGAAAGTGGAAGCTTATGTCGATCTGAAAGTAACAGAAAAGCAGCTTATGGGGCATCGTATGGTCCAGCATAAGGTAACCGGTGCCAGCGGAAGCGGAAGCGCTACATTTTATTTCATGAATTCTGATGCACTGAAAGAATTTGCGAAATACAAAAAAACCGGTAAATTTGCAGGTGCGTCGATGCAATTTACCAATGAGGATCCTCAGTCTACGGTTGGTCGTCAGACGGTTACACTGTTCCATGTAATCCTGAAAAAGATCCCGGTTGCGTATCTGGATGACAGCAGCGAAGACCCGATCACTTTTGATTCTGATTTTACGTTTGATGATTGTGACTGCCTGGAAGCTTTCCAGCTTCCGGAGAACATGAGATAGGAGAGTGGCTATGAGCGAAGTAAGAGATTTATATGGTTTTTTACATCCGGAGATTACCCCGGAAAAAGAGGTGTTTGTATCTGAGCGTTTTAAGGGGAAGGACGGCAAGCCAATGCCGTTCGTGATCCGCCCATTGGAGCAGGAGATTTGTGATAAGATTCAGCGCGCCTGTGTCAAGACCAATAAAAAGGGGACCAGCGAGTTTGACCGTATCCGTTATGTTGACGAGATTACCGCCGAAGCTGTTGTATTCCCGGATCTGAAAAACGCAGAGCTGCAGAAAGCATATGGCGTTCTCGGCGAAGTAAAACTCCTGAAAAAGATGCTGTATACCAACGAGTATAATGCTCTGATCGACGCAGTCCAGGAGCTGTCTGGTACGGATGATTTTGATGATTTGAAAAATGACGCAAAAAACGAATAAAGCAAAGTGATCCGGAATTTTTGCTGGCGCACTTTGCTCTGCAGAAATTACATATTCTCCCGAAAGAATTTGCCGCTATGACTCCTCGGGAGAAAGCTTTTATTGCTGCCAGCTGCGAATTAAGGGTGGAGGCAGAAAAGCGTGCTGCGAAAGGGGTGAGGTAGATGGCAAAATTAAGGGCTACGATCGAACTGGCTGCAGGCGGATTTTTGTCTCAGATTAACCGCGTGGAGCAGGCATCCAACAGGGCCGCGAAGACTGTGGAGGATGTCAGCGCATCGGCTGACAAAGCAGGAACCAGCCTGGACAGAGCTGGAAAGAGCGGTAAGAAAGCGAAGGAAGGGTTTGAAGATGCTGGCGTTGGTGCGGAAAGGGCCAGAAAAAAGGTCAAGGGACTGGGGGATGAAGTTGATAAAACGAAGTCCAAAGCTGAAAAGGTTGCTGGAGCTCTTGGCAAACTTTTTGCGGCAAAAACAGCAATAGACGTTGGTGGTAAGCTCCTGAATGCATCCGATAACTACATGAATGCAAATACCCGTCTCGGCTTGATCAACAAGGATAATAACGGGAATGTTATCAATCCAAACCTGCAGAAAGAAGTATATGCTTCTGCGCAGCGCTCCAGGGCATCGTATGAGAGTACAGCTAATGGCGTCGCAAGCTTGGCCTAAATGCGTCGAGTGCTTTCAAAGACCAGAAAGAGCTAATTGGATTCGTTGAGTCTATCAATAAGCAGTTTGCAATCGGCGGAACCGAAGCGGGGGCAGCGGCTGGTGCCATGACTCAGTTGACCCAGGCAATGGGTTCTGGTGCTCTTCGCTGTGATGAACTTAACTCCGTCCTGGAAGCGGCACCGAGTATTGCCCGTAACATCGAGAAGTACATGGGCTGGGCGGAAGGTTCCATTAAATCCTATGCGGAAAAAGGTGCGTTATCGGCGGAAATCGTAAAGAATGCGCAGTTGGCCGCTATGGATGAAATCAATCAGAAGTTTAACTCCATGCCTATGACCTGGGCACAGCTGTGGACCAGGAGCATGAATGCGATACAGAACGCATCTGCACCGTTCCTACTGGCTCTAAACTGGATTGCCAATAACATGGATATTATTGGTCCGATTTTGCTTGGAATTGCAGCAGGACTTGCGGTGTATGCGGCATTTACCTACGGTGCAGCAGCTGCGCAGTGGGTGCTGAATGAGGCAACCGCGGCATGGAATGCGCTTTGTGCGATGAATCCGGCGGGATTGATGGCGATAGGATTTATAGCATTGATTGCAATGTTATATGCGGGCGTTGCGGCCTTTAATAAGCTGACAGGATCATCGGTGAGCGCAACGGGCATCATTGGAGCAGCAGTATATGTTCTTGGGGCGGGAATTTATAATAATTTTATCTTCCCGACCTATAACGGTTTCGCTATGCTGGCCAATTTTGTTGGTAATGTTTTTCACAATCCGGTTGCAGCGGTGAAAGTATTGTTCCTGGATATGGCAAATACGTGCATCAGTTATGTATTAAACATGGCCAGAGCTATAGAGAATATTATCAATAAAATCCCTGGCGCTTCTGTGAATATCACATCCGGACTAGACGCTTTAAAAAATGGAATTGAAACAAAGGCAAAAACCATAAAGGATGAAAGTGGTTGGAAAGAATATGTAAAGCAACCGGAACTGATGGACTATAGCGCAGCTGCCAGCAAAGGCTACGCGAAAGGATCAGCGTTGGCGGGCAAGATATCCAATCTTGTCAGTGGTGGTATTGGTGGTATGGATTTTAGCTCCATAGGTACCGCTGGAAATCCCGCAAAGGTAGAAGGAAAGGGCAAGAATGGCAGTATGAACGTAAAGCTGGAAGATGAGGATATTGATTACCTCAGAGAACTGGCAGAGCGTGATTATGTTGCCCGAATCGCACAAAATACCCTGGCACCGAACATCCAGGTTACCTTTACAGGAGACATCAATCAGGAACTCGATTATGAAAAGATTGGCCCTGCAGTGGCTCAGATCCTGCAGGATGAAATCGACAAAACACCGGAGGGACTATACTGATGAGCTACAGCGTGTATTTAAAAATCAGCGGCAAAAAATATAAGCTCCGGTCAACCCGGAAAAAATTAAAAAGACTCAGAAGCTGAATGTGGAGAAATATCAGGTCTTAAGATCCGGACAAGTCTGCGTTCCTACCTATGCGGAATTGTGTGGGTATGAATTCGAGGAATGTGAGCTGCCTCATCGGGACGTCCACTACATGGAGCCGGGAAGCGATGCGGATCCAGATAAATACATCAGGCAATTACAAAGGCGCAAAAGAACAAGTTGCCAATCCAGCTGATCTACTCCAATGGGGAGACAGACGATGAATCAGCAAAGGTTTTGATTGAGTCATGTAGCATAACGGAAAAAGCGGGAGAGGAAGGGGATAAATACCTTTCTCTCTCGTTTTTGCAATACAAGGCACCGAGCAAGAAGTACATGGCAGTTGTCACACCTACGGCTACCGTGGCGCAGCCGCAGGTTCAGCAGCCTTCCAACCAGGCAGTGGAACAGGGAAAAACCTATACAGTCCAGAAAGGTGATACGCTCTGGAAAATCGCAAAGCAATTTTACGGAAATGGAAACCAGTATTCGAAAATCGTGAGTGCAAATTCGGATAAAATCAAAAATCCAAATCTGATTTATCCGGGGCAAACATTTTCAATACCAGCCTGACGAAAGGAGTCTCCTATGCAATTATGTGTCGAGAATAACGGTAAAATTTGGGAGATATCCGAATTATGTCTGGAAATCAGCTGGAAGGATGAACTGAACAACGGGGCATCCGTGCTGGAATTTGCTTACCTGTATGAAAGCGAGCTGATGATCCAGAACGGTGATGTTGTGCGTCTGACCAATACCAGCGAAACAGATGGGATCTTTTTTGGCGTGGTTTTTAAGGTCAGTATGGGTGAAGACCGGAAGGTAAAGGTTAAGGCATACGATCAGCTGCGTTACGGCAAGGCAAAGGATATCATCACGCTGAAAGGCGGACAGGATGATATTTGCACTGTAACGCAGAATATGTGCAAATTTTTGAATTTAAAATCCGGAACAATGCCGGCCGTGGCTTATAAAGTACCATCCGACAAGGTGAAGTACCAGGACACTTGGATAGATGTAATCTATGGATTGATTTCGGACACTCTGCTCAATACAAAAACTGCGGAAAAGCCACAAGGCGACTGGTACCGTCTGGCAGATGTATATGGCGAAGTTAAATTAGACAGCTTGTGGGATCTGCAGCTCCCGCTTGTCCTGGGAGATTCGTCCCTTGCATATGGATACAGTTGGGAAAAGAGCATCGATGATAATTTTTACAACATCGTGAAGCTATCCTGGATGGATGAAGGGAGCGGAAAAGCCCAGACCACACAAGCATCTGCTCAGGAATCCGTGAACCGGTATGGTAATCTGCAGTACTACGAGCATGTCTCAGACAAGAGTACGGATTCCGCAAAGTTGCAGGAGAAAGCCAAAAAGCTGTTACAGTTGTATAACCACGAAAAAGAGACCATCAAGCTGTCCTGCCTGGGTGATCATTCCGTCCGGGCAGGCTGCAGCATTTATGGCAGCGTGGCCGACATCGAACTGAACCGGCGGGTGATTGTCAAGTCAGTCACGCATAAATATCTGCCCGTACATACGATGGAGCTGGAGGTGATTGCAAATTGATCAATGAGAAATCAAGATGATTGTGGACGGATTTTTGAATTCTGTGAAACTTCCGACTATTCTGATCGGTACCTATAACGGTGCCAGGGTACAGGTGGATGCTAGGTTTACGGTTCCAGCTGCTCAGCTTTCAGGCAACATGAAATCATCCTTGAAAGCCGGTGACAAGGTCAGAATGCTGGCATCGACAGGCTGGGAAGAATTCTATATCTTAGAGATCATTGGTAAGAATACGGCATTTAAGGATGAAATAAAGGGGGAGGCGCTGAAATAATGGAGCTGACAACAGATATGCGGATTGAACAGCAGAGCTTTTCCAACCGGTCGTACAATGTCTCGCAGACGGCAATTAACGGATTCGTAACAGATTTGGAAGCGTTATCCCAAGCCATCCACAAGCGGCTGACTACGCAGCAGTTTGAGTATCCGATTTACAGCTTCGGCTATGGAGTAGATTGGAGAGATTTGCTTGGGCAGGATCCTGAATATGTCCGGCCAGAAATGAAGCGGATGATTCAGGAAACATTGCTGGAAGATAATCGCATCACAGAGGTTGATAATTTCTCCTTTGAATTTTCTGGCAATGTGTGCCAGTGCACATTTGATGTTACAAGCATTTTCGGAATCACAAGGGAGGGAGTGGAAGCCAATGTATGAAGATATGACTTATGAAAATATTTTGCAGAATATGTTAAACCGAGTGCCGGAAGATATCGACAAACGTGAGGGTAGTGTGATTTATGATGCCTTGGCGCCTGCAGCGTATTTCCTCGCTGATCAGTATTTTCAGCTTGCAAATTTTATTGACCTTGTGCTTCCGGATACAGCACTGGGCGAATATCTGGACCGGGCTGTGCTGCCTACGGCGTGGAAAGAAAACCAGCCACAGCTGCAGTCAGAAAAACGACTGCGTCAGGCGTGGTAGATATCGGAAGCCGATGGGCAATCAGCAACTTGGTTTATGCGGTGACAGCGGCATTGTCGGAATACGAATACGAGGCAACCTGCGAGACTCCTGGAACAATCGGCAACCAGTATGTCGGAGAAATGCAGGCTTTGTCTGCTGTAAATGGAGTGACGGCAACGCTGGGGGATATTATCACTGCAGGTGCAGATGAGGAGACAGATGATGCATTAAGAACCAGGCTCATGGAAAAGGTACGGCTTCCGGCAACATCTGGAAATGCTTATCATTATCAGCAATGGGCACTGGAGGTTCCGGGGGTAGGAGCCGCAAAAGTATTCCCTCTTGATAATGGCCCGGGAACTGTTGGCATCCTGGTAGTAGACGCTGATCGGCTGATTGCTGAGGGACTCCCGGCCAAAGTGGCAGCGCACATCGAAACGGTGTGCCCGATCGGGCAACTGTAACCGTATCAAGCCCTACGGCACTGAATATTGCGATCAGTGCCAATGTACAGTTGGACGGAAGTAAGAGTCTGAGCGATGTAAAAAAAGCTTATGAAATCGCTGTGAAGGATTTTTTGAGCGATACAGTATTCTCTTCCTACCGTGTGAGCTATGCGAAACTTGGAAGCTTACTGCTTGATGTGCCCGGAGTGGAAGATTTTGACAGCTTCACGCTGAACGGTGGAACAGGAAATGTTACGGTAGGAGAAAAGCAGGTGCCGATTATCGGTACCATATCTTTGTCGGAGGTGAGTGCTGTTGGACTTAACTAAAGTGTTGCCTCCATACTATGACCAAAATGATACGATGCAGACATTGCAAAAGATTCTGTCAGCTGTTACTGATGACCTGGAAAATGGTCTGAGTGATACTATATCAGAATGCTTTGTGACAACAGCATCAAAACTACTCCCAAGGTATGAGCATTTGTTAGGACTTACAGTGGATGTATCAAAGTCGGACCGGTTCCGGCGCGAACGCATAAGGGCAAAAATTTCCGGTGCCGGAACCACGACAAAAAGTATGATCGAGGATGTATCCAGAAGCTACTCAAATGGCGAAGTGGAAGTTATAGAGGATAATGAAAACAGTCGCTTTGTAATCCGCTTCGTTGGCGTTCTTGGCATCCCGGGAAATATGGCAGATTTGAAACTGACCATCGAAGAAATAAAGCCTGCGCATCTTGAAGTGGAATATGAGTACATTTACAACACCTGGGCGGACAGCAGCGTGCTGAAGTGGGAGACAGCTGCAGCATACACGTGGGAAGAAATAAGGACGGTGGAGCTATGAAAGAAACAACAAACTTAAAACTGAAAAAACCAGAAAAGAATGAGTATATCAATATCGATGATATCAATAACAATATGGATGTCATCGATGAAGAGGTTGCGAAGAAAGCATCAGCATCCGGCGGCGATATCTCCGATACCGTGATCACATCTGCAGAGGAGCCTACTGCAGAGTATCCGGTGCCTGCAGCTGGTGACAGCACAAAGGTGTTTTTAGGCAAAACTCGGAAGTTTTTTAGCGATATCAAAAACTGGATGACCGGCGTGTGTATGCTGGGACAGATCGTAAATAACTGCGTGACCGACAATGCAAAGCTGCCGTTGTCGGCGGCGCAGGGCAAGCAGCTGATGGACCTTTATAATGTGCTAAACACCAACCAGAATCGGACGGCCATTATAAAAGCTGGATATGCCCAATTCAGTAATATAAAATGGGCTGCTAGCGCATCATACACTTGCGTTGTCTCTGATCAGAATATTAAAAAATCCGATATACTGTTAACTGGAATAAGAATTGTGGGTAGCACTGCCGAAAATTATGGATTGCGCTTTTGGGTTGATGATGGATATATATCTTGTAACTGCACCTCATTAATTGCAGGCAATAACACTACAGTCGGTTTTTGGTATCTGTTAATCCGTTCGGCTATTTCAGAATGATATTTTTTCTATGCGCTTGTAAATGTATACACACCATTCGAATAGACAAGATAATGATGCTCTTGGCAATTCCAGCTCATAGATTCAACATACCCATATTTTTGGGTGTCATACTTAAAACCAAAAACTGTGTGTACGCCAGAGTTAAAGAAAAATCCCAAAATAATTGAGCCGGCATCGGACTGTTCAAAAACCATTTTTAAGGATTTTTCTATCGTTTCTCCGCTCATATTACCATAATTACGGTTCAGTTTTTTCGCCTTGGTGTTTTGAACTATAAATATAGAAAATTCAGGTCCTTCGGGGCCTTTTATTATACATAAAAATACATTAGGAGGTATCCCAAATGGAAAAAATCAAATTATCCGGATCTGAGCGGACGTATGAGATCCGGAGCATTATCCCGACAGCAGAGCATGTGCTGCAAATCATCTTTTCAGACGCGGTACCGACAGCCTGGGGCGGCGACATCGAGCTGTATACTGCAGGTGATGTGCTGGCCACAACTCTCACCGGCTGGACCACAGTGTACCGCGATGAGGGCCAGATCATCTACCTGTCAAATGACGGCAGCGTGTACGTGCCGCCTGCGGATCCGGAACCGGTCACGCCGCCAGAGCCGTATGAGCCGACCCTTGCAGAGCTACAGGCTGCCAAAAAGCAGGAGATCAGTCAGGCGTGTGAGCAGATTATTTATGCTGGCATCAGCGTAACACTGGCAGACGGCACCGTGGAGCACTTTGCGCTGACTGAGCATGATCAACTTAACCTTTTTGGTAAGCAGGCCCAGCTTGCGGCCGGAACTGAGCAGCTGGAGTATCACTCTGACGGCAAACCGTGTCGGTATTACAGTGCGACAGACATGCAGACCATCATCGCGGCTGCCATGCAGCATGTCAGCTACCATACCACCTACTGCAACGCGCTTAACATGTGGGTAGCCGGATGCGAGACAGCTGATGAGCTGCAGCAGATCTATTACGGTGTGGATGTGCCGGAGCAGTACCAGTCGGAGGTCCTCAAAGCATATCTTTTAGAGATTGCGAGTCTGGCGGGAGATGATGCGGATGCTTAAACTGTTTTGCAAATACAGCTTTTTGTTTGACGTTGGCGGTGCGCTTTATGTGCTGATCGAGCTGATCTGGCGGGGCTGGAGCCATTGGACTATGTTTATCCTGGGCGGCCTGTGTTTTGTCATGCTTGGACTGATCAATGAGGTGCTGCAGTGGGATACGCCGCTATGGCAGCAGGTGTGGATCGGCACGATCGGGATCACGGCCCTGGAGTTTTTGACTGGTTGCATCGTCAATCTGTGGCTTGGCTGGGGCGTGTGGGATTATAGCGGGATGCCTGGCAATGTCCTGGGACAGATCTGTCCACAGTACATGGTGCTGTGGGTGCCAGTGAGCCTGATCGGCATTGTGCTGGATGACTGGATCCGGTACCGCTTTTTCGGCGAGGAGCGTCCGCATTACAAATTAATATAAGGGAGATACACGATGATTGAAGTGATTTTACAGTACATAGCCACGCACTGGGTTGCGTGGCTTTTTGCGGCTATCTCCGGCATCCTGGGCGCAGCTTATCGCAGATTATCCAAGCAGCTCAAAACGGAGCAGATAAAAGCGCGGTCTATCAATGCTGCAGTGTTGGCCCTGCTCCACGACAGGCTGTACCAAGCGTGCCAGTTTTATTTAAAACGGGGATATTGTACACTCGAAGACCGAGACAATTTGGAGTACATGTTTAAGCTTATAAGGCTTTGGGTGGCAATGGAACCGGCGAAGAACTATATAACAGGTGCCTGGCATTGCCGTATGAATCGGCAGAAAGTGAGGATAAGAAATGAATATGAACGACGTGTTGCAGTATGCAGCGTATGTGTTGGTGGCCATCGGTGTGATGGCTTTTTTAGTATCTGTAATTACGCAGGTAATCAAAGAACTGCCATGCTTTAAGCAGGTGCCGACCGCCGTGGTTGTGATCGTGCTGAGCCTGGTCCTTTGCCCGGTGGCACTGGTGGCGCTGCTGGCCTGGATGTCAAAGCCGATTACCTGGTATCTTTTATTTGCTTGTATGATTGCAGCTTTTATAGTAGCGCTGGTTGCAATGGACGGATGGGAGCGTGTGACCGAGATATGGCAGCGGACAAGGTACAGCGATAAGCATTGAGAGGAGGTGATCCAGATATCTCCCGCGGCGGCCCGGGTGACGGCCGCCATGTTGTTGCGATATCGCAATGGGCGATTTAAGCGCTACCCTTATAATAATTAAGAAGAAAAGAGGACAAATCTATGATGAAATTAAGCGAAACTGTCGAAATGATGAACAGCGCAGATTATAAGGAAAGATTTAAGGCTGAGTATAATCAGCTGGCTATCAGATATTATGGCTTGAAAGGGATGTTAGAGAAATGGGATGCAGGCACGCTGCCGTTTAAGCCGACATGTCCGAGAAGTACCTATAATATGCAGTTGACCGCCATGACGGATTACCTTGCGGTGCTGGAAGCCAGGGCGGTTATGGAAGGCATTGAGCTTGACGATGTAAGCTGCAAATAAGGCAGAAAGGATAATCAAATGAAAATATCAGAAAAAGGACTTGCGCTGATCAAAAAATTTGAAGGCTGCCGTCTGACAGCTTACCAGGATGCCGTAGGTGTCTGGACCATCGGCTATGGCACCACCACTGCAGACAAGTCTATCACAGGCACCACGATTTGCCAGGGGTTGCGCATTAGCCAGAAGACGGCAGATGAGTGGCTGCGTGAATCCATCAATCGCAAGTATGGCCCGAAGGTGG
>NZ_QUMD01000042.1 GCF_003481985.1 Clostridium sp. OF09-36
TTCCTGCTTCAATCTTACTCATATCCAAAACATCATTAATGATTCCTAACAGATGCCGTGATGAAATATCTATTTTATCTGCATACTCTATAACTTTTGCTTTATTACCCGCATCATGTCTGATCAAAGACGTAATACCAATGATTGCATTCATGGGTGTACGAATATCATGTGACATATTAGACAGGAAATCTGTTTTCGCCTTATTTGCATTTTCCGCTGTCTGTAAAGCCTCTGTTGCAACGTTCTTTGCCTTTTTCAGTTTTTGATTGACTACTTCCATTTCCTTCATTGTCTGCAAATGAAGTTCATTCTTTCTTTTTTCATATTCTGCTTTTTGATCTGCAAGACTAAGTCTGGAAATACTGTAGAATAATCCAGCAAAAAGTAAAAGTATAAAACCTGCCATGAGTGTTGTTGTACACAGCACCGTTTTCTGGTAATCCCTCAGCACATTGTCAATAACTCCCTTTGTCACAATGCATACCAAAATGGTGTTGTTGCTTTCTATCGGGCAATAGCCCAGATAATAGGGGTTCTGTTTTCCCAAAAGTGCAACTCCGGATTCTCTGTTATCAAACTTCTTTTTGAGCAAATCAGCCTCTTCTTCTGTAATGGCCTGTTCCCCTTTTAAATGTTTTAACAAAGAATAATTGCGCTGATATTTATCACCACTCAGGTTCGTATACGTAATATTTCCGTCATCATCCAGCATGAAAAAATATGCTTTCCCATCATAACCTTTCAGTTTTAACATGGAATCCAGTTTCGAATGATCATACACCGTTCCAATTGCCGTATAAGTTTCCCCATTGATCGTATATTCCTGACATGGAATCGCAACCAGATAACCGTCTTTTTTCTTCTGATCATAATCAAGACGCACCAGTTTTCCAATATTGTATCCATTCTTTAAGTCCAGCAGAAATTTACTTGGCATATCAATCCGCATTTTTGTTCCACCTGCGGATATTGCCTGACCATTTTCCCGAAGAAATATAAGCAACGGTGTACAAGGGGTACAAACAAGATTAAAAAGAAAAGATAGATTTGAAAGTAAGTAGAGTGGGATAATCCAGAAGTTAGAGCTTAGATTTTCCACTCTACTTGAACGTGGTCGCTAGTTGCGCTGATTGAAATAATCAGCCGTCAACGGCTTTCCTTTTGTCGTCAAATTCAATGCTGTCCCAATGGTCGAGGTAATAAGAGAGTTCCTGCTCCTTTTGGGGTGACATTGTTTCAATGGACATTTCCGCAATCTCCTTTGAAATGGTCTGGCGGCGAGTGTCCAGTTCTTCAATTTTTTTGTTAGCATAGGCAAGAAGTGTTGCGTTGGCTCCGGTTAGCGTATCAAGTAGTTTTTCAATCTCGGCTTCAACTTGCGCCAGTTCAATTTGATGGGCGGTCAGTTTGGGATTGACTTTTTCCTCCCGGCTATGGCGGACTTGAAAATTTTTAAATCTCGCCCGCATAGCACTGAAAATAAATTCCTCAAATTCAGATTTACGGATTTTACCACAGCCCGGGCAGCCTTTATTTTCAGTCCGTTTACTACAGCGAAAATAGCCTTCGCTGTTCGGAACGTGTGTTGCCTTTAAGGCATATCCGCAACACCCGCATTTAACTTTTCCGGCAAGCCATGTATTTTTCGGCTTACGTCCTTGTTGAAAACTCTTATTTGTCATTAGCTTCTTCCTGCATTTCAGCCATACATCAGACGGTATGAGCGCTTCATGTGGAGCGATTACAAGTATCTGGTCTTTCAGGCTCCTGTCTTTATCCTCCTTCACGTCCCGGCCCTGATAGAGATAACAGCCATTGGTTCCGGCAAAATCGGAAGCGTCATTGACAATAGCCGCCCCCTGGCTTTTAAAAAATTCGTAGAGTTCTAAATCTGCTTGTGCGTAAACAGGATTTCTTAAAAGCTGTGAAATAAAGGTACGGAATAGCGATTTACCGTAAACTTTGATGTTCTGTTCCTCAAAGTACCGTGTAATGTCACCAAAAGACGTTTCCGGCTCGGAATACATTTCAAACATGAGCTTTACATATTGGGAAGTTTCGGGGTCTGCCACCATCTTTTTTGTGCGGATACCTTCAACCACTGTCGGCTCCAACTGATAACCATAGGGGGCCTGTCCGCTCATGTGAAAACCTTTCAGGCACCGGGAGTAGTAAGCGTCCGTGACGCGTTTCTGGATTGTCTCACGTTCAAGCTGTGCGAATACGATACAAATATTCAGCATGGCCCGCCCCATTGGGGTTGAGGTGTCGAACTTTTCTGTGGACGAAACAAACTCCACGTCATATTCCTGGAACAGCTCCATCATGTTTGCAAAGTCCAGAATGGAACGGCTGATTCTGTCCAGCTTATAAACGATTACCCGCCGCACCCGGCCCTTTCGGATTTCTCCTAACAGCTTTTGAAACTCCGGCCTGTCCGTATTCTTCCCGGAATAGCCTTTATCCTTGAATACTTTACAGCTTCCGCCTTTCAGCTCATACTTACAAAAATCAATCTGGCTTTCAATGCTGATACTGTCCTTACGGTCTACCGACTGTCTCGCGTATATACAATCTTCTCTGATAATGTCCATATTGGGCTCCTTCCGTATGGAATGGAGCTACCAACCTTACAATTATATTATACCATAGGCAGCCCCGGACAACAATGTTGCGGTTGATTAGTAAAATCTGTCCGTGTATTTACTGAACACATCATATAAGTGATTTTCGATTTCTCTTTTTCGCTTGTTCTTTTCATCCGGGGATAGTACCGGAATTAGATTTTCCAATACGATAAGTTTCCCTTGAAAATATACGGATTGTTTTTCGCTTTGGTATGTAACAGATTGAACCATCGAAAACCTCCACTTTTCAGTACGGATGAACAGCGGCCAGCTTCCCTCTTGTCTGCTGGGGAAACCTAAAAAAGCGGCTCCCTGGAAGGAACTGCCCTTTGAGCTTTCCCCAGCCTCGGGCCACGTTGGCCCGAAGCTAATAATCGCCGTTATAATATTTCTGTTCAGCCTCGTTGAGTGTGTATAAGTCAAACACTCCATAAAGCTGATTTACTACACGGCTAATATCTTTATGGGTGAATCCACAGTCCTGCATGGCCATAATCACATAGCCCCGGCAGGCGTCATTACTCCATATATTCAGCGTTAATTCTGGACTAGATATATTTTCCTTCATAAAATTCTCCTGTTCATAGAAAAATATGGGCCCAGCCAGAACGGTTGCCCTATCATCAGACAGTAATAGAGGAAGGGCCCCACAGGTTAGAAAGTTTTTTCAGATAGACCGGACGGACAGTTGGCTTTTTGTCCCATAGCATTTCAGCTCTCCCCATTCTGATGGCAAGGCGATCTCATTACCTGCGACGGCTCACGGTTCGCAACACCGCTGCACGCTCGGATTGTGACTAATCGCAAGTATCCGGGTTTTGTGTTTTGTCCGGCAGACCTGCCACAGTCTGCCTACGGCATGGGCCTGGTCGCTCTCTCTAGTGTAAAAATAGAGGTCATGGCGGGCCTGTCACTGGACACAAGCACCCTTCGTATCCGTCTATCTTTTATTCAGTTTTCAATCTGCGTGAGGCGTGTCCCGCTTCGGGCCAATGTGGCCCGAGGCTTTGACTGCCTCTCATAAGCCATTTCATTTTTGAGGCGAAATCGGTACACCTTATAAAAATTTTTTTAAAATTTTTTCCAAGTTCCGAAGGCCGCGCTCAATGGCGAGCCGCACGACCTTTTCATCCACACCCTCGGCCCGGGCAATGTCTTGTTTCGTCAAGCCGAGAATGAAATGAGCGTAAATGCGCTTTGCCTGTTTGTCGGGCAGTCGTGAGATGGCGGTATAGAGTTCTTGTATCGTCACTTTACGCTCATACAGTTCATAGGGAGAGAACGCAACGAAAAGCGCCTCATGCTCAATTCCATCATTCCGATCCAGGGAGTAATAGGCTTTGTGCCGGTATGTACGCAGACGGTAAGCGGCTTCCTTCCGGTCAAACTCCTTGAACATTTCAACAACATCTTCTGGTACTTCCATAAAGTAGTCTGACGTATAAAAAGGGTAATAGTCCCGTAAATTTATAATAGCCATATTGAACCTCCGCTTTGTTTTGTGATGGATGGACAACAAAACAGAAGCGGCGGGGAGCGTATATGTAGGCTGAAATTTCTGAAATTTTCAAAAAATAACAGTGAAAAATCTATAAAATAGTAAAGATGGCTACTCGTTCTAAAAAAGCCTCGACAGCTTATCTCAAGACTGGCTCTGTTTCGATAGCAAATCCTGAAATAAGGTGTCGAACATAAAAAAAGCTCAAACAAATAACAGCTTGTTTGAGCCTTAAAAAAGTTTAAATTGGAATAAAACTCCTCCCATCTAGGAGGAGGTAAAGCAAAAGGGGCGTTGCTTCATCTATTTTTTCTCAATAATCTAACTCATGTTATTAGCAACCTCCGCGTAAAAATCTCGTAGTTCTTTTATTATCATATAATGTATTTTTTGCAAAATTTGTCGTAGATAGGAGGCAAAAATAAAAAAATAGAGTAGAGGATATGTTAATGGTTAACGTACCTCTACTCTATCTAATTGTTACTAAAAATTTTCTTTTAAAAAGGTGTTAATGGTTAACGTACCTCTACTCTATCTAATTGTTACTAAAAATTTTCTTTTAAAAAGGTTGTTACAAAACAGACTCAATTTACTATATATAGTATATGTCAATTATTAAATCTACCATATACAGAACATTACTTTTCTCTTTGCAACAACCCTTTTAAATTGTATAATTGCTTTCACTTAATCAGCATTATTTTTTATCTGATTGAATAGCCATCCTATAATTCGAGCTATACAGTATAAAACACCAAGTCCAAGGACGGAGCATACAACTAGAAAAAATATAGACATTGCCGACATATTTACATCAACACCTTTTTGAATAGGACTCTACTTATATTATTCTTAATTTAATACGGTAGAAACTTCTCCATTAAAAACTTCCGTTCTTAAAGCGAAAGAAAGTGTTCCTACTCCGCCGACTACATTTGCTCTCATAGAGCCAGTCACTTCGGCCGCTTTGCTTGAGGTAGATGTTGCACGGCCAATGGCTAAACTTTCATCTTCAACCGTTCCGCCAACACAGTAGGTATTTAAATCACGTGCATTAGAAATTTTCCACTGGCTACCACTCTTTGATAAGTCAAATCTGTAATCCATACCTGCGACACCCCAAAATGCATCCGATTTCCACGTTCCTTCAGTAGCAGGATCACGAGTTAAAGGAGGCGTATAGCTAAGTGTCACTGTTACCGGCTGACCGTCCTTCTCGAAATGTAATGTTTCCGAATAGGGCTGGCTTTCGTCAAAATTATTCAGATCGACACTGAATGTTTGTCTCTGTTCTGGAGAATCAGCAGCAAGAGCACTAAATGCGCTACCAACTACCATGAGACTCAGCGCTACCAACAGACCCAATGCCTTTTTCAAACCTTTCTTCATAAATGACCTCCTTGAGACTTTACCATAGTAACAAACTCAGATTTTTTAGCGCCCACCATTATGTAAGGCACTATTCTCTCAAATTCTCCTCCTCTATAGCCCCAATGGTATCCCTCCCTTTACTAATCGGTTATGAGCTTTTTATAACTAACTGTAGTATACCACAGAATCCCTATATATGCAATATAATCTAAAAATGGTAAATAAAACTTAATAAATTGTTAATTATCAACATATATCGTATATTTTTCTGATATAAAAACCGGGTATTCAAGTTTTGTGTTTTGATGTTTGAGTTAAAACGATAAAAAGAAAGAGAACTTGTTGATATAAAAAAAATATCATTCTTTTTGCATAAACATATAAAAACTCGAAAAGCGATTGATAAATCACCGAAAATTTGTGGCGAATTTTCTTAATATAGATATTTTAAGGAGGTATTGCGTAAAACAATAGATGTTGTATAAACTCAATAATCTTTTTTGCAGTATATTGCTAAATAGCTAAATGGCAAGCAATGCCTCTGTGGCCACAAGTGGCACAAAGGCTGCTTGTTGGGGCTCGCCCCAAACCCATATCTTCGGGCCAACATGGCCCGAAGTGTCAGCGTCGCTTTGCTCCTTATTTTCATAACCTTAACGCTCCTTTTCCTGCTTTCTTCCCGGCTCGGTGTAGCCCATCAGAGTGTCAATGTTCGCCTTGATTGTGACGATCTCCTGCATATCCCGTCGTGCCTTCTGGTATTCTCCATAGAGCTGTTTTTTCTTTGCTGTGAGCTTACGGCCTTCTTCCTTCAGCACATCCATTTTGGGGAGCTTTGCCCCGCCCAGCAGAGAGCGCATTTCCGCTTGTGCAACCCGGTACAGTTCAAGGTCGGCCTCATGCTCCGCAAGGAATTTCCTGCTGTACTTCGTCGCCTTATACTGCTCAAAGACTGGGCGGGTTTTGGCATACTGAACCGTTGCAGCCTTTAGCCCGGCATTGGTTTTCATAGCCTGTTCCGTCTGCTTGACCTGCTCGGAAATAGCATGGAAACGGTCTGCCGCCTCGGTGGCTTTCTGCGCCAACTGCTCATAATCGGTCAGGTTATTGTCCTGTATATAGGCAAGAGCGGCGGCCATCTGCTTAATGTTAAATACCTTCGCCCAGCGTTCATATCCAGGCCCCTTACCGGCAGCCAGCTTTGCTTGAATATCCACCGCCAGACTGATTTTCCGTTCCGAGCGCCCGGGGCGTTTTTCTTTGCCCTCAATGGCAGACAGAACATCTTGCAAGTCGTAGCCGTCTCCCAGCGTGGAAGCCCGCAGACGGGTAAAGCGTTCCTGTCCCTGCCCGGTCAGCCGGAAACTGATACCGCCGCCCCGAACCGTCTTGACCTCATATCCGGCCCGCTTCATCAGATTGAGAAATTCGTCCAGATCAGCGGGGCGTTCCGCCAGCGCAGTATCAATGGCAAGGCGCAGTCTGTCCTGATAGGAAAGCGGCCCTTTTCGTTCTTTCTGCCATTCTCCATAATTCCGATACTTGCCCTTGCTCCGGGGCTTCGGGTTCTCTACAATGGACAGCCCGTTTTCAAGGCACAGCCTGTCAGAGAGCCGCCGGAGGGCGAAGCTGGAGCCCCAAAAGTTTCGGAATTTCCGGGTGCAGTCAAGGGTGGTGGAGTTGTAATAAATGTGACAATGGATGTGCTGCTTATCGGTGTGCGTGGTAACGATAAAAGCGTGCCGCCCCTTTGTCCAGCGCATAGCCAGCTCATAGCCGATACGGTTCGCCTCCTTCGGGGTGATCTCGCCCGGATAGAAGGATTGTCGTATCTGATAGCACAGCACATCATTTTCTTTTTTCTGTTCCCGGCCCGTCATAGCGGCATAGCTGGCTTTTGCCAAAAGGAACTCGTCCGCCACGGTGGCCGGATCACATTCATAAGCGGAGATATACTTTCCTCTTTCTGTTTTCTCCGGGTCCTTGCCATAGTCCAGACAATCCCGGATTGCCTCGGCAATCGTTTCGCCTTCGCCCGCATGGCGCTGCAACAAAGTTGTGGTAGCCAGAAATCATCCCTCCTTTCCATGAGAAAAGGGCGGCCCATCCAGACCGCCCCGACTTCGGGCCAACATGGCCCGAGGCTGTTTAACTTGCCAGAAACCGGTACAGAGCGGATTTGCCTCCGTCCAGCGCCCAAAGAAGGGAGCCCGCCGCCGCTTGCAGTCCATACGGCGAAAGAAGGAAAGCGAGAAACAGAAATACAATCCCGCCTATGGGCGTCGGCGTGAAAAAGAGAGCGACACCCAGCACCACCAGAATCACAGAGGCAATCGTCAGCAGGACGGCACAAATATCAAACAGGAATACCAGCAGAGCCGCCAGAAGGGACAACGCTAAAGCAAAGGGAGCAACCAATATTTTCAGCAGTATCTTCATCTCCAAAACCTCCTTTATCTATCCTTCCTACCTCTATTTTATCATGCCTGCCCGGGGACATAAATGTTGCGAAAGATTAGTGAATCCTGTCCCAAACCTTCGGGCCATGATGGCCCGAAAACAGAAAAAGCAGGACACATTCATGTCCTGCCAAATTTCTGCTATTCTGTTTCCTGCTGCGGGCAATCGGGAACTGTCAGCAGCGAAGTGTCGATAACAATATCCTCTGCTGGTTTCAAGAGCTCTGTCAAATCGTGCTGCCGTCCCACGTTGGTCACATCAATTTTATTCACGCATATTCCAATCCACGGAAACTGTCTGCTTAATTCATCCATCAAGTCGTATATATCAGCAGTTGCCAGCTTATCATCCGATATGTAGCCGGAGCCTTGACGGTGAGAAAAACGATGCCGTTTGAAGAACCGGCGCAAGTCGTCATACGCCTGCCGGTAATTGGCTCCGGGGTAATGCTCTTTTAATTGATGGGTGTCCAGATCAAAATTTAAGGCTTTGAAATATTTTCTCTCCAAAACTCAAGCCCTCATTGCTGTTTTTTCCTGATAGTGGGTCAACAGATCTTCTTCATTGAAATCATCTGGACTGTCAGAATCGTCACTGTCACAAAGACGCCACACAGAAACATTATCCATGAACCATGTCTGCCGCTTCAAGGTATTGACGATCCGGCCGAACAGACTAAAATCCCTCGCTCTGCCGCAGTCACGGAATACCAAAGCGCCGGAACCATCCTCCATACGGGGAAGGCCCACGGTTTGGAATGTATGATTGATTGTGTTGTAAATGCCATCCAGCCGGTACTTATTTTCGGCTGTGATTTTATCATCATTCATGCGAATAACCATTTTCAGCATGGTATCAGCCTCCCTTCTTGAATTATTATATCATTATAGAGCTGGTTCTACAATCTTGAAAATCTGAATTTTTTATGACGGGCTTCGGGTCATGCTGGCCCGAAGTGGTAAAAAAAGAGCAGGGCGGCAAGCCCCACAACGGAAGCCTGCCGCCCTCGTCTTACTTTGCCACCAGCTCGGAAAGCTCCCGCAGCACTTTTGACACCTCGCCCCACAGCTTTTCATAGTCCCGCTTCAATCCGTCGATTTCCTCCGGGTACACGCCATAGGTGTGTGCGTGTACGGCGACCTGATTGAGATTGTTGGAACAGCGCCGTTGCAGAGAGATCAATTCTTTTACGGGCGCAAGGTCGATGTGCAGGATATACCCGTTCAGAGCCATTTTCCGTACATAGGCCCCGGCGTTGGAAATGCCCGCCTCGGCCATCCGTTCATGGATGGCTGCCAGCTCGTCCGGCGTTACCATGACGTGCAGATGGACATTCCGCTTGCGGTTCTCCATCATCGTTCCAGCTCCCGGCCTTTCCGGCGCTTTTTGGGTTCCTTTACCTTATCCAGCGGTTTTGCGTCCAGCTCCGGGGGCGTGGGTTGGATGGGCGTGTTGTTGGGTACGCCGTCAATCATGTTGCAGTTCTGCTCCGTGGAGAGCTCGGCGGTTTTCAGATAGTTGTCTTTTTCGTGCATGGCGATCCTCCTTTATCGTTCCTCATGGTTTTTATGGCTCCGCTTCTGGCCGGGCTCCTTCGGGGGTTCCTGCCCTCTGGTTCCTTCTTTGAGCCGGGCGGTAATGGATGAGCGCACCCGGTCAGGATTGCCCGGTGCTGGTTTCAGTTCATAATCCTCCATTTGCTTTTCGGTCAGCGGCTTTGTGTAGGTCAGTTCGCCCCATGCCATCAGCCTGCCGTCTGCCACAGGACGCCGCCTGTCATCGTCGTAGTTGACAATGGAAAGAGGCTGGTTATCCGGCGGCTTCGGGTAAGTTCCTATGTCCACGGGCCGCTGGGTGGAATAATAGCGGTAAACGCCTTCCGGTCCCAGCTCGGTATGCTTGACCGCCGCATGGTAAAGCTGCTGATAATCGTCCACCCGGCGGTCAAAATCCCGCTGCGCCCATGCCTGGCTGTTTCCATAGCGGCCCCAGTAGTAATCCCGATGGCCGTTTTCCCCCTCGGTAAACTGCCAGGTCACAAAGGGGCTCGGCGCTCCCGGATTATGCCCAAGCGCAAAGCCGTGTCCAGTTTCAAAGGTGGCAGCTTTCAAAATCACATATCCTTGTACTGTCTCCAAGAGATCCCTCCTTTCTGTGCCTCGGGCCAACATGACCCGAAGTGTGGATGTTACGAAATAAGAGGGCAGACCGGGGAGGAATGTAATAAGATATTCCCACCCCGGAAACACCCTCAAAAAAGCCCGGAATGTCAAGCCTTTGGAGGCGGCAAATCGTAACAGCCGCCCGGCCTTTTCTCCCGCATTTTCCTCATGCGTTCCCGGCTTTTCCGGCGGTTCCCTTCGGCCTTGCAGGCGTCGGAACAGTAGGCTTGACGCCCCTCGGGCAAAAACGCCTTTCCGCAGACCGCACAGGCCCGCAGCTCCGGGGAGATGCCTTCCGTTGTCAGCGACGCTTGAAGCTCCGGGTTAAGAGGCAGGACAGCCTCACGGAAATAACGGCAGTACGCCCCTGTCCAGCACTTGTGCAGCATATAGCAGGCACAGTCAAGAGGAAGGCACAGGCCGCTTTCCCGGTCATAGTTGGCGCACATCCCCGTGACCAGAGTGCGGATTTTCTTCTTCTCGTCACGGGTCAGCTCCCGGGCGTCCATTTATGACTTCGGGCCACGATGGCCCGAAGGGCGGGGCTCCACGATCAGCGCCCGGAACTTCTTCCGGCACTGTTTTTTCTTTCCTTTGCACTCCTTGTAGTAACGGCATCCCTTACAAGGATCGTCATTGTCCCAGCCGGGGTGCGGTACTTCCTTCATCATTCGTTCAAAAGGGCTGCTTGTAAAATTCATTCTCATTCCTCCGTATCTTCCTCCCACGGCGGGGTATCTTCGTCCTCGGGTTCCTCTGCGATCTCCTCCAGCTCCCCGTCCTCATATTCGCAGTAATCATCCTCCAAATCCGGGGCCTCATGCTTCGGCTTGTAAATCTTGAAATAGTAACCAATCCCACCGCCGGCCAGCACCACCGCACCGATCAGGAGCAGAGAGAGAAGGGGGCTGTCCTTTTTCTCCGGCTCGGGTTCCGGTACTTCCTCCACAGGTTCGGTGGGCTTTGGCTCTGGCTCCGGGGTCACTTCTTGGGGCGGTTCCTTACCCTGTTCGGCAAGAGGCAGAAGGTCGTCTGTGGTAACGGTATTGAGGAAATAGACGTTCTCGCTGGTTTTCTGTTTGTCGATCACCAGATAAAACACGCTCTCGTCTGCGGTGGTGATGGTGTAGAACTCTTTACCGTCCTCGTCGGTGGCGTTGTCCACCACGGTTCCCGTCCCGTCCGGGGTAAAGGGGTTCTGGGTTTCCGGCTCCGCTTCGGTTTCCACCGGGGCGGGAGCTGTCTCCGGCTGCGGCTCGCTGCTCTGGGCGTAGGCCGGGACCGTAAAGATCAGGCAACACAAAAGGCTGGCAGCCATCGCCGCCAGCCTGCGGTATTTAGTTTTCTTCATGGGCTGTGTCCTCCTTTTCGGGTGCCTCCGGCTTCGGGTCAGTATGGCCCGAAGCGGTAAGGCTGTTTTTGGGGTCATTCAAAAAAGCCATAAGCTGGGCGGGGGTCAGTTTGAGCGAGCGCACCGCCTGCACGATCTGGCTGTTTTCTTCCTCCTGTTTCTGCTTTTCCAGCTCCCGGATTTTGGCCTGCCACTCGGCTGCCTTCTCCCGGGCTTTTTCCAGTTCCTTATCGAGCTTGTCGATCTTGTTCATGCAAGGACTCCTTTCCTCTGGCTCACAAACGCCCGAAGGCATAGAAATGTGTCTGCCAGTAGCTTGAATTGATGTTTGCGTATTGGATGGGCGAACCACAATGAAGCATCATCCCGTCGCCCACATAAATCCCCACATGGGACACAGGGCCGGGGCTGTCATAGGTTCCCGTGAAAAAGATAATGTCGCCGGGCTTTGCCTCGGAGGGAGAAATGATAGCGCACTGGTTGTAAATGCCCTGCGCCGTGGTACGGGGCAGGTTGTGGACGCCGCTGGCCGTGTACACCCAGCAGACAAAGCCCGAACAGTCAAAGGAGGTGGACGGGCTGGAGCCGCCCCACACATAGGGCCAGCCGATATACTTTGTGGCTTCTTCCATGAGCGCCGCAAAAGCCGGGTCATCCAGCGCCTCGCCGGGTATCTCATAGCTGGGGCCGGTATCTTCGCCGCCGTTGTAAATCCCTTCCCACAGATAGGGCTTGTTGCCTTTGAGCTGCTGCATAACGGTGTAGATTTCCCGCTGCTGTTCGTTAAGCCTCGGCAGGATCACGGCAGGCAGCGTCTTGTTTGTGAGGGTCACATTTAAGATGTAATACTCATAGGGGACTTCCTCGGTGCTGGTTTCCCCTGTCTCCGGGTCGGTGCTGGTTTCGGTGCGGTAGCGTATCTCGACTTCCTCCGTCAAGGTCAGTTCATACTGTGCCTCAAAGATCTCCCGCAGCTCGTCCTGCACCTGTTCCCGGAAATACACATGGTACTTTGCCGAGAGATAGGACGCCAGCTCATAGGGGTTATGGCCGATCTCGTCCACGGAATAGCGGTACTCGTCATAGCCGGGATGGGTGCTTTCGATGTTTGCCACCGTCTGCGCCAGCTCGTTTTCCAGCGCCGTGTAGTCCTCGTCTACGCCCAGCAGGTCCGTATCCTCCGAGGCGTAGGAGGTGCCGGATAACGCATTGGCAAGGCCGCTGCCAAGCGTGGGGAAGATGGAGCTTACCGCCGACACAAGAAAACAGAGCAGCAACAGCAGGAGCAGGACCAGCACCGCCACGGGATGACGGGTCACAAACTGCGCCGCCCGCCGGGTCGCAGTTCCCGAAGCGGCAGCGGTTTTCTTTGCGGCCTTTGCGCCCTGTTTTGCAGCCGCCTTTGCTTCTTTGGAATACCGGCGTTTCAGTTTCCATTTCTGCTGCACACGGGAAAGCGGATTGCTGGCAAGCTCCGGGTGCTCGGAGGCCATCTTCTGAAAATCCATATTGGCCCGGGCTTTTATGTCCTTCCGTTCCCACTTTGCCACCTTCCGGGCCGGGTGTTCCTGCCAGCGGCGTTTGGCATACCGGGTCAGTTTCCGGGCTCCGGCCTCGGCCACAAGTTCCGACTTATGGGCTCCTTCCACACCCACATTTTCATGCTCGACTTCGTGGATCTTGTTGTGGACATAGAACCATGCTTCTGTACGGGCTCCCCGGACTGCCTTTTTTGCAAGCCCCGGCGGTTTCTTCGCTGCCCGTTTTGCCTCGGTCTTGTCCAGTTTCTCCCGAGCCTTTCCCAGCTTTTTCCCGGCGTGTTCCGCTTTTGCCTGTGCTTTCTGGTACTTGTCCTTTTTGCTCCCGGCATTCTCTGCGGAGCCCTCCGGCTCCTGTGCCTTGCTGGTATCCTGCGGCCCGCCCGCTTCATCCTCCTGCCTCATGCGGTCAGAGGGACGGCTTTTGCGGCTGTCCTCTTGAAACTTGCCGCTTTTGGACTTCGGGCCATCGTGGCCCGAAGGGCTGTCCTGCCCGGTATCCTCGTCCTCAAACCGCAGGCGTCGGGATGGTGCAGGGGAAGGCCCTTCCCGTTCCGCCGGTCCGGGGCGATTGCCCCCGGTATCCTCCGTCGGCCCCGGCCTTTGAAAACTCCGTTTGTCCGGTTTCTTTCCGATGATGTATCCCTCCTTTCCAAACCTCGGGCCAGCATGGCCCGAAGTGTGTTATGCCCGGTTCATTTCCTGTTTTTTGTCCTCCGGGCGGGTGGTCATAATGGCGTACAGCTCGGTGTTCTGCGGGAAGCGGTCAACAAACGGGATGGTGGTGTTCCCGAAGAACAGCAGCCCTTCGCCGGAATTGGTATGGGTCACATAGGAAAGCTGGTGGGGGCTGATCCCAAGCTGTTTGGCTAAAATCTGCCGGTCCCCCTGTGCCTGCGAGAGCAGCACAAGGAAGTCCGAGTTTTCAAAGATGTTCTCGATCTCCGGGCTTGCCAGAAAATCCTTTACGTTCTGCGTTAAAGCACTCGGAACGCACCCTTTTTTCCGCAGCATTTTCCAGATCGCTACACAATAGCTTGCCGTCAGACGGTCACGGAGCAGCACATGAAATTCGTCAAAGTAGCACCATGTAGCGATACCGCGGAGGAAATTCATGGACACCTGCGAGTTTACCAAGTCCTGCATAATGAGCATGGCAATCGTCCGAAGCCCGGCTCCCAGCTTTTTTAAGTCAAGGCATACCAGACGGCGGTTTAAGTCCACGTTGGTTTCATGGTTGAACACGTTAAGGGAACCGGACACATAGATTTCAAGAGCCGTCGCCAGCCGCACCGCCTCGCCCTCCGGCTGGGAACAGAGCAGGTCATACAGGGTTTGGAGGGTCGGCATTTTGCTTGTTTCCGGGTCCTGCAAGTGTTCCCGGTACATCTGGCGCACACAGCGGTCAATGACGGTACGCTCCACCGGCTGCAAGCCGTCCTTGCCGCCAACGATCAGCTCCATCAGCGACAGGATAAAGTCGGCTTTCAGCGCCATCGGGTTTTCCTCGTCGAAGCTCAAATCAATGTCCATCGGATTGATGTGGTGGGGGCTGTCCGGGGCGATCTCGATGACCTGTCCGCCCAGCCGCCTGATAAGGGGCGAATATTCGCCCATCGGGTCCACCACGATAATGCGGTCTTTTGTGGCAAGGAACACATTCACAAGCTCCCGCTTTGCGGCAAAGGATTTGCCGGAGCCAGGCACGCCGAGGAACAGGCCGTTGGGGTTTTTGAGCTTTTTCCGGTTCGCCATGATGACGTTATGGGAAAGTGCGTTGAGCCCGTAATAGACGCTTCGCCATCCATGCGGAGCTCCTGCGTCATAAAGGGAACGAAAATGGCCGTGGAGCTGGTCGTCATGCCGCGCTTGATCTCAATGCCGTTATGGCCCAGCGGAAGGCTGGAAAGAAAACCGTCCTCCTGCTGGAAGTCCAGCCGCTTCAAGGTGCAGTTGTATTTCTGGACGATACCGGACACCGTGAACAGGTCATTGTCCAGCTCCCGGCGGGTCGGAGCCATGTTTACCACAAGGAAGGTCAGCAGGAACATTCTTTCATTCCGGCTCTGTAAATCTTCCAGAAGGGTCTTTGCGTCGTTGCTGTATGTTACGAGGTCGGGCGGAAGTATGTCCATGTCGTACCCTGACCGGGCTGCCTTCTTTTGTTCCTCCACCTTCATCTTGTCAATGTCGGAGACTTTGGCCTTGATGGATTTTACGGCGGCGGCCTGATCAACGGTCTGGATATGGAGGGTGATGGTCATTTCCGCATCCATTTCCAAAAGCTCCGCCAGCAGCTTGTCCGAGAGCTCCGAGGCCAAAATCTGCAAGTAGGAGGCAGCGCCCCAAGTCGTCCCCACCCGGAACAGTCGGCTGAAACGAAAATCGAAACTGTCCGGGGCGATAAAGTCTTTGGTGGAAAGCCCGGTTTTGGGGATCATATCCCATGAAAACCGGAAGGGGGAGCCGCTGCCGGGGTGGAGCTGCCCGTGAAGAAGCTCCAGCCGTTCCAGCCCTGAAAGGGAGCGGCACTTGACGCCCAGCTTTTTGAAGTTCCCGCAAATGTCCGCCTCTACACGTTCCAGCCTTGCCCTGGCGGTGGAAAGGTCGTCCACGTTCACGCCGAAGGTCAGGAGCTTTGTGCGGACAATGCCGTTGTTGCTTTTGGCGATCTGGTTTTCCAGCATTTCCACATACTCACACCGGACGCTGTTGTAATCGTCATCCTGCATGGGGATGTTCACGCTGTACCGGCTGCCCGGGCGGCTTCGGTGGTTGAGGAAGGAAAGCTGGAACGGAAGGCTGCTGTCAAAGTAGTTGAGGCAGGCGCTCCACCCGTCAAAGATGGCCGCCTGATCTTCGGACTGTGCGAGCTGGTAGTTGATGTCCTCGTATTCAATGGTTTTGGTGTAATAGCGGTCCGTTACCCGGCACACCCCATCCCGGTACATTTCCCGGTAAGGGAGGGTCTGCTGGGCGGTGGTGGGAATGTTCTTTCCCTTTGTGAACAGGCCGGTAAGGCCCTGCTTTTCAGGCTTTCTGCCTGCGGGCTTTCCGGCCCTTCTGCTGTTTTGCAATCGGCTGCGCCTCCTTTCTGGCGCTAAGCAGCGCATAGAAGTTTTCGGTTTTGTAAGGCCGCACCCGGGGATAGAGGAACCGGGTGCGGATGATGTTTTTCAGCACTTTTTCCAATGGCAGGCCGTCCCGCTCATACATAGCCAGAAAGAAGAACGGGAGCATGAGGCCGATCATTAGGAACATGGCGGCGCTGTTCCCGATACTGTCACGGGAAAGCAGGTAGGCCGGGAGCCCCACCGCCGCTGCGCCGGAAAAACAAACAAGCTGGCGCTTCGTCAGATTGAAGGCCAGCTTTGTCTTAATTTTGGAAAGGTCTTTTGGTACTGGCACATAGGCCATTTGGGTACACCTCCTTTACTGCTTCGGGCCAGCATGGCCCGAGGTCATCTTGCGGCCTCTTTGGCCGGGGCTGTACTGCGGGCGGCTTCGGCGGCCTTACGTCCGTTCTGCCTTGCCCGCCAGTATTCGGGATTATACTGCCGGATGGACTGGTTGAGGTTTTCTTCAAACTGCCCTTTGTCCTTAATGCGGTCAGGTATGTTCCACAGCTTTTTGTCCAACAGTTCCCGGAGCACCACACTTTCCTGCGCGTCCTCCTCATAGCAGATATAGCCCTTATCCTTGAAGCCGCACTTTTTCGCTGCTGGGGAGAGGACGGCGGCTACCTCGTTTGCCACCATCGTTCCGCCGTGGCTGGCGGTAGATACCAGAAACACCCCTGGACAGAGGGTTTCACAGCTCTGCACATCACCCCACGGGGAACTTTTCGGCGCATGGAACATTCCGCCCGTCCGGCTCCGGTCCGCCTGCATGAGCGCCGCCTTTTCCAATATGGCGCGAAGTTCCGGGGAAAAGTAGGCGTATTCCCGCAGGACACGGGCGGCCTCCCCGCCGCAGGCGTTCATCAACAGGGTATAGGCATCGCTGTCCGCTTTGGTACAGCGGCCCAGCAGTTTTCCGTCGTAATAGCAGGCCGCGTCATAGCCCGTCCGTTTGCGTGGCATGGTTCCCGCCTCCTTTCTGCTTCGGGCCAGCATGGCCCGAGGTCAACGCTCTGCGCTGCGGCTGGGCTTTTCCTTCGGAGGCCGTTCTGCCTTTGCCTGTTCGGCAGCCGCTTTTCCGGCTTTGAGCTGGTCGCTGATGGATGCACGCCCCACAGAGCCACGCTCCGCCATCTGTTCCAGCTTTGCCTCATAGGCTTGCAGAACAGCGGTGTTGAGCTGTTCCCGGAACTCCTTTGTGACAGGGTAGGCCATATCCCGGTAGCCGCCTTTGCCGTCTGGCTGGCTGGGCATCCCAAGAAAGAGCCCCTTGCTGCCCTGTACGATTTTCAGATTTTCCACCACAAAGCAGTCATTGAATTTCACGCTGGCAAAGCCCATGAGGTTTTTCACAGGTTCGATGACCCGCACGCTTACATCCAGCTTTATAGGGGCAGCTGGTGTTCCGCCCGCATTTTTTTCCTGCATGGATTTCTCCTTTCCGCTTCGGGTCAGCATGACCCGAAGCTGTTACAAGTTTACAGTGCTTTCAACTTCGTTTCCCCACACGTCCCATCCGGGCTTTTTTTCTCTGGCGAACAATTCCACTCGTGGTATATCGCCCATCAGTTCTACAATTTTCCGCCTGGCCTCGTCCGGCTTTTTACTGTGGCGCTCTATCGGGGAAACAATAAGCTGGTGAACACCGGTAGACTTACGCTTCGGATGTCCTTTTACTGCTAAAAGACAAATTTCTGCATTGCCTCTGGTCCAATACCCCAGACCGTAAAACCATGAGTAGGAGCGCCGGTTCCTCTTTATCCATACAAAAGCCACAGAACGATAAGAAAAGCCCCATGCTTTAATGACCTTTAAGGCTTCCGGCAGTTGTGGGAATGTTGCCCACAGAAACAAAACGCTGTCTTTTGCAGCCAAGTCGGCCACTGGAAGGGAACAAATTTCTTCAATACTCATAGTGGGATAATGAAGCTCTGCTGATCCCTGCCTGTTTTTCTGCTCATACCGCCACGGTGGATCTGCATAGATTATCGAAAATTTTTCTTTCGGCATGATCCTCCTTTCCGCTTCGGGTCAGCATGGCCCGAAGTCTCTTAATGGCAGCCGAAGATGGATTTTGCAAGACTGCCTGTTTTGAATAAGGTAAAACACAGCAGCACCGTATATCCCACGCAGCCCCAGATCGCCCCGATGGGGTCGCCGTCGGTGGCGATACTCTGGATCAGCACCGCATAGATTGCGACACAGACTAAGATCAACAGACCTTGAAAGCCCACCGCAAAGAGGGAGCGGAAATAGTTCTGCCCCATGTGTCCGGTTTCCCTGTTGGGGACTGTGGCAAACGGGATAGGCGCTAAACTTGTGAGTAAATAGATTTCAGTCATACGGCCATATACGATGACGAAGATCACGATATTTAAGGCAATCATGGTAAGCTGGATCAGGAAGGATTGTAGCCAGAGTCCGAACAGAGGACCCAACTCCATCGCTTCAAGTTCTGTCCGTAGACTGTCCAGCACATCCGGCGTGATCTCTGTCCCGTTCTGGATAATGCCCGCTGACTGCTGTATCACATGCTGGCTCACATCAAAGACCGCCAGCACGATATTGAAGGTATTCGTCAGGATCATCACAGCCACAAAGGTTTTGAACACCCACTTAAAAAACATCCATGTGTCAACTTCATGGAGGTTGTTGCGTTCTATGAGCATCTGTATCAGCTCATAGGTCATTACAAAAGTGAGGATGACCCCGGCGATTGGCAGGATGGCAGTTTCAGAGATCTGTCGTATCATGGAAAAGACCCCGGCGTTCCAGTCCGCCGGGGTCGTGCCGACCTGTGTGGCGATCTCGCCAACGCTCTGATTGACGTTATCGAAAAGGCCGTCCAGATTTCCCATGATACCATCGACGAGCAGACCTTTCAGCCATTCAACGATTGCGTCGATGATAAAGTCCATACATCAGCTCCTTCTGGAAAAAGGGACAACGGGTGACACTTAGCTGAACAGACCGGACAGCAGAGGGATAAGCTGAAGGCCGATCAGAACGACACCGCCGCCAGCCATGAGCTGTTTTATCCCCAATTAGGTGTAAAACTCTGCTCGATGGCGGGCGGCGGCGTACAAAAAATCTATATGGTGTTGTTAAGAGAACCGTCCCGGCGGGACAGGTCAGGCAGTGACCTGTTCCACCTCCGGGATGGGTTTGAGATTAAAATGAATTTCGATAGAAATGTGTCTTGTTTTATCTTCG
>NZ_QUMD01000043.1 GCF_003481985.1 Clostridium sp. OF09-36
AGCGTGGATTGAAATCCGGGTCTCACAGAAACACTGAGCAAGCTGCGCCGTCGCTTCCTTCGCGGAAGCGTGGATTGAAATGGGAGATCGACAAGGCGGCAAATATTGAGCTAAAAGTCGCTTCCTTCGCGGAAGCGTGGATTGAAATCTGCGTGTAACATGGATACGTCAGGTCTTTACCCGTCGCTTCCTTCGCGGAAGCGTGGATTGAATCAATGATCTGGCAGCGGGCTTTTGGAGTATGGCCGTCGCTTCCTTCGCGGAAGCGTGGAGTTGAAATGAAGTCAATGTCACTCCAGCACAGTGCAAAGGTGTCGCTTCCTTCGCGGAAGCGTGGATTGAAATCTTAACATAATGGATAGACTCAACCTCTTGCCCCGTCGCTTCCTTCGCGGAAGCGTGGATTGAAATTCATGCAGGGGACTTTAACTTCCCCGTTTGTAACCGTCGCTTCCTTCGCGGAAGCGTGGATTGAAATCTTGTCCAGCATGATCGCACGGTCCACCAGTTTGTCGCTTCCTTCGCGGAAGCGTGGATTGAAATAGGTAGAGTTATGGAAGCCGTGCTGCCATGCAAGTCGCTTCCTTCGCGGAAGCGTGGATTGAAATCGCTGTTAAAATGTTGTACAGCCCCATTACGAATCGTCGCTTCCTTCGCGGAAGCGTGGATTGAAATAAGCTAGAATACCGGAGCTGTCATAAGTATGAGGCTCGCTTTCCTCGCGTAAGCACAAATTCCAGAAATATCCAGTATCTTAAATACCTGGCATTTTTATAGTACACCTATACAATTATAATGTAACACAACAAGAACATTATATGAGGAGGGTGTATATGGCAGAATTATATTTTACAATTTCTGGCTGTAAACATTATTACGGCACGGATTTTATGGAGAAGGGCATGAAAGTCCAACTCGTAAAAGAACCGGACAATGAATTTGACAAAGAAGCCATTCAGGTAATGGTAAAAGGCCTCGGAAAATGTGGTTATGTGGCGAATAGTCCTTATACTGTAAAGGGAGAATCCATGAGTGCCGGAAGATTGTATGATAAGATCGGAGATACGGCAAAGGGAAAGATTTTGTTTGTTTTGGATCAGGGTGTGTTATGTAAGATCACAGATACAGGAATAAAAAGTGAAGAATAGAGAAGGTGTTTGTTTCGTTGCGCATTGCGCGGAAAGGAATGTACTGTGAAATATATTGCACACAAAGATGGAGAACGGCAACAGTCAGTTTTGGATCATTTGGAAGGTACTGCGAATTTGGCTGGAACTTTTGCAGAAGCTTTTGACAAACGGGATTGGGGATACTGTTGTGGAATGCTTCATGACATAGGAAAGTATTCTGATGAATTTCAAAAAAAGATTCAAACTGAAAGTGATGACCGGGTTGATCACGCGACTGCCGGTGCACAGGAGTGTGAGAAAAAAGGTGGGCTTTATCCGATATTAGAATATTGTATCGCAGGTCACCATGCGGGGTTACCGGATTACGGAAATAAGTCTGAACGTTCCTCACTGGTTGGCCGATTGAAAAAAAGAATACCAGATTATCATCATTATGCGGATGAGATAACATTTCCGCAATTACAAACAATGCCGTTTGATCCGAACATGACGCCAGATCCGGATTTTTCATTGAGTGTATTTATCCGTATGCTGTATTCCTGCCTGGTAGATGCGGATTTTCTGGATATGGAATGTTTTATGCAAAATGGTAAGACGGAGCGGGAACAGGGCGAAGCTATGAATGTTCTCTTGAAAAAACTTGAAGATCATATTGTGGATTGGCTGAACGTGAAAGATATTGATACAATCAATGGAAGACGAACCGAAATTTTACAGCATTGCATGGAAACAGGGCAGAGCGCAGAACGTGGTTTGTTCCGGCTGACTGTTCCAACAGGCGGCGGAAAAACAGTGGCATCGCTTGCATTTGCCCTCTGTCATGCGGCAGCACACCATATGGATCATATTATTTATGTCATTCCTTACACCAGTATCATCGAGCAGAATGCAGGTGTATTTCGGGAAATTTTAGGAGATCAGAATGTTCTGGAACATCATAGCAATATAGATTACACCAGTTCAGAAGAACTCCGGCCTATGCAGCTGGCCACGGAAAACTGGGACAAGCCGGTTGTGGTGACAACGAATGTACAGTTCTTTGAATCTTTGTTTGCCAATAAATCGTCAAAATGCAGAAAACTTCATAATATTGCCAATAGTGTAATTATATTTGATGAAGCGCAGATGTTTCCAATTGAATATCTGAAACCTTGTCTGCTGATGCTGGAGGAATTGGCAGCAAATTACCGCTCCAGCATTGTTTTGTGTACAGCTACGCAGCCTGCATTCACAGAGCTGTTTCGAAAATCATGGAAGATTACGGAGTTGTGTCCACGAATAGAAGAGCAGTTTTCTTTCTTTAAACGGGCACAGTTTGAAAATATTGGAGTCGTGTCCGAGGAAGTCATGGCAGAACGTCTGCTGGGAGAACATCAGGCACTTTGTGTTGTGAATACCAAAAAACGGGTACAACATCTGTATCAGCGTTTGAAGGGCGATGGTGTATTTCATTTATCAACGACGATGTATCCCAATCATAGAAGAAGAGTTTTGAAATTGATACGCAGCCGGCTGAAGCAGGGAGAAACATGTATCCTGATTTCTACCAGCCTGGTAGAGGCAGGGGTTGATCTTGATTTTGAAACCGTGTACCGCCAGATCGCAGGTGTAGATTCTATGATCCAGGCAGCAGGAAGATGCAACAGGGAAGGAAAACGGCCGCTCCAGGATAGCCGGGTTTATATTTTTGATTTTGAAGGTGCAGAGAATGTCCCAAGCCAGAGACAACAGATGGATGCGGCCAAATCTCTTTTAAAAGATGGTGCTGATCTTTCAGATCCAGAAAGTATTACCTGTTATTTTAAGATGTTATACCATTATAAAGAAGATCAGATGGATAAAAAAGAGGTACTGTCTGAATTTAAAAACAAGGATTATCATTTTGCGAAAGTCGGAAATGAATTCCGTCTGATTGAAGAAGGCAATAAAACTGTTTTTATCAATCGGGAGGAAGAAGCTGGCCAGATTTTACAGCAGCTGCGTTTTCAGGGATATACGAAAGGTACATTGCGGAAAGCCCAGCAATATTGTGTCAGTATTTATGACAAAGAGTTTGAAAAAATGAATGGTGCCGGGATGTTACGGCCGATTTCAGAGGATCTGGAAGATTTCTATGAACTGATTTTAGATACCCAGTATACGGATGAGATGGGACTTGATTTGGGTGTTGAGCAGGGTATGGCATTATTTATCGGATGAATGGTTGGCCGATTTGAAATGAGAAGAATCGGAAAATCCTGTTACTGGACATGTATGTGTGAATGGTAATCACAGAGGTATCGGTGAATGGAAGAAATTTGTAATTATGGAAATATAGGAAAGGGGTGAATACTATGGCTGTGGGAGTTAAGGTCCGTGTCTGGGGACCGTATGCATTATTCACCAGACCGGAAATGAAAGTAGAACGATGTTCGTACGATGTCATAACACCGTCTGCAGCAAGGGGAATTTTGGAGGCGGTATACTGGCATCCGGGGTTGAAATGGGTCGTAGATAAAATCTATGTCAAAAAGCCGATCCGTTTCACGAGTGTGCGGAGAAATGAGGTAAAGAGCAAGATCTCTGCAAGTAATGTACTGCAAGTGTATAATGGAGTAGACAAACCACTTTATCTCAATACAAAAGAAGATATCGTGCAGCGGGCATCCATTATTTTGACCGACGTGGAATATGTGATTGAAGCACATTTTGAAATGACGGATTATGCAAGCAAAACGGATAATCCTGGAAAGTTTAAGGATATTACCATGAGGCGCTTAAGGAGGGGGGAATGTTATCATATGCCTTATTTTGGTTGCAGGGAGTTCCCGGCGCATTTTGCTTTGTGTGAAGAGGACGAAGTACAAACCTGGTATGATGCAATACCGGAAAAAGATCTGGGTTACATGTTGTATGATCTGGATTATTCGGACCAAAACGACATCCAGCCTATGTTTTTCCGGGCCGTTATGAAACGTGGATGCATTGATCTGAGAAACTGTGAGGTGATACGGTGATTCTGGAAACATTGGTCAGGCATTATGAAAATTTAGCAAAACAGGGAAGCGTTTCTAAACTGGGCTGGTGTCAGGCAAAAGTTTCATATGGGATTAATCTTACAAAAGATGGAACGGTGAAGGAAATTCTGTCTTTAAAGCATGAAGAAGAACGTGGAAAAAGGAAAGTCTTGCAGCCGGCACAGAAGTCGGTGCCACAAATGGTAACCAGGTCTTCTGGCGTTGCGGCCAATTATCTTTGCGATAATTCCAAGTATTTGCTGGGAATTGATAAAGACGGAAGCTCTGGCCGTGTGCAAGATTGCTTTTTAGCAGAGAAAGAAAAACATTTGAAATTACTTCAAAACGTGGATAGTACTATGGCAAACGCAGTCCGTACCTATTTTGAAACATGGAATCCTTCACAGGCAAGCGAAAATGCGTTAATACGGGAACACTGGGATGAAATTACAGATGGCGGCAACCTGATTTTTTGCATGAATGAAGAGGAAGCGCAGGATGATGCTGCCATTCGCGCAGGCTGGGATGAAACTCAGACTGGAGACGATCAGAAAACAGATGGCATCTGCATGGTGACTGGGAAACCGGCTGAAATATCACGAATTCACAGGACGATAAAAGGGGTAGCGGGAGCGCAGTCCAGCGGTGCTGCCCTGGTTTCCTTTAATGCACCGGCCTTTGAATCGTATGGAAAAGAGCAGAGTTATAATGCTCCGGTCGGAAAGTATGCGGAGTTTGCGTATACGACAGCGTTGAATTATCTGCTGGATCAGAATAAATACCGGCTTCAGCTTGGCGATACCATGATTGTATACTGGGCTGAAAGCGGGCAGGAAGCGTGCCAGAAAGCATTCTCGTTTGTGATAACGCCCAATCATGATAATCAGAGAGAAATCCAGAAAGTGTTTGATGGTTTACAAAAGCAGAAATATATCGATCTGGATGATATTGAGATTGACCCGGAACAAAAATTTTATATTCTGGGGATTGCACCGAATGCAGCACGATTATCTGTGCGTTTCTTTTATGAAGATTCTTTTGGAAATATATTGGAAAACATTGCTGCGCATTACCGGAACATGGATATCGTAAAACCCAAATGGGAGGAACGGGAATATCTTGGTGTTCGGGAGATGTTAGATGAAACGGCCAATCAGAAATCGAAAGATAAAAAGCCGGTGCCCAATATGGCAGCTATGGTTATGCAGGCCGTCATATCCGGCGACCGGTATCCAGCAAGTCTGTTTACAGATCTGCTGATCCGGATTCGCGCGGAACAGGGAACTGTTACCTGGGGGCGCGCAGCCATGATAAAAGCATATTTGATCCGCAATTGCAATTGGGAGAAAGGGGAGGATTATATGGGATTGAATAAAGAAAGCCGGGATAAGGCTTATGTGCTGGGACGCTTATTTGCCGTGTTGGAATCGATTCAGAAGGATGCAAATTTGGAAATCAAAGCCACGATCCGGGATCGCTATTTCAATTCCGCATGTGCGACTCCGGCAGTTGTATTTCCGGTCCTGATTAAGCTTAAGAATAGTCATATCAAAAAGCTGGAGCGGGAGAAGACGAAGTTAAAGGATGATTATGAAGAACTCTTGGCTGAAATCATGGACAAATTGGAAGAAGAAACAAGTTTTCCATTGCGCCTGACTTTGGAGGAGCAGGGGAAGTTTGACCTTGGGTATTACCATCAGATGCAGGAAAAATATAAGAAACGGGAGGATAAGTAAATGGCTGAAGCAATCAAAAACCGATATGAATTTGTCGCATTATTTGATGTGGAGAATGGAAATCCAAACGGAGATCCGGATGCAGGAAATATGCCGCGTATCGATCCGGAAAGTGGTCTGGGGCTGGTTACCGATGTCTGCCTAAAACGGAAAATCCGCAATTATATTGACCTGGTAAAGGAAGGGGAACCTGGGTATCAGATTTACATTCGCGAGGATGTTCCGTTAAACCGGAGTGACCGCACAGCATGTGAGTCCATGGGAATCACAGAAACGGATGAGAAGAAAGTGACGGAAGAATTGAAAAAGTTAAAGAAAAATGATCCGGATGCAGATGTGAAGATCCGTGATTACATGTGCAGCAACTTTTTTGATATCCGTACCTTTGGAGCTGTTATGACAACCTTTGTAAAGGCAGCATTGAACTGTGGACAGGTGCGTGGTCCGGTACAGCTTGGATTTGCGCGGAGCATTGATCCGATTATCAGTCAGGAAGTTGCTATCACCCGCGTTGCCATCACGACCGAAAAAGATGCGGAAAGCAAGAGCACGGAAATGGGACGGAAGAATATTGTTCCGTATGGCCTTTACCGGGTAGAGGGGTATGTCTCTGCGAATCTGGCAAGAAAGGTGACTGGATTTTCGGAAGAAGATCTGGAACTTTTATGGGAGGCGATCATCAATATGTTTGAGCATGATCACTCTGCAGCCCGCGGGAAAATGGCTGTGAGAGAGCTGATCGTATTCAAACACAGTAAGGAGCTGGGGGATTGTCCGGCCTATAAACTGTTTGATGCAGTTGAAGTGAAATGCAAGGAGGATGTTGTATATCCGAGAAAATATCAGGATTACACCGTATGTGTGCACACAGAAAATATCCCGGAGACCGTATCTGTGAAAAGGATGATATAATGGAATATTCCGAAGATGATTATTTGATGATATCTGGTATTCAGCATTTAAATTCTGCAGGAGACAGTGGGCGCTGATTCATATTGAGCAGCAGTGGACGGAAAATGAACATACCGTGATTGGAGAACTGATGCACAAAAAGGCACACGACCCTTACATTACTGAGAAACGGAAAGATACAATCATCGCCCGTGCGCTTCCGGTATCATCCAGAATTATGGGAATCAGCGGGGAATGTGACATCGTGGAGTTTCATAAATGCGAAGACGGAATTCAGTTGTATGGACACCGGGGCACGTATTCTGTGTACCCGGTAGAATACAAGAAAGGAAAAACCAAACATTCGGAGGAAGATATCCTTCAGCTTGTTGCACAGGCTATGTGTCTGGAAGAAATGTTTTCGACAGAGATACCAGAAGGTGCACTTTTTTACGGCGAAACCAGAAGGCGCGAAGTAGTACCGGTTACAGATGATCTGCGGACTGAAGTAAAAGCAATGTTTCAGGAAATGCACCAGTATTTTGCACGCAGATATACACCGAAAGTGAAACCGAGTAAGGTATGTAATTCCTGTTCTCTAAAAGATCTGTGTCTGCCAAAACTGGCAAGGAGCGGGACTGTAAAACATTATCTTGAGCAAAAGCTGGAGGAAACCGAATGAAGAAATTATTGAATACGCTTTATGCACTTCGGAAAACAGTTATTTGTCACTTGACGGTGAAAATATTGTGATTTACGATGCAGATACAGAATGCGGACGATTACCGTTACATAATCTGGAAGGAATCGTTTCGTTCGGCTACAGAGGAACAAGCCCCGCACTGATGGGAGCATGCGTTGATCGTAATATTTCGTTATCTTATCTGACACCACAGGGAAAATTCCTGGCAAGAATCAGTGGGAAAGTACGCGGCAATGTCATTTTGCGAGAACAGCAGTATGAGAGCAGTAAAAGTGAAACCATGAGCATGGAAATCGCCAGAAACTGTATCATGGGCAAAGTATACAATGCAAGATGGGTCCTGGAGCGTGCACTTCGGGATCATCCCATGCAGATTGATGTGGAACGGGTCAAAACAGCATCGTCACAGTTAAAGGACAGCCTGGAATGGATACGGAACAGTCAGAGTAAAGATCAGCTTCGTGGATATGAGGGAGAGGCAGCCAGTATTTATTTTGGTGTGTTTGATCAGTTGATCTTGCAGCAGAAGAAAGACTTTCCGTTTACAGGACGAACTAAACGTCCGCCATTAGATAACATCAATGCGATGTTATCCTTTGTATACACGCTGCTGACCAATTCAATTACTTCCGCATTGGAATGCGTTGGTCTGGATCCGTGCGTAGGATATCTTCATACGGAGCGCCCGGGGCGAGTCTCTTTGTCTTTAGATTTAATCGAAGAATTGCGGGCCGTCATGGCAGACAGGTTTGTATTGTCTCTGGTAAACAAAAAGATTGTAAGTGGAAAAAACTTTACCAAAAAAGAAAACGGAGCCGTCCTAATGGATGATGATCTGAGAAAGAAACTGCTGACGGAATGGCAGAACCGGAAAAAAGATGTCATCACACACCCATATCTGGGCGAAAAAGTAGAATGGGGAATGGTTCCATATGTTCAGGTCATGCTCCTTGCAAGATATCTGCGTGGTGATCTGGATTCCTATCCGGTTTTCCTTTGGAAGTGAGGTGGCAGAAGATGCTGGTATTGATTACTTATGATGTAAATACAGAAACTGCAGCAGGAAGAGCCCGCTTGCGAAAAGTTGCCAAGCAATGTGTGAATTACGGACGAAGAGTGCAAAATTCTGTATTTGAATGCATTCTCGATAACGCCCAATGCATTATGCTAAAATCCATTCTGACGGATATTATAGATGCTGAGGTGGACAGCCTGAGATTTTATTATTTGGGAAATAAATACCAGACGAAAATCGAGCATGTAGGCGTAGACCGCGGCACAGCTGCTGATCAGGTGTTGATTATGTAGTACGTGTTCGGTGCGAGTCGACAGTGTACATAAAAATGTCTGGAGACTCGCATCGAAAAAAGTAACAAAATGTGTTAAAGGGGCATTTATCGAAGCTGATTTGAAGATTTTGAAAAGTACGATTTGTGCAAAATGTGAGAGAATATTGTATGTTGGAGAAAGAAAATTGGTGGTAAATGGCGTCGCTCCTTCGCGGGAGCGTGGATTGAAACAAACAATCTCCTTTTGAGATCACGTACAAGCCAACGTCGCTCCTTCGCGGGAGCGTGGATTGAAACCGCAGAGCACGCATCGGTCAACATAGCCACCATGTCGCTCCTTCGCGGGAGCGTGGATTGAAATAAAACAAGAATGATGAACATTCCAGCCAAAGTCGTCGCTCCTTCGCGGGAGCGTGGATTGAAATTCTATCCCGGCCCATACGCGCATACGGATGAGTCGTCGCTCCTTCGCGGGAGCGTGAAATGAGCAGTTGATAACAAAGACCGGAAAGTCGGAATCGATGAGAAAGAAGGCGTAATAATCATGAAAAAGAAAATAGAAACTTTACAGGCTAATAAGGAGTTTGTGAGAACATATGATGATTCAAAGTATGAAAAACCATCTGTTACTGCAGACATTGTGATTTTTGGAATCTTTACCAGTGTTGGAAATTATGAGCGTGAGACATCAGAAAAGAAACTGAAAGTTCTGTTGATTCAAAGAGGCGCAGCACCTTTTGAAGGTTGTTATGCACTTCCGGGAGGTTTTGTGCATCGGGGAGAACGGATTGAGGAAGCTGCAGAACGAGAACTGTGGGAAGAAACAAATTTAAATTGCAGTTTTTTGGAACAGTTTGGTACATACAGCAATCCGGATCGTGATCCGAGAAGGTGGGTGATCAGCAATGGCTTTTTGGCGTTGATCTGTGCGGATTATGAGAAAATTAAGGCAGGAGATGATGCATCAGATGCAAAATGGTTTGATATTTCTTTCCTAAAAACAGGAGAGGAGTGGTTATTGCAATTAACACATGAAGAAGACAAAATCTGTGCTCGATTGAAGGAAACGACATCTGAAAGGGATATTAAAAGAAAATTCGAAACAATAGAAAGCAATGATATTGCGTTTGACCATCAGCTGATCATTGCAGATGCAATCACGCAGCTTCGTAAATGGATGACAGAAACAAAAATTGCTTTCCGGCTTTTGCCGGAAAAATTTACACAGAAAGAATTGCAGCAAATTCAGAAAGTGATTTTAGAAAGCAATTCGTAAAGGTGGAGAAAATGAGCAAGGTATTGATCGTAGTCGATATGCAAAATGATTTTGTGACAGGTGTTCTTGAAAGAAAAGACGCGCAAGCTATCGTTCCGAATGTGAAAAAGAAAAGTTGCACCTTTTATACTTTGAATATCTTCTGACAGAGATCACGAAGCACATGGACGATGCGGATTACTTCTTCTTAGACAATCTGCTTCCATGGTCGGAAAGGCTGCCAGATAATATCAGAAAATCGAAACAGTAACCAACCCAAGCCGCGAAAGCGGCTTTTGACTGGCAAGGTACCCGCTATGAGGCGTTTACACAACAGAGGCGAAATCTCGTATTCTTTTGATTATCAGATTCTTCCTATAACATCAAAAAGGTTGTATAATAAAGATAATAAAGTACTTGGAGAGGTGCGATATTATGAGAAAACTGAATATGTGGCTATTGTGTGTATTGTCAGCAGTATCTTTGGGTGTGTCCGCCTGTGGGTCGGTGCCGCAGCAAGAGCCGGCAGCTGTTGTATCTACGGAGGCTCATGTTGCAGATCGGGTATCTGCGGAATCTGGATTTAGCTTATCATCAGTTCCGGCTTATTCTGGTCAGCCTTATGCAGTTATCAATGACAATACTCCCTATTTTTCAGATGCAGATCTGACAACAGTTTCTTTTGAGGACTATAGTGATCTGGATTCCCTGGGGAGATGCGGAGTTGCTTATGCTTCGGTTGGTCAGGATCTGATGCCGACGGAAGACCGGGGAGCAATCGGACAGGTGAAGCCGACCGGCTGGCATACAGTCAAGTATGATAAAGTCGATGGAAACTATTTGTATAACCGCTGTCACCTGATAGGATATCAATTGACGGCAGAAAATGCGAATGAAAAGAATCTGATCACAGGTACCAGATATTTAAATGTGCAAGGTATGCTGCCTTTTGAAAACATGGTGGCTGATTATGTAAAAGAGACGGGCAACCATGTGCTGTACCGTGTGACTCCGTTTTTTGAAGGCGATAATTTGTTGGCGTCCGGTGTGTTAATGGAGGCAGAATCCGTAGAAGACTGGGGAGCCGGCGTTCTTTACTGTGTATATGTTTACAATGTACAACCTGGCATTGAAATTGATTATAAAACAGGTGATAGTTCAGTTACTCAGGAAACATCTGCGAATCAGCAGTCTGCATTGACGGAGACTCAGGCTGATTCCAGTCAGGCAACCACGGAATCTTACATCCTCAACACAAATACAAAGAAGTTCCATAGACCGACTTGTTCGTCCGTGAAACAAATGAAAGAGAGCAATAAAAAAGAATCATCAGAAAGCCGGTCTGCATTGATTGCCGCCGGGTATGATCCTTGTAAAAAATGCAATCCGTAAAAAGAAAGGAAGAAGAAAATGAGCAAGGTATTGATCGTAGTCGATATGCAGAATGATTTTGTGACAGGATCTCTTGGAAGTAAAGAGGCTCAGGCTATCGTTCCGAATGTGAAAAAGAAAATCATAGAATATGCAGACCGTGGTGACAGAGTGATATTTACCAGAGATACGCACGAAGAAAATTATCTGGATACTCCGGAAGGAAAAAAACTGCCAGTGAAACATTGCATCAATGGTACGGCTGGATGGCAGATTGTACCGGGATTGGAAATAGAAAATTGTGAATACGTAAATAAGCCGACTTTTGGATGGCTGCAATGGGACCGTTTTGGTGCGCAGGATGAAATTGAATTGATAGGTGTCTGTACAGATATTTGTGTGATATCGAATGCGCTGATCTTAAAGGCAAAATATCCGGAGGCAATTATTTCGGTGGACGCGAGTTGCTGTGCGGGTGTAACGCCGGAGAAGCATAAGGCGGCATTGGAAGTTATGAAGAGCTGTCAGGTTGATGTAAACGGGGAAAATGGAATCTGAGCAAGAAAGAGGACATTATTATTTTCGGTTATATAGAGCTGATAAGTACGATAAACGGTAGTTGGGTTATGATGACGAAAGGACGTTTGATTGCATGTCAAATGTCCTTTTATGTTTCTATTTTATATCTGAAACGGCAAAAAACAAAGATGACAAATGCGATAATGATTTGATATATTGCCGATAATGTGGTATACTGTAACATAGTAAAGTGCAAATTTAGATTTAACTTATAACAGAGGAGAGCATATGCGATACCTTTCAGTTACGGAAATAGCAAAAAAATGGAATGTTTCAGAGCGCAGCGTAAGAAACTATTGCGCTCAGGGACGAGTGCCAGGGGCATTTCTTACCGGCAAGACCTGGAACATACCTGAGAATGCAGAGAAACCAGAACGTTCTAATAAAAAGAAAGAGCAGCCGATGACATTGCTTGATATTTTACAGGATCAAAAAGCAAGTAAATGTTCCGGTGGTATTTATCATAAGACACAGATTGATTTGACATATAACTCCAATCACATCGAAGGCAGCCGCCTGACATATGATCAGACAAGATATATTTTCGAAACCAATACTGTCGGTGTAGAAAATGAAGTGCTGAATGTGGACGATGTGATCGAAACAGCCAATCATTTTCGTTGTATTGATATGATCATTGATCATGCAAAAGCAACTTTGACAGAGAAATTTATTAAGAAACTTCATTTGATTCTGAAGAGTGGAACCAGTGATTCCAGAAAAGATTGGTTTGTTGTTGGTGGATACAAGAAATTACCGAATGAAGTTGGCGGTATGGATACTGCCCTTCCAGAAGAAGTTGCCGATAAGATGAAAGGGTTTCTGACGGAATACAATGCCAAGGAGAAAAAAACTTTTGAGGATATTCTGGACTTCCATGTGAAATTTGAGCGAATCCATCCGTTTCAGGATGGAAATGGCCGTGTAGGCAGACTGATTATGTTTAAGGAGTGTCTGAAATACAATATCGTTCCGTTTATCATTGAAGATAATTTGAAGATGTTCTATTATCGTGGCTTGAAGGAATGGAATGATGAAAAAGGATATTTGACAGATACTTGTCTGACGGCACAGGATAAATATAAAGCGTATTTGGATTATTTTAGGATTGCTTATGAAAGATGATATCTAAGGAGCTGAAAATTTTGCAAATAATGGAAAGCCTTGGAGATGAGATAAAAGATTATGCAATATTTCAGGATTTTTTTGGTGATGAAATTTTGAGAAGAAATGATGGGAAAAGCGGAGAGTAAACGGAAATATTTAGCAATTCTACTCATGTGGATAAGGAGGTTTTAATGTTAAAGGTGAACCTTGGCAAGTAAATATAGTGTAGCAGATAAAGGACTTTTTCAGTGGCTATCGTTAAAAGGTATATAAAGTCATTGGAGAAGTTCTTTTTTGATGCTTGAAAATTGTTAAGTGGGAATTGGTCTACTCGGTAGGTTGATTTTCAATATTCTGGAGCCGCTTCGAGATTCTTATGATTATCTTCTGATCGATACTTCTCCATCACTTGGAGCTCTTACCATAAATGCGCTGGCGGCTACAGATGAAGTTATCATTACAGTCAATCCTCAGCTGTTGGTAATGATGGGATTGCAGGATTTCTTGAAAACGATAAAGAAAATCAAAAGCAGGGTGAACGCCAAGTTAGAAGTGGCAGGGATACTGTTTACGATGTGTGATACCAGAACAAATCTGTGCAAGACCATCACAGAGCAGGTGAATGATACTTTTGAGGGACAGATTCATATCTATGGCAGCAGGATTCCTAATACGGTTAAGCTGGGGAAATCTGTTTATTATTCGGAATCATTGCTTGAATATGCACTGGAATGTAAAGCATGTGAGGCATATATGAAGTTTGCGGGGGAGGTAGTGGCTGATGAAAAATAATGCTCCAAAAAGAAAAATATTTGATGCGGTGGATTTGTTAATTGAGGATACTTCGGCACAGGTTCCGGTAGGTAAAAGAAAAGATGGGGTTACGATGCTTAGTGTCGACTCCATCAAATCGTTTCATGATCATCCATTTTATTTATATGAGGGAGACAGGCTGGAAGATATGATTCAAAGCATCCGAGATCATGGTGTGCTAAATCCGGTAATCGTCCGTACAACAGAAGATGGATATGAAATGCTTTCCGGTCATAACAGACAGAATGCAGCGAGACTGGCCGGTCTTACAGAGATACCGGCGATTGTAAAAACTGATTTGCCGGATACAGATGCTTATGTGTATGTGATTGAAACGAACTTAATGCAGAGATCCTTTTCTGATCTGGAGATTTCGGAGAAGGCAGCGGTCTTGAAAGAACGATATGACAAGGTCCTGCATCAGAGACAAAGGAACATTATCATGGAAGAAGTGACTAAGCTGGAAGGAGTTCCGCTGAAAGGTGGTCACGGTGACCACCATTTCAAAAATCGTGATGAAGTGGACAAGGAATATGGATTGTCGGGAAGCTCTGTGGAAAGGCTTTTGAAAGTGAATGATCTGATAAAACCACTTCGCAATAAGCTGGATAATGGTTCTGTGATTTTTAAGGTTGGAATACAGATATCTTTTCTGCCGGAATCAGAACAGCAGCTAGTGTATGAGCAGATGATGGAATTGCATGTGAAGCTGACGATGAATATGGCAATGAAGCTTCGCGAGCATTCCGGTGAGTTGACCGAGGCAATGGTACGGCGTTATCTGACTAAGACGGTGGAGCCGAAGGACAAGCCGATAAATATCAAGGTGCCGGAGACGATATCGAAGAAGTATTTCGTAGGGGAGGATCAGAAGGCGATAGAAGATATTATGGAAAATGTGTTGGCAGCATGGTTTGAGTGGAAGTAAAGAGTCAGAAGGATTATGATAGTAAAGTCAATTGCAGTAACTCTCAATGTTTACACCCACGTTGGACTTGAGGATGCGGAGAAAGAACTTCAGAAGATGCAGGGATTGGAAAATGCCAGAAAAGAGATGGGGCTTTCGGACAAGGATGATAAACCTTTGAAACAGAATATGTTCAAGGTGGTTTGATAATAGAATATTGATATAGATTTGTGGCACTCAGGCTTATAGCTTGGGTGCCTTTTTGACTGGTGTAAATTTGAGAAATGTGGTAAAATAAATTAAATTTAGCAAATAAGAAATTTAAAGATTATATTAACATTTATCATAGGAGGAGATTATATGACGAAACGTGAATTCGCTACAAAGTTATTTGATGAATTAGAAGAAAAACATGATATACAAAAGGTTGTAGATTCTATAAAATCTGTAAAATGTAATGGCAAAAATCTTAATGTAAATGAACAGTTGCAGATTGTTAATTTTATTAGAGAGATTTATGCCGAAAAAAACAGGGGATTATTTGAAGATGTGAGTGCTTTTTTAGCACTTGTTAATCAGGTGGAGGCACAGATAAAATCACAGAACAATTCTCAGTCAGGGGGAAGTAAGTAATGGAAACGAGTGACATAATAACGCTTATTTTAGGGATTGCATCGACAATAACAGCCTGTGGTACAATATTATTGTCATTTAGGTATAATAAATTAGTACAGGGTCAAGTTGAAATGCAAATAAGGGAACGCATTACAAATGCAAGAATACGATATGAAGATTTGATTATTAATCATAAGGATGAACTTAATGATGAATTGATAAAAAATGTGTATGAATCTACGAAAGAAGAATTCCTCAATGCTTATGATGAGGCATGTCAAAAATATCTTGATAAGAAGGTGGATAAAGAACGATTTAAAAAATCTTATTTCACTGAGATACAAAGTATTGTAAAAAACGAGAGCTTTAAGCAGAAGTATGATACTCAATCTACACCATATAAAGCGACAGTTAAAGTTTATAATGAATGGTTTGATTTAGAAAAGTAGAATTTTAAATGAAGCGTAATTATAGGTTTTATGAATCGAAGGATAAGCTTTGTATCCTCATCGAAGATAACAAAAGGGTATGTAGATGATTTCTGCACACCCTTTTGTTAAATAATGCACACCCCTATCCGTAGTCTGAACCACCTTAACTGACTACGATTTGACTACTACACAAGGCATTGATTTGCTCCGTTTTGCATTATTTTGCAAAAAGTGTAGTTTTAGAGAATAAAAATTTGATGCCCGGAAAAGTCGATAAACCCTTGCAAAACAGGGCAATACAGGGCATTTCAGAACAGGAGAATTTTATGATTAGAGTTTTATTCATTTGCCACGGCAGGATTTACCGGGCATGATGAAAAATCTCAAATCGTCTCATAAGCCCCGTTTTTAAGCGTTTTTTGTGTTTCAGTCTCAAATTTACCAAAGATTTACCAATATTTCTGGAGAGCCAGACTTGCAAAAAAATGAGCCAGAATGAGGAGATTAAAACATGGGCGAATTGAAATCAAGAATAACGGAAAACGGAATTGATTATATCCTTGTTGGGGATACTACATCCCAGACTTGAAACTGCCGGAGGAACACCGCCCCATTGGAAAGTATGGACGGCTACACCGGGAATATTTAAGAGAAGCCCACCCAGCCAGATTGAACACATTGACACTGACCGGGGAGTTATGGACATACCTTGCAGACCTGAACGAACAAGCACAGGAACGGTTAGCCACCATCATGGAGCAGATGAAAGCTGTCGAGGGCGTGACAGAGGAATTAAAGCGCACTTCTCAAATGGAATGGGTGCAGCGTTGCAATAACATTCACAACCGGGCAGAAGAAATTGTTTTGCATGAGATGATTTATTCATAACGGTATGATAGAATGATTACTGTTAAATTAGAATTGGGAGATGCCTATGAACAAGTTTTTGAATGATATAAGGAGTGCCGAAAATCCTATATCTGGTAATAGAAAAATTATAAATACCATAGCTGTATTGTTCCTTGGAATAGCTTTGGGGACTTTTTCAAAATTTTTGGATTTTCGTCAAACTGAACTGCCAAGTGTGCTTATGGCAATAGATGGGGCATTAGATGTTCATAATTTCCTTGGGCGTTTTGAAATTTGGGTATTGATTGCACTGTGTATTTCTATTTATAGTAATTCTGCAACAAGAGCAAGTGTTAATGTTTTTGCGTTTTTTGCTGGCATGGTTGCAAGTTACTATTTGTATTCAAACTATGTCGCAGGATTTTTCCCAAGAAGCTACGCTATGATTTGGTTTGGCTTTACCATGATTTCTCCGTTCTTGGCATTTGTCTGTTGGTATGCGAAAGGAAAAAGCAGACCTGCATTTATGCTATCAGTATTGATTTTAGCAGTATTGTTTAACATGACTTTCGTATATGGATGGGGATATTTCGAAGCACGCTCTGTTTTAGAATTGATAGTCTTTATCATCGGACTTACTGTTTTGAGGAGGGACACATTGAAAAGTTCTGTGCTAATGGGAACAATTAGTATAGTTCTTGCAGTTTTACTTGATATGGTTATTCCATTTCATTTTGGATAAACAACTTCCAGTGTCGTTCTAAAAATTCAACTGAATAATCCCAGCAAAAACCGCTGCTACATGGAAGCCAACAAACCATGCAACAGCGGTTTTTCTTTATCGTTTTTTCCTCTGGCTGATAGGCGTTCCCATTTTCTTTGATTTTTTGAGAATCCGAATCAGCCAGCGAAATTCTTCGTCTGACAGATTTTTATAGTTGATACCAAGCTGCTTGCAGTAAAGAACAACCAGCTTTTCATCCCGGCTGCCTTGAAATTTTCGACCGCTTCTAGATTTTCTTTCAGTTCATCGGCAACGGTGGTCTGGGGTGCACTCTCGCTGTCCTTTTTATGGGCTTCCCGAATATCCCGGATAATGAGGTTGAGGTCATCCAGAACCATGTGGCTGAAATATTCATCATCGCTGATATGGGCGGCTTGCAGCACTTTCAAATGGGGGTCATCTTCGCCGGGGCGATACCGTTCAATGATTTCATGCCGGACGGTATCGACAAGGGCGTTGAGGTTCTGAATCTGCATGGTGGCAATCCCATCCACATAAATCTCAATGTCCGCAAGAAACTTGATAAAGTCCTTATGTGTGGCGAGTTCGCAGAGCAGACGGTTATTAATCCGACCGCTTTTCAGAAGTGCTACCATCTCATCACTCAAATGCAGCTCCCTTAATGGCGTGTTGATCTCCGCCCGGTTCTCTGTCCGGCAAAAGAGATAATCAAGGGACACCCCATAAAAATCTGCCAGCAGGATAAGATTACCATGGTTGATTTCTTTAAAATCATCTTTTTCATAACTTCCAAGAGCTGATTTTGAAATACCCGTTTGCTCTGCCAGTTCTTCCAGTTTTAATCCTTTGTTTAATCGTAAATCTTTTAGCCGTTCCTGTATTGTAGTAGCTCCGTTCATTGAAGCAGCTCCCCCTTCTGACAACATTTATAACCGTTGAATTGATTATACCATATCAATTCCGCAATCGTGGAAATTTCTGATTTTTACCCCGAATTCCTACTTTGTGGACATACGGCACAGGGCACAAAAATGTTCTATGATACAGGTAGTTCATCGATGGATTATTCCAATCGAATGACCAGCCTGTGTGGGATATGCTT
>NZ_QUMD01000044.1 GCF_003481985.1 Clostridium sp. OF09-36
AGCGTGGTAACACGTGCAGCTGACTGTCACTAATAGGTCGAGGGCTTAACCAAGACGGTTTAGGTAAAAGAAAACGGATGAAATTCAATATGTGGTTTTGAGGGTACATGCCTCAAATAAAATGCGCGAGTGGCTCAGTTGGTGGAGTACGACCTTGCCAAGGTCGGGGTCGCGGGTTCGAGTCCCGTCTCGCGCTCTCAAGAGTACAAGAAAGGGTATCCGAAATGGATACCCTTTCTTGTGCTGTTCAAGCCCTGCCGGGCTCGAACGTGACAGTCTAAATAGGAAAAAGGTTCCGAGATTTGCGGAACTTTTTCCTATTTAAAGCCAATAGTTTGATTTGCTGTTTACACAAGATCATGCGTGAGCACTAGGCGTTTGACGGCTGAGACAGATAGTGTATAATAGCCAGTACTGCGGTAACGCGGAAACAAGTTTTGTCACAATGAAGTATAGTCATTAAATCGGCAAAATGGGGGAAAAGAAGGAGGAAAATATTTTGAAACAACGAGAAACCTTTCAGTCAAGACTGGGATTTCTGCTGCTTTCAGCAGGATGCGCCATCGGTATCGGAAATGTATGGCGTTTTCCATATGTGGTTGGAGCAAACGGCGGCGGCATTTTTGTCGTAATCTATCTGCTGTTTCTGGCTATTATGGGTGTTCCGGTTCTTTCTATGGAATTTGCGGTGGGACGTGCAAGCCGCAAAAGTCCGGTTAAGGCTTATCAGGAGCTGGAAAAACCGGGAAGCAAGTGGCATCTGCATGGTTATGTGGCGCTGCTTGGCAACTATGTACTGATGATGTTTTATACCACGGTTGCGGGTTGGATGCTTTATTATTTTTACAGCTTTGTGACCGGAGCATTTACCGGACTGGATACCGAAGGCGTTCAGGGAATGTTTGGTGAGATGCTGGCGAGCCCGGGCATCAATGTATTCTGGATGGTGGTTGTGGTAATTCTTGGAATCATGATCTGTTCTCTTGGTCTGCAGGCCGGAGTGGAGCGTATTACCAAGGTGATGATGATCGGTCTGCTGTCGCTGATGATCATCTTGGCGATTCATGGCGTATTCCTGGAAGGCGGTATGGAAGGCCTGAAATTCTACGTGCTTCCTGACGTGGAGAAGATGAAATCCGTGGGAATCGGTCAGGTGATCGTGTCTGCCATGAACCAGTCCTTCTTCACGCTAAGCCTGGGTATTGGAGCCATGGCGATTTTCGGAAGCTATCTGGAGAAGAATAATACACTGCTGGGCGAGTCGGTCAATGTTGCAGTGCTGGATACTTTTGTAGCGATTACCGCGGGTCTGATCATTTTCCCGGCGTGCTTTGCGTTTGGCGTCAATCCGGACAGTGGTCCGAGCCTGATCTTCATTACGCTGCCGAACGTATTTATCTCCATGATCGGTGGACGGATCTGGGGAAGCCTGTTCTTCTTATTTATGTCCTGCGCGGCTTTCTCTACCGTCATTGCGGTATTTGAGAATATCATTGCCTGCGATATGGAATTATTCGAGATCGACCGGAAAAAATCTGCAAAGATCAACATGATCCTGATCATTGTACTGTCCCTTCCGTGTGCATTGGGCTATAATGTACTCAGTGGATTTGAGCCGCTGGGAGCTGGCAGCTCTGTGCTGGATCTGGAGGATTTCCTGGTGAGCAATATCCTGCTTCCACTGGGCTCCCTGGTGTATCTGCTGTTTGCCACCTGGGATTTCGGCTGGGGCTTTGACGAGTACCGGGCTGAGGCAAATGAGGGTGTCGGAATCAAGGTGCCGGCATGGATCCGCGGGTATGTGAAGTATATTTTACCGCTCATGATCCTGGGACTGTTTGTTCAGGGAATCTGGGTGAAGTTTTTCGCCTAAACTGCTGAGTTCAAATCATTTGTAGTTATTTGCTTACATAAGTATTGGAAAATGTTCACATGCAGAAATTTTGCTGATTGGAATGCGAGAAAGCGACAAATTTTGTCGTTGGCGACACTTGTATGAATAGTGGACTGATGTATGCGAGGAAAGAGAGGAATTGCCATGATTCGCTGTTGTATTTTTGATTTGGATGGAACCTTATTAAATACGCTGGATGCGCTGACCTACACGACCAATCTGACATTAAAGGAGTTTGACTACGGGCCGGTCGGTGAGGAACAGGTCAAGCAGTTTGTGGGAGACGGATACCGCATGCAGGTAAAAAGAGCGCTGCAGTACTGTGGGGATGAGAAACTGACCCATTATGAGGAAGCGCTTTCTGTCTACATGAAGCTGTTTGCGGAGCATTGTCTCTACCATGTGCGTCCTTATGATGGGATCCGAGAACTTCTTGAAACATTAAAGAAACAGGGAATCCACATTGCAGTTCTTTCTAATAAACCGCACGCACGGACAGTGGAAAATATTGAGTCTGTGTTTGGCAAAGGATATTTCGATGTTGTGGCAGGACAGAAGGATGAGATTCCGAAGAAGCCGGACCCGGCAGGTGTGAACCTGATCCTGGAGCAGTTTGGCTGTAAGCCGGAGGAGTGCCTGTATTTTGGTGATACCAATACCGATATGCAGACAGGGCTGAATGCAAAAGCGCATACGGTCGGCGTAACCTGGGGATTTCGGGGACGTGAGGAACTGGAAGCATTCCACCCGGATTTTGTGATCGATGAGCCGCAGACTGTGATAGAGAAAATCCTGAAATTTTATGTATAAGATTCTGGATGTGACGATACATAATATTATAGAAGAAAATCTATTGGAAAAATTATTGAAATAAGCGAACCTGTTTCATGAAGATGCAGTTGGAAGACATCGTTTTGGGTGAATGGTTTCCGCACAAAAGAAGAAAAAAGAGGAAATCTGTGGATAATCTGCAGATTTCCTCTTTTTTTCACTCCATGGCACTTGATTAATTTCAGAAATCCGATATAATGGGTTAGTATATGTTTTATATTTATGCAGAATATTCATCCGTAGATGAATAAATGCAAATCGAGGAGGATTATTATGAAGAAGAAAATCGTGGCATTATCCATGGCAGCATGTATGGCAGCTTCTGTAACCGCTTGCGGCGGCAGTAAGTCGGCAGAGACAACCGCAGCAGCTTCTGAGGCAGCTACCGAAGCAGCAGAGAGCACTGAGGCAGCAGAGAGCAGCGCTGAGGAAACCAAAGCAGCAGCTGAGATCGAGACTGTAACTTCTGGCAAGCTGACCGTAGCAACCAGCCCGGACTTCGCTCCGTATGAGTTCTACGCAATCGGTGAGGACGGAACCCCGAATCTGTCTGGTTTCGATATGGATCTGGCTCAGTATATCGCAGATTATCTTGGACTTGAGTTAGAGGTTGTTACCGTAGATTTCGATGGTGTATTAAGCGAGCTGCAGACCAAGTCTGTTGACCTTGGTATGGCTGGTCTTTCCCCGGATGAGAAGCGTATGGGCATCATGGATTTCTCTGATATTTACTATACCGGCGGTCAGTCCTTAGTAACTGTTAAGGACAACGCTGAGACCTACAACAGCTTCGAAGCAATCAACAAACCGGAAGTTTCCGTAGGCGCACAGATCGGTTCCATCCAGATGGATCTGGCAAATGAGAACAGCCCGGAGGCTGACATTGTTGGTCTTCCGAAGGTTACCGATATCATTTCTGAGCTGTTAACCGGCAAGATGGATGCTGCTTATATCGAGACTGATGTAGCAAAGAGTTATCAGCAGAACTACCCGGAGCTTGCAATCGTTATGGACGTTCCGTACGATACCGAAGGTTCCGCAATCGGTGTCTGCAAGGGCAACGAAGCTCTGTTAGCTGGTGTTAACGAAGCAATCGCAGCTGCAAAAGAGGATGGAAGCCTTGAGAAGTTCATCGCTGATGCTGGTGAGCTTGCTGCAGGTGAGAAATATGAGGGTCTTCTGGACGCAGAAGGAAACGTTCAGAACTAAGACTGAAAGGAGCACCCGATGAGTCATTTTGTTCAATGGAGCAATTTTTCAAAAATAGCGCCGTATGCCGAGTTGTTTCAGCAGGGCATTATCGTTACAGTCCTGTTATCCGTATTTACGGTTGCAATCGGCTTTTGCATTGCGCTGATACTGGCACTGATGAGAATGTCAAATGTCCGCCCATTCCGGGCATTGGGACTTGATAAAGACGGTCATATGCGGGAGGGCGGTCCGCTTGTCTGGATCAGCAAGTTTAATCCGCTGTCTTTCCTGGCAACGGCTTACGTTGAGATCCTGCGTTCCACGCCGGTTATCGTGCAGGTGTTTATCATCTACTACGGCGTGTTCGGCATCATCCAGCTTCCGTCTTTCCAGATCCTCGGATTTATCAAGTTCAGCCGGTTCTTCCCGGGCGTTGTGGCTCTGGGCATGAACTCCGGCGCATATCTGTGTGAGATCATCCGTGCGGGAATCCAGTCCATTGACGGCGGACAGACAGAGGCAGCCCGTTCCCTCGGACTGTCCCAGACCCAGAACCTGCGCTATATCATTTTCCCGCAGGCATTAAAAAACATTCTCCCGGCAATCGCCAACGAGTTTGTTGTAATCATTAAGGAGTCTGCAATCACCTACACCATCGGTGTACAGGATATCATGTCTGCTGTAAATGCAGTTAAGGGTGCAACCTTTGTTATCGTGGAGCCTCTGCTGGTGGCAACGGCAATTTATTTCTGCCTGTGCTTCCCGACTTCCAAGATCATTGCATATTTTGAGAGGAGAATGAGCCGTGGCGACAAACGATAGCATGATTCAGGTAAAAGACTTAAAAAAGCATTATAAAATGGGAACCATCAAGGCACTGGACGGTGTGACGGTCAACATCAATAAAGGGGATGTCATGGCAGTCATCGGGCCGTCCGGTTCCGGAAAGTCCACCTTCCTTCGCAGCTTGAACCTTCTGGAGGAGCCGACCGGAGGAGCCATCATCTTTAACGGGATCGACATCACCAAGAAGAAATACCAGGATGAGAGCGGAAAAATGGTAAAACTGGACATTGACGCCCTGCGCCAGCGCATGGGAATGGTGTTTCAGCATTTCAACCTGTTTCCGCATATGACCATTCTGGAAAACATGGTGCTTGCACCGATGAAGGTAAAGGGTGTCAGCCGTGCAGATGCGGAAAAGAAAGCCTTAGAGCTTCTGGACCGTGTTGGTTTGAAAGACCGTGCAGATGCTTACCCGATCCAGCTGTCCGGCGGACAGAAACAGCGTGTTGCAATTGTGCGTGCGCTGGCGATGGAGCCGGAGGTGATGCTGTTTGACGAGCCGACTTCCGCGCTGGACCCGGAAATGGTTGGTGAGGTTCTGGATGTTATGAAGGAACTGGCCCACGAGGGCATGACCATGGTGGTCGTAACCCATGAGATGGGATTCGCAAAAGAGGTTGGAAACCGCGTCCTCTTTATGGCAGATGGAAAGCTGTTGGAAGAGGGAACGCCGGAGGAGATCTTTGATCATCCGAAGCATGAACGTCTGAAGGAATTCCTTGCAAAGGTATTATAAAAAGGATTATAATTATATTGTTGCGGCACAAGGAGCAGCAATGTTGAGATTATGGTTTGAAGTTACATCAGAGTGCCGGGCTTGTTCCCGGCACTTTTTGCGTTGTATGGAAAATAACAGATAGGAGGAGTATCAATATCATGACAGAAGAAAAGAAGGTAGCCCTCGCGGCCATTGAAGCCAGAAAAGATCAGATCTGCGATGTGGCAGACCGCATCTGGGAGTATGCGGAGTTATCTTTGCAGGAGGTAAAGTCCGCAGCGCTTTACTGCAAAGTGCTGGAGCAGGAAGGATTTCATGTAGAAAAGGGAATCAGCGGCATTGATACGGCATTTTCAGCAAGCTTTGGAAACGGCCGTCCGGTGATCGGTATTCTGGCAGAGTACGATGCGCTTTCCGGCTTGTCACAGACCGCGGGCTGTACGGAGGAAAAGCCGCTGGCCGAGGGCGGCAGCGGACATGGCTGTGGTCATAACATTCTGGGCGCCGGTGCGATGGCAGCTGCGTTTGGCGTGAAGGCTTATCTGGAGCAGAATAAAATAGAAGGAACTGTGATCTTATATGGCTGTCCGGGGGAAGAGGGCGGTGCATCCAAGGCATTTATGGCGCGGGATGGTGTCTGGAAAGATCTGGATGCGGCACTGACCTGGCATCCGGAGGATGTCAATGAGGTTGCGACCGGTTCTTCCAATGCCTGCATTCAGACCCAGTACAAGTTCCACGGAATCGCTTCCCATGCATCCGGTGCGCCGGAGAAGGGACGCAGCGCACTGGATGCAGTGGAATTGATGAACACGGGCGTGCAGTATCTGCGGGAGCATATGAGTGACAAGGCGCGGATCCATTACGCGATCACGGATGCCGGCGGATGCAGCCCGAATGTGGTGCAGGCGAAAGCCAGTGTGCTTTATATGGTGCGCTCTAACCATGTAGCAGAGGCGATAGAGCTTCAGAAGCGGGTCGATAAGATCGCTCAGGGCGCGGCGCTGATGACGGAGACAACCTTTGAGAAGAAGTTTATCGACGGACTTTCCGATACGATCAGCAACTTTGCGCTGGAGCGGGTTCTGTATAAAAATTACGAGGAGCTTGGCGTGCCTTCCTATACGGAAGAGGAGAATGCATTTGCAGATGCTCTCGCGAAAACCTATCTTGGAAACGACAGGGTTCCGGGTGTGGCAGCAGGAAACGATGAACAAGCAAAAGAGCAGGTCATCGCCATGCAGCAGGCGTGCGGTCATGCCATGAATGCATTTCTGGCACCGCTGTACCAGGGGAATGCATTTAAAGCAGGGTCTACCGATGTAGGTGATGTGAGCTGGCTGACTCCGACTGCGCAGATCCATGTGGCTGCATGGCCAAACGGCTGCCCGGGACACAGCTGGCAGAATGTTTCCTGCGACCGGACTGAAATTGGACACAAGGCAGCGGTCCATGCTGGAAAGGTACTGGCGGCGGCAGCCATCGACCTTTATAACCAGCCGGAACTCTTAAAAGAAGCAAGGGCAGAATTTGAAAAGCGCACGGCAGCAGGCTTTGTGAGCCCGGTCCCGGCGGACGCAGTCCCGGTGATCCCGGATTAGTTTGTTAAATTTGCAGTTCACAGATGCGACACAAAGAATTTAGAAAGTTTTAACAGGAGCGGGGGTTTAAAATCCCCCGCTTCTGTTGTATACTTAATAGAACAGAAAAAGCTGGGAAACATTCGTTTTCAGTCACATATGGGGAAGGGCAGTGTGTGAACAGCCATATGTGAAGAGAGAAGAACAGCTGCAAAAATTCTGGATACAACACGAAAGACATAAAGGAGAGCAAACGTATGGGTATGAAAGAAGACGGACCAAAGCGGCCAAATAAAAAGCTGATTTATTACTATGGCATCATTCTTCTGATTACGGTTCTGCTGAATGCGCTGGTTATGCCGGCCCTGGCAGAGCGTTCCGTAACGGAAGTCACCTACGATCAGTTTCTGGATATGCTGGACAACAAACAGATCGCAGGAGTAACAAGAGGAGACAATCAGCTGACCTTCTGGACAGAGGATGTGCAGCAGGTTTTAAATGGCCAGCTTCCCATGAAGTCATGGAAAAACGCAGATATTAAACTGTACAAAACAGGTATCTGGCCGGATGATGACCTGACGACCAGACTGAGAAATGCAGGCATCAGTTTCTCAGAGACGATCCCGACACAGGCATCACCTCTGCAGAATTTTATTTTCAGCTGGCTTCTGCCGATCCTGATGTTTGTGATCATTGGCCAGCTCCTTAGTAAGAGCATGGCCAAGCGGATGGGCGGCATGGGAAATGCCATGACCTTCGGAAAGTCCAATGCCAAGATCTACGCAGAGACTGAGACCGGCAAAACCTTCGCGGATGTAGCAGGCCAGGAAGAAGCAAAGGAAGCATTAAAGGAAATCGTGGATTTCCTGCATAATCCGCAGAAGTATGCAGACATCGGAGCAGTCCTGCCGAAAGGAGCACTGCTTGTGGGCCCTCCTGGAACTGGTAAAACCCTGCTTGCAAAGGCAGTAGCCGGTGAGGCACATGTCCCGTTCTTTTCCATTTCCGGTTCGGAATTCGTGGAAATGTTCGTTGGTATGGGCGCAGCCAAGGTGCGTGATCTGTTTAAGCAGGCAAATGAAAAGGCACCTTGTATCGTATTTATCGATGAGATCGATACCATTGGTAAAAAGCGTGATGGTTCCGGTTTCTCCGGAAATGATGAGCGTGAGCAGACGTTAAACCAGCTGTTAACCGAGATGGATGGTTTTGATGGCCGCAAGGGTGTTGTGATCCTGGCAGCGACCAACCGTCCGGAGTCTCTGGATAAGGCACTTCTTCGTCCTGGCCGTTTTGACCGCCGGATCCCGGTTGAACTTCCGGATCTGAAGGGGCGTGTGGCAATCCTGAAAGTTCATGCAAAGAATGTAAAACTCGGAAGTGACATCGATTTCGATGCCATCGGACGTGCAACTTCCGGTGCCAGCGGTGCGGAGCTTGCCAATATCATCAACGAGGGCGCACTGCGTGCGGTCCGTCAGGGTCGCGCTTTTGTAAGCCAGGCAGACCTGGAAGAGAGTGTTGAGGTAGTCATTGCCGGTTACCAGAGAAAAGATGCCGGTGTGTCCATGAACGAGAAGCGTATCGTATCTTACCACGAGGTGGGTCATGCGCTGGTGGCAGCGTGCCAGAGCAACAGCGCTCCGGTGCATAAGATCACCATCATCCCGCGTACCTCCGGTGCCCTTGGTTATACCATGCAGGTGGAAGAGGGCGAGCGTTTCCTGATGAGCAAAGAAGAGGCATTGAACAAGATCGCGACGCTGACCGGCGGTCGTGCCGCAGAGGAATTTATCTTCCATTCCATCACGACCGGTGCGGCAAACGATATCGAGCAGGCGACCAAGCTCGCACGTGCCATGGTAACCCGGTACGGTATGAGCAGCCAGTTTGGTATGGTAGCATTGGAAACCGTGAATAACCAGTATCTGGGCGGCGATACTTCCATGGTATGTTCCCCGGAGACTGCAAGACTAGTCGATGAAGAAGTTGTTAACATCGTAAAACAGCAGTATGACAAGGCAATGCAGATCTTAAAGGACAATGCAGCCAAGTTAAACGAGATTTCCGCTTATCTGCTGGAGCGCGAGACCATTACCGGTGAGGAATTCATGGAGATTCTGAATGCCGGGAAGGAAACAGAGGAAGATAGCGCTCCGGTGAGTCAGGAAGAAGCTGCGCAGTAACAATATCGCATGATAACAAACGAGGTGCGAAAGCTCCCGCAGCCGCCATGCATGGCGCTGCGGAGCTTTTCGCACCTTTGATATTTACTGTGCTAAATTGTTTAGTCTGCGAACAAATGTTTGCAAGCAGCCTGTTGCTGTGGTATAATGGGCTGGTATCTGAGTTACACTAAAAAGAGGAATCGTACAAGTGACGATGCAACGATGCACAAGAAAGGTTTACGGCCATGGCAAAGCAGTATATCAAGATTCGAGGTGCCAATGAGCACAATTTAAAAAATATATCCCTGGATATCCCAAGAAATGAACTGGTAGTTCTGACTGGATTAAGTGGTTCGGGCAAGTCTTCCCTGGCGTTTGATACCATCTATGCAGAAGGACAGCGGCGTTATATGGAGTCGTTGTCTTCCTACGCCAGACAGTTCCTGGGACAGATGGAAAAGCCGGATGTGGAAAGCATTGAGGGACTTTCTCCTGCCATCTCCATCGACCAGAAATCGACCAACCGCAACCCGCGTTCCACGGTGGGAACGGTGACGGAGATCTACGATTATATGCGTCTTCTGTATGCACGCATCGGTATTCCGCACTGTCCGAAGTGTGGACGTGAGATCAAAAAACAGACCATCGACCAGATGGTTGACCAGATCCTGCAGCTGCCGGAGCGCACGAAGATCCAGCTTCTGGCACCGGTGGTGCGCGGGCGCAAGGGGGAACACGTCAAGCTTTTGGAGCAGGCGCGCCGCAGCGGCTATGTGCGCGTGCGCATTGACGGGAATCTCTATGACCTTTCCGAGGAGATCAAGTTAGAAAAGAACATCAAACACAATATTGAGATCGTGGTAGACCGTCTGGTGGTGAAGGAGGGCATCGAAAAGCGTTTGACGGATTCCATCGAGACCGTTATGGGACTTTCGGATGGTCTCATGATCGTTGATGTGATCGACGGGGAGCCGATCAATTTCAGCATGAGCTTTGCCTGTCCGGACTGCGGCATCAGCATCGAAGAGGTGGAGCCGCGAAGCTTTTCCTTTAATAATCCGTTTGGCGCCTGCCCGGAGTGCTTCGGTCTCGGGTATAAGATGGAATTTGATGAGGACCTTATGATCCCGGATAAGTCCTTAAGCATTTCCAAAGGAGCCATTGTGGTGATGGGCTGGCAGTCCTGCACGGAAAAGAGCAGTTTTACCCATGCCATTTTGGATGCGCTGTGCAAGGAGTATCATTTTGATCTGGATACTCCGTTTGAAGATTACCCGAAGGAAATCCAGGATGTGATCCTGCATGGAACGAACGGGAAAGAGGTCAAAGTTTATTACAAGGGACAGCGCGGTGAGGGCATTTACCCGGTCGCATTCGAAGGTCTGATCCGCAATGTGGAGCGCCGCTATAAGGAAACCTTTTCCGAAGCATCGAAAGCGGAATACGAGACGTTTATGCGCATCACACCGTGTAAGGCCTGCAAGGGTCAGCGTTTAAAGCCGGGTTCCCTGGCGGTTACAGTTGGTGATCTGAATATTTATGAGGCAACGGAGCTGTCCATTACCCGCTTCCGTGCTTTTCTGGAGGATTTAAAGCTGACGCCGATGCAGGAGTCCATCGGTCATCAGATCTTAAAAGAGATCAAGGCGCGTCTGGATTTCCTGCTGAATGTCGGTCTGGAGTATCTGTCTCTCTCCCGGGCAACTGGTACGTTATCCGGTGGTGAGGCACAGCGGATCCGTCTGGCAACGCAGATTGGTTCCGGTCTGGTCGGAGTTGCCTACATTCTGGACGAGCCGAGTATCGGCCTGCATCAGCGCGACAACGACAAGCTTCTTGCGACCCTGACACATCTGCGCGACCTTGGAAATACCGTGCTTGTGGTCGAGCACGATGAAGATACCATGCGGGCAGCGGACTGTATTGTGGATATCGGACCGGGAGCGGGGGAACATGGTGGAGAAGTCGTGGCGGTTGGCACGGCAGAAGAAATCATGAAAAACGAAAAGTCTATCACAGGTGCGTACTTGGGCGGACGCATCCAGATCCCGGTTCCGAAGGAGCGCAGACAGCCGACCGGCTGGATCACAGTGCGCGGGGCAGCAGAGAACAACTTAAAAAATATCGATGTTTCCTTCCCACTTGGCATTATGACCTGCGTGACCGGTGTCTCCGGCTCGGGAAAAAGTTCCCTGGTCAACGAAATCCTTTATAAGGAACTGGCAAGAAAGCTGAACCGTGCGCGTACTATTCCGGGCAAATTTAAGAAGATCGAGGGATTGGAGCAGCTGGATAAGGTCATCAACATTGACCAGTCCCCGATCGGCCGTACTCCGCGTTCTAACCCGGCAACTTACACGGGCGTGTTTGATATGATCCGCGACCTGTTTGCGTCGACGCCGGATGCCAAGGCGAAGGGCTATAACAAAGGACGTTTCAGCTTTAATGTGAAGGGCGGTCGGTGTGAGGCCTGCAGCGGTGACGGCATCATCAAGATTGAGATGCATTTTTTGCCGGATGTCTATGTGCCGTGTGAAGTCTGTGGGGGCAAACGCTATAACCGCGAGACGCTGGAAGTGAAATATAAGGGAAAGAGCATTTACGATGTGCTGAACATGACGGTAGAAGAGGCTATGAAATTCTTTGAGAATGTGCCGTCGATCTACCGGAAGATTGCGACCTTGAATGATGTGGGACTTTCGTATATCCGTCTGGGACAGCCGTCAACCCAGCTTTCCGGCGGCGAGGCACAGCGGATCAAGCTGTCGACGGAGTTAAGCCGCCGTGGAACCGGAAAGACCGTTTATATTCTGGATGAGCCGACAACCGGTCTGCATTTTGCGGATGTCCACAAGCTGGTGGAGATCCTGCGCAGATTGTCGGATGGTGGTAATACGGTCATTGTCATTGAGCACAACCTGGATGTGATCAAAACAGCGGATTACCTGATCGATATTGGACCGGAGGGCGGCGAGCGCGGTGGAACTGTTATCGCGAAAGGAACGCCGGAGGAAGTCGCAGAAAGCCCGGTATCTTATACTGGAAAGTATGTGAAGCGGTATCTGAGTAGAAACTGATCATCATAGGTGTTTTTAGAAAAATCCGAATGTCATTACACGGTAACATATGGTGTAATGACATTCGGATTTTTTATGTTTATAAAGGATAGAGCTGTGGGATTAATTGTTTACGAATTAAATCAAGCATATCTTGAATTAAATTGACGTTATTGGGAGTTTCAGCATAAAAGGCGTGAATGTTTTGAACGGGAGGTGTTGAATCCAAAGTACAAAAATAAACATCGTATCGAGATGCAATTTGTTCCCATCTGCAAATGCTTTGAGAAATGAATGTAACGCCCATGCCATTGCTGGCAAGAAGCAGAGCAGCTTGAGGCGTACCATAGGTTATTAGATTTCCATATTTAAACTGATAGCGATTCATTTCTCGTTCTAAAAAATATGTGTAATTATTAATATTTTCGCCACAAACAAAAGGTGCACCGTCTAATATAGAAGAATCGATAAGGCAAGGATGTTCAATAGAGCATCCTTTGTATTTTTCTGGTGAAATAAGGCCAAGCGATTGAGGTATTACATAGATAAGATTTTCTTGGATTAAAAATTCATCTTGAATATTGTTATGCGTGTTTGAAAGGCTAAAAGTTCCGATCGCTAGAGTAGCAGGAAGATTGTCAATGTTTTTGTCATGTGTATTCAAAGCGTTGTTATTGATGGACAATTGTACGTCTGGATGAAGTTTTGCAAACGTGGGCAGTAAAAGGGGAAGCCAATAATGCCCACGTCCACTTCCGATGCTTAGACAGAAACGAGTTTTTGATAAAGATGATAATTGGTTTTGCATTTTGATCTGCAGTTGCCGGATATGGTTCATTTCTTGTATATAGAGATTTCCGGCAGCGGTCAGTCTGATCGGTGAATGTTTACGATCAAAAAGTTTCACACCTAATTCGCTTTCTAACTTATTTAATGCACTTGTTAATGCGGGCTGTGAAATATATAGTCTGGCTGCAGCTTTTGTTAAATTTTGTTCTTGAGCAACAGCTATGACATAATCTAATTTATCGAAAGACATAAAGCACACTCCTTGAATTATAAATATTTGTTTATAGTATTATTTATGGGAACATATTGGACAAAATGATGAATTACACAATATAATTATGTCATAAAGTATATGATGCTTTTGCAGCAAAGTCAATAAATGCAGAAATTGCATAAAAATTCTTGATATATGTCGACAAATATTTAAGAAAAAAGAAAAAAATATAAGGAGAATATTATTATGGGTGTTTCGAAAAAGTATGAATGGATGGGTTTGCCTTTACTGACATGGGTGGTGTTAGCTGGGATAACGGTATTAGGTATGTACTCAGGAAAAATGGGAACAGATTTTGGCTCTACAATATTTTGGCTTACAGTAATCGGAGCTATAATCATGGGAGTGGGCAATCAGCTTCCAATCGTAAAAGATTATTTAGGTGGTGGACCATTACTTTTATTATTACTTGGTTCTTTTGCAACATGGGCGAAATTAATACCGGAAGCTTATGTTGAAGCTGCAAATAACTGGATGTCTGGAATCAATTTTCAAGCTTTTTTTCTTACATTATTGATTGTAAGCGCAGTTATGGCTATTGAGCGAAAAATTTTGTTAAAATCTTTGGTCGGATATCTTCCGTGTATTTTAGGTGGCTTAGTAGGAGCTGCGATTATGGCGGCTGCAGCAGGCATGATTTGTTTCCATTTAAGTATCGGAGATATTTTGATGACTTATGTGATGCCTATAATGGGTGGTGGAAGTGCAGCAGGTGCTCTTCCAATGAGTAGCATTTATGAAGAGGTGACAGGAAAAGACAAGGATGTATATTACGGCATTGCGATGTCTGCATTGATGGTTGCTAATATTCTTTGCATTTTCTTTGCTGTTGGTTTGGATCTTTTAGGAAAGAAATTTCCAAAAATGACAGGAGATGGAAGTCAATTATTACGTAAAAAGAATGACAAAGATAGCATTGGAGATTCGGAGCAGGTTACATACAGTTTAGAAGATATGGGAAATGGAATGATGATCATGGCTGGGTGCTGGGTATTTGCCGGTCTTTGTTCCAAATGGTTTCTTCCTAAAATTTTTGGTGTATCGATTCATCAGTATGCATACTTGGTTATTATTGCGGTTGGATTAAATATTAGTGGTGTGTTGTCTGCAAAATTAAGAAAAGGAATTTGCAAAGTCTATGATGTAATGAAAGTTTGGCTGACACCGTCAGTATTTGCAGGAATGGCAATTTCTCTTCTGGATTTTCAGAGCTTTATCGATGCTATGTCAGTGAAAACACTGGTGCTTTCTGTTGCTATTATTGTAGGTTGTATTTTGGGAAGTGCGCTGATTGGTTATCTCGTGGGCTTTTATCCAATAGATGCCGCAATGACAGGAGGGTTATGCATGGCTAACATGGGAGGCAGTGGAGATATGCTGATTTTGGCTGCTGGAAACAGAATGGATCTTATGACTTACGCATCAATTTCCTCTAGAATTGGTGGAGCCATTGTACTTGCAATTTCGGGAGTTGTATTTGGTATGTTTGGCTGAATGGACATGCCGAGCTATGATTCATATAAACAATATGGTAAAAGGTTGGAGAAGCGATATGAAAATTGTAAATGTAAAAGTAATAAAATCAAACAGAGCTGTTTATTGTAAGATACTCACAGATGAAGGAATCACAGGTTTGGGGGAAAGTGGAGCATGGGGATTTTTGGATGCCAGTGCACAGGCAATAGAAACGTTTTCCCAGTATCTGATTGGAAAAGATCCGATGGATATTGAACATCTTTGGCAGTCCATGTATCGCTATTCGCATTTCCGTGGCGCAGCAATCATGGGTGCTTTGAGCGCGATAGATATTGCATTATGGGATATCAAGGGAAAATATTACAATGCGCCTATATGGCAGTTGCTTGGTGGAAAATGTAGAGACAAGGTGAGAGTATATGCACATGTGAATGGCTGTACGGTAGAAGAACAGGTCGAACATTGCTTAAAGGCAAAAGAAGAGGGATATACAGCAGTGGGACATATTAATCCGTTTTTGGATGAACCTTCGGATGTGCCATTTTCTGATGGAACTGCGGCAATGTTATATAAAGCAGAAGAGCGGGTAGGAAAAATACGAGAAGCAGTAGGAAAAGATATGGACATTTGTCTGGAATTGCATCGAAGACTGGAACCTGCTTTGGCTATTTCTTTGTCGGGTAAACTGGAACAATTTAACCCTATGTTTTTGGAAGATCCAATTAGACCAGATAATTTTGATGCAATGGCACAAGTGGCTTCTGCTTCTAGGATTCCCATTGCTACTGGAGAACGTATTCATAATATTTTTGAATTTCAAATGCTTTTGGAAAGAAGAGCATGCCATTATGTAAGAGCAAGCATTTGTTTATGTGGAGGTATTACGGGAGCTATGAAAATTGCGGCTGTGGCAGAATCTCATCATTGTAGTCTGGTGCCGCACAACCCGCTGAGTCCTGTTGCTACGAATGCAGAGTTACAGTTATGTGCAGCCATTGATAATTTGGCTATTGCAGAGTATCCATCACCAGATGTTCGTTCCACCCAAGATCAGTTTATGGGTAAGAAAAGTGGATTACGCATGCGTGATATGGTGAATCATGTACCAAATGTAAAAGATGGTTATGTTGAAATTCCAACAGAACCAGGATTGGGAATTGAACTGGTGCCAGATGTAGAGAAACTATTTCCTTTTCAGTCGCACAAAATTGCTACTAGAATGAGAATAGATGGTTCTGTGTGCGATCAATAAGATTTCAGTAACAAAAAGGTTCTCTTTTTACGAAATAACCGGTAAAAGAGAACCTTTTATTGTCGAAGCAGTTTATAATGAATTTGGTGTTATTTCAGAAAATAATTCTGCCTACCTTCCCGGAAAAAGTATTTCCGGTGCATACCAATGGACAGAAGCAGAGTGAGAAACTCTGCCATCGGTACAGCGAGCCAGGCACCGTTGATTCCAAGAAACTGCGGCAGGATCAGCAGGGAGATCGTGGTAAAGACCAGCGTTCTCGCAAAGGAAATGATTGCGGATACTCTTCCGTTGGACAGTGCGGTGAAAAATCCGGAGGAAAGGATATTAAACCCGCAGAACAGAAAGTTTATGGCAAACAGCCGGAAGCCGGTGACAGCCAGCTCATAGGTTTTCGGATCATCCGTGAAGATGGTGACAATGCCGGTGGAAAGGAAGATGGCTGCCGCAGTCATAAATGCGGAAACGATTGCAGTGAACCGGAAAGAAATATGGTAAATATTTTTCAGTTCCTTTCGGTTTTCAGCGCCGTACTGGAATCCGATCACTGGCTGATGCCGATGGAGAATCCCAGATAAAAGGCCTGGAATAAAAACTGACCGTACAAAAGAATGGTGATGGCAGCAACTCCGTTCGGTCCGGCCAGGCGCATCAGGATGATGTTAAATAAAAGGGTGATCACGGCATTGGAAAACTGGGTGACCATTTCGGAAGAACCGTTGTAGCAGGCCTGCAGGAGTTCTTTTACACGGAAAGAAAAACGGGTCAGATGCAGTTCGTGTCTGGGTGACAGGAAAAAGACCAGTCCGATCACGGCAGGGATGGTCTGTCCCAGTCCGGTTGCCATGGCGGCTCCGCCGATTCCAAGCTGACACGGTACAATGAGAACATAATCCATAACGGCATTGACCAGTCCGGCCAGGATTGTGAGGATCAGCCCCATATGCGGAGCTCCGGCAGTAACCAGAAAACACTGGAACAGGGTCTGGAGCATACAGGCCGGGGAAAACAAAAGCAGGATCTTCAAGTAGGTTATGCTGTCAGCCAGAAGCAGGTCGTTTGCACCAAGCATCCGGCAGATCGGTTCTGGAAAGAGAACAGCGATCAAAGCGGCGAAAAAGCTGAATAACAGTCCGACTAAAAGAAACAGAGAGAGGCATTCCCGTGCCTCTCTTTTTTTGCCCTCGCCCAGATATTTGCTGATGACAGCTGTGCCGCCGGTTGCCAGCATGGTGCCGACAGCGATGACAACGCTAGCAGCAGGAAAGGCGATATTTAAGGAAGAAAGCGCATTGCTTCCGACAAAGCGGGATACGAAAATGCCGTCCACAATTGTGTAGAGGGACATAAACATCATCATGATAATAGATGGAAACGCAAATTTCAGCAGCGACCAGGGGCTGAAATGCTGATTAATGGATGTTGTCATTATAAAAACTCCTCGATATTCTGAAAATAGTCTTGAACATACAGGTGACTTTTGAGAGAATAAACCATAGGGTTACCCGATAGTCAATGGCCTTTCTGCCATTTACGAGGGCAGCGAACTCTGCGGCGGAAACTTCACCTTTATCAGCAGCGTTGCATCCGTATCCGGTGAGATCCGGAAAACGGCAGATCAG
>NZ_QUMD01000045.1 GCF_003481985.1 Clostridium sp. OF09-36
TGAGCAGTACAAAAACAATAAAAGTAGCTGTGTAACCCACCTGGGTAGCAGTAAGGGTGTCATGGACGCACCCCTGAAACTACGGAGCTATGCTTCGTAATCAGATGCTCGGTAATTCAATTGCCGATGTAGTTCACCAGAAACGAAGAAACTCGTCAAGAGAGTTTTTCCACAGCCTCTTTCTGAAGCTCGTCGGAAAGAATGGAAGTGCAGTGCGGACAGCGGGTCGCTGCGATCGCAATCTTGGTCTTGCAGTATGGGCATTCTTTCTCAGTTGGTGCTGCAGGCGGAGCCGGTTTTTTGTACAGCTTATTCAGCTGGCGGATGACCAGGAATACAACAAAGGCCATGATCAGGAAATTAATCAGCTGGGTTACAAACAGACCATAGGCGATGACAGAGGTCTGTTCTTTTGCTGCTTCCAGGGTTGTGTAGTGTTCGCCGTTTAAGGCGATAAACATGTTGCTGAAGTCGATTTTTCCGGTGATCAGGCTTAAGGCCGGCATGACTACGTTTTCAACCAGAGAGGTGATCAGTCCGTTGAATGCGCCGCCGATGATCACAGCGACTGCCATGTCGATCATGTTGCCTTTCAGCGCGAATGCCTTGAATTCTTCCAGGATCTTTTTCATAGGTAGTCCCCCTTATGTAATCGATTAAAATAAGTATAAAATCAGAGGAGAAAAATGTCAAGAAAGTGCCAGAAAATGCCAAAGGACATTTTCTTGTGGAAGGGTAAACGTAAACGATATAGACAACTATCTATAAGTGATATAGATACTATAGATAATCGGTAAAGCATTTGCTGGCAAAAATTGTGGGAAATTGTGCGAAAATTTCCCACAAAGATCAGATCATATCCAGAAAGGTGCTGACCACCTTTGGCATATACCGGCTGCGCTTGTAATAAAAATTCACTTCCCGGGAAGCATCCTGGTGGTTGAGCTTATAGTACACCAGATTTTCGCTGTCCGGAACGTGGCGGATCAGGGTGTCTGAGCTGAAGGAGATCCCCATGCCGTGCCGGGAGAGATTGTAGGCTGTAATCTGCTGGTCCAGCTCTAAGCGGATCTTTGGAAGAACGTGCGCGTTGTGGAACATCCGGTCAGCTCGTGTTCTGGTATCATTTCCACCTTTTAAAAGGAGAAAGTTTTCATTCTGGAAATGTTCCAGGGAAACCGGTGGGATACGGGAGTTGAAATGCCGGTTTTCCAGAATATCGGAAGCGGTGAAGGCATAGTTTTTCATCGTTTCGTTTATGGAAAGACGGGACGGAACGGTCAGCAGCAGGTGTTCTTCGCAAAAGAAGCGTTTGCTGTAGACTGCAGGGTCCATGTTCTGGTTGTCGATCAGAAGGTCCAGGGAGCCGGAAAACAGCTTTTTGGTCAGCTCTGAGGTGGTTGCTTCGACCAGATTTAAGTGAACTTGCGGATAGCGCTCCGTAAATCTGGAAATAAACGGCGGCAGCACATAGGAAATGAAGAGGTTGGTGCCTCCGATGGAGATGGAGCCGCTTTTGATCTCCCTCATGTCATTGATATAATTCTGAAATCCGTTTTCCACATCCATGATGATCTCAATGGAGCGGATGTATTCTTTTCCGGGATCTGTGAGCTGGATAGGGTTGGAGCTGCGGTCGAAGATGGGGAAGCCGATCTGGGCTTCCTCTTTTTTGACGGCAGCGCTTAATGATGGCTGGCTGATAAATAGATTGCGGGCGGCCTTCGAAAAGCTCATTTCTTTGTAAACTTCATAAACGTAATGCATCCCCTGAAACATAACTTCCTCCTGATATAGACAAATATCTATAAAAAGTATGATTTTATAAGTATTTGAAAATAGTGTAGTGCCAAATTATACTGGTGTCAAGAACAAACAATGTCAGCACCACATAAGAGAGATTCTGCTGCGGGACACAAATGCGGGAACAAGATGGCAGAAAACGGCAGCAGCCTGCAGGGAAGCATGGAATATTTGTATGGCAGGACATTTGGACGAAAAGATACATGGGAGGATCAGGAACATGAAGGAAGAGGAAAAGAAATATCGTCTGGAGCACGATTCGATCGGAGAAAAGGAAGTGCCGGAGGATGCCTATTATGGGGTTCAGACGCTTCGTGCTTATGAGAATTTTAATATAACGGGGCTGAAAATGCATCCGGAACTGATCAACAGTGTGGCGCAGATCAAAAAGGCGGCGGCCATCACCAACTTTGAGGTGGGTGAGCTGGATAAGAAGCGGGCATCGGCCATTACCCAGGCCTGCGACGAGATCATTGCCGGAAAGCTGCACGACCAGTTTATCGTAGACCCGATCCAGGGCGGCGCCGGAACTTCTTTGAACATGAATGCAAATGAAGTCATTGCAAACCGTGCAATCGAGATCCTGGGTGGGAAAAAGGGCGATTACAAGCTGGTCAACCCGAATGACCATGTTAACTTTGGACAGTCCACCAATGACGTATTCCCGTCCTGCGGAAAGATGGCAGCGTTAAAGCTGCTGGGCAATGCGCAGGAGCAGCTGAAACGCCTGGAAGAGGCACTCATGGACAAGGCGAAAGAGTTTGATTCCGTGATCAAAATGGGCAGAACCCAGCTGCAGGATGCCGTGCCGATCCGCCTGGGACAGGAATTCCACGCGTATGCATCGGCCATCCGCCGCGATATCAGACGGTTCGACAATGCGAAGGAAGAAATCCGCTGCTTAAACCTGGGCGGTACCGCGATCGGAACTGGACTGAATGCGGATGTCCAGTATTTTCACCGCGTGGTAAAAAATATGTCCACGTTAACCGGTGAGGAGCTGGTGCAGTCCTACGACATGATCGATGCGACCCAGAACCTCGACAGCTATGCATCGGTATCCGGCATTGTAAAAAACTGTGCCGTGAACCTGTCCAAGATGTCCAACGACCTGCGTCTGATGTCATCGGGACCGAGAACCGGTTTTGGCGAGATCAACCTTCCGGCGAGACAGAATGGTTCTTCCATCATGCCGGGCAAGATCAACCCGGTTATCCCGGAGGTGGTCAATCAGGTTGCTTTCAATATCATCGGAAACGATGTAACGATCACCATGGCGGCAGAGGCCGGACAGCTGGAATTAAATGCCTTTGAGCCGATCATTTTCTATAATTTGTTTGAATCGATCGAGACGCTGACCTACGCAGTCAAGACGTTGGTGGACAACTGTATTACCGGAATCACCGCGAACAAGGAGCACTGCCGCAAAGAGGTAGAGAACAGCATCGGTGTCATCACCGCGATCTGTCCGTATGTCGGCTATGAGACAGCAGCAAACATTGCGAAAGAAGCACTGCGCACCGGCCGTCAGGTACGGGATCTGATTCTGGAAAAGGGTCTGATGGATGCGGAACAGTTAAATACCGTGCTGAACCCATACACCATGACAGAGCCGGGAATTCTCGGAAAAGACCCGATGGAACAGCTTCGATAGCAGTCCTGTTCTTTCTGATTTACCGGAATAGCAGGGACGAAACAGAAAAAATGCGTGCAGACTTTAGAATGCGACTTTTGGAACGCCAATCCACTCACGGACTGGCGTTCTTTCTTTTCCTATGGTATAATGTGACGAGCGCAAGAGAGCCAGGAGCGTGCTTGCACGTTCATGGCGAACGGCGAGGAAATCGAGTGACTTGCGTCACGAGGACGAGCGCAAGAGAGCAAAGGCAAAAGAAGGAAAGCGAGGATTCCTTATTATGATAGAAAAAGAACTGATGGGCCTGTGGCTTGGAACGCTGGCATCGAAAGCGCCGGTTCCGGGCGGCGGCGGTGCGTCTGCCCTGGGCGGTTCGGTGGCAGCAGCACTGGGACAGATGGTGTCGAACCTGACAATTGGAAAAAAGAAATATGCAGACGTGGAAGAAGAGGTGCAGGATCTTTTAGGAAAACTGCAGGCACTTCAGAATGAATTTCTGGATCTGGCAGACCAGGATGCGAAGGTATTTGCTCCGCTTGCTGCAGCTTACAGTCTTCCGGCCTCTACGGAAGAGGAAAAGCAGGAAAAAGCACGCATTATGGAAGAAAACCTGCTTGCGGCAAGCCTGGTACCGCTTCAGATGATGGAAAAGGCAGCGGAAACCATAGAACTTCTGGAATTCCTGGGGGAAAAGGGCAGCCGTATGGCCGTTTCAGATGTAGGCGTGGCTGTTCAGTTTGCAAGAACAGCGCTGACCGGTGCGGTTATGAATGTATACATCAATACAAAGTCCATGAAGAACCGGGAAAAAGCGGAAGAGTTAAATGCAAGGGCGAAGAAGCTGATCGAAGAGGGAACCAGACAGGCCGATGAAATTTATGCGAAAGTGCTTAAGCAGCTGGTCGGATAACGCAGTGTGGTTTGAAGGCTTCTGTGTATTTTAAAATAGAAAATACACAAAGGAGAAGAAGAGAGTTCCAAAATACGGAGAGAGACAGAATATAAGGGAGGACATTCCATGCGAGTATTGAAAGGTGCAGAGGTTTCTGCCAAGATCAAAGAAGAAGTGCAGGCAGCGCTTGCAAACAGAGCCGGGGAGGCACCAAAACTGGCTATTGTACGGGTGGGAGAGAACCCGGATGATATGTCTTATGAGCGCGGTGCAACCAAGAAGATGGAAAATTTTGGACTGCGCGTGCAGTCTTATGTGTATCCGGCTGACATTTCGGATGCAGAGTTTAAGGCAGAATTCACCAAAATCAGTGAGGATCCGGATGTGACTGGAATTCTCATGCTCCGTCCGTTGCCAAAGCAGATTTGCGAGAAGGACATTGAGCAGATGATCAATCCGAAAAAGGATCTGGATGGAATCTCACCGGTAAACATCGCAAAGGTATTTGCAGGCGATAACAGCGGCTTTGCTCCGTGCACCGCTGAGGCTGTCATTGAGGTATTGAAAGCAGCCGAGATCCCGATGACCGGAAAACGCGTGACGATCGTGGGACGCAGCATGGTAGTCGGAAAGCCGCTTTCCATGTTAATGTTAAAGGAAAATGCGACTGTCACCATCTGCCACACCAGAACGAAAGACCTGGCAGGAACCTGCCGGAATGCGGAAATCCTGGTGGCAGCAGCCGGACACGCAAAAATGTTAAACGGCGATTATGTGGGCGATGATGCAGTGGTGATCGATGTCGGCATCAATGTGGATGAAAACGGAAAACTCTGCGGGGATGTGGATTACGATACCATTTTAGAGAAAGCCCAGGCGGCAACTCCGGTACCGGGCGGTGTCGGTGCGGTGACAACGGCAGTGCTGGCGAAGCATCTCATGCGGGCAGCAGGACTCTTGTAATAAGTAGAAAGAGTTACAATCCGCGGCTGGAAAACCAGGATATGCCGGCAGATTGCGGCTGTCTGCATCGAAAAACTGGTTGTCCGGTTGAAAGAGATAAAAAGATGAATCGAAAAACAATGGATAGAACGAAAGGAGAAGATTCACATGGCAAAAGTATTACTGATCAACGGAAGTGGAAATGAGCATGGCTGTACCTTTACAGCACTGAGCGAGGCAGCAAAGGCATTGAATGAAGAGGGCGTGGAGACCGAGATCATCCAGCTTGGAAAAGATGCGATCCGGGATTGCATTGGCTGCGGTGCATGCGGCAAGCTGAAACGCTGCGTGTTTGAGGATGATCTGGTAAATCTGGTAGCTGCAAAGGCAAAAGATGCGGACGGATTTATCTTCGGAAGCCCGGTTTACTATGCGCATCCAAGTGGACGCGTGCTTTCCTTCCTGGACCGCCTGTTTTATTCCGCTGGTAGTGCCTTTGCGTATAAGCCGGGTGCAGCAGTGCTTTCTGCAAGACGCGGCGGAACGACGGCATCCTTTGATGTGTTAAATAAATATTTCGGCATTACAAACATGGTAACCGTTGGTTCCCAGTACTGGAACATGGTACATGGCAACAAGCCGGAAGAGGTGATGCAGGATCTGGAAGGACTTCAGACCATGCGTACCCTTGGACGTAACATGGCGTGGGTGATCAAGTGCCTGGAGGCTGGAAAGAAAGCCGGAATTACCGCGCCGACTGGAAGAGAAGAGCGGGCAAGGACCAATTTCATCCGCTGATTTCAAACCGTTGTGTAAACATGAGTGAAAATGGTGCATGATTTTCCGTGACAGTGTGAAACGGTTGTTTCGCGGACTGTACATAGAACGAATGAATCGGTTGTTTTTCAAGAAGTACATGGAAAATCGAATAAGAAGAGCGGAGTGAAATAAATGGAAATCAGAAAAGCAAAAGAGCAGGATCTCCCGGAAATTTTAAAGTTGTACGCAGAAGCGCGAACCTTCATGCAGAAAACCGGAAATGGAAGCCAGTGGGGAACCACATATCCGCCTGTGGAGCAGGTGGAAGCAGATATCCGCGAAGGAAAAAGCTATGTCTGTGAAGCAGAGGGAATCCTTGCCGGAGTATTCTATTTTTCCGAAGGACCAGATCCGGATTACGCAAAGATCTATGAGGGAAGCTGGATCGGGAATGAAAACTATCATATCATGCACCGCGTGGCAGCACCGAGGCGGGTAAAAGGAGCCGGATCTTTTTGCATCCGCTGGTGCGCGAAGCACAGCGGCGGGGATTTGCGGATTGACACGCACAGAAATAATCTTCCGATGCAGCACGTGCTGGAAAAAACGGATTCCAGAGATGCGGGATCATTCATCTCGCAAATGGAGATGAGCGGATCGCGTATGAATTTCTGGAAAATTCCAGGAGCACCGGGATAGAATAAATCCATGGACCGATTGTGGCTGGTGAAATTGCAGCAGGCGACAAAATTAAGGAAAATTGGTGCATAATTTTGTCGGAAGCGGTAGCTTTCTGTGGACAAACATGCTAAGATGGAGACACGGTATCCGTGCGGTTTATGGTGTCAGTACATGCCTTTTTGAAAGGGCGTGGTGACCGAAAACAATGCAGCAGGGGTGGTGCACATGTAATCGTGTGAAGCATTCTCGGAAAATGGGAAAGATACCGGAGAGGAGGAAACAATTATGAGCAGAGTCATTACCATAAGCCGTGAGTTTGGCAGCGGTGGACGTGAGGTGGGGTTCCGTCTGGCAGAAAAGCTTGGCATTCCATTTTACGATAAAGAAATTATTTCTATGGCGGCAGAGGACAGCAACATTTCCGAAGAAGTCTTCCATAGCCATGACGAAGTTATTGGAAACAAGGAGCGGATCGATCACGATTATGTATCCGTGAATCCATTTTCTCCTTTATATGAAGTTCCGGTATCTGACCAGGTGTTTATGGCCCAGTCCAGATCATCAAAAAGCTGGCTCAGGAAGGCCCTTGCGTGATCATTGGCCGTTGCTCCGATATTCTGGTGGAGGACGGCTTCCATGTGTTCATCTGTGCTGGTATGAAGAAGCGTGTGGAGCGTATGTTAGCATTAGAGCCGCAGGAAAGCGCTAAGAAGATGGAAAACCGTATGCGCCAGATTGACCAGAAGCGCCGCGATTACTACCAGTATTACAGCGGAAATGAGTGGGGCAACCCAAGAAACTATCATCTGAGCTTAAACAGCGGGAAGCTTGGAATTGAGCGTTGTGTCGATATCATTATGGAGAGTCTGAAGCTGTATGAGCAGTAATCAGGGCTCTGACAAATTAAATCATACGGATTCAAAGAAGAATCAGGCATTTGCGGTCAGCATGACAGAAGGGTCTCTCTGGAAGAATATCTTTCTGTTCAGCTGCCCGCTGATTTTTTCCCAGCTTTTAGAGGTCATGTTCAACCTAAGCGATGTGGCTGTGGTGGGCCGCTTCGCGGATTACCGGGCGCTGGGATCGGTTGGGTCGACCAGCCTTCTGGTCACGCTGTTTACCGGATTTCTTATTGGCATGGGAAGCGGAGTTAATGTCCGCGTGGCCCACAGCCTGGGAGCCGGAAACCAGAGGGAAACGCAGGAAACGATCCATACCTCCTGCCTGATCTGTCTTCTGACCGGACTTTTGATCTGCATCATCGGGCTGACCTGTTCGAAAACATTTCTTCTCATGTTAAATACAAAGGAAGAACTGCTGGATGGTGCCGTGAACTATTTGCGGATCTATTCCCTTGGTATGCCTGCGCTGGGACTTTACAATTTCGGCAACGGCGTGATGAGTGCCAGAGGGGACACAAAACGTCCGCTGGTATACCTGTTTATTGCAGGAATCCTGAATGTGATTATGAACCTGGTCTTTGTCATCGGGTTTCATATGGCGGCAGAAGGCGTGGCGATTGCCAGTGTTATGGCGCAGTATCTGTCAGCGGGACTGATCCTGCATCACCTGTGGTGCCGGAGAGATGTCTGCAGGCTGCAAATCAGCAAACTCCGCTACCACAAGGTGGCTGGACAGGCTGTTTTAATGCTTGGAATCCCGGGCGGTCTGCAGCAGGCCATTTTTGCGATCGCGAATCTGTTTGTGCAGGCAGGCGTGAATTCGTTTGATGCAGTTACCGTATCCGGAAACGCGGCGGCCGCAAACACAGACCCTTTGGTCTACAATTCCATGTTTGCTTTTTATACTGCCTGTGCCAGCTTTATGAGCCGGAACCTCGGCGCAGGAAAAAAGGACCGGGTGTTAAAAAGCTACTTTATCTGCCTGACCTATGCATTTGCAATCGGAGCAGCATTTGGCATTCTGTTCCTTGTGTTCGGGCATGAATTCTTATCACTGTTTGCAACGGAAGAAGCCGTCATCCACGCAGGACGGGAACGCCTCTATGTCATGAGCTTTTCCTATGCGATTTCCGCATTCATGGACTGTTCCATTGCGGCATCCCGCGGAATCGGAAAGAGTATCCCGCCGACGATCATTGTGATTCTGGGATCCTGTGTGTTCCGTGTGATCTGGGTATTTACGATCTTCGCCCATTTCCATACGCTTACTTCACTGTATCTTTTGTATTTCTTTTCCTGGGCAATCACGGGAGTAGCAGAGGTGCTGTACTTCTGGAGAAGTTACAGGAAGCTAGTATAATTCAACCAGAATACAAAAAATGGAATCGAAGCTGGATGCTGTATCTGGCTTCGATTCCATTTTGTTGTTATGCTGAGGTTTTACGGATACGGTTCCGAACCAGGATTTTTCTGAATCAGCGGATGCCTGCAGTTTACCTTGCATGCTCCCGCATCAGCGCGATTTCCGCCGCATACCCATCCAGCTCATTCGGTGTTTCCAGATAAAACGGCAGATCTTTCAGAGCCGGATGCTGTACCACGCAGATCAACGCTTCTTTTCCGATGCAGCCTTCCCCGATTTTTGCATGGCGGTCTTTGTGGGCGCCAAGAGGATTTAAGCTGTCGTTTAAGTGAATGGCACGAAGCCGCTCCAGACCGATGATCCGGTCAAATTCGTCGAGGACTTCGTCTAGATGGTTTGCGATATCGTAGCCGCCGTCCCAGACGTGGCAGGTGTCCAGGCAGACACCCAGATGGCTGTTTAATTCCACGCGGTCGATGATCTCGCGCAGTTCTTCAAAGCGGCCGCCGACTTCGCTTCCTTTTCCGGCCATGGTTTCCAGTAAAACAGTGGTGGTCTGTTCTGGCTTTAAAATAGCATTTAGCATTTCGGCAATGTAGGTGATGCCGGCCTCCATGCCCTGTTTGACATGGCTCCCCGGGTGAAAATTGTAGCAGTTTCCCGGGGTGTACTCCATACGCAAGAGGTCATCGGCCATAGTGCGGCGGGCAAAGCCGCGGATGCCCTCGTCGGCAGAAGCAGCGTTTAAGGTATAAGGGGCATGTGCCAGAATCTGGTGGATTCCGTGTTCTTTTGCGAAAGCAAGAAACTGCGCGACATCTTCTGGGTCAATATCCTTTGCTTTTCCGCCGCGTGGATTGCGGGTGAAGAACTGAAAGGTGTTGGCATTAATTTTAACAGCATCCTTTCCCATGGCGAGGTAGCCGCGGGAGGAGGAAAGATGACATCCGATGGTAAGCATGGTGATGGACTCCTTTACGGTAAATTTTATAGTTGGGTTTAAAAAGCACGTTGGTATGGTTGGAATTTTTGCAAACCGGGATGAACGTGCTTTTTTGTTGCATTGCGTATCGGGGCGGCATCCATGATGCGTCCGATGATCTGCTGTTCTTAGTATACAGCAAGACGGAAGAAAAGCAAAGTTAGTCGAGACTTTTGTGGAAAACTGTGGTAGAATAAGCCTAATCTTTTATGAAAATATGAGATGACACAAAATGTTTCAGGCGGTTGCAAAGCTTGGATATGTGCCGGAGTTACGGAGGAGAAAATTATGAAATTTGCAAATAGAATGAACCGGTTTGGAGAGGGTGTATTCTCCAGACTTGCCGAGATGAAACGCCAGAGACTGGAAGCCGGGGAGAGTGTGCTGGATTTGAGTATCGGTGCGCCGAATATTCCGCCGGCGAAACATATTCTTGACGTGCTCTGCAAAGAGGCAGCCGATAAAAACAATTACATTTACGCGATCAATGACCAGAAAGATCTGCTGCAGGCGGTTTCCGGCTGGTATGAGCGCCGTTACGGTGTAGCACTGGATCCGGACACAGAAATCTGTTCCCTGCTTGGTTCCCAGGAGGGACTGGCTCACATTGCCATGTCTATTGTGGATGAGGGTGACCTGGTGTTAGTTCCGGACCCGTGCTATCCGGTATTCGCAGATGGTCCGCGTCTGGCTGGGGCTGAGCTTTATTATATGCCGCAGAAGAAGGAAAATGGTTATGTGATCCGCCTTTCCGATATTCCGGAGGATGTGGCACAGCATGCAAAATTCATGATCGTTTCCTATCCGAACAACCCGACCGCTGTTATGGCACCGGATTCCTTCTATGAGGAGCTGATCGCATTTGCGAAGAAGTACGATATCATTGTCCTTCACGACAATGCCTACAGTGAACTGGTATTTGATGGAAAACATTGCGGAAGCTTCCTTCGTTTCCCTGGGGCAAAAGAGGTTGGCGTAGAGTTCAATTCCCTGTCAAAAACTTATGGTCTTGCTGGCGCGCGAATCGGCTTCTGTGTGGGAAATCCGGAGGTAGTAAAGCATTTGAAGCTTCTCAAATCCAATATGGATTACGGCATGTTCCTTCCAATCCAGAAGGCAGCAGTTGCAGCTATTATTGGTGACCAGACTTGTGTGGAGACAACCCGTGCAGCTTACGAGAAACGCCGCGATGTGCTCTGCGATGGCTTAAATGCCATCGGCTGGAAGATTCCAAAACCGGAGGCAACCATGTTCGTATGGGCACCGGTCCCGGAATCCTTTACGAGCTCTGAAGAATTTGCAGTGGAGTTGGTAAAGAAAAGCGGAGTGCTTGTTACACCGGGCAGCGCATTCGGACCATCCGGAGAAGGTTATGTGCGCATGGCACTCGTGCAGGATGAGCCGGAGTTAAAGAAGGGCATCGCTGCGATTGAGGCGTGTGGGATTCTAAAATAAGTTTGATTAAAAAGCAGCAGGCCACGAAATGCCGCCATTCGGCGGCATTTCTGGGTCTGCTGATGTGATTTTATCTGATTAAGGAGCGTTTATGAGTCAGAATTATAAAATGATCATACAATATGAAGGCACCCGCTATGACGGCTGGCAGAAGCAGGGCAACACCGAAAATACAATCCAGGGGAAGCTGGAAAAGGTGTTAGCGCGCATGACGGGATTTCCTGTGGAAGTGCATGGCTCCGGACGCACGGATGCCGGTGTGCATGCGATGGGGCAGGTGGCGAACTTTCACCTGCCGGACGGGTGGAAGCCGGAGGAAAGCCAGAATCAGAATGGCGGCCAGAATCAGGAAAAAAACCAGAAAAATGACTGGCACAAAAACGGGGCTCACGATCGGAAACAGTTCGCTGTGGCAGACTGGATCCGTGATTGCTGCAATCAGTATCTCCCAGACGACATTGCCGTAACCGAGTTGACACTAGCGCCGGAGCGCTCCATGCCCGCTTGAGCGCAGTGAAGAAAATCTACACCTATCAGATCGAAACCGGGGCAAAGCGCAATGTATTTTCCCGCCGGACCTGTTATGGACTTGGTCAGCCACTTAATGTGAAAGCCATGCAGAAAGCGGCAGACCTGCTTTGCGGAACCCACGATTACAAGAGCTTTTGCGGAAATAAAAAGATGAAAAAGTCTACGGTGCGGACCATTTACCGGATTGACGTAAAGCAGGATGCGGGCAGCAGTCTGGTGAAGCTGGAATTTGAAGGAAATGGCTTTTTACAGAATATGGTACGCATTCTGACGGGAACCCTGATCGAGGTGGGGCTTGGAAAGCGGGATGCAGGCACGATGCCGGAGGTTCTTGCGGCACTGGACCGTCAGGCTTCTGGTTATACGGCACCGGCAGAAGGCCTTTGCCTGAAGAAAGTATTTTACGAGTAAAGGCTGTGTGAGGAAGGTAAGGCGTTAAAAAAATCATGATCAATTTTTTAGTGAAACGGTTTGTAAAAGACTATGAAAATGTAGAAAATGCAAAGGTGAGGACTGCTTACGGGATGCTGGCGAGTATTCTTGGAATCTGCTGCAACCTGTTTTTATTCAGCTCTAAATTGTTTGCGGGGTTTCTGGTAAACAGTATTTCGGTTATGGCAGATGCCTTCAATAACTTATCGGATGCGGCATCCTCCATCATTGGGTTTGTCGGGGTGCGCATGGCAGAAAAACCGGCAGACGAGGAGCACCCGTTTGGACATGGGCGCATGGAGTATATTGCAGCCTTTGTGGTTGCCTTTCTGGTTGTTCAGGTAGGCTTTTCGCTTTTAAAGACTGCGGTTGAAAAAATCCTGCATCCAGAAACCCTGAGTTTTAGCCTGTTTTCGGTTGGAATTCTGGTGTTTTCTGTGTTGGTGAAACTGTGGATGGCCTCCTATAACCGGAAGCTGGGAAAGAAGATCAATTCCACGGTGATGATGGCGACCGCAGCGGATTCCCTGGGCGATGTGGGGGCAACCTCGGCAACGATCGTCTCACTTCTGGTATTCCGCTTCTTCCATATTAATATCGATGGCATCATCGGTCTGGTGGTTTCGGTTCTGGTGCTGATCGCGGGCATCAACATTGCGAAGGATACACTGGCACCGCTCCTTGGCGAGGCCATTGACCCGGAGGTCTACAAAAAGATTTCCGATTTTGTGGAAAGCTATGACGGAATCATCGGCAGCCACGACCTGATCGTGCATAACTATGGGCCGAGCCGCAGTATGGCATCGATCCATGCGGAGGTGCCAAGCAAGGTTGATATTGAGACGTCCCATGCAGTGGTAGACCAGATTGAACGGGATGCACTGGAAAAGCTTGGGATTTTTCTGGTCATCCATATGGATCCGGTCGAGACAGACAATGAGCTGGCGGAAATTTTAAAAGAAATGGCTATCGATGTGATCCTCCATCTGGATTCCCGCCTGACGCTGCATGATTTCCGCATTGCCCAGAGTCCGGCCCGCATAAACCTGATCTTTGATCTGGTAGTGCCGCGTGATTATACCAGACAGATGCGGGAAGAGCTGACCAGGCAGGTCTGTGAAAAAGTGCGTGAGCGGGATAGACGCTGCACCTGCATTGTTACGGTAGAAAACAGCTACCGGCAGGAAGAATACCAGGGATAACAGTGGGGCAGCCCAGAATGAATGGCGCCAGTGGCAGGAAAAATTGCTATTTTTTGCAATAAGAATTGCCGGGGATGCATTAAATGATTGTGAGGAAGGAAAAGGAACAGTCGATTGAAGCAAGAGGAACTTTTAAGACAGGTAGCAAAGGGTGACCGGGAAGCCTTTCACCAGCTCTATCTGGATACAGACAGGAGTGTATACAGTTTTATATTATCGATCCTGAAGAATCCGCAGGATGCGGAAGAGGTCCTGCAGGAAACCTATCTGAAAATCTGGATCTCCGCGGGCAGCTACAAGCCCCAGGGAAAGCCCCTTGCGTGGATGTTTACCATTGCGCGGAATCTGTGTTATATGAAGTTCCGGGACCAGAAGCGCATGGCGGACATCGGGCTGGACGAATTGTCTGGTGAGGAGACGGGGGAGCTTTGCCTTCCACTTGAGCAGATGACAGATGCGATGATGCTGAAGGCTGCTTTGGAGATTTTAAAGGAAGATGAGCGCCAGATCGTTCTTTTGCATGCGTCTTCAGGATTAAAGCACCGGGAGATCGCTTCCGGGCTTGGCATGCCGCTGCCTACGGTCTTGTCAAAATATAACCGGGCCATGAAAAAACTTCAAAATTATCTGAGAGAGGAGGGGTGAGTACGTATGGGCAGGAATCAGCAGAAAAAGGAAATCGAACAGCATTTAAGATCCGCCATGGATGTGCTCACTCCGGATATTTTTGGAAAGCTTGATCTTTCTGTGCCGCAGCAGAAGCCGGAAGTAAATCATGGCCAGGAAAAGATCATAACCCTGCAGCGCCGCATTCGGGGTATGGCTGTGGCGGCGGCAGCGTGTCTGTGCCTGGTGACTGCGGGGGGAGGTGCCTGGCATTACCAGTACCAGAACCGGCAGATCGACTCGGTGATCGGAATCGATGTCAACCCCAGTGTGGAGCTTTCCATCAGCCGTAAAAACCGCATTTTAAAGGCAGAGCCGCTCAATCAGGATGCAGAGGCCATCATGGCAGATATGGACCTGAAAGGGGTAGAGCTTAATGTGGCAGTCAATGCAGTCATTGGTTCTATGGTGACGCATGGTTATTTAGACGATCTGGACAATGCGATCCTGGTCACTGTCAGCAATGACAGTGTCCGGAAGGCATCGGCGCTGCGCAGCAGCGTGGTGGAGGACATCGAACAGACTCTGCAGGAAAACCAGGTGAATGCCGTGGTCTATGACCAGCAGGTGATCGAGGAGGATGAAGTCCGCAGTCTGGCAGATACCTACGGGATCTCTTATGGAAAGGCTTATTTTTTAAAGGAACTGATCGATCAGAACCAGAATCTGACGAAAGACGATATGAAACGGCTTTCCACCATGAATATGGAAGAAATCGCCAGGGAGATCACGAAGAACTCCCTGGCTCTGGGAGCGTTTGCAGATGAGGCGAAAACCTCTCAGACCAGGGAAAACACAGAAACGCCGGGAAACGTAGAAGAACCGGCAGGAGAAGCCTCGGAAGAAGTTTTGGAAGAAAACGGGGAAGAAACCGGCAGTGGTGCAGAAATGGAAGCTTCCGAAGTGCTGCCAGAAAAAACAGAAACTGCTGCTGGCGCACATTCTGAATCTGAAGCATCGGCAGATTTCCAGACAGAACCGGAAACCGAGGAGAAAATCCGGCAGGGCAGAGTAAAGATTGACTATGTGGATTATGAGGAAGACCGCATCTACATTTATTTTGAAGACTATGTCCGTTGGAAGAATCCGACGGTGTCAGTGCGGGATGAGGAAGGAAATTCCTATGCGGCGCTGATCGGGGAAACCGAAAGCGATGCCTGCATCGTGGAGACAAAGGGACTGGAGGGTGGAAAAACCTATAGCTTTGTACTGGGCGGTATTACCAGAAAGGGTGACAGCACGGCTACCACGGTAAAAGGCTATTTTGATACGCCAGAGATCGCGGATGAACTGAAAACCTCAGAAGCAGATAAAAAGGACTCTGGGGACGCAAAAGAGGATGCAGGTGGGAAAAACAAGGAAACTGCGGACGCAAATGCTGATATAAATGCAAGTACAAATGCAAGCACAAACACAAATGCAGATACAAGCGCAAATGGAGACACGCAGCAGCCGTGGAAGCAGCCTCAAAAACAGGAAACAGGAACCGGCTCTGGCTCTGGTTCTGACGAGAAAAGCAGTACGGCGGAAACAGAGAAAGAGGATTCCGGGAAAAGGGATTCCCAAACCGGCGAAGAAAACGGCAGTATAAAAAATGATATAGAATGATAGAAAATAAGAAAGAAACAGGACTTAAAAACCTGTGTAAATCAGGCACTTTTTCAGAAAATTTGAAAAAAATAAAATTTTTTGAAAAAAGTGCTTGACCAAACAGGCAACATCGTATATAATAACACTCGTTGCAGCGATGGCTATCGCCAAATGGTAAGGCAACGGACTCTGACTCCGTCATTTCAAGGTTCGAATCCTTGTAGCCCAGTTCAAAAACTTCATATTCGATTTATTATTGGGCTATCGCCAAATG
>NZ_QUMD01000046.1 GCF_003481985.1 Clostridium sp. OF09-36
TATATGACAAAGGGGCCGTGTGAGTTGCCGAAAGGCAAACTCACACGGCCCTATTAAGTTAATCAAATTGTTATAGCGGATCAGCGCTGCACGCGACCGGAGCTGTCCCCACCTGCCAGCTTTTCTACCTCAGCGCGGGTTACCAGATTAAAATCACCCGGAATGGTATGCTTTAACGCTGCTGCGGCCGTACCAAATTCCAGCGCAGTCTTCATATCCTTTCCCTCCAATAATCCGCAGATCAGCCCGGAGGTAAACGCATCGCCACCACCCACACGGTCGACGATCGGTGCGATGGTATATTTCTTCGAATGATAGAATTCTTTTGTTTTTCCGTCCATGATGCAGGAGGACCAGCCATTATTAGAAGCACTGTGACTCTCCCTGAGTGAACTTGCAATATAACGGAAACCAAACTTATCTGCCATCTGGCTGAAAATATTCATATACCCGGCGAGCTCCAGGTTTCCAGACATGACATCGCTGCCCTCTGGCTTAAAGCCAAGAACCTTTTCTGCATCTTCTTCGTTTCCAATGCAGACATCCACATACTGCATCAGGTTTGTCATAACCTCACGTGCTTTTTCCTGGCTCCAGAGCTTCTTACGGAAATTTAAGTCCACGGACACGGTGACTCCATGCGCCCGCGCTGCCTTCAGCGCTGCCTCCGTGAGCGCTGCTGCGCTGTCTGAAAGTGCCGGGGTGATACCGGTAAAATGGAACCAGTCCGCATCTGCGAAAATGGCATCAAAATCGAAGAGATCCGCTGTTGCGCAGGCAATAGAGGAACCTGCACGGTCGTATACGATGTTGGACGGACGCACGGAAGACCCCGGCTCCAGATAATAAATGCCCAGACGGTCTCCGCTTCTGGAAATGTACTTTGTTCCTACATTGTATTTGCGCAGCGCTGCCACCGCACAGTCCCCGATCGGGTTGTCCGGGATTGCAGAAACATACTCCGTATCGTACCCGTAATTTGCCAGTGACACTGCCACATTGGCCTCGCTTCCGCCATAATTGATATCGAATTCATCTGCCTGAATAAACTTTTCATTGCCCGGGTCGATAATCTGAGCATAATCTCCCCCATAGTCACAATCTTTGCCATGTCTTCTCCTCCACCTGGCTGCCATTTTGTCTAGTTCGATGTTTTCACCAGGGAATCTTGTTGCAGCCAGTATTCCTGTCCGTTTGTCTTGTATGCGCTTGTTACAGTGCCCTTGCTGCCGCCACTGCTTCCACAAACTCTTTCGCCTTTGCCGTTACCGCCGCAAAATCGCCAGTCTTTGCGCCTTTTGTCAGGCTGCTTCCGGTTCCAACCGCATAAGCACCTGCTTTGATCCACTTATCTACGTTATCCACATCGACACCGCCAGACGGCATAAAATTGCCCTGCGGAAGCGGTCCGCGGAAAGAGCTGATCGCCGCCGGTCCCAGAATATTTCCCGGGAACAGCTTGATGACATCGCAGCCGGCTTCCAGAGCAGTAATCGCCTCCGTCGGAGTCATAACCCCAGGCAGCATCGGCACACGGTACCGGTTACAGAGCTTAATGGTGTCCAGATTCATTCCCGGACTCACCACATAATTTGCACCTGCCAGGATTACCGCCCTTGCAGTTTCCGGATCCAGAACCGTACCAGCGCCGATCACGATCCGGTCATCGTTCCGGTATTTTTCTGCCATGGCCGCAAGAAATTCAATCGGGTTTCCCTCGTCCATCGTCATGGTGATCTCAATGAAATGAATGCCGCCCTCAATTACGGCTTCCACAACCTTCTCCCCCTGTCCGCGGTTCTTCGCACGGATCACCGCAACCAGGCATTCTTCTTTCATTCTGGATAAAACCTGTTCTTTTCGCATATTCTTCTCTCCTTCTCCTGAACCTGTTTTCTTCCATTTCAGTCCGAATCTGACTTTTGTCTCTCCGGTCCTCTATTCTTTTCTTTTCTTTTCATTTGCATGCTGTGCCAGGACAACTACTTTCTTCCGACATATCCAAGCATTCCGGATAGCTGCTTTGCCTTTCTGGAAACAATACGCCCCAGCTCTTCATAGTTGACCGCATCCCGGTATAATGTAGAGGCACTGACAGCACCAACCAGACTTCCATCTGCCCCAAATACTGGTGCACCCACGCACTCCGCATGCTCCTCCATCTCCCGCGCATCCAGCGCATAGCCCTGCCCACGCACCTGTTCCAGCTCTTCCATAAGCCGCACCGGGTCGGTAATGGTGCGTTCTGTCTTTTTCACAAAATTCATACGCTTAAGAAGCTGCTGCTGAATATCCGGCTCACTGTAAGCTAAGATTGCCTTGCCGAGAGATGTACAATGCAATGGAATGCGGCTTCCTACCGACGCCGTGGTGATGATCGGATTTTCCGGCTCAAACTTGCAAATGTAAACGACCTCACAATCGGAGCGTACCCCAAAAAACACCGTCTTCCCGATTTCATGGGCAAACTGTTTTAATTCCGGCTCCATCACATTCATGATATTTAAGTTGTTCGTGTAGTTGATGCCGATCCGGTATGCCGTAAGGCCAATGGTGTAGCGCTTCTTCTGTCCCCAGTCCGCATGGACCATGCCAAGCGCCTCCAGCGTCGTGACAATGTCGTATGCACTGGTCTTTGGAAGTTCCAGACGGTCGCACAGCTCGTCTAAGGAAGCACCCTCCGGCTTCTGGGAAATGATCTCCAGAATTTCTATTGTCCGCTGAGTCGTACGATTTAATTTCATGAATGTCCTCACCTTTCCTGCATCGAATTCTGCCCCCACCGGACCAATCAACGGATGCGCTGCTGGCGCCTCCCCGATATGCTATACAAAATTCTTACCTCTGATTTACATATAGCATCATTTTACTGAATATAAAAAAAGAAGTCAAGCTATTGACAGAATTGTGTCATGACACACGGTAGGCATTTTCTAAACTGAAAGTTCCGTACAGTACCGTTGTGGTCGCAGGAAAAAACCGCAGGTACCGGAGCAACTACGGTCCTGCCCTGCGGTTTTTCCCACATTTTTGCATCAAGATATAAAAATATTGTTATATGCACTCCATTAAAATCTGAGTTTATGACATGGAAAAGAGACCTCTGAATATTTGATGTGCAAGGCTAAATTCCGCATGCCCCAAGCGGGCGGTGGAATTTATTTTTGAAAGTTTCAATTTTTTATATGCTTTTTCCCCTTTCTTGCAAGGATTCAACCTTTATGGTAAAATTAACATAGTAATAGCTGCATGAAAAATTAGTCTAAATATAACAGAGCAGCTGCAACCGGTTATCGGCTGTAGCTGCTCTGTTTGTTTCTGTATTCAGACAATATAGTTCTTTACCGGATGAAATGTGTTGCAATCCCGTTTTCCGGCTTCATTTTCTGAAGCCGGTTATTTCGACTGCATTTCAATCTGACACTGATGCTCTTTCGTCTTTTTATCATAATTCACAGCCACCAGCAGGATCTGCCCCGAAAACTGTGCGATGGAATCCGGATATTTTTTGTCTTTGATCTGCTGCATCGCAGTTTTGGCAGCTTTGTTCCATTTCAGTTCCACCACCAGCGCCGGATAACTCTCTGCGTATTGCGGCTTTGGAATAAATACAAAATCTGCAAATCCCCGCCCTGCAGGCATTTCCCGGATCGGCTTGAAATAATACTTCATGGCACTTAGGTATGCAATCGTCAGCACGCTGCTCAAGGAATTTTCATCGTGATACTGAACGGAAGACACATACTCCATATGGATCTTTTCCATTTTTTCAGCCACCACATCTGCTTCCATATCCAGTGTTGCATCCAGCAATTCCCCGGATTCTCTCTGGAATGCAAGAAACTCGTCCCATTTCGTACTCTGCACGGCCGCAGTAAGTTCCTGGCGTATCTCTTCATTCGGAACAAAAGCGGTTTTGTCGTTCTGGTTGTATCCAAGATACCCCAGATGAATCAGATACGTAAGTACATCATCTTTGTTCGCAAAATTTATTGTGTCGTTTTGGAATGACTTTATATTGACCGGAACGGATGCTCCAGACAGCATCTCGATGATGTCCGTCTTTAAATGATCGAAATCCATATTGATCAATGGAACAACCACTTCATATGAGCTGGTATCAGACCAGTAGCTCTGAAACTGTTTCCATTTCATGACCTCAACAACCGCTTTTGGATTGTAAACCTGCGTATCCTTCAACAGATATCCGTCATACCAGCGTTTTACTTCATCAAAATCCACATGGTATTTCGCACAAAGCCCGGCTACCTCTGACTCGGTAAAACCTGTATAATCAGCGAAAATCTTCGCATCCAGCATTGTGAACTCATCAAAATTATTAAGTGCTGATTGCGTTTTCACCTTTTTGATTGGTAAAATCCCGGTAAGATACGCGAGCTGAATGTATTTGGTAGGCTCCGTTCCCTTAAAAAGTCCACGCAGAAAATTGATATATTCTTCCTGCACCTTTTTGTTGGTGGCCTCATCACGGATCAAAACATCCCATTCATCCATGATTACAATGAATTTTTTCCCTGTTGCCGTATTGATGCGGGACAATGCTTCCGGAAGTGATGTAATTGGTTCTGACAGTTCTTTCGGATAATATTCCCGAAGTTCCCTGATTGTCTGCTCCACCATGTATCTTAAAACATATTCCGCACCGCCAGCTGGTTCCATGCACCACTGGACATCCAAATGAATGACATCATACTGATTTAAATAGTTCCGGAAATCTGCACTTTTTCCAATTTCCAGGTTGGAAAACATCTCTGTAGAATCGCAGCCCTTGCTATAATAGGCCGTGAGCATGTCTGCTGTAATAGACTTTCCAAATCTGCGCGGACGGCTGTTGCAAATGAATTTGGAAGTGGTATCCATAACGTGGTTTGTATAGTTCAGCAAACCTGTTTTATCTACATATATTTCAGAGTTTAACGCAACCTGAAATGCAGCGTTTCCAGAATTCACAAACATTCCCATACCGGCACACATCCTTCCATTTTCTGATATTTTCGAACCACCTGATATCCAATCGAATTTGTATTTATTTTATCATTGCGATATGGAAATAGCAAGGCTGTCAACCCACTTTGCTACATCTGTATCGGATGCGCCGGAGCTGAAGCGTTCTCCATCCCCGTCTTTAGGATTTAGCACTTTATTTTTTGAGAGTTAATGAAATATATTTTATCCTCAAGTCAGCATATTTGCTGGCTTTTTTCTTTGTTTTAAAAACTTGACAAATTTTCTTTTTTATACTTGCTTTTATGGTGCTATGGTGCTATACTATAAGAGGGTGACTTTTATGGCATATTTTCTTAAAAAAACTAACAACAAAAATTGTATCTGGGGCTGGCCGTCGCGCTAGCGACTTGGTACAATATGATGATATGGCATTTAATTATATCATGCTGATGCGAAGGGGAGATGGAAACAATGATGATCATGGATAGCAGCAAGCCGCTGTATCTGCAGGTGGAGGCAGATATTAAAAACCGTATCCTGTCGAAGCAGTACATGCCGGGAGATAAGCTTCCGACGGAGAACGAGCTAAGTGACCAGTATAATGTGAGTAAAATCACGATTCGAAAGGCGATACAGAATTTATCCGATGAGGGATATGTCAATAAGGTCCAGGGAAAGGGCACCTTCATCAATTTCAAGAAGGACAAGCTGTATCTGAATAAGACCAGCGGCTTCAAGGAAAGTCTGTCGAGCCTTGGACACGCGTCCAGACACGATATCATCCAGGCATCGTTCCTGAACGCGGATGAGGATATCGCAGAGAAGCTGATGATTCCGATGGGGACGAAGGTCGTCTACATCGAGCGTCTGGTCTGGCAGGATAACGAACCGATCGCGATCGATAAGATCTACATCGAGGATGCCCGCTTCCCGGACTTCATCACGACACTTTCGAAAGATCGCTCGTTCTACCAGGTGATGGATGAGTGCTATCATATCCGGCCGAATCATTCCGTCCTCGAAATCGACGGAAAGGCTGCGCAGAGCCACAGCGCAGATACTCTGAAGTGCAACGTCGGCGACCCGCTGTTTTCGATTCATAAAATCAGCTATGATCAGGATGGTAAGCCGATCCACTACTCGCTGACGACGGTCCGCTGTGATCGCGTCACCTATGTCGTTTCCACAAACGACTCCACGGTCATGGACGAGAAGATCAAGTCGAACTGAGCTTCGATCCACAACAGAAGGACGCTTCAGCCAGAACCAGCACAAACACAATCACAGATTTATCTCCATAAAGTTCAGAAGGGGCACCGACACATCTCGTGTGGTTGCCCCTTCGCTTCGTTTATTTATCGTTTATTTATCTTCTGTTTTTCGTGCTATGAACGGCGTTACGCCATCTCACAAATCTTACTGCGCACGCTGAGCACCATAGATGGTGCGACACTCAGCTCATCGATGCCCATCTCGACGAAACGCTCCGTCAGGGTCGTGTCAGCACCGAGCTCACCGCAGATGCCGGCCCACTTGCCCGCCTTATGCGCGCCATCGATGGTCATCTGAATCATCCGAAGAACCGCCTCATGATGTGGATTATAGAACTCGTCCAGCTTCTCATTCTGGCGATCGATCGCAAGTGTATACTGCGTGAGGTCGTTGGTGCCGATGCTGAAGAAATCGACGAGCTCTGCCAGCTCCTCACAGATCATCACTGCTGCCGGCGTCTCGATCATGATGCCCTGCTCCGGAATCGCATACGGGATTTGCTCCCGCTTGAGTTCTGCCGCCACCTCTGCGACGATCTCACGGATCCGAAGCACCTCATCTACGGAGATGATCATCGGATACATGATGGCGAGGTTTCCGTACTTCGCCGCACGAAGCAGTGCGCGGAGCTGTGTCTTAAACACATCCGGCTGTTTCAGACAGATACGGATCGCGCGATACCCCATCGCCGGGTTATCTTCCTTTCCGAGTCCGAGGTAATCGACGTTCTTATCCGCACCGATGTCGAGCGTTCGGATGATCACCTTCTTTCCGCCCATCGTCTGTAGCACCTGACGGTACGTGTTAAACTGCTCAGTCTCATCCGGCAGCGCGGTCTTTCCGAGATACAGGAACTCACTGCGGAACAGGCCGATGCCCTCCGCGTCATTTTCCTGTACATATGCGACATCTGAAACACTGCCGATGTTTGCATATACGTTTACCTTCCGGCCACTCTTCGTCACCGAAGGACGTCCCTTGTAGTTTGCAAGCAGCCGCTTCTGCTCTGCCGCCCTCGCCTGCATCTCGTGTGCAGCAGCGATGGTTGCCTCATCCGGATCCACGCAGAACACGGCATCCTTGCCATCGACGATGCCCATCGTACCGGAATGGAGACTGTCGAGCTCCACCGGCACACCGATCAGCGCCGGGATGTTCATCATACGCGCGAGGATCGCGGTATGGGAGTTCGTCGAGCCATGGACGGTGACGAACGCAAGGATCTTACGCTTATCCATCTGCACCGTTTCACTCGGTGTCAGGTCATCCGCCACGATGATGGACGGTTCCATATGCGCCCAGTCGAGCTCCTCCTCACCACTCAGATTCCGGATCAGACGATTCGAGATATCCTTCACATCCGCGGAACGTGCCTGCATGTACTCATCATCCATATTCGCGAAGATCTCGGCGAAGTTATCTCCGGTGACCGCCACCACGTACTCAGCATTGAGCTCCTCCGTCTCGATCATCGAGTGGATCGCATCCTGGTAGTCCTCATCCTCGAGCATCATCTGATGCACCTCGAAGATCTGCGCGTTCACCTCGCCAACCTCCTGAAGCGCCTTCTCATAAAGCGCGCCGAGCTGGGCCTGCGCCTGTTTCTTCGCATCCTCGAGACGCTGGAGCTCTGCCGCTACATCCTCGACATGCTGACGCTTTACGATGCCATCACTCTTCTTCAGAACATTGATCGGACCGATCGCCGTTCCCTTATAAACGGACTTTCCGATGTATTTTTCCATTTCCTGTCCCCTCAGATTCTATATCGATCGATGAATTACAGATTTTCCTGGAAGAACTTCTCGAGTGCCTCGAACGCAGCATCCTCATCCGGACCCTCGACCTGCACGGTCACCTCATCGCCCTGCTTGACGCCCATGCTCATGATGGCGATCAGCTTGCCGGCAGCTGCGGTCTTTCCCTTCGCCGCGAGCGTCGTAGCGCTCTGGAACTTCTTCGCTTCCTTCACCAGCAGTCCGGCTGGTCTCGCATGCAGTCCGAGTTCTTCCTTGATCACATATGTAAATTCTTTCATCTTTATCTATCCTTTCTTTTCACTGCGTGAGCTCATACGTAAGTCCCCTCTGCAAATAAGCGGGATTCCTGCATACGTCACCATGTCATCTAAGTCATCATGTAAATAAGTTCTCATTATAAACAAAACTTCCCGCACGGTATAGTACTTTCCGGATCTCGAATTCACTATGCATGCAGGAAGTCTGGATATTTTTTCAGGGGTATGCCACAGTGCCCTGTGGTATTTTAAAGAAGTGTATCGCTCTGTTTAGAGAATGCCCAGTGCACCCATGACCATGCCGAAGAGGACGATGCCGATCAGCAGGACGTTGGTATTGACCTTCTTCTGAACGAGATTGTAGATGCCCAGCGTAAATACGAACGGAAGCATCTTCGGGATGATGGAATCCAGCATATCCTGGATGACCAGATTCGTACCACCGGTGGAGAAGGTAAGCGGCGTGGTGACGGACACCATGCTGGCTACCATACCGCCGACGACGGCGAGACCGACGATGGATGCGAAGTGCATTACGCGATCCATAAGTCCTTCCTGGTACAGCTTCGCGAGGTATTTATTACCTGACCTGTAGCCGAAGAAGGTTGCATTGTAGGCAAACAGCAATGACGGAATCGCGAACAGCAGTACTGCGAGAATCGGTCCCAGGATGCTGCCCTGCTGTGCGAACGAAAGGCCGATACCGAAGGTGATGATTCGGATGGTTCCCTGGAAGAAGCTGTCACCGATGCCGGCGAACGGCCCCATCAGACTGGTCTTGATCATGGAGATCGACTCGGTCTGGAACTCACCCTCTTCTGAATTTGCGTTCTGCTCCTCCATGGAAGCGGCGAGGCCCATGATAAACGGTGTCAGCTGCGGTGTGCAGTTAAAGAACTCCATATGCCGCTGATACGCTTCCTTTTTTCTCTCCTCATCATCTGCATACAGCTTGTCAAGCACCGGTGCCATGCCATACATGAAGCCCATGTGCATCTGACGCTCATAGTTCCATGAGCACATAATCGCGAGGGAATGCAGGAAGACCTTACGTAAGTCTTTATCGCTTACCTTCTTTAATGCTTTCTGATTTTCCATTATGCATTTGCCCCCTTTCCATACAGAACCTTATCCAGGATGAATGCCAGGATCGCGGCGAACATGGTCACACCGATCAGGCTGAGACCGGAATATGCGACGATCAGGAAGCCGAGAAGGAAGTACGGGAACATCTTCTTCGACAGCATTGAACTCAGCAGCATCGCAAATCCGAGGGCCGATAAGAGGTTACCAGCGACTGTGAGGCCGTTCGTGATGACCTGCGGAATCGCAGCTACCAGGTTCGTAACTAGATCCGTACCGAAGTAAACGGTCAGGAAGATCGGGATGAAGTAAACCAGCGCGTTGAAGCCGAAGGACCACCAGAGGTGGATATGAATCGCCTTCTTGAACTGTCCGTTCTCGATGGCCTTATCCGCTACATGAGAGAACTGCGCGATCACCATACGCATGATGACACTCAGGAACTCGCCAATGACGGCGACCGGAACGGCGATGGTCAGTGCCGCTTCCGTGGAGGCACCGGAAAGAATCGCAAACGCAGTGGCGATGATACTTCCGAACTGCATGTTTGGTGGTCCGGCTGCTCCGATCGCTACAAATCCCATGGAAATAAGTTCCAGGGATGCACCTAAAATTACACCCTGTCTGACATCGCCTAATACGAGGCCTGCCAGTGTACTCAGGATCAGTGGTCTGCCGATGTTCTGACGTCCGATCAATCTGGAGTCGATGACACCGACGATACCAACTAAACCGAGTAAGATCGCTTTAATCAGCATACGACATCTCCTTTTTTAATTCTCAAATGATGCATGCTCGATCGGGGAGGATGGCACCATCTGAATATAGATCTTCTTTCCCATCGAAATCAGTTCCTGGGTGGCCTTCAGCTCTGCTTCATTTAAGTACACGGCCTTACCGTACTCCTTCGAACCGGCCTTCTTCGCCACACCGCCATAATTGATTTCGGTCACCTCTGGAAGCTCCTTCGCAAGCTGAAGTGCTTCTGCCGGTCCCTTTACGATGATCATGATATTCTTGCTGGCATTCTCATCCACCAGCTTCCGAAGCTGTGAAAACGGAATGATACTAAGCTCACAGTCCACCGGCTTCGCGATGCTGAGCGCCATCATGCTGATCGGATCATTCGGAACCTTATCATCGGCGACGATGATATAGTTGGTGCCTACCTGCTTGGTCCAGGAAAAAATCACCTGGCCATGTAAAAGACGATGATCTACACGAACTAACTTAATCATACATTTCCTCCATTTAAAAAGTTGTTGTACAGTACGATGCTCTGGGCTGCACTCTTACAGGTATCATCGAGGTCCAGCTCCTCCCATGTCGTACCGCTCTTCTTCATTGCCATGATTTCCAGTACCAGCGGGAGATTTACACCCGCGATCAGTTTTCTCGACGAGCTCATGAATGGTAAGGCGGTATTCGCCGGCGATCCTCCCGGAAGGTCCAGAAGGACGACCAGATTCCGATCCTTATATCTCTCCTCGATCGTCGCACGGATTGCTTCTGAAAAGTCATCCAGTGACTCTCCGTTTTCGAACGACAGCGTCCCGAAATCATCCTCGTCGATATCCAGGATCAGCTTCAATGCATCTGCATATCCCTTGCACAATCCTGCATGTGTAATCATCAGCACATCAAATGCATCTTTCATGTTTCGTACCATCCTTACTTAATTCTTCTATGATTGGAACAGCCTCTGATAAAGAGGCGATAATCTTTATGGCCTGTCGCTTCTGGACTTCCGTCGGCGGCATCAGATCCGGCACCATGATGACCGGGATCCTGGCATTCCAGGCTGCCTGGACGCCCACCTTCGAGTCTTCGAAAACCAGTGCATCCTCCGGTGCTGTATTCATCTTCGCAAGCACCTTCAGGTACGCTTCCGGCGAAGGCTTCCGCTCGACGACCTCATCACCACAGCAGATATAGTCAAAGTACTGTATGAGCTGTAAGCGAGTCAGGCGCTCCTCCGTCAGTGATCGACTGGTGGCGGTCGCTACCGCACACGGAAGTCCGGCCTTTTTGATGCAGTTCAGGAGTTCCACGGCACCCGGTTTTGCGGTGAGCTCACGCTCCAGACGCTCTACTCCATGCTGACGGGCGACTTTCATGAATTCCTCTGTGGAGCAGCGTCCACAGAACAACTCTTCCATGTAATCATACACCGGCTGTCCACTGCGACCAACCACATTCAGAAAGTCCTCTCTCTTCCAGTCGTCGATCCCGAAGTCTCTTGCCGTATCATACCATACATCCTGCCATACCCTCTCTGTATCGAGCAGCAGTCCATCTACATCAAAAATAACCAGTTTAAGCGACATATATTTTCCTCTTCATACTGTATCTTAGTACTGCATCTGCCACATATAACGACGAACATCGAGTGAGTGACCACGCTCGAAGGCGATCGCCTCTACGAAGTGACGGATCACCACGCCGGTAAGGATGGCTGCAACATATGGCTTCGCCTCATCAGCTACCGTAGAAAGATCGAGATCCTTCTGATCGAGTACGAGCAGATCCTCTGTAAACTTCTTTGCGAAGTTCTCTACACGCTCATCGAGGTGTCTGGTGTGACCGATGGACTTTACAAGCATGAATGGAACATCATAATCGGTTACCTCGAACGGGCCATGGAAGTACTCACCGGAGTGGATGCATCCGGAGTTGATCCACTGCATCTCCATGAACCAGCACATCGCGGTGGAGTAAACCTCACCATAGTTGATGCCGCTGCCGATGGTGTAGATGGTCTTCTCACGCTTGTTGCGCTTCGCCCATGCCTTCGCCTGTGCATCGTACTGTGCCTTCGCCTGTGCAGAAAGATCGGTCAGCTTCTCGAGCTCCTTCAGGCATACATCCCACTTCGCATCTGGAGCGAGTACGGAAAGAAGGCTGAAAAGTAAGCCGTAAAGGATACCCTTATTCTTATCAGAATCGCTTACTTCCTTACCCCAGTCATAGTGAACAGGATACTCTGCTGCCTCCCAGAGTGGAGAACCCTCGAGGTTGGATAAGCAGATCGTAAGGGCGCCCTTGGAACGTGCAAGCTTCGTTGCCTCTACGGTCTCCGGTGTGTTTCCGGAATGTGAGCAGGAAATCACGACGGAGTTCTCATTGAGACGCTTCGGCGTATCATATACGAACTCGTTCGCGGTGTATACGTGGGAAGGGATCGAACTCTCCTTATCGAACATATACTGTCCAGCCATAAGCACTGCCTGGGATCCGCCACAAGCGACGAAATAAACCTCATTGACCTCCTTTCTGGCTTTCACTGCCTCAACTGCGGCCTTAATCTGTGATGCATGTAAGTCTCTCATAATTCCTCCTTAAAAATGATAATTGATTATATATCATTATATGATTTTATAAGTCTTATTATATACATGTAGCACAAATTTGCAAGTACTTTTTTCTTTTTTGTCGGGAGTTTTACACTTCTTTTTTTAGTGTTTTAATACAAATCCTTTATTTAAGCCATTTACGGCTTATTTTTTTGTCAAATTTTATGATTTTTATAGTGCCCGTCTTTAGGATTTAGCACTTTATTTTTTGAGAGTTAATGAAATATATTTTATCCTCAAGTCAGCATATTTGCTGGCTTTTTTTCTTTGTTTTAAAAAACTTGACAAATTTTCTTTTTTTATACTTACTTTTATGGTGCTATGGTGCTATACTATAAGAGGGTGACTTTTATGGCATATTTTCTTAA
>NZ_QUMD01000047.1 GCF_003481985.1 Clostridium sp. OF09-36
AATAAAACCGTGGGACACACGGGGATAGCTCGCTTATGCTTTGCCCTATCGGGCAATCGAACGAGAAGCCCCCACTTCAGGCGCTAGCTAAGTGGTGGGAGTATGTCACCAGCAGCAGACGGGATTTCATAACGGATATAGCTTTAGGGGATACACAATAAAAAGGGGACGGAGCATAAGTGGGAAGAATGGACAGAGAAACAGAAAAACGGATAAGAAAAAAAGATAAGAAAAAAAGCTTATGGATTAGTATTTTGGTACTGCTCATGCTGCTTTTGGTACCGGCTTCTGTTCATGCGTCTGAAATGAAAAGCAATGGAAAAACAGCTCAGGCAATGGAGAAAGAAAATAAAACCGTGAGAGTTGGCTATTTTCCATATGCCAATTTTCAGGAAGGCGGTTATGGGGAACACAAGCAGGGAGCAGGCTATGAATATCTCCAGAAGATTTCTTATATAACCGGCTGGAAGTATGAATATGTCTATGGCTCGTTCAAAGAGTGTCTGGATATGCTGGCAGATGGAGAAATAGATATACTTGGAAGTGTCAGTTATACACCGGAAAGGGCAGAAGCAATCAGTTTTTCTGATTATGCGGAGGGAACAGAACGATATTGGATCTATACCAGGGAGGATCATTTGAACCTTACGGATGGAGATTTAAAGCAGCTGAATGGCTGCCGTATCGGCGTTGCGGATGGAAGCTGTCAGAAAAAACTTCTGGAAAAATGGCTGGACAGCAATCAGCTTCATGCAGAGATTGTTGTCTGCAAAGGCTATGATGAAATAATAAAAAAACAGGATGCAGATGAACTGGATGCATTCGTGATCCCGGCACTATCTGTCGACAGTGATTTTATTGCAATTGCTAATATCGGTGTAAGTGACTGCTATTTCGGTGTATCAAAATCCAGACCGGATCTGTTAGAGGAATTAAATTCTGCCCTGGAAGAAATCAACAATACAAAAACGGACTACAGCAGCAAGCTGTATGCCCGTTATGAAGGGAAAGCAGCCATAAATTATGCACTAAATATGGAAGAAAAACAATGGCTGGCTGCCCATGAAAATACCATACGTGTGGGGTATCTAAAGGATAATCTTCCTTTTTGCGGTGAAGAAGACGGAAAACTGACAGGAATTCTCGGAACCGTTCTGGAGACTGTTCAGAAAAAATATGAAATCACGATCCAGGCAGTTCCCTGTTCCACGGGCATACAGATGAATGAGGCATTGCAGGCTGGTGAAATTGATATTGCCGGTCCTATCATTCAGGATTTTTATACGCAGGAACAGTTTCAGGTAGTTTTGACCGATAAAATCTTTGATATCACGCCGGTAGTTATTTACAAAGGAAATGACTACAGCAGCAGTCTCTCCGCAATCGCAGCAACAGAGACCTCACTGTATTCTGAATTGATGGTGTCCCTTCTTTTTCCGGACGCCGAGATCAAACAATATGACACACAGGAAGAATGCCTGGAGGCAGTAGCAAACGGAAAAGTGGGAGCAACTGTTATTCCGTCTTCCAAAATCAATCTTCTGAATGAAAGTTCATTGACCAAAAGTCTGTCATTTGCAGAGATGGCAAAACGGCAGGAATTAGGAATGTTTACGACGAGAGGAAACAGAAGAGCAGCTACCATTATCAATAAAGCAATTGATCAGTCCTCCGATATTCTAAATGGCGTTGTCCTTGCACTGAATTCTGTTTCAGAAAAGAAAATGACCCTGCAGGATGTCCTTGCAGAGTATGCCGGTTTAGTGACCGGAGTCTCCTTTGCGATTATTTTTGTACTTCTTCTTCTGGTTTATTCGCTTTTGGTAAGCAGGAAAAAACAGATGGAAGCATTGAAGGAAGCACAGAATGCAAATGCGGCGAATATTGCGAAAACAACGTTCCTGAATCACATGTCCCATGACATCCGGACACCGATGAATGCGATCGTCGGATTTACCGATATTGCCTTGAAGCTGAAACCGGACAGGAAAGTGGAAAATTATCTGAAAAAGATCAGGCAGAGTTCCGAATATCTGATGACCCTGATAAATGATGTGCTGGATATCAGCCGCATTGAAAGTGGTAAACTGGAATATAAACCAGTGCCGGTGGATTTGGGGGATATGTTAATACGGTTTTGTCGATTGCAAGAGGCTATACGGAAAACCGCGACCTTATTTTTACGGTTTCAATAGAAAAACTTAAAAATCCTTATGTGATGGCAGATGAACTCAGGATCAGGGAGGTATTGCTCAACATTATCAGCAATGCAGTCAAATTTACAAAAGATGGAGGTACCATTTCATTTGCTGCAGAAAGCCGTCCGGGTAAAGATGAGCAGCATATCATTGTGCGCTTTCGCATATCAGATACCGGAATTGGTATGAGCGAGGAGTTCCAGACCAGAATATTTGATGAGTTCAGTCAGGAAAATAACGGAGCAAGAACCAGCTATAAGGGAACCGGACTGGGGATGGCGATTGCCAAACGGTATGTAGATCTTATGGGTGGAAAAATTGAAGTCAGCAGCAGACAGGGCGTTGGCTCGACATTTACTGTCGAAATTCCATTGCTTATAGCAGAACATGTACCGGCTGAAAAGGAAGAAAAGCTCAGGAACGATATTGCTGTACGTGGTTTACATGTCCTTTTGGCAGAGGACAATGATTTAAATGCAGAGATAGCCGTAACTCTATTGGAAGAAAAAGGGATGATCGTAACCAGGACTGCCGATGGAAAATCTGCGCTCACGCAGTTTTGCAATACAGCTCCGGGGACCTTTGAGCTGATCTTGATGGATATCATGATGCCGGAAATGAACGGATATGAAACAACAAAAGCCATAAGGAATATGCCGGATCGCCCGGACGGAAAGAAGATTCCCATTATAGCAATGACAGCAAATGCATTTGCAGAGGATATACAGGCAGCTTTGGATGCCGGGATGGATGGTCATGTGGCAAAGCCAGTCGATATGGGTGTGTTGCTGTCTGTCATCACAAAATATATAAAACGATGAAGAACCTGGCGGTTTGAGGGAGAAAACAACAATGTATAAACGTAGAAAAAAAACAGCCGTACTATGTGCAGGAATATTTGCGGTTTAGGGAATGTGGATACTATGTTCCGTACATTGCTGGGCTGCCGAGACGCAGTATGATGACAGGCAGCAGACCATTCATGTCGGTTCATTTGAGGATACCTCGATTATGTTGATGAGTACGGGGTTAGACGCGGCTTCGGCTACGAACTCATGCAGGCTCTGGCAGGCTATACCGGATGGAAGTTTGAGTATGTGAAATGTGACTGGTCCAACTGCTTTGATAAGCTTGAAAACGGTGAGATTGATATCATGGGAGATATTTCCTATACCGATGAACGGGAACAAAAGATGCTGTATTCGGAGGAACCAATGGGAGAGGAAAATTATATCCTCTATGCCGATCTGTCAGATACAGATGTCGTGACATCGGATTTTCGGTCTATGGACGGGAAGCGCGTAGGCGTGCTCTTAGGTACAGAGCCTGAAGTCATGCTGACAGAATGGGAAAAAAAGAATGGCATACATACAGAACACGTAAATGTATATAATAATGACGATGTCGAAAAGAAATTGGCGGATCATGAGATTGATTGCTTTGTGTCTCTGGAGGAATCCTTCTGGTCTGAACAGGGAATCTCATCCGTTACCACGGTGGGAAAATCAGGCATATATTTTGTGATAAACAAAGAGCGCAGCGATATCAAGGCGGAGCTGGACTGGGCTATGCGTCAGCTGGAGCAGGACAGTCCGTTCTTCCGGGCAGATCTGTATAAGAAGTATTTTGCGCTTGATTACAGCCAGAGTCTTACTGGCAAAGAAAAGGCATGGCTGGAGGAGCATGGCAGCATCCGGATCGGATTTATGGACAATGCTCCGTCGGTTTTTTCCATGGATGAAGAGACCGGCAGGCTTACGGGTACGCTGTCGGAATATATTTCTTATGCCGTAGACTGTCTGGGGAATCAGACACTGAAATTTGATATACAGGCATATGAGAATTATGAAGAAATGCTTCAGGCCTTACAGGATCACGAAATTGACATGATTTATTATGTCGGCAGAAATCCTGATTTTGCGGAGAAACATGGCTTTACGCTGACAAATGCAGCCTGGACCTACAGCCTGATGGCGGTAACGGATGAACAGCATTTTAATGAGAATGAAGTGTATACAGTCGCTGTACCAGGGAAAAATGAGGCCTTAAAACAGCATATTATGTTCAGCTATCCTCAATGGAGACTGGTCAGTTACGATTCGCTTCCGGATGCGGCAGATATGCTCATGAATGAAAAGGCAGACTGTTTTCTCCTGGGAACCAGTAAAGCACTGAAATATGATAATCATCAGGATTTCAAGAGCATTCCGCTTACAAAAACAATGGAGGCCTGCTTTGCCGTGAGAAACGGAGAGGGAACTCTTTTGACGATACTGAATAAAACGCTGAAGACCATGCCGTCTGATATGATTATGAGTGCACTGGCAATCTATGACAGTACGGCGGATAAGGTGACGTTTTCTGATTTTATAAAAGACAATCTGCCGGTTGTGTTTCTCACTTCAGGGATATTTACATTCAGCATTATTGGTGTTGTCCTTGTACTTTTAAGAAAGGCCAGGAAGGCAGAAGCTTCTGCAAAGCTTGCTGCAGATGATACACAAAAGCTGAATGACAGGCTGGAAACCGCCCTGAAAAAAGCAGAGGCGGCCAGTCTCGCAAAGACCCGTTTTCTTAACAATATGTCGCATGACATCCGAACTCCTATGAATGTCATTCTGGGCTATGCACAGCTTATGGAGGATGAGCTGAAAGAAAAGGACCTGCCGGAAACAAAAGAACATCTGGAAAAACTGCAGCAGTCCGGAAAGCTTCTTCTGTCCATCATAAATAATGTACTTGATATGGCCAGGATCGAGAGCGGGAAAATGGAGATTGATGAGAGCTATAGCCGGATTGAAGATATCCGTCAGTCTGTGTTTACAGTTTTTGATGCCGAAGCAAGGAAAAAGAAGATTGCTTTTCGTTACTCGGTGAGTGTAGAGCATGAGCATGTACTGACGGATGTTACCAAGGTAAAAGAGATATTTGTCAATATCCTGAGTAATGCCATGAAATATACTCCTTCCGGTGGCTCTGTTACGGTAAGCCTGGAGGAACTGCCATGCGATGAGCCTGGATACATGATTGTGAGGACCAGGGTAAGCGATACGGGAATCGGTATGAGTCAGGATTATCTGACAAGGATTTTCGAAGCCTTTACCCGTGAGAAAAACACTACAAGGAGTAAAATTGCTGGAACCGGACTTGGAATGTCCATTGTAAAGAGATATGTGGACCTGCTTGGTGGAACAATACAGGTAGAGAGCGAGCTCGGAAAGGGCAGTACCTTTACCGTTACGCTGAAACTCAAAATAGCAGATGAAAGCTATTATGAAAACAGGCAGATCGAAGATCCTGAAACAGGCACGGAAATCCTGGAAGGCAGGAATGTCCTTATAGCAGAGGATAATGATCTGAATGCGGAGATTGCAGAGGCAGTCCTTAAGCGTGCCGGTATGAAAACAGAGCGCGTGGTGAATGGCATTCAGTGTGTCAACATGATAACAAAAATGCCGGCGGGCACCTATGATATGATCCTCATGGATATCCAGATGCCTGAAATGGATGGCTATGAGGCAGCACGGGCAATCCGGCAGCTGCCGGATCGGGAGAAGGCATGTATCCCGATCATTGCAATGACGGCAAATGCATTTGAGGAAGATAAGAAAGATGCCATGGCAGCCGGAATGAACGGTCATATGGCAAAGCCGATCCAGGTAGAACAGCTGCTGTCAATGTTAGCGGAAATGATGTGCAAAAAATAATACCTTTTTTAGCTGTGGTTGCCCTCCTGGACATTCTCTGCTATGATAGAATACAGTCTCGTCTTTGACAGTCCAAATTTGAAAAACACCGCTGGAAGCCTCATTTTATATAGCTTTCTCAGCGGTGCCTTTTCGTTTTACTATATAGTCTTTTTTCCTACCAGATATGGTTTGGAAAAATTTTTTATGATTTTACAGGTGGCTGTTTGCTCAGTTTCTGAATCTCCTTCATTTTTCGCTTTGTAATAAATTCATAATCCGTTTCAAACCCACATATTTTGTGTAAGGCATCTGTGATAGAGTTGCGGATAATTCATCGAGGCCATGCTGCATCGGAAACTCAGCACGGCGGATATTCTCATTGATGATCACACGCCGAATTTGCACCGCCGGGAGGAAGCGGGCGGTCTTGGCGTGAAGTGGCTGAACGAGATCAATGGCAATAACGGTCGCTTTGAGGGTGCACGTGTTGGCAGTACGGAAGAATTACGCGAGGTGCTGGATGCGGCATGCGCGGGATTTTATTGCCAAGCGGGAAGCTCCTGCTTTCGTCAAGCATTTGGACCTATATCGTAGATGATGACATCGTGATTAATGGTTGGTATTTCCTGGACGGCGAACCCAAACTCTATGTCAGAGATACACCTGATACAAGTTCTGTGGCATGGGGACGAAATCAGATGAGCAGATATAAGACCTATGCTGCCCGAGAGTGGATGTACCGATATTCGGAATACACTTTGTATCGCGAGCTCTACCTGTTTACACCGCATCTTGCTACTATCAACAACCTTGGATCTCCGGTCATCAAGACCGCAGATAAGACCATGAAAATCACATTTTATTAGAGAGCGTATGAAGAATCGTTTCGGGCTTTTTCTTTTTGCTCCAAAGTACGATAAGTGCCAACACATGGTTTCTGCCATCGAGGTAACCAATATTATATACATTTTCTAATGCGTTCATTATAAAACCCTCCGTATTCGAAGATAGCATAGAACACGGAACGAGGCTCGTCCATTCACTGGACGGTATAGAATGCCGTTGCGGACAAGAACCTCTCCAGCGAGGTCGGCTTTAAGGGAATCTGCCGCAAGGTGCTGATTTTCCTGCTCGTGGGCATTGCCAATGTGCTGGATGTGCAGGTGATCGGGACAGGCAGTGTGCTGAGAACTGCAGTGATTTTCTTCTACATCTCCAATGAGGGAGTGAGCCTTCTGGAGAACGCAGCTCATCTTGGCCTGCCTGTGCCGGAGAAAATCAAAATCGTATTAGAGCAGCTCCATGACAGAGCAGAAAGCGAGGATAAGTAAAATGGGATATACAAACAGTTCTCTGGTGTCCTACACCAAGCTCAGTCCGAACCACTCCGGGCAGCGTACGCACAGTATCGACCGCATCACGCTACACTGCGTGGTCGGTCAGTTATCAGCTGAGAGCATCTGCGGATGCTTTACCAGTCCGTCCAGACAGGCAAGCTGCAATTATGGCATTGGCAAAGACGGCCGAATTTCTCTCTGCGTGGAGGAAAAGAACCGCAGCTGGTGTTCTTCATCCAATGCCAATGACCAGCGTGCCGTCACCATCGAGTGTGCCAGTGATATGTTAGAGTCGTATGCGATGAACAGAGCCGTCTACGATTCTCTTGTCAAGCTCTGAACCGACATCTGCAAGAGAAACGGCAAGAAAAAGCAATTTTGAGAAGTTAAAGATTGACTGTGACTTCTACGAAAGATATACTATATTTGTGATTTTATAGGTATCAGGAATCTCATACAAAGGAGATATTAAAAACACATATGAAAGATAATGTAGCAAAGGTGATCTATCGGCTGTTGCTTGTGATTACCGCAATTGTAACTGCCATTATTGTGGGCTTTACAATTGTTCAAATGGGTGTTTTTTCACCAGAACCGAAAGTAGAAGTAACGGCCAAGTATACAGGTAAAGATGTCCCAGAGTTGCGAATCGCTACGGACTATGATTTTTGCCCAAACGCATATATCAACAGCAAGGGCGAATTGTCCGGGCTATATATTGAAATTATGACAGAGCTTGCGAATCAACTGGAAATGAAACCAGTGTTTCTGACAGACAATTGGCTTGGCTGTAGAGCGAAATTGGAAAGCGGAGAGGCAGATGTCCTTCTTGGGCTGGAAATATTCTCCAACATGAAAGGGACGCTGCATACGATTCCAATGGCATCAGATGAATTGTGTATGTTTGGCAAACAAAAGGCACTAAGTGCTGCTGCGCTTTCTGGTAAACGGGTTTCCATTATGGCACGCTCCGTAATCATAGGACTTTTTGATTTGCAATGTGAATATGTGGAGTACAATACAAACACGGAAATCCTTCAGGCTGTGGAAAACGGAGAGGTTGATTTTGCCATCTGCCATAGTGCAGTCGGAGAAAAAATCATTGAAAACAGCAATCTGGATTTGGTAAGGGGCGCATCCATTATGAAGAGCTTTCCGTCAATCGCCGTAAAGGATACCAATCCGGAACTGCAGGCCAAGCTGAATACAGCCCTGCAGGCCATGGCTGAGGATGGAACACTGTACAAGCTGAAAACGAAATGGATTATAGATTTCACACGAAATCACACTCTCGATTATGTCTTGGAGAATAATCAGGCGTTCTATATTATTTCAGTCATGTCAGTTATTCTGCTTTTGATTATCTCCGCAGTATTTCGGATGTATGCAAGCAGTCAGGAGCGGCATATTAAAGAACTCCTGGTTTACCAGAAGAATCTGGAAGATTCTAACGTAAAGGCAGAGCGTGCCAATCGTGCAAAGTCTGAATTTCTTTCCCATATGTCTCATGATGTTCGAACACCGTTAAATGGAATCGTGGGAATGTCAGGGATCATTCGAAAGAATATTACGAATCCACAGCGTATTAAGGAATGTTTGGATAATATAGATATTGCATCCGGTCATCTTCAGTCCATGCTCAGTGATGTTCTGGATATGAGCAAATTGGAAAGCAGAGAAATTGAATTGGAGCATGTTGCTTTTTCTCTGGACGAGGAGTTAGAAAATGTGCAGGCAATTGTGATAGGTAAGTTGCAGGAAGGAAACATAGATTTAATCATCCGGGATGACCAGGTTCAGCATCGCTCCTCATCGGAAGTGTGATGCATTTTCGCAGAATACTGCTCAATCTCCTCAGCAATGCAATCAAATATTCTAAAGAGAACGGACATGTACAGACAATCGTTTCGGAAATAGATGGAAACAGCGAAAATAGTACTGTTTTAGAGATAAAGGTGCAGGACGATGGTATCGGAATGAGTCGGGACTTTATCGAGAATGACCTGTATAAACCTTTTACGCAGGAACATAAAACAGCACGCACAAAGTATAAGGGAACAGGTCTTGGAATGGCAATTGTCCATGAACTTGTAGATGCAATGCAAGGCACCATTCAGGTGGATAGTGTTCTGGGGAAGGGGACAACCTTTACTGTTACGTTGCCGTTTGAAATTGGTGTTCCACCGAAATGGCAGGAAGAAAAAGATGATAAGAGCGGAGATCTTCAGGGGATGCACTTGCTTGTGGTGGAAGATAATGATCTGAACCGTGAAATTACACAGTGCGTTTTAGAAGAGGCCGGGGCAGAAGTCGAGACTGCAGCAGACGGAAAGCAGGCAGTGGAAATCTTCAGCAGCGCAAGAGAGAGCTACTATGATGTAATCCTTATGGATATCATGATGCCAGTTATGGATGGTATAGAGGCCACCAGAACGATTCGCAGTCTGGCCAGAAAGGATGCACAGAACATTCCCATCATTGCTGTTACAGCAAATGCCTTCACGGAGGACAGAAAGAAAACGGAGGAAGCAGGCATGAACGGGCATATTTCCAAGCCGATTGATGAGAAAAAACTGCTGGGTGTAGTGGCGAATTACAAAAAAGCGTAAGTGCATTTTATGAAGATGGTCACATCGTGACAAAAAACTTAACAGGCTGAATAACTGGTATAGAAGCAATGCCCATCGAGGAGTCAAATCCTTGGTGGGCATTATTTTTTTGCCTTTCAGTTCTTAAAGCGTGACCTTTTGTCCTTTCACCTGTAGAGGGCAGACAACACGATATGCACCCTCGGAACGGAGGTCATAGCATGACAGAATCACAGAAATAACAGATTATATCCTTCCGCAGACAGGGCATCGGATATTTGAAAAAATGCACGCCGCATTCTCGTTACTTTAGTGATGAGTTAGGCGTACAAAAAATATAAATAAGAATCGAACATACATTCGTATCTTGGCAATACATATGGTATACTATAAATATGGATAATAATATATTTAATATTAAGGAAAATAGTCTTTCGTATGGTAGAGGTTATGTTTATTCTTTACAGTATCAT
>NZ_QUMD01000048.1 GCF_003481985.1 Clostridium sp. OF09-36
TGATCTTTGATAATGCTACTGGTGTTGGACGCAGGATCGGTGATATGATTCACGAAACAGAACTTTTTTCCCGTTTTCGTGCTCATTACCATTTCCGTGTCCGGTTCTGTAACCCTTATTCTGGATGGGAAAAGGGAAATGTGGAACGCAAGGTGGATTATAACAGGGCAAACCTCTTTAATACAGTCGAGACGCTTGTACTGCTTTCCCACAAAAAACCAGACGGACATATCAACGTAAAAGTTGAGTTTGGCGAGGGTGAGGGAAAAGTTCCGCTTGATGATATCGCTCAAAGAGCAGAAAGCTACAAGCCCAAGGAACGAGTGACCTACAAAATGATAAAGGAGTACATAGAAGCTAAATACGGCTTCAAAGTACATACCGCATATATCGCAGAGGTAAAGAGAGATTTAGGCTTGCCAATGTATGATGCTCCTAATGCGGTAGAAGAATTGAAACAGCCAAGGAAGCATCCGACAGCGGAGAAAGTGGAAGCGATAAAGGATGCGTTGAAGCATTTTGAAGTGATTTAATGAGGATAGGCGTATCATTAGAAATAGTGGTACGCTTATTTTTTTACATAGTTGTCTTTTCGTTGACTAATATTTTATTTGGTTATAAAAGCGGAGGACAGATTTTATACTAAACTGCCTAATTGATAGAATTAAAAGCGTTCACTTTGTTATTATTGACTTAAAGAGAAAAATCAAATATAATATAGTAAAGTGCCCAATCGTTGACTTGATTAGGGGCGATTAAATAGAGGTGAAGATATGCTTCAAAATAAAGATATTGAGACACTGAGAATGTTGTTTAGCAGTCATAATTATGTTATGACTACTGCTGAACTTACAGCTTCAAAGTTATACTATGCAGATATAAAACAACTTTTAGATGAAGGATTGATTGAAAGAGTCAGGCGAGGTTACTATCACTGGACTCAAGATTATGGAGAAAGTGAAGTTGTCATTATCAATCGATTGTTTCCCGATGCAGTGCTCTGTATGGAGACTGCCCTATTCTATTATAGATACAGTGACAGAAATCCTGCCGAATGGAACTTTGCAATAGATAAAAATGTCTCTAAGCGGCGAACAAAAATCGATTATCCGTTTATAAAGGCATATCGTGTAGAGTCAGAGTTGGTTACGCTGGGCGAAACCGAAGGTGAAATTGATTTCCACAAAGTCCGCATTTATGACCGTGACCGTACTATTTGCGATGTGCTGCGAAATATGAACAAGATAGATAAGGAGGTTTTTAATAAAGCAGTACAAGGCTATGTTAAGGACCCGAAAAAGAATATACCGAATCTTATAGAATATGCGAAAGTTTTGCGTGTTCAAACGCGTGTAAAAGAATTGATTGGAGTGTGGTTGTAATGGCAGATATAGCAGCTTCCGTTCTGGCAAAGCTGAGAAATAAAGCAAAAGCTTCTGGTATCAGTTACCAGCAATGTTTGCAGCTTTTTGTGCAGGAAGAATTTTTGAGAAAGTTATCAAAATCTGGGTGTGAGGATACGCTTATACTCAAAGGTGGATTGTTCATTTATACTTTAACTAATTTTGAAAGTAGAGCAACAATTGATGTCGATTTCTTGCTCCGTGGATACTCTAATACAATAGATGATGTAAAAGAGTTGATTTGTATAATCATCGACACGCCGACTGGTAACGATTATATAGAAATGCGAGCAAAAGGCTTTGAAGAGATTTCTCCGCAAAGAAAATATCACGGTATCAGTACACAAATTATTGCTCAAATAAAAAATGTGCGTGTGCCGTTTAATGTTGATATAGGAGTGGGCGATATTATAGTCCCCCGTGCCGAAGAACGCACAATCAACACTCAGCTTCCAGATTTTGAAGCACCTGTAATCAAAACTTATTCCCTTGAAAGCACCATTGCCGAGAAGTTTGATGCCATACTGCAACGCTTTGAACTGACAGGCAGGATGAAAGATTTTTATGACATCTATTATCTTTCAAGGACATTCGATTTTGAGGGTGCAAAATTGCAGGCAGCTATATTTGAAACCTTACAGCGGCGTGGCACTCCCTATGACAGAGATAGTTTTAAGCGTGTTGTTGCACTTGCCGATGATGAAGATATGCAGAAGCGTTGGAAATTCTTTTTGAAAACCATAAAAGATAACACACTTGAGTTTCCATTTGTCATTGAAGAAATCCAGACTTTTCTTGAGCCTGTGTTTGATGCGATAGTGAATGAGAAAGAGTGGCAAAACATATGGAAAGGCAATGCGAAAAAATGGTCAAATCTGAAGGGAGGTATTGACCGTGACAAGAGCAGTTAATGATGCAACATTGCAAAAAGCTGGTGATATATACCAGTATCTAATAGCTTTAAGAGATTGCTTCGAATTGAACGATGGCGATACTCTGCAAATTGAGACAAATGGTGATGTGAGCATTATAAATGATGTGGGTGGTTGCTTTCAGAGAGAAGTAAAACATCATTTTGGGAATACATCTATTTCGGACAGAGATATAGATTTTTGGAAGACACTTGCAAATTGGTATGTAGACTATGAGCGTGTAAAAAACTTTTCCAATTATATACTCAGTACTACAGCTACAATAAAAAGTGATTCTCCGTTTCATAGTTGGAATAATATAAAAAAGACTGAGAAATTAAAATGCTTAAAAGACATAGGAGCTACCTCTAAGAAAACTGAAGAAACATTCAGGAATCAATATAATAGAATTTTCGGTGACTCTTATGACGAAAGTCGCCTTTTGGAAATATTAGATAAATTTACGATTGAAGCTGCAAAAACTTCAATAGACGGTATATCGAATGAATTTTCTAAATATGTAGGTCACATTCCTTCCGAAAATAGAGACGGATATATAGGTGCTTTGCTTGGCGAAATATTAATAAAAGTTAAGGAACCCCCGCATAAATGGGAGGTGACCAAGTCAGCATTTGATGAAATTCTACAGATACAATCAGCAGCATAGGGAACAAAAGGAACTGCGCCACTTCCAAATGAGTACGCAAAAGCAGTTGTTCCTAAAGACAAAATTACTACACTAGAACAGAAAAAATTTGTTGCTTCTATTCGTGAGATTAAGTATGACAAAATGATTCCAAATGCAATGTCAGATTATTGGAAAGCTGATTTAACCGTTGCCAAATATTTTAGGGACAACCTTATGTATTTAGAAAGTCTTGAATCATATATGGAAGATTTGTCTGCAAAGATGCAATATAGTAAAGCGAATAGCGATTTGAATGCTGAAGGAGCAACCGAGGAAGGACAAATAAGAATTTCAAAGCAGCTTTACAATGGTGTAATGAGTTGGGATGCGAATGATTTTGGCTCTATTATTCGTAATCAAGGATACTTTCAGCGAGGAGTTATACATAACATAGTGGACGAAACAGATTTCAAATGGAAAGTAGGTGAAGAAAAGAATGAGCATAAATAACATCAAAAAGCTTTCAATGAATCCTCATTTTTATTCTTTACTAATGCAGAGTTTTCTTTCTGGTTACGAAAAACCTTGTGAGATAAAATTACCGTTTATGGCAATTCCAATTTTACTGTATGCTGAATCACGAGAAAAATTAGTAAATGCAAATAGAAGAAGTCGAATAGATACTTTGTTTCAGTCCCCTCAAATTATTGATGAACGTAAGATTTCTGGTAAAACAAGGTTATCTGGCTATATTGACAGATATAATTCACTTAAACCATATTGTAAAGAAGCAATTATTATTTTATCTTCCGAAGGAAAAATAGCCTTTAACAATCACAAGATTGTCCTTATCAAGAAAATTGATTACAAAGATTTTGAGGGAGCTATCAAAGATTGGATTAAATGTGCATTTTACCTTGGAGTTGTGTTTTCAAAAACCACCGAAGACCATTTATCTTTCTTTTTAGGAGTTGATACAAAATGAAAAGTTATATAAAAGCTATTATTATATTTAATAAAAATGGCGAAAAAAGAGTAGTTCCACTTGAGCAAGGAGTAAATATAATCACTGGCGAATCCAAAACAGGTAAAAGTGCATTAGTTGAGATAATTGATTATTGCTTGTGCAGTACTCGTTGTACAATACCAAAAGGCAAAATAACCGACTTTTCGTATCTTTATACTCTTGTAATGGCTATAGATGATAATACCTATGTTATCGCTCGTTATAATTGGGATGATGGCAGCAAAATGCATTTTTCTAAAGAAGCAAAGGGCTTTGAACCTGAAAATTTGGAGTTAAGCTATTTTGTAGAAAAACCGGCTTTGCCGTATAAAGATGTAAAAAATGAGATTGAATGTGCATTAGGCTTATTTGTGACAAATATGGCTACCGATGCTGACCAACAAGGGAAAAAAGCGTCATTAAGAAATATGGTTTCTTACTTGTTTCAACATCAAAACTTAATGGCAAGTAAGTTTGCGTTATTCTATCGGTTCTCAGATTTTTATAAAAGAAAAGATGTGATAGACCAATTTCCTGTTTTTGCAGGTATGATTAGTCAAGAGTATTATAGCGACTTAATTCAATTAAATACATTAAAAGCTCAATTGAAACAAAAATACAAAAAACAGAAAGCTAATGAAAAAAGCACTGCATATATTAAAGAAAATCTTTCGCCGTTATTAACGGATTATTTTGCATTGCTTGAACAGGATTTTGACGGAAAAATTTCAGTACAGAAAATGCTTAAAATAGCTTCTGATTTACCAGAGTTCGATGACACGCAACTTTTTGGTGAAAATAAAATAGCTGAACGTTACAGTGAATTAAATGCCGTATTAGAAAATCTCAGAAATGAAGAACGAGAAATCTTATTAAAAATTAAAAATATAGATAATGCTTTTGATACAGGCAGTTCTTTTACTCAAATGTTAGGTCAGTTTACAAGGAACTACACGCAGACCACGAAACGGGGGCTGCTGACAACAAATAAAGGCTGAGTATCAAGCACCGAAAAAGTGCGAGATATTCAGCCTGTTTTGTTGTCCGGGGTTTCCAAAGGGGCTTGCCCCTTGGCACACGACTTTGCTTGCAAAGTGTAGTGTGTTATACGCTCTGTCGGCGTTGCTGCGAAAATGAGGTTGCCGCCGGGTCGGGCAAGGGCATTTGAAGCAGCAGGAAAACAGGGCTGTGATTGCGTGTCGTGGAGCCGCAAGCGCAGGGCTGGTTTCGTCAGCAGACAGGGCGTATATGAAAGCCCCCGTTCCTCGTCCCACGCCGGACTTCGGGACAAAATGTCCCGAACTTGTGGACACACTCACAAAAAGCAAACAGATTTTTCTCTCAAAATTGGAATGGGCGGGGAAGCCATTTTAGGGCTTTGCTATCTCCCTGATAAATGAGAAGTTAAGTTTCGTCCATATATATTTTTACCTCGATGTATTCATGATTTCTTGCATAAGCAAACGACGCTGATTTTCTGATATAGTCAAATATATTTTCGTCTAAATCTTCGTCCCATGTTGTTTCGCTGAAAATTTTATTTTCAGCGGTTGGCTTATACAAGATGACTACATGGATTTGATAAAACTCTTCATCATCATTTGAAAACTGTCGAACTAATGAAATTTGAAAAAATGGTTCTTTTGAAAAAGCAGTAAATGTTCCGGTTTCAAATAAAACCATATCTTCTTCAAGCGGTGTGCTGCACATCTGCTCAAAAACATCAACTATTTCTTCCACAGACATTTTATCCGTTATCTTATCTTCTAAAAACTTAATCAAGTTCTCCATTGATTTTCCTCCTGTAAATTCTTATTTATTGTTCTCTACTTCCGTCCCCGCTGTGGATTTGGATTTTTCAGCAAATCTGACTTATCAGTTCTTAGAAATGGGCGGGAAGCCATTTTAGGGCTTTCCCGCCTTGATTGCCCATTAGCAAAGACGGGCGGGGCTGTCAACGGCGGCGCATGAAATGCGCCGTTCATCTTGACCGTTGACTGGCTCGACTGGCTTTGCTATCTCCCAAACAAGTTATTGTTTGTTGTTTTCCCAATTATCTAAACGGGCTTGCATAGTTTCTCGCCATTCTTCACTTGGACAAGCAGTAATCAATTTTCGATACTCTTCACTTGATGGTGCTTCTATCAGATAAGACTCTACCAATTTTAGCAAATCCCACTCTACTCCATACATTCCACCTTCGGGGAAAATGTCAATCAATACGCCTACTTCTTCTCTTGTCAATGGCGTTTTTACATTGGAGAGCAATTCGTCATACATGTTGATGGTTTCTTCTGTAGGGTCATCTTTCACTGCGTCTGGCATTTGACCGAGAAGTTTCAATTTTATAATTGCCTCCTGCACCTTTACTCCCTCCAATTTTTCGTTCTCTATTTTCTCCCCCGCTGTGGGTTCGGATTTTTCAGCAAGTCCGACTTCTGTGCAATCTTTTTCAGCCACTTCTTTTCTTCCTCGGACAGCTTTTTCAAATTCAGCTTGAGCCGCTTACAGATAAACGCCAAAGCCGCTTGCTCCGGGTCGCTGTCTGGACTGGCAGTTTCCTCGGCGGTCTGCAAGAAATCCTCCAGCGGATTGTCCTCCGGAACGCTGAAAAAATCGTCCTTATGGGCTTCCCGCAGGTCAAGGGCTATCTTGTTTATGTCTTGCTGTATCACATAGCGGCAAAAGCTGTCATCGTCAATATGGGCGGCGACAAGCTGCCTTAACTGCGGGTCGGACAAGCCGGGATTGTGCTGCTTCATAATGGTTGCGCTCATAATATCCACAATGGCATTTGCGCTCTGTACCTGCTTGACTGCCGTTCCGTTCACATAGATTTCAAGGTCAGCCATTAGCCGGGGGAAATCCGGGTGTACCGCCAGCTCACACAAGAGGGAAGTATCCACCCGCCCACTTTTCAATAGTTCAATCATATCATCACTCAAGCGCAGGTCTGCAAGATCGGCGTTTGGGTGATTTCTTGTTTGGGACAGCCCCAGCAGATAATCGGCAGTCACGCCGTAAAACTTCGCCAGCTTGATAATGGCATAGTGGCTGATGTCCTTGAAGTCCTTTGCTTCATAACTGCCCAGTGCAGACTTGGAGAGATTTACCTGTTCCTCAAGCTGCTCCAGCGTCAGCCCACGCTCCACACGCAGGTCTTTCAATCGTTCTTGTATGGATAGTTCCATGCTCCCCCTCCTTGTCTGCTTGATAGTCAAAAATATTTCTAATTTTCTCGCAGATAATTCACTGATATTGTCAACTGCTCATTTTACTCGGTAGCACAAAGCTCATTCATTTTTGGAATCAGTAATTTATCCATCCACTGACAAACAATCTCAAAGGTATTATCAATTTTTTCTTCATTTCCTATGTCAAGATATATTTCATTGTCTCTTAAACTGTAAAACAGCGGTTGTGTGTTGAGGTCTGGTTTGGCATAACCATAAGGGTCGTATGGACGAGTGTTGATTATATAGCAAACCTCTATACTTATGCTATCCTTTGTGTTCCCGCCGAATGAGGAAAACGCAATCATATAGGTGAAATTTTTACTGTGCCTCGTAAGTGTTTTGTCAGATTTTTTATACTTAAAGCCTAAATGTCCGTACTTTCCTTGCAACTTGTTTCCAAGTATTTGCATTGCTTCGTTAAAGTTCATTGTGCCTCCTCCATTTTTCCATCGTGAAAATGAATATATCTTTTCAAATATCCATTTATAAAGGCTTTCCTATCTCCTATTTATCACTCATTATTTCTATTCTACCACAATTCCGAGAGCGTGGAAATAGAAAGTTTTCCGGGCTGATTTCCGACTTTATGGATATACGGGGCGGGCGGTCATTTAGGTGTAGACTTATCTTAGTTCATCGATGAGCCGCACCTTGAAAAATGAATGACCGTCCGAAAAGGAATACCCCGGCAGGGGAAGCACCGCTACGAGCCACTTCGGGACAAAATGTCCCGAAGTCCGGGGAGCGTGCCTCGTCGCCACAAGCTGCGTATCATTCGCTTCCGCCAAATGGCGAAAGCTCACTCGCTCCGCTGTGGCTCCTCTCCCCACAAAGTCCAACGACTTTGTGGGGGCCCCTGTTGGGAACACGCCGCAGGAATGGGGCAGGAAGCCTTTTTGGGGAGAACGGCAACAGAAAAATGGAGGGAACACATGAGAGAGAACCCATATAAACGACTGCCGCCCATAGAGCGCAAACCGGACGGCTCCCTCTACCGTATGACGCCGGCGCAGCGGAAACAGGCAAACAGCCTGATACGCCGGGAGTGCTGCTGTTATGAGGACGGGAACTGTATGTTCCTTGACGATGGGGACACCTGCACCTGTCCGCAGACGGTTTCTTTCTCGGTCTGCTGTAAGTGGTTCCGCTGGGCGGTCTTGCCGCTGGACGGGACGCTGGAAGCGGAGATTTTCCGGGATAAGGACTTGAAACGCTGTGCGGTCTGCGGCGGTGTGTTCGTCCCTAAATCCAACCGGGCAAAATACTGCCCCGGCTGTGCCGCCAGAGTTCACAGGCGGCAGAAAACAGAAAGTGAACGGAAAAGGAGGTCTTGTGTGGACAGTTAGGGGCTGAAAAGTCCTTGATTTACAAGGCTTTACAAGCACAGAACAGGGGCAGGCAATAGAAACTACCGTCTGCCTCCGAAAACGGACTTCTAACCGTCCACAAAACACAATATGACAAACACCATTTATATCCATCAGCCGGAAAAAGCGGTCAGCTTTACCCGGCTTCCCAATTTCCTTTTTGAAGCCCCCACATTCATGCCCCTGTCCAACGAAGCAAAGGTACTGTATGCCTTTATCCTGCGCCGGACAGACCTGTCCCGAAAAAACGGGTGGGTGGACGAATACGGGCGGATTTACCTCTACTATCCCATCAACGAGGTAGTGGAGCTGCTCCACTGCGGGCGGCAGAAAGCGGTCAACACCCTGCGGGAACTGCAATACGCCGGACTGGTGGAAATCCAGAAGCAGGGCTGTGGAAAACCCAATCGCATTTACCCAAAATCCTACGAAGCGGTTCCAAACACCGACTTCAAGAAATACGGTTATGGAACGCCGGAGGACTGAAAACCGCACTCCACAAGTACGATAATCAATCCTCTTGAAGTACGAAAATCGGACGGTATATAGAAATACAGAGATTAAAACGATTTTATTTATATCTTATCCATTCCTATCCGATCCGAGATATTTTCTGCGGGATTTTCCTGTGGAAAAGTCCCGGAAAGGAACGGAACGGGGAAAGGAGTTTCATGGCACAACACGCAATTTTGCGATTTGAAAAACACAAGGGCAATCCGGCAAGACCGCTGGAAGCCCATCACGAACGGCAAAAGGAACAGTACGCCAGCAATCCCGACATTGACACCAGCCGGAGCAAGTACAATTTCCACATCGTCAAGCCGGAGGGACGCTATTACCACTTCATTCAAAGCCGCATTGAACAAGCTGGCTGCCGCACCCGCAGGGACAGCACCCGTTTTGTGGATACGCTGATTACCGCCAGCCCGGAATTTTTTAAGAAGAAGTCCCCAAAGGAGATACAGGAATTTTTCCAGAGGGCGGCTGATTTCTTAATCGGGCGTGTAGGGAAAGAAAATATCGTGTCGGCGGTGGTACACATGGACGAGAAAACGCCCCACCTGCATTTGGTCTTTGTCCCTCTGACAGAGGACAACCGCCTGTGTGCAAAGGAGATTATAGGGAATAGAGCCAACCTCACAAAATGGCAGGACGATTTTCACGCCTATATGGTGGAGAAATATCCCGACTTGGAGCGTGGGGAAAGTGCCAGCAAGACAGGCAGGAAGCATATCCCCACCCGTCTGTTCAAGCAGGCGGTCAATCTCTCCAAACAGGCAAGAGCCATTGAAGCCACGCTGGGCGATATTACCCCGTTCAACGCCGGAAAGAAAAAAGAGGAAGCCCTCTCCCTGCTGAAAAAATGGTTTCCGCAGATGGAGAACTTCTCCGGTCAGCTCAAAAAATACAAGGTTACAATAAACGACCTTTTAGCAGAAAATGAACAGTTGGAAGCCAGAGCCAAAGCCAGCGAAAAGGGCAAGATGAAAGATACGATGGAACGGGCAAAGCTGGAAAGCGAGCTGAAAGACATTCAGCGGCTGGTAGACCGTATCCCGCCGGAGGTGCTGGCAGAACTGAAACGGC
>NZ_QUMD01000049.1 GCF_003481985.1 Clostridium sp. OF09-36
TCGTTTATATCACTGGTTCTAAAAGTAAAAATCTGTGATATTTCAATTAAACTTGTAACTATAAATCCCATTAAGGCAATATTTTTAATGTTTCTAAATTTATCCCACAATATCGGCAAAAAGAAACCAAATGGAACAAATAAAAGTATATTCAAACAAGCATTAACGAAATCCGAAACCATATCCAAAAATGGGATAACGTTCACTGCAAAATCAATTTTCAGAGATGCTATATTAGGGAAGCCAACAAGTGCTAAGACCGCAGTAAAATAAAACCCAAATACCATATAAATAATAGTTCGTTTCCAGCTATGAAAACATAACTTGTTATATATGCACCAAATAGGAATTATAAAAACAGCTGCCGCAACAATTTCGATAAGTGCACTATATATTCTATACATGTTTTTCTACCTCCACAACTGTCGATTTGTCATAATCATTCTATCACACCGTTATGAATAAATCATCTCATGCAAAATAATTTCTTCCGCCCGGTTGTGAATGTTATTGCAACGTTGCACCCATTCCATTTGATGGGTACGCTTCAATTCCTCGGTCACGCCCTCGGTAGTTTTCATCTGCTCTATGATGGTGTCTAACCGTTCCTGTGCCTGTTCGTTCAGGTCTGCAAGATATGTCCATAGCTCTCCGGTCAATATCAATGTGTTCAATCTGGCTGGGTGGACTTCTCTTAAATATTCCCGGTGTAGCCGTCCATACTTTCCAATGGAGCGGTGTTCTTCCGGCAGCTTCAAATCCGGGATGTAGTAATCCCCATCAAGGATATAATCAATTCCGTTTTCTGTTATTCTCGGTTTCAATTCGCTCATGTTCCTTACCTCCTGTGGAAGCAGGCTCGTCTGGTACTAACTCAATCACATCGGTAATCTCACAATTCAGCGTTTCGCAGATACGGGCTAATGTGTCCATGCTGATGTGCTTTCCCTCTTTGCTCATGTTGGCGATCATATTCGTTGTCATACCGGCGGCAAGCCTTAAATCTTCTTTTCTCATATCACGCTCTAACAGTGTATGCCAGAGTGGTTTATAGCTGATGTGCATATTGTTTTCCTGCCTTCCTATCCATACCACCGGGGCGGCTGCCCCGGCAGGAACTTTTCTCTTATTATAACACCAATCTTGTGTAATCACAATTTATTCTTGTAGCCTGCCGCTGATACCGTCTGGATTGGTTTTTCCTTTCTTTTTGTTCCCTTTAATTAGCCATGAACTGCTTAATGCCCTGTGATTTTGCCGCAGGGTTGTCCGACCCGTAACCTTCCAGAAGGTTGATGACACCCCACACCGCCAGACCGGCGCCAAGAGCCATGACCAGAATTTTAAGAATGTCGATTGCCTGATTGAAAAATTCCATATACGTTCCTCCATTTTGTTTGTTTGATGGTTTTGGGTACAAAAAAAGCCGCCCACATCGGCGGCGCTTCGGGTCATCATGGCCCGAAGTTACACGAACTCGTCGCTGTCCAGATCATCGAAGTTCAACAGGTCAGCTTCTTCGTCCGTGTCGGAGCCGTCCACTTCGTACACCGTGTATTCGTCCTCCGGCTTTAGTCTCAATGGCCGGTGGCGGAACAGGCTTTCCAAGCGGAAGGCGTTTTTCTTTTTATCAAATTCGGCTGTGTACTTGTAATTCGGGTGCTTTTTCAAGTCATACTTCGGGGACAGGAAGGGCGGGAGCCCCCGAAGCTGCAAGATACATTTATCCCCGGGCATGGTGGTGATCTCGCTGGTAGTCATCAGCTCCCGGCCAAGCCGCTGCATATTCTGGCTGTAACTTTCAGACTGCCCCCGGCTCCGGCCTTCGGTCTGCATGGAGATGGTGGCCTTGCCCAGCCAGTTTTCCGAAATATCCTTTAGGGTGGAAGCCTCCCGGCCTCCGAGGAACACGATACTGTCCATGTTGCCCATGATGGTTTCAGAATGGTCCTTGTACAATGCCTTGCACTGGCTCATAGCCTGATAAAAGAGTGTCAGGCTGATCTCACGGGAACGGATGACAGCCACAATTTTCTCCAGCCCCGGCACCTGCCCGGTGTTGGCAGCCTCGTCCCACAGCACCCGCACATGGTAGGGCAGACGCCCGCCATAGGTATTGTCAGCCCGTTCACACAGAAGGTTGAACATCTGCGAAAAAGCGAGGGCAACCAAAAAGTTGTAGGTGGTGTCCGTGTCGCTGATAAGGAAGAACAGCGCTGATTTTTCATCCCCCAGCTTATCAAGCTCCAGTTCGTCATAGGACATGATCTCCCGAAGCTGGGGAATGTCAAAGGGGGCAAGTCTGGCTCCGCAGCTAATCAGTATGCTTTTAGCTGTCTTGCCGCTGGCCAGCTTGTATTTCTTATACTGTCTCACAGCGAAGTGCTGGGGACTGCGGCGTTCCAGCCCATCGAACATATAGTCAACCGCATTTTTGAAGGTTCGTCATCTTCCCGGACTTCCATGCTGTTTATCATTTCCACCAGCGTATTCATGTTGCGTTCTTCCTCCGGCCCCTCAAAGACGATATAGGCCACAAGGGCGCAGTACAAAAGGGTTTCGGCTTTTGTCCAGAACTCGTCGCCCTCCTTGCCATCGCCTTTGGTATTGGCAATCAGGGCGGTAACGAATTTCAAAACATCGCTTTCCGTCTTGATATAGGCCAGCGGATTGTAGTGCATGGATTTGGAGAAGTCGATACTGTTGAACACCCGCACCCTGTATTTTTCCCTTTGCAGGAACCGCCCGCACTGGTCGAGGGTGCCGCCCTTCGGGTCTACCACCACATACGAGGAATGGGCTTGAAGGAGCTGCGGGGTCAGCCAGAACCTTGTCTTTCCCGAGCCGGACGAGCCGATGACACAGGCGTTTAGGTTCCGGGCATTGGCAGGTACCTTCGGACGGGTGTTCATGGTAAGGAACTCCGTCCCGGTTAAAATGACATTGTTCTGAAATTTAGGGTCTACAAACGGCTTTATATCCTCCTTTGTTCCAAAGCGGGCGGTGCCGTACTCCGCATCCCGCCGGAATTTTTTTGCCTTCCTGATCTTTGACTGTATCAGCAGATACATCCCAGCCGCACCGGCAAGGCCCACCAGCAGGTCAATACCGCCCAGCCCCGGCCAGTAGGTTTCAAAGGCTTTCGGGAAGGTGTCGAGCATCCCCATGAGCTTTGTCCCGAAGTCTGTGCCGGGTGCAGTCCGGTAGGCCGTCCCGATTTTGGAAAAAAACCAGAACACAAAGAGGTACGGCAGGTTGGGGAGCACATATTTTCTGATCTTGTCACTCAACGTCCGTCCTTCACCGCCTCTCTGGTCCGCTGCTTCTCCTTTGCCTGCGTCCTGATCTGCTCCGTGAATTTCCGAAGCTGGCCGAGGATAGAAGGCTTGTCCTGCTCTTTGTCCAGCACCTTTGCACTGTACTTCTGGAAGGCCGCCGTGATAGCGTCCGCCTGATTGGCTTTGAAAAACAGCAGGTAATGGCCGGGGCTCACTTTATGGAAAGCGTAGTCCACATGGAACTCCTTCGCGATCCGGTCAAAATCCTTCGGGGCTCCCACATAGGGCATGGCGCTTTTGCCGCCATAGTGGTTCATCAGCTTTTTCACACTCTGGCGTCCCTGTGGGGTCAGCGCCTTCCGGTGGTGCTTTTGCAGCGTCCGCACCACCTTCCCAAGAGCGGCAGCCAGCACTTTTCCCGTGAGCTTCGTTGTCCTGATCGAAAGGGCAACCGTTTTTTGGTTTACTTCTTCCTGCATAAAACCTCCTTTCCGTCGGGGTTCCCGCTATCCGGGAGGCCCCCGTACAATCTCGGCGAACAGAAAGCCTCGGGCCAATGTGGCCCGAGGCTTACCGCTCGGCATCCCTGCCGGACGGAGCTTTCTTTTCCGGCTCCGTCTGGACTTTTTCGCCCTGTTCCCGCATGGTCTGCAAGATAGAGGGCTTCTTTTGAAGCTGGGAGCTTTTCGCCGGACAGCGGCTTGATACATTCCAGCCGGTCAGCCGCCCGGATGGCGTTGTCCGTGAGCTGCCTCTGCCATGCACCCACGCTGGGAGCCCAACGAAAGCCGCTGCTTTTCAGCTCGGCCCGGGTGTCCGCGTCAGGCTTTCCGTCAAAGAACACCTGCAAGCGGTTGTCCTCCCGGTTCATTTCCACACGACCCCCATCGAACTCCCAGCCGGAAAATTCCTGCTGTGCCTGTTTGGAAAGCTGTTCGATACGGGCCTTTACCCGGCGGATCTCCGCGTTGTTGTTGGTAAGCTGGTAGCTTTCAAAGGGCCTCGGGTCGCTCCGCCAGCTTGACGCCATGCTTGCTTTCAGCTTTTCGATCTGGTCCGGCGACAGCAGCGCACAGCCATCCAGTTTGCCATGCTTGCGGTAATAGGCGTTGACCTCCTTCATAATGAGCTGGGAGCGTTCCAGCCCGTCCAGCTTCTTCTGGAGCTTTTCAATCGCTGCCGGGTCATCGGCGCTGATCCCGCCCATGCCGGTACTGCGTATCTTATCCAGCAGCCCTTGAATATACTGCCATTCCTCCATGTTGCTGTCCCGGGCCCGGTTCTGTTTTTCCTTCTTCCCCACCGGGAAATTGGCAGGTCCGGCGATCATCACAGAGGGAACCCTTGCGTCAATGGCAAAGCCCTGGTTCATGTTTTCAGCCAGCTTTCGGGCATAGGTGTCTAACAAATGGTCGATCTTCTCATGGTACATGGGGGCCACCCGGGATTTCTGCTTTTCCGCTATGGCGGCGGCCTTGTCCACCATTGCCCGGTATTCCGCCGTTGCGCTCCCTTCCTTGTAGTCGGAAAAGCTGTTCATTTCCTTTGCCCGGCGGGCGGCTCCTTCATTGATAGGGTAATAGTTGATGGTATGCACCTCCTTCATGCTTCGGGCCATGCTGGCCCGAAGTCCTACCGTTCTTCATGGGAAGGCCCCGCCTTGTCCTTTTTCGGAGCGGGCGGGGCTTCTTGAAACCGTTTGAGTGCAACGAGAATGGAGTGGACAGGTTCGGCCTTTTCAGGATAGGCAAATATCCGGTGTTCCGGCGGAATGTCCTGCGGCCCGTGGTAATACTCCTTGAAGCCCTCCGGGACTGCCGACACATATCCACCGGGAGCGAATACGCCGCCCTCGTTGATACGCACATCCCGCCCGTATGCTTCATAATCGAAGTAGTTCTGAATGTGCTCCGGTATGTCGATGGTCCCAAGCTCGTCGGCGTAAAGGCGGCCCAGCCCTTCATCATCGGAAATATCCGGGTAAAAGCGGTAAAGGTCAAGGTTCTGCGTCAGGTTTATCAAATCCTTCACGCTCCGTGTGTGGTTTCCCAAGACAAGAGCGGCTTCAAAGGTTTCCAGTCCGCCCTTATCCCGTACTTCCAGCAGGGCGTGGCCCAGCTCGTTCAGCTCGTCGATGTTCTCACATTCGTAGAGATGATCGTAGAGCCCCAGCACATCGCTGTCAAAGCTGGTAAAGAACACTTCGCTGTACCGTTTCCCGTCTATCCCGATTTTGGCAAGGGCGGCCTGCAACTCCTGTGTCGTCGTGGGGAAATGTACCGTTGTCCCTACCTCAATCCCCATCAAGGGGTACAGGGCGGTGTTGGTTATATAGGCTTCAAACATGGGCTCATTCCTCCTTTCCGGCCCGGTCAGCCAGCACCTCATAGATCCCGGCCATAATGTAATCGGCGCAAGGGAGGGCAATCGCGTTCCCCAGCGCCTTGTAGCGTTGCAGAGGCCGGATCTCCACGCCGTCCGCCCCGTACTTTGTCCAGCCCTCTGGCAGCCCCATCAGCCGTTCGCTTTCCGTTTCCGTCAGAAAACGGATACAGCCGCCCTCCGGGTCGCCCTCATACCAGAAGGCGAAGGGCGTCACGTCACTGGCTAAAAGAGTGGGAAAAGGGTCAGTTGGTAATCCGAAGCTGTTTCGGAAGGCCGTTTCTTCCTGCCTTTTTGCCGCTCCCCGCATACGGAAGCACTGAAAGGGGTGGATGACTGGTATCTGCCGCCCTGTTTCAAAAGAAGCTGTTCGATCTCCTTCGGCGGCGGCCCGCCCGCCCTCTCCGCAAGGCGGAGGAAGTGGGAGCATTGGACGGGGCTTAAATAGTATGTCTGCGGCACGTCTGCCTCCAAAATCCGCCACGACGAAAATCCGCTGCCTTCGTGCCAGCCTTCGGGTGCCTGCCCAATACTGGGCGTCCATGAGCCGCCAGCACACATCAGGCGTTCCCCCTCGCACCATTCCGGCATTTCCCCATCTTCCCGAAGGAGGCATTGGAACTTCGGTGTCCGAGAAGGCGGATAGGACGGCTCTAAAGTCCATCCGGTCATTTGTAGAAAACGCTCCCATGACGTTTTCCCAAACAGCGATAGCTGGATATAGGTTATCAGTAGCATCCCTCATTTCCTGTATGATACGAAACGCCTGATAGAACAGGCTTGATTTTGCCCCGGCAAGGCCGGAGCGGTTGCCGATCAGAGAAAGGTTCTGACAGGGGGAACCGAAGGTTATCACATGGACCGGCGGGATTTTCCCGCCGTCCACCTTCGTAATATCTCCCAAATGCGCCATATCGGGAAAGTGCCTTTTGGTTATGGAGATGGGCGCTTTTTCAATCTCGCTGGCCCAGACCGGACGGATACCGCACCGGGAAGCAGCCAGAGGGAACACGCCGATCCCGTCGAAAAGGCTCCCCAGCTTAATGTCCGGCATGGCCCGGGGTGCCGTGTCCCTTCACGGCAAGCACCCCTTCCAGCGTTGTCGCCGCAATGCCCAGCCGTCCGGCAACCGCAATATCGTTTTTCACATCCTCGTCCACAACGCTGCCGCAGACGATCAGGGTATGAGAACGCCGCAGCATATCCCGGCGCATATCAATCCCGGCCTTATGTTCCTCGGGAACGCTGTCATTCAAAAACAGCGGCAGGTACAAGAGCGGGCAGATCGGGGAAAAGCCCGCCTCATAAGCAAGGCGGCAGTAGTGAGCCGCCAGCTCCATATCAACATCCGGCTCGCCGCTCCATGCGGCGGTCAGGTACGCTAAAGGTCGTTTCATTGGTTGAGCCTCCATTTCTGTTTTGGTTTAGGGAAAAGCAAGAGTTCGCCCAATCCCTCCGCCCCTTCCCCCGGGAAGGGGAACGGCTCTGGAGAATTTATATCCCCGTCGCTTGACCGGGAAAAAGCATAACCGGGAGAAATCCGTCAAGGGTGCCTCTGGCACCGCCTGCGGCGGCGCTGCCCTTGACTGATTTTCCCGGCTATGCTACGGAATAACTGGCGACGGGGAATCATTTATATCTCCAGAGCTTCGGGGCGCGGGGCAGAGCGCAATCCTCGGGCCATGCTGACCCGAAGTTTTAGCTTACTTTTCCTGTTCGGTTTTCTTCTCCGGTTTTTCGTGTTCCTTCTGCTGACCCTTCCAGTCGTCCAGCAGCTTGATGATCTGGTCCTTCATTTCCCTCGGCGTAGTTTCCTTGCCGAAATACTTGCTCAGTTCCGCACCTGTCAAAATCACTTTGTCTACCTCCTTTTTGTCCTCCATCATAATGCCGTCGATCACATCCCCGTTGAGCAGCTTCTTTTCGTCCAGTTCCCGCATACGCTTTGCCTGCGCCTGTGAAGGCGAGGACTGCTGGCTGTCAATGGCAACGGCGATATAGTTCTGGTTCTTCTTGCCGATATAGGAAAGCTCCACCGCCGTAGTAAAGCCCAGTTTTTTTTCATCCATCAGCTTCATCAAGTCGGGAACCAGCTCATTGAGCCGGATATACCGCTGCACCTGTTTGACCGCCATCTTATTACGCTCGGCCACAATTTCGTTGGAGCGTTTTCCTGCGTCCTTCGGGTCAATCTGGCCCGAAGTGCGGGAGCCTGGTGCTTGATAGCCTCAAGCTGCATTTTCAAGGCTTTGGCCCGCTCACTGGGGAGGATTTCTTCACGCTGGTTGAGATTATCCTCGACCATCTGCGTGATGGCTTCATCGTCTGTCAGGTTTCGGACGATACAGGGCATATCCGCATATCCGGCAAGCTCGCTGGCTTTCTGGCGGCGGTGGCCGGACACGATCTCATAGCCGCCATCCTCACGGGGACGGACGATAGCGGGCTGGGTCACGCCCTTGTCCTTAACGCTGGACACCATAGCCCGCATTTCTTCATCGTCCCGGACTTCAAAGGGATGGTTCTTGAAGGCGTGGAGTTCGTTCAGCTTGATATAGACGATCTGCTCCTTGCCCCGGCGTGGAGCATCCTTCGGTTTTTCGGGTTCCTTCGGAGCGGGAGCGGCCTGTACCGTTGGAGCCGTTTTTTTCTCCGGTTCCTTTTTGACCGCCTTTTCCGTTTTCTGTGCGGGAGCTTTGGATTTCGAGGCTGCGTCCTTGTCCTTATCTGCTTTCGGGGGACGGCCCCGGCGCTTCGGCTGTTCCGGCTCTTTGGGTTTTTCCTCTGCTTTTTTCGGAGCCTCCGGCTGCTTTTCCGGTTTCTCCGCTTTTGCCGGGTCAGGCTTTTCCACGCCGGGAGCTGCCGCTCGTTCCTCGGCTTTCTTTTCCTTCATAATTTCAGCGAAGTTATAGACAGAAACCTGTGGGGTCTTTACCTCTGGTTCCGTCTTTTTTTCCGGCTCCGGGGAAACGGAAACCTTCTCCGACTCTTTTGGGGGATTAGGCGGTGTTTCCTTGCCCGGCCCGCTATCCGTTACCGGCTGTTCCGGCGTTTTTGTGGTTTTATCATCTGCCATAAGCATTTACCTCCTGTTTTTTGGCATGAAAAAAGGGGCTCAACTTTTCAGTCAAGCCCCCGTGGGAAGTTCCTCCTTTCTCCGCCATGATACAAAAATACCGCCCGTAGTCTCGTTTGGGCGGTACTTTGTGTAAGATTGGCAGTCCATTATTAAGTTTTTTATTATGTTCCCTTTGTACACCGTTGCAAGGGTACTTTCCGATTCTTTTTCCCATGCTTCAAAGAAACTTTTGTTCGTATCCGTTTCAAGAGACAGCTCCCTCTCACGAAGTAAAAATTCCTCAACCAACTGCAGCTGGCTGTAGTACCCACTCACCTGAAGATCATAGGTCTGTTGTATCTGTTCAACAACAGCTCCCATACTGCTTTTTCCATT
>NZ_QUMD01000005.1 GCF_003481985.1 Clostridium sp. OF09-36
AGATGGAGGGCGTTGTTCTTCCAGATGGCTATAAACTGGAACTATTAAGTACCGGAGGCAGCCGACAATTTGATACAAACGCAATCATCAACCGCTATGATAACCGTATTGCAATGACGGTACTGGCGGATTTTATATTTTTGGGGCATGAGCAAAACGGCAGTTGGGCGTTGAGTTCCGATAAAACGGAGCTGTTCTCAATGGCGTGCGGAGCATTTCTTGATATTATCTGCGAAACATTCAACAGCCAGGCAATCCCGGCTTTGATTGATATTAACGGAGAGCATTTCAAGGGCATCACAGATTATCCCAAAATGACGCATGGGGATATTGAGGATGCAGACATCACGAAAGTTTCTGCATTTATCAAAGATATGACCGGTATCGGTGTACTGGTTCCCGATGATGGTTTGGAAGATTACATTAGACAGGTGGGACATTTACCGGAGAGAACATCTGACACAAGAACACCTGATGAGGTAAGAGCAACACAACAGACGCAGAACCAACCGCCAGAAAGCGCAACGGCGGCAGGGAAAGAGCCAAAGGATGGCGATGGAGAAATACCCAGTGACATTACTGAGCTGCCAAACGGCGGCTAGGGAGGTACTAATCATGGCAATATTGATAAGACCTGGGAAGAGGTTCAGAAAAGCCAGAGCCGGTAACGGTGCGGAAATCCTGAAAAAGTTGGAGGATTATCTGAAAACAGCCAGTTCAGAACCGGTTGAGCTGTTATGCGGATTCTGGAAAGACCAGTCCAATGCCATCACGTATCAGGAATTAAGACAGGCAGTGCTTGATGGAGAGCTGGACGAAAAGACAGCCGATGAATGGATGCAGGACTATTCTTTATTGGTGCAGGGAAAACTCAACGGTATGTGGCAGAATGCGATTATAGCCGGTTCCACAAGCCAGCCAATAATCCAGGCTCTTGCAGATATGGATTATATTTTTTCAACGAAGCAGGTTCTTGGATGGATACAGGAAAGAGGGGCCGAGCTTGTGACACAATGCACTGATACGCAGAAAGAGGCAATCAAGGTATTCCTGGAAAGGACAGTTCGGGAAAGACATTCGGTTGATGAACTGGCAAAGATGATTCGCCCCTGTATTGGGCTGACGAAGCCGCAGGCGCAGGCAAATCTCAAATATTACGAAAATATGGTCAAAACTTTGAGAGAACAGCATCCGAGGATGAAAGCAGAAAGCATCCAGAAGAAAGCCAGGACAGCCGCAATGAAGTATGCAGAACGTCAGCACCGGCAGAGGGCGGACAATATTGCACAAACGGAAATGGCATACGCTTACAACAAGGGAGCTGATGAGAGCGTGCGACAGGCGCAGGAACAGAAACTTATAGGCGAGGTCATAAAGAGATGGAGCACATCAGGCGATGATATGGTGTGCTCTTTGTGTAGTTCTTTGGAGGGTGTGGAAATTGGCATGGATGAGGAATTTTCTTTCAAGGGAATAGGAACCAAAGTTACAACCGACCTCACACCACCAGCGCATCCGAGATGTGCGTGCGCTATTGAGTACATAGAGGTCACACCTGATAAAAATAAAAAGTAGAGGAGGCGAGGAATCATGCAGAAGTTTTCGGAGCTGATAAAGAAATCAACGGAAGATGGAGTCGGAAAGAAGAAACCGGCAGTGCAGAAAGGGCGGTTCAAGATTGCAAAATCTGATGATGATAAGATGCTGGCGTTTGGATGGGCGAATGTATCCATCACCGCAGATGGGGAATTGATAGAAGATTACCAGGAGGACATCATCGAACCGGAGGAACTTGAAAGTGCTGCTTACAAGTTCGCAGAACTGTACCGGGAGGGCGGAGAGATGCACGAAAGAGGCGGAGCCGCAGTCCTTATCGAATCGGTGGTATTTACCGAGGAGAAAATGAAAGCAATGGGAATCCCGGAGGCACGTTGCCTGTCGGATGGTGGATTGGCTTCAAGGTGCTTGATGAGGATGTCTGGGAAAAGGTCAAAAGCGGCGAATACCCGATGTTCTCCATTGAGGGAGAAGCAGAGCGAGTGGAGGTTGAGGAAGAATGACAATACTTGCAGGAATAGGGATTTCCTTTTCGGTATGGCTGTTGGGGTGCTGTTAATATCCCTAAGCACAGTCACGAGAAAATATTTTGATGAAAAATAATAGCGGTAATACAGGGAGACATCCGGGAGGGTGCTTTTCTTGCATTATAAAGAATTTTTAAGAAAGGAGCAGAGCGATGGCAACAAAATTGAAAAACCTCAAAATCACAAAAGTTGATTTTGTGGACGATGGAGCCAATCCAGAGGCACACATCCGATTGTTTAAGAGCAAGGACGGTGTGGAGCCGCCACATGATGAGGGTGCAGAGAAGAAACCGAATATCTGGAAACGCCTGATTACGGCGATTACAAAAGCCGCAGGAAGTGAACCGGATACATCGGAGCTGGAAAGCGTGATAGATGATATTCAGAAGAGTTCGGAGAGCTTCGGAGAAAGAATTGCCGAAGTAAAAAACCGAAAAATCGCAGATGAAATCTGGGATATCTGTTACGCCCTCCAATCTTCTCTGTGTTCCATTCTGAATGATGAGGAAATGGATGGAACCAGTGCAGCAACAGCAATGCAGGAAAGCCTTGACGAGTTTTGCGAGTTTACAAAAGATGCAATCTCGCAGTGGTCCAGTGGTAAGGCAACCAACATTGTGAAGAAAGAGGAGGTTACGGCATCAGACCTGGCGATGATGAAATCCATCCGCAAGAGATTGGATGATACCATCGAAAAAGCAGAAAAGGCGCAGGATGAGCCTGGAACCGGAGAACCAAAGAAAAAGGACCAGAACAAAAATCAGAACGATGCGAAAGGAGCAGAAGAAATGAAAATTGACAAGAGCAAACTTACACCTGCAGAACTGGCTTTCTTACAGTCCATTGAGAAGCGTTACGGCGAAGAGGAGGTAGCCGCAGGAGCAGAGGGCGTAACTCCACTGGCGCAGAATCCGGAGGGAATACCGGCAACAGAGGTCGGTAAATCCAATACACCGGCGCAGGGAACAGATGGCGGAGAAGATATCTACAAGGGTATGCATCCGGCAGTAAGAGCGGAACTTGAGAACTTAAAGAAGTTCAGAGAGGCAACAGAGGAGCGTGAGCTGAGGACGTTGCCAAAAAGTATGAAATCATCGGAAAGAAGAAAGAAGAGCTTGTACCGGTACTCAAAAGTCTGAAAGCCGCAGGAGGCACAGCATATACAGATATGATTGCTGTACTCGATGGAGCGGTTGCAGCCGTTGAGAAGTCCGGTGCTTTTACTGAAATCGGTAAATCCGGTGGAGCTGGCACAACAGATGGCGCAGCATGGTTAAAGGCAGAAACCCAGGCGGCAGAGATTATGAAATCAAAGAATGTGACAAAGGCGCAGGCACTTGATGAAGTATTCCAGAATGACCCGGAACTTGCAGCAGAATGTGAAAAGGAGGAGTAAGACATGGCAGATTATTTTGGCACAAGCATCAATGAAAGCCCGACTATCGTGTTAGAGGCTGGAAAAGACATTGAGGGCGCACAGGGAATTGCCCTGGCAATCAAGAATGGTAAGGCTGAAAAGCCGACAGCCGGTGCAAATGTTATCGGCTTATCACTGTTTACGAATGATGAGAAAGTAAAGGCCGGTGATGATGTAGACATCCAGGTAAAGGACATCGGAAAGTGGATTGCCGGAGAGGCAGTTGCGGTTGGAGATGAGCTTACAACCAATGCAGAGGGAAAGGCAGTAAAAGCGGCGGCAGGTAATTTTATTACAGCAGTTGCCCTTAGTGCAGCAACAGAAGCAGGTAGCGTGGTAAAGGTTCAGCTTATTAAGGCTGGCTACAAACCGAAAGAGTAAGAAAGAGGAGGACTATAAACGATGGGCAACACAAGAGAAGTAAACGGAAATGCGGCGATTCTTGCGAGAATCAATAAGGGATGGAAACCTAACCGCTATTTAACAAACATGAGCATGGCTTATTTTGCTGACCCGAAAGACCATGTTGCAACCAGTATTTTTCCGATTTGTCCGGTGGATTTTTCTACCGGATTTTATTATGAATTTCTGAAAGGCGACCTTGCAAGAGATAATGTTGCGAGAAAGCCGGCTTTCGGTAAAGTATCACCGGCAAAGATGGGACACACTGATAACAGCTACAAATGCGTTGTAGACCAGATTATCGTAGGCGTAGACCAGATTGGAGCCATAAACTATCAGCGTGCAGGAGTACCGGCATCCATCGACCCAAGACGTAGCAAGGTACGTTTTGTATCAGAACAGCAGTTGCTTCACCTTGATATTTTATTCGCAGAGAGCTTTTTCAAGACAGGAGTTTGGGCGAATGAGTTCACTGGTATTTCATCTGGTACACCGAGCGGCAGCCAGTTCCTGAAATTCAATGATGCGAATTTCGACCCGGTTAATTTCTTCGATGCAAGAAAGAGAGAAATCAAGCTGGCAGGCAGACGTATGCCGAATAAGTTAAGCCTCGGCTATGATTCATTCACAGCATTAAAGAATCACCCGGACATCCTGGAGCGTGTGAAGTACACAGGCGGTACGGCAAATCCGGCAATCGTAAATGAACAGGTACTTGCACAGGTACTTGGATTTGAGGAAGTAAAGGTCCTGGAGGCAACATACAATGCCGCAGAAGAGGGACAGCCGGACGATATGAAGTTTGTATGCGAATCTGATGGAGCATTACTTACATACACAACAAATGCACCGGCTATTGATGAGCCGTCCGCAGGATATATCTTTACATGGGATATGCTCGGCAACGGAAACTACATGGCAACAGACCAGTTCGAGGGCGAGGGTGGTACTCATTCAGAGTTCATCGAGGGCTTAATGTCTACGGATATGAAGAAAACCTCCGATGACCTGGCTTGCTACCTGTCTGCGTGTGTGTAAACAGTAAGGAGGTACAGCGATGAGCTATGTTTGTACAAAAGCTCTTCGTATCAGTGGTGTTGATTATGCCCCTGGGGATGCAATCCCTGATGGGGCAATCCGCCCTGAAAGAGTAAGAGCATTAAAAACATCCGGCTTTATTGGAGAGCTTACAGAGGAAGTAGCACCACCGGCTGATAAGAAACCGGAGGAAAAAGTGGTTATCGAGCAGGTAACAATCCCGGTAAAGGCAGAAGATGGCAGAGAAATGGAGGTATCACTTGTGCTTTCAGGAGTTGTGAAAGTATTTGAGGTTATGCAGATGCCGGAAGAGGATGCTGTCAAAGAAATTGCAGGAATTGAGGATGAAAACATTCTTATTACGATTCATGCCACAGAGAGCAGAGAAGCGGTAAAAGCGGCGGCAAAATCCAGAGCCGTTGAATTAAGCACAGGCGGCGAGAAAAAGGCAGCCACAGGCGGTAAGAAGCCTACAAAGGGTAGTGCGAAAGACACAGACAAAGATACGGAGAAAAAGTAAAGGCGGTGCGTGAATATGGCAACAGGAACTTACAGTTACAACCCGGCAGACCTTAAAGGAAACACGATGAGCCGTATGCGTTTTGAGCTTGGCGATACGATGGTACAGGGAGCCGAAAATACTTGTGCGGTAACGGATGAGGAAATCAATGCTGCCATTGAAATGTACCCGAAGTCATGGAAGAAAGCAAAGCTGATGCTGGTAGAGAGTATCTACCGGCGTTTTTCGTATGAGGTGGATACAAAGACAGGACCATTATCTTTGAGCCTACACGAAAGGGCGGAAACCTGGAAAGAGGCATACGAGGCATTGAAGAAAGAAGTCAAAGCCGAAAATATTTCCGTTCCGGCATTTGCAGGAAACGCAGGCAAGAAACCACCGTATTTCTTTACCGGTATGCAGGAGAATGAAAGGACGAGGCAGGGATGATAAATGCAAACATGATGTATTTAAGACCTGGCAACCTTTTCAAAGAATTTGTGATTGAAAATAACCGGCAGAAAGTGACATCCACCGGGCGAGTAGTGAATGACCATAAAGGGGACGGCATAAAAACTCTGTATGGATGCCTTGCAGATGCAACCACAGAAACTGCGAAAAATAAGTCTACCGAGGACCATACCGTTACACATACGATTGTGCAGAGAGGAACACCTTTAGCGAAGAAAACTGATAAATTAGTGCTGGGAAATCGTGTTTTTTATGTTGTTGCAGTAGATGATACAGGAGGTCTTGGAATTTCCACCCTGTATTATGTCGAGGAAAGGGATGATATAAAAAATGACACCAGAACAGGCTCCTGATGGAGTAAGAGAGGCAGTCGAAAAAGAGGTAAAGCACATCAATCAGAAAGTCCGGTCAAAGGCAGCCAGAGTAAATAATGCATTGAGAAATGCAGAGCTGGAAGTGCTGAAAGGACAGAGAGGCGGAAAGAGATACCGCAAGCCGCATTCAAAACGTACCTATCAGGCATCATCACCCGGAGAACCACCGGCAAGAAGAACAGGTGCATTGCGATTACAGTGGGCCAAAGGCGTTGATGGTGGTTCATCTGGAAGTGGTGGAGCAAAATATACGGCATACATCGAAAGCCAGGTTCCGTATGCAGGGTATTTGGAAAACGGTACAAGCAAAATGGCGGCAAGACCGTATGTGGAAAAAATCAAAGAAAAGGCACTGCCGGAAATAGAAAGTATTTTCAGCGAAGATAGCTGATAGGAGGCGAAGAGATGGAACTGATTACAGAAAAGCCAGTGAAGCAGTTCGACACATCCGCCATAGCGAAAGGCAATCTCATATATGCAAAGCATTCCTCATGGGATGCAGGAAAGAGTGGATTCGTTACAGGAGTGAACGGAAATGAAATTGCGGTGCAGTTTCATCCGGGCATTGGGAATGTGACGAATCATTTTTTTATCCTGGCATCAGAGGCAGCCGCAGGGCAATGGGAAATCCGATGGTCTGTGGATATGTCCGAAGTATATGAGTACGGCATAACGCATGAGGAGGAGCCTGTCGAGAATGGAGGGCAGGAATGAAACTGGAAGAACTGATTCAAAAAAGATTTACAGAGCGTGAGGGATTAACAAAATTCCTTGTCAAGTTTGGAGATTACCCGGCGATATTCAGCCCGGAGGCTCCAAAGGATAACCAGAACTGGGGTACAGATGTTCATTATCCGAGGCTTGTATATAACTATGATATGCAGGCGGATGAGGAGCGGAAGAGCGCAGGAACATTGTCTGTATCGTTGCTATGCCAGAACACAGAGGATGCGACAGAGGAAGATATAACACCGGAAATGCTTGAACCGCTGGTTCGGGATTGTCTGAAAGATGTGTTGCTCCATTCCGAAGATGGAAAGCTGTATGCATTCGCATGGAACCGGACGGACGCATTTGAACTGGCAGAAAGCAAAACAGACCTTATTATCGGTAGCGATGTGAGGTTTGACATCCTGGAATATACAAGCCAGGAAACAACCGACCCGGACCCGGTAATGGCAATGAATAAGTTCGTAAAAGAACTGTATCCAGAGTGCATCGTGGTAGGGCTTGACCGTATGGAGGAAATTACAGAGGCTTCAAGAGAAACGCCTGTTATATATTGCAGGCTCAATAGCATGGAAAAAGTAGAGGAAACGAATACGGTTGTTTGGATGGATGGTAAACTTGCCATCCATATTTTATGCCCGGACACTGATATGAGGCTGAAAATGGCAGCCGCTATCACAAATGCGATGTCACCAGACGGAGAAGTCACAATGCTGGATTACTCACCAATGTTTATCCGCAAATTACAGATGGACAATAAATCTGATTACCTGAAAGACGGTCAGATTTTTGTAACAGGCAGATATGGTTTATTGCGATACAAAGCAAAACCACATCAGCTTAATAGAACCACGCAAAATTATTTTTAGGAGGTATGAAGATGCCAAGAACAAAAGCAGAATCCACAGCAGATGCAGTGGAGGAACAGAAAACCGATGCTGTCGAAGATACTGCACCGGTACAGGCAGAAGAGCCAAAAGCTCCGGCAGAATCCGAGTACACAATCGAGGAACTTGCAGACGGGGCAGGAAACATTTTCAAAGTCCAAAGAGAATGTGTTGTTGCGGCATTAAAAGTCGCAGGAGTAACAACGTGTACAGTGTCTAAAGCCAAAGAGCTTGTGGACGCATTCATGAAAAAGGAGGTCAAATAAGATATGGCTGGAACTTATGTCTTAGGAGAAACAAAAGTCAGACCGGGAGCATATTTCAATATTCAGAAGAAAGGGACAGGACAGCAGAGTGGCACTGTAAGCGGTGTTACGGCTGTCCTTTTTCGTTCCGATTTTGGACCGTTAAATACTGCGGTTGAATTAAATCCCGATGATGGATTTGCAAACACTTTCGGTAATGGAGGCACAACAGATGCCATCCAGGAGGCAATCAACGGCGGAGCGCAGACAATTATTGCTTGCCGAGTTGGTAATGGAGGAACATCGGCAACTGCCACTCTGAACACAGCAGAGGGACAGGCGGCAGTAAAAATCACAGCAGCATATCCGGGAAAGAAAGCCTTTACCGTAACGGTAAGGGAAAAGCTGACAGACAGCACCCTGAAAGAGTGTATCATCTATGCCGGTGTGACAGAATTTGAGAAAGTCGAATTTACCGCAGGCGCAGGAGAAGCAAAAGCACTTGCAGATGCATTTGCAGCAACGAAGAAATTCAAAGCAGAGGTACAGTCTGGAAAAGACCAGGCAATCGTGATGAATGTATCACAGAACGCCTTTACTCCGGGAACCGACCCGCAGGTTACGAATGAGGATTACTCAAACGGATTTGTAGCTGTCGAGCCTTACGAGTTCAATACAATCTGTGTTGATACGGAGGAAACAGCAGTACATATCCTGATGCAGTCATTCATGAAACGTATTTTCGGTGTAGGTTCCCTGACACAGGGAGTTGTAGCAGAAAAGCATACTGTTGACCTGGAAACCAGAATGAGCCATGCGGCATCATTCAATGATGAAAAAATGAACTATGTTCTCAATGCTTATGTGAATGAGCAGGGCAAGGAGATTGACGGATACCAGACGGCGGCACGTTTGGCAGGAATGATTGGAGCTTGCGCTTCAAATTCTTCCCTTACACATACTGTTGTGAGTGGATTCAGTGAAATCCTGGAACGCCTCACAAATACACAGATGATTGCTGCAGAAAAGAAAGGCTGCATCGTACTCAGCTACAGCAGCGCAAAACAGGTGTGGATTGATAATGCTATCAACACTCTTATTACACCGGCTGACAATCAGGATGATGGTTGGAAGAAAATCAGAAGAGTAAAGACCAGATTCGAGCTTATCCGCAGAATGAATGCGGCGGCAGATGCACTTGTCGGAAAGGTAGACAATGACAAGGATGGTCGAAGCACTGTAGTAAGCCAGTTACAGGCAATCGGTGACAATATGATTGCCGAGGGAAAACTGACAGCGATTACCGTTTCCGAAAGCGCAGTAAATGTGGCTGATGGGGACAGTGCTTGGTTTGATATTGACGTTGTTGACAAGGATTCTATGGAACACATCTACCTGTCTTATAGATTCCAGTTCAGCACAAATGCATAAGGAGGTAACGGAAGATGATTAACACAAGAGCAGCCGGAGATTCTCGTTTTGCGAGAACCGGTAAAGATGGAGCGATTTACAACGCTGACGGCGTGTTGCTGGCTACCGTAGACAGCTTCACAGCTAATGTAACTTATAACAATGCCGCATATTCCGTTTTAGGAAATGCGCAGGAGCTTGAAACCGCAAACACATTTAAGGTTGCCCTTACAATGTCCCAGGTTGTGGTTGAGGATGATGCTTTCATCCAGGAGCTTGTCGAGGCTATGGAATCACAGACAATGCCTGTATGGGATTTCCAGGGCGTGCTCAAGGGAAGAAACGGCACCGAGGAAAGAATGGTGTATCGTGAGTGCATTCCGAGTGGACAGGTTGATTTACAGAACATTACCGTCGGGGATGTTATCAAGAGAGCATGGAACTTTGCGGTCAACAGACCACCGAAATTACAGAACTTACTTGCACTGGGTTAAGAAATACAGTGCGATTCACCGGAGGGTGCCGAGATGGCATCCTCCATTTAATTTTAACAATATTTTTTGAAAGATGGAGGAAAAAACGATATGGCAGATACAACAAAAAAAGCAAGTGTACAGATTGTAAATGAGGAGCAGGAGAACATGGCAGTTACGGAAGTGGAAACAACCGAAGAGGAGAACAAAACCCTCATCAGAATGAATGAGGATGATTTCATCCAGGGACTTATCAGTGCGGCTGATTATGCGAAAGATGATACACAGCGCATCGAAATTGCCAGAAATGGAAAGGTGCTTTTCGCATTTGAAATCAGACCGTTATCCGAAGAGGAATACAACAAGTGCAAGAAGAAACACACCAAGTACGTGAGAAACAAACAGTTCGGTATGAAATTACCGGAGGAAACGAACACTGTCAAATTCAGAGATGCACTGATTTATACAGCGACGGTTGAAGCAGACCGCGAAAAGCTCTGGGATAACAAAAAGGTATGGGAAAGCCTTAGAGCAAAAGACCTCCAGATTATGAATGGTCTGGATGTTATCGAATACTGCCTGAAAGCCGGAGAGAAAGACAAGATTATTGAGTGCATCGATTCTCTTAGCGGATTCGAGGAGAATATCGAGGAAGTAGCAAAAAACTAATTAAAGCCGGAGGAAAGACTTGTCTGTTGCATCACATATTCCAACGGACAGGAATTACACCGGATGAATTTTATAAAAAACCGCATGGAGTACAGGCGTTTATGCTTGCGTCCATGCGGATTTATTTAGAAAGCACGAAAGGAGGAGAGGAGGACGGCGGAAACAATACGAATTGAGATACCTATCGAAGTCGATGATAACACTGGTCCTGGTACATCGAGTGTTGAAAAGAACATGAACAAAGTCAAGGATGCAGCCGACAAAGTGAAAAGCTCTACCGACCAAATGAGCACATCTGCGAAAAAGGCAAATGATGAGGTTACAAAGTTTGACCGGTCGGCACAGAAAACACAGAAAAGTTTGTTATCATGGGCGAAAGAAAAGTATTCGGTGCTGTTGGAGGCGAAAGATAAGATTTCACCAATATTGTCAACAATCAAGGGTGGTCTTACCAGTTTTGGAAGAAAGACCTGGAGCGTGACAATGAAAGCAGTAGACCTTGCCACCGCACCGATACGAGGCGTAATAAACCTCCTAAAAAATCCAATCTTGCAAGTGGGGGCGGTTCTCGGTGTCAGTATCGGATTGAAAGATACGATTGATACATATAAGGACTTCGAGGCCGCTATATCACAGGTCAAAGCAGTAAGCGGGGCAACCGGCAGTGAATTCGATAAATTAACAGCCAAGGCAAAGGAGATGGGAGCGACCACAAAATTTACCGCCACGCAGAGTGCAGAGGCATTTAATTATATGGCTATGGCCGGATGGGATTCACAGCAGATGCTTGATGGTATCGAGGGAATCCTGAACCTGGCAGCTGCATCCGGGGAGGATTTAGGAACAACCAGTGATATTGTAACAGATGCGCTCACAGCGTTTGGTTTGAAAGCCAGCGATGCGGCGCATTTTTCAGATGTATTGGCACAGTCGGCGGCGAGTGCAAATACCAATGTTTCCATGATGGGAGAATCTTTCAAATATGTTGCACCAATCGCAGGAGCGATGAAGTACAGCGTTGAGGACACATCTCTTGCCCTGGGACTGATGGCAAATGCAAGCGTAAAGGGTTCGATGGCTGGTACATCCTTAAAAACAGCGTTGGCGAATATGGCGGCACCAACAGATAAGATGGCAACCGCCATGAAGAAATACGGAATCAGCCTTACGGATAGCAACGGAAATATGAAAACGCTGAAAGGCGTTCTTGATAATTTACGTTCAAGCCTGGGAGGATTATCTGAAACCGAAAAGACAGCAGCCGCAAGTACCATTTTCGGTAAAGAGGCTATGTCTGGTATGCTGGCAATTATCAATGCGACAGAATCCGATTACAACAAACTGGCTGAATCTATCAACAATGCAGATGGAGCCGCATCTAAAATGTCTGACACTATGCTGGATAACTTAGAGGGTTCAATCACATTGCTGCAATCAGCTATGGATGGAGTAAAAATCTCATTCGGAGAAAGATTATCTCCTTATGTGAGAGGCATTGCGGATTGGCTGACGGAGCAGATGCCGGAAGTTGAGCAGGGACTTAATGAGATGATGGACTGGGTAGACAGCAAAGTGGACCGAATGAAGAGGAAATTCAAAGAATTATCACAGTCGGATGAGTGGAAAAATGCGGATTTCTTCGGAAAAGTGAAACTTGCCTGGGATGATTTCATCGCAGAACCGTTCAGCGAATGGTGGCACAGCACCGGAAAGCAGAAAATCGCAGATATTGCAGGCGATATGGGAACCAGCATCGGAACCGGATTAAAGCTCGGAATATTAACACTTCTTGGAGTGGATGTTTCGGACACTTTGAATGAGGGTGCGAGCGTTGGGGCTTCGTTTGCGAAAGGATTTGCAGAGGGGTTCGATACAGATGCGATAGCAAGCAAACTGTTTGAGGGCTTCGGAAATATGGTAAAGAGCGCAGGAAAGTTACTTCCAGGGGGAGAATCGGCAGATTTATCCTCCATTTTTTCTGCAATTATGCTTGCCAAAATCGCAGGTCCAGTTGCGAGCCTTGGCAAAGGTGCTTTCAGCGTAGGAAAAGCAATTTTCGGTAAAGATGCAGCCACCGGAACATCACTGGCCGGAAGTATTGGAAGTTCAATCATAGGTTCAGCCGCAAAGGGAACCGGTCTAAAAGGACTTGGCGTAACGATGGGTATGATTGGAAACACATTCGGTTCTGGAGCCACTACCGGTGCAGGATTGATTGCGGCAGGAACAGCCGGTACAGCCGGAGGGGTAGCCGCAGGAGCAACACTTGTAAGTGCAGGAATTGATGCGTACAAAGCATTGAAATCCGATGATAAAGCCGAAAAGTCAGCTTATGGAGAATCCGCCGCATGGAAAGCAGGGGGAGTTGCAGCCGGAGCAGCCGCAGGCGCGGCAATCGGTAGCATTATTCCTGGTCTTGGTACTGCGGTAGGTGCCTTGGTAGGCGCAGGAGTTGGAGGCATTGCAGGTTGGATAAAGGGAAACAAGGTCAAGAAAGAGTATCAGGACAATGTGGAGGAGATGCAGAAAGAAGCTGAAAAAGCTCAAAAGGTATTCGATGCCACTGGATTATCAATCGACAAAGTAAGATTTGCGAATGATGATTTGAACGATGCAATGAATGACAGTTCCGTAACCGCAGAACAGCTTGCATCATACATCCAGGAGGATGTTGCAAAGGTCGGAAAAGAGGCTTTCGGTAACATAAAGTTATCGCTTAGTGAAATTAAAGACCTTGCGAACAAAATCACGTTTGCTGATATGGGCGATGGAATTACAAAGTTCAATGAGGCAACGGAGAGCGCAAAAGAATCCTTATCATCTTTGGAGAGTTCTGTTTCCACGATGAAAAAGGAAAACTGGAAAGTTGGTCTGGGTATGCAGTTATCCGAAACGGATGTGGATGATTACAAAACATCCATTGATAATTTTGTGAAGTCGGCGCAGGACTACATCGAAAACAGCCATTACGAGGCTACAGTTGCCCTAGAATTGCTTACAAACGGCGAGGGCAGCACAGAGGGGCTTGACAGTATGTATAACAACATGAAATCCCAGATAGAAGAACTATCGGGAAAATTGAGTGATACAGTGAACATTGCCCTGGAAGATGGAGTTATCACGCTGGATGAATCGAAAGAAATCACAAATCTGCAAGAACAGATTACAGAAATTACAGAGAAAGTATCAAAAGCGCAGGAGGATGCATCGTTCCAGACCTTGAAAATCAAGTACGGAAATGGTGCAAGTCTTGATATTGATTCATTCAATCAGTTGCAGGAGGAGTTGCAGGCACAGGTAAGTTCTTTCAAAGAAACTTATGATAATGCGCTTACAGTAACCCTCACAAACCTTAATTTGCAGTTATCCGAGGGAGCTATCACGCAGGAGCAGTACGATGCGGCTGTACAGCAGGCTACCGATGGATATTACGCAAACATCAACGATATGGAGGTGAGAGTATCAAGTTTCAATCTGGATACGATAGCAGAGGCTTGGAATGATGAGCTTGCCGGTATTATGCCGGATATGGAGGGTAGCGTTTCTGAAAAATTGAACGCTGCTTTACAGACTGCATTATCAGAAAAACCGGATATATCAAGCTGGACCCAGGAGGATATGATGGGATGGCTTGGACTTGATGATATGACAATAGACACATCAGCTTTTGAAAATATCTATCAGGAGTTGGTGGCAACAGCAGAAAATATGGCACCGACAGCTAAAGAGGAAATCGTGCAAAGTCTGAAAGAATCCATCCCAACGATGGAGGAAGTCATGGCAGAGTACGGTCCAATTTCCAATGAGGCATACGAATCCATAGTAGAGCAATACAAAGAAGCGATGAACAGCTCTTTCGAGAGCGCAGATTTTTCTAGTATTGGCACAACATTAAGCACGAAAATGAGTGATTCGATTTTGAATACTGATACGTCAGCATTCTCAACAGCATTTGCGGAGCTTGGAACGAAATCTGGAACCGATGCGGCAACAGCTTTCCAGGCTGCGGATTACTCCGGTGTAGGTGCGGCTGTTGGAAGTGGAATCAGCAGTGCTATTACAAATGCTGATATGGCACAGATTAACAGTGCGGTAGATGCACTGAAATCAAATACGGATAGTTCCGTAAACAGTGCGTTTGGCGCAGGCGTTTCTACAACAATGCCGGTAAGCGTAACCCTGGACTATTCACTTGTGAATCCGACAAAGACGTTCACGATAGGCGGTGGAGGAAGTGGAAGTACAACACTTACTGTATCGGCTCATGCAAGCGGCGGTTATGTAAATGACAAGCAGTTGTCATGGGTTGGAGAAGAGGGACCGGAGGCAATCATACCTTTAGTTCCCGGCAGAAGAAACAGAGCGCTGGAACTGTACAAAGAGGTTGGGGACATTCTCGGAGTACAGGCAAATGCGAATGGTAACATCATCGGAGAGGCAGCACCTTTAGGTGGAGGAAGTGGAAGTACAACCATCGGAAGTACAGCAACAGAAATGTTTGCTTACAGCTCCATTTCGGACTTTTTATCTCTCAATGATAATTTGTTAGCCGAAGCGATTAGAAACGGAGCCACAGGCTATAACGGATTCACAGAGGGTACAGAAAGCGATTCAGATACGCAGATGAACCTTTGAGCAGTTCGAGCACAGTGGAAACCGGAAAGACAAATATAAACCTTAATATCCAGATGTCACCGCAGTTCAATATTTCGGATTCAGGCACCGGAAAAATGGATGAGGCAAGCATCATGGCAATTATCCGAAAGAACATGAAGTCAATGGCTGATGAACTGGGAGGAGAAATTGCTGACAGACTGGAACAGGTATTTTCAAATATGCCGGTAGTGAAGGAGGGGTAGGCGATGGAAATAAAACTGTTTGAAGCGGCTGATAAAAAGAAGTCGTTTACGTTCTCTTCGTTGCCGGAGAAGATAAGCGGCAGTCTTGGGACGAAGTATCAGACCTATGATATTATCTCCCAGGGTGCCGTAAAGGTGCCAAAGGGAACAGAAGTGGCGGAAATCTCATGGGATGCCGTTTTCTTCGGACCGGACAGAAAGAATCTGGCGGTTGTGAAAGCGGAAAGTTACCAGAAACCCGATAAGTGCATTAAGCAGTTGAGGGAATGGCAGGAAAAGGGAACGGTGCTGAATCTGCTTGTAACAGAAACATGGATTAACATGGATGTTACGATTGATTCATTTACACCCGACCCTTTTGGTGCTTATGGAGATGTAAGCTATGGCATTAAATTTTCACAGGCAAAAGACCTGAAAATCTATACAACAAACGAATTGAAAATTGCCGCCTTTGTAAAAAAGACAGTTCCGAGAAATGATAACTCAAATAAAGGCTCTTCCTACACGATTGTCAGTGGCGATACGTTGTGGGGGATTGCTTCACGAAAACTTGGAAGTGGTACAAAGTGGACGAAGATTTACGATGCAAATGCTTCAACGATTGAGGCGGCAGCCAAGAAACATGGCAAAAGCAGTTCAGACCATGGTCATTGGATATGGCCGGGAACAACGCTGTCGATTCCGGCGGCATAGGAGGTGCGAAGATGATAGATTTATCAAAAATCGCATACCGACTTACCGTTATGGATAGTGGCGGAAAGCAGTATAACATAAAAGAATTTGTCACAGGTCTTGGCTGGGAAGAAAACAAAAATGAGATTTCTGTCCGAACTTCATTTACAGCAAAGAATGATAAGACATCTGCGGGGCGATTATCAGAGTTAATCAAACCCGGATGTCTTATTGGTATTTTTGCGAGTGATGGAGGAAAGCAGGACAGAGAAGTGGCAAGGGGAACGGTGCAGGAATGGAATCCGCAGGAGCAAAGCAGTTCCAATACCCTAAAATGCGTTGCATATGATTCTCTGTATGATTTGCAGAGGAGCCAGGACAACAAATTTTATTCCGCAGGAACCGGTACAAAATCCATTATGACCGGTGCATTTGACGAGTGGGGAATACCCACAAAAGGATATAGCGGACCGAATGTATCTCACGAAAAAATGAAATACAGCAGTTCGTATGTATCTGATATGTTGCTGGATGTTTTGGACGATGCCTACAAAAAGGGCGGAGGAAAATTCATCATCCGGGCGGCGGAGGGGTATGCAGATGTGGTGGAGCGTGGCACGAACACAGATGTTTATGTGTTCCGGGTGGATAACACAAAATCTATCAGCCAGTCAATAAGCACCGCAAGCCTTGTTACCAGGGTAAAGGTGCTGGGGCAGGCAGACGATGATGGTAATTCTCCGGTCGAGGCAACGGTAGATGGGCTTACAAAATACGGAATCCGTCAGAGAATCTACACCAGAGGAAAAGACGAAAGCCTGGATGAGGCAAAGACAGCCGCACAAAAAATCATCGATGAAGATGGTGTGATTGATGAAGAAATCACAGTGCAGGCTCCAGATGTGCCATTCATCCGAAAAGGCGATTTAGTTTACGTTATGATAGGTTCCGCACAGAATTATTATTACGTGGTTGGAATCCGGCACGATTGCGATAATTACAGCATGACAATGGACCTGGAACTTGCTAAGACCGAAACAGCAACACAGACAACAAAGAAAAAGGATTACAATGTCGGAGATATTGTAAATTTTAAGGGCGGTACGCATTATGTATCGTCCTATTCTGGTTCAAGAGGATATAGCGCAAGAGCCGGAAAAGCGAAAATAACAATCAAAAATGGTTCTGGAAAAACTCATCCCTGGCACTTGATACACACTGACAGTGGCAGCAATGTTTACGGATGGGTGGATGATGGAACTTTTGAATAATGGGAGGCGATAACGTGGAAAATTTCGATGCGAATGCCGGTACAAATAAGCTGGCAAATGTTTTAAGTGACAGGATGCGAAGAGAAAATGATACATCGTTATGCCTGGACTTTGGAGAAATCCAGGGAAACGGCAGCCTCATCACAAATACTTTCCCAGTAGCAATTCCGAAAGGTCAATATTCGGTATGCAGACACGTAGGAGGATTATCTTTTACAACAAGCGGCGGAAAGCATGGAGGACATTCAAGCGGCGATGGTTCACATGGTCACACAATTACGCCTCCACAGATAAAGCCTGGGGACAGGGTGCTTGTGGCGTGGGTAATGAATGAAGCCTGCGTCATAGACGTTGTAACAGGTTCGTAGGAGGTAAACGATGGCAAATATTGTAACAGTTGCCGTTCCTGCGTTTATCGAAGAAAGTTCCGAGTATGATACACAATACAAAAGGACAATGAAATGGAATCCCGAAAAAGGGGATTTCGTGAGAAATGCAGCAAACCAGGTTGTGGAGTGTACCGGAGAAGAGGGCTACATGATTTGGTGCATGAAAGTATCTATGACAGAACGATATTCCTGCCTTGCATATTCCAACGATATAGGTGTTGAGATGGAGGACGCACTGGCGCAGGACGATGAAAAGACAGTCGAATCAATGGTGGAGCGAACCATCAGAGATGCACTGCTTGTAAATCCGAGGACTGAATGGGTGCGAGATTTCGAGTTTGAATGGAACGGCGATAGCATGAACTGCTCTTTCAAGGTTAAGGGGAAAGAGTGGGACAAAGTATTTCAAATCAATATTTAGAACGGAGGTGGTAAGATGGCGCAACCAGAATTTCATAGACCGGAGTGCTTCGATGGGAGCACAACCGATGAAATACACGAGCGAATGATGGCGAGCTTGCCGGATGATATAGACGATATGCCTGCCGGATTTCCTTATGATTTCACAAGACCGGCGGCAGAGGAAAAATCAGAGTTTATCAATTATCATCTGATAAGGGCAGTAATGCTTGCGTTTCCGCAGTATGCCTGGGATGATTGGCTCGATTTGCATGGGGCGCAGGTTCATGTGACAAGGCACGCAGAACAGTATGCGACTGGAAACATAACAATTACCGGTGTTGCAGGCAGCGTAATAGCCGCAGGCACCGTTTTTTGCGTACCGGCTGTAGATGATAACCCTGCGATAGAATTTGCCACGAATGAGGACTGCACAATAGCTGATGATGGCACTGTAACAGTAGCCGTAACAGCAGTTGAAAGCGGTATCGGTTCAAACGTGGCAGCGCATACCGTATGTATCATGGCAAAAAGTGACAAGAACATTACCGGCATAGATAATGCAGAGCCGATTTCTGGCGGAACGGTACGGGAAGAGGACGGAGATTATTTCGACAGGATATTTGCTGAATATGATAACAGCAAAACATACCTCGGAAATGACAGCGATTTTGTCCGATGGGCGAAAGAAGCAGGCGCAGGAGATTGCATCGTTGTGGCGGCTTTTGATGGACCCGGAACCGTAAAACTGGTACTGGTAGATGGAAACGGACAGCCGGCAAATGCAAAGTTGATAAATGATGTATATAACTACATTGTTTCTCCGAATGACCGGATGCAGCGATTATTGCCGACAGCGTGCGCAAAACTGTCATGCGTGGCTGCAACCACTGTAAAGATGAATTATACCATTACTGGATTGTTGCTGGATGAATCGGTGGACAAGTCGCGTGTGGAGGAAGATTTCAAAAAGTTGGTGCTTACCGTTTACGGTGTGGCGAAAAACGAGGGGATACTTCGATACAATGATGTGCGCCCGCTGATAACTGCCATTGATGGAGTGGAGGACTTCGACACATTCCTGATAAATGGCAAAATGAGCAATATCAAGTTGGAGAAAGAAGAATATCCGGTTACTGGAACGATTGATTTCAGAAGTTAGGAGGACGGACGATGACAGATGAAGAATTGGAATTATTCCCGACGAGCGAGAGCGCCTTAAAAATGCTGTCCTATGTGACACCCGGATTTTACGATAAATCGTATGTCGGCAAATGGATGTTTCAGGTCATGGGGTTGGAATATGACAAGGCCTTGAAGCTAGCGGAGGAATTACCGGAACAGTTTTTCCCGGAAACAGCGACCTGGGGATTATGCTGGCATGAAATAAAATGGGGATTGCCGGTGCAGGAAAATCTTTCTTACCAGGAGCGCAGACAAGCGATATACGAAAAGAGAGATTATCATTCGCCAATGACACCGTACATTATGGAGCGGTATCTGGAAAATGCAACCGGATTTACGGTACATATAGCAGATTGCCACGATGCAGGACCATTGAAGTATAAGCCGCCTCACCCGAATGTATTTAAGGCTTTTTTCAATGGCGATGGCACGCTGGATTCAAAGAAAGTCCGAAAGCTGATTGATAAATTAAAGGAATCACATACAACATATTTTGTGAATGACTATTCGATGTTCGAAATTGTGTTTTCTGAAAAATTCATGGTCAGCAATATAGGGTTGCTATTCAAAATACCGTTCTGGAAAGCTCGACGGTTTGATGGTTCCGAGTTGTGGGATGGTTCACATCTCATGGATGCGGCTATCGAATATGAAATGCGACTCGGAGTGAAATACAAAGAGGGCGAATTTCGGATTGCAGAAACGTTGGATATTGAGCGAATGACAGCGAGGGCGAAAGTTCCGCTATCAGAAAAAATGCATATTGAGAAGCAGACTGTCAGTGCGAAAGCATTTAACTGGCAGTCTTTGTTTTTTGATGGCTCTGTTCCGATGGATGGAAACTTGCTGATGAATTATTGCAGAGCAGACAATAAGACTACGGCAAATATCAAAATACCGGTGGCATCCATTTCTGAAAGTTATGGAAATGCTACCTGCACAGTGAAAAGGAATCTGGCATATTTTGATGGTTCATTGAAAATGAACGGTTCAAGATTGCTTAATTCATTAAACAGAAAGGAGACTATCTAAGAATGGCACAGAATGTAATTATTACAAAATCAGCCAGAAAGAAAATGGTACAGGCAAGAGCAGGAGCGATTACACTTCCTAAAATTGTCGGCATGGCATTTGGCTCTGGAGGAGTAGACAGCGCAGGAAATGTTATTTCTCCGTCTGAAACACAGACAGCACTGAAAAAGGAACTGCTCCGTAAGCCTATCAGCGGCTATAACTTTATCACAGAAACCACATGCAGATACGAATGCACGCTTGGAGAATCAGAGCTTGCCGGACAGTATATCAGTGAAATTGGGCTGTATGATGCCAACGGCGATATTGTTTGTATCAAGACCTTTACCAGAAAGGGAAAGGATAACGATATTGAAATGACATACACGCTGGATGATGTTTTCTAATCCGGCAGAGAGGAGGAAACCATGAAAGCATACAAACCGAGTTCCGCTACCTACAAAGACAGCATTCCGATAGTGGAAACAACCGACACAAACCATGCGGATAATGTGAACCAGGCACCGAAACAGCTCATTGAGAATGACATCGCATTAAAAGAGCAGATGGACGGATATGGATTTTCAGTTGTCGATGGCACGTTATGCGTAACCTATGAAAGTGAGGAATAAAAGAGATGAGCAAAATTACAGAACCGATGCTGTTGGATAAAACCGGTCAGCAGTTTCTTGGATTGATGGAGAAACAGAACGAATTACTCACAGCGATTGCCAGTGGGTACAATTACAAACCGACTTCCATTGCAGATGTGTTTGCAGTGGTTCAGTCAGGAAATGCAAGCCAGGTTTTTAATTATGGCGACCAGATTATTTTACCATGGACCGACAAAGCAACCGGAAAAACATATGAGTGTCCGCTTGATGTGGTACATTTTGGAGATGTCACACTTGCGGATGGCGAAACTGTACCGGGAATGTTGGTACAGTGGCATTATGCAACGCCTTTTGGCGTGCAGTTCAACCAGTTCCAGGCGTTTAAGTATTGCGAGGAGCAGTTACCGGCAGGAACCTACAATGTCATTATCGGTGATACCTGGGGAAATAACTGCGTAAAGGGTAAAACATACCAGTTCACGCTTACGAAGCCTGTACCAGCGAAAGGACAGCTTGCAGGATTATACAGAGCACCGGATGTCAGCCCGAGCGAATGGAAAGTATATTCATTCGAGAGCAATACGGCAACAGACCCTATCGAAACTGTAGCGATGGTGGAGGGAACAGGCGGAACCGCCCTTGGTACATTATCTTTCAAACCGACATCGCCATTGAATGGATTGCAGAGCACAGCTTACGGATATAACCGTTGGGCGCAGAGTGCTATGCGTCAGTGGCTTAATTCCGAAGAGGCAAACGGTAAGTGGTGGACACCACAGCACAATTTTGACCGTACACCGGACCAGCTCAAAGAAAAGCATGGATTTCTTACCGGATTCGATGAGGAATTTACAAAGAGATTGAAAGCAACGAAAGTATCCACCTGGAAGAACACTCTTACAGACAATGGAGATACGGACGGTATTGAGGTAACTTACGATAAAGTGTTCCTGCCGAGTTTGGAGGCAATGTCAATCAATCCGCAGAAAGCTGGCGAGGACGATGTATGGGAATACTGGAAACGTGCATCCGGTATGGCGGAGAAAATGCAGCAGTACAAGACTTATCCGCAGATTCGTACATTTGCGATTGAGAATCACACTTCGCCGCATTACGTCCGCCTGCGCTCGGCTTATCGGGGCGCCTCGCACGGTACGTGGTATGTGTACGCCGATGGTAACGTCAACTACTACAACGCGTACTGGGCTGTTCGCTGCGCTCCGGCTTGTTGGCTTTGCTAATCGAATAATCGTTTTAATCCCCGGCACCCACGGATGCCGGGATATTTTTTGAAAGGAGGAATCAAGATGGCAGTACCAGAGGGAGAAAGACGACCATGTAAGATGGACGTATTCATGCACGAGTTGGACCTTGTGACATATACGCTCCAGATTACAAGAAATGAGAAAATATTTCTTCCAGAATATAAAGGCTGCGTTACGGACGATATTGTGGAAACCGCAAAGAATATTTACATAGATTCATGGGACGCAAACAATATCAGAGTACAGAAACGTGGCGATAGCAACTGGGAGGAGAGGAGCCGTCTACAGTTAAGAGCCGCAAGAAATTGCAACAGGCTTTTAGCACTCATAGGCATCGCAAAATCCTCGTTTCACCTGAAATCAAAGCGTGTCAAATACTGGGTTGGTAAAGTATTAAAAATCCGGGGAATGATACGAAACTGGAATGAAAGCGATAGTGAACGCTATGCCGTAAAACAACGGAAATAGTGTTTATTATACAGGGATGAGGACTGAAACGCAGAACGTCCGCCTGCGCTCGGCTAATCGGGGCAACTCGAACAATACGTGGTATGTGAACTCCGATGGTAACGTCAACAACAACAACGCGAACTGGGCTAATCGCTGCGCTCCGGATTGTGTGGTATTTAGGACATACGGCTGCCTCACAGAGGTGGTGCTCCGACCAATCTAACACAAGGAGTTCTTATCCTTGCCGAATGGCAAAACACCACTGTAGCGATGCAGTCAGCCCTTGAAAGGACTGGTACTGCTATATACGTTATGGACAATAATTCAAATTACGTGGATAGAGAAGAGATAATCGGTTTCGATGCCTTGTACGATTCAATGATGAAAAGTAAGAAAGGGGTTACCTGGAAAGGTTCGGTTGCTCATTATGTGCTTAACAGCATGGAGGAAACTTACAAATTGAGCGAAGAGCTTGAAAAGGGAACCTATAAAGCAAGGCCGACAACACAATTTAAGATAACATCACCGAAACCCAGGGACATAATAAGTACTTGCTTTCGGGATAGGGTATATCAGCGGAGTTTGAATGATAACGCTCTATACCCGATTATGACAAAACAGCTCATTCGTGATAATTGGGCTTGCCAGAAAGGAAAGGGAACGGACGATGCAAGGGATAGAATGAAAATATTTCTGCAAAGGATGTACCGGAAATATGGCACAGATTTCTATGGTTTACAATGCGACATTCATGGATATTACCCGAATATGAGGCATGACCTTACAAAAGAATTGTTCCGGGATAAACTGGACGATTGGCTGTATGAGCAGACTGCAACTGTTCTTGACGGACAGTACGCAGGGGATGTGGGATATAATCCTGGCAGCCAAATGATACAGATAGCCGGTATTACATTTCTAAGTGAGTACGACCATATGATGAGGGAGCAGACCGAAGCCGAGGATTACGGCAGATATATGGATGATTCAACACTGTTCCATCCATCAAAAGAATATCTGGAAAACCTAAAATTGATAAATGAGAAATACCTTGCAAGCAGGGGAATGGAGTACAACTCGAAGAAAACGAAAGTATTCAGCATTAAAGAGGGCTTTACATTCCTGGGATTCAAGTATCGGTTGACGGATACTGGAAAAGTTATCATGACAGTCAGCTCGGAGAAAGTCAAAGAAAGGCGCAGAAAGCTCCGTAAGCTGGTGAGGAAAGCCAAAAGAGGCGAAATCACAAAGGCGAAAGTAGATGACTGTTATCAAGCATGGAGGAGCCATGCGAGCAAAGGAAATTCCTTTCACCTTATACGCCGCATGGACAAATTTTACAAGAGTTTATGGAATGACCAAGAAACGGAGGTAACTGACAATGAGAATTAAGCAGATGGACGGCAGTATTTATGATAGCCGGGCGAATGAAAACCTGCGTGCAACAGTTGCAGAGCAGGCAGCCACGATTGATTATCTGGCTATGATGGCAGATATTGATATTCCGACAGAAGATAAAAACGAAATGGGAGGCGTAGACGATGAGTGATACACAGAACATGGAACAGGCGCAGGAAGTACAGCACAGTCCTAAATTTGAGGACATCAAAGGTTACCATGACAGCGGTTTCTGGAACGCCGCCATGGTAAAAAATGCTGTCAAGAAAAAGAGAATCACAGCAGAAGAATATACGGAGATTACCGGAAAGGAATACCAGTAAGAGGAGGGAAAAAGCAGGTGCTTTGCAGAAGTCCACCTGGCATAATGCCTTATGAATAAAATATCGATACCGCCCTTGTCAGAATATTACAACTTTGACCGGTTGGAGGATGCGGCAAGGGAATTACATCTGAATACAGAAGAGCAGGAGAATGAAGAAAAATTATTCAACCTGCATAACCATTTGATATGGCATTCGTACCGTCCTTTCGAGGATGCGCTTACGGATGCCATTTTCAGTGTTGTTATTCAGAAAATAATTGAGGATTACAACCTTACTCCGCAGGACGCACCGGCTGACTACCGGGATTTGTTGGAGTGAGAGAAAGGAAGTATAGGACAATGGATTTATTTTCATTAGCCATCGCCATAGGGATTCCATCGGCAATCACAGGTTTTTGCTTTTGGTGCTTGGAACACCACATGGAGAAGCGAGAGGAGCGGGACAAGGAGGAACGCAAGAAAAGGCAGAAAGAGCAGGACGAGAGGGAACAGGCGAGAGAAAAGGGCGAGCTGTGCATCATCAACTGCATAAATGCCTCGCTTGCGCTCGGAGAAGCCACAGCAAAAGCGGTACAGCGTATCCCTGATGCGAAATGCAATGGAGATATGCACGCCGCCCTGGATTATGCTCAGAAAGTGAAGCATGAACAGAAAGATTTCCTGAACTCCCAGGCTTTACATCAACTTTACTGATTGGAGGTTGCGGAGTGAGGAAAAGAAGAGTTACTAAAAATAAAAGTAAAGCCGCCATTCTTTGGATGTGGGAGCATACCAAAATGATTGTGAACTGCCTGTCGGTATTGTATGTGCTGAACTGGCTGTATTCCCTGGTCGTGATTGTGGTTGCGATAAAGGAAACCGGGCAATTCAGCTACCTAGATACTCTTATAAGCGAAACGAATGAAACGTTCCGAATTGTGGTGGGGGCGAACATAGTCAAAGCAGGTGTTGAAAACATATTCAAATACAACGATTTTGGCGGCAAGGGTTCCCGGTATATGGGGACCAGTAACAGTGAAAATGAAAACATAGAAAATGTGGAGGACAACAGAGGATGAATGACATTATTTTTGAAGCATTAAAGTTACTGATTATGGTTTGCGTGGCTGTAATTGCCAGATACGTTATTCCTTGGCTTAAAAGCAGAATCGAGCAGGATAAGATGGCAGCCATCGAAAAGATGGTTACACAGGCCGTACTATACGCGCAGCAGGTACTCACATCAAAGAGTGGAGCCGAGAAAAAAGCTATTGTTACTGACCTGCTAAAAGAAATGCTGACAGCAAAGAATATTTCCATTACTGATGAACAGCTTAACATTTTGATTGAAGCGGCTGTCAAGCAGATGAAGATGGAGGAAAACGCAGGAATCGTAATCGAAGCAGTAGACGAACAGACAACAAAAACTGAATAAAAGACAGGAGATGATACCATGTCGCTCAAAGGAAATAGCAATGAAGAGCGCATCTGGAATTTTCTGATAAGCAAGGGGCTTAATCCATTTGGTGTTGCAGGTTTGATGGGAAATCTGGACCGAGAAAGTGGGTTGAGCCCTATTAACTTGCAGAATACCTACGAGAAAATACTGGGATTTACGGATGATACCTACACAACATCCGTAGACAATGGCGATTATCAGAATTTCGTACATGACAAAGCAGGATACGGCATTGCGCAGTGGACGTATTGGAGCAGAAAACAAAACCTGCAGAAGTATGCGCAGAAAAAGGGAGCCTCCATCGGTGACCTGGAAATGCAACTCGAATTTCTTATACAGGAATTGAGCAGCAGCTATAAATCTGTGCTGAACGTGCTGAAAACAGCAACGAGCGTTTCCCAGGCATCAAATGCCGTACTGCTTAATTTTGAAAAACCGGCAAACCAGGGAAGTTCCGTACAAAAAGAAAGAGCCGAATGCGGACAGAAATTTTATGACAAATATGCGTCTGGAAAAGGAGGAACATCTATCATGGGAAAGACGATTACAACAGGATGGCTTTCAGCCGTTATCAATGGAATTAAAATCAAATCTGATTTGAGATGCAACCTGGATAATTACAGCAGCAGGTCAAGCAGAGATGCTTCATACGTGACTATGCATTACACAGGAAATAATAAGGACACAGCAAGGGCGAATGCAAACTATTTCGGTGGAGCCGGAAGAAATGCATCCGCCCATTTGTTTGTGGATGATACGGAAATCTACCAGAGTGTACCGTTAAATTCTGTAGCATGGCATTGTGGAGCGCAGACATATAAACACGCATATTGCAGAAATGCAAACAGTATCGGTATTGAGATGTGCTGTACCGCCGGAAATTATAAGATTTCCGAAAAGACTAAACAGAACGCCGCATATCTGTGCGCGTATATCTGTAAAATGCTTGGCATCAGTGCAGGCGAAGTTGACAAGTATGTACTCCGTCACTGGGATGTTACAGGAAAGAATTGCCCGGCACAGATGGCAGGAAGTAACAATGCTGAATGGGTAGCATTCAAAAATATGGTAAAATCCATCCTTAATGGTGGAGGAACCGGCAACAGCACTTCCGGTGGAACGCAGACAAAGCAGATGTACAGAGTGCGTAAAACCTGGGCTGATGCAGCGAGTCAGAAAGGTGCATTTACGAGCCTGGAAAACGCAAAAAAATGTGCTGACGAAAATAAGGGTTATAGCGTATTTGATTCCAACGGAAACAAGGTATATCCGGCATCGGCAAATACCGGAACGTCATGCAACTATGTGGTAAAAATCACAGTTGATGGATTGAGATACAGGGACAATCCTGGAACCAGTGGAACAAAGGTACTGGGATATTTGAAAAAGAATTACAAATATACAGTAGTGGAAGAACGCACTGTAAATGGCGTAAAATGGGGCAAGCTGAAATCTGGCGCAGGATGGTTTTCGTTACAGTCAGAATATTCTGTACGCTGTTAATGCTTGACAAATAAGGAGAACGGACCTCTCTATCACACAAAATGTGGTGGAGGGGTTCTTTTTTTATACTCGAAAATATTATGCATATATGGTAGACTGTAGAAAAAGCCAGGAGGTCTAAGAGGAATGAGAAAAAGACATTTTTTATTATTGGCGTTTGCCATAACTGGTCTTGCCCTGAACGGATGTTCGGGGGGGGGTACAACGGATGTTGATACCTCGCAGACCGAGAGCGTAGCGGAAAGCGAAAGTAGCGAAGTAGAGCCGACATCGACGGTAGAAATGCCGGACGGATTCACAAAAATAACGCAAGAACAGGCTGAATCATGCCCGGATGGGGATGGAGCGGTCAAAGCTCTGGAAACGGCTTTACAGTCGATTGGAGTAAAGAAAGTTTCTGATTGCTATTGGGGGAATTACAAGACAGCCGGAAGTGTTGTCGATATGGAGGCTTACCTTATCACAGATGCACAAAACCTTATCGTCAGATGCCAGTACCTGAATAATAACTGGACGGTTGTTTATATCACTGACAGCGAGAACGGACATTTGTATTATCCTACAACCGGTAAGGATGCGTATAACTACACAACAGGGGAATTGATAAAGCAGGAAGAAACAACAGAGCCTGCGGCGGTAGAGGACACGCAGGAGGAATCCAAAGAGCCTGAAACGCAGGAAGTACCACACCGGGATGGAATGTACGGAATCAGTGACAAGAGCTGTCACGATATAGATGCAACCTTTTCCAGGGATAAAGTGCGGAATGATGTTACTGGAAAGTGGAGAGTGTCTGCCATTTCTGCGGATGTGCAGATGGTGGAATACGCAAAAGATTACTACCAATGGAAATTTACGAACGATGATGAGATTCACTGCATTGTGAATTTTTATAATAATACAACAACGAAGATACAGTATCTTAGCGGAAACCTGTTCGTTACGGTCCATGAGTATGTAAAGGGAGAGGAGCACGATGCTAACCTGATGTTCAGTGGAACAGTCCTCCAGGATTTTATAGTTTATCTCGATAATGGAGATATTGAGCAGATACAATAACAGAGTTATCCCCATAGTTATTCACATTATCCACAAAATATTGAGTTGATAAAATAATCGTTTGGTAACCGACCGATACCGAACGGTTATTTTTTTATGCGTTCGGAAAATTTCGGTTTATTTTTTGAGTTTGTACCAGGTTCAAACCTGGACTTCAAAATTTGTACCACCAGTACAGAAAACCGAAAAACCGAACGGTTATTTTCTTACAATCCTTGAAAGCCGCATAAAATAAGGATTTTCTGATGATTCATTTCTAAAATAAAAACCGAATTACCGAACGGTTATTTTCTGAACCGAAAAAACCCGATACAGATACAGAAACAGATAAAGATACAGATATATAAATATATTTATGTTCATTTGTACCTCAAAAACTTTTTCAAAAATTGTAAATAAGCATATTGACACTACTAACCTACGTGTTATTATAATGTCAACAACTCAATAAAACGAGTTGGAATAAACCAAGGCAGGAGGTTAAGAGTACATGGAGGAATTTGAAATGACACAGACAGAGTTGATTTTATTTTTAGAAACATTAGCAGAAAACGTGGAGCTGAAAGCAAAGACCGGAGAAGATGCCGCAGGCATCATACGAAAGAAAATTGAGGTATTAAAAAAGGAAACCCCGACACCTGGTAAGTAAGAGGGTTTCCAATCCGTAATAAGGGTAAGGCGGTTCCTGCCACCGCCAAGCCTTACCCTTTTATTATAGCAGGGCGGTGGAAGAAATCAAGAGCGGAATGCAGGAGGACATAGAGATGGCAGCAACCAAAGAGCAGGAACGGAAAGCGTTGGAAAAAATCAAAAAAATCGTGACAGACCTTGGAGAGGATAGCTATATCAGCATGGCATTTGAGGGATGCTTTGAAATTGCCGAGGGAAACATTGAAAATGATTTCGGATGCAGCATGAAACAGAGAGCCGAAAGTTCGGCGGCAGAGGCAGCAAAATATAAAGAAATGTACGAAAGTGCAGTGAAAGATTATGAAGCAGAGAAGAGAACTGTCGAAGAACTTGAACAGAAAGTTCTCACGTTGGAAGAGGCTGGCGCAATAAAAGCTATTCTTATTGATAGCAAGACGGAGGCGATAAGAAGAACAGAAGAATCCGCCAGAAAAATTGTTGAATTTGCGGACAATCCGGATAGCGCAGAATTTAAGCAGGCTGTGCAGGACAACAGACATAACAAACAGTTGGTTGAGGAAAGCGAAAAACTTATCCAGAGGATTCTTGATACTATGTTTTAGGAGGAGCAGAGCTGATGAAAAAGTACAGAGTAAACGAGAGCGAACATTTCAACCTGTATTCGATGCACGATAAGCTGAAATGCATCGAAATTGACATGCAGGAGGCACCGGCACACACATATACAGACGAGCAGTGGGATGAGGTCCAGGAAAGAATCAGCGAAGTCGAGGAGCTTATGGAAAAGGCGTATTGCGTGGGCGCATTGGTGGACTGGCCAACCTTAAAGAGAATCAGGGAGATTAAAGAGGAACGGCAGTTGATGAGATACAACGCTGCATGGAACAGGGAGCATCGGAGAAAGATGCAGCAATGGCATTTGAATTATAAAACAGTTACCCGCCCCGGAGGTACGAGGGCAGAAAGTGAGGACATACAAATGATGGCGAATATTGTAGCAATGTTTCATTCAGCACTGCATATGGATGATGGATACGTGAATCATATCGCAATAGTCCAGGACGTTGATGGATACCACAATCATTTTCTTTATGATGAGGACAAGGGAAAAGGAGCCGCAGGGACAGGACCATTCAAAACAATAGAGGATGCGAAACAGGATGTCATAGCACATTACCCTGATGCGAAAGAAAAGAAAATCTCCCCGGCAGGGTACAGGTATTACAGCACACAGCGTCCAATCATGCCGGGAGGATACCCGAAGCCAAAAATAACGAAGTCCTGGAGATTGAGAACTTCGACAATAAAAAGTTTGTTGAGGAAGTAGGCTGCCAGGCATGGGGCTATATCGAATACAAAAAGCCGCTCGGACATTTTGATGTTATCAATTATGAATTGGCTGCTGTAAAGATAAAACATTGCATCTGAAATATATCGGCAGGGATGATTGGGGACGGTACGTGTATGAGGATGAAAACGGAAAGCTCTGGAAGAATACAGACTGTTGCAGTCCGAGAGAGTGCTGCGAGGAAAGAGGAGATACGCTCAACTCATCCGCAGGCAACGAATTTGACGGAGAACCTGATTGCTTCATGGCGGCTCACATTAAAGTTGAGTATTTACCGGAAGAGGGAGGCGAGCAGGATGGATAAAGAAAATACCGGCGAACAGCCGGCGAAACTGTACCGGAATAAAGAAACAGGAGAGCTGTTTACATATCGGGAAATGTTGAAAGAATGGCGAGAACGGTACGAGGGGATTAACCCTGCCAATGGATTTTACCAATACCACTGGCACACAAGGTACGATTACTTAGGATAACGGAACAGGAGGGCGGAAAGTGAGAACGATTGATTTACTGTATCAGGCATATGTCGATGAGCGCATGGAGAGCGCAGAAAGCGGAGAGGAGCAGGAGGCGATTCGCCAGTTTAGAAATATATGCAGCAAAGCAGATAACAGCCTTATGAAATTGCAGGGCGATATATGGGACAGTATGGTCCAGTATGGAGATAGCAGAGAAAAGCAGGGATTCATCGCAGGCTTTATGATGGCGTGTGATTTATTCAGAACAGGAGGTACAGGGAGCTATGACAGTAAGGGAAATGCTTAACAGTGCAAGCGATGATGCGATAGCAAGTGCAATATTGAGAGGGGCATTCAAGAAATGCGCGTACTGTATTTATGATGATGCGATTGCACATGAAGCTGGCGAGCGAGCGTGTCCGAATCCGTACACAGGACAGTATTGCAGAGAGGGAATAAAGAAATTTCTTCAAAGCGAGGCAACAGAAACAAAGGCAGATAGAATCAAGAAAGGCAGATAGGAGGCGTGAGGCATGGAGGATTTAATTCTACACCCTGATATTGCAGAGCCGGTAATGACGTTGAGCGATAGAGATATGGGGGCACTCTTCAAAGCGCTTATGATTTACAGATGGAGGGGCGAAGAACCAAAAGACTTGAGTGCGGCGGCGGATATGGCATTTATATTCATTCGGACAAAAATGGATATGGAAACCGAGGCAAGAAAAGAATACTGCCGGAAACAGCAGGAAAGAGGAAAACTTGGAGGCAGACCGAAGAAAAATCCAGAGGAAAGCAAGGAAAAGAAATAAAACTCATTTTTTGAGCTTTTTGTAAATAAAGGTATTGACACCTACCTACTACGTGTTATATTAAACTCATAAGAATGAGTTATGAAACGCACAAAAGTGAGTAGGAGGTCAAAATCATGGCAGCACAGATTATCCAGTTTCCGGTACAACATAGCAACGGTTATAACAATCTGATTCAGTTATTTGAGATTTGCGATTCTTTAGAATCCTGCAATTTCTATCTTGAAAGCGTAGAACAGCTTTTTCAGAAAGGATATATTTCTGAAAAAGAGATGTACACTCTTCGCAGGATTGGCAGAGGAAAACGCCTGGAGCTGACACAGCCAGAAAAGCAGGAGTCGCAGGAGGCAACCGAACCTGGGGTGTATCAGTATACGCCGGAGATGGGAGGCGCAAAGCCTGATTGCCAGATGGAGGCGAGCCGGGGATATTATGGCGGTCATTGGTTTATTGATACGCCACTGGAAATCAAAGGCCGGGGAATTACATTCCTGAAAAAATATACGGATAAGGATTTCTGCACACCGGGGCATTACCGGGTAGGCTGGAACGAATACCGAGTAACCAATAAAGCGTTCGATAAATTAAAAGAACAGTACACAATTTCACAGGAAGTCTGCCTCGATTAAGAGGCAGATACAGAATGGAGGGAGGGCAGAAGCGTGAGCCGGAGAAAGATGCACGCATACGGAGAAAGAGAAAGCGGAGGGAGATACATTCTGGATGATTACGATTTTTCTCGGAATCATACAAAAGCACAGACAATCAAAAGATGGAAAAGGAACTTGAAAAAGAAAGCAAGGTCTGAACGCCGGAGAGTGGAGCACAAGGCGATGAGCACAAACGATGAACAATAGGAGGAACAGCTATGGCAGATATGACATTAAGACAGTTTTGCGAGAGATACCGCAAGGGAGATTTCCTTGCGAAAGACAGAGAAACACAGATTGAGGCAGGCTGGTATGACTGGTTTTGCGATGATAAGGCACTTGCAGGAAGATTGGCGAAAATCTGGGGGATTCTGAAAGGTATCACAAGCGATTACATACTGGATAACTACCGGGTGTGGTTCAAAAATAATTGCCCGATGGTCGGGCCACTTTATGATGATGTAAGATTCGAGCCTCTTGATGAGGAGCAGAGAGATGAGTTGTATTTCGGAGTTGCCATTGATGATAAGCGCAGGGAAAAGAAATACGTTATCTTCACAGCCAGAAATGACTATGAAAACGAATGCGGGTTTAATAATGTCCGGGAGGTTCGACAGTTCATAAATGGGTGGGAAGATGAGCTGAAAAATGAAGAATTTTACAAGGCAAGAGAGAAAAAACGCCAGGAGATGGAAGAGGCAAACAATAAATTTGCAGAGATTATGCAAAGGGCAGATGAAATCCTGGGGAATCTCAAGGAGGACTAAAGTGTGGAATATACCGGATGAGGACGAATACTGGGAGCGCAGGCGAGAAGAATTTGAAAACCCACCACGCAGGCGGAGCCAGTGGGATGATGAAGAGCCGCCGCCATTGAGAGAGGACTATCTGTTCCTGGATGAGGAGCAGGAAGAGTTGGAAAGCAAATACGGCTGCCCGATGGTGGAACTGGACGAAGATGAACTGTTAGAGATTGTAGAACAGTTCGTAAAATTAACGCCCGAGTCTGCCAAATGGGAAGAGAATATGCAGGGCATAAAATATAAATACCAGGAGGAATGTGCGTAATGATAACAGCAAAAATCGTAAAGTATTATAACGATTATAACCAGAAAGCGTTCGACAAGACGTTTGAAAATCTGGACGAATTGGCAGATTGGATATTCGACCAGATGCAGCTTGACTACACCAAAAAGCCGGGATGCGATTTCTTGACATTTCCGACCGATAGATTCGGAAAGTGGTATGAAATTTCAGTACGACCGAATTATGGGGGATATGTGTACTGGATTCACGAAATTGACAGTGAAAGTGGCATTATTTTTTCGAGTGGGAAATATACAGCCGGGAAAGATTTCTGTGCAGAAAAGGTGCAGGAGTGGTTCCAGAAATGCGAGGAGCGAAAGAAACATCCAAAATTCAATTTTGTGGAGGTGTAGGCAGTGGATATTATAGAAAAATTCAAGCAGTATATGCTCGATAATGGTATCACATACGAGGAGGCGGCAAAACGTATCGGATGGACCAGGCAGAATCTGTGGTACAAACTGAATGTGGGAGTATCACCAACCTATGGAACAATCAAAAAAATTGCGGACGGTCTTGGTTTTGAAATTAAACTGACGCAGGATGGAAAGCCGGATATAACAAAGCTGGAAGATATAGCGGCTGATACAGAGGATGATTCTGCAAGATTCATAATTATTGAGCACGTCATAAATTCTATGGGATATTCTCTCGAAATAGTACCACCTGAAAAGTAAACTCAAAAAATTGAGATTTTGTTAATAAAGGTATTGACACCTACCTACTACGTGTTAGTATATACTCAAACAACTCAATATAGTGAGTTACAACACAAGGAGGAATGAAGATGGGATTATTCAAAGAGCTTATGAATGCAGTCGAAAACAGGTTATATGGAACAGGGGCAACCGCTACAGCCAAGGAAAACAACGGCGTACAGATGATTTTGATTCAGACAGGAAAAGCATTACAGGCATTGTATGTTGGCTCAATCCTGAATGAGATGGCAGCCGGTATCATGGATGCGGAAGAGGGAGCAGAGGAAGTGGAAAGAATGTTCTTCCACGCAACAGCAGAATAAGAAAGGAACTCACAAAAATGAGCAAAGAAAAAATTGAAATGACAGAGAAACAGTTCGAGGAATTATGCAAAGCAGTATATCCGCACCTGAAAGCAATTCAGGAGGCATTAAAAGGGAATGGCGAGGAAATGTCAGCGAGCATATCAGTTGGCAGTGATGGATACCTTAACTTCCATCCTTACAATTCAGATTGGGAGCTTTCAAAGTTCAAAGATTCACAGGCAACGATGAAATATGAGCACAGAACAATCTTAAAAATGGAGGAGGACGAATAATGGAGATTCAGTTCTATACAATCAGCGAGGATATGGCAAGAGCCGCCAACGATGCCAATTCAATGAGTGATTATAAGCAGGGCAGCGCAACAGAGGAATACCGCAAGCGAGTGGAGAGTGTCTATGCGGTTGTTGAGAAAATCAAACAGAAGAGACCGAACCTTGCTGAAAAGGCAGAGAGAATGGCAGGGAGATACAGCAAAAAGCTGGCGGAATACTACAATTCCTACTACAGAAACGAAGCGAGCTGTCCGTCAGTTCTGATTTCTGGAGCCGGTAACTTCCCGGTTAAGAAAAAGAACAAGCAGAACAGCCGCAGGGATTCACTCATGCAGGAGTGGAACAGCCTGGAATCCTATGCAAAGAAGATTACAAATCTGCTCACAATGAACCAGCCGATTTTATCCGGGGACGCACAGGCCATTGAGATGTTGGAGGAAAAGCTGGAAAGCCTTACAGAGCTTCAGGACAGAATGAAAGCGGTCAATGCATATTGGAGAAAGCACAAAACAGTCGAGGGATGCCCGGAACTTTCCGTTTCACAGCAGGAAGAATTGAAAAAGGCTATGTCAGAAAGTTGGCATTTGAGCGATGCACCATTCGCAGGGTATCAGCTTTCAAACAATAATGCAAAAATCAAAAATACCAAGGCAAGACTGGAAAGACTGAAAAAGGCAAAAGAGGCAGGAACTAAGGAAACAGGGAACGATTTCTTCAAAGTGGTAGAAAATACAGACCTTATGAGATTACAGCTTTTCTTTGATGGAAAACCGGATGAAGAAACAAGGGATATTGTAAAAAAACATGGTTTCAGATGGTCACCGAAGAATGGATGCTGGCAGAGGCAGCTTACAACGAATGGCAAATATGCTTTGAAAGAAGTTATCACAGAATTACAGAAAACGTCTGCTTCGGGCGTATAGGAGGTAACAGAGGTATGGCAGAACTTTTGACAAGGGCGATTGTAGAAGAATACCGGAAACGTGCAAAAGCTCTGCCGGACACAGCAGGGCAGGACATAAGGGAGCGAAGAGAATTAAGAATTGAGTTACAGAACCGATGCGGAATAACGGAATTACAGGCAGTTAATATCCTGAACGGATTCCATGCGGACAGCTACATAGTAAGTGAATACAGAAAGGCGGCTGAAAATGCATCGGAGAAAGCTCAAGACCATGAAAGACTGGGAAAGAGAGGCAAACGGTAATTGCCAATATAGCTGGTATGATTATGCGAAACCGGGTGACCTGGTGGATGAAAGCGTATTCATATATTTTATGGATGTCACAACACCAAGAATATACAGAGATGGATACTTGCAGGTGGGTGCGCCATACAGCAGAGTGATGGACGATGAGATGGGAACGGAGCGTGACACTTTCCCGACTTTTGAAAGGGTGGAGAAAGGCATATACCGGTTCTGCGGAAATTGCTTTGCAGGAGAAACAAAACATATCGAATAACAGGAGGACAAAAAGAATGAGTATCAATTCAATCAGATTAAGTGCATACGGATTCCGTATGGAGGCAGTAGGCAGCAAGAAGTTTATCAAGAGGGAAAGAGATGCGTTTCTGGAATTTGCGGCAGGAAGAGTAAACGAAACGGCACAGAAATTAGCAGAGGCAGTATGCGCAGAACCGTTGCATCCATTTTGCAACTGCGCCATGCCTGGTGTGGATTCGGACCAGGAGCATGAAAAGTCAAAAGATACCGGAAAAGAGCTGAACATCACACATAAATACAAGAAAACATTTACGCTGGATGAATTAAGAGCACTTATCAGAAACGGAGAAATCCAGAACCATGTTTCGGTTGGAGATACAATCTGGATTATGTTTGACGGAAAAGAGGTTCCATACGATGTTATCGGCTTTGATGTGGAGGAACTTGCGGACAAAACGCTTGACCATAGCATGACAATCCAGGCTCATGTAGCGATTGAGGCGAGAGAGTTCGATACAAAAGGAGATTACGGCAGTAATGTATGGGCGGATTCCGAGCTGAGAGAATATTTACAGAGTGATGAGTTCAAAGAAAGATTTGCAGACCTCATTCCTTACCTGGCAAAAGTGAAGAAAAACAACAGCAATGGAGAACAGACAGAAGATTTGTTTTTCCTACTCTCAAAAGAGGAGTTCGACCCGGAGGAAACACCATACGAATTTTATGAAAATAAGGCGAACAGAGTGAAATTCACAGAGGATGGCAACACCTGCCGACACTGGACCCGCTCGGCTCTTCGGGGCACCTCGTACCTTACGTGGTATGTGTACTCCGATGGTTACGTCCACGGCTACACCGCGTACTGGGCGTTTCGCTGCGCTCCGGCTTGTACCATTGCATAGAAATCTATCAATCTTCTCATCCCGGCACCCATGGATGCCGGGGAGGGGATAGAAAAGAGGCGCAGAATGGCGAAGAAAAGGACGAGAGCAGAGGAATTGCAGGAAAATTTGCAGAAAGATTTTCAAAGATGGGAATATCTCAACACGCATGGAGGCAGCGACCCATTATATGAAGATGGCTTCAACATGAACATTGTGCGGAACCATATCATATATGACAAGCGGAAGTGCCAGGAGGAGTTGGAAGAAAAGGACTACCCGAAAGAATATTTCAGAGAAACACCGCCGCAGGTAGACAATTATTATATGGCGAGGATGGATGAAATCAGGGAAAATGCTAAAAGCTCTCTCTTGGTTTATAAGGCAGATGAAAATTATATTTTTATCATGCAGAATCTTGGGAAGTTGAACGAAAGGCAAAAAGAACAGTGCCATATCGGTGCGGTCATGGGATATATTACAGGATTGCAGAGTTTTATCAATGGGAATGATTATGTCGGAATGAGGCGGCACGAACGCCCGGAAAGATACCAGGACAGTTTTAAATATTGTCGCAAACAGATTGAGGAATACCTGAAAGAGATTCCCAAAGAAAAGGTACTGCCTACCGGACAGCTTACGTTATTTGACCTATTCGATATGAGTGGAGGCTAGAAGATGGAGGAAAGAAAGTGCTTGTATTGCAGGAAGATATTTCAGACGGATATTCCAGGAAAGAAATATTGCTGCCGCAAGTGTTCTGTAAAATACAGGAGGCACAGAAAAGATGGATATAAAAAATAAAAATGAGTTGAAACGGCGAATAGACCTATTCCTGCATGATTTCACACATGAGGAATACCGAATCAACGAAGAATATTGCAAAGAAACCATGCGGATAATGGTAGATTTCATAGGTCATGTAGATAATCGCCTGGATGCGGCGGACAAGAGATTGAAAAAGGCGAAAGCCGGAGAAAAAGCTCTTGCAGAATACATTATCTCAAATGCTCATAGTTGCCCTATACCGGTGGAAATGGTATGCAAACCAGGATTTCAGCAGATAGGATGCGTGCAATGCTTGATAAAGCATCTGGATGTTTTGAATAAGCCGAGGGAGGACTAGGAAATGCTGTTAAATACAAAATGTGAAAGATGCAATGAACCGACCAAACACGTTGTCGGGTTTTGGGATGGAGAAAACGGAAAAAGCGGCTTTGTACATGATTGCGAGAATGAGAAATGCGAAGTACGGCAACTGATTAAGGCTACAGAAACAAAAGCCATGCAGGAAAGATTCAGAATCCAGAATCTGAACAGCCGAAAAAGAATGTACGCAGGGTACATAGCAGCATTACGGAAAGACGCAAAAATATCGATGATGGAAATGTCAAAGATTGCCGGTTGCAGTCCGGCTGAATACAGTGCATATGAGCATGAAAGAAAGCCATTTGATGAGGAGACTTACAGAAAATGTGAAGAGTATTTGCTGAAAAATGAAAAGAAGTTTAAGTCGAGTGGATTATCTGCATCTGAGAGGCTACTGCTCCTTGGACCTTTTGCAGGGGAACAGAAAGACTGGAAAGAACTGGAACGGTGGGTTGATACGGTAAATGGAATTATTTACGATTTGCAGAAAAACAGACAGTAAGGAGAAAAAAGATGGAAGTTAAAATTATTAGTGGATATGGAGAAAATACATTTCAGATGGACGATGCGGATACAATGTCACTTCTTAATAACGCCATGAGATTCCATAATAAAATCAAAGCGATTGACGGTGTTGAGGATAATACTGGTATCAAAGCTGAAAAGGAAGAGGAAATCAAGGAAAGTATCACAGCACAAGAATTTGTGAAAAGAATGCAGGAAAAGCCTCACAGCCGGAATGACAGCCTGTTTGGTACTGGATGGAAGAAAGAACCAGAGAAAACCGAAGAGCCGCAGGATATGGAACATCCTGACGGATACAAAGGGTTCCTGTATATCAAATGCGATAAATGCGGAAAGGAAAAAGGATTCTGTGCAAAAGAAAAAATCAAGTCCTATAAATGTGAATGTGGCAAAGAAACGGAACTGGTAAACCTTAAACCGCTTTATACGAAATGCAAGTGTGGCAATGAATTTAAGTACATGACAAATATGAATACTGCGGAATTTACTTATAAATGCTTTACTTGCGGTAGTCCTGTAGATGTAAAGATGAACAGCAGAAGAACAGCCTATATTACAATCGGGGGGGGTACTAAAGGTTATACCGCAAGCTGGCTCGGAAATATGGTGCATCAGTTAGTTGCTGGTAAAAGAAAGAGAGGCTAAAAATGAATAAAGCAATCGAGATAGGCCGCCTTACGCGCGACCCGGAAGTTAGATATTCGCAGGGGAACAATACAGCAGTAGCAAGATACACTATTGCGGTAGACAGAAAATTCAAAAGAGAGGGAGAACAAACAGCAGATTTCATCCCTTGCGTAGTGTTTGGAAAACAGGCGGAGTTTGCCGAGAAGTATTTCAGAAAAGGAACAAAAGTTGTTATTTCTGGAAGAATCACAACAGGAAGTTATACAAACAAGGATGGTCAGAAAATATATACCACTGAAATAACAGTGGAGGAGCAGGAGTTCGCAGAGAGCAAAGGAAGTAGCGAAGCACAGGGAACCGGTCAGATGCCAACTCCGAATGGCGATGGTTTTATGAGCGTCCCAGATGATGATACCGGCTTACCGTTCAATTAGAATTATGAGGAGAAATATCAATGCTTGCAAATTATGAAAAATTCGGTTTCAAAATTAAGGCGGAGCATCTGCCTGAATCATGCACATGGTGTCCTTTTTGGACGGCTCCAATGGCGGATGTAGAATTTGCTGGATGCTATATAACCGGAAGTGAAGTTCGGCTAGATACCGGGGAGGCTGACAAAAGGCGAATGCCTGATTGCCCGATAAAGTGCAAGAGAGGCAGGGAGCGTAGGAAAAAAGTTTACCGAAAAAAATAAAAGAATAAATAGGCAGGAGGAATAACGATGGACGATTATACAATCAAGGAAAAAGACAAGGAAGTTGCAGGGATTACGGTAACGTATGACGATGGGAGCACGAAAGAAATTCAGCAAGGATGCTGTGTAGACCTGAAAAACGGCAGTGACGATTTAAGCGTAGAACTGTTGAATATAAAAGCGTTCGATTTAGTAAAACTTACATATGGTCTGATGGTTGTGATAGAAAAAAATAGGGCTTGAGGATGCTTTCAATGCGTATGCCAGAGGAGAAACAATACAGGAGGCGCAGGATGAATAGAAAGGCACTGGAAGAAAACCTGGGACGAAGAATAAAGGTCAGACTATTCGACGGAGCAGAATACGAGGGATATTTAAGAAAATCGGGAGATGAACGATATCGGAACGACCCGAACCTGTATTTGCCGAAGAACTATTACTTCTTGACAGATGATTATGGAGTATGCAAAACGTGTTTGTTCCGGGTATCACATATCCAAAATTACAAAATATTAGCTTAAAAGGAGCAGAGAGAATGAAGAAAGCAAGAGCAATGGCGGTTCTTGTAATTGTGGCGGTACTTGTATGTGCCGCCTTTGCTATAAGCAAGAATAGTGCCGAAAAAAGAAAACAGATGATAGCGCAGAAATATGGAATCACGCAGGAAAATACAAAAAATGTTATCAAAATCGAAGAAAATGTATGCAAAACCCAGGAAAGCGATTCAAAAACTCAAGAAAGTGCGCAGGAAGTTCCGGAAAGCGTTATCATACCGGGGAAAAATGAAACAGGGAATCCACTGATTGATGCAGAGTTGCAATCCAAAATAGTAGGCGATAGCTTGATGGCATACATTGAGGTTGACAAAGACACCTTAAAGGGAATATCAGAGGAGGAGTACAGAGCGTTCGCCGAAGAGGTTGTGAGGAACAGCGGATACAGATGGTTCGTAATTAAATGTGGAGATGGCACCGGGATAGTTCATGCCGGCTCATATTATGCTTGTGCCGTATATGGGAAACTGGATACGGATGGATGCATAGCGGAACCATACGGATACATATACCTTACAGACAACGGATTTATTTATGAGGAATAGTACAGAAAAAAAGAACTGGATTACTTCCTATATATATGATATACTGACAAATGTAACATTTCGGCTACATTCCTAAAGGTTCGGGGATGCCATGTTTATCCACGACTAAGGACGCGGGGAAGCAATACAGGCTATCTCCATGGTTTGGGGATAGCCATTTTCGGCTTATAAAAGGAGCAGGTACATGATAAAAGAGACCTGTGCAAAAAAGGGATTGAAAAAGCCTGTGCATGCAAAGAAACCTGTGCAGAAGGTACGGAAAGGGTTACTGTACACTGTTTGGGCAACGCGTGAACAGTGACCGGAAAGGAAGCAAACATGGAAGAAATCCGTTTAAACAAATATTTGAGTGAGCAGGGAATCTGCTCCCGCCGTGAGGCAGACCGCCTGATCGAGGCAGGAAAGGTGACCATCGACGGCCGGAAAGCCAGATGGGAGAAAAAGTAACAGGTCAGGAAGTGATCGTCTGTGATGGAAAGCCGGTTGGAAAGGCGGCGGGCGGCAAAAAAGTAAAACCGGTGCTTCTGGTTGTAAATAAGCCGCGCGGAGTGGTATGCACCACTTCCGACAAGGACCGTGCGGTGAACGTTGTGGACCTGATCCAGTATCCGGCGCGTGTGTATCCGGTGGGACGTCTGGATAAGGATTCCGAGGGACTTCTCCTTATGACGAATCAGGGAGAACTGGCTAACGAGATCATGCATGCAGGCAATTTCCATGAGAAAGAGTATCTGGTCACGGTAGATCAGCCGTTCAATGCCGCATTTTTAAAGAAGATGCGTGAGGGTGTGGAATTAAAGGAGCTTGGAGTGACCACAAGACCATGTCAGGTGGAAGCAACCGGCATGAAATCGTTTAAGATCATCCTGACACAGGGATTAAACCGTCAGATCCGCCGCATGTGCGCGGAGCTCGGCTATCGTGTGGTGACTTTAAAGCGGATCCGTATCATGAACATTCATCTGGGCAAATTAAATACTGGGGATTTCCGCCGGGTAACGCCGCAGGAGATGGAAGAACTGGAATGGCAGTTGGAGCAGGCGCGTCTGGAGCGTGAGGAACTTCTGGAAGGCAGAGACGAGTAGAAGACGAGTTGTTGCCGGACACGCATGCGTGACGAACAGCGACGAAGACAGAATAGAACAACGCCCGATGAAAATGCTGGCGGAAAGATGACAGACCGAAGACATGACAGGAAAAATGGCAGGTGACGAGAATGGATCAAAGAAAGAATGACGATAAGATCACGCGTATGAAGGAGCTGCACCGGCAGCTTTTGGCGGCATCCAGGGCATATTACCAGGAGAGCCGTGAGATCATGAGCAATTTTGAATATGACCGGCTGTACGATGAACTGCTAAAGCTGGAAAAGGAAACCGGCATGGTATTGGCCGGAAGCCCGACCCAGAAGGTAGGTTATGAAGTATTGAGCGAACTTCCGAAGGAGGCGCACGAGGCACCGATGCTTTCTTTGGATAAGACAAAAGAAGTTCCGGTTCTTCAGGAGTGGCTGGGAACCCAGAAGGGACTTTTATCCTGGAAGCTGGATGGTCTGACCATTGTTCTGACATATGAGGGCGGTGAGCTGGTGAAAGCAGTCACTCGCGGCAATGGCGAGATCGGTGAGGTCATCACCAACAATGCGAAGGTATTTTCCAATGTGCCGCTTCGGATCCCGTATCAGGGACAGCTGCTCCTTCGCGGGGAGGCAATCATCAAATATTCGGACTTTGCACGCATCAATGAAGAAATCGAGGATGTGGATGCGAAGTACAAGAATCCGAGAAACTTATGCAGCGGCTCTGTGCGTCAGTTAAACAATGAGATCACGGCGAAGCGGAATGTGAATTTTGAGGCATTCATGCTGGTGCGGGCGGTAAATCCGGCGGATACGCAGGCACCAGATGCAGCAAATGCAGATGGCGTGGATGCAATTGTGGACGATGGAACAGATCATGGTCGTTTCCACAATTCCCGCAAAGAGCAGTTCGAGTGGCTGAAGACACAGGGCTTTGATGTGGTGGAATACAAGGAAGTGACGGCTGCCACACTGCCGGATGCAGTGGCAGAATTTGCCGAGGCAATCCAGAGCTATGATATCCCCTCTGACGGTCTGGTACTTCTGATGGATGACATTGCCTACGGCGATGCGCTTGGCCGCACAGCAAAATTCCCGCGCAATTCCATTGCTTTTAAATGGGCGGATGAAATCCGCGAGACCACGCTTCGGGAGATTGAATGGAGTGCATCCCGGACCGGTCTGATCAACCCGGTGGCGATTTTTGATCCGGTGGAACTTGAGGGGACCACGGTAAGCCGGGCCAGCGTCCACAACATCAGCATCATGGAAGCGATGGAGCTGGGGGTAGGTGATACCATTACGGTATACAAGGCGAACATGATCATTCCGCAGATTGCCGAGAATTTAACCCGCAGCGGAACTATTGTGATTCCGAAGATCTGCCCGGTCTGCGGCGGCGAGACCCAGATCCGCCAGATGAATGATGTAAAATCCTTATATTGCACGAATCCGGACTGCCAGGCAAAGAAGATCAAGAGTTTTTCTCTGCTGGTGAGCCGTGACGCGTTAAACATTGACGGCCTTTCCGAGGCAACCCTGGAGAAGTTCATTGCAGCTGGGTTCATCCACAGCTATGCCGATATCTTTCATCTGGACCGCCATCGTGAGGCGATTGTTTCGATGGAGGGCTTTGGCGAAAAGTCCTACGAGAATCTGATGGCAGCCGTGAAAAAGGCTTCCCACACCAATCTGGTCCGTGTGGTTTACGGCATTGGTGTGGCAGGCATTGGGCTGGCGAATGCGAAGATGCTGTGCCGGTCTTTCGACTATGATTTCGAACGGATGCGCCATGCCACGGAGGAAGAACTGACTGCGATTGATGGAATCGGCGCAGTTTTAGCCGATGCGTGGATCGCATACTTCGCATCTGAGAAAAACGCAAAGCTGGTGGATGATCTGCTTGCAGAGCTTACCATAGAGAAAGTTTCGGAAAATACAGAGGCAGCGATATTTGCGGGGATGACTTTTGTCATCACCGGAACGGTAGAGCATTTTGCAAACCGGAAGGAACTGCAGGCGGCCATTGAGGCACGCGGCGGAAAAGCGACCGGTTCGGTCACCGCAAAGACTACGTATCTGATCAACAATGATGTGACTTCGAATTCGTCAAAAAATAAAAAAGCAAAAGAACTGGGAATTCCGATCATTTCCGAGCAGGATTTCCTGAACATGATGGGGGAAGAAAATAATGCCGATTAAAGTACAAAATGATCTGCCGGCCAGAGCCATTCTGGAATCGGAAAATATATTCGTGATGGACGAGAACCGTGCGATGAGTCAGGATATCCGTCCGCTTCAGATCCTGATCTTAAACCTGATGCCGATCAAGGAGGATACGGAAACCCAGCTTCTTCGGGCACTTTCCAATACACCCCTGCAGGTGGACTGCACCTTTTTGATGCTTTCCACGCACGTTTCCAAGAATACCTCGGCCAGTCATCTGAATAAATTCTATGTGGCGTTCGATGAGATCCGCCGTCAGAAATTTGATGGTATGATCATCACCGGGGCACCGGTAGAAAATATGGAGTTTGAGGAAGTCAATTACTGGGACGAGCTGACGAAGATCATGGAGTGGAGCAAGACCCACGTGCATTCCACCCTTCATATCTGCTGGGGAGCGCAGGCAGGTTTATATTACCATTACGGTATTCCGAAATACAAAAGAGAAAAGAAATTAGCAGGAATCTACCGGCACAAGATCTTAAACCGCAAGATCCCGTTAGTCCGCAGCATGGACGATTACGTTATGGCGCCGCATTCCCGCTATACTGAGGTGCGCCGGAAAGACATAGAAAAACATCCGGAGCTGACGATTGCGGCAGAGTCCCCGGAGGCCGGTATTTTCCTGGTACTTAACAATACCGGAAGCCAGATCTTTGTGCAGGGGCATCCGGAATATGACCGTATGACCTTAAACAACGAATATCATCGTGATTTAAAAAAAGGACTGCATCCGGAACTTCCATGCAACTATTATGAGGACAATGACCCGTTCAATATTCCGGTCCTGTCCTGGAGAAATGCCTCGAATACCCTGTATGCAAACTGGCTGAACTTCTATGTATACCAGACAACCGATTACATTCTGACAACCGATGAAGAGTAACGGTAACGGTTCACCGGCAGGAATTTTCGAAAGGGAAGATTTCATGTGATATCGTTTGGAAAGCAGATGTGTTTCCAAAGTATCACTGAAAACGAGATGGAGGAGGATATGCCGATGAGAGTGTTTCTGGATCAAGGGGAAAAGAAAGAAGCGCTTTGGAAACTGATTCCAAAGCGTTTCCGTTTCCAGCCAGTCCGTCTGCTTGGATGTGAGGCAGACAACGGGGTACTGGCTGGAGAAACAGTTCTGGAAAAAACAGGGGCGGATGTAAAGCTTTTGTGGCTCTGGGTGGAACGCTCATTCCGGAAACAGGGAGCAGGCACGATGCTTCTGGATGCTGCGGTCAGTCTGGCGAAAAAACTGGGAGCAGAGAGTCTGGTTACCGACTACCAGGCTACGCAGCAGGAGAGTAATGTGGGAAGAACTGGACGGGCCGCTGGATGAATATCTCTGGTACCACATTAGGGGAGTACAGGGAAAGACGGGCGGCAAGAATCTGGAGAAACGTCTCGAAAAGGCAGACCAGGCAGCACAGTTTGCACAGTTTCAGGCACGTCAGGCGAGTGTGCAGACGATCCTGGATATGAAGAAGCTGTCAGCGTTTGCATTTTTGCGCCAGGAGATGCAGGATACCGCAGACTGCCTGAACATGGGATTTTATACAATGGGAGACCAGGAGTTTAAAGAGCTTTATGAAAGCCGGAAACGTTATTTTGAATCTGCGGATCTGGCATGCAGGGTGATCCAGGAACAGACTGAGCAGGTGAAAAAGGAGCAAGGATATGCCTGGTCATCAAGTCAGATGCAGGCAGGACTCCTTGCGATTGTAACCTCGTTCTAAATAAACCGTCATGCGGTATCTGACTGATTAACAAATGAACAAAGAGACTGTGGTTGGAGCCTATTTACAACCATCAAGTGGTAGGAGCAAAAAACCAATCCACAGTATCTTAATAAGAATAGCCTAACCTATAGAAAAGGTAAAGAATGGCTATGACTATATAATACGAGGAGACAAAAACAATATGAAAACACAGATGGAGAACTGTTACCCGGCTGTGATCCTGGCATCGGCATCCCCGCGCCGCCTGGAGCTTTTGCGTCAGGCGGGCATAGAGCCGGTGGTAGAGCCGAGCCATGTCACGGAGGTGATCCGCAGCACAAAGCCGGATGAGGTCGTGATGGAGCTTTCCAGGCAGAAAGCAGAAGACATTGCTTTCAGACATACCGGTGAGAATGCTGTGGTGATTGGCGCGGACACTGTGGTGGCATTTGACGGAAACATCCTCGGAAAACCGAAGGATGAGGCAGATGCCATCCACATGATCTCATCCTTTCAGGGGAAAATCCACCAGGTATACACAGGCGTGACCCTGGTATTTTGTGGAAAACCGGGAGAAAATCCAAGCGAGCAGTGGAAAACCATAACCTTTGCGGAAAAGACCGATGTACATGTCTGCCCGATGACAATGGAGCAGATCAAAGCATATGTCAGAACCGGGGAATCTATGGATAAGGCCGGGGCCTACGGGATTCAGGGACGTTTTGCGGTCTGGGTAGAAGGAATCCGGGGAGACTATAATAATGTGGTCGGGCTTCCACTGGGGCGCGTCTGCCGGACACTGCTTGAAAATATAGCAACACAGGAACGACATCAGGAGAATCTATGATCAAGAAAAAAGATTTTTTGAAAGAATATAACATTGAAAAAGAAACCCTGAAAAAGACAGGGATGAAGTGGGAAGAGCTGAATTCCATTTACGACAGCTACTGCCGCATTGAGCCGCAGTTAAAGAAGATCGGCAAGGATTTCGTTAACGATTATCTGTATGACATTGAGAAAGCAGGGATTCACTCTTACCGCTATCGGACCAAAAAGGCAGGGCATCTGCTGGAGAAGATCATCCGCAAAAAGAGCGAGCAGCCGGACCAGTACAAATATATCAACCGGAAGAACTACTATAAATATATGACGGATCTGATCGGAATCCGTGTCTTCTTCCTTTACCGGGAGGACTGGATCTATTTTCATAATTACATTACTTCGGTATTTGAGAATGATCCGGCCAATTATATTGAGGACCGGCTTCTGGACTTCGATGATGACCCGGACCATTACTACATCGCAGAACGGCCGAAGGTCTACCGCAGAACCGGCGATACCCGCATTTACGATAAAAAACTGATCGACATCAAATCGGACGGCATTTATCGTTCCCTGCACTATATCATCAAATACAAGGGTTACTATGTGGAAATCCAGGGCAGAACCCTGTTCGAGGAGGGCTGGAGCGAGATCGATCACGATATTGTGTATCCGTATTATCAGGACGATGAAATGCTTTCCGATTTCTCCACGCTGTTAAACCGTCTGGCCGGTATGGCAGACGAGATGAGCTCCTATTTCCGCCGCATCAAGCAGCAGCGCCAGGAGCAGCTGGAAAGCGAGCATGCGGAGAAAGAAGCGCAGAAGAAGCAGGAGCTGGACCAGCAAAAGAAGCGGGAAAAGCAGGAGCAGAAGAAGGCGGCTGCCAAAAAAACGGAATCGCCGAATTAAACAATATCGCACAGTAACAAATAGAAGGTCCGGGCGTATACGAGTCTGACTTCCTCCATTTTCACATATCGTTGTTCGCTTGCTTTCGCTGACACATGTTCGCCTGCATCGGATTTACATCCGCTGCAATCGGACATGTGTCCTCAAGAGGCGAAACAACTGATATGCTGAAAATTTCAGAAGTCAGACTCATACACGCCCTACTTTTTTGGCTCCGCTGCGTACGAAAAAAACTGCAACCATCACTAAATTGGCGGGGCGGGGGCTTTCGGACTTACTGTGCGATAATGTCGTTTCACCGCCTTAAAATATGTGCGTAGAGCAGCAAAAATCCGTAGCAGAATGAGAGCAGCAGAATCTGGAGTGCGGTCTTGATAAAGAGCGGCATACTCCCGGCAGTTTCCGGCAGCAGGCCGGACAGGGCATAATGGATGCCGGTTGCCAGAAATAACAAAAGAGCCGGTTTTAAGATCATGTCCCAGGCGCTCCAGGTAAAGGCTACCCGCTTTTTCAGGGAGTACAGGTGCATCAGCGCCAGAAACAGTTCACTGGCGAGCATTCCGCAGAGATAGCCATAGATTCCAAAACGCGGGATCGCAGCCAGTACAAAGAAGAGGCGCAGGAGCATGGATGCTGTGTTCTGCAGAAAGGTAATGCGTGTACAGCCGAGTCCGTTTAAAATGCTGCCCATGGTCGTTGCGAGGTAGAGGAAGGGGCACAGCCAGGCAAGAATCTGCATATAGCGTCCTGCGTCCTCATTTTTAAAGACGCTGTCGCCGAGCGGAACGCCAAACAGCACAAAGATCCCAATGCAGAGGATGCCCATATAGAGACTGTAGCGCAGGGCCATGGCTACACTCTGGGCGATGCTTTTTGTCCGCCCTTCTGCCTGGTCCTTTGCCACGCTGGGAAGAAGGAGCACGGCAATGGAATTGGTGATGGCAGAGGGAAAGAGGATAAAGGGCAGGGCCATGCCGGTCAGGACGCCGTAAACAGAAAATGCCCCGGCATCACTTAGTCCGTATTGCTGGAGACGGTTAGGAATCCAGACTGCTTCGGCTCCGGCCAGCAGGTTTAGAACCAGGCGGTTTCCCATTAGCGGCAGGGCCAGTGCCATGAGAGGGAGAAAGCAGGAAGCGGAAAACGGAGCGGTATCCTGTGCCGGAGGTGAAGCTGTGAAGCAGGAGGACGTTTTGTCTGCCAAAGGTGCAGACTGGGATGCGTCAGGAGCTGCCTGTACCGGAGCTGGAAACACGGAATCGGAGTTTTTTCGTGTCCCTGCCTGCGGTGGAAACAGCAGCAGACACAAAAAATTAAAGGAAGCAGCCCCAATCTCACCGATCAGATGCCCGTAAACAGCCAGGCGCACGGTGATCTCCTGACCGGTCGCGGTGCGCTCTGTGGCGATCAGAAAAACGAGAGTCATCCGGACAATCTGCTCTGCAACCTGCGAAAATGCCGGTACTTTCGATTTCTGGGCGCCGTAGCAGTAGCCGTTGGCGCAGGCATGGAAGGAAGCGAAGGGCAAGGAAAGTCCCATGACGGGAAGATACGGGCTGCAGCGCGGCTCCATGAGGATGCGCTCCGCAATCCAGTCCGGATAGCGGCAGATCAGAAAGGCAAGAAGCCCGGATAACAGCATGGAAACACACAGGCCGGTGCGAAACACGCGGTGTCCTTTTTCTTCGTGGGCAGCTATGTACTGGGAAAGCGCAGTCTGGATCGCGCCGCCGCAAAGCGCAAAGCAGATCCCGTAGACGGGATGAACCATGTTGTAGATGCCGAGTCCTTCGGCACCGATGGTGCGGGATAAAAAAATACGGTAGAAAAAGCCCAGAAGCCGGCAAAGAAACCCTGCTGCGGTAAGCAGCAGGGTGCCGGTGAGAAAGGCGCGTTTTTTTTCGGAAAGACCGGAATAAAAAGACATAAAAGCAGCCCCCGGCCGGAAATCTTATTACAGGATATGTAAGTCCTGCGATAATCAGAACCGGGAACGGGGCTGCCTTTTTGGAAGATCGGATCAGAACCGGGGATCCGGTCGGGGTTCGTTTAGTTTTTTACATACCGCTCAACCAGAAGTCCGCTGTGGTAAGCCATGAGAAGCTGCTCCAGATCTGCAATCTTTTCGCGGAGCACGGCACCGGTGTCGGTATCGCCTACCAGCTTTCTGCGGTCTGCATGGCGGACGATGACGCTGTCGGAATGAATGTCAATCTCGCGCTCAATGGCTGCTTCCGTAGATTCAAACGGCTCTAAGGCAGACAAGATCAGACCATAGGAGTTGTAGGTTAAGGTATATCCGGCAATGCCGGTCTCTTTCTGGTATGCCTTAGAGAAGCCGCCGTCGATGACCAGGATCTTGCCGCCGCATTTGACCGGGCTCTCGCCGTTTTTCGAGCGGACCGGAACATGACCGTTGATGATGTGGCTGCCGGTCTCCGGAAGACCGAATTCGGTCAGAATGTGGTTCACCACGGTTTCATTTTCCAGATATTTGTAGTACGGATTCTTCTTTTCCGCGTGGGTCTCTTTTTCTGCCAGGAAGTAGCGCTCAAAGGTAGCCATCTTATCTTTACCGAAGAGAGGTGAATCCTTATTCAGCCAGATGTACCACATGATGTCGCGTCCAAGGCGTTTTTCGCGATCGGAAACACCCATGAAAGCCTTGCGGATATAGCTTTCCAGAACGTCGTAGAGTGCCCTGCCGTGGAAGTAGGAGCCGTTGATCTCTACCTCCTGGAAGGTTCCGTCTGGATTTAACGGGATGCAGCCATGGTAGAGCAGGTTCCCGTTGTAGATCTTGTAGAGACTTCCCTTAGCCAGCAGGAATCTGACATGCTGCTGGAGCTTTTCACAGTTTAAGAATGCCTTGCTTAAACGATCCATGATATCAGCCTCGATCGGGGTGTAAGCGTATGGATCCTTCGGGTCGATGGTCGGGAAGTTGTTGTCTAACAGGGTGTAGGTGTGCGGAGTCAGGTTACCCTTTTCATCCGGCATGTCCAGGGTGATGGTGCCGTGCTCGTAGTCGATGCGGTGCAGCAGGTTGCGGTGCTCCATGTGGTATTCCGGATGCGCCTTAATGAGCTGTCCCTCTGCCTTGAACTGGATGATGGAGATGGCCTTGTGCATTTTTAAGTTGACCTCTACCTCGTACTGGTTTAACTCGTTGGAGCCTTTTAACTTAAAGCAGGTACACGGGTCATCGCTGTAGGTGTTTAAGGCAAAGGTGGCAAGCGGCAGCAGGTTGATGCCGTAGCCATCCTCTAAGATGTCCAGATTTCCGTAGCGGGCACAGATACGGATGACATTGGCAATGCAGCCAGGCTGGCCAGCGGCAGCGCCCATCCACAAGACGTCGTGATTGCCCCACTGGATATCTACGGAATGGTAGCTCATGAGCTTGTCCATGATCTTGTGCGGACCCGGGCCACGGTCGAAGATATCGCCCACGATATGTAAGTGGTCAATGACCAGACGCTGGATCAGCTGGCTCATGGCAATGATGCATTCCCGGCCGCGCGACATGAATGATCGTGTTGACGATCGCATTGTAATAGGAGGCCTTGTCCACGCTGTCATCTTTTTCAGTGATCAGCTCCTCCAGAATGTAGGCGAAATCCGGTGGCATAGCCTTGCGGACCTTGGAACGGGTATACTTGCTGGCAGCCCGCTTGCAGATCTCGATCAGGCGGTACAGGGTGATGCGGAACCACTCATCTTTGTCTTCCGTGACCTTTAAGATCTGGTCCATTTTTTCCCTTGGGTAGTAGATCAGTGTGGCAAGGGTCCGTTTGTCCTTGTGGGACAGGGTATTTCCAAATACCTCATTGACCTTGCGGCGCACGGATCCGGAACCGTTCTTCAGCACATGGGCGAAAGCTTCGTCCTCCCCGTGGATATCGGTCAGAAAATGTTCCGTTCCTTTTGGCAGGTTTAAGATTGCCTCCATGTTGATGACTTCGGTAGAAGCGGCTGCGATCGTGGGATACAGGTCCGCGAGACGCTCTAAATAACGGATTTCCGGATAATTCATAAAAACCCTCCTTGTGAAAGAACATATTATATAGTAGATTATATCATAGATAAAGAGAAAAGCCGGGAATCGGATTGTACTTTTTCGGAAAATCGAGAAAAATTTTCATAAATTCATCAATTCCTATTGAAATACTATGAAATAAATACTATAATAAGCCTGTCATAAAGACATGCTGGCTGGCATAGCTCCCAGCTGGAATTTTATGTATATTTTCCAGAAAGGTGGATTTATATAATGAAGAAAACAATCTATTTGGATAATGCGGCAACAACCAAGACCAGACCGGAAGTCGTAGAGGCTATGCTTCCGTATTTTACCGAATTTTACGGAAACCCGTCCTCAATCTACAGCTTCTCCGACGAGCCGAAGAAGGCAGTCGCAGCAGGCCGTGAGGCAATCGCAAAATCAATCGGTGCGAAGACCAACGAGCTGTATTTCACCGGCGGCGGCAGCGAGTCCGACAACTGGGCATTAAAGGCAACCGCAGAGGCATACAAGAGCAAAGGCAACCACATCATCACCAGCAAGATCGAGCATCATGCAATCCTGCACACCTGTGAGTGGCTGGAGCAGCACGGCTATGAGGTTACTTACATCGATGTAGACGAGAACGGTGTATTAAAGCTGGATGAGTTAAAGAAGGCCATCCGCCCGACCACCATCCTCATTTCTGTTATGTTCGCAAACAACGAGATCGGAACCATCCAGCCGATCAAAGAGATCGGTCAGATCGCAAAAGAGCACGGTATCCTGTTCCACACCGATGCGGTTCAGGCATACGGACATGTGCCGATCAATGTTGACGAGTTAAACATCGACATGATGAGTGCCAGCGGCCACAAGATCAACGGACCGAAGGGAATCGGTTTCCTCTACATCCGTACCGGTGTGAAGATCCGTTCCTTCATCCATGGCGGTGCACAGGAGCGCAAACGTCGTGCAGGTACCGAGAACGTTCCGGGTATCGTAGGCTTTGGCAAGGCAGCTGAGATCGCTGCAGCAAACATGGAAGAGCGTTCCAAGTACGAGAGTGAGCTGCGTGATTACCTGATGGACCGTGTCATTGCGGAGATCCCATATGCACGCATCAACGGCGGCCGTGAGAACCGTCTTCCGAACAACGCAAACTTCTCCTTCCAGTTTATCGAGGGTGAGTCCATGCTGATCATGCTGGACGATAAGGGCATCTGCGGTTCCAGCGGTTCCGCATGTACCTCCGGTTCCCTGGATCCGTCCCATGTGCTTTTAGCCATCGGACTTCCTCACGAGATCGCTCACGGTTCCCTGCGCTTAACCTTAAGCGAGGAGACCACCAAAGAGGATATCGATTACACCGTAGAGAGCTTAAAGGCAATCGTAAGCAGACTGCGCAGCATGTCCCCGCTGTATGAGGATTTCGTAAAGCACCAGGCAAAATAAATAAAGGCCTGTCTTAGAAATAAACGTATTAGCCAGACAAAAAGGCCGTGACCATAAGAACCCTGGTCCGGCCTTAGAAAAGGAGATAAAACATATGTATTCAGATAAAGTAATGGATCATTTCCAGCATCCGAGAAATGTAGGCGAGATTGAGAATGCCAGCGGTGTCGGCACCGTCGGCAACGCAAAGTGCGGCGATATCATGAGAATTTACTTAGATATCGACGACAATGGCGTGATCCGTGACTGTAAGTTCAAAACCTTCGGTTGCGGCGCTGCAGTAGCAACCAGCAGCATGGCAACCGAGATGGTAAAAGGAAAAACTATCCAGGAAGCACTGGAAGTAACCAACAAGGCCGTTATGGAGGCTCTGGACGGACTTCCGCCGGTTAAGGTACACTGTTCTTTACTGGCAGAGGAAGCCATTCATGCAGCTCTGTGGGATTATGCTGAGAAGAACGGCATCAAGATCGAAGGATTAGAGAAGCCGAAGAACGATATCAGCGAAGGCGAAGAGGACGAAGAATATTGATCCAGGCAGAAAACAAAAAGAAAGTAGTAGTAGGAATGTCAGGCGGCGTCGATTCATCGGTTGCCGCCTGGCTTTTAAAACAGCAGGGGTACGATGTGATTGGCGTTACCATGCAGATCTGGCAGGATGAGGAAGAGACCGCGCAGCAGGAAAACGGAGGCTGTTGTGGTCTTTCTGCCGTTGATGACGCAAGACGCGTGGCATGGCAGTTAGAGATCCCCTATTATGTCATGAACTTTAAAAAAGAGTTCAAGGACAATGTCATGGACTATTTTGTGGGCGAGTATTTATGCGGACGGACTCCGAACCCCTGCATCGCCTGCAACCGCTATGTCAAGTGGGAGTCCCTGTTAAAGAGAAGTCTTGATATCGGTGCGGACTACATTGCGACCGGTCATTACGCGAGAGTGGAGCAGCTGCCAAACGGCCGCTATGCGCTGAAAAAGTCGGCAACCGCGGCAAAGGACCAGACTTACGCCCTGTACAATTTAACGCAGGACCAGCTTTCCCATACGCTGATGCCGGTGGGCGAGTACACCAAGGACCAGATCCGTAAGATCGCTGAGGATATTGGCTTACAGGTGGCGCACAAGGCAGACAGCCAGGAAATCTGTTTTATCCCAGATAATGACTATGCGGGATTTATTGAGCGCGAAGCAGAGAACGTGCCGGGACCGGGCAATTTTGTGACGTCAGACGGCACTGTGATCGGCCGTCATGAGGCATCACCCATTACACGATCGGCCAGAGAAAGGGCTTAAACCTTGCTATGGGACATCCGGTATTTGTAACGGAGATCCGCCCGGAGACGAATGAGGTCGTCATCGGCGGGGCAAACGATGTGTTTACCGATACGCTGGTCTGCAACAAGTTAAACTGGATGGCGATCGACGGTCTGCACGGTGAGCCGATGGAGGTCAGTGCCAAGATCCGCTACAGTCACAAAGGCGCTCCCTGTGTCATCGAGGAGATCGGAGAGGATCTGGTACAGTGCCATTTCTCAGAACCGGTCCGTGCCGTGACACCGGGGCAGGCAGTGGTATTCTATGATGGCGATTATGTAGTAGGCGGAGGAACGATCATCCGATGAGAAAGAAAACATTTGTATTTGCCATGGCAGCAGCAGTGGCTTTGATGACAGCGGGCTGCCAGTCAAAATATGAGAAAGTGGAAGTACCGGGAAATGCGGCAGAAGCACCGGAGTCTGCCGGGGAAAAACAGAAAGCGGACGGGGAAAACCAGCAGGCGGGCGGAAAGAGCCAGACAGAAGGCAAAGACCAGCAGGCAGATGGAGCAGTCAATGAGAAGATTGCACAGAACGGTGGATCCGAAAGCGAAAAACAGCAGGCAGAGGTCAGCGTGAATAAAACAGAACTGACTACAGAGTCTGCCCCTTCCATGGAAGCACGGAATGAGACTGTGTATGTAAAAGCAACCACATTGAACCTGCGTGTTGCTCCGGAGCCGGGGGCAGAGGTTGTGGCAGCACCGGTAAACGGAACACAGCTGAAAAGGACCGGTGACAATGGAAACTGGAGTCAGGTGGAATATCAGGGTAAGACCTGTTATGCCGCATCTGCTTATCTGAGTACAGAGCAGCCAGAAGAACAGTCTGCTGCTTTGGCACAGCCGGCAGGAAATTCTGGTTCGGCAATGTCTTCTGATTCCGCAGCTTCTTCCAGATCTGCAGCATCCGTTCAGAATGCCGGTGAAGTGGGGCTGAACATGGATTGGAAATATGCTTCCCTGTCTAAGATCAACAGCGGAAAAGCGGTGCTGTACCGCTCCGAATCTGCTTCCCGCAAGAATAAAGTGGTTTGCGTCAATGCAGGACACGGAACGAGCGGCGGCAGCAGTGTGAAGACCCAGTGCCACCCGGACGGAACCCCGAAGGTGACCAGCGGCACCACAAGTGCCGGTGCGACCACGGCGGTGGCAGTATCCGGCGGCATGACTTTTGCGGATGGAACCCCGGAGGCGAAGGTGACCCTGGCCATGGCCAAGGTATTGAAGGATAAGCTTCTGGCAAAAGGGTACGATGTCTTAATGATCCGCGAGAGCGATGATGTCCAGTTAGACAATGTAGCCCGCACGGTCCTGGCGAACAATCTGGCAGACTGCCACATTGCCCTTCACTGGGATTCCACGAAGAGCAACAAAGGCGCATTTTACATGAGCGTGCCGAATGTGGCCTCCTACCGTGCCATGGAGCCGGTGGCATCACACTGGAAACAGCACAACGCACTGGGCGAGAGCCTGGTTGCCGGTCTGAAAAGTGCCGGTGTAAAGATCTTTTCCGGCGGCAGTATGGAGATGGACCTGACCCAGACTTCGTATTCTACGGTTCCGTCCATCGATATTGAGCTGGGGGACGGTGCTTCCGACCATTCCGCAGCAACGCTGGACCAGCTTGGAAACGGACTTGTGGCAGGCGTGGACCAATATTTTGGAAATTAAAAAAATAAGGGGAAATAAGAACGGAGATATTTACAATCCGCCATTTTTCGTGTATACTACAAAAGTTACTGAGGTGCAGTGATGCAGTGTCAGAAACAAATGGAGATATACCCAAGTGGCTGAAGGGTCCGCACTCGAAATGCGGTAGGTCGGGCAACCGGCGCGAGAGTTCAAATCTCTCTATCTCCGTAAGCAACCGGAATTCCCCGGATCTCCGGGAGGTTCCGGTTTTTTCTTTTTATAAAACCCATAAAAGAGATAGGAGAAAAGTGATGAAGAAGAAATTTTTAACTGCTCTGGTATCTGCCGGAGTTGCAGCGCTGGCATTAAGCGGCTGCGGCGGCGGGGCTTCCGAGAGCACAAAGGCAGCAGACCAGACTGATTCTGCAGCAGAGAGCAGCGCCCAGACCGCTGGGGAAGACGGCGCAAGAAAGGTTCTGCGCTATGGCCAGGCAAACTCCGGCGAGGGCCTGGACATGCAGAAATCTACCAGTTCCAGATCAGCAGCGATCGCAGATGAAGTAACTGAGAGCCTGCTTCGTTTCGACGATGACAACAACGAGGAGCCGGTCCTGTTAACCGATTTCCCGTCCGTTTCTGACGATGGACTGACCTACAGCTTTGAGTTAAAGCAGGGTGTACACTTCACCAACGGCACCGAGCTGACCAGCAAGGACGTAAAATTTACGTTTGAGCGTATGTTTACCCCGTCTACCGCAGCAAAGAGCACCGCATACTTCAATATGATCCAGGGTGCACAGGATATGCTGGCTGGAAGCGCAACAGAGCTTTCTGGTTTTGAGATCGTGGACGATTATCATTTCAATATCACCCTGGAGTATCCATTTGCTCCGTTTGTAAAGAATATCGGTACTTCTTACGCAGATATCTTCCCGGAGGATGCATGTACCGCAGCTGGTGAGAACTGGGGACTTGGAACCGACCTGATTGGTACCGGCCCGTACAAGATCGAAGAAAACGATGATACGACTCAGGTTGTTCTGGTGAAAAATGAAGATTACCATGGCGGCGAGGTAAACTTAGACGAACTGCAGTTCATTTTCTATGACGATGACCAGACCAAGCTGATCGCATACGAGAACGGCGATATTGACCTGGCAGACTTAAATGCAAGCCTGTTAAGCCAGTATCAGGCAAACTATGCAGACGAGATCACCGCTTACTACCCGCTGGGAACTGCATTCATCTCCATGAACTTAAATGACCAGTACTTAAGCGATGTAAACGTAAGAAAAGCCATTTCCCTTGCGATCAACCGTGAAGAGCTGGTAGATGCTGTGTTAAACGGCGCTGGTATTCCGGCAACCTCTTACTTAAACAATGGTATTCCGGGACATGACGATTCCCTCTCTGTTTACGAGTACAACCCGGAGAAGGCAAAAGAGCTTCTGGCTGAGGCTGGTTATGCAGACGGCATTACCATTACCTCTGAGGTACGCCAGTCCGACCAGGCTGTATACTCTGCGATCCAGGGTTATCTGGCAGAGGTTGGCATCAACATGGAACTGAACGTGGTTGATAATGCAACCTACAACTCTGACAGAACCGCTGGCAAGATCCCGTTAACTGGTATGACCTGGAACGCCCTGTATCCGGACGGCGATTTCCAGATGTACAACTACTTCTACTCCAGCAAGTCCGATGCACAGGGTGTCTTCTATCACAACGACGAGTTCGACAAGCTGCTGGATGATGCAAGAAAATCCACCGATGAGGATGCGCGTGCAGAGATGTACAAAGAGGCAGACAAGATCCTGTCCCAGGATGACTACGCATGTATCCCGCTGTACTATCCGCAGAGCCAGTTCATCGCAAAACCGTATGTGAAGAACTATAAGGTTGGCAACCTGATCTATCATTTCTGGAACGCAGATATCGATACTGCAGCACAGAACCAGTAACCAAAAGCGCTCCGGCGCGGGAGTCCGGCTTGCCGGGCTCCCTTTTTGCTTCGATGATTCATAAAAAGGAGGAGATCGCTTGATCCGATACATTATTAAGCGGGCGGCCCTGGCTGTCGGCATCATTTTTTCCATCTCCCTGATCACATTCTTTATCCTGAATGTAATCCCGGGAGACCCGGTAGCGGCTATGCTGGGTGAGTTCGCGGATGCGGACAAGATTGCCCAGGTGAAGGCCCAGATGGGACTTGACACTCCGCTTCCGGTTCAGTATATCAACTGGCTGAAAGACCTTCTGCACGGAGATATGGGAACCAGCTATTTCCAGAAAAAACCGGTCATTACCCTGATTCTGCAGGCATTCCACTATACGGTCATCATGCAACTGCCGCTTATATTGTGGCGCTGATCGTGGGTCTGACCACCGGTATCCTGGCAGCAGTTTACCATGACCGTCCACTTGACCGCATTCTCATGAGCCTTTCTGCACTGGGAATTTCCGCACCGTCTTTCTGGGTGGCGATCATTCTCCAGATTTATGTGGGACTGCGCTTTGATATTTTCCCGGTGTCAGGGGTAAAGAGCCCGATCGGCTATGTACTGCCGTCTGCAGCCCTGGGTGTGCGCTATGCGGCATCCATTGCACGCATCACCCGTTCCAGCATGCTGGAGGTGACCGGACAGGACTTTGTTAAGACGGCATATGCGAAGGGCTTATATTCCTGGCGCATTATCCTGATCCATATTTTCCAGAATGCGCTGGTGCCGATCATCACCGTGATCGGTACCGATATCGGTGCGCTTCTGACCGGTTCCATGATCACAGAGAATGTGTTCAACATTCCTGGAATCGGAAAGCTTCTGATCGATGCCATCCACCGGCGTGATATTCCGCTGGTGCAAGGCGGAGTCATTTATGTGGCAGCGATTTGCGTGCTGATCTATTTTATCGTAGACATTTTGTATGCGGTGATCAATCCGAATATCCGCCTGACGAAAGGAGAATAGCGGATGAAAAAGAAGAATTATTATTCCGAGAGCTTAAAGCGCTTCTGGAAAAACAAGATGGCAGTACTGTCCCTGTTTATCCTGGTGTTCTTAGCGGTATCGGCTGTGTTTGCCCCTGTGTTAACCCCTTATGATCCGAATAAACAGGTTCTGGCGGACAAGCTTTTGTTTCCAAGCTCCGAGCACCTGTTCGGAACCGATGAATTCGGCCGCGATATCTTAACCCGCTGCCTTTACGGCTGCCGGGTATCCTTAAGTGTCGGCATCATTTCCCAGCTGATCGCGTCCGTGATCGGTTATTTCATGGGTGTCTGTGCGGGTTATTTTGGCAAAAAGGTGGACGATGTGATCTCGTTCCTGATCCAGGTATTTTCCAGCTTCCCAGCCCTGCTGTTTGCGATGGCGCTTATGTACGCGCTTGGCTCCGGCATCCTGAATCTGTATCTGACGCTGGGCTTCTTATCTTGGGCGAATACCGCAAGACTGATTCGTGGTACCGTGCTGCAGTTAAAGGAGCAGGAATACATTCAGGCCTGCCGCATTGATGGAGGAAGCAGCCTGCGCATCATCTTAAAGCATCTGTTTCCAAACTGTATTCCGATGCTGATCGTTTCCTGTACCCTGGGAATCCCGTCTGCGATTCTGACGGAGGCAAGCTTAAGCTATCTGGGACTTGGTGTTCCGAGCCCGACTGCCAGCTGGGGCTCCATGATCTCCGGTGCGCAGACCTTTATCCGTACCAATACCTATTACAGCCTGTTTCCGGGACTGTGCATCATCCTGACCGTGATCGCCTTCAACACACTGGGAGACGGACTGCGTGATGTACTTGACCCGAAGATGCGCAAGTAGAAAGGAAGCTGACATGGAAAACGAAAACATTCTTACAATTAAAGATCTGGATGTGCGGCTGTTTACGGACCGCGGTGAGCTTCCGGTCATCGACCGTTTAAGCCTCAGCTTACAGGCAGGGGAAACCCTGGGGATCGTAGGCGAGAGCGGCTGCGGAAAGAGTATGCTTGCTTCCGCGATCATGGGACTTGTGGCGCATCCGGGCAAGGTGACCGGAGGAAGCATCCGCTTCGGGGGACAGGAACTGGTGGGCATGAAAAAGCGGGATCTGCGTAAGATCCGCGGAACCGGGATCTCCATGATCTTCCAGGAGCCGATGACCAGCTTAAATCCGCTGATGACCTGCGGACGCCAGATCATGGAGACCATTACTTCCCACGAAAAAGTATCAAAAGCAGAGGCGAAGGAGCGGGCACTTTCCATGATCCGTTCTGTCGGCATCGCAAGAGCGGAAAAGGTATTTTCCGAAGTGCCGGCCCAGCTTTCCGGCGGTATGCGCCAGCGTATCATGATCGCCATGGCATTGATCTGCCGTCCGCAGCTTCTGATCTGTGACGAGCCGACCACGGCGCTGGATGTGACGGTACAGGCCCAGATTTTGGGACTGATCCGCCGCTTGCAGAAGGAAACCGGAACTTCCGTTATTTTCATCAGCCATGATATGGGCGTTATTTCCCAGATGGCAGACCGGGTGGCCGTCATGTATGCCGGTCAGCTGGTAGAATACGCAGATGCTGAAAAAATCTTTTCCGAGCCGAAGCATCCTTACACCCAGGGACTGCAGGCCGCAATCCCGCGTCTGGATGAGCAGAAGGATACGCTGCGCAGCATTCCGGGCAATGTCCCGATGCTGTATGAGCTTCCGAAGGGCTGCATTTTCTTTCCGCGCTGTGCATTTGCAACTGAGCGCTGCCATGCCGAGAGACCGGGCCTGGTAGAAACCGAGGGGCATCTGGTGCGCTGCTTCCAGTATGAGGCTTCTGAATCTGAAAAAGAGCAGGACGTGTCTGAAAAAGACCAGGCCGTGCAGCATGATGACAGGAATGCCGGATCTGCTGCCCAGGGCGCGGAGCAGAAAGACGAAAAAGGAGGAGCGCAGGTATGAGTGAAACGATTCTCCAGGTAAAGAACTTAAAGAAATACTATATGGTAGGAAGAAAAGGCCTGTTCGGGGAAAAGGAATATGTGAAATCCGTAGACGGCGTCAGCTTTGAGCTGCACCGCGGCGAGACGCTTGCGATCGTAGGCGAGAGCGGCTGCGGTAAATCCACGACCGTAAAATCCCTGATCCGGGTGACAGAGCCGACCTCCGGCGAGGTCATTTTAAACGGGCAGGACTTTTTAAAGCTGAAGGGCGAGGAATTAAAGAAAGCCAGAAAAAATATCAAGATGATCTTCCAGGATCCGTACAGCTCCTTAAACCCGCGTATGACGGTGCGGGACATCATCGGGGAACCGGCCGACATCGAGCACTGCTATAAAACGGAAGAGGAGCGGGAAAAGCTGATCCTCGATACCATGGAAATGGTTGGCCTGAACAGGGATTTCGCAGACCGCTATCCGCATGAGTTTTCCGGCGGCCAGCGCCAGCGTATCGGCATTGCGAGGGCGATCATCTTAAAGCCGGAGATCATCATCTGCGATGAGCCGGTATCTGCGCTGGATGTGTCTGTGCAGGCGAAGATCATCAACCTGTTGAAGGAGCTCCAGCAGAAGCTGAACATCTCCTATATTTTTATTTCCCACGACCTGGGCGTGGTCAAGCACATTGCAGACCGCGTCATGGTTATGTACCGGGGCCGCGTGGTGGAGGAAGGAACCAGAGACGAGATCTTTGCGAATCCGAAGCACGACTACACGAAGCTTTTGTTAAGCAGTATCCCGAAGATCGGAGAAAAAATGAATTTCGAAGCATTTGATTCTTCGTATCAGCGTGCTATGATGAAATGGAGCATGCGCAGAAATAGAATGATGCAAGGAGAAGAAACGACATGAAATTGGACAGAAATCAGATCGAGGCGGATTTTCGTGCCCTGATCGGACCGCTGTGTGATGCAGTGGGACCTTCCGGGTTCGAGGATGAGGTCGCTGATCTTTTGAGAAAAGAGCTGTCAGATTGCGATGTGAAGCTTTCCGATGATGTGATGGGAAACCTGATTGCCTATAAAAAAGGTACTAAAAAAGGAAGCATTCTTATTGCGGCCCATATGGACGAGATCGGACTGATCATCCGTCACATTGACAGCAAGGGATTTTTGTGGGTGGAAACCCTGGGCGGCATTGCACCGCAGCAGTTTTTCGGCAAACACGTGATCATTAAAACAGAGACCGGCCATGTAGACGGTATCGTGCAGTCTCTGCATCCGGGACGCCCGGACCGCTGCTCGGAGATGCCGAAATCCGCACAGGAGTTTTACATTGAAGTGGGCGCGGAAAGCCGCGAGGAAGTATATGAGATGGGAATTGAAGAAGGAAATGCAGTTTCCATCTGCTATCCGGTGATCTTTCTTGGAAAGCACCGGGTAGGAGCCAAGGCGCTGGATGACCGGGCACTGGTATTTATCCTTCTGGAGGTATTGAAACTCTTAAAGGACGACACCGATGTCCCGGATATCTACGGACTTTTTTCTACGCAGGAAGAGGTTGGCGCCCGCGGTGCCATTGCGGCAGCTACCCGCTTAAAACCGGATGTTGCACTGGCTCTGGACATGAGCCTTGCAGTCGACATCCCGGGAGTGTCTGAGAGCCGGTATATCAACGAGCTGGGCAAGGGAACCTCCATCAAGGTGATGGATAAGTTGAGCGCAGGTGTTGGCGGTATCCTGGCAAACCGGGACCTTGTCCGGGATATGAAAAAAATCGCAAAGACCCACGAAATCCCCTACCAGATCGAGGCCTATGCGGCAGGTGCTACCGATGCAAGCTTTATGCAGACCTTAAACGGCGGCATTAAGAGCGGCGGCATCCAGATCCCGATGCGTTATGTACATTCCTATGAAGTCTGCGATGTCCGCGATGTGGTTGATACCGTAGAGCTTCTTTACTGGTATGTAAAAGAAGGAGAAATTTAGTAAAGGAGAACAAAGTTATGAGCATCAGAGTTGGTATTTTAGGTTACGGTAATTTAGGAAAGGGCGTTGAGAGCGCAATTGCCCAGAACGCTGACATGGAGCTGGCAGCAGTCTTCACCCGCAGAAGCCCGGAGAGCGTGAAGGTCCGCACTGCAGGTGTGAAGGTTCTTCACGCAGACGAGCTTTCCCATATGCAGGATGAGCTGGATGTCCTGATCCTCTGCGGCGGCAGCGCAACCGATCTTCCGGTCCAGACTCCGCAGTACGCTTCCATGTACAATGTAGTAGACAGCTTCGATACCCACGCAAGAATCCCGGAGCATTTCGCAGCAGTCGATGCAGCAGCAAAGAAAGCCGGCAAAGTCAGCCTTATTTCCTGCGGCTGGGATCCGGGTATGTTCTCCTTAAACCGCCTGTACGCAAACTGTGTTCTGCCGGAGGGCAAGGATTACACCTTCTGGGGCAAGGGCGTAAGCAGGGACATTCTGATGCAGTACGCCGCATCGAGGGCGTAAAGGACTGCAGACAGTACACGATCCCGGTCGAGAAGGCAGTCGAGGCAGTCAGAAGCGGTTCCAATCCAGAGCTGACCACCAGAGAAAAACATACCAGAGAGTGCTTCGTAGTTGCAGAGGAAGGCGCAGATCTTGCAAAGATCGAGAACGAGATCAAGACCATGCCGAACTACTTCTCTGATTATGACACCACCGTACACTTCATCACCGAGGAAGAGATGAAGCGTGACCACAGCGGACTTCCGCACGGCGGCATGGTGATCCGCACCGGCGTAACCGGCATGGAGAAAGAGCACAAGCATGTGATCGAGTACAGCTTAAAGCTGGATTCCAATCCGGAGTTTACCGGTTCTGTTATCGTGGCTTACGCAAGAGCAGTCAGCCGCATGAACAAAGAGGGCATGAGCGGATGCAAGACTGTATTTGATATTGCACCGGCATACCTTTCCCCGAAGAGCGCAGAAGAGCTGCGTGCACATATGCTGTAAAGTATAACAATATTGATAACTTAATAGGGCCGTGTGAGTTGCCTTTCGGCAACTCACACGGCCCTTGTCATATACTGAAATTGTTAAATAAGACTTTATCGGATCTGGAAAGTGTGATAAGATTTTCCGTAGACAGGATTAAACGTAGAAGGAGGACTGGACTTCCATGATCAGACTGGTGGTATCAGATATAGATGGAACGTTGTTAGAGGACGGAGGACATGAACTGAATCCGGAGCTGTTTGAGGTGATCTTGAAGCTGCGGGAGAAGGGAATGCAGTTTGCGGCCGCCAGCGGGCGGCAATGGGCGAGCATTGAGCAGGTGTTTGACCCAATTAAGGAAAAGATTTTTTATCTGTCTGACAACGGTGCTTATGTGGGGTGTCATGGACGGCAGTTATTTGTGCATCCGATTGAGCGTTCCCTGGTGGAAGAACTGGTGAAGGATATCCGGAAAGCCGGTCTTACCGTTATGGTAGGCGGACCGGATGTGGCTTATATGGAAAATCCGGATCCGGAGTTTGAGGACTGGATCTTGAACGGCTACAAATTCCAGGCAAAGAGTGTGGAAGATGTACTGGCAGTGGATGACCAGTTTATCAAGGTGTCTGCATACCGCAAGACCGATATTGAGGGTCACACAAAAGAGCTGCGCGAAAAATATGGAGACCGCCTGAAGATGACCATTTCCGGTGATATGTGGCTGGACTGTATGGCAACCGGCGTGAATAAGGGCGAGGCAGTAAAGCTTTTGCAGGAGAGTCTGGGCATTTTGCCGGAGGAGACCATTGCGTTTGGTGACCAGTTAAACGATATCGAGATGCTGGGCTGTGCTTATTACAGCTTTGCAATCGGAAATGCAAGACCGGAGGTAAAGGCAGCTGCCCGGTTTGAAGCCGATACCAATGTGCGGGACGGCGTGCTGAAAACTTTGCAGCTTTTGTTTTAGGAAAAATTCTGACAGATAGGAAGTCTCAGTTGTGACAGCAGAATTTGCCGGTTTGGAATGCAGAAAGTCCACGGCGCAGAGAAAAGGATTTCGATAGATATGGAAAAGAAACTGGTATGCCCTAACTGCGGGGAGCCCTTTGAAATCGATGAAAAGGGTTATGCGGCGATCGCAAAGCAGGTACGGGATAAGGAATTTAAGGAAGAACTGAGCCGCCAGCAGGCTTCGTTTGAGTCGGAAAAGAAAACGGCGCTGGAGCTGGCAAAGGCGCAGACGGCAGAAAATTATGAGAAGCAGCTGGCAGCGAGAGAAGCAGAGATACTGAAGCTGAAGGCGCGAAGTGAGCAGGCTGGGAAAGAACAGGAGCTGGCAGTCACGAAGGCTGAGGCAGCAGTAAAGGAACGGCTGCAGGAACAGCTGCAGAGTCAGCAGAAGGAGCTTACAGAGCTGAAGGCACAGGCAGAGCTTGCGAAAAGACAGGCGGAGCTGGCCGGAACGCAGGCTGCGAAACAGGAGAAAACGCTGCGGGAGAGCTATGACATGCAGCTCAAACAACAGCAGGACTCCATGGCAGAGCTGAAGGAGCGTTACGAGGAGCAGCTAAAGCAGCAGGAGCAGTCCATGAAGGAACGCTACGAGACGGAGCGGAAGCTTCAGGAGCAGGCGGTAAAGGAGCGGTATGAGATCCAGCTGAAAGACAAGGAAGAGATGATCGAATACTACCGCGATTTGAAGGCGAAGCAGTCTACGAAAATGGTGGGCGAGACTTTGGAGCAGCACTGTGAGGTTTCCTTTAACCAGGTGCGTGCGATCGGCTTTCAGAACGCTTATTTTGAGAAGGACAATGAAGTCTCCAAGAGCGGAAGCAAGGGCGATTACATCTTCCGTGATTACGATGAAAACGGGCTGGAATATATCTCCATCATGTTTGAGATGAAGAATGAGAACGAGACGACTGCGACTAAGCATAAAAATGCAGATTTTTTAAAGGAACTGGACAAGGACCGGAAGGAAAAGGGCTGCGAGTATGCGGTCCTGGTCACTTTGCTGGAGGCGGACAACGATTTTTATAATACCGGGATCGTGGATATGTCCCACAAATACCCGAAGATGTATGTGATCCGCCCGCAGTTTTTTATCCAGATCATCACGATCCTGCGCAACGCGGCCATGAACTCGCTGCAGTACAAGCGGGAGCTGGAGGCAGTGCGCAACCAGAATCTGGACATCACCCGTTTTGAGGAAAAGCTTCTGGATTTTAAAGATAAGTTCGGCCGCAACTACACGCTGGCCAGCGACCGCTTCCAGAAGGCCATCGACGAGATCGATAAAACTATCGATCATTTGCAGAAGGTGAAGGATAATCTTCTGGCTTCGGAAAACAACCTGCGTCTGGCAAATAACAAGCTGGACGATCTGACCATCAAGAAGCTGACCTGGAAGAATCCGACCATGCAGGAGAAATTTGCCGAGGCACGGGCCGGAAGACTTTCTGAGAGTGAAGCAGCATCCGGGGAACAGCAAAGCGAGTAGAAATAGAAACAAAATTGGAATTGAAAGATTATGACAGATCAGGAACAGCAAAGCATGCAAAACAGAACAAACGAAAAAGATAGAAAAAATAGTTGTGCCGCAGGCAGGTGTATAATGAGAAAATGGCTGGCAGCGATTCTGGCAGTGATTCAGATTTTTCTTCTTACGGCCTGCAGCGTGAACCTTCCCATGGTTTCGGAAAGCACGGAAACGGACGGCTACAGCGATGCCCAGACCATGCTGGTCATTGCGACGGAGCGTAACCGTTACCGCAAGGTTTACACGGACCAGATCTGGAGTGTGGAGGTCAGTGACGATCAGACGCCGTTCCAGACGTATCTGCTGGACCAGATCCGCAGCTTTTTAGGAGAAGTGAAAACCATGAATCTTTTGGCAGATGAGCAGGGACTGACATTAAACAGCCAGGAGCGGGAGCAGTTAAAGCAGTTGTCTGACGATTACTATGACTCGCTTACCGATGCCGATAAGGCCTACACGAAGGCAACAAGGGATGATGTCTATACGATGTATGAGGCATACCACCGCGCAAACCGGATTGTGGATGAGTTGACGAAGGACGTCAGTCTGGAGGTCAGTGACAGTGAGGCACGTGTTATCCAGGTGCAGGAGATCGCAGTCAGCGAAGAAAGCAAAGCGCAGGAACTGTATGATCAGTTGACCAACAGTGGGGCAGATTTCGCAGCTACAGCAAGAAAAGAGTCTGAAAACACGGACATTGAGGCTTTGGTGGGCCGCGGGGAACGGGAGGCTGCCTATGAGAATCCGGTCTTTGCGCTGGAAAGCGGACAGATCACAGAGCCATTTGCATATCAGGGAAAGTGGTATCTGGTCAAATGCGTCAATGACTTTGACGAGGACGCTACATTGGAACGGAAAAACAAGCTGGCGCTGGAACGGAAAAACCAGGCTTTCCACCGCATTTATGATTCCTTCGCGGCAGAGCATCCTGTGGAGATCCAGGGAAGCATCTGGAATAAGGTTTCGTTAAATGATGGTGCGGACTGTACCACTTCTGACTTCTTCGAGCGCTATCAGGAATCGATGGGAGAGTAAACAGAACAGTTACGAACAGGAAACATGTATGAGTCTGCACAGGACCATTCAGACCATGCAGGAACACGGTACAGCAGACAAATAGGCCAGCAAGACAAGGGCAGCAAAGCAAGGGGGATTTTGCGGATGATCGCATTAAAAATAGAAGATTTGAAAAGCTTCACGGCACAGCTGTTTGTGGGGGAAACATTCGACGGCTGGCTGGTGCGTGAGGCAAGCATTGTTACGTTTAACAGCTTTACCATAGACGGACATATCCGGCAGGGCTATTACTCAGAGGAAGAACTGGAGGCAAACCGTGTGGAAGAGTTTTCTTCCTGGAAGATGCTCCGGCCAATCTGCTATTCCCTGATCAAGGGAAAGCGGCTTCCAGAAAGCTTTCAGATCACGCTGCAGCTTTCCCCAGAGGAAAATGAGAAGTTTTTAAGGCGTGTGAAGCCAGACTTTCCGGTGGAGCAGTTAGCGGCTTTGTACCTGAATATCCGCTACGAAAACCATGCAGCCTCCTGCGTGACCGGGACATCGCTGAAGGTTTTTACGCTGGACAAGCAGATCGAGCATGAGTGGGACGATACGGTGCGCAGATATTTCAAAAAGCTGCAGATCCCGTATGTATCTGCCGAGTAGTGGGACGGCTCATGCAGTGCAAATAACAACAGGCTGATGTTTGTGCAGAGCATGAACAGGCTGTTACGGGGAATGTGACCGAAGAGGGGGAAAACGGGTATGGTAAAGGTATTTCTTGTGGAAGATGAAGCGATCATACGGCGCGGCATCAAAAAGAATGTAGAGTGGGAGAAAAACGGGTTTACGTTTGTCGGGGAAGCCGGTGACGGGGAATATGCGTATCCGCAGATCTTAAAGACGGAGCCGGATATCCTGATTACGGATATCAAGATGCCGTTTATGGATGGACTGGAGCTCAGCCGTCTGGTAAAAAAGGCACTTCCCGACACGAAGATCATTATTTTAAGCGGGTACAATGAATTTGATTATGCAAAAGAGGCCATCACGATCGGAATCAGCGAGTATCTCTTAAAACCGGTCACGGCAGCCAGCCTGACGGCGGTGCTCCGGAAGGTGAGGGAGGAGATCCGGGAAGAAAAAGAGAAATCCAGGCTGTTAGAGCGCTATTTTGTGAGCTATGAACAATACAATGAGTTTCTCGATAAGACCGATTATACCGGAGTGAACCGGAAACTGATCGAGGATTTCTTAAAGCTTGGCTCCGCAGGAGAAGAGGGCCTTTTTGTGGACGAATATTTTGCCGCTGTGGGAGAAAATAATTATAAATCGTTATTGCTCCGCCAGTATATGACGATCGATATTTTTTATTGTGTCCAGGAATTTTTAAAGGGACTTCATGTCAGCATGGATGAGCTTGCGCCGGAGTTTGGGGACATTAAGTATATCCCGAAGATCGCCGGAAGCGTGGAAGAGACGATGCATTATTTAGAAAAGCTGTTTGCGGCAGCCCTGTCTGAGCGGGATAAGGTATCCTCAAACCGCTATGGTTCCTTAATTGACATGGCAAAGCAGTACCTGAAGGAGCACTTTGAGAGCAACGAGATCTCGCTCAACACCGTCTCTGCAGAGGTCGGGGTCAGCAGCAGTTATTTTTCTTCGATCTTTAAGCAGGAGACCGGGCAGAGCTTTGTGGAGTATCTGACAAAGCTCCGGATCGATAAGGCCTGTGAGCTTTTGCGGTGCACGACACTGCGAAGTGCGGAGATCGGGGAGCGTGTGGGCTACAATGACCCGCACTATTTCAGCGCGACCTTTAAAAAGGTGACCGGGGTATCGCCGAAGGATTATAAAAACGGCGGCCAGGAACCGGAAAGAAGGACGGTATGACTCTGTGGGCGCGGATAGCCAGAAGGGTATCCTTAAAGGACCGGATGCGTCTTCTGATCATCCTGACGGTCATTCCGCTTACCATGATGGTGCTGGCGATCGCAGGCATGATCCATAATTACTCCAGCTCCTACAATAAGATCATGAATAACTTAAAGGTCATCAACACCTACAACATGAATTTTAAATCCGATATGGAATATTCCATGTACCGGGTTATGATCGGTCTCATCAACACGAGAAAGTTTGATGCGGGGGATATCATCGAAGGCCAGACGCAGTATGCCACAGTGGTAAAGAACCCGTTTCATATGATCGAGGATGCCCGGTACGATATGGAGTACAGAATCACAAGAAAACCGGGGACAGACGGGGACATTAACATCAAAGGAATCCTGTCATGCCTGGATTCCCTGGAAAAAGCGGTGCAGAAGATGATCGAAAATTCCCATAAGGCCGGAAGATACGATGAAAACCAGGCAATCTGGGAAAATGATGTCCAGGGCCTGTGCTCGATGATTCAGGATTACATCAATAAGTACATTTACTATGAGACCCATAATATGGAAGAACTGCAGCAGGATCTGGAGCAGCAGACCAACCAGATCGTCTATGGATTTCTGGGACTTCTGGGGGTGATCCTGGTAACGGGAATCTTCTTTTCTACTTTGCTTACGAATTCGGTGACGAGACCGATCAACAGCCTGAAGATGACGGCAGAGCGTCTTGGAGGCGGAGACTGGGATGCCCGGGCCGAGCTTGGCAGTCTGGAGGAGATCAATGTCCTGGCCCGCACGTTTAACCAGATGAGCGGGGAGATCGCCGGACTGATCGGGCGGATCCGCAAGGAACAGAAAAATCTGCATATTGCGGAAATGAAGCTGTTGCAGGCGCAGATCAACCCGCATTTTCTGTATAATACTCTGGACTCGATCGTCTGGATGGCGGAGGACGGCGATAACCAGAAGGTCGTGGAAATGACAGCCGATCTAAGCGATTTTTTCCGTACTGTCTTATCCGAGGGACGCGATTTTATCACGATCAATGAGGAAAAGCGGCATATCGAAAGCTATTTAAAGATCCAGAAGATCCGTTACGAAGATATTCTGGATTACCGGATCATCATTGATGAGCGGATCGGACAGAAACAGATCCTGAAGATGATCCTGCAGCCGGTCGTGGAAAATGCACTTTATCATGGCATTAAAAACAAGCGGGGCGGCGGCAGGATCACCATACGCGGCTATGAGGATAAAAGTGGTCTGGTGTTTGAAGTGGAAGACAACGGGCGTGGAATGGATACCGGCACATTAAAGCGTCTGCGGGAAAAGGTAAGCGGCAGTGATGCAGCGCAGGAGGTCAGTGAAAAAGGCGGGTTTGGCATGTCAAATGTGGCGCAGCGGATCCGCATGTATTATGGCGGCGATGCGGCGATCACGATCGAGTCGGAAGAGTATGTGGGTACCTGTGTGAAGATTTATATCGGGCACGGATGCCCCGGTGCAAGAACGGAGTGAAAGAGAATGCCCGGACTGGAAGCTTCATCACTTAAAAACATATAAAAACAGATAAAATCAAAAGAAAACACACTTCTTCTTAAAGAAAACACACCGATTTCCCGAAAACGGGAAAAAATTTCAAAAGAATTCGAAAAAACAGTAAAATAATCCCATTTTTTTCAAAAAAGCTCTGTTTCAAAAAACAGGGCTTTTTTTTATAATGAAATTACAAAATGAATACGGAACATATTCAAAAAGGAGGAAGGTATTTATGAAAAAGCAACTCACAGCAATCGCACTCACAGCAGCTATGGTAGGTTCCCTGACCGCTTGCGGCGGCAGCAAGCCTGCTGAGACAACCGCAGCTCCGAAGGAAGAGGCTAAGACCGAGGCACCAGCAGAGACTGAGGCGAAAGCAGAAGAATCTAAGGAAGAGGCAGCAGCAAGCGGAGATTTGATCACCGTTGGTTATGCACAGGTTGGTGCAGAGTCTGACTGGAGAACTGCAAACACCGAGTCCTTCAAATCTACCTTTACCGAAGAGAACGGCTATAAGCTGATCTTCGACGATGCACAGCAGAAACAGGAGAACCAGATCAAGGCAATCCGTTCCTTCATCCAGCAGGAAGTTGACTACATCGTAGTAGCACCGGTTGTTGAGACTGGTTGGGAAACTGTTCTGGAAGAAGCAAAAGAAGCAGGAATCCCGGTTATCCTTTCTGACCGCCAGATGCAGCTTTCCGATGACTCCCTGTATGAGGCATGGGTAGGCGGTAACTTCGTAAAAGAAGGCGAGACCTGTGGTGACTGGCTTGCAAAATATCTGGAAGACCAGGGACGCGGCGATGAAGAGATCAATATGGTAACCATTCAGGGTACCATCGGTGCTTCCGCACAGGTTGGCCGTACAGAAGGTATGGATAACAAGTTAAAAGAGCACTCCAACTGGAAGATGTTAGACAGACAGTCTGGTGAGTTCACCCAGGCAAAAGGCCAGGAAGTTATGGAGTCCTTCTTAAAGAGCTACCCGGATATCGACGTTGTTATCTGTGAGAACGATAACGAGGCATTTGGTGCGATCGATGCGATCCATGCAGCAGGCAAGACCTGTGGCCCGGACGGCGACATCATCGTAGTAAGCTTTGACTCTGTAAAGGCAGCATTTGAATCCATGATCAAGGGCGACTTAAATGCAACCTTCGAGTGCAACCCGCTTCATGGACCGCGTGTAGCTGAGATCATCCAGAAACTGGAAAAAGGCGAGAGCGTAGACAAGATCCAGTACGTAGACGAGGCATACTTCGATACCTCCATGGATCTGGAAAACATTCTGAAAGACAGAGCATATTAATTTAGAATCACCCATCCGGAATTGAACGGAATGGCATAAAAACGTGAGTTCCGTCAGGAAGAATACAGAGTGCGGAGCCGGAGGCCTAGGCTTCCGGCCCCGCACTTTTGGCTTTATGGATTTTTGAAACGTGACTGTGAAGGTACTGAACAGTTACGAAGCATGTGAGATAAGATGATAGGAGGCAAAGCTTTTATGGAACAAGGATCAGTTCTTGAAATGAGAGGGATTTATAAAACATTCCCGGGCGTAAAAGCTCTGCAGAATGTGGATTTTACACTGAAAAAGGGTGAGATCCATGCACTTATGGGGGAAAATGGTGCGGGAAAATCTACCCTGATCAAGGTATTGACAGGCGTGGAGGAATTTGAAACAGGACAGATCATGATCGACGGATTCGATCAGCCTGTTGTGAACCGGAGCCCTCAGGAGGCACAGCAGAGAGGAATCAGCACGGTATATCAGGAGGTAAACCTCTGTCCGAACCTTTCCGTCGCAGAGAATCTTTTTATCGGCAGAGAACCGAGAAAAGGCGGTCTGATCGACTGGAAGACTATGAATAAGAGAGCAAGTGAGCTGTTAAAAAGCCTGGATATAAACGCAGATGTGACACAGACGATTGATCATTATTCCATCGCGATTCAGCAGATGATCGCGATCGCACGTGCGGTGGACATGTCTGCAAAGGTTCTGATCCTGGATGAGCCGACCTCTTCCCTGGATGACAACGAGGTAGAAAAGCTGTTTGTCCTGATGAGAAGATTAAAGAGTGAAGGCGTCGGGATCATTTTCGTAACACATTTCCTGGAGCAGGTTTATGCGGTCTGTGACAAGATCACGGTACTTCGGAACGGACAGCTGGTCGGACAGTTTACAACCGCAGAGCTGCCGCGTTTCCAGCTGGTAGCAAAGATGATGGGCAAGGACTTCGATGACCTGGCTGCGATCAAGCACAGCGGGGAAGAAGAACGGAACTTCGATGGTGCCGATGTTGTCATCAAAGCAGCAGGTGTCGGAAAGAAGGGCTACATTAAGCCGTTTGATCTGGTCATCCGCAAGGGCGAAGTCATCGGTCTGACCGGACTTCTTGGTTCCGGACGTTCCGAGACCGTCCGTGTGATCTACGGTGCAGAAAAACCGGATACCGGCGAACTGGAAGTAAAGGGAGAGAAACTGATCTCCAGACATCCGCTGGATTCCATGAACCGCGGCATGGCATACCTTCCGGAGGACCGGAAAAACGAAGGTATCATTGCAGATCTGTCGGTAAGGGAGAATCTGATCATCGCACTTCAGGCGAAGCAGGGAATCTTCCATCTGCTGAGCAGAAAGCAGCAGGAGGAATACACCGACAAATACATCGACATGCTTCAGATCAAGACAGCCAGCCGGGAAACACCGATCAAATCCTTATCCGGTGGAAACCAGCAGAAGGTGATCATCGGCAGATGGCTGCTGACCAACCCGGATTTCCTGGTTCTGGACGAGCCGACACGAGGCATCGATGTCGGAACCAAGACCGAGATCCAGAAGCTGGTCGTAGAACTGGCAGAAAAAGGAATGGCAGTTGTGTTCATCTCTTCCGAGGTAGAAGAAATGCTGCGTACCTGCGACCGCATGATCGTCCTGCGTGACGGTGCGAAGGTCGGAGAGCTGAGCGGCGCAGAGATGAACCAGGCTTCCATTATGACAACGATCGCAGGGGGGCAGTAATTATGAAAGAATTCAATATCAAAAAACTGACATCGCAGAGATTGTTTTTGCCGATCTTTTGCCTGGCGCTCGTTCTTTTAGTCAACGTCATGACAACGCCGGACTTCTTTGCAGTCTCAGTCCGTGACGGCGTTCTTTACGGCTACATCATTGATATCATCAACCGTGCTTCGGAGCTTGTGATCCTGGCAATCGGTATGACACTGGTTGTATCGGCTTCCGCAGGTACCGATATTTCCGTAGGTGCGATCATGGCAGTGAGTGCAGCAGTATGCTGTAACCTTCTGACCGGCGGTGAGCGTGCGGCAACCGAATATGCATGCCCGCTGATCCTTGGTTTCCTCGCAGCCCTTGTGATCGGCGCATTGATCGGATGCTTTAACGGTGTCCTGGTCGCAAAATTAAAGATACAGCCGATGGTAGCAACCCTGATCATGTTTACGGCAGGACGCGGAATCGCACAGCTGATCACCGACGGACAGATCACCTACGTCCGCGTAGAAAGCTACAAGGTATTAGGAAGCTTCCTTCCGCATGTTCCGGTACCGACCCCGTTTATCGTGGCCATGCTTATGGTGATTTTAACTTCTTTGATTTTGAAGAAGACGGCACTCGGCCTGTATATCCAGTCCGTCGGAATCAACGCGAAGGCATCCAGGCTCGTCGGAATCAAATCGACGATGATCGTTTTCCTTACATATGCATTCTGTGGAATCTGCTCCGGTCTGGCCGGCATGATCGCTTCCAGCCGTATCTACTCTGCAGATGCCAACAACATCGGCCTGAACATGGAGCTGGATGCGATCCTGGCCGTAGCGATCGGCGGAAACTCCTTAGGCGGTGGTAAATTCTCACTGGCAGGCTCGATCATTGGTGCTTATACGATCCAGGCGCTGACGACCACCCTTTACGCCATGCACGTTTCATCGGACCAGGTTCCGGTCTACAAGGCAATCGTGGTAGTCATCATCGTGGCCCTTCAGTCACCGGGCTTTGCGAAATGGCGTAAGTCCCTCGCACAGAAAAAAGACGCGCAGATGAACGCAGGAAAGGAGGCTGCATAATGAAACAGAAAAAAAAGCTGAACCAGACCAGCTTCCTTTTGCTGATCACGATCGTATTGTTCTTTGTTATGTATGCCATCGGATGTATTGTTTTTAAAGAGCAGGGCTTTGCAAAGACCCAGAACTTCTTAAACCTGTTTATCTCCAATGCCGGACTGATCGTCATTGGTGTCGGCATGACCACCGTCATGATCACCGGTGGCATTGATATCAGCGTCGGCTCGTTTGTAGCGATGGCCTGCATGATGCTGGCCTGGATGATGGAGCGCGCACAGATCGGTGCAGTCCCGGCCGTCATCATCGTGCTGGTAACCGGTATCGTATTTGGACTGGTGCAGGGATTTTTAGTAGCTTACATGGACATCCAGCCATTCATTGTGACCCTGGCCGGAATGTTCTTTGCCAGAGGTATGACCGCGATCATCTCCAAGGACATGATCAGTATTACCAATGAAACCTTCATGGCATGGGCAAAAGCCAAGATCTACCTTCCGTTTGGCGGCTACGTAAACCGGAAGGGCGTCATGATCTATCCGTACATTTACCCGACCGTTGTGATCGCGCTGATCATTCTGATCCTTGCGTTTATCATGCTGCGTTATACCAAATTTGGCCGCAGCATCTACGCAGTCGGCGGCAATGAGCAGTCCGCCCTGATGATGGGCTTAAATGTACGCCGCGTGAAATTAAAAGCGTATGTGCTGGACGGATTCCTCTGCGGAGTCGGCGGTATCCTGTTCTGCTTAAATACTCTGGGCGGCTTCGTGGAGCAGGCAAAAGGCTTTGAGATGGATGCGATCGCATCTTCCGTTATCGGCGGCACCCTCTTAACCGGTGGTGTCGGCAACGTAATCGGAACCCTGTTCGGTGTTCTGATCAAGGCAACGATCGAGGCATTCATTACTTTCCAGGGAACCTTATCCTCCTGGTGGACCCGTATCACGATCGCAGCACTCCTGTGCTTCTTCATCGTGCTGCAGTCTGTACTTGCCATGATCAAGAAGAAAGATTAAACAAATTTTATAGAAATTAAAAATATTAGCACTCATTTTGAATGAGTGCTAATATTTTTGTTGACTTTTTGCATTTACGGTATTAGAATACTGTTATAGAAATTATGTAACAGAAAAGGAGCATCTGATTATGAGCAGAACAGGTAATTTATCCATAAACAGTGAAAATATATTCCCAATCATCAAAAAGTGGCTGTATTCCGACCACGACATTTTCTATCGTGAGCTGGTTTCCAACGGCTGCGATGCCATCACCAAGTTAAAGAAGCTGGAGCTGATGGGCGAGTACACCAGGCCGGAGGATATGGAGTACAAGGTACAGGTTACTGTAAACCCGGATGACAAGACCATTGCCATTACCGATAACGGTCTTGGTATGACTGAGGCTGAGGTAGAAGAGTATATCAACCAGATCGCATTTTCCGGCGCTCAGGATTTCCTGGAGAAATACAAAGACAAAGCCAATGAGGACCAGATCATCGGTCACTTCGGTTTAGGCTTCTACTCCGCATTCATGGTAGCAGATAAGGTAACCATCGATACCCTTTCCTACAAAGAGGGCAGCAAGCCGGTGCACTGGGAGTCTGAGGGTGGTCTGACCTCGAGATGAAGGATGGTGAGAAAGCAGAGCAGGGAACTACCATTACCCTGTACTTAAACGAGGACAGCTACGAGTTCTCCAACGAGTACCGCGCAAGAGAGGTCCTGGAGAAATACTGTTCCTTCATGCCGGTGCCGATCTTCTTAAACAACGAGAAGGCAGAGCCGCAGTACGAGACCATCGAGAAGGACGAGCTGACCGACAAGGACACCATCATTGAGACCATCGTAGAGCCAGCCAAGACCGAAGAAAAAGAAAATGAGAACGGCGAGAAAGAGACCGTTGAGACCGAGCCTGCAAAAGAGAAATACAAAATCCTCAAACGCCCGGTTGCATTAAATGACACCACCCCGCTTTGGAGCAAGCATCCGAATGAGTGCACCGATGAGGAGTACCGCGACTTCTACCGCAAGGTCTTCCACGACTACAAGGAGCCGCTGTTCTGGATTCACTTAAATATGGACTATCCGTTCAACTTAAAGGGTATCCTGTACTTCCCGAAGATCAACACCGAGTACGATTCCATCGAGGGAACCATTAAGCTGTACAACAACCAGGTCTTCATTGCCGATAACATCAAGGAAGTTATTCCGGAATTCTTAATGCTGTTAAAGGGCGCCATCGACTGCCCGGATCTGCCGTTAAATGTTTCCAGAAGCGCCCTGCAGAACGACGGCTTTGTGAAGAAGATTTCCGACTACATCACCAAGAAGGTAGCCGATAAGTTAAGCGGTATGTGCAAGACTGACCGTGAAAACTACGAGAAATACTGGGACGATATCGCTCCGTTCATCAAATTCGGCTGCATCAAGGATGAGAAATTCGCAGAGAAGATGAACGACTACATCCTCTTTAAGAACCTGGACGGCAAATACTTAACCTTAAAGGACTGCCTGGAGGAGAACAAAGAGAAACATGAGAACACTGTCTTCTATGTAACCGACGAGAAGGAGCAGAGCCAGTACATCAACATGTTCAAGAAGGAAGGCCTGGACGCTGTCATCCTGCCGCACAGCATCGACAGCCCGTTCATCGGCCACTTAGAGCAGAAGAACGAGGGCTTAAAGTTCCTGCGTATCGATGCAGACTTAAACAGCACCTTCAAGGAAGAAGTTAAGGAAGATGACGAAGAATTCAAGAAAACTTCCGAAACCCTGACCGAGACCTTCAAGAAAGCACTCGGCAACGATAAGCTGGAAATCAAGGTTGAGAAGCTGAAGGATGAGAACATCTCCTCCATGCTGACCGTATCAGAGGAAACCCGCCGTATGCAGGATATGATGAAGATGTACAACATGTATGGTATGGATCCGTCTATGTTCGGCGGAGCAGGCGAGACCCTCGTCTTAAACGCAAACAACAAGCTGGTACAGTATGTCCTGAACCACGGAGACGGCGAGAACACCAACAAGATCTGTGAGCAGCTCTATGACCTGGCCCTGCTGGCACACGGCAGCTTAAGTCCGGAGCGTATGACTGGATTTGTGGCACGCACCAATGAGATTATGATGATGCTCGCTGAGAAGTAAACAATATCGCACAGTAAATATCAATAAGTCCGAAAGCCCCCGCCCCGCCATGCGTAACCGCATTCACGCGAATTTTCGCCCGTTTTGCTCCGCCGCCTATTGACCGTTCCTCCGCTAACTCGCTCACTGCGTTCGCTCAGACAGAGCTCCGAAACGGTCACTATGCTCACAAAACGGGCAAAATTAGCTAAAAGAATGCGCTTATGCATGGCGGGGCGGGGGCTTCCTGCTATACTGGCTCCATTACATATAAAAAAACTGCAACCATTACTGATTTGGCCGATAGTTATCCTATTTTCGCCATTTCAGCAGGCGAAAATAGGAAAGCCTTATGACACCGGCGCAATGCCGCGAAATGATAAAATAAAAAAAGTAATATGAGCAGAAAAAAAGTTATGTCTTAAAAAAAGAACAGAAATCTTACTTGCCAAATTCTTTCATTTCCTTATAATAGATAAAATAAACGTGCGTTTTTGGACGCAGTATACAATCTTAGGTTAGACAAGAGGTAAGACAGATGTACAAAGGCATAAAGAAATTGGCAGAATTGATTTTGGAATCCGAGGAAAAATTTCTGACAGGTCAGGATGAGCAGGAAATCTGCCTGGGCACTCTTTTAAAAACCCAAAGCACAGATGAAATCTGGTTGAGCGAAGATGGGAAATATCATACGGTTATGATCGGCAACAAAGAAGAACAGGAAAGCAGCATGCAGGTGTGCCATGAGGCGCAGCATCCGGTTTGCCTTCCGAAGTTATTGTGGGTTGCCAATGCGCTTCAGAAACTGCTTGAGCAGGCAAATGGCAATCTGCCGATCGAGGAGAATGAAAATCCGGAACTGATCCGTAATGCAGCTGAGATCATCCGGAAATATGCAGACGGGCTTTCCCACGATGCGCGCAGCGCAAAGGAAATCTGTGCAGAGGGCGGTCAGAATATCGCGTAAAATTATATGCAAAATTTCTATACAAAAAAGTCTCTTATGTTCCGGTGGGAATGATACACCGGCATAAGAGACTTTTTCGTTTTCTTTCATAAAAAATGAGGCATCAGGGTATTTCTTACTTTTCTACAACCGGATGGTCAGCCCCAGATAATCCTCATAATACTGCATGATCAGACAGGACATGATCATACGATGGCGGGTGTATCCGTCTTCCAGAGGAATTTCCGTGATCTCATTGATCTTGTTTAACTTGTTCAGCAAAGTATTAAGCAGGTGTCAGCATGCAGCTTGTACATGTCAGCTACAAATGCATCGACTTCCGGAATGTTGTTGCCGTATTTTGGCTGGGAAGCAAAATCAGCACGCATCTCGTCGTAGCCTTCCCAGTCAGCATCCAGGGCTGCCATTAACTGTGCCATGGTATATTTCTTCTCATCAAAGATGAGTTTCTTGATCGCGTAAAGACCATTTCCGGCATTGACTGCGCCGACTGCACCCAGCACGGCACCGTTCTCAAACTGGAAGCGGCGGTTGAACATATCTTTTCCGACTTTTACGCCGTCTTTCATCAGGCTGGAGCGGAATACGTCCGGGAACAGATCACGCTCTGCGATCATCTCTACGTTGATGCGCTCGTTTGCCATGCGCATGAGGTGGTGGATCTCATCGAAGACAGCTTCTTTGATCTCGTCAAAGGTTTCCATCTTTGTGACATCGCCGACTTCCTTGGATTATTTGGATTCTTCCACATTTAAAAAGAAACGGAGAAACCTATGAAAGGAATGAAACTTGCAAGAGACTACTTTATGCAGTACGGACGCCCTATGCTAGAGGAGCGTTTCGGGGCATATATGTCGCGCATCACAATTGGTCTGTGTGGGGAAGGTTCCGAGTGTTTTGGATTTGACGATGAAATTTCAAGAGACCATGATTTCGGTCCAGCCTTCTGCTTATGGCTGGACCGAAATCATGGAAGAGATCGGGGAGCGCCTCATAGCAGAATATGAGGCACTCCCTGCCTCATTTTATGGGATGCCGGTCCGCCGTGACGGCCGTATGAGCGGCCACCGGGTTGGTGTGTGGGAGAGTGGGGAGTTTTACCGTCATTTCCTTGGCAGTACAGTGGGACCGCAGACACAGATGGAGTGGCTGAATCTGCCGGACAGCTACCTGGCGGTGGCAGCGAATGGCTGCATTTTTAAAGAGGGGAGCGGTTCCTTTCTGGAAGTCCGCAGCCGCTTAAAAGCAGGTCACCCGGAAGATGTGCGCATCAAAAAAATGGTGGCGCGGGCAGCCAATATGTCCCAGTCCGGACAGTACAACCTACCGCGCAGCGTGCGGCGCGGGGAATATGTGGAAGCCGGGCTGGCGCTCGCGGAGTTTGTGCGCCATGGGATGGTCATGATCTACCTGCTGAACCACCGGTATGCGCCGTTTTATAAATGGATGCACAGGGGGCTTGGAGAGCTTCCGATTCTGGGAACGACACAGAAGCTGTTTGCGCAGTTAATGGATCCATGCCCAGAGTCGCTCTTTTGGGAGCAGAAACAGGAACTTATTGAAACGATCTGCGGCCTGATTTCTGCCGAGTGGCAGCGACAGGGGCTGATCGGGACGACAGATCCTTTTTTGCAGAATAGTCTTGATGAACTCATGAAACAGATTCAGGACCCGCAGATTGCGGTATTGCCGTGGCTATACGGGTAGGGTGTATACAACTTGTCATCTGGACGAGCGATAGATTTGGAAAGAACCGGACAACCAAAGCACTGGAATGAGAATGACAGGCCGGATGCGGCGATGAAATAAAAAGAAGGAGGCGATATAGAGATGGAGCAAGATGGAAAAAGCATGGCACAGGAAGAATCGAATCGGGGAAACAAAGAATGGAATCCGGAACGGAAAGATGCAAATCTTGATAACGAAGCCTTGATCAAGGAAATCGTCCAGACGGAATGGGCGATGTTTGACCGGGTTTCTAATGCAGGCGGAAGAGCCGGCTGCCAGGATGACTGGGAACCTCGATATTATGCGGCGAAGCCAGTTTGTGGTATGGGACCGGGTAAGCCTAGAATCTTACCGGAATGATCTGCAGCAGGCAGAAAAACAGGGCAGAAATCTTCTCACAGAAAAATACGCTTATATGATGCAGGATACCTGCCCGGAAGAATACCAGAAGATTGAAAAAGAGCTTCCGGTGCTTTCTGCCGAAAAACAGAAACTGGTGTCGGAACTGACCGAACTTCAGACCAGATGGATGGAGCGTTTCCATGAAAGTCATCCATTGTTTGGCAGTCAGGGGCGGCAGTCCGGAAGAAAGATGCTTACCCGGGGGAGGCATCGGTGGAGACGTATGCAATGGGAGAGTTATCGACCTATTCCGAAAAGACCCTCGCATGTTTAAAAGCCTGCTATGAAACATTAGAACAGCAGGAAAAACATCCGGAGGTCTTACAGATGGACTACATGGCGCGCTGCTATGGGTATCAGTCTGCAGAGGAAGCAGAGCAGTGGCTGAGACAGTCCCGGAGCCAGTCAATATAGGATTTTTCGCGCATGATAGCGCCTTCCAGTACCATGAAGTCGCCGAATTCGCGGGTGCCGATGGCTGGAGCAATGTTATTGTGATGTTCCTGCATCATATCGGACAGATACTGTTCTTTTAAGATATGCTTTTGAAGCTGGTTGGTAAGATGGGTTTTTAACTGCTCCGGGGTCATAAAATCAGAAAAGTACATGCGCAGGCGGAAGACATCCTTCGGGGTGGCTTCCAGCGCTTCGTCTTTCATGAGCCATTCCTGAAGCTGCTGTTTTCCGGCATCGGTGATGGAGTAGAGTTTTTTCTCCAGCTTTTCTCCCTGGATGATCACTTCGCAGGTGACCAGTTTTTCTTCCATGAGACGGCTCAGTTCCGGATAGACCTGGCTGTGCTTGGCGTACCAGAAATTTGCAAGGTTATTGCTGTTAAATTCGCGGGTAATATCGTAGCCGGTCATGGGCTCCCGATTGATCAGTCCCAGAATCGCATATTTTAAAGTTCTCATAAGAACGTTCCTCCTATATCAAAAGCGGCAGCTCCTGGGAAGACAGCCGTACTGTATATCACAGTATGTCATGATTGATATGTAAATTTTAACATAAAAATGGAAAATGAAAAATAGAAAAATAATTTGGCTGACTTGAAATTTTAAATTCCAGTGCGCGGGTAAATTCCACCAGACATTAAAATCCTTTGATTTTATCGAATTATAATGAGCAAAATCTATGGATAACTGTTATAATTAAGCTAACTTCCTATAAAATATCTGAGTTTATGACATAGAAAAGAGACCTCTGGACATTTGGTGTGCAAGGCTAAATTCCACAGGTCACATCTAAAAAATGTGAATTGCTAAGTTCCAGTCTGACAGCAGATTTTTATGGTAAGTTAACGGTTAAAGCGAATCAGCTTGGGTGTCAGATTGACCTCGTCGGGTGGAATCGGCCTAAGCTGAAGTGCTTTTAAAATGTCAATGCCGTAGTTTTCGAGTGCAACATCATAAGGAGTGTGGCCACCCAGGATTTCTCTGGGAGTGGAGTTGATATGATCCACAATGCTTCTCAGATCCCATTGAGTGAGAAATTCAAAGATGGTTTTCTTGGGGAGAACCATGCGGAGCATAGTGTGTGCCTGCTCAATACCACCTTTTTGTCCGCTTCTCATGGGATCGCAGAAATAGATACTGGAACGGATCATGCCATCAGTTCCGGTTTCTAAAGAATCAGGATCTCCGAACTCTGATCCGCGGTCTGTTAGAATCGTGTTGAATAAAGTGAGGTTCCCAGTTGATGTTCCAACTTGTCAAAAATAAGCCGCACAGCGCCCTTAGTACAGCGGTTCATAATGAAAGCCAGGAATAACTTCTCACGAGTCAAAAAGAAGGTGAGAATGACACGTTTGGATTCCTGCGAAGAATGGACGGTATCCATTTCGGTGAAATGATCAAGTTCCAGCTTTTGAAAATCTGAAAACATACGGCCTTGAAAAACCGTACGATCTTTGATCTGAGTTTTATGAACTTTGCGAGGTTTGAACTTTACCTTGCGCTTCAAATCAACATTTCTTGCCGTAAGGACACCATCATTGAGGTAGGAGTAAAGTGTTCTTACTGACATATCCAACTCAGGATGGTTTGTAATGATCTGATAGGGCGATTGTCCCTGATAAATAAGAGGTGTAATGACCATGTCCTTTTGACGCAGTTCATGCTTTGTCATGTTTATACCAGACCTGGACGAAGACAGACGTTCCTTGTATTTGCGGTCTGCAAAGACAGCATCGTAACGGTACTTGTGAGCAATAGAACAATGATTGATGGCTTTTGGACATCCATTGCAGACGTAAGGAGCCTTATCAAGACGGTTACACTGTTCTTTAACGAAATCGGGGCAGGTTTGGTTACAGGTTGGACAGGAAGTACACTTCATGTTGCAGAGTATGATTTTTCTGCATACATTTGTTTTTCTGCAGTGGTATCTGTGAATGCAGAAGTTGCGAGCGTTAAGAAAGGATCCTTTATGATACCAATCGGTTACACGGTGGAGCTTCACTTCCTTCGAAATGGTAGTAGGATCCTTGCATAAGAATCGGGCGATATCTTTAAAGGAGCAGCCATTGTTCAGGGAACGCTCAATGTATTTACGGTCTTCAAGGGAAAGATGTTTCTGGTTACCAGGAATATATTTGCTCATGGAGATCTCCTTCTACTGCTGTCAGAAGGTCTCCATGAGCATAGCACGAATATATGAAAGATTAAACTCTACTCATGCAGAAGTAAATTCCACCGCCCAATCGGGCGGTGGAATTTACTTTTGAAAGTTTCAGGACCTTCTATTATTACTGTGCTAAATTGTTATCCTTAGAAAATTATGGTAGAATGAAGAAAACAGATTACGGAAGGAGATACGCGTATGGGACTGATCAGAGCAGCATCGGAGGCACTTAGGGGGACCATGGCAGACCAGTGGAAGGAATTTTTCTACTGTGATGCCCTGGAGAAAGACATTCTGGTGAAACGGGGGCAGAAACGCACGTCTTCCCGTTCTTCCAATACAAAGGGAAATGATAATGTCATTTCCAACGGCAGCGGCATTGCGGTGGCAGACGGCCAGTGCATGCTGATCGTGGAGCAGGGAAAGGTTGTAGAGGTTTGTGCGGAGCCGGGCGAATTTACCTATGACAGCTCTACCGAGCCGAGCATTTTTACCGGAAACTTGGGAGACAGTATCAAGGAAACATTTAAGCTGATTGGCAAGCGTTTTACATACGGAGGTGATACGGCAAAGGACCAGCGGGTGTATTACATTAACACCAAGGAGCTTGGAGAAATTCTGTTTGGAACAGCAACTCCGATCCCGTTCCGTGTGATCGTGAGTGAAGAGATGGGCTATAAGCTGTCCGTTGATATCCGTTGTAACGGCTTATTTACTTATAAAATCTGTGATCCGGTCCTGTTTTACACGAATGTGTGTGGAAATGTAACAGACACCTATGACAGTGACGAGATTGCGGCCCGCTTAAAGAGTGAGATGATGAATGCCCTGCAGCCTGCTCTGGCAAAGCTTTCTGCACAGAGAATCCAGTATTACGAGATTCCGGCACATACCATGGAAATTTCAGATGCGTTAAATGAGGTGCTTTCCAGCAGCTGGCGGCAGAAACGTGGTATAGAGGTTTATTCTGTCAACATCAATTCCTTAAGTATTCCGGATGACCAGAGAAAGAAGCTGACCGAGTGGGAGGAGAATGCCATGACGACCAACCCGAACACGGCGGCAGCACGTCTGGTCGGCGGTCAGATCGATGCCATGAAGGCGGCAGCAGCCAACAGCGGCGGTGCCATGACTGGATTTATGGGCATGGGTATGGCGATGAATGGCGCAGGCGGCATGAATGCGCAAAATCTGTTTACCATGGGACAGCAGCCTCAGTACCAGCAGTCTGGCAGCGGCCAGCCGGTTCAGGGTCAGTTCGCTCCAGGACAGCAGCCAGCAGCCGGACAGTCTGGCCAGGCGGGCGCGGCAGATACCTGGACCTGCTCCTGCGGTGCTACCGTAAGCGGCAAATTCTGCCCGGAGTGCGGGACAAAGAAGCCGGAACCGAAAATGCAGCCGGCCGGAGGCTGGACCTGCGCAAAATGCGGCACTATGGCAACGGGCAAGTTCTGTCCGGAGTGTGGTTCCCCGAAGCCTGCAGATGCAGACGGCTGGACCTGCTCCTGCGGAACGGTGAACAAGGGAAAATTCTGCAGCAATTGCGGTGCAAAGAAACCGGCAGGCGCATTGCTTTACAAATGCGACAAGTGCGGCTGGGAACCGGAAGACCCGGAACATCCGCCGAAATTCTGTCCGGAATGTGGCGATCCATTTGATGATGGTGATATCGTACGGTAGGTGAAGTTTAGAAAAAACACAAAAAAGATCGGAGAAGTACATGGGAGAATTACAGGAATACAAGTGTCCCTGCTGCGGAGGCGGAATCCGTTTTGACAGCAAGGCACAAAAGCTGAAATGTCCGTACTGCGACACAGAATTTGAGATTGAAGCACTGCAGCAGTACGACACGACCCTGAAAGAAGAAAAGACCGATGACATGAAGTGGGAAAAGGCAGAGGGTAGTACCTGGGAAGAAGGCGAGGAGCAGGGACTGAACACTTATCACTGTGAATCCTGCGGAGGCGAGATTGTGGCAGATGAAAATACGGCAGCATCCACCTGCCCATTCTGCGGAAATCCGGTCGTCATGACCGGAAAGCTTTCCGGTGACCTGCGCCCGGATATCCTGATCCCGTTTAAGCTGGACAAGAAGACGGCCAAGGCCGGACTTATGAAGCATCTGGAGGGAAAGAAGCTCCTGCCGAAGATCTTTAAGGACCAGAACCATATCGATGAGATCCGCGGGATCTACGTTCCGTTCTGGCTGTTTGATACTGAGGCGGACGCAGATATCCGCTACCGCGGAACCAGAACCCGCTTCTGGAGTGACAGCAGATACGACTATACCGAAACCAGTCATTTCCTCATTAACCGGGGCGGAACGATCGGATTTGATCAAGTGCCGGTCGATGGAGATTCCAAGATCCCGGATGATCTGATGGAATCCATTGAGCCATACGATTTAAAAGAGGCTGTTCCATTCCAGACGGCATACCTGGCGGGATATCTGGCTGACCGTTACGATGTGGATTCGGAAAAAAGTGCTCCACGCGCAAATGAGCGTGTGAAAAAGTCGGTGGAGCGGGCATTTGAAGAGACTGTGAGCGGCTACAGTACCGTTGTAGCGGAAAACAGCAGTGTGCAGCTGCATGACGGCAGCGCCCAGTATGCACTGCTTCCGGTGTGGATCTTAAATACCACATGGGAAGGAAAGCATTACCTGTTTGCCATGAACGGCCAGACCGGAAAATTTGTGGGAGATCTCCCGGCTGATAAGAATGCGGTACGCAAAATGACCATAAAGCTTACGGTGCTCATTACGGTTGTAGTCTATGTCCTGCGTCTGATCTTGTGGATGTTTGGGATTTAACGGGAGGGAATGGAAGATGAAAAAGAGAAAAACATATGCAGCCGTTATGCTTACGGCAGGTCTCCTTTCCCTTTTTGGCTGTGCTCCGGCATTTGCAGATACGGAAGGGTTTTCTGAAGAATATAGCCGTTTCCAGAATCCGGACGGTCTGATGGATGCGGAGGATGCACAGCAGCTCAATGAGGAGCTCGACGAGATCAGCCACGACCAGAACTTTGATGTGACGGCAGTGCTGGTAAACAGCCTGAACGGACAGTCTCCGGAGGTTTATGCAGACTTCCTGTATGATACCTGTGACTTTGGTTATGGCGATGACCGCGACGGAGCCATGCTTTTAGTCAGCCTGGAGGACCGGGACTGGTATTTGTCCACCAGTGGATATGGTATTACCGCGTTCACGGATGCCGGCATCGGATATATCGGAGAACAGATCAAACCGCAGCTGGCAGACGGAGAATATCTGGAGGCTTTTGAAAACTATATTGAGCTATGCGATGACTTCATCAGTCAGGCCAGGGACGGAAAGGCCTACGATGTGGACCGGATGCCGAGAAAGCCGTTGTCAGCAATCTGGCTGGGAATTTCCTTTGTAATTGGTCTTGGCGGTGCACTTTTGGTGGTCGGAGCCAATAAGAGTGAATTGAAGAGTGTCGGAATGCAGCAGGAAGCGCGGAATTATGTCCGCCCGGGCAGCATGAAGGTCACGAAACGCAGTGACTTTTTCCTGTACCGCCAGGTGACGAGAACGGAAAAGCCAAAGGCGAAGAGTTCCGGAGGCGGGGGCAGCAGCACACATACCTCATCCGCGGGAAAAACGCATGGTGGAGGCGGTGGAAAATTCTGATGGACCGATGGATCGGCCCCGGAGAGCCTGAATAAAAGGAAAAGTCTCTTATGTGTGAAGCGATGGAATCACCCATCTGCACATAAGAGACTTTTTGGTTTCAGCGGAAATTGCATCTTGTGAAATGTGTCTTGTGAAATACATTCTGTGAGATGCATTTTATGAATGCTATGCTTCCTCCTGCGGACAGCGTGCAATACAGTTTTCAAGCCATGCAATGTAGGATTCCTCCCGCATGATAGCTCCTTCAAGCACCATGAAGTCCCCAAATTGCGGGGTGCCGGGAACAGGAGCAGTATTATGATGGTTTCCCTGCATGATATCGGACAGATATTTCTTTTTCAGGAGATGCTTCTGAAGCTGGCGGGAAATCTGCGTTTTCAGCTGTTCCGGGGTCATAAAATCGGAAAAGTACATACGAAGACGGAACACATCCTTGGGGGTCGGTTCTAATGCCTCATCTTTCATGAGCCATTCCTGAAGCTGTTGTTTCCCCTCTGACGTGATGGAATACAGCTTCTTTTCAAGCTTTTCTCCCTGGATCACGATTTCGCAGGTGACAAGCTTTTCTTCCATCAGGCGGCCAAGCTCCGGGTAAACCTGGCTGTGCTTGGCATACCAGAAATTTGCCAGGTCATTGCTGTTAAATTCGCGTGTAATATCGTATCCGGTCATGGGATGACGGTTGATCAGTCCCAGAATCGCATATTTTAAAGTCCTCATAGAAATCCCTCCCTTACTCACTAGCTCCAGTGTAGCACAAAAAACGAAAATGGAAAAGTGCAACAAAAGAGCATAAAAAAAATTGTTAAAAATCCCCATATCTAGAATGACATATCTATATTTACATAATTTTCCCAGTACGTTATAATAAAAATAATACAAAAAAGGGAGAAAAGAAAACTATGAAAATGTTAATGAGAATCCTGCTGTACTGTGTCGGACTTTTGTTCCTGGCGTTCGGCGTAGCCTTTTCGGTAAATTCCAACCTGGGTGTATCTCCGGTCAATTCTTTACCGTATGTTATTTCACTGATCCTGAAAGTAGATCTTGGCCGATGCATCATTGGTGTTTTTGTGGTTTACATGGTGGTACAGATCATCATCAAACGCAAAGAGTATCAGTGGTTCAACTTAACCCAGCTGATCTTTTCCACGATTTTTGGTTACTTTGCAGACTTTGCAAAAGGCGTGATGCACGGTTTTGTGATTCCGACTTATTTTGGCCAGCTTCTTATGATGGCAATCAGCATCGTTTTAGTAGCTTTGGGTGTTGCAATCTACATGGATGTAAAACTGGTAAACATGCCAATGGAGGGTATGACTCTCGCAATCAGCGATTGTTTCCCGAACATTGAGTTCCACAAGATCAAGATCATCGTAGACTGCTCCTCCGTAGCGATCGGCGTGGTCTTATCCTTCCTGTTTATGCATGGACTGTTCGGTATCCGTGAGGGCACTGTTTTAAGTGCGATCCTGGTAGGAAAGATCCTTCCGGTTATGAAGAAACGCGTAAGCCCGGTTATACAGAAACTCTGTTTCTAAAAAATAACAATTTAATTGTAAAACAATGGCCCGTGAAAGTTGCCAAAGGCAACTTTCACGGGCCTGTTAAGTTATCAATATTATTCTTTAGTGTGTCTGTCCTTCGGCAGTCTGGATATCGTTTTCGTACTTTCCGATGGCGGAAATAGCTGCCTCGATGCCGCGGGCAATATCCTGCAGGTTCATGGACGGAGCCGGTGCTGGTCTGCCAACGACCTGCTCCGGGATAAACGGAACATGCATAAAGCCGCCGCGTACGCCCGGATATTCCTTTGCCAGGGTGTAGAGAACACCGTACATTAAGTGGTTGCAGACAAAGGTGCCGGCAGTGTTGGAAACGCTGGCAGGAAGTCCTGCCTCGCGGATGTTCTGTACCATAGCCTTGATCGGCAGATCAGAGAAGTATGCCGGGGCACCGTCCTCGTAAATCGGCAGATCGATCGGCTGGTTGCCTTCGTTATCTTTAATGCGTGCGTCATCTAAATTGATGGCAACGCGCTCCGGGGTGATGTCGTAGCGGCCGCCTGCCTGGCCGATGCAGAGTACGGCATCTGGCTTTTCTTTTGCGATGGCAGCAGCAACGGTTGCGATGGATTTGCGGAATACAGTCGGAACCTCTGCTTTTACGACCTCTACGTTGTTAACGTGGGAGGATACAAGCTTTACGGCTTCCAGGGCCGGGTTTACCTTGTCTCCGCCGAAGGGATCAAATGCGGTTAAAAGAAGTTTCATAAGAAAACCCTCACTTTCTTTCTATTGTGTTTCTGTTCTGCATTTTGTGAATCTATCTTGGATCATGATTCCAAAGCGGCAGGGCAGTCAGAATGCCAGAAAATACATCAGCAGGATATGGAGCACCAGCATGGTGAGTGCCACCGGAAGCTGGGATTTGATGACTGCATATTTGCTTTTTGTTTCCAGCAGAGCTACCGGGACAATGTTAAAGTTTGCAGCCATCGGTGTCATAAGGGTTCCGCAGTAGCCTGCAGTCAGTCCCAGTGCACCAACTACCACCGGGTTTGCGCCCTGGGCGATCAGAAACGGGATACCGATACCAACGGTGATCACGGAGAAGGCTGCAAAGCCGTTGCCCATGATCATGGTGAAGAGGGCCATGGCGATACAGTAAACGGCGGTTGCTGCGAACAGGTTGCCGGCCGGGATGACTGCGCTGACACCGTGTGCGATGACATCGCCGACGCCTGCTGCGGTGAACAGGGAACCAAGTGCAGCCAGAACCTGTGGCAGGATGCCGGTGACACCGACATTGTCCACCAGGCGGGTTCCGTCGGTAACTGCGTAGGATGGCGTGGTCTTAAAGAGCAGGAGTGCTACGACCAGGGCGATCGCACCGGAAATGCCGATGGCGTTGTTTGCACCGAGAACCTTTAAGAAGGTTGCAACCAGAACTGCACTGACAGCCAGGGTAAGCGGCGGGATAAATACAGAGTAACCGATCTTGTCAGCTGCCTTGCGGGTTTCCCCGGCACTTGGAACATCGCTTTTGGAAGGAGCTACCAGCCGGAAGGCGGTGAGTGCTGCCATCAGCACCACACAGGCACCGGTGATCCAGCGCGGAAGATATGCTCCGGCGATGAAGGTGAATGCCAGGATGAACCAGAACAGCGCAGTGCTATGACGCTTAGCGCAGTCCGGATCCTTTAATGCCTTAACGCCGTTGGAAACGAAGAAAAGGCCGATGATGCAGTAAAAGATTTCTGCAATGATAGTGCTTACGGTCCAGGTCATATTACTTTCCCTCCTGTTTCTTCCGGTCTGCGAACCGGCGTTTTAAGATCTGGTCAAAGATCAGGGCGTAGATCACACCTACCACCACAGAAAGTACTGCGACCGGAACAGACTGTCCGGCAATCTGAAGGGCATCGACCGGGTAGCCCTGCTCCGATAAGGTAGAGACAATGAGAAGCGTTCCAGATGAACCCATGAAGCAGTTCTGTGCGAAGAAGTTGCCGTAGTTTTCACTGCCGGCACACATGCCCTTGATCGCATCCTCGGTTTTCTCATCTAATTTGCCATATTGCACCACAGCAGCGGCCTGCGCCATTGGTTGATGAGTGGGCGGATGAACTGCGGATGTCCGCCGATACGAAGGGAAAATGCAGAGGCGATGGTACGGATGATCTGCCAGATGGCGATCAGGCGGCCGGTTGTTGCATTCTTTAAGGATGTGATAAAGTCCACAGCCTTGTCTTTTAAGCCGTTTCGCTCACAAAGACCGATAACCGGCAGTGTGAGAATGAACAGGGTGGCAGTGCGGTTCGTGATGAATGCAGTGCCGAGTGTGTCAAGAATCTGCATCGGACTCATACCGGCTACGAGTCCAGTCGCAAGTCCGGCAACGACAACAACGGCAAGAGTATCAAGCTTTAAGATAAAGCCGACGATGACGATCAGGACACCGATCAGTTTGATAACTTCCATGAAAAAATCCTCCTTATGTTATAAGTGCTATGTGACTGTGTGGGAAGCAGGGTGCATAGCAATATTAAAATTTTAACATAAGGAAGGAAAAGTCACAATGATATTTTTCGGATGTCTGGTCTTGCTTGCATTATCAGTAAACTATGCTATAATAAGTAGTAATAAAAACCATGTAAGATAGAGTATACGCTGCTGACTGTAAATGATACGGACGGCAGCCGGGATTCGGAGGAAGAATATGAGCTATAAGATTTTTGGTGACAGCTGCCTGGATCTGACAGAGGAATTAAAAAAAGATCCGCGGTTTGAAATGATTCCCCTGACACTTCAGGTAGATGATCATATGGTGATCGACGATGAAACATTTGACCAGAAGGCATTTATTGCTATGGTGAAGGCAAGTCCAAACTGCCCGAAGACAGCCTGTCCTTCTCCGGAGGCATTCAAGAAAGCCTGTGAGTGCGATGCAGATGATGTTTATATCATTACCCTGTCCAGCCATTTGAGCGGTACTTATAACAGTGCAGTGCTTGGAAAGCAGCTTTATGAGGAAGAGCATGGAGTGGGAAGCAAGAACATTCTTGTCATCGATTCGGAATCGGCTTCAGCCGGGGAACTCAACGAGGCACTTGCAATCTGCGATATGTATGAGGAGGGTCTTGGCTTTGAGGAAATCTCAAAGCGGATCCTGGCCATGCGCGATGAGCAGCAGACGTATTTTGTCATCGATACATTAGAGCCGCTGCGCAAGAATGGGCGTCTCACCGGTCTGCAGGCATTTTTCGCGACAGCATTAAATATCAAACCGGTCATGGGGGCAGACCATGGCGTTATTATTAAACTGGATCAGGCGCGTGGCATTGCAAAAGGCCTTGCCCGTATGTGTGAGCTTGCTACAAAACGTGCCGGAAAGCCGGAAGAAAAGCGTGCGGTGATCGCCCACGTGAACTGTCCGGAGCGTGCGCTGCAGGTGAAGGCAGAGCTGGAAAAACGCGGCAATTACCGGGACATCGTGATCACAGATACAGCCGGAGTTGCAACCGTGTATGCCGGTGACGGCGGAATTGTCCTTGCAGTTGGTTAAATTCATAACAAAATAATACAATTTTTGTCTGTTATTAAAAAAATAAGAAAACAGGTCGAAGAAGCCACTGGTCTGCCGGAGCTTTTTCCCCTGTTTTTTTTCTTTTATCTCCCCCATTAAAAAAGCTGATCGTAGAAAAATGTACAAAAAGTAAGGTTATGTCTCGAAAAAAAACAATCCGGGCTGTTGCTGGTATACAATGAGCACAAAAAAACAGACGAATTTGAGAAAAAATTATATAAAACACTTGCATTTCCCTAATAATATGTTATGATGAAGTTAGCAAAAATATATTTAGCAAAAATAAAAAAAAGTAAGGAGGGGAGGCGCAGACGGACTGAAGTCTGGTTGGGGGCCGGACTCGTTGCTCAAGCTGAATATCTGTTTCTTTTGTTGCTACGGACAGAATGAACAGTCCCGTTCGTTTGTACCTCAAAAAAAGCATGAAGGAGAAAACAAAAGAAACCGGAAACGGGAACGTATTGTTTGACTTTTATGGAAAAGCACCGGAAACATCCAAGCTGATTCCGTTAAGTTTACAACACGTTCTGGCAGCAATCGTCGGTGTTATCACACCGTCCATGATCATCGCAGGGGTATGCGGTCTGACCGATGAGGAGAAGACCATGATGATCCAGGCAGCGCTTATTTTCACCGCGCTGGCGACATTTTTGCAGCTGTTTCCGCTGTTCCATAAAATTGGTGCGGCACTTCCGGTTATCATGGGTACCAGTTTTGCTTACGTACCGACTCTGACTGCCATCGGCGGTGAGTTTGGCATTGGCGCGATTATGGGCGCGCAGATTGTTGGCGGTGTTGTCGCAATCGTTTTCGCGGTCTTTGTAAAGCAGATCCGGAAACTGTTCCCGGACATCGTTACCGGTACGGTTATCTTTACCATCGGTCTTTCCCTGTATCCGACGGCAATCCGTTATATGGCAGGCGGTTCCGGACATCCGGAATTTGGTGGTTTAAAGAACTGGTTCATTGCGCTTTTAACATTTGCAGTTGTTTTATTCCTGAACAACTTTACAAAGGGCGTTTTGAAGCTGGGTTCCCTTTTCTTCGGTATTATCGTTGGTTATGTAGTATCTTTGTTTCTGGGCATGGTGGATTTCACCAATGTGCTGAATACCACCTCTGTTGTGGCATTCCCGCAGCTGATGCACTTCAAAATTGAATTTGCTCCGGCAGCCTGTGCTTCCCTGGCTATCGTGTACGCAGTCAATGCAGTGCAGACGATCGGTGATCTTACCTCTACGACCGTAGGCGGTATGGATCGTGTCCCGACAGACAATGAGCTTCAGGGCGGTATCCTGGTTCAGGGTGTTGCAAGTATCGTAGGCGCGTTCTTTGGAGCACTGCCGACAGCTTCCTACAGCCAGAACGTGGGCATCGTAACCATGAACAAAGTAGTAAACCGCGTGATCTTCGCGGTATCTGCAGCAGTGCTTCTGGTAGCAGGCCTGATTCCTGGCCTCTCTGCAGCACTGACCACCATTCCGCAGTGTGTAATCGGCGGCGCTACGCTTTCCGTATTTGCGCAGATCGCAATGACCGGTGTGCGTCTGTTCACCAAAGATGGCATGACTGCAAGAAAGACTACCGTAGTTGGTATGTCAGTAGCACTTGGCGTTGGTATTACCCAGGTATCCGGATGCCTGCAGGGCCCTGGAATCCCGGCGTGGATCAACACCGTATTTGGAAGTTCGTCCGTGGTAGTGGCAACGATCATGGCGATCATCTTAAATCTGACGCTTCCGCCGGAAGAATAAGATCTGGGATGATAAGAGACACAAAGAAAGCCGAACAGTTAAGAATCCTGTTCGGCTTTTGTTTTAGAGGAATCAGAAGCTTCTTCTTCGGCTTTGATCTCGTTTAAGTAACTATAGAGTGTGAACTTGGAGATGCATAAGATCTGGCACACACGCTGGCCGGATTTTGTGATGAGGAATGCACCGGCGTCGTTCAAAAGACGGATAAACTGAACTTTATCGTCCTTGGTCATAACAGCGGCAGGTTTGCCGATGCGTTTAAATGCCTGGTCGATCAGTTCGTCCAGAAGGTCAGTAACATTCATGGAAACGGTCTCCGGACCGGAGTCTTCCGAATCATTGGAAGCGGTAGCAGTCAGGCTCTGGATATGGGTCTGTGCTGCCAGCAGAATGGTGATATCGTAGTTGATGCTCAGAATCCCGGTGATCTTTCCTTTGGGATTGCGAATGTAAATGGTACTGGATTTTAAAATTTTTCCATCCTTGGTCTTGGTTAAGTAGGCAAGTTTGTCTTCGGTGTGTTTTTCTCCGTTCTGCAAGGATTCCAGAACAATGTGAGAAGGACCATCGCCGAGTTGCCGGCCGCTGATGTAGCCGTTTTCAATGGCAACAATGGAGTGCTCCACATCATGCTTTCCAGATCGTGTACGACGATCTCGCAGTTGGAACCGAACTGGGCAGCGAGGCCGTGGGCCAGGCGGGTGTAAAAATCAATGGTGTTTTTATCCATGGTTCGCTCCTTTCTGATAGTGAATGACAGGAAATAAGTCAATCATACAATTTGTTTGGCGTTAATTATTATAACAAGCCAAAAAACAGAATGCAAGAAGAAATGATTAAATTAACTAATTTATAGCAGGAGGTATATTAATGTTACTTATAGGAAACGGAAGAGTTATCACAAGAAACCATGCAAATCCGTACCTGGAGAATGGTGCGGTCGTAACCGATGGGGAGAATATCAAAGAGGTAGGAAGCTTTGAGGATATGAAACAGAAGTATCCGGAAGCAGAGTTTGTGGATGCCCACGGCGGTGTGATCATGCCTGGTCTGATCAATGCGCACACTCACATTTATTCTGGTCTGGCACGCGGCCTTTCCATCGTTGGAAACAACCCGACCAACTTCCTGGAAGTGCTGGAAGGCACCTGGTGGGCAATTGACCGCCAGCTCGACTTAGACGGAACCAGAGCCTGTGCATGGGCAACTGTGTTAGACAGTATCCGCGATGGCGTGACCACGATCTTCGACCACCATGCAAGCTTTGGAGAGATCCCGGGTTCCCTGTTCGCGATCCGCGATGTCGTAAAAGAAGCAGGCATCCGTTCCTGCCTCTGCTACGAGGTTTCCGAGCGTGACGGCGAGGAGAAGACCGCACAGAGCATCAAAGAAAATGCGGATTTTGCGAAGTGGGCGAAAGATGCTGACGACAGCATGATCAAGGCGATGTTCGGCGGACACGCCCTGTTTACCATTTCGGATAAGACCTTCGAGAAGATGGTAGAAGCCAATAACGGCATGACCGGCTTCCATATCCATGTAGCCGAGGGCATGAACGATGTTTATGACAGCTTGAGAAATTACGGCTGCCGTCCGGTAAACCGTCTCTTGTACAACGGCATTCTGGGCGAAAAGACCATGCTTGGCCACTGCATCCACATCAGCCCGGCTGAGATGGATATCATCAAGGAGACCGGTACCATGGTAGTCAACAACCCGCAGTCCAACCAGGCAACGCCGTAGGCTGCTCCCCGGTTCTGCAGATGATGGCTAAGGGAATCACGGTTGGTATGGGTACCGATGCTTACACCCACGACATGTTAGAGAGCATGAAGGCATTCTTAACCATCCAGCGTCATAACGCAATGCTGCCGAACGTAGCATGGTGTGAGGATGTGAAGATGCAGTTTGAGAATAACCGCATTATCGCTGAGAAATATTTCGGCAAGACGCTTGGCATCTTAAAAGAGGGTGCAGCAGCCGATGTCATCATTATGGACTACAAGCCATTCACCCCGTTCTCTGATGAGAATATCGACGGCCACATGATCTTTGGCATGGAAGGCAAGAACTGCCGTACCACCATCATCAACGGTAAGGTTCTCTATAAAGACAGAGAGTTTGTAAACCTGGATGAGGACAAGATTAACGCATGGACCATGGAGCAGAGTAAAAAGCTCTGGGGCAAATTAAACCACAGAGTATATTAATCTGGAAACAGAAACAACGTTTGATCCGGTCAGCACAGATGACTGTGTTGGCCATACAAAATAAATCATGCAAAAACATATATAAGGAAGCAAGGGTTAAACAAATGGCTTCCGGCAGGAGGATAACATGAGCGAAATTATGAGACCAATGACGATCGATCACCTGATGCACTGGATCATGTCCGAGTATGAGCAGAAAAAGAGCATCTTCGGCATCGAGAAACTTGTAAAACATGAGAACGGACAGGCACTGCCGATCTTTGAAGAGAAGATCGAATCTCCGTTTGGTCCGGCAGCAGGCCCGAACAGCCAGCTGGCACAGAACATTGTAGCAGCTTATGCGGCTGGCTCCCGTTTCTTCGAGTTAAAGACCGTTCAGGTCATGGATGGCGCAGAACTGGCAGCATGCATCAACCGCCCGTGTATCATTGCAGGGGATGAGTGCTACAACTGTGAGTGGTCTACCGAGCTGTACGTTCCGCAGGCATACGCGGAGTACGTAAAAGCATGGGTTGCATGTAAGCTGATCGCAAAAGAGTATGGACTTGGCGATCCGGATGGCTTCGTATTCAATATGTCCGTTGGTTATGACCTGGAGGGCATCAAGTCCCCGAGGTTGACAAGTACATCAACGATATGATTGAGGCAAAGGATACCGAAGTCTTCAAAGAGTGCATCAATTGGGCATTAGAGCACGTGAACGAGTTCAAGAACGTAGATGAGGAGTACATCAGAAACATCAGCTCCAACGTTTCCAACTCCATCACCGAGTCCACCCTGCACGGCTGCCCGCCAGCAGAGATTGAGCGTATCGCAACCTACCTGATCACAGAGAAGCACTTAAACACCTTCATCAAGTGCAACCCGACTCTTCTTGGTTATGAGTACGCAAGAAAACGTCTGGATGGTCTTGGATTCGATTACATCGCTTTCGACGATCATCACTTCTTAGAGGATCTGCAGTGGGCTGACGCAGTTCCGATGCTGCACAGACTGTATGACCTCTGCCAGGAGAAGGGGCTGGAGTTCGGCGTGAAGATCACAAACACCTTCCCGGTAGACGTAACCAGAAACGAGCTTCCGAGCAACGAGATGTACATGGCAGGACGTGCATTGTTCCCGTTAAGTATCCATGTAGCACGCCTTCTGACGGATGAGTTCCAGGGCAAGCTGCGTATCTCCTACTCCGGCGGCGCAACCATCGAGAACATCAAAGAGCTGTTTGACGCAGGTATCTGGCCAATCACCATGGCTACCAACATCTTAAAGCCGGGCGGCTACCAGAGAATGAGCCAGATCGCAGATGAGCTGATGGAGTGCGGCAGCGAGCGCTTCTCTGGCGTAAATGTGGCAGCACTGGCAGCCATCGATGACGGCGTAGAAGCAAAGGCAATGTACAAAAAACCGGTGAAACCGCTTCCGGAGCGTCACGTAGATAAGAAGCTTCCTCTGTTTGACTGCTTCAATGCACCGTGCCGAGGCGGCTGTCCGATCGAGCAGGATATCCCGGCTTACTTACAGGCTATGGTAGACGGTGACGCGAAGAAGGCACTGGAGATCATCTTAGAGCGCAACCCGCTTCCGTTCATCACCGGTACGATCTGCCCGCATCACTGCGGAGACAAGTGCATGAGAAACTACTATGAGGAGACCTTGCATATCCGCGAGACCAAGCTGGCAGCAGCAAGCCAGGCTTACAACGAGATCCTTCCGGCCCTGAAGGTGAGCGGCAGCGTAGAGGGCAAGAAGGTTGCCATCATCGGCGGCGGCCCGGCAGGTCTGGCAGCAGCAACCTTCCTTTCCCGTGCAGGTGTAGCTGTAACCGTATTTGAGCGCAAAGAGCAGCTGGGCGGCGTGGTACGCAACGTGATTCCGGAGTTCCGTATCGGTGCAGATTCCATCGACAAGGATGTAGAGCTGTGCAAGGCATACGGCGCAGAGTTTAAACTTGGTGCAGAGATCACTTCCGTAAAAGCATTAAAGGCAGAGGGTTACACCGATGTCATCGTTTCCATCGGTGCATGGAAGCCGGGCAGATCTCCGCTTGCATACGGCGAAGTAACCGATGCCCTGGAGTTCTTAATGGAGGCGAAGAAGAACGGCGCATCCATGAATATCGGCAAGGATGTAGTGGTTCTTGGCGGCGGCAACACCGCGATGGACGTTGCAAGAGCAGCAAAACGCATTCCGGGTGTAGAACATGTCCGCCTGATCTACCGCAGAACCAAACGTTACATGCCGGCAGATGAGGAAGAGTTACAGTTAGCGATCGAGGATGGCGTAGAGTTCTTAGAACTGCTGGCACCGGTCGGCGCAGAGAACGGCAAACTGAAATGTTCCGTTATGGAGCTTGGTGCTCCGGATGCTTCCGGCAGAAGATCTCCGGTAGACACCGGAAAGACCGAAGAGTATCCGGCAGACACCATCATCGCAGCAATCGGTGAGACCATCGATACCAGCCTGTATGCAGAACTTGGCATCGAGATGGATGCAAAGGGACGTCCGGTAGTAGATGGAAACATGATGACTACCGAGGCAGGTGTTTATGCGGTTGGTGATTCCAGAAGAGGACCTGCTACGGTTGTGGAGGCAATTGCAGATTCCGCAAAAGCAGCAGCAGCGATCGCAGGCATCAGCTACGATAAATACGCTGAGGAGAATATCGCAGCAGACGAGAAGATGTACACTGCTAAGAAGGGTGTCCAGAGCCGTGATACCAAAAAGACTCCGGATGACCGCTGCTTAGGCTGTCCGACGGTATGTGAGGTATGTACCGATGTCTGCCCGAACCGTGCAAACGTGGCGATCCATGTACCTGGCAAGTGCAAAGCACAGATCATCCATGTGGATGGCATGTGTAATGAGTGCGGCAACTGCGAAGTATTCTGCCCATACAAGGGAGGAAGACCTTACAAAGATAAATTCACTTTATACTGGACGGAAGAGGATTTCCTTGACAGCACCAACGAGGGCTTTTTGGTGCTTGATGGAACTCAGGTGAAGGTTCGTCTGGATGGCAAGGTTGAGACCGTTGATGTTGCACAGGAGACAGATCTGCCTGCAGATGCAGTGGCAGTGATCCGTACCGTATTAAAGGATTACGCATACCTGATCCGCTAATTTGAAATCACATAGGACCTGGAAGCTGTTTTTCGGGAATTTATCCGCTGCCGTGCACCCCTTACGTGCATGGCAGCGCAAGAAGGAGTTAGGGGTTTACATGAAAAGAAAGAAACATATTGCAGTGGTTCACTGTGCAGGCGGGGCAAGACTGAACGAAGGCATTGACCGTGCATCGCTGCCGAAGGACTGCAGCCAGATCATGGAACAGTATCCCGATGGGATCCTAAGCTGCAGCTATGGATGCTTAGGAGGCGGAAGCTGTGTGGCAGCCTGCAGGCTGCATGCACTTTCCATCAATGAAAAAGGAGTTGCCGAGGTTGACCGGGAAATTTGTGTCGGATGCGGACTTTGCGTCAAGGCCTGTCCGAAGCATCTGATCCGTCTGGAGGCACCGGAGGGAACCATTCAGCCGAAATGTTCCAATGAACAGAAAGCGGCAGAAGCCGGAAAGGCATGTACGTCCAGCTGTATCGGCTGTAAGATCTGTGAAAAATACTGTCCGTCCGATGCGATCCATGTGATCGGTTTCCATGCAGTGATCGACCGGGAAAAATGCATTGCATGCGGCATGTGCGCGACAAAATGTCCGCGCGGAGTGCTCCATGATGCAGACGGTATCTTTGCGGCAAAGTAATGAGAGCTGCTGTTTGCGCAACGCCTAAGCAGCAACGAATTAGAACAGGAGAAGGAAAATCAATGGGAGAAGTATTTGAGTTTACAGTAAACGGCAGCGTGCAGCGCACGGAGGAAGATAAACCGCTGCTTCGGTTTCTGCGGGACGATCTGCATCTGTTTTCTGTAAAGGACGGCTGCAGTGAGGGTGCCTGCGGTACCTGCACCATCGTCATTGACGGAAAAGCAGTCAAGTCCTGCGTACTGACTACCCGGAAAGCAGTTGGGAAAAACATTCTGACCGTAGAAGGCTTGAGCGAGGAATGGCAGGATGCATTTGTATACGCATTTGGTTCGGTGGGAGCCGTGCAGTGTGGATTCTGTATTCCGGGAATGGTCATGGCAGGTACGGCGCTGCTGCAGAAAAATTTAAATCCGACGGAAGAGGATATTAAATATGCCCTGCGGGGAAATATCTGCCGCTGTACCGGCTACAAAAAGATCATCGAAGGAATCCAGCTGGTTGCAGCCATTCTCCGGGGAGACGCCGCTATCGATGAAGATCTGGAAAAGGGCGATGTTTACGGTGTCGGCCAGCGCGCATTCCGTGTGGATGGCCGGAAGAAGGTTTTAGGCTACGGCAAATATCCGGACGATATCGTCATGGACAATATGGCGTATGTATCTGCAGTCCGCAGCAAATATCCGCGGGCCCGCGTCTTAAAGATCGACGCATCCAAAGCAGAAGCGCTTCCGGGTGTACTTGGTGTGCTGACTGCTGCCGATGTTCCGAACAATAAGGTCGGACACATTCAGCAGGACTGGGATGTCATGATCGCAGAAGGAGATATTACCCGCTGCGTGGGCGATGCAATCTGCCTTGTAGTGGCTGAGAGTGAAGACATTTTAAATAAGGCGAAGAAACTGGTAAAGATCGATTATGAAGAACTGGAGCCGGTAAGGGGCATTGCAGATGCAAAACGGGAAGATGCACCGAAGGTGCATTCGAAGGGAAACCTCTGCCAGACCCGCCACGTGGTGCGCGGAGATGCGGCAAAAGCACTTGCCGAGTCCAAATACACGGTAACCGATTCCTTCCGTACTCCGTTTACGGAGCATGCATTTCTGGAGCCGGAATGCGCGATTGCATTCCCTTATAAGGACGGCATCAAGATTTTAAGCACCGATCAGGGTGCGTTTGATACGAGAAAAGAGACCGCCATTATGTTTGGCTGGGAGCCGGAGCGTATTGTGGTGGAAAACCAGCTGATCGGCGGCGGTTTTGGTGGAAAAGAAGATGTTTCCGTCCAGCATATCGCAGCACTGGCTGCCTGGAAATACCAGATTCCGGTAAAGGCAAAGTTCAGCCGCCAGGAATCTTTATTCTTCCATCCGAAGCGTCATGCCATGGAAGGAACCTTTACGCTGGGCTGTGACGAAAACGGTATTTTCACCGGACTGGACTGTGAGATCAATTTCGATACCGGCGCTTATGCATCTCTTTGCGGACCGGTTCTGGAGCGTGCCTGCACCCATTCCGTGGGTCCGTACTGTTACCAGAACACAGACATCCGCGGTTACGGTTACTATACCAATAACCCGCCGGCCGGTGCGTTCCGCGGCTTTGGCGTATGCCAGAGTGAGTTTGCACTGGAATCCCTGATCAATGTGCTGGCAGAGAAGGTCGGCATTACCCCGTGGGAGATCCGTTACCGCAATGCCATCGAACCTGGAAAGGTCCTTCCGAACGGACAGATTGCAGACTGCTCCACCGCATTGAAAGAGACTCTGGAGGCGGTGAAGGATGTCTACGAGAAGAATATGGATCATGCCGGAATCGCCTGTGCCATGAAGAATGCCGGCGTTGGTGTCGGACTTCCGGATAAGGGCCGTGCGAGACTGGTGATCGAGGATGGAGTCTGCGTGATCTACTGCGCGGCTTCGGATATCGGGCAGGGATGTCTGACGGTATTCTGCCAGGCTGTAGCACAGACAACCGGGCTTCCGCTTTCTAAGATCCGCAATGCGGTAGCGAACACGGAGAATGCGCCGGATTCCGGAACGACATCCGGTTCCCGCCAGACGCTGCTTTCCGGTGAAGCGGTCCGCGGTGCCTCTGCCCTGTTAAAAGAGGCAATGGATGAGGTTGGCGGAGACTTAAGCAAGCTGGAAGGCCGCGATTTCTTCTATGAATACTTTGAGCCGACCGATAAGCTGGGCGCAGATGTTCCGTTCCCGAAGAGCCACATTGCATATGGCTACGCAACCCATGTCGTGATCCTGGATGACGAAGGAAAAGTCAAAGAGGTTTATGCCGCACACGATTCCGGAAAGGTCGTAAACCCGATCTCCATCCAGGGCCAGATCGAGGGCGGTGTGCTCATGGGTATGGGTTACGCACTTACGGAGGACTGGCCGTTAAAGGACTGCGTTCCGCAGGTGAAGTATGGCACGCTGGGACTTCTGCGTTCCACCCAGATCCCGGATATCCATGCCATTTACGTGGAGAAGGATGAACTCCTCGGTGTGGCATACGGAGCAAAGGGAATCGGCGAGATCGCAACCATCCCGACGGCACCGGCGATCCAGGGCGCATATTATGCACTGGACCATAAGTTCCGCAAGTCCCTTCCGTTAGAAGATACATATTATAGGAAGAAATAGGTTTTCACATATTCTGGTTTTATGATAGATGAACAAAATGAGAAAAAAATAAAAAAAAGTTTTGTACATACTTGACATAGAGCCAGAATGTGTTATGATAGCTATAGAAACAAACAAAAAGTTTGAACAAATACAAAAAGTTTGTCAGGAGAGTAAACATGGAGAAAATTCTTTGGGCATTGAACAAGATGCCGAAAAGCGAAGACAAGTGCCTGCCTGTTATGAGCATTGAGAATATCAAACAGGCGCGTGAGTTCCACAAGAGCTTCCCACAGTATTCCATCACCCCGCTCGCAAAGCTGGACGGTATGGCTGAGGGTCTTGGCCTTGGCGGTCTGTTTGTAAAGGACGAGAGCTATCGCTTTGGCTTAAACGCATTTAAGGTGCTGGGCGGTTCTTTCGCAATGGCACGCTACATCGCAAGTGAGATGGGACGTGATGTGTCCGAGATGACATACGATTATCTGACCAGCGAGAAATTCCGTGAGGAGTTTGGCCAGGCTACCTTCTTTACCGCTACTGACGGAAACCACGGCAGAGGCGTTGCATGGGCAGCAAACAAGCTGGGCCAGAAGGCAGTTGTACATATGCCGAAGGGCAGCACCAAGACCCGCTTCGACAACATCGCAAAAGAGGGCGCTAAGGTAACCATCGAGGAAGTCAACTACGACGACTGTGTACGTATGGCAGCAGCTGAGGCAGAAGCAACCCCGCACGGTGTAGTCGTTCAGGATACCGCATGGGAAGGCTATGAGGAGATCCCGGCATGGATCATGCAGGGTTACGGAAGCATGGCAGGCGAGGCTGCAGAGCAGCTGCGTGAGGTTTCTGTAAACCGTCCGACCCACGTATTCGTTCAGGCAGGTGTCGGAAGCCTTGCAGGTGCAGTAGTTGGTTACTTCACCAACCTGTATCCGGAAAATCCGCCGAAATTCGTTGTTATGGAAGCTGGCGCTGCAGCATGCCTGTACAAGGGTGCAGTTGCAGGAGATGGCGAGCCGCGCATCGTTGGCGGTGACCTTCAGACGATCATGGCCGGTCTTGCATGCGGCGAGCCGAACATCATTGGCTGGGATATCTTAAGAAACCATGTATCCGCATTCGTTTCCTGCCCAGACTGGGTAGCAGCAAAGGGTATGAGAATGCTGGCTGCTCCGGTTAAGGGAGATCCGAAGGTTGTATCCGGTGAGTCCGGAGCTGTTGGTATGGGTGTGATCTCTACCATCATGCAGGACGACGAATACAAAGAGCTGCGCGATGCATTAGAGCTGAACCGCGACAGTAAGGTCCTGATGTTCTCTACCGAGGGAGACACCGATCCGGACAAGTACAAAAAGATTGTATGGGGCGGCGAGTATCCGACCGTTTAAGCAGGTACAGGATTTCGGCACCAGATCAATAAGAACTATATAACAAGAACATATATCATTCAGGAGGGTAAAACAATGGGACTTGATTTTGAAAAGATCAAATCAGCAGCAGAAGGATACCGTGCAGATATGACTGCATTTTTGAGAGCCATGATCTCTCATCCGAGCGAGAGCTGCGAGGAGAAGGAAGTTGTAGCATGCATCAAGGCTGAGATGGAGAAATTAAACTTCGATAAAGTAGAAGTAGACGGTCTTGGCAACGTAATCGGCTGGATGGGCGAAGGCGATAAGATCATCGCAATCGATTCCCACATCGATACCGTAGGTATCGGCAACATCAACAACTGGGAAGCAGATCCGTACGAGGGCTACGAGACTGACGAGATCATCTACGGCCGCGGCGGTTCCGACCAGGAAGGCGGTATGGCAAGTGCTGTTTACGGCGCAAAGATCATGAAGGATTTAAACCTCATTCCAGAGGGCTACAAGATCATGATCGTTGGTTCCGTACAGGAAGAGGACTGCGACGGTATGTGCTGGCAGTACATCTACAACAAGGACAAGATCGTTCCGGAGTTCGTAATCTCTACTGAGCCGACCGATGGCGGTATCTACCGTGGACATCGCGGACGTATGGAGATTCGTGTAGACGTAAAGGGCGTTTCCTGCCATGGTTCCGCACCGGAGCGTGGTTCCAACGCAATCTACAAGATGGCTGACATCATTTCCGATATCCGCGCACTGAACAACAACGGCTGCGACGAAGATACCGACATCAAGGGTCTGGTAAAGATGCTGAGCCCGAAATACAATCCGGAGCACTACGAGGATGCTCAGTTCCTTGGAAGAGGAACCTGCACCGTTTCCCAGATTTTCTATACCTCTCCGAGCCGCTGTGCAGTAGCAGATAGCTGTGCAATCTCTGTTGACCGTCGTATGACTGCAGGCGAGACCTGGGATTCCTGTCTGGAAGAGATCCGTCAGCTGCCGAGCGTAAAGAAATACGGCGATGACGTAGAGGTTTCCATGTACATGTACGACCGTCCGTCATGGACCGGCGAAGTATATGAGACCGAGTGCTACTTCCCGACCTGGATCAACAAAGAGAACGCAGCACATGTACAGGCTCTGTACGATGCTCATGTTGCACTGTTCGGCGACAAGCGTATGGGACCGGATTCCACCAAGGAGCTCCGCAACCGTCCGCTGATCGATAAGTGGACCTTCTCCACCAACGGTGTTGCAATCCAGGGACGTTACGGCATTCCGTGCGTAGGATTTGGCCCGGGTGCTGAGAGCCAGGCTCATGCTCCGAACGAGATCACCTACAAAGATGACCTTGTAAGATGTGCAGCTATGTATGTAGCAGCAGCAAACCTGTACGATGCTTCCAAGAAAACGGATGATATTTCCCAGTTCCGTGCAGGCAAGACCAACAACGATATCAAATAATCTGATATTATTTCAGTAACCGGCAAGTCAGCGCCATGCTGCGCTGACTGCATCAAAATAATAATTTCACATGTGAAAAGAAGGAGATCAAAATGGACAAAGTATTACAGGGTTACATTGACAAACTGAACAAACTGAACTTTAAAGATATGTACGAGGGCGATTTCTTCCTGACCTGGGAGAAGACCGACGACGAGATCGAGGCTGTTTTCACCGTTGCTGACGCTCTGCGCTACATGAGAGAGCACAACATCTCTACCAAAGTATTTGAGTCCGGTCTGGGCATTTCCCTGTTCCGTGATAACTCCACCCGTACCCGTTTCTCATTCGCATCTGCCTGCAACCTGCTGGGTCTTGAAGTTCAGGATCTGGACGAGGGCAAGAGCCAGATCGCTCATGGTGAGACCGTTCGTGAGACCGCTAACATGATCTCCTTCATGGCAGACGTTATCGGTATCCGTGATGATATGTACATCGGCAAGGGCAACAAGTACATGCATGATGTAGTAGATGCAGTAACCGAGGGTCACAAAGACGGCGTTCTGGAGCAGAAACCTACCCTGGTTAACTTACAGTGCGATATCGACCATCCGACCCAGTGTATGGCTGATATGCTTCACATCATCAACACCTTCGGCGGCGTTGAGAACTTAAAGGGTAAGAAGGTAGCTATGACCTGGGCTTACTCCCCAAGCTATGGCAAACCGCTTTCCGTACCGCAGGGTGTTATCGGCCTGATGACCAGATTCGGTATGGATGTTGTTCTGGCTCATCCGGAAGGATATGAGGTAATGCCGGAAGTTGAGGAAGTTGCACGTAAGAACGCTGAGAAGACCGGCGGCAGCTTCACCAAGACTAATTCCATGGCAGAGGCATTCAAGGATGCTGATATCGTATATCCGAAGAGCTGGGCTCCGTTCGCAGCTATGGAGAAGAGAACCAACCTCTACGCTGAGGGCGACACCGACGGCATCAAGGCTCTGGAGAAAGAGCTGCTGGCTCAGAACGCAGAGCACAAAGACTGGTGCTGCACTGAAGAGTTAATGGCTACCACCAAGGATGGCAAGGCTCTGTACCTGCACTGCTTACCGGCTGATATCAACGACGTATCCTGCAAGGACGGCGAGGTAGAGGCATCTGTATTCGACCGCTATCGTACTCCTCTGTACAAAGAGGCAAGCTACAAGCCATACATCATCGCAGCTATGATCCTGCTTGCAAAACAGCAGTGCCCGCAGGAGACTCTTGCAAAGCTGGCTGAGAAAGCAACCGAGAGACATATGGCTTAATCTGCCAACACGGCAGTACCGTAACCGGTAAGGTGACCGGTTATGTTACATCAGTAAATTGGGTACACCCCCTTTTTATACAACAACTTGCTCTGTCAGCGGATGCGCCACTGGCGTCTCCCTGACATGCGATGCAGCAAAAGCGGTGGCAGTCCTTAAACGGGCTGCCATCACTGCTTTGAAAATGAACAATAAGAAATATAGTCCGTAGGAGAAGGCGGACTTCAGGAGATTATATTATGGGAAAAAGAATTGTAATCGCTCTTGGCGGCAATGCATTGGGGAATAACCTGCCGGAGCAGATGATCGCAGTAAAGAAAACGGCTTCCGCGATCGTAGATCTGATCGAGGCTGGAAATGAAGTGGTAATCGCACATGGAAACGGACCGCAGGTTGGCATGATCCAGAATGCCATGTCTGAGCTGACCCGTTCCAATCCGGAAAAATATATTCCGTGCCCGCTGTCTGTATGTGTGGCTATGAGCCAGGGCTACATCGGATACGATCTGCAGAATGCGCTGCGTGAGGAAATGCTGGATCGCGGTATCAATACCGGATGTACCACCATCCTGACACAGGTAGAGGTAGATGCGAATGATCCTGCTTTCGAGAATCCGACAAAGCCGATCGGCGCATTTATGACAAAGGAAGAGGCAGACAAGCTGGTCAAAGAGAAAGGATATAAGGTTGTTGAGGACGCAGGACGCGGCTACCGCCGTGTTGTTGCTTCTCCGAAGCCGAAGTCCATTATCGAGATCGATACCATCCGCAGCCTGGTTGAAAATAATTATGTTGTTGTCGCATGTGGCGGTGGCGGTATCCCGGTATTCGTAAGCGGAGGCCATCACTTAAAGGGTGCTGCAGCGGTAATCGATAAAGATTTCGCAGCAGAGAAGCTGGCAGAACAGTTAAACGCAGACTGCCTGATCATCTTAACCGCAGTGGAGAAGGTTGCCGTTCATTTCGGCAAGCCGGATCAGGAGTGGCTGTCTGAGCTGACTCCGGAGACTGCACAGAAGTATATCGAGGCTGGTGAGTTTGCACCGGGCTCCATGCTTCCGAAGGTACAGGCTGCTGTCGCATTTGCGGAGTCTGCACCGGGACGCGAGTCTCTTATCACCCTGCTTGAAAAAGCAAAAGATGGTATCAACGGTCTGACCGGTACCAGAATCCATCAGTAAATAACACAGATACAATATGCAAAGCAATCAGCGGACGCGCCACTGGCGCCTCCTCGATATGCAAAGCAACGAAATAACCGCAGGAGTGGTCTGTCCGCTCTTGCGGTTAAAGTTGCATACAGGGGTAAAACCGAAAGATTTTCGCATAGAAATAGGAGTGAAGAAAACGATGAAAACGATAGTGAAGAACGGAATGCTCTGCACCGAGAGCGGTGTCTATGAAGCAGATATTCTGATCGAAAACGGCGTGATCCGTGAAATCGGGACTGGTCTTGCGGAACATGAAAGCAAACTGGGTTTGGCAGATGCAGAGATTGAAATCGTTGATGCATCTGGAAAGTATGTCTTACCGGGAGCGGTAGACATCCATACCCACATGGATCTGGATGTGGGGATCGCCCGCGTCATTGACGATTTTTACACTGGAACCATTGCAGCTGCCTGCGGCGGCACCACCTCCATTGTGGATCACATGGCATTCGGACCAAAGGACTGCAGCCTGTGGCATCAGGTCAGGGAATATCATAAGCTGGCAGATGGCAACGCCGTGGTAGACTATGGTTTCCACGGAGTGTTCCAGCATGTAAATCCGCAGGTACTGGAAGAGATGGGCGAGATTGCAAAAAAAGAGGGCATCACCAGTTTTAAGGTCTACATGACCTATGGCTACGGACTGAATGATAAAGAACTGATGCAGATTTTAACCCAGGCGAAAAAAGATGGCATTCTGATCGCTTCCCATTGTGAGAATGACGGTATGGTGAACTATTACCGGGAAAAATTTGTGAAGGAGGGGCATACCCAGCCGCGCTACCAGCCGCTCAGCCGTCCGGCCGAGACTGAGGCTGAGGCCGTGAACCGTTTCCTGTATCTGGCAGAATCAGCAGGGGAAGCACCGGTTTATGTTGTACATTTATCCAGCAAACAGGGACTCATGGAAGTGCGCCGTGCGAGAAGACGCGGACAGAAGCATTTTGGCGTGGAAACCTGTCCGCAGTATCTGTTTCTGACAGATGACCGCTACGCAGATGATCAGGAGGGCTTAAAGGCAATCATGGCACCGCCGCTTCGAAAGAAAGAGGATAATGCGGCGCTCTGGCAGGCGCTGGAGGATGGGGAACTGGATGCAGTTGCGACCGACCACTGCCCATTTACCTTTGCCAAACAAAAGCAGCAGGGCGCGAAAGACTTTACCCAGTGCCCGAGCGGAGCTCCGGGTGTGGAGGAACGTCTGCCGTTGATGTTTTCTGAGGCAGTAAAGGGAGAACACCTGACAATCCCGCAGGTAGTGCATTACCTTTGCACCAACCCGGCGAGAATCGCAGGCCTGTATCCAAAGAAGGGTACCATCCAGGCAGGTTCCGATGCAGACCTGGTACTCATCGATCCGAAAAAAGAGTGGACCATTACCACGGAGAAGATGCACGGCAACGCAGACTACACCTGCTATGAGGGCAGGAAGGTGACTGGTGCGATCGAGAAGGTATTCCTGCGTGGCCATGAGATCGTTTCGGATGGCACTTTTACCGGAACACGCGGGGAAGGACAGTATCTGAAGCGGGGAACGAGCTCTCTGGCAGAATAAGGTAAAACTAGAAGATCTGGTCCGGAGCTTTGGAAAAGCCCCGGAGACGGATACAGCCCGCAAAAAGCGGAAAGAAAGGAAGCACAGACATGCAGAATACGGATGCAGTGGCATGGACGAAGAAATTAGTCGGTATTGAGAGCACAAATCCGGGAAAAGAAGAGCATGAAATCGCCGGATTTTTGGAGCAGGAGATCAAGGCAGCACTCCCGGAGTGCGGAGAACTGAAAAAGGATTACACGAAGGATGGACGTCCGGTCCTGATGGCGGTCCTTCCGGGAGAAACAAAGGAAGAACTGGTGTTTATCTGTCACATGGATACCGTTCCGGTCGCCGGTGGCTGGACAAAGAATCCACTGGGAGAGGATGGGGAAGATGGCCGTTTCTTTGGCCGTGGTTCCTGCGATATGAAATCCGGCCTGGCGTCTGCCCTTTGTGCATTTCTGGAGGCAGCAGCGCAGAGGAAGGACACCGGCAAAGTTCCGGAGCGTACCTTAAAGTGGATTGGAACCTGTGATGAAGAAGGGGACATGACCGGTGCGGAGCGTGTCATCGAGCTTGGCTGGGTGACGAAAGACAGCCTGGTAATGGATACAGAGCCGACAGACGGTGAGATCCAGACTGCCCACAAGGGACGATACTGGTTTGAAGTCACCATGCATGGAAAGGCGGCTCATGCAAGCCGTCCGGAGCAGGGTATGGATGCAATCGCCGGAATGGCATATCTGCTGGCTTCCGCCCGCAATCGGATGAAGGAATTAAAGGAAGACCCGTTCCTGGGAAAATCCACGATCGTGTTCGGCGAGATCCAGGGCGGCGTCCATCCGTACCAGGTTCCGGCAGAATGTAAGGTGTCTGTGGATATGCGTGTGGTTCCGCCTTATCACATCGGGGATGTGAAGGCACTTCTGGAAGCTGCCGCAGAGGATGCGGCAAAGGAAATCCCGGGATTACAGGCAGAAATAAAAGTTACCGGAAACCGCCCGCCGATCGCACATCATGAAGATGCAAAGCTGCTGGCATGTCTCAAGGCAGCCGTAGAAGCAGCAACCGGAAAAGCACCGGTGGTTTCTGCATTTCCGGGTTACACCGATACGGCGGTCATTGCCGGAATGACTGGAAACTGTAACTGCCTTTCTTACGGACCTGGCACCCTTGCTATGGCACACAAGGCCGATGAGTACGTGGATGAGGCAGATATCCGCCGGTGCCAGAAAGTGTATGAAGTGTTGGTGGAACGCTGGCTGTGGGCGTAAGGAAAAGTCAGTGGACAGATAAATATCCATGTGCTATCATGAGATTTATAAAATTCCGGAAAGGAGGCATGGCATGGCAGGAGGTTTATTTTGCAGCAGCGGCGGCTGTACGGCGAAGCTTGGACCGGATATCCTGGAGCGGGTATTGAGCCGGATCGAGCGCGGCGCACCGGATAAAAACCTGCTGGTCGGGTTTGACAGCAGCGATGACGCTGCCGTTTACCGCGTCAGCGATGACGTGGCTGTGGTGCAGACTCTGGATTTCTTTCCGCCAATGCTGGAAGATCCTTATGTGTTTGGCCAGATCGCGGCCACAAATGCGCTGAGCGATGTGTACGCCATGGGAGGCGAGGTCATCAGTGCTTTAAACATTGTATGTTTCCCGCAGGATGAGGACTTAAATGTGCTCGGAGAGATCATGCGGGGCGGTTCGGAGAAGGTGGTTGAGGCCGGAGCTGTGCTCTGCGGCGGACATTCCATCAATGACAAGGATGTGAAGTACGGACTTTCCGTCAACGGTGTCGTACATCCGGACCGGATCTATAAAAATAATGGCGGACAGGCAGGCGATGTGCTGATCCTGACGAAAAAGCTGGGTGTCGGGATCATGAACACCGCAAACCGCGTGGGAGTGGCATCAAAAGAAGCCATGGCAGAGGCGATAGCTTCCATGACTACGCTGAACAAATATGCGGCGGCCATTTCCAAACGGTATACGGTACATGCCTGTACGGATGTGACCGGATTCAGCTTTTTGGGTCATCTGCATGAAATGCTGGACAAGCGTCTGTGGGCTGTGGTGGACACGTTGAGTATTCCGTATATTAAAGAGGCATACACCCATGCGGAAAACTTTATGATCACGGCTGCCGGGCAGCGAAACCGCAATCATGTAGGCTCGTTTGTGGACTTTAAGGGTGTTCCGTTCCCGTTAGAAGAAATTTTATTTGACCCGCAGACTTCCGGCGGGCTGTTGTTTGCAGTGCCGCAGGAGGAAGGAAAAGCGCTCTTACAGGAATTAAAAGAGGCTGGACTTCCGGCACAGATCGTGGGAAGAATGATCCAGCCGGGAGATGCCGGATTTCAGAAGGAGATCACGGTGCTATAGGAAGCAGGCAGGATGGAAAGCAGCATGAACGATAACAGAAGGAGAGGAAGAAAACGATGACAACTGTAGATGCAAGAGGCGATGTTTGCCCGATTCCGTTAATGAAAGCGAAAGAGGCAATCAAAAATTTAAATGGTGCAGGTGATGTAGAGGTTCTCGTAGATAACGAGATCGCGGTACAGAACCTGGAGAAGATGGCTGGTCAGATGGGATATGGCGCAGAGTCCTCCAAAACGGAAGAGAAAACCTGGAAGGTGGTCCTTCATGTGAGCGGTCAGGAGAAATCTGCCGAAGAGATCCCGGCAGACAGCTGTCTGGTACCGGCTAAGAAAAAAACAGTAGTTGCCGTGACTGCAGATCATATGGGCGAGGGCAATGAAGAGCTTGGTAAGGTCCTCATCAAAGGATTTTTATTTGCCCAGACCCAGCTTGAGACTCTGCCGGATACGATTTTATTCTACAACGGCGGTGCAAAGCTGACCTGCGAAGGCTCCGATTCCATCGAAGATTTGAAGAAGCTGGAAGCAGCAGGCGTGCAGATTCTGACCTGCGGTACCTGCTTAAACTACTATGGACTGACCGAAAAATTACAGGTTGGCGGTGTCACCAACATGTATGTGATCGCACAGACCATGGCAGAAGCTGACCTGGTTGTACGGCCATGATCTATCTGGACAATGCGGCCACCTCTCTGCACAAGCCGGAGACGGTGACCGATGCCGTTTATAAGGTCCTGGTTTCCGGCAGTGTCGGCAATGCAGCGCGGGGAAGCAATGAGGCATCTTTGCAGGCACTGCGTCTGGCCGTGGAGACGAGAAGCCGCCTGGGAGAACTGTTTGGGTATCCGCATCCGAACCAGGTGGCATTTTCCATGAATGCAACGGACAGTCTGAACATGGCCATCCAGGGGTTGTTTGAGCCGGGAGACCATGTGATCACGACGCAGATGGAGCATAATTCCGTGCTGCGTCCTCTGTACCGGAAAGAAAAAGAGGGCGTGGAGCTGACCATCGTTCCCTGTGATGAACGGGGGCGGCTGTGCCTGGATGTTTTGCAGGGAAGTATCCGGCCGGATACCAAAGCACTGGTCTGTACCCATGCCTCGAATCTGACCGGCAATGTGAACGACCTGGAAAAGCTTGGCTCACTTTGCCATGAAAATGGCACTTTATTTGTGGTGGACGCAGCCCAGAGTGCAGGTCTTCTTCCGATTGATATGGAGCGGATGCAGATCGATGTGCTGTGTTTTTCCGGTCATAAGGGACTTTTAGGACCCCAGGGAATGGGCGGGATCTGTGTGCGGGAAGGCGTGAAACTGAAACCGTTTCGTGTGGGCGGCACGGGAATCCGCACGTTTGACAAAGAACAGCCGGATGAGATGCCAACACTCCTGGAAGCAGGAACGCTGAACATGCCTGGGATCGCAGGTCTTCTGGCTGGAGTGGAATACGTTCTGGAGAAGGGAACCGATGCCATCTTCAGGCAGGCAGATGCGTATGCGCGTGCCTTTTATGAGGGAGTGCGGAATCTGCCGGGGATTCAGGTTTACGGTGATTTTGAGGCTGCACTCCGGACTCCGGTCGTGACGCTGAACCTGAAAGATTATGATTCTGCCGCAGTTGCCGATGAGCTGATGCAGCGGTTTGATATAGCAGTCCGCTCCGGCGGTCATTGTGCGCCGCTCATGCATAAAGCACTCAAAACCGGAAAGCAGGGCGCGGTGCGCTTCAGCTTTTCCCATTTTAATACCATGGAAGAAGTACAGGAGGCCGTAAAAGCCATGCGGATCCTGGCCTGGGAGGGATAAGATGCTGAAAAAAGAACTTCATCTGATCATTACGTTTCGCGACACGGTCATGGCCATCCGCATGGAGAAAGCCATGAAGGAAGCAGGACTTCCGGGCCGGATCATTCCGCTTCCCAGTGCCATTTCCGCTGGCTGCGGACTGTGTTTCATGGCGCCTTTGGAGGCGAGAGAAGCCCTGCAGCAGGAAATGGAAAAACAGGAGATTACATGGGAACTGATCACGGAACTGATGCTCTGATTCCGTGCTTCACGGGAAATTGCATCCTGAGAAATAAAAATGCTCCGCGAAGATGCGCATTTTTATCTCATTTTCTTGTGAATGAGGCTGTAAAGTGGATTGGAGAACAAATATGACGGACAAAATGTGGAAAAACTGGTATGTGCAGCCCACAAAGCCGGAAAAAAGACGGAAAAATTACCGGGGCGGTGTGCTGGTGGCAGCATTGCTGCTGCTACTATCTGCCGGGGTGTGGCTATGGATCCTATGAGAAGATCACGACTGCACAGACAGCCGAAAACGGTGCCGGGCAGAGTGAAAACAGAAAAGAAGAAGCCGGGACAGAAAAAGATTACGGTGAGAATACGGCAGCGGAGATTGTGCTGGAGACAGAAGCAGCTGATGCCGGAGCGGCAAGGGGAGAAAATCCGGACGGGGCCCAGGCGAACAATCCGGGCGGGGATCAGGAAAGAAATCCGGGGGAACTTCCGGAAAATCTGGTCGGAAAAGCTGCCGAATTTTCAGAAGACTCTGGCGCTTCCATGTCGATTCTCTTTTCTGGTGACGTGCTTTTGTCAGACCATGTGCTGAATGCCTACAGCCGGGCAGGCGGAATTTCCGGTGTCCTGGACCAGAATTACCGGAATGCAATCCAGTCCGTCGATTATTTTGCAGTCAATGAGGAGTTTCCGTTCAGCAGCCGCGGAACGCAGGCAGCAGACAAGCAGTATACCTTCCGTCTGGCACCGGAAAAGGTTTCCCTGTTTCAGGAAATGGGAATCGATGCCGTGACACTGGCCAATAACCATGCACTGGATTATGGGGTAGATGCACTTCTTGATACTTGTGAGGTACTGGATGGTGCCGGGATTTTGCATATCGGCGCCGGAAAAGACCTGAATGCGGCGAAACAGCCGGTTGTGTTTGAGAAGAATGGACAGAAGGTGGCGCTGATTGGAGCCACCCGCGTCATCCCGGAAGCTGGCTGGGCGGCCACGAACGGGCATCCGGGCATGCTGTCCTCTTATGAGGTTTCGGTAGAGCCTTTGCTCCAGCAGATCGCGAGCTGCCATGCAGATGGAGAAAAGGTGGTGGTCCTGATCCACTGGGGCATCGAGCGCGATGAAAAGCCGCAGGAATACCAGCGGGCGCTGGCGAAGCGCTACATCGATGCCGGGGCAGACCTGGTGATCGGAAGCCATCCGCATGTGCTGCAGGGCATCGAGTATTATAAAGGGAAACCAATCTTTTACAGTCTTGGAAACTTTGTGTTTGGCAGTTCCATCCCGAAAACCATGCTGGTGCAGGCGGAGTTTCAGGGAGAAAACCTAAGTCTTCGCTTGCTTCCGGGAATCTCATCGGGCGGCTATACCCGCATGCTGACGGATTCCGGGGAAATGACACAGTTTTATCAATACTTAGAAAGCATATCGTTTGGCGTATCGATCGGGGCGGACGGCGCAGTCAGCGCACAGCCTGAGTGATCCCGCGTTCTTTGAAGCGTCTGGTGAGCGAATTGAGCACCAGGCGCTTATTTGCGCTCCAGAGCGGCGCAATCAGGAGATTTTTCGGTCCGTCCCCGGTGATCCGGTGGATGACAAGCTCCGGCGGCAGCAGGGCGATGCAGTCGATGACCAGATCCAGATATTCTTCCAGATCCATGACAGGAAATGGATGCTGTTCATAGACAGTGGCAAGATCCGTTCCCTTTAATACATGGAGAAGCTGCAGTTTGATGCCCTGAATGTCTTGTCCGGCGAGATAGCGGACCGTCTGCAGCATCTGTTCCCGGCTCTCGCCGGGCAGACCCAAAATGACATGGACAATGGTTTCCAGGTTCTCTGCCCTCAGTCTTTTCAGAGCATCAGTGAAGGTGGAGAGCGGGTAGCCGCGGCGGATGAAACGGGCGGTATCCTCATGGATTGTCTGCAGGCCGAGCTCCAGCCAGACCGGCTTTTCCTGGTTTAAACGGGCACACAGCTTTACGACCTCACCCGGCAGACAGTCCGGTCGCGTGCCGATGGAAAGCGCAACCACCTTCGGATGGCGGATGGCAGCGGTAAAGAGTGCTTCCAGATAGGAAAGCGGGGCATAGGTGTTGGTGTAGGACTGAAAATAGGCAATGTAGGCGTCCGGCGCCGTTCCCATCTTATTTTTGATGCGCAGGATGGCAGATTCGATCTGTGCGTTTACGGCGGAAGCTATGGAGGATTCTAAAAATCCGGAGACTTCTGAAAATGCAAGCGGCGCGGCAAAATCGCCGGATCCGCCTTCGCTGCAGAAAATGCAGCCGCGCGTGCCGAGCGTTCCGTCCCGGTTGGGGCAGGTCATATGGCCATCTAAGGCAATTTTGTAAACCTTTTGGCCGAAGCGGGACTTCATCTCAAAGTCCAGGGAGTGGTAGGGTTTGCCGTTCCAGTTCATGTGTGAGGTATGTTTCCTTTCGCAGTGATTCTTTCGCAACTGTTCAGTAGCTTCACGGTTACGTTCTTTTTTCACTCATATAGATAGTATAGCATAACGGATTCTTTTTGTCTGCGCAATGCGTGGAGCGGACTCTTTTTGCAAAAAGTTGCTGCCGCATGCGCAACGCATAAACGGCAGCGTAAAAAAACACAGATATGTAAAAGAATATTGTATTGCCGGAAAAACAAGCGCTGTGCTATACTGAAAACAAGGTGGCTGTACAGCTTGCCCGGCGCATGTATTGGGCAGGCAGTCAGAAATCAAAAAGAGAGAGACAAAGGCCTGGAAAGCAAAAAGCCAAAAGGGAAGAATGCCAAAAGCCAAAAGGCGAGAAAGCAAAAGCCATGAAATATGGAGGGGTTAAGATGAACGAAGCAAAAACATTGGAATTGTTACAGTCAGAAGCAGCCAGAGTCCGCATGACCGAATTATACGGAGCCGGACACGTGGACGAGAATATCAGCCGTTATGAGGAGCTGGTGAAAAAATTTCAGGAAAATTTTGGAGAGAAGGATATCCTGATGTTCAGTTCACCGGGAAGAACGGAGATCAGCGGCAACCATACCGACCACAACCATGGCAAGGTTCTGGCCGGAAGCATCAACTTAGACTGTGTGGGAATCGCAGCAAAGAATGACTCCAGCAAGGTCAACATCATCAGCGAAACCTTCAACCAGAAATTTACCATCGATTTAAATGAGCTGCAGCCGAGTGCCAAGAAGGCCGGAACCATCGATCTGGTAAAGGGGCTGTTAAAGGGCTTCCAGCAGTCGGGCTATGAAGTGGGCGGTTTTGATGCGTACATTACCAGCAATGTCATCAGTTCTGCCGGTGTGAGCTCTTCTGCATCATTTGAAATGCTTCTTTGCTCGATGTTAAACCGTTTCTTCAACGATGGACGCATGAGTACCGTAGCTTATGCCCACATCGGAAAGTATGCGGAAAATGTGTACTGGGATAAGGCCTCCGGCCTGTTAGACCAGATGGCATGCGCCGTGGGCGGCCTGATCACTATTGATTTCTTAGAGCCGGCTGAGCCGAAGGTCGAGCAGATCGATTTCGATTTTGCATCCCAGAACCACAGCCTCATCATCGTGCAGACCGGAAAAGGCCATGCAGATTTAAGTGCGGATTATTCCTCTGTACCGAATGAAATGAAGAAGGTAGCCCAGTTCTTTGGCAAGGAAGTCTGCGCGGAAGTGACGGAGCAGCAGGTGATCGACAACATCCAGGAGGTCCGTGCTTTTGCCGGAGACCGTTCCGTGATGCGTGCTCTTCATTTCTTTGAGGAGAACAAGCGCGTTGAGGCAGAGGTATCAGCCTTGAAGGAGGGACGTTTCGAGGACTTCTTAACCAACATTACCGCATCCGGAAACTCTTCCTGGAAGTGGCTGCAGAACTGCTACACGACAGCCAGCGTGCAGGAGCAGGGAATCTCCATTGCGCTGGCTCTGACAGAACTGTTCATCGCGGAAAAACAGCGCGGTGCATGCCGCATTCACGGCGGCGGTTTTGCAGGTGTCATCATGGCGATGCTGCCAAATGATATCGTGGACGAGTACATCGACTACATTGAGCATGCCATGGGCGCAGGCAGTGCATACCGCATGAGCATCCGTCCTTACGGCGCAATCTGCGTGAATGATATTATTTAATGCAAACGTTTGTTGCTGGGCACGCATGCGTGAACAGTAACAAACGTTTCGGATTGTTTGCGTATGTGAACAGTAACAAACTTTCTTTTTTCGTCAATCTGTGATATGATGGCGGGCGGTAGTGATGCCGCCCGTCATTTTTTTGCTTGGCATATCGAGGAGGCGCCAGTGGCGCGTCCGCTGATTACGAGGCAATATTCAGAGCACATGTGTACCTGCTGTGATGACAGGCGATTGCCAGAATGATTGTTTCTACGGAAATTCCGGCATCACTCCAGACGGAAAAGAGGATAAGACTGGAATATGAAACATTACAAAAAAATCACAGCCCTGATCTATGGGGCACTCCTTTTGATCTGTATTGGAATCGTGTGGTTCTTGGTGCGTTAAATAAACAGGGAAGCAGTTCACCGCAGGATAAAACAGGGCAGGAAAGCAGTGCGCAGGCCGGAGCAGATCAGGGAAAAGAAGAATCAAACAGTGACAAGAACAACGGTACGTCCGGACAGCAGAACGGATTGGATGAAACAAAAGAGGGGACAGAACGTTCAGAGAGCGGCATCGGAGAGTATGACCAGGAGTCCGAAGAAGCGCGTCAGGCCCGCCTGGAGAAAGAACGCCAGAAGTGCTGGCGGAATACCGGCGGCAGCGGCGCAGGCATCGGAAACCATCTGGGGAGGGAGCGGAAACGGAAGAGGAGAAACCTTATGAGCCGCCGACCTGATGCTGGCTTCGGACCTTCATTATATGAGTTCCACTACCCATGATGATGGAAAAGCGTTTTGGAGCATGGTGGAGCATGACGATGGAAAGATTGACCAGTACAGCGAAGAAATGCTGGATACGCTGGTGGAGACAGCAATCGAGAATCACCCCACGGCACTGGCTCTGACCGGGGATATTACCTTGAACGGGGAGCGCATCAACCATGAGCTTCTTGCAAAGAAGCTTCAGAAGGTGCAGGATGCCGGGATTCCGGTCGTGGTGATCCCGGGAAATCACGACATCCAGAATAAAAATGCTTCGACTTATTTTGGAGATAAGCGGGAGAAAGCAGAATATCTGGAGAGCGGAAAGGATTTTTATGATATCTATCATGAGTTTGGCTATGACCAGTCTCCGAACCGCGATGAGGCATCGTTAAGCTATGTGTACCCGTTAGATCCGTCCCACTGGCTGTTGATGATGGATTCCTGCATCTACGATGACGGGAACCATGTGGAGGGCCGGATCAGCGATGCGACATTGGGGTGGATGGAAACCCATCTGCGGGTGGCGAAGGAGCATGGTATTCAGGTAATTGTGCTGGCGCACCACAACCTGCTTCAGGAAAGCCGACTGTTCACAACCCAGTGTGAGATGGAAAACGGGCCGGAGGTGACGGCGCTGCTGGAAAAGTACCAGGTGCCGCTTTATATCAGCGGTCATCTGCATGTGCAGCGCATCCGGGAGCATGTGACCGGACCGGGACTGGAGGGAACGCAGGATGGCATTCATGAGATCGTGTTAAGTCCGTATTCCTTCCCGAACAACCAGTATGGCATGCTGAGCTGGGATCTTCAGGATAACATGACCTTTGAGACCCGCAAGGCCGATGTGGCTGCATGGGCGAAAGCAAACGGATCGGAGAATCCGGAACTGCTGAATTTTGCAGACTGGTCTTTGCAGTATGCAAAATCCGTGATCCAGGAACAGGTAAAGCAGACCATCACCATGGTGCCGGATGACTTAAAGGCAGAGATGGCATCGATGTATGCCGACCTTTATTTCCCGTACTGCCTGGGCGAGGCGGTGCCGTGGAACGATGCGAAAACAACCAAAGCATACACGCTGTGGCAGCGGGTCGATCCGAAGGGAAAGAAATTTAAGGAAATGCAGAGCATGGCGGAAGACAGCCGGACGCCCAGACAAAGCTGGACGGGCGGCGGCCGGGTGGAAACTGGGCAGGATGGAGCGTGATGTGTCTTTCCAGGAAAGACAGACGTACACTACAGCCTGACAAAAGAAAAACAAGAAAATAGCACAATAGAAATGCTGTAATAAAGCCAATAAGAATAGTGTTTGTTTTTTGAATAGGAACGAGTTATAGTCTCTCTGGCAGAGGAGAGAGCCTATGGCTCGTTTCTGCTTTTCTTTTGCATTTTTTGATTTTCAAGATTAAGAATGATGCCTGAGAAAACAAAAGACTTGGCGAAAATAGGCCTGGGCACATTCTTTTCAATTCAGGGGGAACATTATGGCTACACAGAACATCGAAGATCCGGTCAAACGCAAGATCGTGGAATACGCACTGATCACGGTGAGCATCTGGATCATGGTTGTGGGAATTTACTTTTTCAAGTTCCCAAATAACTTTTCATTTGGCGGCGTTACCGGCTTTTCGTCCGTCGTCAGCAGACTGACCGGAATGAATGCCAGTGATTTTACCTTTATCGTAAACACCGGTCTTCTGGTATTGGGCTTTTTGTTTTTAGGAACCGATGTGGGTATTAAAACCGTTTATTCCAGCATGCTCATGTCATTCAGCTTAAGTGCACTGGACCGCTTTATGCCGATGACAGGAACCATTACCGACCAGCCAATGCTGGAGCTGATCTTTGCAATCTTCCTTCCGGCGATCGGATCTGCGATCCTGTTTAACATTGGTGCTTCCAGCGGTGGAACGGACATCATTGCCATGATCTTAAAGGCACATTCCAGCATGAATATCGGAACCGCACTTTTGTTGGCAGACCTTACCTCTGTGCTGATGTCCTTCTTTGTGTTCGGGCCGACCACAGGTCTGTATTCTTCCCTGGGTCTGATGGCGAAATCCCTTGTGATCGACGGAGTCATCGAGAATATCAATCTCTGCAAGTGTTTTAACATCATCTGCGATCATCCGGACCCGATCTGTGATTTTATTATAGAAGATTTAAACCGCAGTGCCACCGTTTACAAGGCACAGGGCGCATTTTCCCATCACAGCAAGACCGTCATCATGACGACCATGAAACGCAGCCAGGCGGTACGCCTGCGTAACTATATCAAAAAAGTTGAGCCGACCGCATTTATCCTGATCTCCAACTCCAGCGAGATCATTGGTAAGGGATTTTTGAGTAACTAAGGTTCTGAAATGTGTCGAAAACGTAAAGAAAAAGATGGAAAAGCCATCGCAGCTTTCTGGAGGGAAAGCTGCGGTGGCTTTTGTGCTGCATGGCATAGGGAGGCAGTATCGGCGGCACATTGGATGATCCGTGTCCATGCATGCGTGCCCAGCAACACTTCTTTGTCATACTATAATATGGAAGACAACACTGGAGGATGGAAGATGTCTGATCAAGCTTCACAGTCTCAGTCCGTGATCCGGTTTCAGGAAGCATATATGGAACAGGAAAAACTGCATAAGAGAAAGGTAAGGATCATAAGGAGTATGCTCCTTGTTTTGTTTCTTGCCCTTTGGGAACTCTGCACCAGGCTGGATATGATCGATGATTTCATATTCAGCTCCCCATCCAGGGTTCTTTTTTGTTTTTGGAAGATGGTGCGGGATGGGAGTATCTTTTCCCATATAGGAATCACGCTGTTTGAGACCATTGTCAGCTTTCTGATCGTCACGGTGGTGGGGATTCTTGCGGCGGTGCTACTATGGTCCAGCCGGAGCGCATCCGAAATTCTGGAGCCATATCTGGTCATGTTAAACAGCCTGCCCAAATCGGCCCTGGCCCCGATGCTGATGGTCTGGATGGGAAGCCATGTGCATACGATTGTGGCGGCTGCCGTATCGGTCGCCGTGTTTGGCTCGATCTTGACGCTGCACACCGGTTTTTCCTCGATGGACCCGGATAAGATCCGCCTGATCTACGCCCTCGGCGGCAACAAAAAGGATGTTCTTTTAAAGGTATTGCTGCCGGGCTCCGTGCCGCTGATCTTAAGCAATATGAAGGTCAATGTAGGCCTGTGCCTGGTCGGCGTGATCATCGGGGAATTTCTGGCGGCAAGGAGAGGGCTGGGGTATCTCATTATTTATGGCAGCCAGGTATTCCAGCTGGACTGCGTAGTCCTTTCGATTGTACTGCTTTGCCTGTTTTCGGCATTGTTTTATAAGCTGATCGCGCGACGGGAAAAATCTTGATTTGCGTTTTTTCTTTCTCTACTTGGCAAATGGTAGTATAATAAAAGAAAAAGTGCTTGGAGAGGTGCTGAATATGAGAAAACTGAATATGTGGTTATGGGGACTTTTGTCTGCTGTATCATTGGGGGTATCAGCTTGTGCTCAGGTACCACAGCAGGAAACAGCGGCTGTTGTGTCTACAGAGTCGCATGTTGCAGACCGTGTCTTGGCTGGAACATCGGCATTTGACCTGGCGGCAGTACCGGCTTATTCTGGTCAGCCATATATCGTTGTTCACAACAATGAACCGTATTTTGCGGATACGGATCTGACCGAAGATTCTTTCGAGACTTACAGTGATCTGGATTCACTCGGAAGATGTGGGACTGCATACGCATCTGTCGGAACAGATTTGATGCCGACACAGGAACGCGGAGCAATCGGGCAAGTGAAACCGTCAGGCTGGCATACCATTAAATATGATAATGTAGACGGAAAATATCTCTATAATCGTTGTCATCTGATTGGTTATCAGCTTACAGCGGAGAATGCCAATGAGAAGAATCTGATTACAGGTACCAGATATTTAAACGTTCAGGGAATGCTGCCTTTCGAAAATATGGCAGCAGACTATATCAAAGAAACCGGAAACCATGTTTTGTATCGTGTGACACCAATTTTTGAAGGAAACAATCTGCTGGCTTCTGGTGTGCTAATGGAGGCAGAGTCTGTAGAGGATAAAGGTGCTGGAGTTCTTTTCTGCGTGTATGTTTACAATGTGCAGCCTGGAATCGAGATTGATTATACAACAGGCGATAGTTCTGATTTCCAAGGTGAATCAACAAAAGAGCAGGTCATGCAAACTGCATCGTCAGAGCAGAACAGTACAGAAACCGTAGAAACTGCAAAGGTCACAGAAACCTATATCCTCAATACCAATACGAAGAAATTTCATCGTCCCTCTTGCTCATCCGTGAAACAGATGAAGGAAAGTAATAAAAAAGCTTTATCTGAGAGCAGGGATGCAATTATTGCTGCCGGGTATGATCCGTGTAAGAAATGCAATCCATAGAGGGCAGAATGAGTGCGCAGATAAAAACAGAATACAGAAAAAGAAATTAAAGTACTTGGGGAGGAAAAAGCGCTATGAGCAAAGTGTTAATCGTAGTAGATATGCAGAATGATTTTGTGACCGGTTCCCTCGGCAGCAAAGAGGCCAGAGAAATTGTTCCGAATGTAAAAAATAAAATTAAACAGTATGCAGATCGTGGAGACCGGATTATCTTTACACGGGATACACACGGAGAAAATTATCTGGATACCCCTGAGGGCAAAAAACTTCCGGTGAAACATTGTCTTCAGGGTACAGAGGGGTGGCAGATTGTACCGGGACTCGAAACAGAACATTGTGAATACGTCGATAAACCGACTTTCGGCTGGATGCATTGGGATGACTTTGGAACTCAGGATGAGATTGAACTGATTGGTGTCTGCACGGATATCTGTGTGGTATCCAATGCACTGATCCTGAAAGCAAAATATCCGGAGGCTGTGATATCGGTGGATGCAAGCTGCTGCGCAGGGGTGACGCCGGAAAAACACAAGGCAGCACTGGAAACAATGAGAAGCTGCCAGATTGATGTGAATGGAGAGGACTGAGTACTGTGATTTTTTCGAAAATACCGCAGACGGAGGCAACATCAGTGCTATATCAGTATCTTCTTTTGATATTTTCCACACACTTAGACTTGCCTGAGACGGATGTACAAAGCGGACAGATCACGGAAAATCAGACAAGTGTACTCCCGGTCCGCTGGAAAAATGTCATTGTCGGAATTGTGGGAATCCTTTTCGGCTTGTTTTTGATCTGGTTTGTGCTCTGGACCACCAGGGAACCGGATGAAAGAGAAACTTGGGAACGCCGCAAGCGGATCCTGCTGAAAAAATATGGAAGCCAGCTTTTTGAAGTGGAGGAAATGCCGGACACAACCGGAAAGAGCGTGATCCGGCTGCAGAGTATCGAAAGCCTGCTTCAGATATCGGAAGATAAGAATGCTCCGGTTTTATATGTTCTTTAAGCTTGCAAAAGCACTGAACCTTGGAGACGATGCGTACTTTACCGTCGGCGGAGTTGAGTTTGTCCGTCTGTCCGCTCTGGAGCAGGCAGATCCGGAAGTACTGCGTACAGCTCTGAAACACGCAGAGATTCTTTGCAGCCCGGCAACCGACAACCGCATGGATCTGTTCATGGGCGTAGCTATGGACCCGGATGCGAAAGGCCAGTACACCACCGGTTCTACTCAGGTTATGAACAACGACAATGACGATGCAAAAGGTCAGGTTTCCGCTACAGACCATACTTGGAAACCTGATCTTTTTGCGTTTGGACTCCGAAAAGAAAGCTCTTTGATTTCCTCAAAATTGATGATAGAATAAACGTGGATACAGGAAAAATATGAGAAATTAGGAAATTGTGCATAATCACAAAAAAGTGTTTACATTTACCAGTTTGTATGGTAATATCATATATGTAATCGGTTTCCTAAATCGAGAGCGAAAGAGGACCTTAAAAATGAACATTAAAGAACTGGCTAGGCGTGCAGGAGTTTCTTCTGCTACTGTTTCAAGAGTATTGAACAATTCAGGTTACGTAAAAGAAGAAACAAGAAAAAAAGTACTGGAAGCAGTGGAAGAATATAATTACGTTCCCAATGCGCTTGCCAGAAACTTAAGTATTAAGGACAATCCCAGCATCGGAGTTATTATTCCGGATATTGAAAATGAATTCTTTTTTAAGGCGATCAGCGGAATCAGCGATGTGGCTGATGCCTTTCACTACAATATCGTATATTTTGGAACCAACGAAACGCTGAGCAAAGAACACGAGTCGCTGAATGTAGCAATCAGTCAGAGACTTAAGGGTGTGATTATTGCACCGATTTCCCAATTGGATACTCAAACCAAGGACAGCCTGATTAAATTGGAAGAATCCGGGATTCCGGTGGTATTGATTGACCGCGATATCAAGGGAGCACGTTTTGACGGCGTGTTTGTGGACAATTACGGCGGAGCTTACGATGGAGTCAGCGCACTGATTCAGAATGGTCACAAAAAGATTGCAGTGATTGCCGGACCAAGCACATCAAAGCCGGGAAAAGAACGGCTTGCAGGTTATAAACAGGCTCTCGAAGATGCAGGGATTCCTGTGCGGGAAGATTATATCGCATACGGAGATTTTAAACGCGAGAAAGCTTATGAATCCGCCAAATCTCTTTTGAAACAGCCGGATCCGCCAACAGCAATCTTTTCCTCCAACAACGAATCGACACTTGGTTGTTTGAAATGTCTGACAGAATGCGGCATGGTTCCGGGGCGGGAAATCGCACTATTAGGATTTGATGATATCGAGACACTCCGTGTCATTGATTACAAACTTTCTGTCGTGGAGCGCGATGCAAAGCAACAGGGGGCTGAGGCCATGAAACTTCTCATGGAGTGCTTCGCGGACAGCAAAAACCGTCAGAGGGGGAAACGCATTCTGGTCCCATATCAGGTTGTACTCAGAGGTTCTGAACGGGGAGTTCATATGGAAAAGTGAAAATAGAAGAAATGATGTGTAGTAAGATACACATTTTTCTTTTCATCAAATGTGTAACCGATTACACATTGACCATAATTCAACAAGGAAAAGGAGAGGGTATTATGAGTTTAAATCACATGATCGATCACACCATGTTAAAGGCTGATGCATCAAAAGAGACGATTATCCGCTATTGCAATGAAGCGAAGGAACATGAATTTGCATCCGTTTGTGTCAATACCTGTTTTGTGCCGCTGGTTTCTGAACAGTTAAAAGGAAGCAAGGTTAAGACCTGCTGCGTCGTAGGATTCCCACTGGGAGCAATGTTGACTTCGGCAAAAGCGTTTGAAGCTTCCGAGGCGGTAAAAGCCGGAGCAGACGAAGTAGATATGGTGATTAACGTCAGTGCCCTGAAAGACAAAGACGATGACTATGTCGAAAAAGATATCCGTGCAGTTGTGGAAGCTTCCAAAGGAGCAGTCGTAAAAGTGATCATTGAGACTTGTCTTCTGACTGATGAAGAGAAAGTACGTGCATGCGAGCTTTCTGTCAAGGCCGGTGCAGATTTTGTGAAGACATCTACCGGATTCTCCACAGGCGGTGCTACCGTAGAAGATGTGGCACTGATGAGAAAAACGGTTGGGGACCGTGCAAAGGTAAAAGCAAGCGGCGGTATCCGCACACCGGAAGCTGCAAAAGCACTGGTAGAAGCCGGAGCAGACCGGATCGGAGCAGGAAACGGAGTTGTGCTGCTGTAAAAGAAGACTGAACAGAGAGGGAAATGTCGTATGGGGAAAAAAGTAGTTGTATTTGGAAGTTTTGTAGTGGATCTGATGGGCAGAACCCCACACCTTCCGGCACCCGGTGAAACCGTCAAGGGAACGGTATTTAAGATGGGACCGGGCGGAAAAGGATTTAATCAGGGTGTTGCCGCACATAAAGCGGGGGCCAATGTAACGATGGTAACAAAACTCGGGCGTGATTCTTTTGCGGATATTGCATTGAGCACGATGACAGAGCTTGGTATGAAGAAAGACAGGGTTTTATATTCCGATGATACCGAAACCGGATGTGCCCTTATTATGGTAGACGAGAACAGCAGCCAGAATGAGATCGTTGTTATCTTAGGAGCCTGCAACACCATTACCGATGCGGAGGTGGATTCCCTGGAAGACCTTCTGGATGGGGCAGAGTATCTGCTGACCCAGCTTGAGACGAATGTGTCTTCGGTAGAACGTATTGTGGATATCGCCTGCAAAAAGGGTGTGAAGGTGATTCTGAATACCGCACCGGTGCAGCCAATCAGCGATGAAGTGTTAAGTAAGGTTGATCTGATCACACCGAATGAGGTGGAGGCAGAGATTCTCACCGGAGTAAAGGTGGACAGTGAAGAAGCGGCAGACAAGGCGGCAGAGTGGTTCTTTGCAAAAGGTGTAAAGCGTGTGCTCATTACACTGGGCGGCAGAGGCGTTTACATCAATACCAGAGAGAAAAAGGGAATCATTCCGGCATATAAAGTAGATGCAGTTGATACGACCGGGGCAGGTGATGCTTTCAATGGAGGTCTTCTTGCAGCACTGGCCGAGGATAAGGACATCTGGGAAGCAGCGAATTTCGCAAATGCACTGGCTGCGCTTTCTGTTCAGAAGATCGGCACGACTCCGGCCATGCCACTCAGAAATGAAATCGATGAATTTTTAAACACGCATAAAAATTAAGGGGGAAAGATTTATGCTGAAAACAGGAATTTTGCATCCGCAGTTAGCAAGAGTGCTTGCAGAACTGCGTCATAAAGATACGCTGGTGATTGGTGATGCAGGGCTTCCGATTCCGAAAGGGGTAGAGCGGATTGATCTTGGCTGGAGACCGGGAGATCCGGCATATCTGGACGTGCTGGAAGAAATCTTGAAATATATCGTGGTAGAAAAAGCAACGTTTGCGAATGAAGCACTCAGTGTGACACCGGAATTTCATGAAAAGGCGAAAGCACTGCTTCCGGAAAATCTTCCGATCGAGTATATTCCGCATACAGAATTAAAAGCCAGAAGTGCAGACGCAAAGGCCATTATCCTTACAGGAGAGTTTACGGGCTATACCAATGTAATCCTGACAGCAGGATGTGCTTATTAGTTATCAGGAAATCCAAAGGAGGCGGAAAATGGGGGATCGTGTTGTATTACGGCTGGAAGATATCGTGAAAACATTTCCAGGCGTAAAGGCTTTGGATGGAGTGAAACTGGATGTCAGGGAAGGAGAAGTCCATGCGCTCTGTGGAGAAAACGGAGCCGGAAAATCAACGCTGATGAAAATCATCGCAGGCGCGCAGGGGTATACATCCGGTCACATGTATGTCCAGGATCAGGAAGTGGTATTTCATTCAACCAAGGAAGCTGAAAAAATGGGAATCGCCATGATTTATCAGGAATTTAATATGGTTCCGGAGCTTTCCGTGGCAGAAAATATGTATCTTGGAAGACTTCCCAGGACCCAGTTTGGAAGTGTGGACTGGAAAAAACTTTACCAGGATGCGGATGAAGTTTTGAAGCGCCTGGGACTGAAATTCAGCAGCCACAGCAAAGTGAAAAATCTGTCGGTTGCGGAATCCCAGATGACAGAGATTGCAAAGTGCCTGACAATTGGCGCGAAAGTTATCATTATGGATGAGCCGACCGCGGCTTTGACCGATGAAGAAATTCAGATCCTGTTTCGGATCATTGCAGAATTAAAGGAAAAGGGAATTTCCATTTTATATATTTCCCACAGAATGGATGAAATCTTCCAGATTTCAGACCGGCTTACCGTATTTCGGGATGGAAAGTACATTGCGACCAAGAGCATTGAAGAAACGGACTATGACGATGTGGTATCCATGATGGTTGGCCGCAGTGTGACCAACCTCTACCCGAAGCGGAATTATGAAAAACAGGATGTAGCCATGGAGCTTCGCAAGATAAGCGGTAAGGGCGTTCACGATGTGAGTCTGAAACTGCACCGCGGAGAAATTCTTGGCATCGCAGGACTGCTTGGTTCCGGAACGATCGAGCTTTCCAAAATCGTATATGGAGCTCTTCCAATGACAAGCGGGGAAGTGATCATCAATGGAGAAACGAAAGACTGTTCTTCTCCGAGAAAAGCCCTGAAAGCAGGAATTGGTTTTGTATCCGATGACAGAAAACAGGAAGGACTGGTTCTGATCCGGAATATCCGAGAAAATGTTTCCATGTCATCGTTAGACAAAATCAGTACAGGTGGTCATCTGAATAAAGCGAAGGAAACCGAAAATATCAATGCACAGGTAGAACGTCTGAACATCAAGATCAGCAGTCCGGCCCAGCTTGCCGGAAAACTGAGTGGCGGAAACCAGCAGAAAGTGGTATTTGCAAAGGTTCTGGAGGCAGATCCTTCCATCCTGATTTTGGACGAGCCGACACGAGGTGTCGATGTAGGCGCAAAAGCAGAAATTTATCAGATCATGGATGAACTGACCCGGCAGGGCAAGAGCATTATCCTGATTTCGACAGATCTGCCGGAGGTGATCGGTATGAGTGACCGCGTGGTGATCATGCGGGAAGGATATACCGTCCTGGAAATTGATAAATCAGAGATGAATCAGGAAACAATATTAGCTTATGCATCGGGAGGAGTCAGTGAAAATGAATAAGAAAAAATTAATCAATCAGATTAATATCTATCGCTCCGTGTTGATCCTTCTTGTAATCTGTGTATTTGCAACAATTTTGTCCCCGAGTTTCTTAAGTGTGACAAACCTGTTCAATGTATTTAAGCAGATCACGGTAGCAGGAATTGTGGGATGCGGTATGACATTTGTAATTTTAACCGGAGGCATTGATCTGTCCGTTGGATCCATTCTGGGTCTGTCTGGCGTTCTGGCATCCGGAGTGTTAGCCTCTACCGGCAATACAGCCGCAGCAGTAGCCGTATCCCTGATTGTCGGTGTGGCCTGCGGAGCAGTAAATGGATTTTTCGTATCCGTATGCGGAATTCCACCGTTTATTTCAACCCTTGGCATGATGACTCTGCTGCGAGGTGTGATTCTTGTCTATACAAAAGGATCTCCGATTCCGATCAAAGTAGATTCTTATAAGTTCTTCGGAAAAGGCAGCATTGCAGGAATCCCGGTTCCGGTTATCATCCTGATTGTAGTATTTTTGCTGGCTCACTATATTCTGACCCAGACTACCTATGGACGCAGTGTCTATGCCGTAGGAGGCAACCGGGAAGCAGCGCGTCTTTCCGGCATCCGCGTAAAGACCAGCGAATTTCTGGTTTACACATTGAATGGCTTGATGTGCGGCATGGCCGGACTGATTCTGACCGCACGTCTTGGATCCGCACAGTCTACCAGCGGAACCGGCATCGAGATGGATGCGATCGCTGCCGTAATCCTTGGCGGAACCAGCTTAAGCGGCGGTGTTGGTTTCGTACTGCCGACGGTTGTAGGTGCTATGATCATGGGTATCATCGATAACATCCTTACGCTAATGAACGTAAACCCGCATGCGACTAACATCGTAAAAGGTGCAGTGATTCTGATCGCAGTCCTGGTAGATAAGAAAGTAAAAGATCTGTCCGCAAAGGCAGAGTAAAGAAAAACGAAACAAAAAAATAATCCCTGCGGGGAGAAAATAAAAAGGAGAGTGTATTTATGAGAAAAAGATTGGGAGCAGCTTTCATGGCAATGGCAATGGTATGTGCAGGATTAACCGCATGCAGTTCTGGTTCTTCCACAAATGCGCCGGCTGAGACAAAGGCCGAGACCAAAGCAGAGGAAAAGGCAGAAGAAAGCAAGGACGAAGCAAAAACTGAGGATGGAGCAGAGAAGAAAGACGGTGGTTATGTCATCGGTCTGGCTATGAACACCCAGACAAACCCATTTTTCGTAGACGTAAAAGACGGCGTTCAGAAGGCTGCAGATGAGCATGGAATTGAACTGTATATTACCGATGCACAGGACGACCCGACCATCCAGATGAAGGATGTAGAGAACCTGATTACCAAGAATCCGGATGCAATCATCATCGATACCTGTGATTCCGATGCAATTGTTTCTTCCATCGAAGCCTGCAACGAGGCAGGCATTCCGGTATTCACCATGGACCGCGAAGCCAATGACGGCGATGTGGTTTCCCACATCGGTTACGATGCAATCAAATCCGGTAAACTGGCAGGACAGTTTCTTGTAGACTCCCTTGGTGGAAAAGGCAAGATCGTAGAGCTTCAGGGAATCATGGGAACCAACGTTGCACAGCAGCGTTCCGAAGGTTTCAACTCTGTGATTGCAGAGAATCCGGATATGGAAATCGTAGCTTGCCAGGTCGCAGATTTTGACCGTGCGAAAGCAATGAGCGTTATGGAGAACATCCTTCAGGCAAACCCGGAGATCGATGGTTTATATGCAGCAAATGACGAAATGCTGTTAGGTGCACTGGAAGCTATGGATGCAGCAGGCAGAACCGAGAGCATCGTAAAAGTAGGTTGTGATGCAATCGATGATACACTGGAAGCAATCAAGGGCAAACGCGTTGAGGCTACCATTGCAGAGCCGCCGTTCTTCCTTGGAAAAGCAATCCTGAACACCGCGTATGATTATCTGGAAGGCAAAGAAGTAGAAGCTCATGTCGTTCTGGACAACCAGCTGGTAACCCAGGAGAACGTAGATACCCTGGTAACCAAAGAGTGATCGAATATAAAAAACAGGATATGAGATAAGGGCAGGGGCCGTCGGAGAAGATCCGACGGCTCTTTCGTGTCCAGGTGCATCGTTTAGGCAGATTGTCTGTGAATTGCAGCCTTGTATCCGTTTTTACGCTGTGTTATGATACAAAGGAATTGCACCTTGGCGCGAACGAGAGAAAAGAAATGGAGAACGTTTCATGCAGGTATTGAATCAGGATATCAAAACAGGACAGTTTAAACAGATCTATCTATTATATGGAGAAGAAGCCTTCCTAAAAAACAGCTACAAAAACCGCTTAAAAGAAGCCATCATCGGCGATGACACCATGAACTTTGGCCGGTTTGAGGGAAAGGGACTCGATGTGAACGAGCTGATCCGGCTGGCAGATACCATGCCATTCTTTGCGGAGCGCCGCCTCATTCTCATTGAAGACAGCGGATTTTTCAAAAGTGCATCCGATGCCCTGGTGCAGTACCTTCCGTCCATGCCGGACACCACCATCTTGCTATTCGTGGAGAGTGAGGTCGATAAGCGCAACCGCCTTTACAAGAAAGTCAAGGACATGGGCTATGCAGCAGAATTAAACCGCCAGGACAGCGCCCAGCTGGCCCGATGGGCAGGCGGGATCCTGGCAAGGGAGCAGAAAAAGATCACCAGCCGCACGATGGATTTATTTTTAAGCATGACCGGGGATGACATGGAAAACATCCGCATGGAGCTAGAAAAGGTCATCAGCTACACGCTGGGGCGCGATGTCATCACCGATGAAGATGTCATGGCAGTCTGCACAGTGCAGGTCACAAACCGCATCTTCGATATGGTTGCAGCCATTGTAAACCGCCAGACCCGGAAAGCTATGGACCTCTACGAAGACCTCCTGACCTTAAAAGAGCCGCCGATGCGCATTCTCTTCCTGATCGCGAGACAGTTTAACCAGCTGTTGCAGGTCAAAGAGCTGATGGCAAAGGGCATGGACAAGGGAAGCATTGCATCGAAGCTCAAAATGCAGCCATTTGTGGTAGGAAAGGTCATGCCGCAGGCAGACAGTTCAGCCGGGAGCAGATCCTTTCGTACGTGGAATCCTGCGTGGAGACAGAAGAAGCAGTGAAGAGCGGACGGCTGCAGGACCGGCTGGCGGTGGAGCTGTTGATCACGAAGGAGTATGGAAATTAAAAAAATCGTTGTTATTTTCTTGCTTTTTTCCTACTTTCCTTATACCATTATAGCTGTGTGGTGATTTTGTGTGATAGCAGCACAACACAAATTATCACAGCACTACGATATATTACAAACAAGCTGTCGAACAACCGCGAAACAAGTCGCACGAATCTGTTTGCCCTGGCATTCAGTTTGCGTTAGAATAAAGACAGCGTTGAAAGGAGAACGGAAATGAACGGAGCAGACATCCGTTTTGTACATCTCGGAATTACGATCGAGCATCTGAAAAGCAGTATTTCAGTATTCGGATTCCGGATTGCGTTTTATGGCATCATCATTGGAATCGGAATGCTGGCGGGCATATGGATCGCCCAGTCAGACGCGAAGCGGAGGGGACAGGACCCGGAGCTGTATCTGGATTTTGCACTGTATGCGATCATTTGTTCCATTATCGGTGCAAGGATTTACTATGTGCTTTTTGAGTGGGATTACTACAAAGAGAATCTGCTGCAGATCTTTAATCTGCGGGCAGGCGGCCTTGCTATTTACGGCGGGGTGATCGCCGGGGCCATTACCATGATCGTGTATACCTGCGCAAAAAAGGTATCATTTTTCTCTATGGCAGACACGGGTGTACTGGGACTGGTAACCGGGCAGATCATTGGCCGGTGGGGAAATTTCTTTAACTGTGAGGCGTTCGGCGGCTATACAGACAGCCTGCTGGCTATGCGGATCAAACTTTCGCTGGTAAATGACAATAGCTTAATGCAGATGTTTTAAGTCACAAGATCGTGGAAAACGGGGTGGAGTTTATTCAGGTGCATCCGACCTTCCTCTATGAGTCCTGCTGGAATCTGTGTCTGTTGCTGTTTATGCTCTGGTTCCGGAAGCACAAGCAGTACGATGGGCAGATGCTCTGGATCTATCTGTGCGGTTACGGACTGGGGCGTTTCTGGATTGAGAGTCTTAGGACCGACCAGCTCATTTTATTTGGAACCGGACTTCCGGTTTCCCAGGCACTGTCGCTGGTACTGATCCTGGCTGCTGCGGGTAATCTGATCTGGAGAGGCAGAAAAAAGAAGACCGCATAAAATAAAACATCCCATTGTCGGGCATGTGTGTATGAAAAGGAACGAAACGGGAATGAAAAGCATGCTGCAGGTTGGGATTACAAATGCCATAAAACATGTCACATATTGGACGTGATACAGCTGGAAAAACAGATTCTGCCCAGAAAGCTGTGTCACTGGATACCTGGAGGAAGCGGGCATGGAAATTTCCAAGGAGGAGCTGGTGGTGTGCATCGAGAAAGCCAGAAAAAAACTGGAGGACAGTATTGAAGGAGGAGCTGAGTATTCTTATATCTACGAAAATAGTGTAGAGCTCGACCGCCTGATCGAGATCTACATCGCTATGGAATACTGAAAATGAAGATCCTTTGCCGGGCGCGCATGTGTGGACGGCAGCGAAGTTTAGGAGACTTGTAAGGGAAACATCCGCAAATGATAAGAGGGTGTTTCCCTTTTTTACTGCAGAATTGGAAAAACCTTTTGATTCTTACGTTTTTCCTTAATTTTCCATTGCTTTTTTGTGAAAAAAACTTGCTATTTTTTTACGCATGTACTACACTTATGTTACAAGTGGTGGAAAGTGGCGCAAAGTGGTTCGAAATGGTACAAAAGTGTAGGACAAGGGTTTTGTCGTGGCTGCTGCTCATGGATATGTGAACAGCAGACAGCACGCATTCGGAATGCGCACGGTGCAGGCGAAGCAGGTGATGGAAGATGTTCATGGGTGAATACAATCATACAGTGGACGCGAAGGGCAGGTTGATCGTCCCTTCCAAATTCAGGGAACAGCTTGGAGACGAATTCGTGGTAACGAAGGGGCTCGATGGCTGTTTATTCGTCTATGAAAACACCGAATGGAAAGCTCTGGAAGAAAAACTGCATGCCCTGCCGCTCACCAATGCAAACGCACGAAAGTTTTCCCGTTTTTTTCTTGCGGGCGCTACCACCTGTGAAGTAGATAAACAGGGACGGATTTTGCTCCCGGCCGTTTTGAGGGAATTCGCCAAGATCGACAAGGACGCAGTGTTAGTCGGCGTGGGAAGCCGGATTGAGATCTGGAGCAGAGATAACTGGAATCAGTCGAATACCTATGACGACATGGAAGAAATTGCAGAGAATATGGAGGGTCTTGGAATTTAAATGGCATTTGAGCATAAATCAGTATTACTTTATGAGACAGTCGACAGTCTGAACATCAGACCGGACGGCATTTATGTAGATGGAACCTTGGCGGGGGCGGACATGCTTATGAGGTCTGCAAACGCTTAGGGGAGCACGGACGCCTCATCGGCATCGATCAGGACGCAGATGCGATCGCAGCTGCATCAGCGCGTCTTTCTGAGTTTCAGGACAAGGTTACCGTAGTGCGGAGCAATTATGAAAACATTGCTTCGGTGCTTCATGACCTTGGCATTGAAAAGGTGGACGGCATTTATCTGGATCTTGGTGTTTCCTCTTACCAGCTGGATACAGCATCCAGAGGGTTTACCTACCGGGAGGATGCACCTTTGGACATGCGTATGGACCAGCGCAATCCGCAGACTGCGGCGGACATTGTAAACAATTACAGCGAAATGGAGCTTTACCGCATCATCCGCGATTACGGGGAGGACCGCTTCGCAAAGAATATCGCAAAGCACATCGTGCGGCAGCGCCAGGAGAAGCCTTACGAGACCACCGGGGAGCTCATCGAGACCATTAAGGCAGCGATTCCGGCAAAGGTCCGGGCTACGGGCGGGCATCCGGCCAAGCGTACCTTCCAGGCGATCCGCATTGAATTAAACCACGAGCTGGATGTATTAAACCGATCTATCGACACCATGATCGATCTTTTAAATCCGGGCGGTCGTCTGAGCATCATCACCTTCCACTCACTGGAGGACCGGATCGTGAAAAAACGCTTCCGGGACAATGAAAACCCGTGCATCTGCCCGCCGGAATTTCCGGTATGTATGTGCGGCAGAAAGAGCAAGGCACGGTCATTACCAGAAAGCCGGTCGTGCCTGGGGAAGAGGAACTGGAATACAATAAACGTTCAAAGAGCTCTAAGCTCCGTGTATTCGAACGGGCGTAAGAAGGGTGCAGCAAGCTGCACGTATCCGAATGAGCTAAGTGCGGTGCCGTAAGATCAGCTGCATCGTGAAATAGTAAGCTACAGATTTATAAATATAAAAAGGGAATGTTACGTTAAGAGGAAAAAGGAGGAATGGGTATGGCTTCGCACAGAGCAGCAGGAAAAAACCGCTATGTGTATGGAACTGCCGCCAGAGATCTGGCTGCAGAAAGGGAACGGACAAGAGAACGGAGAGTTGTGCAGTACCGCCAGAATATGAGCCATACTGTCAGAAAAAACCAGGAAAAGGCACTTCAGATGGACTTGCCTTATGTGATCATGCTGACACTAGCTACCTTCTGCACACTGTATATCTGTGTGGGGTATCTGCATGTACAGTCTGCCATGACTGCCAAGATCCATAATATCGAGGGACTGGAGCAGGAGTTAGAGCAGCTTCGTTCGGAGAATGACGCCCTTCAGACCCGGATCAACACCGACATGGATCTGGACCATATCTACAAAGTGGCAACAGAGGAGCTCGGCATGGTATATGCCAACCGTAATCAGGTATTATTATATGATAAAACGGAAAGTGAGTATGTAAGACAATATGAGGACATCCCAAAACACTAATCAGCATTCACAAAAGGGAGAGAGGAGAAGATCCGGCGTGCGCCGGATCTTCACAACATATATGCAGGAAAAGCTGGCGGTCACGGTCATTGTGATTACGCTGGCTTTGTTTGCATTAATCTATGTGTTATATCACATCATGACTGCAAAGCAGGACAGCTATAACCAGATCGTGCTGTCCCAGCAGCAGTATGACAGCCGTGTGCTTCCTTACCGGCGTGGCGATATCGTGGACCGCAACGGAACGTACCTTGCAACCACGGAGAAGGTGTATAACCTGATCATTGACCCAAAGCAGATCATGTCCGCGGAGGAGGATTACCTGGATGCGACCGTAACGGCTCTGGTAACCGTATTTGGCTACGATGACAGCGAAATGCGCAGTCTGATCCGTGATAACTCGGCAAAGGCATATCTGCGCTATGCAAGACAGCTTTCCTACGATCAGAAGGAGGCCTTTGAGCAGTACCAGTCCGATACCAACAAGGCCAATGCCAAGGCGGATTCCAAGGCCCGGGTCAAGGGCATCTGGTTTGAGGATGAGTTTAAGCGCATTTACCCATACAATTCCCTGGCCTGCAACGTGGTGGGTTTTGCTACCAGCGATGGCGGAACGGGAAACGGCGGCATTGAGCAGTCCTACAACGATTCCCTGATCGGCACCAATGGCCGGGAATACGGCTATTTAAACGATGAATCCAATCTGGAGCGTGTCATCAAACCCGCACAGAACGGAAACACGGTGGTTTCCAGTATCGACGTGAACATTCAGAATGCAGTGGAAAAGCGCATCAATGAATGGATGGCAGAGACAGGCTCCGAGCATGTGGGTGTCGTGGTCATGAACCCGAATAACGGTGAAGTTCTGGCCATGGCGAATGACAGTATGTTTGACCTGAATAATCCGAGAAGTGCGGCAGACAGCTTCAGTGAGGATGCGCTCCGGGAGCTGGGCTTAAAGGAGGCCATGCAGACCTACAACCGCCAGCACAGAAAGACCGATGGCAGCACCATCACCATGGAGCAGGTGCCGGATCATTTTTCGTCAGACGAGATCCGTTCCTATGGCCTGCAGGTGGCCTGGAACCAGAAATGGAGAAATTACGATATCAGTGATACTTACGAGCCGGGTTCCCCATCTAAGATCTTTACGGTAGCGGCTGCACTGGAGGAGGGTATCATTTCCCCGAACGATACGTTTTACTGTGACGGCTACAAGGAGGTAGCGGGGCACCAGATTAAGTGTACGGCCTTTAAAAAGGGTGGTCACGGTATGCTGACGGTGGCAGAAGCGCTGATGGTTTCCTGCAACGATGCCATGATGCAGATCGCAGCCAAGACAGGAGCGGAAACATTTGCACGCTACATGAGCTCCTTTGGCTTTGGTGAGAAGACCGGAATTGACCTTCCGGGTGAGTCAGATGCCAAGGGTCTGGTAAGAAGTGCTTCCGAGATGAACTCTGCGGACTTAGCGACCAACTCCTTCGGCCAGAACTATAACTGCTCCATGATCCAGATGGCAGCAGCCTACTGTTCCGTGATCAACGGAGGTTCCTACTATGAGCCACATGTGGTAAAACAGATCTTAAATGACCAGGGCTCTGTGGTAAAAGAAGTAAAGCCGAAGCTGGTGCGTGAGACTGTTTCTGAATCTACCAGCAACTTCATTAAGGATGCCTTATTCCGCACGGTTTCCGAGGGAACCGGTAGAGCTGCAGCGGTTGAGGGCTACGAGATTGCCGGAAAGACCGGTACGGCAGAGAAAATCCCGCGTTCCGCAAAGAACTATCTGCTTTCCTTCTGCGGTTTCGCACCGGCCTATGACCCGCAGGTACTGGTATACGTCATTATCGACACTCCGCATGTAGAAGACCAGGCACATAGCTCTTATGCAAGCGGTGTATTCTCTAAAATCATGGGTGACATTCTTCCTTATCTGAACGTCTTCCCGTCTGTCGATTTTGAGGCGCAGCAGAGCGAGGCAGCAGCGCAGCTTCCGGAGGCTGAGGCATTACCGACAACACCGGCACTACGCCGGAGCCGGAGACTGAGCCGAAGGTATACGAGACGGAAGAGTATGTGGAGCCGGGTGCCGATTCTGACCTGCCGGAGGATGTGCCGGAGAGCACGGAGGCAGATGGAACGGATGAGACAGCCGGAAGCGGCTATGTTCCACCGGCCCAGACAGTCCCGGAAACCTCTGCTTCGGAAAGCAGCGCAGCAGAGAGCTCTGGGGCAGCAAATGAAGAGAGCACTGGTGCTGCTGGTACAGGAAGCACGGGTTCCGCTAATGCAGGAAGTACAGGTACCGGAACCACAGCTGCGGCAGGCGCAGAAAGTACCGGTGCAGCAAAGACAGAAGACTCTGCTGCAGCCGGAACGGAGAGTAAAGCAGCTTCCACGGCAGCCGGAAGCTCCGGGCAGGAGCGCGAAACCATGAGCAGTACTTCTGCTGCCGGAGAGTGAGCACTGCCGGAGTGCAGCATGACTGTCATCTGGACGGAAAACTGCTTAGGGCAGAATAGGATATCCCGCTGCTTCATACAATAGAATAAGAATGACCGTCCAGGGAGCCGGCATGGGAAGCTTTCAATTTATGGATATACAGCCAAAACGGGAATATGATTTCCTGACCCATCACCGGAAAAGAATAGCCGTTCTGTCTGGCCTGCTGTGCCTTTGCATGGTGGGACTTACAGGGCGGCTTGTGTTTCTTATGATGTACCGGGCCGATCACTACAGTGAAATGGCAGAAGACCTGCACCAGCGGGAACGCTCGATCAAAGCAGCCCGGGGGCGTATTCTGGATGCAAATAAAACGGTGATCGCAGATAACCGGACTGTCTGTACAGTTTCGGTGATCCACAACCAGGTGGAAGATCCGAAGCAGGTGATCCACAGTCTTTGTAACGCCTTGGGGATGGAGGAGGCACCAGTCCGCAAAAAAGTGGAAAAGCGCAGCTCACGGGAGATCATCCGGACCAATGTAGATAAAGAGACCGGTGACCAGATCCGGGAAATGCATCTGGCTGGTGTGAAGGTAGACGAGGACTATAAGCGTTATTATCCCTTCGATAGCCTTGCTTCAAAGGTATTAGGCTTTACCGGCGGGGATAACCAGGGAATCATTGGCCTTGAGGTTGCCTACGAGCCGGTTTTAAAGGGAACGAACGGCACGATCCTCACGATGGCGGATGCGGCCGGGATAGAGCTTGAAAATGCGTTTGAGGAGCGGATCGAGCCGGTGGCAGGAGCAGATCTTGTTACCAGCCTGGATGTGAACATCCAGCAGTATGCCCAGCAGGCAGCACAGGCCGTGATGGAAAAAAAGGGTGCAAAGCGGGTGTCGGTGATCGTTATGGATCCCCAGAATGGGGAAATTATGGCAATGGTCAATGTGCCGGAATTTAATCTGAACGATCCGTTCACATTAAATATAGAAGAGCCGCCTGGGATTTCTGCGAAGGAAAAGCAGGAGCTGTTAAACCAGATGTGGAGAAATCCCGCCATTAATGACACCTACGAGCCTGGCTCCACCTTTAAGATCATTACTGCGGCGGCGGGGCTGGAGGCGGGCGTGGTGTCCCTGACAGACCACTTTTCCTGTCCGGGCTTTCGTGTGGTGGAGGACCGGAAGATCCGGTGCCATAAGGTTGGTGGGCATGGCAGTGAAACATTTTTGCAGGGAGCCATGAACTCCTGCAACCCGGTCTTTATCGATGTGGGGCAGCGCCTTGGAATTGACCGGTATTATGATTATTTTACGCAGTTTGGACTGCGGGAGAAAACCGGGATCGATCTTCCGGGAGAGGCTGCCACCATCATGCACAGGAAGGAAAACATGGGACTGGTAGAGCTGGCAACGGTATCGTTTGGGCAGTCCTTCCAGATCACGCCCATCCAGCTGATCACCACAGCGGCCTCCATCATCAACGGGGGAAGGCGGGTGACGCCGCACTTTGGCGTTATGGCAGTTGGAGCGGATGGGAGCGTGATCCGCCGTTTTTCTTACCCGGAGGGCCGCCGGATCCTGTCTGAAGAAACAAGCCAGACCATGCGCTATGTGCTGGAGCAGGTGGTGGCAGAGGGCAGCGGAAAAAAGGCGGCGGTGGCCGGGTTCCGCATTGGCGGAAAGACGGCTACCTCGGAAAAGCTGCCGCGCAGCCTGAAAAAGTACATTTCTTCTTTCGTCGGCTTTGCCCCGGCAGAGGATCCGCAGGTGATCGCGCTGATCACGATCGATGAACCGCAGGGGATTTATTACGGGGGAACCATTGCGGCACCGGTGATCGCAGACATCTTCCAGAACATTCTTCCTTATCTGGGAATCAGCCGTGACACATCACGGGAAGAAGAAAGTTAAGCGTTGCTGTTTGCGCAACGCGTGAACAGCAACAATCAAACCGTAATATGGGTGAAAACTTTGACGCAAACAGCCTTGCAAAGAAAATAGAAAAGACGTATACTTATGCATATGCGTAGCGGCCTTTTTGTGCCTTCGCATAATACATAGAGAACGTAGGAGAGTATCATGATTAACGAAACCATTCTTGCGATCATTATCGCATTTGCAGTCAGCGCGATCCTCTGTCCGGTCGTGATCCCGTTTCTGCATAAGCTGAAGTTTGGACAGCAGGTCCGTGAGGACGGTCCCCAGGCCCACTTAAAGAAGCAGGGCACACCCACCATGGGCGGTCTGGTATTTTTGACTGCGGTGGTGATCACCTCCCTGTTATATATTCGCGATTACCCGCGCATCATTCCGGTGCTGTTTATGACAGTGGGATTTGGCATCATTGGTTTTTTAGACGATTATATCAAGATCGTTATGAAGCGTTCTGAGGGACTTAACCCGGTGCAGAAGCTCATCGGACAGTTTGTGATCACCGGCATTTTTGTTTATTATTTAGTGTGCTCCGGCGAGGTGGGAACCTCTATGCTGGTTCCGTTTACCGGCGGGTTTGAGCACGGGATCTACTTAAATCTTGGTATTTTGTTCATTCCGTTTGTGTTCTTTGTAGTGCTTGGCACCGACAACGGCGTGAATTTTACCGATGGACTGGACGGTCTGTGCACCAGCGTGACCATTCTGGTCGCAACCTTTTTAACCATCATTTCCATCGGCGAAAACAGCGGCATCAGCCGATCACCGGGGCGGTCGTTGGAAGTCTTCTTGGATTTTTACTGTTTAATGTCTACCCGGCCAAGGTGTTTATGGGTGACACCGGCTCCCTGGCACTGGGCGGTTTTGTGGCATCCAGCGCCTTCATGATGCAGATGCCGTTATTTATCCCGATCATCGGCCTTATCTATCTGGTTGAGGTATTATCGGTGATCATGCAGGTTTCATACTTTAAGGCAACCCATGGAAAGCGTATTTTCCGTATGGCGCCGATCCATCACCACTTTGAACTAGGCGGCTGGTCTGAGACCCGGGTGGTTGCGGTATTTTCCATCGTGACAGCGCTGCTCTGCCTGGTGGCATATCTGGGATTGTAGTATCGAAGGACAGGAGGTATATGAGATGAGTCAGAAAGTATTAGTGGCAGGTACCGGAAAGAGCGGTATCGCAGCAGCAAAGCTTCTTCTCGCCATGGGCGGCGAGGTTGTGCTTTACGATGGCAACGACAAGCTGGACCCGGAGAAAATCAAGGAAAATTTTGAGGAAGACGCAAAGGTTACGATCGTATTAGGGGATCTGACAAGACCGGACCTGTTAGGGGTGGAGCTTTCTATCATCAGCCCTGGAATCCCGTTAGATGCACCGTTTGTCCCGGTCCTGGATGAAGCAAAGATCCCAATCTGGAGTGAGATCCAGCTTGCCTACCATGTAGCGAAGGGAAAACTCATTGCTATTACCGGAACCAACGGAAAGACAACGACCACGGCCCTGACCGGGGCCATTATGAAGACCTTTTTCGACGAGGTGTTCGTGGTAGGAAATATCGGTATCCCGTACACGGAGGTGGCGCTGGACACTACCGAAAAATCCGTGACGGTGGCAGAGGTTTCCAGCTTCCAGCTTGAGACTATCATGGATTTCCACCCGAATGTCAGTGCAATCTTAAATATCACCCCGGACCATTTAAACCGTCACGGGACCATGGAAAATTATATTGAGGTAAAAGAGCGCGTGGCTGTGAACCAGACAGAGGATGACTGCATTGTGCTGAATTACGATGATAAGGTTCTCCGCGAGTTTGGCGAGAAGAAGGAGTTAAAGCCGAAGGTGTTCTTCTTCTCCAGCACCCAGACCTTAAAGGAAGGCATGTACTTAGATGGCGATACCATGATCTATGCGCATGACGGCAAGAAAGAGGAAGTGCTCAATGTAAAAACGGATATGCAGCTTTTGGGCAAGCATAACTATGAGAACGTCATGGCAGCAGTGGCCATGAGCATCCGCATGGGTGTGCCGATGGACTGCATCCGCAAGGCAGTTAAGGAGTTCAAGGCGGTAGAGCACCGCATTGAGTTTGTTCTGGAGCGCTCTGGAGTCCGCTATTACAACGACTCCAAGGGAACCAACCCAGACGCTGCGATCCAGGCAATCCGCGCAATGCCGGGACCGACTGTCCTGATCGCGGGCGGCTACGATAAGCACAGCGAATACGATGAGTGGATCGAGGCGTTTGGCGGTAAGGTAAAATATCTGGTGCTGATCGGCCAGACCCGCGACAAGATCGCAGAGTGCGCAAGAAGCCATGGCTTTACCGACATCATGTATGCGGAGGATATGCCGGAGGCAGTGCGTGTCTGTGCAGCCTATGCCAATGCGGGGGACAATGTCCTCTTATCCCCGGCCTGCGCAAGCTGGGGCATGTTCGATAACTACGAGCAGCGCGGCGAGATTTTTAAAGAATGTGTAAGAAACCTGTAGGAGGAGGATTATGGCAAAGAAGAACCGGCCGAAACGGTTTTATGATTACAGCCTGCTGTTCTGTATCATATTTCTGATGGTATTTGGACTGGTCATGATCTACAGTGCCAGTTCTTATACTGCGCAGTTAAAGTTTAACAATGCCGGCTACTTTATGATGCGCCAGTTAACCTTTGCGTTGATCGGTCTGGGTGCTGCCTGGTGATCTCTAAGGTGGATTATCACTGGTACGCCAGACTGTACAGGTTTGGATACTTTATCTCCTATGTGCTCATGATCGCAGTAAGCCTTGTGGGAAGAGAGGTAAACGGAAAAAAACGATGGCTTGGAGTTGGTTCTTTCAGTTTCCAGCCAACGGAGGTTGTAAAGATTACCCTGATTGTATATCTGGCGGTCCTGATCACGAAGATGGGATCTGAGATTAACGACTGGAAAAAGGTGATGAAGGTTGGCCTGCTGCGTGCACTTCCGATCGCAGCCATTGTTGGGGCAAATAACTTAAGCTCCGGTATCATTATTGTCGGAATTGCGTTTGTGATGCTGTTTATAGCGAGCCGCCATAAGGTGCTATTTTACGCAGGCGGTATAGCTGCAGCTGTGGTGGTTGCAATAGCCGGACCACTGGCAATTTTGCTGGAGAAGATCAAGGTGTTAAAGCCGTACCAGTTAAGCCGTATTCATGTGTGGCTGTCCCCGGAGGCATATCCGATGGATGGCGGCTACCAGGTGCTGCAGGGCCTTTATGCGATCGGCTCAGGTGGTTTGTTCGGAAAAGGGCTGGGAGAGAGTATCCAGAAGATGGGCTTTGTGCCGGAGGCACAAAACGATATGATCTTTTCCATCATCTGTGAGGAGCTTGGCTTTTTTGGGGCACTCTGTGTGATCATGATCTTCCTCTTTCTGATCTCCCGCTTTGTGCTGATCGCGAACAATGCGCCGGATCTTCTGGGGGCGCTGATCGTAGTAGGGGTTATGGCACACATTGCGATCCAGGTCATCTTAAACATCGCGGTAGTAACCAATACGATCCCGAATACCGGAATCACGCTGCCGTTCATCAGCTACGGAGGTACATCTGTTATCCTGCTGATGGCCGAGATGGGAATGGTACTTGGTGTGTCGAACCAGATCCGTCTGGAGCGGTAACCAGAGAACCGGAACGTACATAAGATAAAGCAGGAAGTATTTGTTTGCGGCTTTAGCTTATGCTACAGGAGGGATCGGCGGGTGTCTGTGCTTCGGATAGAAGGGTTACACAGTCTGGATGGAACAATAAAAATACAGGGTTCTAAAAATGGGGTGCTGCCGGTCATGGCAGCATCTCTTCTTCATAACGGAACCACGGTACTGGAGCATATCCCCAAAATACAGGATGTTTTCTGTATGTTGGGGATTTTGAACGCTCTGGGGGCAGAGTGCAGGATGGAGGAGGAGCGCCTCATCATTTCGGCAGGCTCCATAGACAATACAAAAATACCGGCAGAGCTTGCCGGGCAGATGCGATCCTCTGTGATGCTTCTCGGGCCTCTTCTGGCACGCTTTGGAATGGCAAAAAGCAGCCTTCCGGGCGGCTGCCGCATCGGAAAACGGCCGGTGGATCTTCATATCCGCGGGCTTGAGGCGCTGGGAGCAACTGTTCTGATAAAGGATGATGAGTTGTCTGTGCAGTGTCCGGGAAAGGGCCTTACGGGAACAAGGATACAGCTTCCGTACCCGAGTGTGGGAGCCACGGAAAATATTCTGATGGCTGCAGCTGGGGCAGAGGGGGAGACGGTTCTGCAAGGCGCAGCCAGGGAACCGGAAATTGTGATTCTCTGCGACTTTCTGAATGCACTTGGTGTGCCGGTGGAGGGGGCGGGAACACCAGTGATCCGCCTAAAGGGAAAACAGTCCCTTCACGATACGGTTTTTGCACTTCCGGGTGACCGGATCGTGGCAGGCACCTATGTGGGCGCTGTGCTGTGTGCGGGTGGCAGTGTGTTTCTAGAGCATGCTCCGCTTGACCATATGGGGAAAACCCTGTGGGCAGCAAAGCAGATGGGAGCCAGGCTGAGCCCTGTGGAAAACGGGATCTGGGTTGTCTGTAAGGAAAGACCACGGCCGGTAAAGCTGGAAACAGGGCCATACCCGGAGTTTCCGACCGACATGCAGTCGGTGATGCTGGCGGCGGCCTGTCTTGCGGATGGAACCTCTTACATCCGTGAGAACGTATTTGAGAGCCGGTTTTGCACAGCAAAGGAATTGCAGAAACTCGGTGCCCATATTATAATAGAAGATAAACTTGCGGTTGTGTGTGGTGTGCCTTTGCTGCGTGGAGCGCAGGCAGAGGCAGCGGACCTGCGGGGCGGTGCTGCCCTGGTGGTGGCCTGTCTGGCAGCGGAGGGGGAGAGCCTGGTTTCGGGCTATGGGCATATCAGCGCGGCTACGAGGATATCAGCCGGGATCTGGCGGCTGTTGGGGCGCGGATCTCGCTGGTCTGAACCTGTGAAGGGACGACAGTATACGGAAATGGGAGAGAAAACAGATGGAATATGGATCCGGCAAGAGAAAAAAAAGAATTCTGTTTGCGGTTGTGCTCCTGCTGCTGGTACTTGCAGCAGCTGTGTGCTCCGTAAAGCTTCAGGAGATTACGGTTACGGGAAATAAAAACTACACAGAGGAGCAGCTGGTCGATCTGGTATTTCCGGATAATGCGAGCCGGAGTACGGTACTGTGCTATCTGCGGGAGCACTTTGGCAAGCATGAAAAGATTCCTTTTGTAGAGGACTATAGCTGGTGCTGAAGGGCTTTCGCAAAGCAGAGATCATTGTATATGAAAAAAGTGTCGTTGGCTACGTGTCCTACATGAGCAGCTATATGTATTTTGACAAGGACGGTATCATTGTGGAGAGTGCCAGCCAGAAACTGCCGGGGATTCCCTGGATCACAGGACTGAAGTTCGGTCACATCGTTCTTTACCAGAAGCTGCCGGTAGAGAGTGAACGGGTTTTTGAGGAAATCATGAACCTGACCCAGATCCTTTCTATCTATGACCTGAGCGTGGATAAGATCCAGTATAATACACTGGGGGAGGCAACACTTTATCTTGGTGATATTGAGGTGATCTTAGGAAACAATGACGGCTTGAATGGAAAGATCGCAGAGCTCAGTGATATGCTTCCGAAGCTGGAGGGCAGGAGCGGGACCCTTTATCTCGACAGCTACGACGAGACCAGGACAAATCCGATGTACACGTTTAAGCCGAGAAATTAGTGTGCCAGGACACATTCTTTTTAAGTTTTTTGCGAAAAAAACGGTTGCTATTTTGAAGGAAATCACCTATAGTATTATCTAGACTAGTTTTTGATATAATGTTACAAAACTGTTACAAAAGGCCAATGAAAGAAATTAAGGAGGAATCAGTCTTGTTAGAGATTAAGATAAATGAAGCGGAAAACTCCGCGAAGATCATTGTGATCGGTGTCGGCGGTGCCGGCAACAATGCAGTAAACCGCATGGTTGACGAGGATATTGCGGGTGTGGAGTTCATCGGCATTAATACAGATAAACAGGCACTGCAGTTCTGCAAGGCTCCGACTGCCATGCAGATCGGTGAAAAGCTGACCAAGGGCTTAGGCGCAGGCGCAAAGCCGGAGGTTGGACAGAAGGCAGCAGAGGAGAGCTCTGAGGAGATCGCCCAGGCGATCAAGGGCGCGGACATGGTATTTGTTACCTGTGGTATGGGTGGCGGTACCGGTACCGGTGCAGCTCCGGTCATCGCAAAGATCGCAAAAGATATGGGCATCCTGACTGTTGGCGTTGTAACCAAGCCGTTCCGTTTCGAGGCAAAGGCACGTATGAGCAATGCCCTGGCTGGAATCGAGAACTTAAAAGCAAGCGTAGATACCCTGATCGTAATCCCGAATGACAAGCTCCTTGAGATCGTTGACCGCAGAACCACCATGCCGGATGCATTAAAGAAAGCAGACGAGGTCCTTCAGCAGGCAGTACAGGGAATCACCGACCTGATCAACGTACCGGGTCTGATCAACCTTGACTTCGCAGATGTACAGACCGTTATGACTGACAAGGGCATCGCACATATCGGCATCGGACATGCTAAGGGCGATGACAAGGCAGTTGAGGCAGTAAAGCAGGCAGTAGCAAGCCCGCTGTTGGAGACCACCATCGAGGGTGCTACCCACGTGATCATCAATATTTCCGGCGATATCAGCCTTATCGAGGCAAACGAGGCTGCAAGCTATGTTCAGGAGCTGGCTGGCGATGATGCAAACATCATCTTCGGTGCTATGTACGATGAGAATGCACAGGACGAGGCTACCATCACCGTAATCGCAACCGGCCTGGATGCACATGCAAACACTCCGGTTAACAAGGCTATGGCTGAGTTCGGAAAGATCAGCCCGAAAATGCCGTCCGGATTAAACTTACATACCCAGACCACAGGACGCAGCGTTGCTGCTGCTGAGGCAAGTGCAACTGCTGCAAAGGCAGCTGCCCCGCAGCTCCATACCCAGGCTTCCACTGTGAAACCGGTTCAGACCCAGACTGCACAGACTGCAGCTCCGGCCCAGGGAGCACCGGTAAGCCAGGGCTCTTACCGTCCGTTAAACCAGACCCAGATCAACATTCCGGATTTCTTAAAGAATAAGCGCTAAGAATGGAATGGCTTGTCTGACACAAGTATGTGCAGGAGACAAAAATCGACAAAGGCAGAAGACCATCTTTGGTTTTCTGTCTTTTTTTGTCGTTCAAAAATGGAGTTTGCCTCTGTCCGTTTGACAAAGTTTTTCCTTCAGAATGATTATAATGGGGAGCATGGATCCATGAAAAGCGTTTGCTGCTATTTGCGCAATGCACAAACAGTAATGCAAACAGCGTTCCGTACATCGGAGGAAACGTAGCATGAGTGAAATCCTGTATCTGGATCTGTTTTTTCTGGTGAACCTGGCTGCAGATCTATATCTGCTGGTCCTGACCGCGGTGCTGGGAAAGGCGTGCACATGGAAAAGGGCAGGGAGATTATTGGGGGGAGCGGCAGCAGGGGCTGTCAGTGCCTGTGCGCTGGTGTTCCTTCCAAAACTGCCGCTCCTGCCATGGAAGCTTCTGGAGCTTATGCTTCTCTCCTGGCTCATGCTCCGCATTGCTTTTGGGGCATGCAGCCGGGCGGAATGGTTCCGGCGCCTTTTAAGCCTGTGGATGGCAGCAACCCTGACTGGCGGCATCTGTTCGCTGCTGGAGCCGGTGGCCGGAAGAACTTCCAGTGCAGTCTGGGAGCTTACTTCCTGGTCCCTGCCGCAGTTTGGCAAAGACCTTGGCGTTGCTGGAGGTGTACTTTTTGGGGGTGCCAGGTTTTTACGGCAGGGAGAAGTGTTCCGGAATAACCTGTACGAGGTAACGCTGTATTACCGGGGGCGGACAAAGACGGTTCTGGCCCTGCATGATACCGGAAACCAGCTCTATGAGCCGTATGGGCACCAGCCGGTCCACGTTCTGGAGAAACGTGCCTGCGGGGAGCTTTTAGAGGAAGACTGCCAGGTCTTATATGTTCCGTTTACCTCGGTGGGTAACAGCCATGGGATTTTGCCGGCAGTCCGTCTGGACCGCATGGAGGTCAGGCAGAAGGGAAAGCTGGTCTGGGAGCTTGAGCGGCCATGGGTGGCACTCAGCGGGGAAGCATTATCACCACACAACCGGTATGGGATGCTTTTACATGGAGAAATATCGCAGGGCAAGATTTTTTGCCCCAGGCATCATAATATGGAAAGACCCGGGAGGATGGAAAAGTGATCGTAAAAGTTTCAGTACCAAACCGTTTTCAGTTTAAGGCAGTTCCTTCATTTACTACCATGCTGTGGCAAAAGAAGGGCGAGGTTCATTATATTGGAGGGGCGGACATTCTTCCGCCACCGCTGGAAAGCAAAAAAGAAGCAGAGATGATCGCGCTTCTGGGAACAGAGGGGGAAAAGGCAGCCAGATCGGTTCTGATCGAACATAATCTGCGTCTGGTGGTTTACATAGCAAAGAAGTTTGATAATACGGCAGTGGGCGTGGAGGATCTGATCTCCATCGGAACCATTGGCCTGATCAAGGCGATCAATACCTTTAACCCGGAGAAAAACATCAAGCTGGCTACCTATGCCTCACGTTGTATTGAGAATGAGATTTTGATGTATCTTCGCCGGAGCAGCAAGACAAAGGCAGAGGTTTCCATCGATGAGCCGCTGAATGTGGACTGGGACGGAAATGAACTGCTGCTTTCGGATATTCTTGGGACCGATGACGATGTGATCTACCGGGGCCTGGAGGATGAGACCGAGAGACAGCTCTTAAAGAGCGCCATTGAGAGCTTAAGCCGCGGGAGAAGACGATCGTGGAATTACGGTATGGGCTCAAAAATACGGAAGGGGAGGAGATGACCCAGAAAGAGGTAGCAGACCGTCTGGGAATTTCACAGTCGTACATTTCCCGTCTGGAGAAAAAAATCATGAAGCGGCTGAAAAAGGAAATCGTCCGGTTTGAATAGTCTGGTCCTCTGGATCCTGCGCACGCTGCTGGCACTGTGTCTTCAGATCCGGTATCCGGCAGTGCGTTTTTGTGAGGAAAGGCCTGTGCGCAGGGATCCTTCTTATGAGATATACGAAACCTACAGGTATGCGTACAGGCAGTACGGATACCTGTTTGCGCTGTCAGAAGACCCAAAAGCAGCAGGTGACGGGAGCTTTTCTGATACAGAAGTGTTGCCAGACGGGGCAGATGGGAGAACGCAAGAAAACAGCACAGCTGCTGTGGCTGGCGAAGCTTCTGCATTCAGGGCTGGTGCTACGGGAAGTCTGGCTGGCGCAGACAGCAAAAATGCTACAAATGGCGAAGCTGCTGTTGATGAAGGAAGCAGCGCGGCCAGTGCACAGGTGGAAGCTGCGGAGCGTTCCCGCCTCCAGGATTACGATTACCTGATGAAGCATTATTTCAGTGTACACGCATCCACGACAGCGGAGCGGAGCCTGATGACGGCAGATACGCTGCTAAAAACAGATCTCAAGCTGGAAAAACACCCGGATGAGCCCCAGATCCTCATCTACCATACCCATGCCAGCGAGACCTATGCCGATTACGGGCCGGAGCATCCCGATGCGACTGTGGCAGGAGCCGGAGCATATCTGGCCCAGCTTCTCTCAGAGCGGGGCTGGAATGTCATCCATGACACCACAGCGTATGACCAGAAGGAGGGAAAGCTGGAGCGTAGCCGGGCCTATACCTATGCGCTGGAGGGAATCCAGAGAATTTTGCAGGAGCATCCGGGCATCGAGGTGATTTTGGATGTACACCGGGACGGTGTAGCAGATTCGGTGCGTCTGGTACAGAAGGTTTCGGGGAAAACAGCGGCACGGATCATGTTTTTCCAGGGAATGAGCCGGACACCGGAGGGGGAGATCGCCTATCTGCCAAACCCGTATCTGAAGGAAAACCTGGCATTTTGCTTTCAGATGCAGCTGGCCTTAAACCGCTATCCGGGATTTACAAGAAAAATATATTTAAAGGGGCTGCGCTACAACCTGCATTTGAGGGGACGGTCTTCCCTGATTGAAGCCGGAGCGCAGACCAACACCATAGAAGAAGCCAGAAACGCCATGGAGCTGCTGGCGGAAGCCATCGATACCGTCTTGCAAGGGACTTGAAAAAATGTTATTATAATAAATTGACGAATTGTCTCCATTCTGTATGGGACAGAAACAAGAAACAAAAACTGGTTTTATACGTTTTATTTTATTTGGAGGAAATCAATACATGGCATCAATGGACCAAAGCAAGATCCGTAATTTCTGTATCATCGCCCATATTGACCACGGCAAATCCACTCTGGCAGACCGCATCATCGAGATGACCGGCCTTCTGACCAGCCGTGAAATGCAGGCGCAGGTACTCGATAACATGGACCTGGAGCGGGAGCGTGGAATTACCATCAAATCCCAGGCAGTCCGCACCGTTTACCGTGCAAAAGACGGAGAAGAATATATTTTTAACCTGATCGATACCCCTGGACACGTCGACTTTAACTATGAGGTATCCAGAAGTCTGGCTGCCTGCGACGGTGCGATCCTTGTCGTGGATGCGGCACAGGGAATCGAGGCACAGACCCTGGCCAACGTTTACCTAGCCCTGGACCACGACCTGGATGTGTTCCCGGTCATCAACAAGATCGACCTTCCGAGTGCAAGGCCGGACTGGGTCGCAGACGAGATCGAGGACGTCATCGGCATTGAAGCACACGATGCACCGCGCATTTCTGCGAAGACTGGCCTGAATGTGGAGGATGTGCTGGAGGCGATCGTTCACAAGGTCCCGGCACCGGTGGGCGATCCTGAGGCACCGCTTCAGGCGCTGATCTTTGACTCGCTTTATGACCCGTACAAGGGTGTTATCGTGTTCTGCCGCATCAAAGAGGGAACCGTAAAGAAAGGAACCCGTGTCCGCATGATGGCAACCGGAGCCGAGGAAGAGGTGGTTGAGGTTGGTTATTTCGGCGCAGGCCAGTTCATTCCGTGCGACGAGCTGAGTGCCGGCATGGTTGGTTACATCACTGCCAGCATTAAGAATGTAAAGGATACCCGTGTGGGTGATACCATCACCGATGCGCTGCGTCCGTGCGCAGAGCCGCTTCCGGGCTACAAAAAGGTAACCTCCATGGTATACTGCGGACTTTACCCGGCAGATGGTGCAAAGTACAATGACCTGCGCGATGCATTAGAGAAGCTTCAGTTAAACGATGCATCCCTGTTCTTTGAGCCGGAGACCTCCATTGCCCTTGGCTTTGGTTTCCGCTGCGGATTTTTGGGACTTTTGCATCTGGAGATCATCCAGGAGCGTCTGGAGCGGGAGTACAACCTCGATCTGGTTACCACGGCACCGGGCGTTGTGTACCGTGTCCACAAGAAAAACGGCGAAATGATCGAGCTGACCAACCCGTCCAACCTCCCGGACCCGACCGAGATTGAGTATATGGAGGAGCCGATCGTCAGTGCGGAAATCATGGTTACCACCGAGTTTGTGGGTGCCATTATGACACTGTGCCAGGAACGGCGCGGTATCTACCATGGTATGGAATACATTGAGGAAACCAGGGCACTCTTAAAATATGATCTCCCGCTGAACGAGATCATCTACGATTTCTTCGATGCGTTAAAATCACGCTCCAGAGGCTATGCTTCTTTCGACTATGACATGAAGGGCTATGAGACCTCTGAGCTTGTGAAGCTGGATATCCTCATCAATAAAGAGGAGGTGGATGCCCTGTCCTTCATTGTACATGCAGATTCCGCCTACGAGCGCGGCAGAAAAATGTGCGAGAAGTTAAAGGAGGAGATCCCGCGCCACCTGTTTGAGATTCCGATCCAGGCAGCGGTAGGCGGCAAGATCATTGCCCGCGAGACCGTAAAGGCGATGCGCAAGGATGTCCTTGCGAAGTGCTACGGCGGCGATATCTCCCGTAAGAAGAAGCTTCTGGAAAAACAGAAGGAAGGAAAGAAACGAATGCGTCAGGTGGGCAATGTAGAGATCCCGCAGAAGGCATTCATGAGTGTTCTGAAATTAGACGATGAATAAACGAGAACTGGAACTTTATATTCACATTCCCTTTTGCGCCCGCAAGTGCTCTTACTGCGATTTCTTATCCTTCGCAGCGCCGGAGCGGGTGTACCGGGAATACATGGACAAGCTGATCGAAGAAATCTGCGGTCAGGGCCCGAATTTTCAGGAGTACCGTGTGTCCACCATTTTTGTGGGCGGCGGTACTCCGTCGATTCTGCCTGCTGACCTTATTATGGAGCTGTTTGCGACGCTCTCCGAGAATTTCGATATCGCACTGGATGCAGAGGTGACTCTGGAGGCCAATCCGGGAACGCTTACCATGGAAAAGCTGGAGGTTTACCGCCAGAGCGGCATCAACCGCCTGAGCATCGGCCTGCAGTCTGCCGATGACAAGGAACTAAAATACCTGGGGCGGATCCATTCCTACGATTCCTTTTTAAAGAGCTACCAGCGTGCCAGACAGGCGGGCTTTAAAAATATCAATGTGGATCTGATGTCGGCACTTCCGGGGCAGGATGTACATTCCTGGAAAACTACGTTAAAAAAGGTCATGATGTTAAAGCCGGAGCACATTTCTGCTTACAGCCTGATCATCGAGGAGGGAACTCCGTTTTTCGAGCGCTTTGGTGAACCGGAATGTAAAAGGGCCTGCTTTCCGGTGGACAGCAGGAAAACAGTAAAAAGCCGGAAACAGCATCCGAGGTTGCGGCACGGGCAGCGGTTATGACACTGCCGGATCTTCCAGACGAGGACACAGACCGGGAGATGTACCACCTGACCAAAGAGATGATGGCGGCTCAGGGATATGAGCGTTATGAGATATCTAATTACGCAAAAAAGGGCTATGAATGCCGCCACAATACCGGTTACTGGACCGGGGTGGAATACCTGGGCCTGGGACTTGGGGCTTCCTCCTACACTTATGGCTACCGCTACCACAATACAGAGGACCTGCAGGAATATCTTTCCCTGAATCTTTACGAGGGCGGAGCGGCAGCACGGGATATCGAGGAGCTTTCCCTCGAAGACAAGATGGAGGAATTCATGTTTGTGGGCCTGCGCATGATGCAGGGCGTTTCCGGCAGTGAATTTCTGGAGCGTTTTGGCCTGAATATGTGGAATGTTTACGGGGATGTATTAAAAAAACTGGAACAGCAGGGGCTCATTGAGGTGGAGGCACCTATGGTCCGCCTGACTGAGCGCGGCATCGATGTCAGCAATGTGGTCTTAAGCGAATTCCTTATCGACCGGGAGTAGTGCATTGCCTATAGTTTTTCTTAAGGATTGCTTTATATTTGTTTTGTTGTTCTTTTCGCTGTCCTTTGCTATACTATTATAAAAATAATAATGGAAGAAAAAGGAATGCGGGAGTGCGGAAACAATCCCGTTTTGCGATGCCAGAAGCTGTGGCATCCGGGAGGATTTGAATGCTGATACAAAAGAGAGATACAATATGTGCCGGAAAGCACTTTTCTGTTTTCCGGAGGGCAGTATGTCTGGTGCTTACAGGGCTTATGCTCCTGCAGACAGGACTGCTCACTGCCTTTGCTGCACCATCGGCTTCGGTCATCCGTTCTGATGAGATGCGGGGCGTATGGATCTCCTATCTGGACTGGGAAAGACTCCCGGCAGACCAGGAATCCTTTAAGCGGGAAGTCGATAAGATGATTGACCGCTGCCTGGAATTAAAAATGAATGCGGTGTTTGTGCATGTGCGTCCTGATGCGGATGCGGTGTATCCGTCCGCATATTTTCCGTGGTCCCGCTTTGTGACGGGCACCCAGGGCCAGAACCCGGGGTACGATCCACTGGCGATCTTTGTGAAGGCTGCGCACAATAAAGGGCTGCAGTTCCATGCCTGGATTAATCCGTACCGTGTGACCGGATACCACAATACCTGGGAGCAGGTATCGGATCAGAATCCGGCGAAAAAGTGGCTGACCGATGCGGACCCGTCCAATGACCGCTGGGTATTAAAGCAGAATGGCGCCTATTATTTTAATCCGGCGATCCCGCAGGTCAGGGAGCTGATCATAAACGGGGTGCGGGAGATCGCGCAGAAGTATACAGTGGATGGCATCCATTTCGATGACTATTTTTATCCGGAGGTGGACAACTCCAATGCCAGCCGCTGGTTTGACAAGCCGGAGTACGACGCTTCTGGCAGCAGCCTGACCATTGCCCAGTGGCGGCGGGAAAATGTCAATGAGCTGATCCGCGGCGTGTACCGTGCAGTCAAGGAGGCTCGTCCGTCGGCCAAGTTTGGCATCAGCCGGAGGGGTATGTAGACCATCTGCGCAGTGACAACCGCCTGTTTACCGATATTGACACCTGGCTGTCCCACGACGGGTATGTGGATTACATTATGCCGCAGATTTACTGGGGTTTTGAACACCAGCTTTCCAATGGAAGCCCGGCACCGTTTGCTTTTGAAAATAACCTGAAGACCTGGATCAGCCTGGTAAAGAAGGGCCATGCAAAGCTCTATATCGGACTTGCCATGTATAAGGCCGGGAGCAATGCGAGGGACAACACCGGAATCCCGGAATGGAAGCGTTATGACAATATCATAAGCCGGCAGGTAGAGGCCGGCCGGGCCAGCGGTGCAGTAGCCGGGTACTGTTTCTATGAATATGGCTCCTTCCAGGAGGACATATGCCAGAAGGAAGTGAAGAACCTGTTAAAGGTATTCCGATAAAAACAAGTGAAAAGAGAAGAGAGGTTGACCGATGAAAAAATTAGAGGATTATGTAGTAAGTATTCCGGATTTTCCGGAGCCGGGCATTATTTTCCGCGATGTTACATCCATTCTTCAGGATGCAGACGGACTGGCTCTGGCCATTGACAGCATCCGTGACATGATAAAGGATCTCGACTACGACGTTGTGGTCGGTCCGGAATCCCGCGGATTTATCTTTGGCGTGCCGGTTGCTTATGCAGAGCATAAGAGCTTCGTGCCGATCCGCAAGAAAGGCAAGCTGCCGAGAGAGACCATCACTGCAAAGTACGATCTGGAATATGGTTCCGCAGAGATCGAGATCCACAAGGATGCCATCAAGCCGGGACAGAAGGTCGTTGTGGTCGATGACCTGATCGCGACCGGAGGCACCACCGAGGCTATCGTAAGCCTGGTCGAGCAGCTGGGCGGAAAAGTCGTAAAGCTCTGCTTCGTTATGGAGTTAGCTGGCTTAAAGGGACGTGACCGCCTCAAAGGATATGATGTGGAATCTGCAATCATCTATGAAGGAAAATAAATGTACCCGTGCGCAGCAGTATTTTTGAATTCAGCAGATGCGCCACTGGTACCTTTGCGATACGCAATGGAATAAAAAGGCCGTAGAAATCCGCTGTCTGGCGCTTTGCTGCGGCCTAAACATGATGTGAGGTGAAACAATGTTAATATGGGTCTTCACTGCAGCTGCAGTGCTTTGCCTGGTGTACTACGGGATCATCGTAGTGTATGCAGGCTTTGGCACGTCTTTTGCAGTGCTATGGCTTTTGATCGCTGGATTCTTTGGTACGACTGCGGCAGGAATCCATTTCTACCAGAAGTATCCGGAGCGGGTGCCGCTCTGGCTTCCGGTTTCCTTTGTGACCCTGTGTGCATCCGGTCTTATGATCCTTTTAGTCACGCAGATCTTAATTTTTGGCCGGATCCCGGCGACGGCAGAGCCTTCCCTGGATTATGTGATTGTGCTGGGCGCTAAGGTGAAGCCGGACGGAACGCTGAGCAAGACCTTAAAGCTGCGGTTAGATAAGGCGCTGGAATACGCAAAGGAAAACCCGGAGACCATACTGGTGCTTTCCGGCGCAAAAGGTGAGGATGAGCCATGCCCGGAAGCAGAGGCCATGGAACAGTATCTCTTAGGGCAGGGAGCCGCTGCAGAACAGCTTTTACTGGAGAAGCAGTCCTTTAGTACGGTAGAGAATCTGGCCTACAGTAAGCTTCTGATCGAAAACAGGGAACAAAAGCTTTTGCAGGAGCAGAAACGAAAGACAGAGGCAGAGAAGCTTCTTCGTGCACCCGGAGAACCAGAACTGCAAAAAAATGGTAAGGGAGCGCAGGAGGAGATATCTGCGCGGCCTGTGCGGATTGGGGTCCTGACCAGTAATTTTCATCTCTGCCGGGCAGGAATGATCGCAAAAAAACAGCATTATGATATGATTTACGGGATTGCATCGGAGGCTGATAAGGTTCTTCTGGTGCATTTTTCCCTGCGCGACGGCATTGCTTTATTAAAAGACCGCCTGATGGGCAATCTATAGAGGAAAGCAAGACAAAGAAATAAGATCGTAAACAGACAGGAAAGGAAGACAACGGATGAATCAGCTGGAAGCAATAGAAAAACTGAGTGCTTACCGTGTGGTAGAGCATAAAACCATTGAAGAAATGCAGTCAGAAGGCATTGTCCTGGAACACAAAAAGACAAAAGCCAGACTGTTCCTGGTATCAAATGATGACGAGAACAAGGTATTCTGTATCGGGTTTAGGACTCCGCCGGACAATGACTGCGGGCTGCCGCATATTCTGGAGCACAGCGTGCTGTGCGGTTCCGACAAGTTCCCGTTAAAGGATCCGTTTGTAGAGCTGGTAAAGGGATCTTTGAATACCTTTTTAAATGCCATGACCTACCCGGATAAGACCGTGTATCCGGTTGCAAGCTGCAACGATAAGGATTTCCAGAATCTGATGGATGTTTACATGGACGCAGTCCTGCATCCGAACATTTACAAAGAAGAGAAGATTTTCCGCCAGGAGGGCTGGCATTACGAGCTGGAGAGCAAGGATGCCCCGCTCATTTACAATGGCGTTGTATACAATGAGATGAAGGGTGCGTATTCTTCCCCGGAGAGTCTCTTAGACAGTGTGACCCAGAAGACTCTGTTCCCGGATACCTGTTACGGCAAGGATTCCGGCGGTGACCCGGTTCATATTCCGGAGCTGAGCTATGAAAAATTCCTGGATTTTCATAGAACGTACTATCACCCCTCCAACAGCTATATCTATCTCTACGGCGATATGGATATGGCTGAGAAGCTGGCATGGCTGGATGAGGAATATTTAAGCCACTACGAGGAGCGTCCGGTGGATTCCCGCATCCGGGAGCAGAAGGCATTTGAAAAACCGGTAGAGCGCGAGTTTTCCTATTCTATCACTGACGGGGAATCCGGGGAGGATGCAACCTACCTTTCCGTAAATACCGTCGTAGGTGACGATCTGGACCCGAAGCTTTACGTGGCATTCCAGATCCTGGAGTACACCCTGTTAGATGCACCGGGAGCACCGTTAAAACAGGCGCTGATCGATGCCGGAATCGGTAAGGACATCCTGGGCGGATACGAGAGCGGCATTTTACAGCCATTCTTCTCCGTCATCGCAAAGGATGCCAACAAGGAGCAGAAGGGCGAGTTTTTAGCGATTGTAAAGGGCACGCTGAGAAAGCTTGCTGACCAGGGCATCAACCGCAAGAGTCTGCTTGCCGGCATGAATTATTTTGAGTTTAAATACCGTGAGGCGGATTATGGTTCTGCACCGAAGGGTCTGATGTATGGTTTGCAGTGCCTGGACAGCTGGCTGTACGACGGAGATCCGATGACGCACCTCTGCTACCAGGAAACCTTCGACTTCCTGAAAAAAGAAGTGGAGAACGGCTATTTTGAGCAGCTGATCAAAGACTACCTGCTGGATAACCCGTTTGAGGCTGTGATCGTGGTAGCCCCGGAGAAAAACCTGACCGCAAAAGAAGATGAAAAGCTGGCTAAGAAGCTGGCCGATTATAAGGCATCTCTTTCAGAGGAGGAACTGGAGAAGCTGGTTTGTGCAACCAGAGAGTTAAAGGAGTACCAGGATACCCCGTCCACTCCGGAGATTTTGGCAAAGATCCCGCTCTTAACCCGCGAAGACATTGATAAAAAAGCAGAGACCTTCTTCTGGACCGAGAAAGAGGAGGACGGCATTAAAGTGCTGCACCACAATTTCTTTACCTCCGGAATTGGCTATTTAAAGATATTATTCAATACCAGCGTACTGCCGCAGGAAGACCTTCCGTATGCAGGTCTGTTAAAATCCGTGCTGGGTTCCATCAGCACAGAGCATTACAGCTATTCGGATCTGACCAGTGAGATCCATTTAAACAGCGGCGGCATGGATTTTTCCGTGACTTCCTACGCAAACCTGCAGGATGCCGAGCAGTTTACCGGAGCGTTTGTGGCAAGCATCCGTGTGCTGTACGATAAGCTGGATTTTGGATTTACCATGCTGGAAGAAATTTTAAACCACTCCGTATTTACGGATGAAAAGCGTCTGGGCGAGGTGATCCAGGAGACACGCTCCCGTGCGAGAATGAAACTGGAGAATGCAGGACATAGCACGGCAGTATCCCGCGCAACCTCTTACTTCTCTGCGACCGCTTACTACAATGAGCTGACGGGCGGCACAGCATATTACCATTTCCTGGAGCAGCTGGAAAAGGATTATCCGGCAAAGAAACAGGAGATCATTGCAAAGCTTCAGGAAGTAAGCAGAAAGCTTTTCACCCGTTCCAATATGCTGGTAAACTACACGGCAGATGAAAATGGCTATGAAAAGCTTCCGGAGACCTTAAAGCTGCTCTCCGCAAAGCTCCCGGAGGGAAGCCGCGAAACGTATGTATTTACCCATCCGGTCAAGAATGTGAACGAGGGATTAAAGACCTCTGCGCAGGTCGACTATGTGGCGCGCTGCGGCAATTTCCGCGATGCAGGCCTTGCATATACCGGCGCATTAAAGATCCTTCAGGTGATCTTAAGCTATGATTACCTCTGGCTGAACATCCGCGTGAAAGGCGGCGCGTATGGCTGCATGAGCGGATTTGGACGTTCCGGCGAGGGTTATCTGGTATCGTACCGCGACCCGAACTTAAAAGAGACAAACGAGATCTACGAGGGTATTCCGGCTTACTTAGAGCAGTTTGACCCGGATGAGCGCGATATGACGAAATATGTGATCGGAACCATTAGCAATCTGGATGCTCCGCTGACGCCGTCCGTGAAGGGCAGCAGGGGACTTTCCGCATATCTGTCCGGTGTGACGGAAGAGATGATGCAGACCGAGCGTGAACAGGTCTTACAGGCGACCAAGGAGGATATCCGCGCGCTGGCGGCCCATGTCCGTGCCGTACTGCAGACCGGAAGCTTCTGCGTGGTAGGAAATGAGGAAAAGATCGAGGCAAACCGCGCAATGTTTGGCGAGGTTTCCAGCCTTACGAGAGGATAACAGGTGTGTGCAGTGTGCGGCACGCAGCCTGTAGGAAACGTTGTTGGGAAAGGATAACTGGGAAGGTACTGAACAGTTACCAAAACAGTTATGTATGGGAAAGGATAAACTATGGCAAAGAAACCGGAAGGTACGAATTTTGATAAATTGCTGGAAGAACTGAATGGAGCGAAAAAGGGCGGTGCGGGCAGCGAAGCAGCTGCCCCGGTTCAGAAAAAATCCGGCTTTGTAACGCTGATCGGACGGCCAAACGTAGGGAAATCCACGCTGATGAACCATCTCATCGGCCAGAAGATCGCCATTACTTCAGACAAACCGCAGACCACAAGAAACCGCATTCAGACCGTCTATACCGATGAGCGGGGACAGATTATTTTCCTCGATACGCCGGGCATCCACAAGGCAAAAAATAAGCTGGGTGAGTATATGGTCAATGTGGCAGAGCATACCTTAAAAGAGGTGGACCTGATCTTGTGGCTGGTAGAGCCGAGCACCTTCATCGGTGCCGGGGAACGCCATATCGCCGAGCAGCTTCAGGGAGTCAAAACCCCGGTCATTCTGGTCATCAACAAGACCGATACGGTAAAGAACCAGGAAGATATCCTGACCTTTATCAATGCTTACAAGGATATCTGCAATTTTGCGGAGATCGTTCCAGTATCGGCGCTCCGTGATAAGAATACGGACACCCTGTTGGAACAGCTGTTCAAATATCTGCCTTACGGTCCGCAGTTCTACGATGAGGATACCGTGACAGACCAGCCGATGCGCCAGATCGCCGCAGAGCTGATCCGCGAAAAGGCACTCCGCCTGTTAGATGAAGAGATTCCGCACGGAATCGCAGTCACCATTGAGAAGATGAGTGAGCGCCCGAATGGCATCATGGATGTGGAGGCAACCATCATCTGTGAGCGCGATTCCCACAAGGGCATCATCATCGGCAAGGGCGGCGCCATGTTAAAACGCATCGGTTCCGCTGCCAGAAGAGAGCTGGAGGCAATGCTGGAGACGAAGGTCAACCTGCAGATCTGGGTCAAAGTGCGGAAAGAATGGCGCGACAGCGAATTGTTAATGAAGAATTATGGTTATAATCCGAAGGAATAACAGAAAAAGCGCCGCAGGGATGGAAAGGCAAATAGAAGTGCTGTGGGAGCAGAAAGGCAAACGGGAACAGTGAGAGAATCGGTGAATCTGACCGGAATGGTCTTAAAAGCAACGCCGGTCGGGGAAAATGACCGGCGGCTGGTGATCTTAACCAGGGAGCGCGGCAAGATCACGGCCTTTGCCCGCGGTGCAAAACGGCCGGGCAGCCAGCTTTTGGGCGTGACCAGACCCTTTGTATTTGGTACCTTTAAGCTGTACGAAGGAAGAGATGCCTATAATCTGCAGGCAGCCGACGTGCTCAACTATTTTTCCGAGATCACGATGGATATGGAGGCAACCTGCTACGGCTCTTATTTTCTGGAATTTGCGGATTATTACAGCCGGGAAAATTTAGAGGCGACCGAGCAGCTCCTTTTGCTCTACCAGTCGCTGCGGGCCTTGTTAAAGCCGGCCCTTCCAAACTCGCTGGTACAGGCAGTGTTTGAGCTGCGCAGCATGGCGATCAACGGGGATTATACGGAGCATCCGCCCCGTCCGGTCAGCGATTCTGCCAATTATGCCTGGGAATATATCGTGGCATCACCGCTTGAATCCCTGTATACCTTTACGCTGGCACCGGAAGTTTTAGAGGAACTGAAGCATTGCGTGGAGCTGAACAAACGGCGCTTCATCGACCGGGAGTTCCATTCTCTGGAAATTCTGAAGATGATGGAGACGGCAGTTCGCGGCACGCAGCAATCTGCTGTCCAGGGAAAATAGCAGCAAAAAGCTTCTTTCCAAAATAAGTATGTGCGAACCGGAAACGCAAATAAGGTGGTTTACAAATTTTCCATGAACAGGTATAATCCTAAATAACCCATAAAAGGGGAAAGAGAAGTTCTTGTTTGCGCAGTGCGTGAACAGGAGCAAAGAGGAGATTTATGAAAAAGAAAGCAGCAGTTTTGGCTGCAGCCGTGCTGCTTTGTGCAGTCTGGGCTGCAGGCTGTTCAGAAACAGGGGCAAAGAAAAAAGCCTGGGATGCTTCTGAGAACAGCATTTATGTGGCGGATGACTTAAGTGTGCAGAGCGCCATGGTCTACACATCACAAAAGGAAAACGATCTGTACAGTGCCGAAGGCTTAGCCGAATTTGCAAAAAAGCAGATCTGCTCTTATAATGAAGAGCAGGGGGCAGCCGCCGAGGCAGAAAATACAGAAGGAAAAGAAAAGCTTCCGGCCGCGCTGGAAAAAAGCAGCCTGGAAGGGAAAACCGGTACGCTGGTATTTTCTTATGCGACCCCGGAGGATTTTGTAAGGTTTTCCGAGGAAAACGGGGATGATACCCATTCGGTGACATCGCTGCAGGTGCTGGACACAGACGCATCAAAGCTGCCGGACTTAGCCTACAGAACTGCTTCCGGAAAGAGCGCAGAGCTTTCCAAGGCAGGGGAGAAGAAGGACAGCCACATGGTCCTGACCGAGGGCAGTGCTTCTGTTTATACAGAGGGAAAAATCCTTTATGTGACCGAAGGTGTGGAAATAACAAGTGATCATTCAGCAGTGACCCCAGAGGGAACCGGCTGTATTATATTTAAGTAAAAAAGAGAGGTTATCTGACGATGGAAAAAACAATGGAAAAAATCGTAGCACTGGCAAAAACCAGAGGATTTGTTTATCCGGGTTCCGAGATCTATGGCGGTCTCGCAAACACCTGGGATTACGGCAACCTTGGTGTTGAGCTGAAAAACAATGTAAAGAAAGCATGGTGGCAGAAATTCGTTCAGGAGAGCCCGTATAACGTAGGTGTTGACTGCGCGATCCTCATGAACTCCCAGACCTGGGTTGCTTCCGGACATCTTGGTGGCTTCTCTGATCCGCTGATGGACTGTAAGGCATGTAAGGAGCGTTTCCGTGCCGACAAGCTGATCGAGGACTACATGGCTGAGAATGGCATTACCATTGAGGGTAGTGTAGATGCATGGTCCCAGGAAGAAATGAAGAAATACATCGATGATAACAACATCTGCTGCCCAAGCTGCGGTAAGCATGACTTCACCGATATCCGTCAGTTTAACCTGATGTTCAAGACTTTCCAGGGTGTAACCGAGGATGCAAAGAACACCGTTTATTTAAGACCGGAGACTGCTCAGGGTATTTTCGTAAACTTCAAGAACGTACAGCGTACTTCCAGAAAGAAAGTTCCGTTTGGTATCGGACAGATCGGTAAATCCTTCCGTAACGAGATCACCCCGGGTAACTTTACCTTCCGTACCCGTGAGTTCGAGCAGATGGAGCTGGAGTTCTTCTGCAAGCCGGGCACTGACCTGGAGTGGTTCCAGTACTGGAGAGGCTTCTGCCGTGACTGGCTGCTGGCACTTGGCTTAAAGGAAGACGAGATCCGCCTGCGCGACCATTCTCCGGAGGAGCTTTGCTTCTATAGTAAGGGTACCACCGATATCGAGTTCAAGTTCCCATTCGGCTGGGGCGAGCTGTGGGGTATCGCAGACAGAACCGACTACGATTTAACCCAGCACCAGAATACCTCCGGTGAGGATATGACCTACTTCGATGACGAGGCAAAAGAGAAATACATCCCGTATGTTATCGAGCCGTCTCTGGGTGCAGACCGTGTTACCCTGGCATTTCTGTGCGCAGCATACGATGAGGAAGAGATCGGCGAGGGCGATGTCCGCACCGTGCTTCACTTCCATCCGGCCATCGCACCGGTTAAGATCGGTATCCTTCCGCTGTCCAAGAAGTTAAACGAGGGCGCAGAGAAGGTATACGCAGAGCTTGCGAAGTACTACAACTGTGAGTTCGATGACAGAGGAAACATCGGTAAGAGATACAGAAGACAGGACGAGATCGGTACCCCGTTCTGCATCACCTACGACTTCGAGTCTGAGGAGGACCATGCAGTGACCGTCCGCGACCGCGATACCATGGAGCAGGTTCGTGTGCCGATCGCTGAGTTAAAGCAGTATTTTGAGGACAAGTTCCGTTTCTAGAAGAAAACTTCTGAGAGAAAGCTTATAACAGAAAAAGAGTGTGCAAAATGGATGCTTCATTTTGCATGCTCTTTTTTGTTGCCATGTATATCATGATTGTGACGGTTGCGATTGCCCCGTCTGCAAAATTCGTCAAAATATGCAAAATACACATTCGCATATACGAACTTGCATCGTATATGTGAAAATGACGGGAACAAAACAAAATTTTACTAGTTTTTACTTAAATTTATACAAAAAACACCAAGAAAAACCTTTACTCCTGGAAAAAATATGGTATACTTATACCAGACCGCCGATGGAAATATTTTTGTGCAAAAACTATACCGGCGGAGTTGAAAACCGTAGACAAAACGTCTACACAAGTTGAGGAGGATAAACCAATGGCTAAAAAGTGGGTGTACTTATTTACAGAGGGTGACGCTACCATGAGAAATCTTCTCGGTGGTAAAGGCGCTAACCTGGCTGAGATGACTAATATCGGTCTTCCGGTTCCGCAGGGCTTTACAATTACAACTGAGGCCTGCACACAGTACTACGAGGATGGACGCGAGATCAACGACGAGATCCAGGCACAGATCAACGAGTACATTGTGAAAATGGAAGAGATCACCGGAAAGAAATTCGGAGATCTTGAGAACCCGCTTCTGGTTTCCGTACGTTCCGGCGCACGTGCTTCCATGCCAGGTATGATGGATACCATCTTAAACCTGGGCTTAAACGAGCAGGTTGTTAACGTAATCGCTGAGAAGTCTGGCAACCCGCGTTGGGCTTGGGACTGCTACAGAAGATTCATTCAGATGTATTCCGACGTTGTAATGGAAGTCGGTAAGAAATATTTTGAGGCTCTCATCGATCAGATGAAAGAGAAGAAAGGTGTTAAGCTTGACGTTGAGCTTGACGCAGATGATTTAAAAGAGCTGGCTAACCAGTTCAAGGCTGAGTACAAGAACAAGATCGGCGCTGACTTCCCGGATGATCCGAAGGAGCAGTTAATGGGCGCGATCAAGGCTGTATTCCGTTCCTGGGATAACCCGCGTGCAAACGTTTACCGCCGCGACAACGATATCCCGTATTCCTGGGGTACTGCTGTAAACGTACAGTCCATGGCATTTGGTAACATGGGCGATGACTGTGGTACCGGTGTTGCATTTACCCGTGACCCGGCAACCGGCGCAAAGGGCCTGTTCGGTGAGTTCTTAACCAACGCACAGGGCGAGGACGTAGTAGCTGGTGTCCGCACCCCGATGCACATTCAGGAGATGGCAGAAAAGTTCCCGCAGGCATACGCAGATTTCGAGAAGGTATGTAAGACTCTGGAGGATCACTACAGAGATATGCAGGATATGGAGTTCACCGTTGAGCACGGCAAGCTGTACATGCTGCAGACCCGTAATGGTAAGAGAACTGCACAGGCTGCATTAAAGATCGCTTGCGATTTAGTAGACGAGGGCATGAGAACTCCGGAAGAGGCAGTTGCAATGATCGATCCGCGTAACCTGGATTCCTTACTGCATCCGACCTTCGACCAGAAGGCATTAAAGGCTGCTACCCCGATCGCTAAGGCTTTAGGCGCAGCTCCTGGTGCTGCATGTGGTAAGATCGTCTTCACTGCAGATGACGCAGTAGAGTGGGCAGCAAGAGGCGAGAAGGTTGTTCTTGTCCGTCTTGAGACCTCTCCGGAAGACATTACCGGTATGAAGGCTTCCCAGGGTATCTTAACTGTACGTGGTGGTATGACCTCCCACGCAGCAGTAGTTGCACGTGGTATGGGCGCTTGCTGTGTATCCGGCTGTGGCGACATCATCATGGATGAGGAAAACAAGAAATTCACCCTGGCTGGTAAAGAGTACCATGAGGGCGATGTGATCTCCTTCGACGGTTCTACCGGCTGTGTATATGACGGAGCAATCCCGACTGTAGAGGCAACCATCGCAGGTGAGTTCGGACGTATCATGGCATGGGCTGATGAGTACAGAACCATGGCAGTACGCACCAATGCAGATACCCCGCACGATGCGAAGAAGGCTCGTGAGCTTGGCGCAGAGGGCATTGGCCTTTGCCGTACCGAGCATATGTTCTTCGAGGGCGACCGAATCGACGCATTCCGCGAGATGATCTGCTCCGATACCGTAGAAGAGAGAGAAGAGGCTCTGGAGAAGATCCTTCCGTTACAGCAGGGCGATTTCGAACAGCTCTACGAGGCTATGGAGGGTAACCCTGTAACCATCCGTTTCCTGGATCCGCCGTTACATGAGTTCGTTCCGACCGAGGAAGAGGACATCGAGAAGCTGGCTAAGGCAAAAGGCAAGACCGTTGCAGAAATCAAAGCAATCTGCGAGTCCCTGCATGAGTTCAACCCGATGATGGGTCACCGCGGATGCCGTCTGGCTGTTACCTATCCGGAGATCGCTGTTATGCAGACCAAGGCTGTTATCCGTGCAGCAATCAACGTGAAGAAAGCTCATCCGGACTGGAGCATCGTTCCGGAGATCATGATTCCGTTGATCGGCGATGTAAAAGAGTTAAAATATTGCAAGAAGACCGTTGTTGAGACTGCAGATGCAGAGATCGCAGCAGCTGGTTCTGACCTGACCTACCATGTAGGTACCATGATCGAGATCCCGAGAGCAGCCCTGACTGCAGACGAGATCGCAAAAGAGGCTGACTTCTTCTGCTTCGGTACCAACGACCTGACCCAGATGACCTTCGGCTTCTCCCGTGACGATGCTGGTAAGTTCTTAGGTGCTTACTACGATGCGAAGATCTACGAGAACGATCCATTCGCAAAACTGGATCAGACTGGCGTAGGCAAGCTGATGGAGATGGCTATCAAGCTTGGCAAGGCTTCCAACCCGGATCTGCACATCGGTATCTGTGGCGAGCACGGCGGAGATCCGTCTTCCGTAGAGTTCTGCAACAAGATCGGTCTGGATTATGTATCCTGCTCACCGTACCGTGTTCCGATCGCAAGACTTGCGGCAGCACAGGCAGCAATTGCGCAGAAATAATGAAAAACAAAATCATAGGATATCCTATACTGAAAGACCGCGTACTGTTTGGTACGCGGTCTTTTTGTGGCTATGTTGAGCTTTATGGGTAGAAATACAAAGAAATTTATGCTAGACTAAGCATATATTCGTTACTGTTTGTGCTTTGCGTAAACAGCAGCGGCAAAACCATTACGATAGATAGAAAACAGAAATGAAAGAATTAGGGGAAAAACAAATGACAACGAAAGAATGTTATGAAAAAATTGGATCTAATTACGACAGTGTGCTGAGCAGATTCGGCAACGAGGCGCTGGTAAAGCGCTTTGCCTTGAAGTTTTTAAAGGATCCGAGCTATGCGGATTTAAAAGAAGCCCTGGAGGTGCATGACGCAGAGCGTGCATTCCGTGCAGCACATACCTTAAAGGGCGTTTGCTTAAATCTTGGATTTGACCGTCTCTACGAGACCAGCGCAGCTCTGACAGAAGACCTGAGAGGAAGAGATATCAACGGCGGTGACCGGTTATTTCCGGAACTGACCGAGCGTTACGAGCAGTTGACAGAAGCAATTCGGGAGCTGGAAGCGGAGGCTTAACCCATATATGAATTCATACGATAAACTGACGAGACAGCAGGCAGAGGAACAGATGGAACTCTACCGGCAGGTGTTTACAGCCGTGCGCCTTCTGGATGCTGCTGATCTTCGTCTGACTGGAGCGAAAAAAACAAAAGAAGACCAGACGGGTGGGTTGAACCATTGCTACTGTTATGATTACTGGAAGAAAAGCCAGCCCTGTGAAAACTGCATTTCCAGGAAGGTTTATCAGGATGGGATTCAGAGGACGAAGCTGGAGTACAGAGGAAATGATCTCTTTGAGGTAACTGCCCGCTATGTGGAGGTAGACGGGACTCCTTATATCATGGAGCTGGTGCGTGCGATGGACGGCACCTGCCTGATTGATGCTGAGGGCAGGGAAAAGCTTCTCAGCAAGCTGACAAGCTATCACGATGAGCTTTACATTGATGCCCTGACCGGTGCCTACAACCGGCGTTACTACGAGGATAAGATCAAAACCTCAGCCCAGAAGGGCGGCGTAGCCATGATCGACCTGGATGACTTTAAGCTCTACAACGATACCTGGGGACATGACGCAGGCGATGCCGTGCTGAGAACCCTGGTCCAGATGCTTCGAAACTGTGTGCGGGATGAAGATTCCATCATCCGTTACGGAGGCGATGAATTCCTTCTTCTGATGCCGGATATCAGCCAGGCACAGTTTGAGGAAAGCCTGCGCAGGGTCAAGGAAAAGGTCTGCGATGCCGATGTGCCAGGCTATACGAACCTGCGCCTTTCTGTGAGCATTGGCGGAGTACTGAGTGATGGGACCAAAACGGTGGAGGATGCTGCGATCTGTGCCGATAAGCTTATGTATCAGGCTAAAAACCGGAAAAATACGGTTGTGACGGAAGGAACAAAGCAGGAGGTACAGCATTCAGGGGACAATACTGAGGATCAGGAGAATATCAAGCAGCAGATCCTCATTGTAGATGATTCCGGGCTGAACCGCGAGATCCTTTCTGAAATGCTTCACTCAGATTTCCGCATTCTGGAGGCAGAAAACGGAAAAGAGTGCATTGCCCAGTTAGAGCAGTACGGAACCGGAATCGCCCTGGTCCTGTTAGATATTGTCATGCCGGTCATGAATGGCTTTGAGGTGCTGGAATACATGACCAGAAACCACTGGATCGAGGAGGTCCCTGTCATTATGATCTCCAGTGAAAATTCAGAGCCATACATCCGCAAGGCCTACGAGCTTGGCGTTTCTGATTATATCAGCCGTCCATTTGATGCCAAGGTGGTATTTCAGCGCGTATTCAATACCATTAAGCTGTATGCGAAGCAGCACCGCCTGATCAAACTGGTGACAAGCCAGATCTACGAAAAAGAAAAGAATAACCGGATCATGGTCGGGATTTTAAGCCAGATCATGGAATTCAGGAATGGGGAGAGCGGGCTTCACGTCTCTCATATCAACCGTCTGACCGATCTTTTGCTGGAGCGCCTGACCCAAAAGACAAGCCAGTACCATTTGTCCAGACCGGACCGGGAGCTGATCGCAACAGCATCGGCTCTTCATGATATCGGAAAGATTGGCATTGATGAAAAAATCCTGAACAAGCCTGGCAGACTGACAACGGAGGAGTTCGAGATCATGAAGACCCACACCGTCATCGGTGCTTCCATGCTAAAGCATCTGACTGCCTACCAGAACGAGCCGATCGTAAAGATCGCTTACCAGATCTGCAGGTGGCACCATGAGCGCTACGATGGAAAGGGATATCCGGACGGCTTAAAGGGAGAAGAAATCCCGATCGCAGCCAGGTGGTTTCCATTGTAGATGTTTACGATGCCCTGGTGAGTCCGCGTGTATACAAGAAAGCGTTCCCGCATGAGCAGGCCATGCGCATGATCATGAATGGGGAGTGCGGTACGTTTAATCCGCTCCTTCTGGAATGCCTGATCGAGATCCAGGACCGGATCCAGGCATATGATCATGAGCCGCAGAATCATTAGTTTACTTTTATAGGTCTGTATGGTATAATTTTTCGTTGCGACACGTCAATTTATTTTTGAGAATGAAGAGGAACTACAAATGGAAAAGAAAAAGAAGTTTCAGATGCCGCATACGTACATCATCATCTTTGGTGTAATTCTGTTTGCAGCAATCCTGACCATGTTTATCCCACTGGGTAAATATGAGACAAAAGAAATCACCTACACCATGAACGGCGAAGAAAAGACCAGAACCGTTCTGGATCCGGACAGCTTTGAGTATGTCCTGGATGAAAACGGAAACAAGGTAACGAAGGTTGCCCCGCTTTTCGGTACGGAGGATTTCGGTGGCCAGGGTATTTTAAACTATGTATTTGAGGGTCTTACAACCGGTAACAAAAACGGTACTGCAGTCGGAATCATCGCCTTTATCCTGGTGGTGGGCGGTTCCTTTGGTATCGTGTTACGAACCGGTGCCGTGGAGAGCGGTATCATGCGGGTCATCAGCATGACAAACGGTAAGGAAATCCTTTTGGTACCGATCCTGATCGTCCTGTTTTCCCTGGGCGGTGCCGTGTTCGGCATGGGTGAGGAAGCCATCCCGTTCGTCATGATCCTGGTGCCGATGTTCATCGCGATGGGTTACGATGCAGTAGTCGGCATCATGTGCAGCTACGTGGCAACCCAGATTGGTTTCGGTACCTCGTGGCAGAACCCGTTCGGCCTGGCTGTGGCACAGGGTATCGCAGGCATCCCGGTTATGTCCGGTGCATGGTTCCGTATCCCGTTATGGATCATCTTTACCGGCCTGACCTGTGTGTTTACCCTTCGTTACGCAGCAAAGATCAAAAAGAACCCGAAGCTTTCTGTTGCTTACGAGTCTGACGAAGAGTACCGTGAGGACTTCGCAAAGAATGGTAAAGCAGACCTGCCGTTTACCCTGGGCCATAAGCTGGTGCTCTTAACCATCGTAGCCTGCATGGTATGGACCATCTGGGGCGTAGTAACCCAGGGCTACTACATTCCGGAGATCGCATCCCAGTTCTTTGTAATGGGTCTTGTTTCCGGTATCATCGGACTGATCTTCCACTTAAATGATATGCACTTAAACGATATCCCGCGTGCGTTTGACCGTGGTGCGGCTGACCTTCTGGGCGCTGCAATGTGCGTAGGTATGGCACAGGGTATCATCATCATCCTGGGCGGAACCAGCGCAACCGATGGAACCGTTCTGAACACCATTCTTTATACTATCAGCAATGGCATGAAGAATTTCCCGCCGGTCATCTCTGCATGGCTGATGTATGTATTCCAGTCCGTATTCAACTTCTTCGTTGTATCCGGTTCCGGACAGGCAGCCCTGACCATGCCGATCATGGCACCGCTTGCCGATCTGGTCGGTGTAGAACGTCAGGTTGCAGTCCTTTCTTACCAGCTTGGTGATGCGTTTACCAACTTTATCGTTCCGACCAGCGGATGCCTTCTTGGTGCCCTGGCAGCAGCAAGACTGGAGTGGGGACAGTGGGCAAAGTTCCAGATCAAGTTCCAGGCATTCCTGTTTGTATGCGCATCCATTGCAGTGGTTGTTGCAATGATGATCGGATTGTCATAACCGGAAAGGGCAGGAACAAATTGTCATGACAAATGATATGACACGGGGAAATCCCGTCCGCCTGATCCTGGCTTTTATGATTCCGACATATCTCGGAAACATTTTCCAGCAGTTTTACAATCTGGTCGATTCGGTGATTGCCGGCCGCTATATCGGGGTCCATGCCCTGGCGGCCATCGGCAGCACAACCTCGCTGATTTTTCTGGTGACCGGGTGGCTGCAGGGAATCACCAGTGGCTTTGCCATCATGGTGGCCCAGAGCTTTGGCGCAAAGGATTACAAGCAGATGCGCCATTATGTTGCCATGTCGGTATATCTGTGCGTGGCCTTTGTGGTGGCCATGACGGCAGGACTTGTGCTTTTTAATGTGCCGGTCCTGCGTCTGATGAATACGCCGGATGAGATCATCGGCCAGACTGCTGCTTATATGGGAATCATTTATGCAGGCCTCTGCGTAACGGCTGCTTACAATGCCTTTGCAGCGGTGCTGCGTGCACTGGGGGACGGCCGTTCCCCACTTTATTTTTTGATCATCTCCGCAGTGATCAACGCCGTGCTGGACGTACTTTTTATCGTAAAGTTCCATATGGGAGTGGAGGGCTGTGCCTACGCAACCGTCATTGCCCAGGGAATCTCGGCACTGTTATGCCTGATTTATATCATTCTGAAATTCGATATCTTAAAGCTTCAGAAAGCGGATTTCCGGTTTGATCCGGCTATGATCAAACGCCTGCTGTCCATTGGTGTGCCGATGGGCCTGCAGTTTTCTATCACGGCGATTGGAACGATCATCGTGCAGAGCGCCATCAATGTGTTTGGTGCGGATTACATCGCGGGTTATGCCGCAGCTGGAAAGCTGCAGAATATGGTAAACACCATCTTCATTGCATTTGGTGCGACCATTGCAACTTATGTGGGACAGAACCGCGGTGCCGGACGATTAGACCGGGTGCGCCAGGGCGTAAAGGATACCCAGATCATGATCCTGCTCGCAGCGGCTGCTTTCTTTCTGATCATTCATTTTCTGGCAGGAAAGCTGACACTGATCTTTGTGGACAGCTCCCAGACTGTGGTGATCGATGCAGCCAACCAGTATTTTAAAACGGTATCCTGGTGTTATCCGTTCCTTGGAAGTATCTTCTTGTACCGGAATGCGCTTCAGGGAATGGGCTATAGCCTGGTGCCGATGTTAGGCGGTGTATTCGAGCTGCTGGCCAGGGCCGGTGTTGTCATGCTGGTCCTTCACCTGGGCGGTGGGTTCGTGAGCACCTGCCTGTCCGATCCGGCAGCATGGATCTCCGCACTGATCCCGCTGATCCCATATTATATTTATAAAATGCGGAAATTTACTGCACCTTCTTTACAGAAAGAAAAAACTGTGCTATAGTAGCACACAAAATAAAAATCAAAGAAAAGCAGAGTAGGTCTGTGTGCGTTAAGTGCCAGCCGGACAGGGAGTTGCCGGCGGGACGAAGGAAAACGTTTCGGTGACCGGTTGCCGTAAAAACTGCAAAAAGCAGTTTGGGGTGATCTGGAAGCTGAGCAGCGGTTTTTTCGCGGTACACAGGCCGCATCCCGCTGCGAAGAGGATAGATACGGTTATCTCCTTTGTAGTCGAGAAATACTGCAAAGGAGGTAATTTTTTTATGAAAAAGTTTGTAACTTTGTTCACGGATTCCATGGAAGAGCTGAAGCACGTTAACACAGTCACAGTCATGGCGATGTTTGCGGCAATCTCTGTGGTGCTTGGGTATTTTACCCTGGTTCTGGGCGATTACTTAAAGATCGGATTTTCCACGATCGCGAATCAGTTCGTGTATTATCTGTTTGGCCCGGTGGCAGGCGCAGCCTTTGGCGGGGCGCTGGATATCTTAAAATATATCATTCGCCCGACCGGTGCGTATTTCCCGGGCTTTACCATTGGTGCCATGGTGGGCGGCGTGATCTATGGCTGCTTCTTGTATAAGCGTCCAATCCGTTTCACGCGCGTACTGGCTGCAGAACTGACCGCGTCGGTCATCTGCAACATGCTGCTTGGAACGCTGTGGCTGAGCATGCTCTATGGAAAAGCATTTATGGTGCTTCTTCCCATGCGGGCTTTCAAAAACCTGATCATGTGGCCGGTCAATTCCATGCTGTTTTACACCATCGGAAAGACACTGGAGGCATCCGGGGTATTCCGCCTTTTGAAGACAGCCGGACGGAGCAAAGCGGTAATTTAACAATATTGCACAGTACGAACGAGGGCCGGAAGGTTCTGCCCACGCCATTTGGCGGGGGCAGAACCTCCCGGCCCGTTTGTGTTTATCGCCCGGTATTGTTACTGTGGTGCGTGCTTCCCATTTTTATCTTCGATGCGTTTGCGGATCTGAAGCATGTGCTGGTCGGTTGCGGCGATGACCTCGGCGCACTGGCGCAGGTCTTCGCTGATCTCATCGGCAACCGTTCCGATATCCTTTTTGTATTTCAGCTGGTGGTCCAGGCTGGCCCAGAAATCCATGGCAATGGTCCGGATCTGGACTTCTACACGCAGATTTTTCTTCTCTTCTGAGAAGAAGACTGGAATTTCGATGATAAGGTGATAACTGCGATAGCCGTTTGGCTTTGGATTTTTGATGTAATCCTTGATGGCGATGACGGTGATGTCATCCTGGCTGACCAGCATGTTAGCGACAGCATAGATGTCATCGACAAAGGAACAGATGACGCGGATTCCGGCTACATCGTCCAATTTGTTCATCATGGATTCGAGACTGACCGGAAGGTTTCTGCGCTGCAGCTTTTCTACGATACTGATCGGTTTTTTGACACGGGATTTGATCATCTCGATGGGATTCCTCTGGTTTTTGATGGAAAGCTCATCGTTTAATACTTCCAGTTTTGTTTTTACTTCGCGGATCGCGCAGGTGTACATCATCATGGCCTGCTGGAATTCTCTGGCCTGACTGATCAGGCATCCGGGACCTGGACCAGGTTTGGCACGTTGACAGCAGACTGGACCAGTTCACTGTTTGGGTTCATATTCATATTCATAAGTAGATACCTCGTTGCTTTTTGTGCAATAGTTCCTGAAAATGTGAAATATTGCAGAAATATTATCTATATTATACCAGATTTTGAATGTCATACAAGGGATATTTTTGTTTCTGTCCATGTATGCGCAAACAGCAGCACTAATTTCTGATACAAGGGTTTTGTTTTCTTCCGAAATGTGATATGCTTAATCTAAGGGTCTTTATGCGTGAATCGCATAAGCTATCAGCTGGCTGGAATTTTTGGTGTCTCATGCAGATCTGAAAAGGAAGGGCAGCTGTAAAAAAATGAAATGTAAGATAGAAATCTGGAGGTATTTACATGAGTGAAAATTGTACCCATAACTGCAGTACCTGTGGTGAATCCTGCGGAAGCCGCACAGCAGAGCAGACAAGCTTTCTGGAGCCGTTAAACCCGGCGAGCAGCGTAAAAAAGGTGATCGGCGTAGTCAGCGGTAAGGGCGGTGTCGGAAAATCTCTGGTGACTGCCATGATGGCTGTTAAGATGAACAGTAAGGGCAAACACACCGCAATCCTGGATGCAGATATTACCGGACCGTCTATTCCGAAGGCATTTGGCTTAAACGACAATATGGTCATGATGACAAAAGACAATCTGATGATTCCGGCAACTTCCGCTCTGGGCATTGACATTATGTCTGCAAACCTGCTTTTGGACAACGATACGGATCCGGTCATCTGGAGAGGTCCGGTCATTGCAGGCGCAGTGAAGCAGTTCTGGAATGAGACACTTTGGGAAGACGTAGATTATATGTTTGTGGATATGCCGCCGGGAACCGGCGATGTTCCGTTAACCGTATTCCAGTCTCTTCCGGTGAACGGCATCATCATCGTAACTTCTCCGCAGGAGCTGGTTTCCATGATCGTGGCAAAGGCTGTGAAGATGGCGCAGAAGATGAATGTGCCGATCCTTGGCCTGGTTGAGAATATGAGCTATCTGGAGTGCCCGGACTGCGGTAAGAAGATTTCCGTATTTGGCGAGAGTCATATAGACGAGATCGCCAAAGAGTACGATCTGCCGGTACTGGCAAAGCTCCCGATCGACCCGAAGGTAGCCGAGCATGTAGACAACGGCACCATCGAGTATCTGGAGAGAGATTGGTTCGATGCAGCAGCTGAGAAGGTACTGGCACTGTAAAACTGAAAATTTCGCTTGCAGGTTTGTAAGTGGAAACCAGACCAAAGCTGCAAACGGGAAACAGGGCAGGTGCAGTGACTGAATGAATTCAATAGAAATAGTACGACAGGGTTTTCGTGACAGAGAACCCTGTTTTTTTGTACAGGGAAATGGCTGGCGCATTGTCACCGGCAACCTGCAGCAGAGCTGTATGGAACCCCTGTCTGGCAAGGGCGGGAAACAGCAGCGTAAAAAATACAGTGCCAAAGCCCTGGTGGCGGTATTCTGGCAGGATTTCCACATGGTGAAGGCAGACTGAACTCTCGCTGACAGGTTCTGCAAAGGCAGTGCCGAGAAGTGTGTCTCCCTGGTAAAGTGAAAATTCGGTGTCAGAAGACTGATGCAGAGAGAAAATTTCAGGATTTTCCTGAGAACTTGTGGAAATGTAGTTGAAATCTGCCGGACCATTGGAATCTGTCAGGTCACATTCCATCACCAGTTCTTCAGAGTCTTTTTCTGCGCCGAGTGCTTCCAGTGTTTTTAAGGTATCTGCACAAGCCCCGGAAACCGCAAAGAGCAGGTTGCTGTCTGGGATATGGGCAAGTCCCTCTTCTAATAAACAGGAAAAAGCGCCATGGTTCCGGAAGTCCGGGTGGGTGAAGGCACAGCATTCTGCCAGGTCATCCCCGTAAGGAATCAGTGTGAGGCAGGAAACCAGCGTGCCGTCTGGAAGATAGGCCAGAAAATGCGTCAGATCGTCTTCCATCGGATAGGACAGATCGGTATGATCGTGCTGGCGGCAGAGTGCGGCCAGACTGGCAAGCCCGGCTTGCTGTTTTTGGGTGAGTAAATTGGTTGAGCTAATATGAATATCGAATTTCATAGAGGACCTCCTGGCGGAAAAATTCATTGCTTTTTTGTAAGTAAAGTATAAGAAAAAAACATAAAGAATACAAGAATCTACATTGACTTTTTGACTTCGAGTGGTAGAATACGAGTTATTGTTCGCGAACAGGGATTTTTTAAAGCAGAGGATGCGCTATTTGGTGCATCCACGATATGCAATGCAATGGAAAATTCTGTATGAACGAGTAGAATGGTTTACCAAATATGGAAAGGACAAACAACATGAAATACGTAAAGGAATCCGCGATCATTTTTGGTATCACGATGATCGGAGAGTTTTTGAATGAGCTTTTGCCGCTGCCGGTTCCAGCTGGTGTGTATGGGCTGTTTTTGCTTTTACTTTTGCTTTGTACCGGATTGCTGAAGCTGAAAGACATTGAAGCAACCGGAAATTTCCTTCTGGACATCATGCCGATCCTGTTTATCCCGGCATCGGTTGGACTGATCGAAAGCTATGATGCCATGAAGGCAATCCTGGTACCGCTGGTAGTGACCTGCTTGGTTTCCACCATTGTTGTTATGGGCGTGACCGGCAAGGTGACAGAGCTTATGGTATCCTTGCTGAAAAAGAAGAATGGAAAGAATGCAGGAGAGGAGAAGAGAGCATGAGTTTTTTACAGGAATCCCTTTATTTTGGCTTTGTGATCAGCCTGGCAGCATATCTGGCTGGTGTCTGGGTGAAAAAGAAGGTGGGATGGGCCATCTTAAATCCGCTTCTGGTATCTGTTGTGATCGTCATTGCAGTGTTAAAGCTGCTGCATGTAGATTACGCTTCTTATAATAATAGTGCCAAGTACATCAGCTACCTTCTGACACCGTCTACGGTGTGTCTGGCAATCCCGCTTTATAAGCAGCTGGAGCTTTTGAAGAAGAATTTTGTTTCTGTGATTGTAGCGATCACTTCCGGCGTGGCAGCCAGTGCGGGCAGCATTTTTCTTCTGTGTACGTTATTTGGTGTGGAACATATCCATTACGTATCGTTCCTGCCGAAATCCATCACCACGGCAATTGGCATGGGAGTCAGTGAGGAAGCAGGCGGCATCGTGACGATCACGGTGGTCTGCATCATCATTACCGGTATTTTCGGAAATATCATTGCAGAAATGTTGTTTAAGGTATTGAAAATCCGGGAACCGATCGCAAAGGGACTGGCACTTGGTACCTCAGCACATGCCATTGGTACTTCAAAGGCACTGGAACTTGGTGAAGTAGAGGGAGCCATGGGCAGTCTTTCCATTGCAGTAGCCGGACTGATGACAGTCATTGTGGTTCCGCTGGTGTCGGGACTGATCTGAAAAGCTGCTGCTTATGCACACATGTCTGGTAATCCTGGCAATCAATTCATGTGAAGATATGCTTTTCGACTTGACAGAATTCCAGAAAATTTTTATACTGAACTTGTATTAGGCAATGCCTTGATCCACGTCTGTTAGGGAAAAACTCCCTGACAGACGTTTTTTTTATATGATAGGAAATTGCGTCCTATCATATAAAAATGCTCCGCGAGGAAGCGCACTCGGCGCAAAGGTAGATGGTTGCTGAAGCAACCGCGCCTCGGCGCGAGAATGTGCCAAGGCACATTCTTTTTTGTTTCATAGAAAATTGCGTCTTTGAGTGGGCAGGCCTGGGTACATTTTATGAAGTTTGAGCGGATTGACAGGAAAAGGAGAACAAAAAACGATGGAAACAAAGGAAAAAGACAGGAAAGATCCATGCCAGAAGGCAGCATGCTGCGGTTCACGCGTTGCGCAAACAGCAACAGCAGCTTCCCTTGCTATTGTAATTCTGGGGAATGTTTTGTACGCGCTGACGGTCAGAACTTTTTTGATGCCGGCGGGACTGCTTACCGGAGGAACAACGGGAATTGGTCTGGCATTGAACCGCGCATTTGGTATACCGGTGTCTGCGTTTGTATTGGTGTTTAATATAGTGATGCTCCTTGTCGGCTGGAGTGTTCTTGGAAGAAAATTTGCACTGACGACGGTTGTGAGTACCTTTGTATATCCCATTGCGCTGGGCTTTTTTGAACAGATACTGGGAAGTACGGTCCTGACGCAGGATCTGTTTTTGAACACGGTATTTTCCGGACTTGGAATTGGGGCTTCTCTTGGAATTGTGATCCGGGCGGGCGCATCGACGGGAGGAATGGACATTCCGCCGCTTGTGCTCCATCATTATTTTCAGATTCCGGTTTCTGTTTCCATGTATGTCTTTGATTTTTGCATTCTTCTGGTCCAGGCGGTTGGAAATCCACCGGAAAACGTATTGTATGGACTGATTCTGGTCATGGTTTATACCCTGGTACTGGATAAGCTGATGTTATTGGGAACGACGCGCACAGAAGTGCGGATTGTCAGTGAACACAGTCAGAAAATCCGGGAAGCCATCCTGGCGGAAATGGACCGCGGCGTTACGATGCTTTCCGGAGAAACCGGCTATCTGAAACACCAGACGCAGATGATCTTCAGTGTCATCTCAAACCGGGAACTTCCGGAACTGGAAAAGCTGGTCCATCGCATCGATCCGGAATGTTTTATGGTGGTAAACCGGGTCAGCGAGGTGAGCGGACGTGGCTTTTCCATGAAAAAACGATATCGGTAGCAGCTGAAAAGAAAGAGAAAAACAAATATAATGTTGTGCTTTTCCGGTTGAAAGGGTTTTGGGGATATGGTATATTTAAATGAAGTATAAAAAAGAATAGCAATGCGCTATGCATACACTTAAGGAGGAAGCCATGATTCAGAAGCTGATTGAAAAGATTCAGAAGACAAAGGCACCGATCTGTGTGGGATTGGACCCGATGTTAAACTACATTCCGGAGCACATTTTAAAGAAGTCCTTCGGAGAATTCGGGGAGACGTTGGAGGGCGCTGCAGACGCCATCTGGAATTTTAACAAGGAGATCGTGGATCACACATGGGACCTGATCCCGTCCGTGAAACCGCAGATTGCCATGTACGAGCAGTTCGGCATCGAGGGACTGAAAGTGTATGACAAGACCGTAAAGTATTGCCAGGAAAAAGGCCTTGTAGTGATCGGTGACGCAAAGCGCGGTGATATTGGTTCTACTTCCGCAGCCTACGCGACTGCACATCTGGGCAAGGTGAAGGTTGGAAACAACATCTGTTCCGCATTCAACACCGATTTCCTTACGGTAAACCCGTATCTGGGAACTGACGGCGTAAAACCGTTTGTCGATGTCTGCAATTCCGATGATAAGGGAATTTTCGTTCTGGTAAAGACCTCCAACCCGTCCAGCGGAGAATTCCAGGACAGACTCATTGACGGTAAGCCGCTTTATGAGCATGTGGCTGCAAAGGTCGTTGAGTGGGGCGAGATGTCCATGGACGGTAACTACAGCAATGTCGGTGCAGTAGTCGGCGCAACCTATCCGGAGATGAGTGCAGTGCTCAGAAAGCTTATGCCGAAGACCTACTTCCTGGTTCCGGGCTATGGCGCTCAGGGCGGCACCGCAAAAGATTTAAGACACTGCTTCAATGAAGACGGACTTGGCGCAGTTGTAAACTCCTCCCGCGGCATTATTGCGGCATACCGCCAGGAGAAATACGCAAAGTTTGGCGCAGAGCATTTCGCAGAGGCATCCAGACAGGCTGTCATCGATATGGTTGCTGATATCAACAGTGTACTGTAGGTGCGGCAGGAGAAACGCTTTCTGCGAGAATGATCTGGACTGTAACAGAGATTTTGGGGCAGAAAGCTTTCTGAAAAGCAGAATGAGATTTTGCGAGAACAGAGGAGTAGGGGAAAATGGAAACAATTCAGAAAGAAAAGGTAAAGCTGACGGCTAAGGTAGTGAGTCAGGAAGCTTTGACGGATGATATCTGCAGCATGTGGATCCAGGCAGAGAGAATCGCAAAAGCGGCAAAGCCGGGGCAGTTTATCTCTGTATACACGAAAGATAAGAGCAAGGTGCTTCCGCGTCCGATCAGTCTTTGTGAGATCGATAAGGAGCAGGGCAGACTGCGTATCGTGTACCGCGTGGTAGGCGCCGGAACCAAAGAGTTTTCTGCATACCAGGCAGGGGATGACATCGAGATCATGGGACCGCTTGGAAATGGCTTCCCGTTAAAGGAGAAAAAGGCATTCCTCATCGGCGGTGGTATCGGAATCCCGCCTATGCTGGAGCTGGCAAAGAACTTAAACTGCGAAAAGCAGATGGTGCTTGGCTACCGCGATGTGTTATTCTTAAACGAGGAATTTGAACAGTACGGTAAAGTTTATGTGGCAACCGAAGATGGCAGCGCCGGAACAAAGGGCAACGTCATCGATGCCATCAAGGCAAATGCGCTGGATGCAGATGTGATCTACGCCTGCGGCCCGACCCCGATGCTGCGTGCACTGAAGGCGTATGCGGCAGAGAACGGCATCGAGTGCTGGCTCTCCTTAGAGGAGAAGATGGCCTGCGGAATCGGCGCGTGCCTGGCCTGCGTCTGCAAGTCCAAAGAGGTAGACAGTCATTCCCACGTACACAATAAGCGTATCTGCAAGGACGGTCCGGTCTTTGCTGCTGAGGAGGTGGAGCTGTAATGAATACCAAAGTAAATCTTGCCGGTGTGGAACTGAAAAATCCGGTCATGACAGCATCCGGAACCTTCGGAAGCGGAGCAGAGTACAGTGAATTTGTCGATTTAAGCCGCCTTGGCGCAGTTGTGACCAAAGGTGTGGCGAATGTGCCGTGGCCGGGTAACCCGACCCCGCGTATCGCAGAGGTTTATGGCGGCATGTTAAATGCCATTGGCCTGCAGAATCCGGGCATCGACGTATTCGTAAAGCGCGATATCCCGTTTTTAAAGCAGTACGACACAAAGATCATCGTGAATGTTTGCGGAAAGACCACGGAAGATTATATTGAAGTCGTAGAGCGTCTGGGTGACGAGCCGGTAGACCTCTTGGAAATCAACATTTCCTGCCCGAACGTAAAGGAAGGCGGTATCGCCTTTGGACAGGATCCGAAGGCAGTGGAAGCCATCACCAGAGAAGTGAAGAAGCACGCAAAGCAGCCGGTTATCATGAAGCTGAGTCCGAACGTAACAGACATTACCGTTATGGCGAAGGCAGCAGAGGCAGGCGGTGCCGATGTGCTGTCCCTCATCAATACCTTAACCGGCATGAAGATCGACATCAACCGCAGGGCCTTTGCCATTGCCAATAAGACCGGCGGTATGTCCGGTCCGGCAGTCAAGCCGGTAGCAGTCCGCATGGTTTACCAGGTAGCAAATGCGGTGAGCCTTCCGATCATCGGTATGGGCGGCATTGCGACTGCAGAGGATGCGCTGGAGTTTATCATGGCTGGCGCGACTGCAGTTTCCGTGGGAACTGCAAACTTCTATAATCCGTATGCGACGGTAGAAATTGCAGAAGGCATCGAAGCCTTTATGAAGAAACAGAGTGTAGAAGACATCCGGGAACTGATCGGATGTGTGAAATAGACGAAAGCGTGTGGGAATATAGTTATATTGATGATAAAAGAGGAAGCATCGGGCGTGATGCTTCCTCTTTGCATTGCCTGGCATATCGAGGAGGCGCCAGTGGCGCGTCCGCTGATTGGGGTAGTCCTATTTAAGAAAAACTCCGTAGTTTTGCCTCTCATCAATGATATATTCGATTTTTACACATTTTTCATCTTCTTTCACTTGAAACACAAACCAAAGGTGAGTCCAGAAATTCAGAACGCGGTATTTTGAAGGTACATAACGCAATCTGGTGCAGCCGATCAGAGGTGTGCTTTCCAGATAGGAGATTTTTTCGTTCAATGGTTTTGCATAAAGTAGCAATTTCGGTATATTCTTTCATTTTTTGAGTCAAGCGTTTCTACGAATGTTATGTTGAAAAAACAGGCATGTAATGATATACTAAAGAATAATATCATTACATGCCTTATATTTTGACTTGTTCCATCCATCAAATGATGGAAACGCCATAAAGGCACAGCAGTAATACGGCAACACAAAATGAATGACATAGATGATGAAAAATTGGCTTAAAATAAGGAGGAAATAGCAAGATGGAAGATTACAAGAAAGAATTTATTGAGTTTATGATTGACTGTGAAGTGTTGAAGTTCGGTGATTTCGTGACAAAATCTGGCCGCAAGACCCCGTTCTTTGTCAACACCGGTTTCTACCGCACCGGCGCACAGCTGCGCCGCCTGGGTCAGTATTATGCACAGGCAATCAAGGATACCTTCGGAACCGATTTTGATGTTCTGTTCGGACCGGCTTACAAGGGTATTCCGCTGACCGTTGCAGCGACCATGTCCATCAGCGAGCTGTATGATGCAGACATCCGTTACTGCTCCAACCGGAAAGAAGTAAAGGATCACGGCGATAAGGGCATCCTGCTCGGCAGCCCGATCAAGGACGGCGACAAGGTTGTGATCATCGAGGACGTAACTACTGCCGGTACTTCCATCGAGGAGACCCTGCCAATCATCAAGGCACAGGGCGATGTCGATGTGCTTGGTCTGGTTGTTTCCGTAGACCGTATGGAGCGCGGAAAGGGAACCAAGTCTGCATTGAAGGAAATCGAAGAGAAGTACGGCTTCAAGACCACCGCGATTGTAACCATGGCAGATGTTGTAGAGCATCTCTACAACAAGCCTTACAAGGGAAAAGTCATCATCGACGATACCTTAAAGGCAGCAATCGATGCTTACTATGAGCAGTATGGTGCAGAGTAAATAGCAGAACTCAGAGTTCTGGTTTCAGACTGTTAGAACATGAATGGCAGCAGTGAAATGTTCTCTGGAAAAATGAGGAGTCATATTATGGAAAAGGTATATAAGACGATGCAGCGCACCGGTGCCTGCAGCATTGCAGTGGGAATCATTATGCTCGTGACTGGCGTGACCGTGGGCATTATGTCCATTGTCTGCGGCGGACTGCTGTTAAAGCGCAAGGGCGAGATCACATTTTAGGATTAAAATGATGTTGGGGACAAAAGACATTTTGATCCTGATGTTATTAAAATTATAAAAAGATACAGGGGGCGGCAGTTTCTGCAACAGGTTTCGGGCGGAGACTGCCCCTTTGCTTGCAGGGTACCATGTGGAATAAAAAGTTTACCTGTGGTCATTGTGCAAAAAGGAAGTGCTTAGAGCGTTTCCGGTGAATTTGGCATTTGGAAATAAAAAGGAGTTTTACTAGAATTATGATCAGAAATACGACCAGGAATCAGAAGCTGGGATGGGTGCTTTTCATCGCTTACATGGCCTTGCTGGTTTATTTTATGTTTTTTGCAGAGTCCTTTGGACGCAATCCGGAGCAGCGCGATTATGCGTACAATCTGGAGCTGTTCAAGGAAATCAAGCGCTTTTATAAATATCGAAAACAACTGGGAATGGAAGCATTCCTTTTAAATATTGTAGGTAACGTAGTAGGATTTATGCCGTGTGGATTTTTTCTGCCGATCATCAGCCGCAGAAGCAAAAAGTGGTACAATACGATTTTATTCGGTTTCTGTTTAAGCCTCTGCATCGAGACGACGCAGCTGATCTTCAAAGTCGGAAGCTTCGATGTGGATGATCTGTTTTTAAATACACTCGGTGGTGCGCTTGGCTTTTTAAGTCACTGGACGATTCAGAGGATTCGTATAAAAAGGAGAAGACGCCGATGAAAAAGCCGATGAAAAATAGAAAAAAACGCATATCCTATATCCGGAAACCAATTCCAAAGCAGAGCTTTTTCTGCCTTGGTTTTGCAGTGATCGGACTATTTTGTTTTTGTTTTAGTCTGGGACGCAGCATTGTAAATCAGGGAAGCGGTGGCCCGGATGTGGCAGCCTGGGCACTGACCAGCCTGCTGTTTTCTGTGGAGACCGTTATCTGCGGCGTAAAAACGTTAAAGATGAAGGAAATCAACAATATCCTGGCCCGGATCGGAACTATCGCAGGCGGGATTTTATTGTTTTGCTGGCTGGGAATGCTGGTGATCGGAATCGTGACGATCCTATGATACGATTGAGGCAGCAGATTTTGTCCGTCTGGAATGGAACGGACCGGCAAAATTCTATTGCTGTTTGCGCAGTGCAGGAACAGCAGCGAAATATTTCATGGGGCTGAAAGTAAAACGTCTCAGGAAAGGATAATGAATTTATGGTGAAATATCAGGAATTGTGGAACGAAGAAAATACAAATATAACAGAGCGCTATGATCTGGCCATGGAGCGGATCCTGGAGATTCCGGCAGAAAACCGGGTGGCAGAGCCGTACCGTGCGTACTTTAACCAGATGGCGGCATTTACAGCCAAATCGAGGAACTGGCAAGAATGCAGCTTCGCGAGGATCTCGACAGCCTGATTCTTCCGGAGCTTCAGAAGCTGAATCACAGTCTCTATGCGGATATTCTTCCGGATCATTATGAGGAAAGCTATGCTGATCCGGCATTTGCCATGCGGATGCTGGGGGCAGACTTGGGCCCGCTTTTATCTGCATTTTATGCACAGTTCCGGGCCTCGATCGTCTTTGCGTATGAATGCAGACTGACGGATATCACGATTTTATGCGAGACTCTCATTGAGATTTATAACATGTTTGAGGATGGAATCCCGCAGGCGCGCCAGGTGCGGGATGTGCTGTACTGGTTTTTCAGCGACTATACCGATGTCACACTGGCCTACCGCATCCGTGAGCAGCTAGACCCGGATTTAAGCTTTGCGAAGGACATCATCATGGAGTCAGACTTAAATGATCTGCGTTATCTATATCGGTTTGGCGAGTATATTTCCGATTCCGAGCTGCAGATCGCTTCGTATCTGAATTCCCTGCCGGAGGAGACCATAGAGAAGATGGCATCGACCTACACAGAAGGATACCGCAAGGGCTTTGAGGTGATGGGGCGTGACCTTTCTAAGAAAAAGACCGTTTCCATCCGCTATGAGCTGGGCTTTGAGCGTATGATCCGCGCTGCGATCCGCCAGTTTGAGGAGATGGGACTGGAAGTGATTCTTTATCGTGCGGCAGTCTGGTCCGTGACCATGAGTCCGAATCGTAAGATTGGTTACCATGGCACCTCTGCTAATATGCAGTTTGACTACGATCACCGCTACGACCAGGCTATTTATCTGGATAAGGCCTTTAAGGAGCGTAAGCTTGCCGTACTGCGCACCGCATATGAGAATTGCAAAGCAAAAGCAGCAGCGTATGCAGGACCGGCTGTAGTGGAGACTTTTGGTGAGGATGGTTTTGAGCCGAAGAACAAGCCAGAGGCCTATGCTTTGAGTGAAAAACAGGAAGAGCTGCAGATCGCTTATTCCAACGAGGCGATGCCGGTCGTGAACCAGTACATTCCGGGAGATGAGACCAGCTTCACCATCATCGCGTTCCCGGTTCCGGCGATCGGAACAGATTTTGCGGAGATCTTCCATGAGACGATCCGCATCAATACGCTGGATTACGAGGAGTACAAAAAGATCCAGCAGAATCTGGTGGATGTACTGGATCGGGCAGAGTATGTGACGGTAACGGGAAATGCAGAGACCGGAAATGAGACCCATATGAAGATTTCCCTGCATCCCCTGACAGACCCGGCAAAGCAGACAAACTTTGAGAATTGTGTAGCCGATGTGAATATTCCGGTGGGAGAGGTTTTCACTTCCCCGGTATTAGCTGGAACAGAAGGTCTGCTTCATGTGAGCCAGGTCTACATCGGCGATTTCCAGTTTAAAAATTTCCGCATGGAATTCAAAGACGGAAAGATCACCGATTACTCCTGCGATAATTTCGCAGACCCGGAAGAGGGCAAAAAGCTGATCCGTCAGCAGATCTTAAAGAATCACGATACCCTTCCAATGGGTGAGTTTGCGATCGGAACCAACACCACGGCTTATGCAGTGGCGAAGAAATATAACATTATGGATAAGTTCCCGATCCTGATCGCAGAGAAGACCGGACCGCATTTTGCGGTAGGAGATACCTGCTACAGCTGGAGCGAGGATTCTGCGGTATACAATCCGGATGGAAAAGAGATCATTGCCCGGGACAACGAAATCTCCCTGCTGCGCAGGGAAGATGTATCCAAGGCTTACTTTAGCTGTCATACCGATATCACGATCCCGTATTCTGAGCTGGGCGACATCACGGCAGTCTGCAGGGACGGCCGGAAACTTCCGGTGATCCGAAACGGCCGGTTTGTAGTAGCAGGAACTGAAAAATTAAATGAAGAGCTGGACGGCTGATCCGAAAGGTCTAAAAACTGAAAATCGTGCAGTTTGTTGCAGTTTGCGTAATGCGCAGGCCGCAACAAACTGCATTTTTTATATTGACTGCGTATGGAAAATACAGTATTATATTATAAGTAACAGTTCAAACAATGCGGTTATTTATTAATTATAATAATAAATATAAAAGGAGGAAATTCGGACAACAAAATATATTGATAAAAATGATGAGATGTGTTTAAATATACTCAAAGGAGCGAGCTATTATGAACACATCCAGTATTACAAATTACAAACCAAAAGATTTTGCTGAACTGGTAGGTGTGTCTGTTAAGACATTACAGCGCTGGGACAGGGAAGGAACTCTAAAGGCAAACCGGACTCCAACGGACAGGCGTTATTATACCTACGCCCAATATCTTCAATTTAAAGGCATTCATACAGAAAATGACCAGCGTCAGATTGTGATCTATGCCAGAGTGTCAACAAGAAATCAAAAAGATGATTTGCAGAATCAAGTTGCATTTTTACGGCAGTTCTGCAATGCCAGGGGCATGATTGTTGACCAATGTATCGAAGATTATGGGAGTGGTCTTAACTACAATCGCAAAAAGTGGAATGAATTATTAAATGAAGTGATGGAACAAAAAATCAAAACCATTGTGATAACCCATAAAGACAGATTTGTCCGATTTGGTTATGAATGGTTTGAAAAATTCTGTATGAAGTTTCATACAACCATCGTGGTCGTGAATAATGAAGAACTGTCACCACAGGAAGAACTTGTACAGGATATTATTTCCATACTCCATGTGTTTTCATGCAGATTGTACGGGCTTCGCAAGTATAAAAAACAAATCGAAGGGGACGAAGAGATTGTTAAAGAGCTTCAAAACAGAAATGAATCCGACAGAGGAACAGAAAGTCAAGATACGTAAGACAATCGGAACGTGTAGATACGTCTACAATTTCTACCTTGCTCATAATAAAGAACTTTTCGAAAAAGGCGAACCATTTATGAGCGGAAAATCATTTAGTGTCTGGCTGAACAATGAATATCTTCCGAAACATCCAGAGTATTCCTGGATAAAAGAAGTGAGTTCAAAATCTGTAAAGCATTCCATTGAATGTGGATGCACTGCTTTTTCAAGATTCTTCAAACATCAGAGCGCCTTTCCAAACTTTAAAAAGAAAGGCAAGTCGGATGTAAAGATGTATTTTGTGAAAAACAATCCGGGTGATTGCCGTTGTGAAAGACACAGGATTAACATACCGACCCTGGGATGGATCCGCATCAAGGAAAAGGGATATATACCTACAACCAAAGATGGGTATGTAATAAAAAGTGGTTCCGTTTCTATGAAAGCTGGTCGATTTTATGTTTCTGCCCTTGTAGAAATTCCTGACCCTGAGATAACCGATCCCAAGAACGAGGGAATCGGGATCGACCTTGGTTTAAAAGAATTCGCAATATGTTCGAACGGAAGAACTTACAAGAATATCAATAAATCAGCAAGATTGAAGAAGATTGAAAAACATTTGATCAGGGAACAGAGAAGTCTTTCCCGCAAATATGAGAATTTAAAGAAAGGAGAGTCCACTCAAAGAGCAAATATACAAAAACAAAAGCTAAAGGTACAAAAACTTCATCATAAGCTGGATCTGATCCGTACTGATTATATCAATAAAACAATCGCCGAGATCGTAAAAACCAAACCATCTTATATAACGATTGAAAACTTAAATGTATCAGGAATGATGAAGAACCGGCATCTTTCAAAAGCTGTTGCGTCACAGAAATTCTATGAATTTCGGGTAAAACTTCAAGCAAAATGTCATGAAAACAGCATTGAATTCCGGGTAGCAGACAGATGGTATCCGTCTTCCAGGATATGTCATGGTTGTGGTTGTATCAAAAAAGATTTAAAGCTTTCCGATAGAACTTACAGATGTGGTTGCGGTTATGTGGAAGATAGAGATTTGAATGCTGCATTAAATTTGAGAGATGCGGCAACTTACGAAGTTGCATAGTAACACGCAAACGTAGGTATGTACCGATGACTTAGTCGGGAATTAACGACTGTGGAGTGTACAAGAACTTGTGAGTAGATATGATTTTAATCAATCAAAAGCATACACGTGGAAGCAGTAAGTAGAACTCGCGAGAGTCTACATAGTCTCGATGTGAGTATATTTAATCATATTTTGAGTGGCAGAACTTGCAATGGCAAAAGTAGGAATTGTAATGGGCAGTGATTCAGATATGCCGATCATGGCGAAGGCGGCAGAAATCCTGGATAAGTTCGGAATTGATTATGAGATGACGATCATTTCCGCACATCGCGAGCCGGACATCTTTTTTGAATGGGCGAAGAGCGCAGAGGAAAAGGGAATCAAGGTGATCATTGCAGGTGCCGGAAAAGCAGCACATCTGCCGGGCATGTGTGCAGCACTGTTCCCGATGCCGGTTGTAGGTATTCCTATGAAAACCTCCGACCTCGGCGGTGTGGACTCCCTGTATTCGATCGTACAGATGCCGTCTGGAATCCCGGTAGCGACCGTAGCAATCAACGGTGGAGCCAATGCCGGCATTCTGGCAGCAAAGATCCTGGCAACCTCTGACGCAGAGCTTCTTCAGAAGCTGAAAAACTACAGTGAGGATATGAAGAACGATGTCGTGAAGAAGGCAGACAAGTTAGAGAGCATTGGATACAAAGAGTATCTGGCCCAGATGAAGTAAAACCGTTACTGTTCACAAGGGTGTCCAGCAACAGGATTTTGCTGATGCTTCACATTTCATATTGGCAAAGTCCGTTATCAGAACGATACAACCACAAAACCCATACATATGGAGGAAAAGAAGATGGATTACAAGAAAGCCGGAGTTGACATTGAAGCAGGATACAAGTCTGTAGAGCTGATGAAGGAGCATGTAAAAAAGACCATGCGTGAGGAAGTGTTAGGCGGTCTGGGTGGTTTTTCTGGCGCATTCTCCCTGGCAAAGATCAAAAACATGGAGGAGCCGGTGCTCTTATCCGGAACCGATGGTTGCGGCACCAAGGTAAAGCTGGCGATCATTATGGACAAGCATGATACCATCGGCATCGATGCCGTGGCTATGTGCGTGAACGACATTGCCTGCGCAGGCGGCGAGCCGTTATTCTTCCTGGACTACATTCTGCGGCAAGAACTATCCGGAGAAGATCGCGGATATCGTAAAGGGTGTTGCGGAGGGCTGCCTGCAGTCTGAGGCTGCACTGATCGGCGGCGAGACCGCAGAGCATCCGGACTGATGCCGGAGGAGGACTACGATCTGGCTGGTTTTGCAGTTGGTGTCTGCGATAAGAAGGAGATGATCACCGGCGAGCACTTAAAGGCTGGCGATGTGCTGATCGGCATGGCATCCACCGGCGTTCATTCCAACGGTTTCTCCCTGGTACGCAAGGTATTTGAGAAGGAGCTGACCAAAGAAGGGCTGAATACTTATTACGATTCTCTCGGAAAGACTCTGGGTGAGGCTCTTCTGGCACCGACCCGTATCTATGTAAAGGCATTAAAGAGCGTGAAGAACGCAGGTGTGACTGTAAAAGCCTGCAGCCACATCACTGGCGGCGGATTTTATGAGAACGTTCCGCGTATGTTAAAAGAAGGAACCCGCGCAGTCATCAGGAAGGACAGCTATGAGGTACCGGCCATCTTCAAGATGCTGGCAGACAAGGGCGAGATCGAAGAAACCATGATGTACAATACTTTCAACATGGGTATCGGCATGATCGTGGCAGTGGATCCGGCTGACGTGGAGAAGACCATGGAAGCAATCAAGGCAACCGGAGATGTACCGTATGTGATCGGTTCCATTGAGGAAGACGAAAAGGGAGTGACTTTATGTTAAGAGTCGGTGTAATGGTGTCCGGCGGCGGCACCAACTTACAGGCAATCCTGGATGCAGTGGATGCAGGAACGATCACCAATGCCGAGATCGCAGTGGTCATCAGCAACAATCCCGGCGCTTATGCGCTGGAGCGCGCAAAGAAGCATGGTGTGGAAGCCTGTGCATCTCCCCGAAGGACTATGAGAGCCGGGAAGCATTTAACGAGGCATTTCTGGCGAAGGTAGATGAGTATCATCTGGACCTGATCGTGCTGGCTGGTTTCCTGGTAAAGATCCCGGCTGCGATGATCGAAAAATATGAGCATAAGATCATCAATATCCATCCGTCCCTGATCCCGTCCTTCTGCGGCGTGGGTTATTACGGCCTGAAGGTACATGAGGCAGCACTGGCACGCGGTGTAAAAGTGACGGGTGCAACCGTTCATTTTGTGGACAGTGGTATGGATACCGGCCCGATCATCCTGCAGAAGGCAGTCGAGGTGCAGGACGGCGATACGCCGGAGATATTGCAGCGCAGAGTCATGGAGCAGGCAGAGTGGAAGCTACTGCCGCAGGCCATTGACCTGATCGCAAACGGAAAGATAAAATAAAAACGAACGATAAGGGCAGACCGGTGGGATTCCGGTCTGTCTGCGGTTTGCCTGGCGATGAGAACGCATAGAGAAAAAGAGTTGTTGTTTACGCAAAATGCAGGCAATGACCAGGAACGGTAAAAGGAGGAATATGCAAATGAAGATTTTGATCGTAGGGGGCGGCGGAAGAGAGCACGCCATCGCATGGAAGCTGGCAAAGAGCCCGAAGGTTGAGAAATTGTATTGTGCACCGGGCAATGCAGGCATTGCCGAGGTGGCAGAGTGTGTCAATATCGGTGTCATGGAGTTTGACAAGCTGGTGGCATTTGCAAAAGAACATGCCATCGATCTGACCGTGGTAGCGCCGGATGATCCGCTGGCAGCAGGTGCGGTTGATGCGTTCGAGGCAGCAGGACTGCGTGCATTTGGTCCGAGGGCTAACGCAGCAATCCTGGAAGGCTCCAAGGCATTCTCCAAAGACCTGATGAAAAAATATGGCATTCCGACCGCAGCTTATGAAACCTTCAATGACCCGGAAAAAGCACTCGCTTATCTGGAGACTGCAAAGATGCCGATCGTATTAAAGGCAGACGGCCTGGCACTGGGCAAGGGCGTTCTCATCTGCAAGGACTTAGAAGAAGCGAAAGCAGGTGTCAAGACCCTGATGATGGACAAGCAGTTCGGTTCCGCAGGTGATGAGATCGTCATCGAGGAATTTATGACCGGCCGTGAAGTATCTGTTTTATCCTTCGTAGACGGAAAGACCATCAAGATCATGACCTCTGCACAGGACCACAAGCGTGCTAAGGATGGCGACCAGGGACTGAACACCGGCGGCATGGGAACCTTCTCCCCGAGCCCCTTCTATACTCCGGAGGTCGATGCATTCTGCAAAGAGCATATTTACCAGAAAACGGTCGATGCCATGGCAGCAGAGGGCAGAGAATTTAAGGGAATCATCTTCTTTGGCCTGATGCTGACTGCAGACGGTCCGAAGGTACTCGAATACAACGCCCGTTTCGGTGACCCGGAGACCCAGGTCGTACTTCCGCGCATGAAGAATGACCTGGTCGACCTGTTTGAAGCCTGCATCGACGGCACTCTGGACCAGATCAACCTGGAGTTCGAGGACAACGCTGCAGTCTGCGTAGTCCTGGCATCCAACGGCTACCCGGAACACTACGAAAAAGGCTTTGAGATCCGCGGCTTAGAGAACTTCAAAGACAAAGACGGCTACTATGTCTTCCATGCAGGAAGCAAGTTCGATGAGCAGGGACGTGTTGTAACCAACGGTGGACGCGTACTCGGTGTGACCGCAACCGGAAGCAACTTAAAAGAAGCCCGGGCCAATGCGTACAAGGCAACCGAGTGGATCGATTTTGATAATAAGTATATGAGACATGATATTGGAAAGGCAATTGATGAAGCGTAAGGGCTGATCAGCACACTGTCAATTTTAATTTATATCTTAAATATGTAATTACATCTCGAATAAGATGAACAAAAAACGGTAGTTTTTTAATTTATATTTCAATTTGATTCACTTTAATAGGGCCGTGTGAGTTGTCGAAAGGCAACTCACACGGCCCATTGTTTTTTCTAATTATAATTTCACTAATTATTTCAGCTATTATATGATTATTTCGACAAGTGCCCATTATCGCAATAAGCTCTTATCTTTTTGATACTTATTATGCTGTTCCTTATGCAATCTGTGTCAGATTCGGATGTTCGAAATGTGAAAATGTGGGAAGTCAGCCTCGTACACGCCCGGACTTTCTATTTGCTGTGTTAAATTATTGCCAAAATGGGTCACGGCATTTTGCCGCGACCCATTTTGCTTACTTCAAAAAAAGCATTTTTTCATCCTCAGAAAGGTCAATAATTTTCTTCCCTTGTTTTTTTGCATACGCGATTAAGTCTCTGGTATCAAGCTTCTGGCGTATTTCGCGGGCCTCAATTGGAGCCGGCATATCTTTGAGTGACTCATGATACCTTTTCATCCACCCAGTCATGATCATAGACCTCCCGGCTCTTGGCCGTTATGCTAACGATATGGTTACAGATCCACCTCAAACAGGAAAGTCTGATTGTACCGGTCAAGGGCAATCTGCATTTCCATGATCTTTTTTGAGATGCGTTCATAATCCTGCTTTACCAGATCCAAGTCGAAATTGGTATAACGGTATTCAGGAGCAGCATTTCTGGAACTTAATATGCGGGAACCTTCCCTCTCTTTAGGCAGAAATTTGCGCATGGTATCCAGGGTTGTTTTCCGGGAGTTGAGCTGTGCCATCGATACCAGAATGCTGTCAACGCTCATTTCGGTATCGCCAACCATGATCTTTGCGGTGGCGTTGGCCAGGTTCAGTGCATGCTTGATGACAACGGTTTTGCGGTCAAGCTCTTTTAAGGTGTCAGATACAGCAGAGTAGTCATACTCCGGGATGACAGGTTCCTCACCAACAGCAGCAACATAAGTGCGGGATGCCTGCTCCTTGTTTTCCCAGTAGGATTTTTCATCTGCCAGGGCCTTAAGTATTTTATTGGCGTAAGCGAAGTTATTTTCATAATAGATTTCCCTCCTTTGCATCGTCTGTTTATGGTATGATTATAAGGCAGGAGAAGAAGAAAGTCATTGAACCTGTGGTTTAATACCTATGAAAGCGAGTTTATCGCTTGGAAAAGGAGCGGAGATACTGCTATGATAATCAGAAAAGCGACAGAAAGAGATCTTGATGCAGTGGAAAAGTTATATGATGAGATCCACACGGCGGAAGAAGAACAGAAACAACAAATCGGGTGGATCCGAGGCATATATCCTGTTCGTTCGACAGCTGAAATGGCGTTAAAACGCGAAGATTTATATGTGCTTGAAGAAGATGGAAACATATATGGAACCGGGATCATAAATAACGTACAGGTAGATTCCTACCGATATGGAAACTGGAAATATCATGTTCCGGAGGATCAAGTCTGTGTATTGCATACACTTGTGATTTCTCCAGCAAGTGCAGGCAGAGGATATGGGAGAAGATTTCTTCAATTTTATGAGAACTATGCGTTAGAGCATGGATGTATGGAACTCAGGATCGATACGAATGAAAAGAATGAGGTAGCCCGTGCCATGTATCAAAAACATGGATATACAGAGATTGGCATAGTTCCAACCGATTTTAATGGAATCCCGGGAATCAAGTTAGTATTATTGGAAAAATATCTGGGAGAGTGATGAACCGAAAAAACTGCGGAACCTGAAGATCAGATTCCGCAGTCATGGTGCCTGAAACCGTACCTTGGCACTGCTGTGATCACTCACAGGTTTTTTACAGGATCGAAAGATATCTGAATTTGCCATTCATTAAGAGTTATCCATAAACAAAAACAAATAAGAAATAACAGATAACAAAATAATCCATATCACTGAACGATTAACTTACCATGGAGTTCTTTGTTAAATCCTGTACGGAAAATTATGCAGGGTTAGCTTTTTTGTATCATTTGTATAGAATGATTATAAGGCAGGAGAGAAAGTATGTCATTGAACCTGTGGTTTAATTTAAAATACGTAAAATGTGATATAAACGAGAAATATCCCCGTCAATGACGAGGATATTTTCAATGCTGGTATGTAATAGTCTGCTGAGAATAACAAAGTTATCCAGGCTTGGCATGGATTTCCCCGCGATCCATTTATAGATCGCCTGTGGGTTCTCAAAACCGAAAGCACCCTGGATTTCGCGGATTGTATAGTTCTGCTCCGAAAGCAGCTGCTTGATCCGCTTCCCGGTTTCCACGGGCTGGATTGACAAATACATTGGTTCCATTTGCTTATCCCTCCATAATTTTGCACCATCTCGAAACACTATCTTTAGTTTAGCACGGATCAGGCGGATTGAACAGTATAAATTTTTTGATGATTGTTCCGGCTGCTTCAACTGCCTTTCCAATATCATGTCACATATACTCATTATCAAAATCGATCTACTCGTGCGGGATGATAAACTGCAACAGACATGGTATTGATAAGAGTTAGTATTTATGACATGATATCCGAAAAGTCGGAATACAAAGGCGGATGAAAGGATACCATACAGTGAAGATATATAAAAAAATATTTACAAGACTCGACGAATTGCACATGAGCCAGATAGAATTGAGTAAAAAGACTGCTATTGCCACAAGTACAATAAGTGACTGGCGAAAGAAAAAGATTAACCCACAGGCAGAGCGCGTTGAATAAATCCGAAAGTAAATATTTTGCTACCGCTGCGAAGATGGACGAGGCTTTTTTACAGCTTTTGGAAAAGAAAGACTTCGCATATATTACTGTCAAAGAAATCTGTGCATCGGCAGGTGTCAACCGCTCCACCTTCTACCTGCATTATGAGACGACTAGCGATTTGCTTGCGGAGAGCGTACGTTACATGAACCAGCAGTTTATGGATTATATGGCGCAGGATAAAAAAACGTTCGCTGCGCTGCCTGTAAACGGGGAGTCAGCGGTGCCTTCGCTTTTTTCAAAATTACAGAACTGTCCGAAAGAGGAACTTTGTCTTGTAACGCCGGACTATCTGACACCGTACCTGAACTATATCAGAGAGCATAAACGACTTTTTTGCACAGCCATGCAGAGGGCGAATGTGCTTAACCTGGATGACACATATAGGCGGATGTTTACGCATGTGTTTACACCGATTCTGGAACGCTACAATGTGCCACAGGAAGACAGATGTTATCTGATGGCCTTTTATATCAGTGGCTTGATGGCAATCATTTCCGAGTGGCTGAAACATGACTGCAGCGATTCAATCGAACATACCATTTCCGTGATGTAGCGATGCGTCATGACACATTAGTAGGATACATGAAAGCAGGCATTTATTTAGGGAAAGAACAAATTGAGGTGCGGGAACTGCCGCTTCCGGAAGTGGGTGATAACGATATGCTGGTGCAGAACCTTTATTCCAGTATCTGCGGCACGGATGTGGCTGTCTTTACCTGTGGACCCAATACCGGACACAAGGTGAATGTGGGCGGTGAATTTGGTCATGAAACCGTATCCCGTGTGGTAAAGGTCGGCAAAAACATTACAGAGTTTTCGATTGGAGAGCGTGTTTATCCCTACCCGCGTTACGCAAAAGATGATACCAGACGGGCCGGAACGATCGGTGGTTTTTCGGAATATATCCTGATTCCCTGCCGCAAAGTCAGATATCTCTCTGGGCAGAATGCGGTGGTATTTGGCTGCGGTACGATCGGCATTGCGGCAGCTGTTGCCTTTCAGTACTTTGGAATGAAAAAAGTGATGATCTGTGATTACTCTGATTTCCGTTTAAAGCTGGCTGAGAAGTTAGGCTTTGCAGTCTGCAATCCGCATGGCAGGAGATGTAGAGCATGCGGGGAATGTTGTGGTGAAAATGAATGTGTGAGAATGTGCGCAGCATTGGCAAAATTCACTTGTTGGATATGCATGAAAAGCAGTAAATAAGAGTATGTAGTGTTTGGTATAAATAATAGCACGCTATTGATATTGATACAATAGCGTACTATTAAAAAGGAGGATTCATGGATCAGATCCTTATGTTTGTCGGGGCGAGCAGTGATACATGGGATTATGCAAAAACCTATCTGCGGATAGTCTGCGTTTCCGGTCTGTTTGTGCTTATCGCAAACTGCTATTCCAGTGTGATCCGGGCGGAGGGACAATCCGGCAAAGATCTGGGCGCAGCCGGTTGCGGATGTGCTTTCGCTTGTGCTGGCTGCGGTTCTGTATTTCAGGAAGATTGGAAGTATGGGGCGTTCTCGAATAGAAATTTGCCCGACAAAAATCCTGTATGACAGGAGATTTGATTTTTGGAAGAAAATTACTGCGCTGTTCTCATAATCATGGTAAAATCAGAAGAGAATTGTAATTGAGGGGAATAAAACAATTACAATGAATCAAACAATTACAACGAATCAAACATGGAGAGGGAACAGGGTATGACAGATTTTCAAACGATTCTTATGGGAATGGAAATAGCAGGAATTATCGCATTTTCCATATCGGGTGCGATGATTGCGATCGCTGCAGGTGTCGATGTATTTGGGGTGATGTTACTGGGACTGATCACGGCGCTTGGCGGAGGAACGTTAAGAGATACCCTTCTTGGGCTGGTGCCGTCTGGAAATTTTTACAATTATCCGGAAATCATATTGTCGGTCATGACAGCCCTTGTGGTATTCTGGATCGCATATACGCACAAGAACTATTATGACAGTCATGCAGAGCTGCTTGACCGTCTGAACAATGTGGTGGATTCCATTGGCTTAGGAATTTTTTCTGTTTACGGGGTTCAGGCAACCCTGCAGTCCGGGTGTCCGCGCAATTTCTTTCTGGCTATTTTCATGGGAATGATCACCGGGGTCGGCGGCGGAATCATCCGGGATATGATGGTGCAGCGGATGCCCATGGTCATTTCCAAGCATATTTATGCGGTGGCATCGCTTGTGGGAAGTGCCTGCTATTTCTTTTGCGTAGTCCATGGGATGCAGCAGAGCGCAGCGGCGCTGCTTGGATCCGGGCTGGTGTTTGTGATCCGCATGCTGGCAACGAAGCTGAAGCTTAATTTGCCGCGGATCCGGTAGATTAGGAAAATACCATTCATTATATAACTGATAGTCTGATTCATCTGAAATCCTGAAGGGAAATGATTCCTTTCAGGATTTTTTTCTGCTACTTTGCATATCGAGGAGGTGCCGGTGGCGTGTCCGCTGATTATAAACGGAGTAACGTCCGAAAAAGTGTTGATTAGAACAAAATTACGTCCGAAAAAATGTTGTGCTATAGAGAATAAGGTCGGAAAAAATGTAACTATCAGATAAGGTAAGGTCGGAAAAAATGTATAAATTATAAATGCATAGGTCGGAAAAAATGTGATATACTTAATATAAAAGGAAAAGGCAGGTGGGAAAATGCAACGGTTTGCAATGGATGATCTTTTGAAATGGAAAGAAAGGGCGAGTAGAAAGCCGCTTGTAATTATGGGAGCACGCCAGGTTGGAAAGACCTGGCTTATGAAAGAGTTCGGAAAGAAGTATTATGAGAAAACGGCATACATTTCTTTTTATAATAATCGGCGGATGAAGGATGTGTTTGATGTTGATTTTGATATTGAGCGTATTATTATGAATTTAAACATTGAGTCTGGTGTAACCATAACTCCGGGAAACACACTGATTATCTTAGATGAAATTCAGAATGTGCCGAAGGTATTAGAATCATTAAAGTATTTTTGTGAAGAAGCTCCGGAATATCATGTTGTTGCAGCAGGATCACTTTTGGGTGTAGCAATTCATGAGGGAATTTCTTGCCCTGTGGGGAAGGTAGATATGTTGGATTTATATCCGCTTAATTTCAGGGAATTCCTTTGTGCAATGGGAGAAGAAGCGTTGTCGGACGCATTAAATACGAAGGATTATCCACTTATCGATATTTTTTCGGAAAAGTATTTGTTCTGGCTGAAAAATTATTATTATACCGGAGGAATGCCAGCCGTTGTAGAGGCCTTTCGTGTAGAAAAGGATTATGCTGAAGTTCGCCGAATTCAGAGTGAAATCGTTCGTCAATATGAAGGCGATTTTGGAAAACATATCGATGCCAAAACATTGCCGCGAATCAGAATGGTTTGGGATTCCATTCCAATGCAGCTTGCGAAAGAAAATAAAAAATTCTTTTTTGGTCAGATTAAAAAAGGAGCAAGAAGCACAGACTTTGAAATTGCGATTCAATGGTTGTTGGATTGCGGACTGGTTTATAAAGTGAACCGGGTGAATGAGCCGCATATGCCATTAAAGGCCTATATGAATATGAGTGCGTATAAATTATTTATGTTGGATGTAGGTTTATTAGGAGCATTGAGTGAATTACCGGCTGAGACAATTCTGGAAGGAAATGATATTTTTATCGGGTTTAAGGGAGCATTGACGGAACAGTATGTGCTGCAGCAGTTGATTTCTGATACCGATTATACTCCGTATTATTATGGAACGGACAAAGCAACGTTTGAACAGGATTTCCTAATTCAGAAGGAGCGGAATATCGTACCGATTGAAGTCAAGGCGGAAACAAATATTCATTCTCAGAGTTTAAAGGCATATTGCGATAAGTTTCATCCGGAAGAGGCGGTTCGTTTCTCAACTTTAAAATATAAAAAACAGGAGTGGATGGTAAATATTCCGCTATATGCAGTGTGCAATTTATAATGAGACAAAGTACAGTTTACAAGGGACTACACAGGTAGGTATCTGACGGGGGTTCCGCCCGTCAGATTTTCCATGTGATGTTCAAGCTGTCGCTTGTAGCGGCTGTGGTGGTAATCATCAAGTCCACCACCCGCCGCTTGTCGTCAAAGGATACATTCTCCCAAGTGTCGAGGTAGCCGGAAATTTGGCTGACCTGTTCCGGCTGATGGCTTCCACCGTCAGCTCCGCTATCCTCGCCAGAAGTTCCTGCTTGCGCCCGTCCAGTTCCGCTATCTTCACATTCACATAGGAGAGCAGGACATTGTTTGCACCCGTCAGACTGTCCACCAGCTTTTCAATCTCGCTGTCCACATGGGCAAGCTCCACTTGCAGTGCTGCAATTTTCGGGTTTGCCTTTGCCGCTTTCTTTCTGCCTGTCAGAGTCTTGTAGCTTGCCAGTTTCTTTACCATCTGCTGATAAACAACCGCTTCCAGCTCCGAAGTGATGATTTTCCCGCACCCGGCACAGCTTTTATTGTCCAGCCGTTTCGTACAGCGAAGGTATTGCTTGCCGGAGGAATTGAAGATACTCATAAGGGCATACCCGCAGTTCCCGCACTTGATTTTTCCCGCCAGCCATGTATGGGTGGCTTTCCGGGCAGACTGGATTTTCATGTTGTTCATCAGCTTCTTGCGGCAGGTCAGCCAGATGTCAGAGGGGACAATGCCCTCATGGGGAGCCAGTACCAGCATTTGGTCTTTCAAGTCGTTCTTTTTGCTGGGCTTCACATCCCGCCCTTGATACAGATAGCAGCCGTTCATGCCAGTAAAATCGGCAGCGTCATTGACAATGACCGTCCCTTGACTTTTGAAAAACTCATACACATCAAGGTCTGCCTGCACATAGACAGGATTGCGTAACATCTGCGCCAGCGTGGGGCGTATCAGCTCTTTGCCATGGAACAAAATCCCCTGTTCGGCAAAGTACCGGGTAATGTCCCCGTAGGAGGTTGTGGGCTGAGCATACATCTCAAACATCAGCCGGATATTTGCCGCTTCGTCTGGATTTACCACCAGCTTTTTTGTATTGATACCGTCCATCTTAATCGGCTCTGTATGGAAGCCGTAAGGGGCTTTCCCACCCATCTTGAAACCTCGCTGGCTGCGGGAATAGTAAGCGTCCGTTACTCGCTTCTGTATGGTTTCCCTCTCAAGCTGGGCGAACACGATACAGATATTTAACATCGCCCGCCCCATCGGGGTGGAGGTATCAAACTTTTCCGTAGAGGACACAAACTCTACATTGTACTGCTGGAACAGCTCCATCATGTTGGCAAAGTCCAGAATGGAACGGCTGATACGGTCGAGCTTGTAAACCACGACCTTTGCAATTAAGCCCCGCTTGATGTCCCGCACCAGTTCTTGAAACTTCGGACGGTCTGTATTCTTGCCGCTGTACCCTTTGTCTGTGTATTCCTTGCAGTTACCGCCTTTCAACTCGTATTTGCAAAATTCAATCTGGCTTTCAATGGAAATGCTGTCCTTTTTGTCTACCGATTGTCTTGCATAGATTGCGTCTATTCGATTATTCATATTGTCGCTCCTTTTCTTAAAAAAGAAACGGAGCTGCTGACACCTTTATTATACCGTCAGCAGCCCCGCAAATCAACGATGGCTTTGGAAAACCTTATGCCCCGGCTTCCTCACTCTGCCGTTTGTCGGCATACTTGCGGAACACCTCATAAAGCTGCTGTTCCAGCTCCCGGCGTTTTGCCGCTTCCTGCTCCG
>NZ_QUMD01000050.1 GCF_003481985.1 Clostridium sp. OF09-36
AGCAGGAAAATGTAAATGTATCAATTAAGGGATATATTGATTTTTATAATGTACATTTTGATAGTGCGTATGATTCTGTGAATTTTTCGGTGTTGAAAAAGGTAACGCCAATAGAGATTTGTTTGAAGATTTTTCTGCTATATTTTCACGTTATATACCATCAGAAAAGGTGATTGTGAAGTCTTCAGAAGAGAGGCTACTTATTGGAAGAAGAACAGAGGGCAATAATCCTAATGCGATATATTGTTTTGATGTTAGAAGAAATGGTAAAAAAGAAGATGGGACGCCTAATGGAAGAAGTGTTGAAAATAGCAATAAGGCAGAAATATTAAGACCAGATTTGTACAAAAGATATTTTAGTGATACAAACTTGAGTTTTTTCTTTTCTGATGATCCAACAGAAGAAAGAACAGATAGAGAAATAATTGAGAGTTTTGCTAAAAGAAAATAATTAAAATTGTAGCATACGAGGTATATTGTTAATGATAATTTCAAAGAGGCTTGAAGATGCAGAGTTTATTATGTCGAAAGATGAACTGACATATTCTGCTGTTATCGAGGACTTTAAAAATGCAAGTCAGATACATATTTTGACGTATAATATTTCAAAAGACCAAAATGTCTTATTAAAAGCATTGAAGGATTGTGAAAAAGATACAGAGATATGTATTGTATCAAATATTCCGGGACGTTGGGAATCCTATTTTGGAAAAACCTATGCAGATAAGGCCAAAAGAAGCATTTCATTATATAAAAGTAAGTTGTCTCCACAAAAGATTGCGGATAAAGCAGAGGTTTATTTTTGTTTTTCAAATCATGCAAAAATTATTATGACTGATAATATTGCGTATGTAGGATCGTCAAACTTTTCTGAAGAAAGTGCAGACAATTTTGAGTCGGGCTTTATAAGCAGAGATGTTGATTTTATTGAACTTCTACAAGAGGAAGTGTTTCCGTGGATTATTGATAGTTCTAGCGAATATAAGACAGATGAAGAACTTTTGTTTTTAGAAATGGCAATACGAAAGAGTATTGCAATGTTTGGAGCAATGCATGAAGAGTATTATCAGATGTTTTATTTACTCTCAGATCATAGGGGAATAGAAAAATGGTATTATAATACTACAAGCAGTGTTTTACATACAAGAGACTTAGAGAAGGCAAAGGAGATATGTTATCAATACCTGGAATTATTAAAAAGAGTTAATAAAATATTTGACTTGCGTGTGTTCTATGAAAAGGGAATTGATAATTTGGATACTGTGATAGAAGAAGCAAGCCATACGATTGAAAATATGGAGATGCTTTTTACGGGAAGTGTCTATGATTTGGCTAAGTTTGATGAACAAGATTTCGTGGATGAATATCTTAGTGAATGCTATGCTGAGGCTTATGATGAAAAATTAGATTATTATGTAGATAAAGCTATGAGTGCAGCAAGTAACGCATTTGCTGAATTGGCGGAGGAAGCTAACGATGAAGCTGATATGTTACTTAGGCAAATTGAGGAGTTGGAGACTTTAGCGAAAAAAGTACTGAAATTATTCAAATCATTACCATTGAATGATATAAGAATTGATAATACAAAGAAGTAAGTGGTTTTAGCTGGGGTAAACGCTATCCCCCTAAGTGGGGCATGAATTTTTTCGCAAAAGACTACGGTTTCGCTATTTAGTATAAGAAGTAACTTTCACCGCATGTGGAGACGGTTGTCTTGCTTTCCAAGGGTGAGGTCGACTCGAAAAAGATTCGGGTTGAGTTCTCTTTGGAAGACATGGATATGTCAGAGTTTCAGGATGGGGCAACCTACACGCAGATCAAGGACTATGTACTGGAACATAGCGGATTAAAGATATCCAACCTGTATATCTCGCAGATTAAGCGGAAATGTGGGATTGAGGTAGGCAAAAACTATAATCTGCCGAAATCCGAGGATTCCAGACAACCCCAGTGTCCACCGGAAAAAGAGAAAGCAATTATGGAAGCATTCAAATATTTTGGGATGATCTAACATCCCGCAGAATGGAGGTTTCTTATGGATAGATTGACTTCTTGTGAGTTTAACATGGATACTGCCTGTGTGGAGCTGAAATTTGCGAATGGCAGCATGATTGCCATTGATACGATTGCTGTGGAAAACGAGATTGCCGACAATATGTATCAGCGGTCAGAGCTGGATTATCTGATTTACAATGACCCGGTTGGATATGCTGATTTGATACTGAACGGCGATCCCGAAACCTATTTGAAAACTGTCACAGAGTATAGATCTTTGGATAGCTGATAATTTAAGGCGGCAAGGAGCTTGGTTTCTTCTTGTCGCTGAACCTTTTTACAAGAATCTCTAAGAATAAAGCAAATACCCATATAATCATGCGAAAGGAGTGTGTGCGATGAAATTATCCTACAACAAGGTGTTCGATAGATATACAATGTCTTTTTCAGATAAACTGGCTGAATTTTCGTATTCTCTGTACAGAACACTGAGATTGCAGTTGGCAAAGATATTCCCACTTTCAGAACATGAGAAATATCGGTTTGATGATGACCCATTTTCGAAAGAAAAATCTGCTGATATGCCACAAGGCTTTGACTACATAAAAAAAGAGAGTGTCAATGGATTTGTAAAGTTAGATTACATAGATTTGTACGATTATCTTCCCAAAGAAGACCTGCCAAAGTTTATTAAGGAACTAAAGAAATGTGTTCGCCGAAATAAGATAACTTCTTTTGGTGCATTTCGTTCCCGTGAGGATATTGATAAGATCGACAATTTTGGTCGCTATTATGATGGTCAGGCTTTTACACATATTTTATCAGTTCGGTTTCGCAAAAACGAAAAGCTCCAACAATCTTGTTCTGATATTTCCGTATCTCTTCGTAATCTGTCAGCCACTTTTCTTTTAGTACAGTATCGTGTATATATTACAAAAGAATTTAATGCTAAGATCGCAGAAGTATGTAAGGAAAAGTATTCTGGATATACAACGGTTTATAGACAATTCAATACACCCTGGTATGCTGTAAAAAAATTTGGCAGATCATCTCATACTGGCAATAATGTTCGTCAAGAAAAAATCTATAAGATGATTTCTCAACTGAAGTGGCAAATATTGAAGGAAATTCGCAAGACATATTCCGTTTACTTTTGGGAAGACGGAATATTTACACCGACATTTGAAACATATTCGACCAATATCCGTCCCAGTAATGAGCGTCGCAATTTAGAGTTTTGGGATAGTATGTCGTTTGACAGAGTTGCCGACTATGCACCAACGTATAACGCCTGCGTATGCTGGGATTATAAGCATGGAGAAAATGAGGGATTACGTTTATCTGCTTTCTGTGGCGGAAATTACTCTAAAGACGATCATTTGCCGGAGATAGCCCACCATGATATCTCGGATATATATGGGGGTTATTTAACTGCAGCTACATTAGAATATGTTGCAGATAGAGATATTGCGATCTGCAATAAAAAAAATCAGCAAAGTGATTAGAAAAGCTAAAACATCCTCTGTTCTAAAACTCAGAGTTGCGGTTGAACGGAAGTTATATTATTGTTATCGTTTTATTTCTGAATTTTCAGGTAAATCTATAGATCACGATGATGCTAAAGCCTTTAGACATCAGTTTTATAAAAAAGGTTCTGTATCGTCAAGAAGTCTTGAAGGTATATCTAAAAGAATCCGGGAGACAAAAACGCAAATTGATAATATACTAAAGTTGCTGAATGATGCGGCTGAATACAGAAGCAGTGAATCAAACATAAAACTGCAGTGGATCATGATGATCGTGACTATTCTGTCTTTGTTCGTTGCATTGTCCAGTATTATCAATGGCAATGTTGTAAGTGAGATCAAAAATTTAATTGAGTGGATAAAAACACTGATTTCGTAATGAAATCTACTGTTCAATAATACGTTGATGCTTACAATTGCCCGTGGGAGAAATCCTACGGGCAATTCTTTTGTATCTTTTCTATGAACTCTATTGCTTTTGATTGTCTAATATAGTAGACTATATTTGAAATCTAACGGTGTAGACAAGGAGGGCATGAATATGGATTTTCCGAAGATTCACGAAAGTGAATATCGTTTTTGCTTGATTATGTGGGAGCATGAGCCGGTTACTGCTGCCCAGCTTGTAAAGCTGTGCCAGGATCAGCTCGGATGGAAAAGGACTACGACTTATACCGTTATCAAGCGTCTTGGAGAGCGTGGTGTGTTGAAGAATGATAATGGCACTGTTTCTTCTCTCGTTTCCAAAGATGAAGCCCAGGCGTGCGAGATCGACGAACTGCTTGAGAAGAAATTCGAGGGTTCTCTACCTGCTTTTATCGCTGCATTTACGAAACATCAGGATATGTCCGAAGATGAGCTTGACGAGGTGCAGCGTATGATCGACTGCATCCGGAGAGGAGGCAAATAATGAGCGACCTGTTTTTAAAAATCGTTAACATGAGTATATCGGCAAGCTGGCTTGTCGTGGCTGTGCTGATACTCAGACTTGTTTTGAAGAAAGCTCCCAAGTGGATCAATGTTCTGCTTTGGGGCATCGTGGCTGTCAGACTGATCTGCCCGTTTTCTTTTGAGAGTGCACTGAGCCTGATTCCAAGTGCAGAAACATTTCCTGAAAAAATAATCTCCGGGCCGAGCTTCGATGTTCAGACCGGCATTACTCCCATTGATAACCGGATAAATGATTATCTTGGAGATTGGTATTTTGAAGGTGTTACTGTTCCCACAAACAATGGTAATAACGTGATGACTATTCTTACCATTGTTTGGATTATTGGTATTCTGCTTTTAGCCACCTATACTATTATCAGCTATCAGCGTCTGAATCGAAAAGTTGATACTGCTGTTCACTACAAGGACAACATTTTCCAGAGCGAGAATGTAAGCTCTCCGTTTGTGCTTGGTATTATCAATCCGAGAATCTATCTTCCGTTCAGCATGAACGAACAGGATATGGAACACGTTGTTGCCCATGAGCAGGCGCACATTCGTCGTAAAGACCATTGGTGGAAACCCCTGGGGTTTCTCTTGCTGACGATCTATTGGTTCAATCCTCTGATGTGGCTGGCTTATGTTCTGTTGTGCCGTGACATTGAGCTTGCCTGTGATGAAAAAGTCATCAAGGAACTTGGCAACGAGCAGAGAGCCGATTACACTCAGGCACTTGTGGCCTGCAGCGTCAACCGTCGCATGATTGCGGCCTGCCCACTCGCCTTTGGTGAAGTTGGTGTTAAAGATCGTGTGAAATCCGTGATGAATTATAAGAAACCTGCGTTCTGGATTATCATTCTTGCAGTGATTGCCTGTGTGATCGTTGCGGTCTGTTTTTTGACCAACCCGATGGGATTCCAATTCGATGAAGCAACACACACCATCGTTTCCGCAAATCATTTTGATATGCGAAATGCGGATGACACGGTTGCTATTGAAATGAATCCCGCACAGATTAGTGAGTTGAGTTCTCGACTGGCCAGGGTCAAGAACACGAAGAAGAGCGATGAATATGGTGGATTCACACCGGGATATCAAATCAGCGCACTCCTGAAGGATGGCACATATATCCGGATAAACGGTTATTCTTTCTCCAACAATGGTATGGTGGATATAGAGTGGAACGGAGAACGGTATGTTGTATCCGACGGAGAGTTCCAAGATTATTTGAGTAGAATCTGTGTGGGAGGAGATGTTGCAGTTGCTGAACCTGTACCGTCTGTTACAAAATGGTTTGACTATCTTGAAACACCAGATGAGATGCAGTGGGGGGGTCGCCATGAGATTAATCTTCCAGAGTTCCCGGATGTGACTTTCCGTTGGACTTATGGAGAAATGATGGCTGTTACGGGTAACGAAATCACTTCGTTGTATACCGGGATGCCCATCTGGAACGCCTATTTCTGCGACCTCACCGGCGACGGCTTGCCTGAGTTGTGTTCTACAATCAGTTGGGGATCTGGCATGATTGATAACCGTGTCACCATCTATGACTATGCAAACGGAGCAAGCTATGAACTGTCTGACCGAGGATATTTCGATTTTACCCTCAGATTTAATGAAGCTGACGGATACCTCTATGTAGATAAAAAGAAATATAATACTGATGAACTGGTAGAAACTGGTCGATTGGTTTTCAAGAATAATTGTATTCAGATTGAAGGTTTTTCCAACGAAGCGCATCAGGTTTTCCAAGCTGAAATTCTGGAAGATCATAATGGTTATTATCTTGTGAAGCCTGTTGAAGGTAGCTGGGAACTGAATAGTGCAGACCGAATTGAAGTACCTATCAGAAATGCTCATCCATCACCAGAACCTGAAATCGGAGATGTGATTGAAATTGAATACTCCGGTGAAATCCTTGAAACTTATCCTGCACGAATTGCGGATGTTTATGGAATCAAGGTTATAAAGGAAACCGAAACATGGGACTTAATCCCTATGGTTATGGTGAACGGGATACTGTATCTTGATACTGGTCATGAAAGCAAAATAGAAGCAAGATGTGGTGTTATGGATGGAGAAATCACATCCCAGGTTGATGGAAATAAACAGCCCAGCGTTGACGATCAATCCAATTTTGGTACAGGATATGGTTATCAATACGGGGCAACTGAGGGAACCATTGAACTCTTTATGAATGGCAAGTGGTGGATCTTCGCTACCGAAGAAGCACGATAGAAAATCCAGTTCCCGTCCATAGAGGATGAACTTTCTAAGTTTTATCTGACCATTGGCTCTGAAGGTGTTAAGAGCATCAAGCTTTCAATGCCAAATTCCAGTGGCGGCTTTGAAAATGCAGATGGTTCTCTGCTCAAGAAAGGCGAACGCATCTGGCTCGAAAACCTCGATGGCTACACTGATCTGCGAGGATTAACAATAACTGCCCTGGGTGAAAACGGAGAAATCATCTGGACAGCATCAATTCCAGATGAAGAAGAAAACAAAGGATTTACCCATCTGGTAAATGATGATTGGGAAATCACAAATATCGAATAATTAGTTCCCAGCAAATAAACCGCTGCAATTCTCATTCCAAAGTGGGATGGATGTTGTAGCGGTTTTTCTTTTTATGGTTCAAATGCCACCATTGTTTCTTTTGGTAGTTTCTCATTTTCACAGTTCAGAAGATAGGCTACGGCCTTGTTCGCAAAGCGGTTGGTTTTTATCGTATCCCAATCGGCAAGATGGATGATCTCTGCTGTGCTGCTTTCAAAATCAAATGAAATCTTACCCCATTCGCCGTCGCAGTCTGCCTGGTATTCGTAGATTGCGGCGGCGATTTTCTTTTTTCGTAAACGCACTATAGTAAGTACCTGTTTTTCTGATTCATTTTCTGCAATAATAGTCTCACACTATACAGAGTTAAAAAAGTTGAGCACTTAACTTTTTTTACCGACTATGGAGGTCAGACTATGAGCAGTCAAACAAGTTTGGTAGCTGAGCAGGTTCGGCTACGGCAGTGGGCCGCACAGATACAGGAATGCCAGAACCGTCCCGCAGATATGAAAGTTGAAACCTGGTGCAGTGAGCATGGCATTACCAAAGCGAATTATTATTATCGCTTGCGCCGGGTTAGAAAAGCATGCCTGGAAGCTTGCAATCCAGAACCGGCTTTTGTGGAACTTCCAGTGCCAGCATCAGAAACAATCTCATCAGCAGATTTCCTTGTTGTTAAACCGGCAGCCGTTCTTCGAAACTCCAGAGGGCTGACACTTGAAATTTATAACCACGCTTCTACGGATGTCATCCGAGACACCATGGAGGTGTTACTTCATGCTGAATGATGCAACCGGGTTAAAAAAGATCTATCTTGCAGCTGGCTATACGGACCTGCGCAGGGGCATAGATGGTTTGGCAACGATGATT
>NZ_QUMD01000051.1 GCF_003481985.1 Clostridium sp. OF09-36
TGATCTTTGATAATGCTACTGGTGTTGGACGCAGGATCGGTGATATGATTCACGAAACAGAACTTTTTTCCCGTTTTCGTGCTCATTACCATTTCCGTGTCCGGTTCTGCAACCCTTATTCTGGATGGGAAAAGGGAAATGTGGAACGCGAGGTGGATTATAACAGGGCAAACCTCTTTGTGCCTGTTCCGCATTTTTCAGATGTTATCCAGTATAACCATAAGCTGCTTTTAAAGCATAAGCGGAAAGCTTCTGAGCTTCACTATAAAAAACAGGTTCCAATCTGCGAACTCTTTGAAGAAGACCGCAAAGCGTTGCTGATGCTGCCGCCCAAACCTTTTAATGTATGCAGATATGAATGGCTGAAGGCAGATGGTTATGGAAAAGTCTGCATGGATGGAAAACATTTTTATTCAACAAGTCCTGAAAATGCCAATCAGAAGGTACTGGTTGGAATCCGCGCCCATTCGGTTGATATCCTTACAGACGGAGGGCAGGTTATTACCACCCATAAGCGTGTATTCGGCGACAACAGGAGCGATGTCAGTGATTATACAACTACGCTTGCTGTGCTTATGAAAAACTCCGGGGCATGGGGAAACAGCGGACTCCGGCAGGAAACCCCGGATGTCCTGCGTACATACATGGATGCGCAGCCGAAAGAAAAACTTAAGGACTGCCTGCGGATCATGAGCGAACTTACAAACCAGTACAGCTTTCAGGCTGCTGCTTGCGCAATGGAAATGACATGTGCCAGAGGGAACATCAATATTTGTGATGCATCGGTACTGGCTGCCCGGATCACCGGATATGGGATCACTACTCCTCCAGAGACCGGTCCATCATTGGATATCTATGACGAAGCATTCCTGAAAGGAGGCAGCAAAGCATTATGATGACACCCAAAATGAAAGAAGACCTCTGCACACAGATCCTGAATGCCAGCAGACAGTTGTTTCTATCCTCAAAGATCTCCGAGGCCTGCCAGGAGAAGGGAACACAGAAACAGCTGGTGTTTGTCCTGGGACTTATGAACGAAGAGCTCACCTTGCGTGATGAAAACCGTCGGAAACGTCTGATCAAACGGGCCGGGTTTCCAACATACAAAACATTTGAAGGATACAGTTACCAGCATGTCAAACTTCCTCCTGCTTTTAGCAGGGAGGAGTTAGAATCACTGGAGTTTGTGCCCGGACAGAAGAACCTTGTACTGTATGGTCCTGTTGGAGTAGGGAAAACACATATGGCAATCGCAGCTGGTGTGAAAGCCTGCAATCTTGGATATAAAACAAAGTTTTACACTGTAACGGAACTGGTTCTGAAACTGGCGGAATCCCGCAAAAATGGGACTCTGGAGAGGCTTCTCCGGGATTTACGGAGCCTGGATCTGTTGATCCTGGATGAGTGGGGATATGTACCAGTAGACAAAGATGGTTCTCAACTGCTATTTCGGGTGATATCAGACAGTTATGAAAGTAAAAGCCTGATACTGACAACCAATCTGGAATTTTCCAAATGGGGAGGAATATTCACTGACGATCAGATGGCTGCCGCCATGATTGACAGACTGGTTCATCATGGTCACCTGCTGATCTTTGAGGGAAAAAGCTACCGGATGGAGCATGCTCTCATGCGCCAGGATGCATAAAACGTCCTGCCTAAAGCAAGGAAAATCCTTTGCTAAAAACAGGGAATTCTGACGCTTTTTTTAGGGAAAAGTGCTTGACAAAAAACACACTTCTCGGCTTCGATTTAGACGAAGATGGAAACCTGGTGATCAATGAGGAAGAAGCAAAGACTGTGCGTCTCATCTTTTTCATGTACCTGTACGGTTACACTTGTCAAGAAATCGCAGAAACGCTAACGAGCCTTGGCAGAAAAACCAAGCTAAACAACACTGTCTGGTCTGCTGGAAGTGTTCTGCAGCAGCTTCAAAACGAAAGGCACTGTGGCGACGTATTGGCCCGTAAAACCTGGACGCCAAGTTACCTGGACCACAAATCAAAGAAAAATAAACAGGACAGAAATCAATACCGCCAGAAGAACCACCATGAGGCAATTATCTCGCGTGATGACTTCATAGCTGTACAAAGACTAATCAGCAACGCCAAATACGGAAATCGAGGTTTTCTGCCTGATTTGCATGTATTCACTTCCAGTGCACTGAGAGGATTTGTTTCAGTTAATCCTCGCTGGGCTGGTTTCAAAGCTGCAGATTATAAGCGTGCTTCGGAAAGTGTCTATGATCCAGCGATTGTCTTGCCAACAGAGCAGACCTTTGAAGTGAATTCAGGCGATTTTGACCTCAGAGGATTTGAAGTGGCCAGGGCTCAATTTTTCTCCTCAGCAAATCGAGTTTATGTGACCTTTTCCAATAATGGGATTCGGTTTAGCACAGAATGTGTACGCAAGCTAGACTCTCACTTTGTTGAGATGCTGATTCACCCTGGAAACGGAATTATCGCGTTTAAACCAGCAACAAAAGATAACAGAAACTCAATGGAATGGTCCAGACAATTAAACGGTGCTAAGGTTCCTAAACCGGTATCTGGTGCTGCTTTTCTACCAAATCTATATGACTTATTTGGCTGGGATAGCAACTGCAACTATCGAATCATGGGATTTAAGAAGCACAACAACGACAACACTTTAGTTCTGTTTAGTTTGGCTGATGCAGAAATTTTAATTCCTAACTCAACCATTGAAGGAGACGATGAAGAACCTATTTCTTTATTTGAGGAGGATGTCAAACCACTTGGCACAAAAACGTCTACTTTTGGTTATCCGGAAGAATGGGTATATAGTTTTGGAAACAACTTCTATCGCCAGGCACAAGCCAACGAACTAGCTGCTTTTAATGAGTCAGACTGGTCTGTGGAAGAAGAAAAAACTTCTTACAATCCAGATCCACCGCTCCAGGTAACTGCTCAAGAAGAAATAGAAGAAAACATCAAATCCATGATAGATGGAATGAGACAGGAGGCAAATAATGAATGATGAGACACAACTCAAAGAAGCTGTAGATTATGTGGAGGATGAGGCTTTTACCTTTGAAGGCTATCAAGTTGTACGAGGAGAATTTTTTTCTCACGTATTTGAACCCTCCTTCACATTTAATAACTACAAAGTCCAGATCAATACTGCCTGTATTAAGCGATTACCGGATTTTGACTATGTTCAAATATTGGTGAACCCAGACACAAAAAAGCTAGCGGTCCGCCCTTGCCAGGAAGATGAGCGAGACTCTTTCCGCTGGTGCTCTGCTACTGCTAAAAGAACACCTAAGCAAATTACCTGCCGCATGTTCTTTGCCAAGGTAATCTCACTTATGAACTGGAATAGTAACTACCGCTATAAGCTCTTGGGAAAGTTAATCAAATCAGGGGATGAGCTTCTCTTTGTCTTTGACTTAAATTCTGCTGAAATCTATCAGCGTGCGATCAAAGACGACGGTAAGGTCAAAACCTCCCGTACTGCTACTTTCCCGGAGGAATGGAAGAATCAGTTTGGTTTGCCAGTGGAAGAACACAAATCAAATATCCAAGTCAACACCTTTAATGGCTACGCAGTATTTGGCCTTCAGGAAGAATCTAAAAAATCATCAAAACAACCTGAGCAGTCGGAACCTGTCCAGGTAGAACAGGAGGAAACATATGAGCAATTCAGTCTCGCAGGCACAACCAACTCTGGTTATTGATTGTTGCAGCAATCGAATACGAATACATAGACGGACACTTCACTTACTTGGTGATCCAGAATATGTCCAAATTCTGATCAACCCAACCACCCGCTGCATTGCTTTACGATCCAGCACAGATAAGCGTGCCGAGCGTATCCACTGGAATGCTATCGGTGAAAAACAGTGCTGTGAATTTTACAGCAAATATCTCATCCGACAAATACGGAAGGTTTTATTTGATGTAGATACCAAACAGGCCTATCGAATTATGGGGCAATTTGTCGCCAGGGAAGAACTCGTATACTTCTGCGCAGATAAGGCTGTATCCATTTCCAATTATAAGGAGGAGCTTGAGTAATAATGAGTAAACGAAAACAATACAAACTTGCAATCGATGAAGAATTCCGCAGAATTGTACCTCCCATGCCACAAGATCGCCTGGATATGCTTAGACGCCAGATCAGGTACTTTGGTTGCGACCACCCCATTATTACCTGGCACAGAATTATTGTTTATAGCTATGAAGAATACGCGTTCTGTGAGGAATTTCAACTTCCATTCACAATCAAAGAACTCGAATACAATTTTCGATCCGAGGTAATTAACTATGTCAGTAAGAAGTGTTTGTACCTGGATTATCTGACAGACGAATGGAACCGCTACTGCATTGGCAAATTTTATGAATCCAAAAAGCAACTGCTTATTGATAACTATCCAATTCAGAACCAATTCACTCCCCAGGAATTAAAGCGTCCTGCCAATATGCTAACCAGTGAAATGTGTGAAAAGGAATTAGCGGATTTGCGTGGAATCAAACATGGTACCATCTCGAAATATGGTACCTTTGCTGGTGCGATAGATACCATCTATTCAAAAAGCAAGGATATAGCCTACGAACTTCTTTCTGAAAAGTTCCGATTATCACACGATAACACCATACTCCTCTCCCGGCTGACAGCTCCAGAAGTCATTGTTGTCAGGGACCGCATCATGAGTGATGGTGATTTATCTATTCTGCATTCCGGCACTTTGCGCAATCACCATGTAGCAAAGATAAAAGCCGAAACGGATAGTAAGTACAAAAAAGCTCCTGAAATAAAGCAAATGCCCAAATATGATCCAAATGCTGAAATATCGAGTTTAACTCTTACCATTCCAAGCTGGATCAGCTCCATTGAAAGAACATGCTCCTCTGCTGACTTTGAACATGCCACTCCAGAAGCGCTTGATAAACTAGGCTTGAAACTGCAAATTTTACAGGAAGCTATTAACATACTAATAGCCGCAACAAAAGGAGAATCGATATGAACGAAGAAGTTAGAGAAATAAACATAAATGACTTTGTGCCACAAGTGCACTATGAGTTAATTCCTATTAAAAACTTGGTATCTAACCAGGATTACCAAAGAAACCTATCAATCAAACATGTAGAAAAAGCTGCTGCCAATTTCGACTTATGCCAGATCAACCCTGTGAAAGTCAGTAGGCGCGATGGTGTTAATTATGTATTTAATGGTCAGCATACCATAGAGATAATCACCCTTGTTTCCGGATCCAGGGAAACACCTGTCTGGTGCATGATATATGATGATCTGGAATATGAACGGGAAGCTGACATCTTTGCTAACCAGATGAAGTATGCAAAGGCCCTCTCCCCTTATGAAATATTCATGGCAAATATTGAGGCTGGAAATGACAAGCAGCTCATCATCAAATCCCTGGTGGAATCTTATGACCTCGTTGTTTCAAGTAAGACAAGCCCCGGATGCGTTTGTGCTGTGGCCACCCTAGAAAGTATCTATGACAAGTACGGATTCCACACCTTGGATCGCACGCTGCGCCTTTTAATCGGTGCCTGGGAAGGCTCTCCAAAATCTTTTAGTGCCAATATGCTAAATGGAACCGCCCGCCTGATTCACTGCTTTGGCGATGACTTAAAGGATAATATTTTCAAAGAAAAACTTGGAATGATTTCCTTAAAAGAGCTTAGTCGTACTTCCAGGGAACGAGGCGCCGGTTCCAGGGGATTTGCTGAGGCAATGTTACTTATATATAATAAGAAAACTCAGCACCCTCTCCAGATGACAAAACTATACTCAAATAAAGGTCCGAAGCCTAAGAACCAAATGACTGACGAGGACCTAGCGGCACTTCAAATACCAGAGGTTTCCATGCCATCTGATTCAGAGCAGCAAATGGAGCTCTTTGAACAACAGACCTTATAACGTAAAATAGCCGGTAAGCAAATCTAATTGATTCACCTACCGGCCCTTTTATATTTATTTTGCATTATAAACGATAGTTTCCACTATCTTGCCTGTTGAATATTTTGTTGCGCTTCTCTTAATAATTTCACCACCATGATTTTGCTGTAGCTTAACAACCTGTCGCCCTGTACGTGTAACATAAGCCTCTAATTTATCTCCTGGATTTTTTAATAAAGCATTTCCTAATCCCTTTACTAATGTGCTCAAACTATTATTCATGTGTGGTCTCCTTTCGTGTGCCTTCAATGGCATCAATTAGTTTCTTAGTTTCATCAATTCGTTGTTGCTCGGTTTCAATTTCCTTCTCAAGCTGTCGGATACTCTTTTTCTTTCCAGAAATAAGCATCTCCGATTTTCGAATTTCCTCATATAACAATTTTTTCAATTCACTTGGAGCTATCTTCGCATTCCTCAAGGCATCCCTATTCTTCAATGCCTTATCTGCTAGAGCTCCCGCCATTACACCTGCTGCAAGAGTTGTAAGTCCTACAAGCGGTCCTGCTATCATACCACCAGCAACCATTGCGCCTGCATATTTAGGTGTTGTTTTCAAAAAAGAGTCCAACATTGCCTGAGTGATTACATTGCCTTCTTTTCTTGAGCCTTGCTCCGCTTCCAGTTTTCCTGAACGTATCCATCTACGCACAGTTTCAGGATTTGTATTTAAAAGTTCTGCAATTTCCTTAACACTATATGTTTTCATTTGGCCCTCCTTTTACTATATTTTATTACTACATTTTTGTTTTGTCAATAATTTTGTAGCATTAAAATGTAGCATTATTCTTATAAGGCAAAAAGCCGATAAGCAAACCCCACTGATTCCCCTACCGGTCCTTTTGCCTTATTCTGCTGCCAACTCAAATTCTGTTCCATCATAAAATCTTATCTGCAGTCTGCCATCTTCGTGCACTGTGATAATGTCCATCACTATTCGCATAAGCTCTGAGTCAAATCCCCGAATTGGTCCCGCTGCTGCTGTCCGCATCAAAAGTTTAGTTTTATACTTTAGCAGTGGATCATCGCTTCTTAGGTTTTCATCCCAGGCTTCTTTGTAGCTTTTCTGGTTTTCTATGTTGCTAGAATATAAATAGTACAAGCCAAAATGAGAAATTCCAAATACACATAAGCATGGTACAATAGAAACATGCTGAAGGAGGATCTCATATGGCAAAGCAACATG
>NZ_QUMD01000052.1 GCF_003481985.1 Clostridium sp. OF09-36
TGTTGCAGTTCCCGGTGTTGCAGTCCCCGGTGTTCCAGTTCCCGGTGTTCCAGTTCCCGGTGTTCCAGTTCCCGGTGTTCCAGTTCCCGGTGTTGCAGCGACCCGTGCAATTCTTTCCAATATTGACGATTCGCAACACTTCATCCCACGGGATTTCACGCACGATCTCCAATTTGTCAGTACATGACTTGTCACCGTCTGTTCTTACATCACCATAAGCAATGACTTCTGCAACCTTGTTTTCACTGTTGAAACTGTAATAATTGAAACAGTCGGCAGCAGTCTGACAGAAGTGCATACCATGACCGCAAACATCAAGTTCCCCTTCTTCCTCAAATTTTCCGGGGCAAGTGTACTGTTTAGTGTTACCATTAGGTGAACAAGTCCAATCAGGTCTGAACACTTTGAACCCATGCACTACATTCTGAACGGTATTGTTATTTTCCATTTTCCTATTCCTCACTTTCTAAAAATGCAACAGCCTTGTCATAGTTGCGTTCTATCATTTTAAGTTCATCTTTTCCACGTTCTTCTGAATCACATACTGAACGGTAAATTTCATCATTTCTTAGTGCTGTGACCTCATTGGTTATCAGATCAGTGATGACCTGTGGTTCAAGTGCATCCAGTTCCCAAGATTCATTGCCGTATTCATCAATATACTTTGATGCTCTACTGTCAGTGATCTTTGCCGGGTTAGGTGGTGGGTTATATGTACCAATCTGATTCATGGTCAGTGCTACACGCTTCACATACACATCAGCACCGAACATCTGCAAGCGTTCCTGAATATCCCTTGTCATATCAATACCGCTTGGGTCATGGTCACCTAAGTGAATAATCACCCTGTTATCACGGTAATCTTGACTAATGAAACGCTGTGCTGCTGACCACATTTCTGACTGTGAAGTGTAACCCCTACATGAAAAATATGGTGTGTCAAGTGGTCTGCAAGCCTGTCCCACAATATCAACTAAGGCATCCTTTTCAACCCACACTTCAACGTAGTTCGGTTGACCGTCCCACTTGTTCAGCAGATAACTGTATCTTGCAGATGCGATCACATCAGCCGGATTGTCCCAGTGACTATTGCTTCTAAGGTTGCGGGTTCTGTCTGTGATGCTATGCCAGTCAATCAACCCGGCAAGTCTACCGTCATTGATAAGATTTCCAATGTTCTTATAACTGCGTTCATTGTTGGGGATGTACCCACGGGCAACTAACTGATAATATGCCTGTCTAAGTGTCAGTTCATATCCCTGTGCCTGATATTCTTCAACCACCTGATTCACAAGGTTTATCAGTTCAAGACTTTTCTGCTGAAACTTAATGCTTTTATACTCAATCTTTGGCATCAGATCACCCCTTCGATTTCTGCAAAACGCTTTGCATTGATGAAATATGACCAACGGTGTTCACTGGTATGAATCGCATACCCCCAAGGGAAAACTCCCTGTTGTAACCCAAGTGCTATTGTGTTGGTGTGCTTGTGCATCAACTTAGCAACTTCATGTACTGTCAATGTTGGGATGCCATCTTCACACTTGGAAGGTTTGAAGGTCACCGGGGTTTCTTCCTGTTCAAAATAGTCAGGGGTAAGTCCAAGTGATACTGCAATATCACTTTGAACCTGTTCTGACGGTGTGGTCTTGTCATTCAGGTACATACTGATTGACCCCTTACTTTTCCCGGTCAATCCAACAACCTGTGCCTGATTGATTCCTAACTGCTGCATAGCTTGTTTCAACTTTTCGCTGAATTTCATAATTTATCACCTATCCTTTCTTTATTGTGGACTGTAAATCCACATTTTAGGTAAAAAAAATCTCCATAACTTCATCATCTGTCAAATGAAGAAGTTCTTTCAAGATCATTACCTCACTTGCTTTGAACTCTGTTTCATTGTTGAGTTTTTTCAAAAACGCCTGATAAGAAACCCCAACCTGTTTAGCAACGTAAACCAATTTGAAACCACAAGCATCAATTTTTTCTCTTAATAAATTACCTTTAATCATCTTATTTTTCACCTTCCTTTTCATCATCAGGGAACGCATTATTGTTATACTGTTTCCTGATCGTTATTCTAACAACTCCTGATTTCAACTGTTTAAATGATGTTTCCTTGAACTTCTGCGGTTTGCCTTTTTTCAGGCTTTCTATGTACGCAAGGTATTCAAGTTTGGTTGGAAATTCAAGAATCTGTTCAATCCATGCTACAACTATTTTCTTCACATAATCACCTTCTTTCTAACATGAACCACCGTCAGCACCATGAAATGCACCAACAGGATAATTCCAATTATTTGTGTATATGTCATCTGTGTTGAACTCACCAGTAAGTATTGAATGTATTGCTGCTTTATCCTTCCAACACACGCAAGACTGTGTATCACCGATAAATTCATCAAGATTCTTTTTGTTATCCAGTGTGAACCCAAGAACTTCTTCATCATGCCTTAGTGCAGCATAATCATCAGGGAAAAGCTCTTTTACTCCGGCAAATAACCGCGGTGTTGAAAATATACACATCATACAACTGCATCTGTTCCAACCTATCCTGTAACATGGGTGTGGGTTATATAATGCCGTTTCAGCAGTTCCCACACATCCTTTTCAGAATAATCAATGCAGCACCGCCATTGATGAACGATTCTGTGTGCCTTGGCTTCTGCATTGGTGCGGTGTATTTCCATTTCATTGTACTTTGACCGTCCGGCAGATTCACCACGGCGTTCACCTGACACAATCAGTATTTTCTTATCATGCTTGGTTTCTTCAAGGTTTGCCGTCACACTGTCTTGGACTGCTGCCTTTAAGTTACCGCTGCACCACCGCCCTGAATGTGTACCGCCTTTTGCCGGGAACTTGTGTCTTTTTCCACCAAGTTCTTCAAGTTCACCCAGTCGGTCAAGATTACTGACAACGGTATCTGCAACACATATTTTCAAATAAGCGGAACACCAACGCCGTGACAGATCACCAGTTTTTGCGGGGAACTTCATTCTATAACCATACTTTTTCAGAAGTTCTTCCATTTCTTCTGTTGCCTGTTCTTTCAGTTCCTTACATTTCAGGTAATTACTTGACAATTTGCACTGTCTGACTTCCCCAGTATCAGGGTCAATCCATTCAATCGGTTCTGATGCACCTATGCGGTACAATTCACCAAAGAAACCATTCACCCTGTATGAAACCCTTAACTTGATACCCTCTGCATCTGCAAGTGCTTTTACATAGTTTTGGGTACATTTCCAGTCCATACGCCTTGAAGGATGCCCGCCGTCAATATCGTGATGCCAAAACTCTATTCTTTCTTTTGGTACACCAAGTTCAAGAAGTTTTAGGTAACAAGCAACTGAATCCTTACCGCCGGAAATCAAAACAACTATCAGATCATATTCTTCAAGTGGTAAAAGTTCCGGCAAATAGATTTTCTTGAAATGCTCTGAATCAGTTCTACCGTCAACCCTTGGTTTCAATTTGATGCCCTTGCCATATATCGGTGCATCAGGAACACCTAATCTGACGGGCGTTTCCTTGGTGCAATCCGCATCTTTTATGAAATCAATCATTGCCTTTATCCTTTCCCAGTTCCTTCAAAAAGTTGTCTATTGTCAGCACACCTTAGTACAATCAGGGGTGTCTTTCCTTTATCAGATTTCACATTAAAATCTGAAAACCTGTTACACATCATTGAACTTTTTGAACGGTGCTGTTCAAACCGCCGGGGTTTCACATTAAAACCACCAAAACCTGTTGACCGACACACAATAGACAATTTTTTGAAAGAACTGAAATCCTATTCCTTGGTTCTTTTCCCCGGAACTGCTGCAACAGTTCTTTTTGAAGTAGTCAGGAAGTCGGGGAACTTCCTGACCCTGAAACAAAGTGCTGTGTCATCTCGTGCGGTTGATTCTTCCACTTAACGGTTTCTTGTTTTAGGGGTAAAGTGCCGATTGGTTCAGCCTGTCCGCTTTCTTCAAATAGTGCGGTACACTGTGCTTTCTTGCCCTACCGTTCCTGTTTTCTTCAACTACTTTGACGGGTCATGTTTATTCTTCACACGCTCTATCTGCTATCCGGCAGCCTGACCACCATGTCACTTGCGTGTAGCCCTATCGCTTCACCCGTGTCCTTCCTACTTGCTTTGTTTCTTGTGGATTGTCCGTCCACATTTCATACTATAAACCCATGTGGATTGAATGTCAACTATTTTTTATAAAAAACTTAAAAAAAGTTGATTTTCAGTCCCTAACATAGTAAAATTACATATAGAAAGGGGGTGACATTTGTGGTAGACAGAAAGAAGGATTTTCTGAAAATTCTTGGTAATAACATCAAAAAATACCGGGACGATAAAGGACTTTCTCAAGAAGCACTTGCCAACCTTTGCGGGTGGAATACGGACAACGCACGGTCAACTATTTCAAAGATTGAATCAGGGACTAACGATGTCCCCACATCCAAGTTAAAGATCATAGCAGAAAAACTTGGTGTATCAGTTTGTGATCTAATGGATTGTTCAAATATTCAAGAACAGTCTGAATCTGTTGAACTGGTAAAACAAGTTTATGATGAAGAAACCCAATTTGTGATTTCTTCATTTATTAAACTGGATGCAGTTGACAGAATTAAAGTCATTGAACGAATTAACACATTACTGGATGATGAAAAATATTCTGTCAAAAAAGAATCATCAGGAAGTCAAACGGCATAATATGGGTTGACTTTTCCAAAAGGTAACTGTTGGTAACGGGTAACTGTTGTTTTTCTATACTCTATATTTTTACTTTTTTATTTTTTACATTAGAATTACTACATAATCAAAATATAAAGAAAATCAATTATCAACAGTTACTAACCGTTACCCTATTGATAATACTGCATTTATAACAGATACTTAAACCGTTACCAACCGTTACAACGGTTACTGAATGAAAGGAAGGTAAAAATGTTTGGAAAAAAGAAAGAATCAGGAATACCAGTAGGACATTATGAAGGAATTGAAGGGTTTGCGACTGATTACCCTTGCAGAATTGAAGTGAAAGGTGATGTATTTGAGATCAAAAGAATCAAGCCTGAAACTACGGTTACACTTCCAATGAACAGAATCAAGTCATTTTCAGCAATGGAAGAAGAAAAGTTCATGTTAAAATATCACGGTCAGGCAAAAAACACATCAAAATTAAAAGGTGCAAAGAAGTATTACTTGGTTGTGGAATATGACAAAGGTATGCTTGCCTTTTGGGGAACGGCAATGGAATATGGAAAATTTCTTGATTTACAGAATAAAGGTGTTGCAGCACCTTCACATATTGAATTATAACTGAACAAAAATGAACCCCAACCGTTGCAGCGGTCAGGGTTCTTATAACTCTATACCAAGGAATAGGATGATATAGGCTATGCAATCCTAATTATATCATCCATTCCTTGAAATTTCAATCAGGAAGGAATGATATACATGGGAAGAAGAAACCCAAACGGTTACGGATGCGTGACCAAGTTGAAGGGTAACCGTTCACGCCCGTGGCTTGCCAAGGTCACCATATATGACGAACAGGGACACGCAAAACAAACCCCTATCGGTTACGCTGAAACAGAAGAAAAAGCCAACATCCTATTGGCTGAATATAACAACAACCCTTGGGACATTGACCGGGAAAAGGTCACCTTGGTTGTACTCTATCAGCGTTGGTCTGAAATCAAATTACCAAAGTTAGGAAAATCAAATCAGCAGTCCTTGCGTTCAGCGTTCAAGCACTGTTCAAAATACTACGGTGTGAAGTACCGATCACTGAAATCTTATCAGATGCAAGACTGCATTGACAACTGCGGGTGTGGGTATTCAACACAATGGTCAATCAAGAATCTGTTCGGTCACCTTGACCGTTTTGCTTTTGAAATTGACCTAATAGATAAAATGTATTCACAAATTACCACCGCCCCACCAATACCTGATACCACCCGTGAACCGTTCACGCCTGAACAGGTTGATGCACTGTGGAAAATAAAAGATGACCCTTGGGTCAATACCGTGCTGATCTACATATATACGGGGTTCAGATTACAGGAATTGTTGGGAATGAAAACTGAACAGGTAAACATCAAGGACTGGTACTTTGAAGGTGGAATCAAGACCGCTGCCGGAAAGTGTCGTATTGTTCCGATACATGACCGCATCAAACCATTTGTGAAAGCGCTGGTTGATGAAGGGAATAAGTACCTGTTCACTTATCAGGGCAAAAAGTTCAGTCAGGCAAATTACTATAAGTGTTGGGGTGAAGTCATGGAAAAGATAGGTGCAGACAAGACACCGCATGAAGCACGGCACACCTTTGAAACCAATCTTGACAATGCCAAAGGCAACAGAAAATGTATTGATATGCTGATGGGTCATAAGTCAAAGGATGTGGGAAACAGGGTGTATAATCACAAGACTATTGAACAGTTACGGGAAACCGTTGCCCTGTTAAAATAATATTTTTTACGCTGAACCAGTAACAAATTAGAAACAAAAAAGACGGGAAATGCCGTAAAATCAAGCATTTCCCGTCTTAAAAAATGTATTATATCATAGAGCTTTCCGAAATTCAGCATAAGCTTGTAAATATTGTCCAGAGTGATTGTTTCCATTTCGATAGAACTTTTTCTCAGCTTTGCATCTTCAATCCGTTCTTCCAACTCTACTGCTTCTTCTAATAATGATACCATTGTTAAAAGCAATGAATATTGAGTCAACAAATCCACCCGACAAGAATGTAAAGTCCCGCTTGTCATAGCCCATTGCTCAGTAAAAAAATCATTTTTTAATCTTGCTTCTTCCGCCAGATTTCTGTAGCTCTCATCAATTGCATCAAGAGCTATTTTATTGTTTTCTATTACACTCCTAAAGGGATAGAAATCGCAATGGGCTAAATACAATGCCATATCACTTGCTTTACCCATATCATAGTGTTCCATATCTGGAAATTTTACATCACTATGGTCCTATGTCAAGATTTAGTACAAGTTAAAATAAGAAAATTCTCCCCATTTTAACCTGCCAGAAGCTCAGCCTCAGTGTGTATTCTTTCATACACTCGTTCGAATTC
>NZ_QUMD01000053.1 GCF_003481985.1 Clostridium sp. OF09-36
AAGCTAAGGCTTCCTTCAGCAGGCTGTTCTCCAGCTCTGTCCGGCTCTGACGGTTCAGTTCTTGGATCCGTTCTCTCGGACTTGCCTGCTCTGACTTCTGCTGTTCGTGCATTTCTCTCAAACTCATGCTCCAGTTCCTCCTTTCCAAAACCCATGTTGTAGTATTTTTCCAGCTTATTATTACGAATTTTGCAAGCCTTTTCTCCTGCCTGCTTCCTTGCTAAGTCGGTATATGTGATGTATTTGTGGCTGTCCTGCCAGTCCACTCCGTACCCTCTTTCATTCATCAGCCGAATAAAGCTTTCCCGGCTGGTCGCTGTTTCCTTACAGTCCAGGACTGCCAGGGCAATGTCCTGGACATAGCTTTTCACTTTCCCCTGCTCCGCCTGCTTCAGAAGCTGGTACGTCTCTTTTTTCCATGCCACTGTTTCCTCACGTTCCGCTCCTTCAAAGGTCTTTCCCTTTTCTGAGACGTGTAGCCCCTGCTCCCTGCTCTGTGCGTTGCACCGCTCCTTCAGCTCCTGCAGGTCGGCGCTGCTCCACTGCAGCTTGTGCCCGTCCTCAAAATTGACGGAATTGACGATAAAGTGCGTATGGATATGTTTTTTGTCCTTATGGGTAGCCACAAGCACCTCAAACCCTTTCCATGCCGACGTATTCTCTGCAAGCTGTAAGGCGTTCCTGTGTGCCTGCTCCGGCGTGATTTTCTCGTCCTTATGGTAGCTCTGGACAAAGTGCTTGTATGTCCTTCCCCCGGTTTTCTCCCATAGTTCCTTGGTGGCTTGCATTTCGTCCTTTACTGTATCTGGTTCACAGTGCAGACCGCTGACAAGCTTATCCTCTGTCTTTTCCTCTTTTGTCACATAGTCCAGTGCTTGCCCTATGCCTGCTTTTGAAGATACTGCTTTAATAACTGCCATACTTCTCTCACCTCTTTCATGGTGTTAGGAAGCTCTTGCTTATAGTCCACATATCCATTTTCATTCAGCTTCTTGGCTATCTGGTTCAGATTGTTGCCTTGCCTTTTCAGCTCTGGATATATCTCTTTCAGTCCGTCCAGATTGACAATGTTCGACTGTGTGAGGGCTTCAATGATATATTGCTGTTGGCTCTTTCCAGACTGCTCTACTTTTTCTTTTATCTGTGCAAGTTCTTCCTCTGACACTCTTATAACTATCTGCTTCGGTCTTGTCCTATTCATTGATGAAGTCCTCTCTTTCCTTTACCCACTTCTTAATGAGTTCGATTTCCTCGTTCATGTTCGGCTCTTTCTCTGGCTTCCAGTCCGCTCTCATGTCTTTCAGTTCTTCCAGTGCTTCTTCTAAGTCTGCCTTATAGCTTTCTAAATCTTCTTTTTCGCTTGCTATATATTCATCAACACTATTGTAACAAGGCACACACTCATAGCTTGTAAAATCATCATTATACTTGTGGTACACAATGTCTTTCCATTCATCACTTGGCTCTGCTATGTTCTGTTTAGTAATTTCAATGTCGGATTTTATTGTCTCTACGTTCTCCAACATATCCAGATAATGCTCTGGTTCATAACCCAAATTCAATAAGTGATTCAGCAGTGTAGGCTCTGGGAACATTCCGAACCAACAACGCTCGAACCACTGGTCAGCATAATCTCTTTCATCACTTCCATTGGAGTAAGTACCGCCCACCAAATCTCCGACAAAATTCTCTATCAGCTCTCCGATTGTCAGACCATGCTTCCCACACTTTCTCGCCAGTCGGTCACAATCTGCGTCCGACAATTTCACTGTGATTTTTCTCTCTCTGATTGTCTCAATTTCTTTCTGCTGTTCCTCGCCCCAACTCATGCTTTTACCTCTCTTTCTTCTTGGCTATCACTCAACAATTTACCGCATATCTGCGGTCACTCAAAGGGGGATTGAAGGGGGCTTTGCCACCCTCACAAGTTCTAAAGTGTAGCCGTTAGGCTATCACTTTAGGGAACTTGCAATATATCCGCTACACATAATATAGCATAGTGATAGCCACTTGTCAAGCGGATATATTCGTGCGTGGATTTCGCCAGAAATACAGTGGAGCTTACTTCCTCTTGGGCGACTTTGGAAGTGTAGGAGGGAGACAGTCAAGGGCTTGTTTTTTATCTGCAGTATGAGCTTCGGCTTGCCGATCAGCGAATGCAGCAGATAAAAAATGGTCGCAGACCACCCTTTACTTTCTTCCGCCGGAACAGACAATGAAGCACAAGGGGAAGTGACGGAACGGACGGACAGCCGTTTCCCCCTCCGGCATGATAGCCAACAAAAAAGAGTATCAAGGGTAAACGCTGCGGTCTTTCGACCGCCCTTGACACTCTTTTCCTTATGGCTCTGATAATAAACAAGGGGAAATGGCTTCTTGTGGCATTTCTGCCACTATGGTATAATGGGCAACGCTACCACCCCTATACAGGTACAGAAAGGGGGTGTGCCACCATGAGTATATTTTCGTCTTTCTTACTCTCTGTCTTGGCAAGTGTAGTCGCCTACTACATCTGCAAATGGCTGGACGGAGATAAATAGCGGTAGCCAGCCTAAGGCATAAGCCACCTTGCCACAACGGAATAGAAAAGCCCCGGAGGTCGCAACTCCGGGGCTTTTTGCGTGCCACAATGAGCACTTTCGTCTTTCTTGCCTACTGGCATTATAGCATATGCCTTTCAGCATTTCAAGTATGCCCTACTTCCACCACTTATAAACCGTATGCTTTGCAAGTCCTGTCTCTCGGATGCAGTCCGCTTTTGTTCCCAGAGGGTTGCTTTCTCTCCATTCTTCGACAATCTTCGCCTTGTCTGGTCTCCCTTGTAGAGCTTTGCCCCTGTCCTCATTCATTGTTTCAAGGGTAAAACGTGCGATTTTTAAGTGCGTGGCTTGCTTTCTGCCGTTCCTCTTATTTGGCGGTATGACAACTTTCGTCTGCTTCTCTATCCATTCTCGGCTTGCCATAGTCGAAAGTAGCTTGTTATCAGCTTTGAGGGCTTTCAATGCGTCCTTTACATCTTCCCTTGTAAAATGGTTGTCCTCATCATCTGTAAGGCTCTCCAGATGCTCCAAAAATGAATAGGCATCTTGCCTTATTCGTCTTTCAGATATGCCACATTTCAAGCCATACGCACACAATGCCATGATTGAGAAGTACCTACCGCCTACCTTTACTTCGGTAAAAATCTTGTTCTTCCACCACTCATAAAGGGCTTCATTACACACCCATGTGCCTTTTTTCTTCGGTCTGCCCTCTACAACTCGCTCTTGATACCACTCTGGGTACAGCTTCTTTGCTTCGTCCAGTGACAGCTTACTCTTTTCTTTCTTCGGCTTCTCTGTAAGTACCGATAAATCAACCTTACAGTTCGGTATGCTGTCCTTTATATCTTCCAGAGTATAGCGGTTATCCGACATCTTATAGGCTTTCACTGGGAAGTCTGCCCCCAGCTTGCTCTGGCTCCCAACACACCTAAAGCCTTGATAGATACCTGTTATATCTGGCTGTCTGGTCTGATACTGCTCGTATCGTTCCATAGTCTGCGGATAAATGCTTCTTTCAGCTCCGCAAGGGTATCTTCCAGATTATGATACAACTGTACTGGCTCTTTCAAAAAGTAATAGGCATGGACACCCTTTCCAGAACTCACAAGGTAGGTCGGTCGGAGCTGTACTCCGTTCCCGAATTGCTTCAAGAGGTTCTTCAACTGCTGTTTTCCGACATAATCAATATCTATTGCAACCGCATACAGTTCATGTGCGTTCTGCTTCGTGTGTGTCTTGCCATAGAACGTGATAGGCGGTATCAGTCCGAACTCGTCCCCTATGACCTTATCAAGCATATTCAGACTATCATCTATAACCCACTGCTTCGTTCTTCCCTTTCCAGATGGTCTTATCTGGGTTGCAATCACATTTCCTTTTCCGTCATGCTCTGCACTCTGTAAGCTCCCCTCTGGGAACAAGTCACGATAGAACTCATGGGGGCTGACCTCTGGAAAACCTCTCTCCAACATCAGCTCCTCTTTATCCCTATATACCTTTCTCCACTCATACATTGTTTTTGTATTTCTACGCATATTTTTCTCCTACTTAGATATATTATATAATATACTGCCCTTACTCCGCCTGACCGCTAATCTTATCAATAGATTTTTGCACCTTTTTCTCTCAAGTATAAGGGAGTGCCTTTTTGGTGTCAATATCTACACCTCACTCCCTCTCGCCTTCACCGCTTATCTTATCAATGAAGTATTTTACCTTTTTCCATCAAGTATAAGGGAGTGCCTTTTTGGTGTCAATATCTACACCTCACTCCCTCTCGCCCTTATCGCTTATCTTATCAATGAATTTATTGCACCTTTTTGACCTCTAAAAAAAGGGAGTGAATTAAGAATATCTCATCCTCACTTCACTCCCTCTTATTTTCATCACTACTCTTACCAATATTTCAGTATTTTCTACTTAGCATCACGAAGAGTTCCTTTCCATACTGCGTATTCGTCACCTTTCTCATCAGTTGCGGTTAATATTGCTTCACAATATGGATTTGATGGTGGATTCGGAGTCGTATATACATAGCTTCGAGAATTAGTTCCTGTATACCCATTATGATCTTCTTCATTTGTATGCCAACTATTTACTCCTTCAGCTCTTGTTACAAGTTTACTGGATTTTAATTTTAATGGATTAGACGTCATAGATGCCTTAACTGTGTACTGCGGTCTTCCAGATGAATCTAAACCATCATAAAAATACTCCATACTTCCTAAAATTCTATTTTCAATATCTAAAGCTGTAGCAGGAATAGGTTCTCGAGAAGAAATTGTGTTTTTTCCATCACACGCAAAATATACTTTATCCAGCAAAACAGATTCTCCATTAGTTGAACGAGTCACCGATTCTACCGCCTCGGTTTCAGCAGGAGCTGTATCTGCTGCAAAACTAACCATATTCATAGCCATCATCATTATTGCTGCCAAAGCTAACGCTACAGATCTGCGAATATTTCTCATTAATTTTCCTCCTATGTCAATGTATTTTTATAGCATCTAAAGCAACAAGTACATTGGCATCCCCTCCTTTTTGTTTTACTATACTATATTTTCAACAAAAAAACATTAATTATATATAACATTTTTATAAAACTTTACTTGACAAATAAATAATATAACACTATCAAAAACGTCCCAATATTACAGACCATACCGCCCCAAAACAGGTATATCTTCAAGCCCTCATATCTGAAAAAGCTGTTTTTGCTTTCCTCCAGCTCCCGGACTTTCTGCTTCATTACGCTTGTAAGCGTATCAGACTGCTTTTCAAGAGCTTTTGTTGCCTTCTGTACCGCCTCTATATTCGCCTGTAACGCCTTTTTTACCTCTTGGACGGTACTTTCTCTGACCTCATCTCTCAGGCTCCCAATTCCGGCTGATATGGCGTTCTGAAGTAGTTCGTTGCTGTTCTCTAACTGCTCGACTTGCTTCTTCAGCTCGCTGATGAGCTGCCTGCTCAGCTCGGCGTCTCTCTGCCTGTTCTGCTCTGCCCTTGCTTGTCCTTGATTTGACTGCTTCATCAATTCCTCGCAGCTCTCGCTCGACAAAGCTAAGGCTTCCTTCAGCAGGCTGTTCTCCAGCTCTGTCCGGCTCTGACGGTTCAGTTCTTGGATCCGTTCTCTCGGACTTGCCTGCTCTGACTTCTGCTGTTCGTG
>NZ_QUMD01000054.1 GCF_003481985.1 Clostridium sp. OF09-36
AATAAGGCCCAGAAAGGCCCCTGTTACGCTTTAGAAGCCGTTTTCAGCCCTCCGAGGGTAAATATACCGGCCCCCTCTCTACCGCGCCCGGAAAGCCGCATAAATCAAGGCTTTTTTGCCACCTAAATGCGTACATACCAGGGCAGAAGTTTAAGAGCCAGGGCTTGGGGAAACGGGCAGGAAAATGTATTGACATTGTAAATAAAAAAATGATACAATGTATATAATAAGAGTGAAAGGAGTTGCTATCTATGGCGAATACAAATATTAACATTCGTATGGACGCAGATTTGAAGCGGCAGTTTGAGGCGTTCTGTGCTGATATGGGAATGACGATGACAACGGCGTTCAATGTTTTTGCTCGTAAGGCGGTGAGAGAGTATAGAATACCCTTTGAAATCAGCGGCGATGTGCCGAACGCAGAAACCGTCGAAGCAATCCAGGAAGTAAAGAGAATGAAGGCCGATCCGAGCCTCGGCAAGACCTATTCCAATGTCGATCAGATGATGGAGGAGCTGCTTGCCGATGTATAACATAAGACCAACCACAAAGTTTCAGAAGGATTTGAAGCGTGTGAAAAAGCGCGGCTTTGATATTTCTTTGCTGACCGATATTATTAAAAAGCTGGCTGCGGGGGAGCCGTTGCCGGGGAAGAACAGGGATCACCAGCTTTCCGGGGACTATGCGGGGTGTCGTGAGTGCCACATTACGCCGGATTGGTTGCTGATCTACGAAGTGGACGGGGACGAGCTGATTTTATATCTTACCCGGACGGGATCGCATAGCGACTTATTTTAGGGGAAGGAGGAAAGGTCTATGAGCTGGGATAAAGAGAGGATCGCGCAGATACAGCTTCCCGATCCGGCAGACGATGATCCGCACCCTCGTCTGCTCTTGGAAGGGCGCGGCATACACGCAGGAGAGGGATTTACAGCTCTGTTTCCAGATGGCTGGCACGAGATTACCCTTGAAGTAGCCTGGGAGCCGACAGGCCCTGCTTGCTGGTACATATCTACGCCTGGGTTTAAGGGTGTGTGTCCTGTGGGCCTGTTCGTGAAAGTATGAAAACGATACGGCAGATAGCCGACGAGATAGGGGTATCAAAGCAGGCGGTCTATAAGCGATACAAAGGCAAGCTGCATACGGTTTGCGCTCCGTATACGCATACGGAGCAGGGGGTATTGTATCTATCGGAGCAGGCTGAAACCCTGATAAAACAAGATTTTTTGAAAGATGACCGCTCCAATGGAGCGCATACGGATACGCATACGGAGCGCTCCATTGGAGCGGTGCCGGAGCAGTCGCAAGAGGCCGGAGTGGTAGCAGTTTTGCAGGCCACCATCGACACGCTGCAGGGGCAGCTTGAAGTGAAAGACCGGCAGATTGAGGAACTAAACGCAAGGCTGGCAGAGGTCAGCGCGGCGCTGCTTGCCGCCCAGCAGACAGCAGCGGCGGCCCAGGCCCTTCACGCGGGGACAATCCAGCAGCAGCTTCTTACCGGGGAGGCCGGAGCGGATCAGCAGGGCCAGGAGCCGGAGCAAAAGCGCGGGTGGTTTAGTAAACTGTTTGGAAAGTAGAAAGCAACTTAAAGTTGCTCAATAATTGATGGTAGCAACCGAGAAGTTATTGCTAAAATGATGATCAGAAAGGAGGAACAAATATGAGTATAGCGGCACCAATGCTGGTTATTTCTTTGATCATCTATGCAGGTCTTTTCGGGCTATTTATCTATCTGGTTATCTTAATTATTCGAGCTTTGAAGAAATATATTAGGTCTAAAGATGTAAGAGCTGAAAAGAGCGTCCTTAAGCAAAATTTAGGTGAAGTATTGAAAGACTTGCGGACTAAAAATAAGATGACCCAAGAATTTGTAGCAGAAACAATAGGGGTTAGTCGGCAAGCAGTATCTAAGTGGGAAAGCGGAGAATGTGATCCGAGTACCTCTAATTTGATTGCGCTGGCAAAGTTGTACAGAACGACGGTTGAGGAAATTTTGCAGAACATAAAGCAGTAATTTGACAGTGTGGCCGAAGCCCCAGCCGGAGCCGCCCGAAAGCAGCGGGAAACCGTAGCGGTTGGCAGCTCCGGCAATCCCCCGCGGGAGCGCGCAAAAGCACTTTCATACTGCCAGCCCCAAAGGGGCGGCGGTGTGAAAGTGCTTTTGCGTTACTTTCTCACAAGAAAGTAACAAAGAGGTTGTGGCCTGCGGCCAGTTATGGTAAAATAGGAATAGTAAGATATGGGCTTTTTGCAGGAAAGGGACGGGTGATTTTATAGGTACAACCATTTCGGGAATGACGGGCCGGGGAAGCATCCGGCACAACAACAGGAGCTTTTCAGCGGCGAATGTAGACCGGAGCAGGTCGGGGCAGAATGTCACCTTTTGCAACGAGGATTTGAAAAAGGTGTACCACGAACTTTTCGATGAAGCCCTGGCTGCCTACAATGCCAAAAAGAAAAAGACCAGGGACAAGATACCAGACTACTATGAGCATATCCGGCAGAGCAAGCAGGAAAAGCTATTTCATGAGGCTATCTTCCAGATCGGCAACTTGATAGACTGCGGGTGCGGCTCCCCTGGAGGGGAACGGGCGGCGGCAGCTCTCAAAGAGTTTGCAGAGTCCTTCCAGGAGCGCAATCCTCATCTGCGGGTGTTCAATATGGTGCTGCACATGGACGAGGCCACGCCCCACCTCCATGTGGACTTCGTGCCGGTGGCAACGGAGCAGAGCCGGGGCCTTTCGACGCGGGTATCAATGAAACAAGCGTTAAAGCAGCAGGGATTTGAAGGGATGGGCCGGAAGCAGACGGAATGGAAAGCCTGGATGGAACGGGAGAAAGAAGCCCTAACGGAAATCGCCCAGGCGCACGAGTTTGAGATTATCAGCTTAGGCGGTGGTCGGCCTCATATGGAGCTGCCAGAGTACAGAGCAGCGGCCCAGCGGCTTGAAGCTATCCAGGAACAGGTGACAGCGGCAGAGCAGGAGATCGCGGCCCTGGAAAAGCAGAGAAAGGCCCTGCAAGGGAATGTGAAGCTGCTGAAAGCGGTTGAGAAGGTCAAGCCCGATCTGGACGCAATACAGCCGGAAAAGACGCTGACAGGGGCCGTCAAGGGCGTGACGGTGGAGCAGGTGAAGGAGCTGAAGGCGGCGGTGATCCGGGGCGCGGCGGCAGAGCAGAAGGTGCGGGAGCTGAAGGTAGAAAACCAACAGCTTCAGCAGAAAATCCCCTCGACGAAAGAAAAGCTGAAGGAGGCCCAGGAGCGGCAGCGGCTTGAAAATGAAAACCGGCAGCTTAAAGTGCAGGTGGAATACCTGGAAGAAGATTTGAGCCGGGAGCGCGGGTTTTCGGCGCGGCTTCAGGAAGGGATCGGGGCGGTGCTGGATTTCCTGGATCGGCACTTGCCAGAGCAGTTCCGGCCCCTGGTCGAAAAGGCGCGTGAGCTACTACCTGTGCCAGAGGTGCAGCAGCCGGAAAGAGAGCAGGAACGGGGCCATACCTGGGGTGGTATGGAGCTATAAAAGAAGCCTGTCAGGGGGCCTTGCAAGAGCCGCCCGGACAGGCTATAATAACAGTAAAAATAGGGAATAAAATATATTGATAATATATGCCCCCCTATGGGGTATGGGAGATGGCAGGGAGTTAGTGGGTTGTAAAATAGGGAATAAAATATATTGATAATATATGCCCCCCTATGGCCTTTAGGCCAGGGAGAAAAATAATAAAATATTCTCTCTCGGACAGGGAGAAAGTCGGAGGGGGTTATGGGGGTGAGCGGCGGGGTGTGGGAATGTGGTAAACCTGAAAGGTTTTCCATCATTTCCATGCCCCAGAGCGAGGGGGAAAAGGGGGAGGTGACTTTCTCTTTAAGGCCCCTTTGGGGCCGCTCTTTGGCTCCCCCTTTTCCCCCTGTGGGTTTGCAGAATGTACGAAAAGAGGTGTAAGGAATGGCGGATCAGCAAGAAGCTCTGGAACGGCTGCGGGAACTTTACAGGGAAAAGAACGAGCATTTAGAGAAGTTTTTGGAGCCGGTGGAGCCGTATGAGTTTTATCGTGAGATCTTCCCGGAAGGATCTTTCGAGAGGAAGGGTCATTTTGAGGACAGGAAGGGAAATGGAATTGCGGTGACGGTGCCGAAAGGTGAGGTTGACAAGGCAACGGGGATTGCCTTGCAGATCGAGGGGGACGGTAAAGCGAAACGCTGTACCATCACTGACGAGCTGGACGAGCTGCGGGAGCTGCAAGACACCGATTTTACGATTATGTCCCCGATTTCTTATTTTGGGCGGCGGCGGTGTGGCAAAAATGCCCGGTATCTCTATGCTCTGGTCTTTGACCTGGACGGGGTGGGTATGCCTCAGCTCCGGGACACGCTGCACCAGATGAATAAGGATATTTTGCCCCAGGCAACCTTTGTTGTAAACAGCGGGACAGGGCTTCACCTGTATTATGTGCTGAAAGAGCCGGTGCCTATGTACCCGTACAACCAGAAATGCTTGAAAGAGCTGAAATATTCCCTTACCCGGCAGATTTGGAATAAGTTTACCTCCACTATCAAGGAGCCGCAAATGCAGGGGATTTTGCAGGGCTTTCGGGTGGTCGGCTCCGGCTCGAAGCTGGGGCGTGAGTATCCTGTGAGGGCGTTCCGGCTCGGCGGGCCGGTGGAGCTGGCGTGGCTGCTTGATTATATCCCGGACAGCAACGGGGAACAGCAGCGGCTTGAGGGGCTTATGAGAAAGAGCCGCCTGTCGCTGGCCGAGGCGAAAGAGAAGTACCCGGATTGGTATGAGCGGCGGATCGTCAAGAAGGAGCGGCGGGGCCGATGGACGGTTAAGCGTGACCTTTACGACTGGTGGCTGCACCGGATCGCCGATGAAATCCGGGTGGGCCATCGTTTCTATGGCATTATGACGCTGGCGATTTATGCGAAAAAATGCGGGATAGACGAGGACGAGCTGCGCCGGGACGCTTTCGCGCTGCTTCGGCCCTACGATGATATGAGCGTGGAGGATATAAACCGCTTTACAAAAGATGATGTGGTGTGCGCTCTGGAAATGTTCAATGAGGACTATGTGACATTCCCCAGGGACGATATAGCGAAGCTCTCCGGCCTGACTATGCCTGTCAATAAGCGTAATTTTCAAAGACAAGCAGATCATCTTGAAATTGCAAGAGCTATTCGGGATATTAAAGCGAAACAGCAAGGGAAAAAGGATTGGAGAGAAGGGAACGGGCGGCCTAAAGGCAGCGGAACGGCTCAGGTGCGGGTTTATGAATGGCGGCAGCAGTACCCGGAGGGGCGCAAGGCTGACTGTCACCGGGAAACTGGCCTTGATCCGAAAACCGTCCGTAAGTGGTGGGATTGCCCGCCGCCAGCGGTACGCTTTGAAAATGGGCATATAACAGTGCAGGTGTCCCCTTCCCAGGAGTTAAGCGATTGGCTCCTGGACGCGCTGCACAATGGAGGCCAGGAATAAGGCCCAGAAAGGCCCCTGTTACGCTTTAGAAGCCGTTTTCAGCCCTCCGAGGGTAAATATACCGGCCCCCTCTCTACCGCGCCCGGAAAGCCGCATAAATCAAG
>NZ_QUMD01000055.1 GCF_003481985.1 Clostridium sp. OF09-36
GATCGAGTAGGAGGCGGCTATCGCCGCCGACCTCTCACACCACCGGACATGCGGTTCCGCATCCGGCGGTTCAGTTAACTTGACACTTGCACAAAGTACGTTTCCGCAGATAATAATCCGAACTTTGCAAGGCGTGCATTGGATATTGCATAGCATACTGCTTCTGAACGGCATATTCGCGCATAGCCATGGGACCATGCCGCTTTCGCCGCATTTCCTTCCCACACTCCGAGTTTTACCAGATTTCTAAATTTATTTTGTGGAGTTTTCCAATGTTTCCATATACACATTCGAAATCTGTATCGAAGTATTCTATCCAATTTCCGGGTTACTGTAAGGATTGAGCCAATTTTAAAGTAGTTAATCCAACCTCTAAGAACTTCTGATATTTTTTGTGCTTTGTATGCGTTATTTACACTCCATTTACGGCTTGTAAGTAGTTTCAGCCTCTTTACTACTTTTTGGATTGACTTCTCATGAGCCTTTGCCTTGTATTTCTTTTCCTTGAACTGATTGTAGAAAGTAAAGCCAAGATATTTTATTTCTGTGGGACGTCCTATTTTGCTTTTCTTCCGGTTCACTTTTAAGATAAGCTTAGATTCAATGTATCTTGTAATTGATTCCATTACTCGGTTAGCCGCTTTCTGACTCCTCACTAGAATAATGCAGTCATCTGCATATCTTACAAATTTTAGTTTTCGCTTTTCAAGTTCCCAATCTAGTTCATTCAGTATAATGTTTGCAAGAAGTGGCGAGAGATTTCCTCCTTGCGGTGTTCCTATCTCCGTTTCTTCCATCTGCTCACCAACCATGACACCACTTACCAGAAACTTTCGAATTAACGACAGAACTTTTCCGTCCTTAATCTCTTTGTTTAAGATAGAAATGAGCTTATCATGATTTACCGTATCGAAGAATTTTTCCAAGTCAAGGTCAACAACCCAGTTATACCCTTCATTCATATATTCAACAGCTTTTAGTACCGCTTGTTGAGCACTCTTTCCAGGTCTGAAACCATAGCTGTTTGCATGAAATTTTCTCTCATATATTGGTCCTAAGACCTGCGATATTGCTTGTTGAATCATTCGGTCTTTCACTGTTGGAATCCCCAACTTCCGCTTACTTCCATCTTCTTTTGGGATTTCAACCCGTTTCACCGGCATGGGCTTATATGATTGATTTCTTACACTTTCTCTGAGTTGAGTGCCATTGGCTCTCAAATGAGAGAGCAATCCTTCGCATTCCATTCCATCCACCCCTGCCGCACCTTTATTCTTTATTACCTGCTGATATGCACGGTTTAGGTTATCTTTGGACAGTATGTCTTCGATTATTGTACTTTGTTTTTCCATGCACTGTTTCCCTTCCTTTTCGTGAGTTTCGACCACTTAGTACTTGTGGTACTCCTCTCGGCATGTGTTTTGTCTAAACTCTCAATCAGGACGTACTCCAGCTGATTAACTGTTCTGTCCTTTGCTCCATCCGGTTTCCCGGACTTCTTCGCTACTATGACATCTGCTGACTTCCTATGATTCGTTGTTACTATGGCTAATGGAACCACTCATAGGATCTCCCCGGTTAAAATACGCCATCTTTCCCATCATCTATCCGCCATGTCTACTACCAGTTCCACGTTAGCTATTGGACTTCAACTTATTCAGCAGTCTTATCCGAACTGTAAGCCTTATACATGATTTCTGTCCGTCGGACCAATGGTTTGCCGCAGGCTTCCTTCAGATTCCACCTTACAGTGGACACCCTTGCCATGTTGGCTATGTGCTTCCCGCTAACAGGTGCACTTAGGACTTTCACCTTTAAGAATAACGTTCGCGCCGGGCGAACTGAACCTCACATGACTAAAGTCACGTGCTTCTCAGCCGCTTTAAGCGACAAGACTAAATATCGGTGGATACGCCTGTAACTTAGAACAGCGCAACTATGCGCAATGTCCATGCCGGATACGGCAGGTTTCCACATTACAGGTAGTCCACTGAATATCTGCCTGCATTCATGCGGATTTAGAGTCTGCCAATACATCGTGCAACACTCTCAAATCTGCATAAACACATGAGGTTCTACGCTTTATTGAAGGAACTTTTGCCTCCAGTAAAGACCTTTCCGTTTCCGGGAAGGGTTTTAATAATTCTCTGATAAAATATCTTGCTCCAATATTATAGGATGCAGATAAATCACAGTTGTATGTTTTCCCATTTTTGAATACACACAAGCTGTGATTCTTTTTGCTTCGCTCTACCATACCACTTCCATCATAAGCAAGCCTACTGGTATTGTAGGCACAGACCCTCGCCAGTCTCATTCCATGTCTGTGAGCCTGATGCTCGCATATATTCTGAATATCCCGTTTTCTCCACATATGAAGCTGCTGACGTTTCTTTCCGGAAATAACCCCTTTTATCTCTAAGTACTCAAAGACCAGTACATCTGCCTGATATTTCCCCGCATATGTTACGATTGCATTTGCGATTTTCCTGGATAATTCCATGTTTAGTCTTTTAGCATAGGTCCATCTGCTCTTTATCTGCCCGGAACCATGTTCTCTTTGAAATCTGCGAATTCTGCCCAAAACATGGTACAGCCGGTCTTTGTCACTGGGGAAATCTATAAATTTTCGTCCCAGAATAGTTCCGTCTGAACGCATGATTGTGCAAACCGCATCCGTATTGATTCCCAGATCTATGCTACAAATGATTTGCTCATTTACAGCATGTTTCGTCAATATCACATCCTCCGTATAAGAAAATCTCAGAAAATATTTTTGATGCTTCTTCTCCAGAACCGGGGCCATAGCGCAAACTCCTGACCAATGTTTTCTCAGATATTCCATATCTGTATGCAGCAGAGAAACGCGAAACCATTTCCAGTCATAACCATCATATAATTTCAGATATGCAATATCTTCCCCTGACTCGCTCGGTTTGTACATGACATCTCTGTAAAATACCGGCATCGCGTGATTTTCATATACGAGTTTCGGCTTCCCTGATAAATCGCCGTTTTCCCATAATTTCATTCGTGTTTTGTAAGAAGATACACTTCCAAGTGCATGCTGAATCGCTGCACGTCTCAAGTAAGATGGCATTTTAACAAAACGCTGGTCGAAATCAAATCTGGCCACATTTTTCTTTGTATTATGTACAAGATGTTCCGCTTCATTAAACCGCTTTTGGGTGTTCTCAATTTCCGAAAGTCCTTCCCATACTTCATGATACACTTTGCTCAGATAAGAAACTGCCTGACGATAAATCCTCAGTGTTTGGTGAAGGGGAATATTCTGTTTTTTAATTTCTACACCATAACTGGATACCGTCTTCATGAGATTTTCCTACTTTCGCTTTTCTTTCTCCTTCTGCCCTTCTATGTACGACAAAACCTGTTCTTTACTGCGCTCACTCACTGTCACTACACAATAGGAAGGATTCCAAAGGTGTCCACCCCACAACTGCTGTTTTAATTCCGGATGTGAAAGAAATAACTGTCTGGCAATATTTCCTTTCATGATTTTAATCATGTCAGAAATAAAGAACTGTGGGCGACAATCCACAAGCAGATGAATGTGATCCGGCATTACCTCCATAGCCAAAATCTGAAAGTGATACTCTTCCGCCAATCCTTGTAACATTTCTTTGCATTCCACATCGATTCCATTTGCTAAAACTTTTTTACGGTATTTTGTACACCATACCAAATGATACTGTAAAGAATAAACATAACCTCTACCATACGAAAGACTATTTTCCTTAATATTAAATATATTATTATCCATATTTATAGTATACCATATGTATTGCCAAGAT
>NZ_QUMD01000056.1 GCF_003481985.1 Clostridium sp. OF09-36
TTTTTCCAATTATCGTAAATAAAGAAAATATTCCACCTAAAAGTATGACTGCTATATCATGTGAAAGTTCTATTTTATTAAAAAAATATAATAATGAAAAAAACACATAAGTATCAGGTAAACTTACACTATCCAGTATATTATTTAAAACTTGTAAAAAATTATCTCCTTCAGAAATAATTTTTTCTCTCATCAAAACCGCAAGTGCCAATGAACTTATAAATGCAAGTGCAATTTTACACGGTTCTACTCGCTTCATAGATTATTCCTCTTAAGACATAGTTTTCATATCACTATTATAATGAAACAAGAAATTTATATTTCAAAGATGTAATCACAAATGTGTCTTTATTACCAGAATATATGCCTTCACAGTATTCTATTTGTTTATCCTCTAACTTTTCTTTTAAAAGTTTAATCATGTTTTGTTCACCTTTTCTATTATAATCATCTAAAAGTATTACAAAATCTTTTTTTAAACAGTCTGGTAACAACTCTAAAATATCAGTCCTTGCATAAATATAACATGGAGTTCCAAATGGGGCATCAATAGAAATCAAATCAAACTTTTGTCCAGAAAATGTTTCCTTAAATCCAGCATATCCAATCACATCATTATCTTCTCTAACTTGTTTCTTACATAAATCTAATTGAATAATTGTACTAGATTTTAAAACATCATTTGTATTTTCATAGAACTTTATCCAACTAGAATCATGCTCAACAACAAAGTGCTGACACTCCTGACTATACTCAGCATATTGTGTTATCATTTGTGTGCTTTGTCCTAACCCCAATTCCAATATATTGTGAGGGTGAATTGCCTCCAATGTTCTATATAATACATATAAATATTGATATCCTACCGCCCATCTTCCAGGTGAAAATTTTTTATTCAAAAGCCAATTACTATTACAAACAGTATCATGAAATACCGCACTCCATACATTTTCGTTGGATGCTCTAGATGTCTTCACTCCATATTCTTGAATTTTTTCACAGCGTTTTAAAATTGCCTCATCTAATTCCTGAATTTTCTTATTACGTTCTAATATCCATTCATCTAATTCTTGAATTTTTTTTACTCTTTTAAGAACAAAGTTATTAAATTCTATCACCTTATTAACATTTTGTTTTATAAATTCCATCTCAGTATTAAGAACATTTTTTTGTTCTTCCTGGGATATCATCAACTTTTCTACATTTTTAGACAACTCCTCAAGCCTTTGAAACACCGAAAAAATATTTTTTAAATTCATATTTTATCTCCATTACTAACGCTTAAAAAAATAATATATTTTCTTAGGTATATATAACACCGCTTCTCCTACACGAAAAGTTTTAGAATTTTTCACACAACAATACTGATATTTCCAGTCTTCAAGTTCCTTTTTATATGTATCGCTTTTAACTCCCACTTTTAATACTTTTAATAATTGGTTCATATCAATATTATAAGTACTTGATTTCAGCATATCCATACGAATATAAAGTAGCATTTTAAAGAAACTGCTCTTAACTTCATCTGACAGTTCCACTATTTGATTAGCTTCAAAAGCTCGTTTCTGTTCAATAATACGTTGAACAGTCACAGCATGCAAATCATTCAAATGTTTTTCTGACGAAATTTTCAGATTATCACTCACACCATTGATAAACGCTGCCAATTTTTCTTCATTCCATTTAACACTTTGATGACCAATTCGATAACAGTATACGACTCTTTTCAATGCATAAAATTCTTTTGCAGCAATCATTGCTCTGACAAAAAATGGAGGATCTTGAAATCTTTTATACGGTGGAAATTCAATATTCTCTCGCTTTAATAAGTGCAACGAATACAAAAATCTATGGTATCCATAATCATACTGATAATTTTCGTAAGAAACTAAATCATCTTCCGAAAACGTATATTTTTGATAAAATCCATCAAACTGCACCGTTTTCTCTTTTGTTTTATCATTATAACGACTAAATGATCCACCACAAATTAATGCATTATGAGCTTTAGCAGCATTATATAAATCTTTCAGAACATCTTCATCTGGATAAAAATCATCCGGATCCATAAAACATACATAGTCTGACTTTGCTGAAAGCAACCCGGCATTCCTAGCTGCTGATACACCTTGATTCGTTTGATTAATTACGGTTATATATTCATTGTTTTCTGCGTATTTTTGTAAAATGCGAAGTGAACTATCTGTTGACCCATCATTTATACATATAATTTCAAAATCGTTCAGAGTTTGCGAAATCACACTATTCAAGCATTCTTCCAAATAGTTTTCCATATTATATACTGGAATTATAACTGAAACTGTTTTCATATTTATTCTCCAAAACCTCTATCTTTTTATAAAGAAATCTTTAATTTTGCATGGTAAAAACATGATTACCTTTCCAACTTTGAATGTAGTAGAATGCTCCAATTCACATATCCTATCATTCGCTCTATCTAAATCCATTTGCAACCTTTTTTCTGAATCTCCTTGTAAAACATTAAACAAAAAATAATTTTCTGGGTCATTTTTTATGAATTGTAAACTGTTCCATTCATCTGCCGAAAAAAATCCAGAAGATAATTCGCCATCAACTTCTGCCTGCTTAAATTCTTCACTGATATCTAATATATACTGTTTTTTAAATTCATTTGCAATTCTGTTAATGGTCCCAATGTAATTCTGATACCGCTTATATGAATATATATATTTAACATTTTCCCATACGCTCTTCTGTTCCATCAATAGTTCTTTAATATGCAAATACTCTGCATTCATGCTATAACTTTCGTTTTGCTAAACATAGAAGAGGATGGATTATCGCGTCGATTACGATAATATGGTTTATCAATAAAGACAACTTTTTTTGCATATACAAACGTCTGAAACCAAAAACCATTATCCTGGTACGAAGCACCAGGAGTTTCATTATGACGAATTTTATATTGTTCAATAAACTCTCGTTTATAAATTCCAGACCATGTATTCATAATAAATTTAAAGCTATGTTGTTCCGACATCGGACAAATAACTCTATTATAATCATCAACAGAATCAGATAAATGATTATACATTAAATTAATATTTCCATTATCATTTCTAGTAAAACGATAAAAATCCGCCTTAACTATATCTGCATTATAAAATTTTGCTTTTTCATAAAGTTCTTCATACATATTCAATGCAATATAATCATCCGGTTCAACAATTCCTATGTATTCCCCAGTTGCACGATTTAATCCTTTATTCATAGCCTTTCCGTACCCACCATTTGGACCCGAAATGACAACAATACGTTTATCTTTTTGAGCATATTCTTCGATAATTTCTAATGAGCCATCCGTTGATCCATCGTTTACACATAAAATTTCAATATCATTTAATGTTTGTCCCACAACACTATCCAAGCATTCTCTTAAATATGGTTTTACATTATACGTTGGAATTATTATTGATACTTTTGCCATCTCACATCTCCTTAATTATATTTTTTGTTTGATCCACCAATAAATTTTTTGTGGTACAAATATAAAAGCTTGACCTATTTTAAAAGTTTTTGATCTTCGTAATTTCAAAATTTCTATTTCAAGTTCATCTTTTCTATTTTGCAATTCCATATTTTCCTGAATCATTAACCATAATTTCAAAATT
>NZ_QUMD01000057.1 GCF_003481985.1 Clostridium sp. OF09-36
CCTTGTGGCTTTTCCACCTGCCGGACGGAAGTTTTATCCGTTCTCCGCTTTCATCAAGGTCATAAACCTTGCGGCTCTTGGGAAGCCATTTTCCATGTTCGTCCATTGCTCTCATAGTCAGCAGGACATGGGCGTGGGGATTGTGTCCCGGCGGATGGGGGTCATGGATTGCAAAATCAGCAATCATGCCTTTGGAAACAAACTGCTGCTGGCAAAACTCCCGGACAAGGACAGCGTACTGGTCGGGCGGTATCTCTCTGGGGATGGTAAGCACCCACCGCCTTGCAAGCTGGGAGTTCCATTGCTTCTCCACCGCTTCGGCGGCATTCCATAAGGTATTGCGGTCTGCATACTCCGGCGGGGCATTTGCCGGGAGCAGGATTTCATTGTGGACGATGCCACGCTTTTCCGGGTAGTGCTTCACTTGCTGGTCGTATTCACAGAACAGCTTTTCGCCGCTTTGGTAAGCAGCGGCGGCAACCGCAGACTGCCGCTGGCTGCGCTGAACAATCGTGATTTCGTTGTGTGGACAGGGCATTTCGTGTCCCTCCTTTCGGTAGTTGGTGGATGGGGTGGCGTTTTACCACCTCATTTTGGGCAGAAAAAAAGCAGGAGACCTTTTTTCAGATTTCCTGCTCGGTGTGCCGCTGTGAGGGCGGCGGATATTTAGTTGTAAAAGTTCGGGACAAGTTGACCGATGGGTAGATGGTACACTTAAAAATTATGGTTCTCTTGTCATTAGCTCATTAGCATAATGATTAAGAGCTTCACAAGGTTCATATTTGCATTTATAACCAATACCGTCAATTATAATAAATGGATTGTATGCTATAATCTCCACTTGAGAACCATCTGCCAAAGACAGAGTGAAAATAACTGCTTGTCCGGCATATTCTGTATATGAGTTGTCCTTATTGTAAATAACTACCTCATTGAGATATGATACTAATTCCTCTGTTTCTACTATCTGAATTGTTGTATCAGGTGGCGATAACCGAACACTTGCCGAAGTAATATCTGCTGCCTCTAAATCTTTGAATGGTCTATGAGCAGAAAACAAAAGAAAGCTAATACCTATACCGATTAAACATATCAGTGCAATTAACAAAAACTTTTTATGCTTCATTTGATTCTCCTTTACACACTACTATGAAATTTCTTTTTCATCATCTCTTGGTGGTCGGACATAACATAACATTTCTTTTTCACAAGCACCAAATTTTGAGAAATTGGATTTCGCTTCTTTTAGCGTTATTCCATGATTAGAGTCACTTGGTTCGTTATCAGAAGCAATGAACGGGTCATTCTCCCAAAAACAAACGGGACAGATATACCCACAATCTTCATTTGCCGGAACATTGTAGGTAAAATATCCACAACAAGGACATTGATATTTCATCATTTCGTGTTTTTAGCTCCCCCTTATAATTTCATATTTGAATATAAGCAAATTATCAAAAATATCATTCCTAAAATCGCAAGACTTTCGCATATAGAAACTATTTTGAAATTCCTCAAACTCATTTTTCCTTTTTTATATTCGTCATAACACAAATAAATTGTAATCGCTGCAAATACAATCGTTATAATCTCGATAACCGGCATCTATATCCCTTCCTAAAATTGATTTGTCGCTCGTCATGCAATCTGAAAGTTATTATTTCAAAATAAAGGGAAGTATTATCATGACAACTCCTAATAGAGCAAATAAAATACCGCCAATTTTTGTGGTTTTCAGATATAACTCAGATGGCTCATCTGCTCGATAAGATTTCCATGCTTCTGTTAATTTCCACACTAAATCTGGCTTCAAAAAAATAAACATACCTAAAACAAAAATTATAACTCCACCACTAATAGACCATAACATAGGCGTCCCTCCCGTTATTCAAGTCCAGTTTGTTATTGATTTCATTATACTTTATTACCTATCGAAAAGATAGCGTATTTTATGAAACTTGTCAGATGGGAACAGCTTGCAGCGCAAGGTGTCCCCAGATGGCAAGTCCACAAAAGGGTAGCTGGCGGTAGCCAGCGCAGGGGTGCAAAACGTCCAGTGGACGTTTGCCCTGCACCGACCGAAGCGGAGCGGAGACGGCGTAGCGTCCCCTGTATGATTTGGAGCAGACCATGACTGCGGAAAATCACAGCCCTCCGGCGAGGAGCCTTCGGAGAACGCAATGCACCATCCTCTGGGTGGTGTATAATTGCGCCCTTAGTAAACTAAGGGGTTTCCGGCTTCTCCCGTTCCAGCAGTTTTTTCAATAGTTCCTGCGTGTCCTGCCTGTGAAAAATGAGTTTCAACAACAGCATGACATCATCATCTGTCAGGCGTTCCGGCTCTTGCAGAAAACTTTCCAGCATACCGCCACGGGTACAGAGCCGGTGCGTCCGTTCCTTTCGGGTAAGCTGCTTTAACTGGTGCTGCAATGCCTTTTCATCATTGATTGCTTTCCGCAGTTTCTTTTCGCTTTTCTCCAGCTCCCGGTTTAGCTTTTCCAGCTTTGAGGTATCAGGCAAGGGCAGCGTCCTCCTTTCCTGGTATCAGCACATAAATCCTGTTTGGTTCTCCAACGCCCTGACGCACCCGCATGATAAGTCCGGCTGTTTCCAGTTCATTCAGAGAACGCTTGACTGTCATGGGGCTGCGGGACAGGACTGCGGCAATGGCTGTAACAGGGAAGCAGACAAACAGGATTCCGTTTTCGTCCTCCTGACCTTTGGAAAGCATAGCGTCCAGCATCCGGCAGTACATGACCTTTGCGGTGCTGCTGACTGGAAATCCTGTCAACGCTCTGGGAAATGGCATACAGGGCGGCAAGGGTGTGTCTATCGTCATAAATTCAAAATTCATTCGGTGTGTTCCTCCTTTTTCTTTGCTCGTTTGGATAAATAACGGGGGCAGTCAACCACAACCGCCCGGAAGCTCTGCTTGCACCCATGCTGGCATTTCCGGCATAATTCGTTGTAAGTGACACGCCCCCGGTCATTGAGGTAAAAGGAAAGCTCATGCTTCCTCTTTTTGCTCATTCTCGGCATATTGTATTTCCTCCCGTTTTAGTGTATGGTTTCGGGGCGATTTTCGGCAAAATTACGGTCATAGAGCCGATTAAAATCTCCCGAAGTATCAGCGATAGGGTAGACTATCCCCCTATCAGATTGTCGTGTTTCGGTATCATTTCGGTGTCAGTTCGCCAGTTCTCCCCGGTGTCGTTCCTCCCCTGAATCTCACAGCGGCGTATCGCT
>NZ_QUMD01000058.1 GCF_003481985.1 Clostridium sp. OF09-36
ACTATTGCTTATATTAAAGTGAATGTTACTATGAGGAGCCGTATGCGGGAAAGCCGCACGTACGGATCTGTGAGGGGCTAAGATTGAGAGGTCTTAGTCTACTCGACTGTCCAGATCAGATCCTGCCGCTTCGCTTTTCTCTGCCTCGCTCTCTGCGGCATCTGTTTCTGCGCCTGTTTCCTGCGCAGTACTTTCTGCAGCACTTTCAGCTGCCGTTGTCTCAGCCTCTTTCTTAGAACTTCCGCAGCCAGTCAGGGACGATACTGTCATGCATGCAGCAAGTCCCAGTGCGATCCATTTTCTCATAATGTTGCTTCCTCCTCAGTCACATAAAATTTAGATTGTTTATAATATCCCGTTTCAGGGAAATAAAACCGTCATTCAGAAGATTTCTCTCCTCTGCCAGTGTCTCCACCGGATACACCTTTTTCACCAGGCCTTTTTCGATCACTACGATCCGGTCTCCCAGGATCAAAGCCTCATCAATGCTGTGTGTCACAAACAGGATGCTTCCCTGTTTTTCTTTCTGCACCCGCAAAAGCTCCTTCTGCATCTGTGCCCTCGTAAAATGATCCAGAGCCGCAAAAGGCTCGTCCATCATAATAAAATCTGGTTCATATGCTAACGCCCTTGCGATCGCCGCCCGCTGCTTCATGCCTCCGGAAAGCTGGGATGGAAAGGCTTTCTCAAACCCAGAAAGGCCAACTGTATGGATCAGCTTCCGGATCATTTCCGGATCCTGCCTGTTTTTCTTTACGCCAAACACCACATTGTCCCAGACATTCAGCCACGGCATCAGCCGCGGTTCCTGGAAGACAAACGCAGTCTTATGGTTTCCATCCCACAAAATCTCACCGCCATCCGCTTCTTCCAGCCCGCCGGTCAGGCGCAAAAGCGTCGTTTTTCCACAACCGCTCTGTCCCAGGATCACCGTGATCGTTCCAGCTGGAATATCCAGATCGATGCCATTTAACACCGGGACGGTCCGGTCCTCGACCTGGTAGGATTTCTGTATGTTTTTTAATCGAATTCCTGTCATTGCTGCCATGTTCTCCATTTTAACTATTTTTCACTATCCGTCCCTCTCACGGTTGCCAGGCACCAGCTCGTGACGAATCCAAATAACCAGTCTGTCAGGTATCCGACCAGTCCGATCACCAGAATACCAACAATGACCTTATCAGTCCGTGACATCTGCTGGGCAAAGAGGATCATATGCCCCAGTCCCGTGGATGCCGCCACCATCTCCGCTCCAATGATCGCACGCCAGCTGTAGCCCAGGCCAATACGCATCCCCACCAGAATGTCTGCCATCGCATACGGCAGTACGATCCGGAAAAACTTCTGACGTTTCGAATATCCAAACATCGTCCCGACCTCCAGAAGCTTTTTGTCACAGCCGGTAAAGCCTTTCACGATATTTAAATACATCGGAAAAAACGAAGCCAGAACAATGATCACTGTCTTGGTCGTCTCCCCAATCCCACACCACAGGATCAGAAGCGGGATCATGCTCAACGGCGGTACATTGCGGAAAAACTGCACTGCATGCTCATAAAAACCGGAAGTTGCCGGAAACAAAGCACGGAGCATGCCAAGCACAAATGCCAGAACAAAGGCGATAGTAAATCCTTTGATCACGCGCAGAAAGCTGATGCCAATGTCCCGCGCAAGTTCTCCGCTCTGCAGCATCTTCAAAAAACTTTGAAATACTTTTTGGGGTGACGGAAGCACATAAGCACTTAAAAGCTCCATACGGCACACCAGATACCAGGCCGCAAAAACAACAAGAACACCAGCAACAGGCTGAAGAAAGGATAACGGAATGCCGCTCCTGTCTCCCTGTTTTTGCCGGAAAGCACGGTCGGTGCGAATGTATGCTTTCTTTTTTTCCTTCATCGTACTCCATCCCCCATATGACAACCCTGGCTGCAGTAAAGCAATTCCAGAAGCAGCGGATCGCGCTTCATTTTGCCATATCCTGAATCTGAAACCTTTTTCCGTCTTTCAGATTCTCTTTCTGCTTTCTGTCCTGCAGCTTCTCCTTCTGATAAACCACCTGCCACCGCCTCACCGCTCTGCTCCAGATAAGTCTCAATCTCTTCTCTTCCGCTTAAGCTTACCACCGGGACCTTAAGATCTGCAAAAAATCCTGGTGGAATCGGGCTGGCCTCCGGTGCATCTTCCGGTGTCTCGCCAAGCTCAGCAAGGAAATCCTTCCAGCTCACAAAACGGGTCCGCGGCAATTCTAACGCATTCCCCTGCTCTGCCAGAATGCGGCAGGGTGTCGTGATAATCTTGTCTCCATCTGCCAGATCGCTTCTGGCACTGAGTTCCCTGGCACAATGGATCAGGATTGGCTCAATGTCCGCCACCTGAATGGGAACCCCCTTTTCTTCCTTATACCGCTCAATCATATTCACAGCCTCCGGACACCTGGCATCCGCCACCATTCCGTTTGCATGCTTCATCAGATTCTCATATTGTTTTTTCACGCTGCTACACCAGTCTTTGCAGCAGCGCACCTGCGTAAGATGATGCTCTGTTAAAATCCGCTCTAAATTCTGCTCCGATATCATACGCTCCGATACCGGATTGATCCATAAATATGTCAAATAATCTTCCTCTTGTTGTCTCTCTGTGTTAGTTCTCCGTTTTTCTCTATTCTCAATTTTCCGAGACATTTCTGGATTGCCGGAGTTCTCCTATAATTAGCTCTTGCTAACCGTGCTGATAAGCATACCAAAGTTAAAGTTAATTGTCAATTTGTATTTTTCTCACTTAGCGAACTCCTAATGAATATAGAAAAAAGCCAGACAAACCTGTCTGACTTCAACCTTATGACCTCGCCGGGAATCGAACCCGGGTTTACGCCGTGAGAGGGCGTCGTCTTAACCGCTTGACCACGAGGCCGTATTTAAATTTTAGAGGCATGTACCCTCAAAACCACATATTGAATTTCATCCGTTTTCTTCGTTTTCGCGGTTATTCATAGGTCTTCGACCTATTTCATAACATTAGCTTCGCCAATGTTTCGTCCAATCCACTCAAGTCCTTATGGAAGTAAACTTCCAACGGCCTTTCCTGTCTTGTCCGAACCGCTCCCTAACCATATTGGTTAAGCCCTCGACCTATTAGTGACAGTCAGCTGCACGTGTTACCACGCTTCCACCTCTGCCCTATCTACCTCGTCGTCTTCAAGGGGTCTTACTACTTGCGTATG
>NZ_QUMD01000059.1 GCF_003481985.1 Clostridium sp. OF09-36
CATACGCAAGTAGTAAGACCCCTTGAAGACGACGAGGTAGATAGGGCAGAGGTGGAAGCGTGGTAACACGTGCAGCTGACTGTCACTAATAGGTCGAGGGCTTAACCAAGACGGTTTAGGTAAAAGAAAACGGATGAAATTCAATATGTGGTTTTGAGGGTACATGCCTCAAATAAAATGCGCGAGTGGCTCAGTTGGTGGAGTACGACCTTGCCAAGGTCGGGGTCGCGGGTTCGAGTCCCGTCTCGCGCTCTTGCAATGAAAATTGCATAATGCTGCTGTGGCTCAGTCGGTAGAGCGTCGCATTGGTAGTGCGGAGGTCACGGGTCCGATTCCCGTCAGCAGCTCTTTTTAAAAGAGTGGAAACCTTTGATTTACAAGGGTTTCCGCTTTTTTTGTTTGAGGCACCGTATGACCAGCGGTGCATGCTGGTAACCGATGATAAGCATCCTGGCGATCTGATTCGTGGCGGACATATTGACAGCATTATTCGGGAAGCAGTCAGACTGGGGGCAGATCCGATCCGTGCGATCAAAATGGGAAGTCTTCGCACGGCAGAATATTTTGGATTGAAAAAACGCGGTGCGGTTACACCCGGATATTGCGCCGACCTGGTTATTGTGAATGACTTAACAGATTTGCAGGTTCTGCAGGTTTATAAGGGCGGAGTTCTGGTGGCAGAACATGGCAGGATGGTGTCGGAACATGGAGATGACGCAGAAGGGAAAGCGGGGCATAGAGCAGACAACACAAATTCGGATGAAATAGAAACTTATTCCAAAGAAAACATGGTATGGGATGAAGAAATACAGCAGCGCGTGTACCATTCGTTCCATTGCAAACCAATCCAGCCATCGGATTTGGCTTTGAAAAAACGGGGTAACCGGATTCGTGTGATCGATCTGGTCAGCCGGGAATTGCTTACAAAGGAGCGCTCTGAGTCCTGGTGTGAGCAGGAAAACCTGGCTCCGGGTGTTGATTCGGAACATGATGTGATCAAGCTTGCAGCATTGGAACGTCATAAAGGAAATGGACATATCGGAATCGGTTTTCTGGGAAATTATGGTCTGAAAAAAGGCGCTGTAGCGACCAGCGTGGGACATGATTCCCATAATCTGGTGATTGCAGGCGTGACGGATGAAGATATGGCGGCAGCAGGCAACCGGGTCATTGAAAATGAAGGTGGTCTTGCAATTGCAGTAGATGGGAAGGTGTTAATGGATCTGCCGCTTCCCATTGCAGGGCTTATGTCAGATCTTCCGGTAGAAGAAGTTGACCGGAGGCTGGAGACTATGAAGCAGCTTCTTCGGGAATTGGGGATTCATGAGGAAATTGATCCGTTTATGACGCTTGGTTTTGTAAGTCTTCCAGTCATTCCAAAGCTGCGTCTGAATACATATGGCACAATCGATGTGGAAAAACAACAGGCAGTTGAGACGGTCTATTCCGTTCTATGATGGAAATTTTATATAACATTGTTACCTGAATAAAGCGAAAGGATTCGATATCATACTATGAATGATAATCAGACGATACGGCGAAAAACAATTGGCAGTCCGATCCGCGCAGGAAATCAGTCGGAGTCTCCGGTGCAGTCACAGCAAGTACCGGCTGATATGACCATGCAGAGACGAAAAAGTGTGTACGTACCGGGCAGTAAAGCTTCTGATCCGACCGAGTTGGAAAACCGGATTAAGATCAGCAATTGGAAAAACGATATAGAAGGCTGCAGAGTGCAGGAACAGAAATGGAAAGATAAGATCGGTCAGGAAGCACAGATCCGCGAGCTTCCGAAATTTGCAGGTCAAAAAGATACGTTTGAAAAAAATATGAAGTTTTATGCGTACTATGAGCAGCACTTTTCAAAAGACTGGACGAAGCGATGAACCGGTATGTTCTCTGGGTTTAATCAGAAGGATGAAGAAAAAGATGCCCACCTGAAAGAAGGAGACCTTATTATCGATATCCGTTCCATTATGCAGCAGATCATCTCCAGTTCGAATTATCAGCTGGAAAAGTGAAGGAGTTTTTCATTCCGGTAAATGGCGAATTCATGCAGATAGCAAATTGCCGCAAATACATGGAGCATGAACAGGATCTAAATAAAGTCATCTATTGGCTGAATCACGCATTCTGGGATGCCACTCAGGAGCAGATCGGAAAAGATCTGGAGGAACAGCTCCAGATTGACCAGCAGACAGAACTGAGTGCAGATACGGGAATTGAAATTGCAAGGCAGTGGCAGCTGACAAGTTTACTTCGGCAGCTGCAGATGGAAACCTGTGAGGTGCAGTACCAGGGAAAACAGGCTGTCAAGATCTGGCTGTCTGATTATGGCACAGAAATCAGTGGGTATCTGATCTAGGTTGTGTCTGCGCTGTTTCATGGAAGAAGTGGAAACCCCGGTGGGAGAAACAACCGTCCGTTACCTGCTGGATGTGTTGCAGCAGGAATACCTGGAACTCATGCAGGTGAATGCAGAAAACTGGACTTGGGACAGGTAAAGAAAACGAGGCAGAAACGATTGCAGCAAGACTTCCAGGCAGTGGTAAGAATAAGTTTTCAATAGATGCAAGAAAATGCAACAATATAGAAAAATGAAAAAGTTGAAAAAAACGCAAAAAAACAGTTGACTTTTCTTTACGGGTTTGATATTATAATCCTCGCCCCGTGAGAACGGGGCAGGAAATCAAAAGATTTCCAAAAGAAAAATAAAAAAGTTGTTGACAAAGTGAAAACAATGTGATAAAATATTATCCGTTGCCGCTGAGAATAGCAACAACATGAACCTTGAAAATGAAAGATTGAACAGTGTTTAAAACCCTGAAAATTCTAATAAAAAAGAGTCCTGGTTGGACATCTTTGAATGAGAAAATTCAGAACAAAAACAAACCAAACAACAGTAGAACGGTTTAAACAATTAGCTAGTGGTTAATTTTTGAACCGGGAAACAAACTTTTTATTTGAGAGTTTGATCCTGGCTCAGGATGAACGCTGGCGGCGTGCTTAACACATGCAAGTCGAGCGAAGCACTTATGAAAGATTCTTCGGATGATTTCATTTGTGA
>NZ_QUMD01000006.1 GCF_003481985.1 Clostridium sp. OF09-36
ATATTTTTCTATGGCGGTTTTCTTCTCATATTTATTATTATCATTTTTATGAATTGATTTATTTTAAATATGATAAATTTCTATTTATCGATCATGAGATACTTCATTCAGTAAGTACATCTTCGAACTTGTTTAATTAGTAAAATTCTCTTTGTGAATTCATCAAATTTATTTTTATGTTTTATCAGCAGTGGGAGAGTAGTAACGCCATCAAAGCGCAATCATTATGCCATTATCACGCAATTATTATGCCATTCACCAAAATCAAGGTTATAGCGCGCCATTTATATGCCATCATCGCGACATTATATCGCCATTTCAGTGCAACTATAGTGCCACTAATACGCAATTCTTGCGCCATTTATTTAGATCAATCCTATTTCAAGAAGATAATAATATTGACATTTCCGTAAATACACAGTATTATAATGGTAACGTCATTATTATTTTTGATAATAATAAATTGGCTTAGTAGTTCTACAGCATCGAAAACATAAGATATAATAATAAAATTGATGTTAATTAAAAAGAAAGGGAAAGCTGCCATCTATGTAATAAAAAGAGAGGGTGAGCAGCAGGAAAAAGAATGGACCAGAAATTATATTTGAGTGTTGACTGCGGATTTGATAAATTTAAGTGCTGTATCGGCGACTATTTACTCGCCTTTTCATCTAAAATGATTGATGTCACCAATTCTATTAATGCTTTATCAGTAGCAGATGGCGACAACACCTACATAGAATACAAGGGATCTGTATACATGTTCGGTGACAGTATCGATCAAATCATCAGTATGAAATCCAATTTAAAAATGTATGCTGAAGAACTTGATAGTAACCGAAACAAACAACGTTTTAAAGACAGAACTTTCCATATTAGTTTACTCGCAGCAATCGGATACTCGATAGTAGCATATGATACCGTCTATAATCCTGAAAAAGATGTTGACAAACATCTTTTTAGAAACCTCAGTAACTTGCAGTATTTTATCGGTATTGGTTTGCCTTATGGCAGCATGAATGAATGGCCACAGATCAAGGAATTTTTGAAGCAGCGCCATCATTTCAAAATCCGCCGTGGTAGCAAATCCTGTACTTTTGATTTTGACCTGGATCTTTCAAACGCGAATTTCTTATGTAACGCACAGGTAATCACAGCTTTTCTTTTCCAAGGTGCATCATCAGACGGTAATTTAACTATTGATAAGAAGGCCTTACCGTGTATCATGATGGATGCTGGATATAAAACAGTTGGATTATTTGAACTGGCAAAGAATCTGTCGATCAATCCAGAAACCGCGTTCAGTGATACAGATCATGCAATGTACAACATTGATAAGTATGTTGAAGAGAAGGTAAAAGATGCTGGAAGAGAGGACTTTAGTTATCTTCAGGTACAGTATCATGCCAGAGGCGAAGGTAATCCAGCAGTTCGTAAGAACACAACCGTGATCAATGTAAAGGATATCTACGAAAAAGTTTTGGCAGAAGAAGCTATCAAACTGTGTAGCCTATTAGAAGGAAAATATTCATTGGATGACGTTGAAAATATGTTCATAACCGGCGGCACCGGAATCGCATATTATCCTCACATAAAAAAATACATGGCTGAACATCATGGACTTACAAAAGTGGTTTTAACAAATCGTGCTGATGATGGATCCGAAATTTCTCCAATGTACGCTATTGTAATCGGACTGCATAAACAGCTCAAAAACAGGTACAAATAATGGCTAGCTACATTCAAATCAACATCAATACAGCTAATGCGCCACATTTCGCTACGTGGTATCATAACCGCAGCGGTCAAGCAATGTCATTCTTGACCGCTGCCGTACTAAATTACGCAATCAAGCGGCAATTTCTCTTAATCGGCTACGCACCGAAAGACATTTCCCTTGAAGAGCTTCCAAAAGTATTTCAGATCCGCATTAAAGGCAATGAATCACTTGTCAAATGGGAAAACGATTTAAAAATGGCAAGCCTCAATAAACGCCGAACGATTGAGTATATATTGGAACAATCCATCAGTACAGATACGCCCATCCGTTATACACAAGCAGAAATGGATATGAAAATAGCCGAGCTTACTTTCGGATCAACAGCCCGAGAAGAGAAGAGTAGTGTGGCACTTTCATATGTACCGGTGGTAAACGAAAATCCTACTGATAATAGTTCCAATGAAGCGATAACGAAATCAACATCTTCCATGAAACAGGATACCTCAAAAGTTGTTTCTGAAAATAAGGATACCGAAACCGCTTCAAGTAGAACTACCGAGGAAAATAATTCCGATAATATATTCATGAACAGTGCATTTGCTGGCCTAGAATAAAAAGGATGATGACCATGCATATAACAAAGAAAAAACGAGATGCAATTGTCAAACTGCACCGTCAGGGCGAGTCGATCGAACTTCTGACCGCCATTAGCGGTCTCAACCGAACCACCATTACATCCATTATCAAAAAAGATGATAGTGAAAAGCTTTTTCGCGAATTCAATATGGTAAGTGAAAAATTATCGTTTGAGCGTTGATAAGTATTTCTGATCAGGTAAGAATTTACAAAGCTCATCTGATGTGATAAAATACCTATTACAAAACCCGCTTTCCGGCATAACATAATCAATCTGCAGAATTGCTGCAGCCGATTATGTTATGCTTTTTTGTGCCCAAAATTTGAATTTGTGAAAGGATTTTAAGATGATAAAAATGAAATCAGTTCCCATTATTTTCCTCATATTCATGTTCATCATATTGACGATCCCAGCATATGCCGCTGACACCAAAAAGATCACCAGCGTAAACATCCAGAGAATTTATAAAGCAAAGGAGGGCGAAATCAATCCAGATCAAGTATCTTTTAAGCCCGGCCGTTCCGAGTATACCATCACTTATCAGGGAATGTATGATGCCAGCGATTTACCAATCGGTTCTTATATGGACTATAGGATTACTCTTAATGCTAAAAAAGGGTATGATTTTGAATGGCTAAAAGAACGAAATTGTCTTTCAGATTCCGGGACAATACAGGGACTCTCTATATCTGCAGATTACTCATCCTGTAGTTTTACCCTACATTCCTATCCGCTACCAATGGTTTTAAATCAGCCACAGCAGCTTCGTTGGAATGGGACAGTCGCAGAATGGGATCCTGTTGAACATGCCGACTCATATCATGTGACTATATATACCATCGAAAAGGACGGTCGTCTTACCCAACGTGGAAAAGAACTTACATGCAGCACAACCTCTATCAACACAAGAGAAATCCTATATTCAAAACCAGGTGATTATATTTTTAAAGTCGAAGCAGCCAGCGACCAAACATACCTGTATACCAGTAAAAAAGCAGAGCTGGCCTATAATCATTCAAAATATCTATCATCTGAAGATATTGGCTATTATACAGGATACTGGCAGAAGAAAAATGATGCGCAGCTCTATAAGCTCGCTTCCTCCGAACGCTCTGAATACGATAGTGAATACCTTATAAGTGGCCGATACCTTATAAACGGAGACTACTACACTTTTAACGAAAACGGTGAGCGGCTGACCGGCTGGCAATCTTTTGGCGGAGAATGGACTTATCACGATGAAAACAATGGAAGAGCAGTTCGCGGATGGTTTTCAAAAACATGTAAAAAATACTACTTCGATCCTGCGTCATCCATTATGATAACCGGTTGGAAGACGATCGATCATCAAAGATATTATTTCGATCAGTCCGGGGCCATGGTCACTGGCTGGCAAAAAATCCATGGAAAGATATATCTATTTCAGAATAATGGCACGCTAAACCTTAGTACGATAGTGATCCAGGGGAAAACCTATAGTTTTCAAGCCGATGGAAGTCTCATTCAGTAAACACATTTTCACTTGGAAAGGCAGGAATCATTTATGCTCAGTTTGATATTTAAAATTCTACGGGATAAAGTAGGCGAGTTATACAATTCCATCAATCGGAAAATCCAGCCCTTACCATTTGGGGATGACCAGGACTATATCTTTGACTCCGATACTGTAACCGTATCTGATTTCTGGAAGAATTTTAAAAAGTATAGCCAGAGCCCCGCTCTGGTTGGTGTATTTTATGCGTTTTTGCTTCTCAACATAATAATAAATTTATTTATTATTATCATTTCTATTTCTAATCTTTCCAATCACTACTTAGGAAATCATTTACTATCACTCATAATGGCACTTTTCTGGCTATTTATGCCTCCGTTTATCTGGATGTATTCTACCAGATATGTTTTTTGGAACTACCGTTTGTACAAATATGGAAGCCTCATCCTCCTAACATTGAATGACCTTATAATCATTCAGAAGTTCATAATGAGCAGCCTTTATCCGCCCCTGATTCGTTTTCTCTCAGTCATTCCGGTGGGAGAGTACATCGGCAAGGATATGATCATGCAACTGGGCATTTTCCTATTTGCCGGACTACCGCCTCTTATTCCCATCTATATCGGATGCAAATTATATGGCACATTTTCTTCGGACCTAGTCTTGGATGAAATCGATCGGTTTAAACTCGATCATTACATAGATTTCCGGAAATCCAAAGAATTTGCTTATGATTTTAAAGCAGTCCGTTATCTTTCAACGGGATCCCAATTTATTGTAAAAGAGTTGGACCGATTTTTGCATATGTACTGCGACGGTACAACCGGCACCGCGAAAACATCCAGTGTGCTCACTGTTGCCATTGCAGACGACCTTGATCAGAAAGTATATAATGAGGACTATCAGAAAAGAACTTGTTATGCAGCTCTAAAAGAGGGGAAATTACGGATTTGTGTTCCATTCAAGGAAACCGATTTTTCCATCAATTACTTTGAACCGGTTCTGTTAGAAAACCCGAATACAGACAGACAGATTGAAAAAGAAAACAACAGCAGAAAAGAGCTGTACCGGCATCTCAAGTTTGACTCCCAATCCGCCGGCATCACCGTTGTAGCACCCAATGCTACATGGGCAGATCAGTGCTACTATATGGCCAAAAATCGCAAACTGAAGATCCATAGAATTGATCCGATTTTAAAAGATGGGAAACACAAAGAAGGGTTCACCGGTTTCAATCCTTTTAAAATCGATCCGTCACTGACCGGAAAGGCACTGGCAACCACCATCACAGCCCAGGCCTCCAATTTCGCTACCGTAGTCCAGTCCATTTATGACCAGTCAGGAGTATCCGATCCATATTTTTCTAGTCTCAATGAAACAGTAACTGTCAGCATAGCAGAACTATTAATGCTGACTTATCATCTGGTGCACCCCGGGCAGGTTCCCAAAGCATCCGATGTGCAGAACCTGATCAACGACTGTAGCCGCTGCCGTCCATATCTGGATGCACTTATTAAGCACTATTCCGTTCACAGCCTCAGAAGCAATGGAAATGACCGCACAGAACAGGTTGCTGAGATTGTAGATGTAGGGCAGTGGCAACAGGTATACACAACCATCAACAATGATCTTCTGGGCGAAAATAAAGCAAATATGTACGATCGCTGCAATGGTCTGCGAAACCTGATCAACAATTTCCTAAATGATCCTCTGGTCCGCGATGTTTTTGAAGCAGAAGAGACCGTTGATATTGATAAAGCCCTGGAGTACGGTGAGATCATCATATTAAATTATGCCCTTGAGCGAGGCGATTCTGTGGCAACCGGTTTTGGCCTGTTTTTCCTGCTTTCCTATGAAACGGCCGTCCTCAGGCGTCCTGGATCAGAAAATGACCGTATCAAAAATTTTATTTACATCGATGAGCTTCCTGTGCTCCTGCATCCGAAACTGCAAAGTTTCTTCACACTGTTCCGCCAGTACCGGGTTGCTGTCATCTGTGCCATCCAGACACTGGATCAGGTAAAGAAGATACAGCTTGACAGCATCATGCTCGGTAACTGCGCACACCAGATCATATTTGGACGCGTAAGCACCACGGAAATGGATATCTTTTCCAAAATGGCTGGCGAGACCCTGGAACACGTCACACAGGAAACTGTTACGGAAACAGCAATCACCGCAGAGCTACCGGCTTACTCATATTCCAGGCGCTCTACACCTACCTTATCCGAACGTTTTTCTGGCACGGTATTCCGGTATTTGGGCTTTCAGGAAGTTATATTCTTTTCCGTAAACAATTCTTCACCCATTTATCCCTTTAGGGGAAAAGTGAATTTTCTGCCCAAACCGAGAGAGAAGAGCGCCCCAAGACTAAAGATCGAATGGGAGCCATTCATGCCAGGACCGTTGCATCCATCCGTTTTTGAAAAACGATTCAGCGTTGCCCACATATCATCAAACGGGTATTTTTCTTCAGGCAAACCAGGAAATTATTTCCTCGCAGGAAATAAAAAATCCATTCCAGAACCCCAGGTCCAGACGGATCTGACCACAGAAACAACTGAAGCTGTCTCAGATGCAGAAGATCAAACGCCAGTAGAGCCGACCCATATCATAACCCCCACGGAACACACCGATGGCATCTTCTTCGGTGAATGAAAATGAAAGGAACGCGAATACCACCGCATATACCATGTCCTATTCCCCATTTCGATTTGATAGCACCACAACCATTAAATCCATTCAGGTCCCTAGATCATCAGGAGCATGGCAATCCATCACAAAAAATGAATTGTCTGATCTGGAACTGCTCATCCTATCCATAGTCTATGAGCTGCAGTATTGTACCGCATCTCAGGTAAGAGATTTTCTATTGTTTTGTGGGTGTGAAAACAGATTCAAGCGTTTTTCCGACGGAAACGGTAATCCCTATCGAAACCCCATCCAGCTCTGATACGCAAAGGATTGTTGATCCCACTTTCCATATTTCGCGGCGGAACAGCAAGCGGACCGTCTATCCTGCAGTTAAGCTCATTTACAAATAAATTAATGGAATTATTATTCCCGCATCCCAGAATTTTGATCATTTTCCAAACCGTACTGCAAATGATCCATCCACAATTTTAACAGTTCTGGTCCGCAATAGCGCCTGCATCAATATTCTGAGAAGCAATCACCAGATATTCCTTGCGCAGGCCATTGAGAATGCCCCATCTATTCCCCATATCTGCCTTAAGACGCGTTTGCAGGGGCAGATCTTAGTATTTCCCTACCGTTCAAATAAAAAGGCATTAAAAGCGGAACTGGATCGTCAAAATGCCACTTCCTATCAGACATGCATAGTGATCGCCGAAACTTTAGATGATGCAAGGAAATTGAACCACTTTCTGGACACCAGCCATTTTAAAACACCTTTACTCTTTAGCACCGATGCTTCGCTGAAGAACCCAGAAATTCCACTTCTTAAACACTTATACCAATTCACGAATGGGCATATGGAGTGCCTGGCACTTTCTGATACCTAAGAAAGATCGAAGCTTAAATCAGTAACCGTTTCAATACCACAGGAGGACAAAAATTACGATGTATTTGATATGTTTCTTACTTTTCTTGTTTCTTGCAACGCTTCTTTTCTGCATTGTACAGAACAAATCCCCATATGACCAGGCTATTGATGATTTAGCACAGGAAACCGTTCTAACGCAGTATTGTACCCATCGCAATACTAAATATCGCTGATTCCTTCTGTTTTCGTCCATGCACGGCAATGTGGTGATAGACGATGAAGGCCTGGTGTTCTTCACAGTGTTTAATGCCTCTTTTTTGTATTGATGCAACTCGCAAATAATGATAGAATTGGTGAAGCAGGATCATGCCTGACAAATGGCCCACCACTGCGTGTATCATTCGGAGCATGATCTTTTCTGGAATACTGGCCTTAAGAAGGATATGAATATGAAAATGACCTTAAGAAGTCCCAGAGCCGGCGTTGTGTAGAGCGGTTCGGGGACAAAAGAAAGTATCTATACAAAATTGTTGAGAACAACCCACTGTGCTTAATCAAACCCTGCACAACCTTACTTCCCCTGGCAGAAATAAGTGCTGATGCAAAGATCATCGGCCCGGACGGGCAGCCTGTCCCTGCAACCGGCGAATACTATATCACTGCAGAAACCATGGATCCGTACCATATCGTAACAGATTGGTTTTAGGAGCTGCAGGTAAAAGACATATAAGCCCAATGGACTTTGTATGTCTTTTTTGTTTCTGATTGCCATAAGATTGATGCCTTTCTCTATGCAAACGTCATTGTTGCAGCGCGGTCTCCGCATAACTTGATGTGCTTCTGGGAACCATTACTCCATAAAGGAGGACTGCGTAGATGTCAATGATCAACAAAGAAATAAATGATTTTTCTGTTCAGGCTTATCAGAATGGTGAATTTAAAACCATAACCAAAAACGATATCATGAAAGAATGGAGTCTCTTTTTCTTCTATCCGGCAGACTTTACCTTTGTATGCCCTACGGAGCTGGAAGATCTTCAGAACAAATATCCAGAGTTTCTAAAAGCAGGATGCGAAGTTTATTCGGTCTCTACAGATTCTCATTTCGTACACAAAGCATGGCACGATCACTCTGAGCGAATTGGTAAGATCGCATACCCAATGCTGGCCGATCCCGCTCATGTATTATGTAAGGACTTTGGGGTATTGATTGAGTCCGATGGAATGGCCGAGAGAGGAAGCTTCATCGTAAATCCAGAGGGAAAAATCGTTGTATACGAAATAAATGCGGGCAATGTTGGCCGTAATGCGGATGAACTGTTTCGCCGCCTTCAGGCATGCCAGTTCGTAGCAGAACATGGCGATCAAGTATGCCCGGCCAAATGGCAACCTGGTGCAGAAACCTTAAAACCAAGCCTTGATCTGGTAGGTATGCTCTGATGGAAAAGGAAAATTTCTATGATGTAGTAGTGATCGGCGGAGGGCCGGCCGGACTGACCGCCGCATTATATCTTGCACGTGCCCGCTATCGTGTCCTTATCCTTGAAAAAGAGAAATTCGGCGGCCAGGTCACCATCACTGATGAAGTGGTAAATTATCCAGGCATTGAGAAAACCAGCGGGAGAGCACTGACAGAAACCATGCGCAGACAGGCCGAGTTTTTTGGAGCTGAATTTCTATTAAGGGAAGTTACTGCGCTAAAAAAAGAAGAAACTGCATCCGGAGCAGAACTCTGGGAAAGCACTACAGACAAGGACAGCTTCCAAAGCTTTGGAATTCTGCTTGCAACAGGCGCCCATCCAAGAATGATCGGCTTTCCAGGTGAGGCAGAGTTCCGCGGTCATGGAGTAGCTTACTGTGCAACCTGTGACGGAGAATTCTTCTACGGGAAAGAAATCTTTGTAATCGGCGGAGGATTTGCAGCGGCAGAAGAGAGTGTATTCCTCACCAAATTCGCAAGCCATGTGACCATTTTGATCCGAGACGATGATTTTTCCTGCGCAAAAGCTGTTGCAGAAGCAGCCAAAAATCATCCTAAGATTACCGTCCTGACAAATACCGAAGTTATTTGTGTTGAGGGTGACCACATGCTGCGCAGGATCTGCTACAGAAATAGAAATACCGGAAAGGAAACTCTCTTTGATTCTGCAAATGACACGTTCGGAGTGTTTGTATTTGCAGGTTATGAGCCAAACACATCACTGGTAAAAGAACTGGTAAATCTGGATCCCCATGGATATGTGATAACCGATAAGAGCCGGCAGACCAGCTGCCAAGGAATTTATGCAGCCGGTGATGTGTGCCAGAAAAATCTGCGCCAGGTAGTAACGGCAGTGGGAGATGGTGCTACCGCCGCTACGGAGCTGGAAAAATATGCGGCTGCCATGCAGGGAAGAACCGGTATCCATGCAAAACAGGCGGTTAAAAAAGGTGCCGCGCCAGATGTAAAATCCTCAAATAGTTTTTTCTCACAGGATATCATAAACCAGTTAAATACGGTATTTGCCAAAATGGAACGGAAATTGCAGCTTGAGCTGCATCTGGATTCCCGGCCCGTGAGCCAGGAATTAGAAAATTATATGACAGAACTGGCAAAATATACAGATAAGTTGACTGTGCACGAACGCGTCCCTTCTGCAGAGACCGGTGCTTCGCTTCCTTTTGTGGATGTATTAACCGAAAGCGGAGAGCAGACAGGGCTGGCTTTTCACGGCGTCCCTGGAGGGCATGAATTTACGTCCTTTATTCTGGGATTATATAATGCTGCAGGGCCTGGGCAGCCACTTGATCCTGTAATAAGAGAAAAAATACTGGCAATCCAGCATAACGTTCATCTGCAGGTCCTGGTATCACTTTCCTGTACCATGTGCCCGGATCTTGTGACGGCCGCACAGAGGATTGCTTCCCTAAACCCTCTCGTAACGGCTGAAGTATATGATATTGCCCATTTTCCAGATTTAAAAGAAAAATATCATGTTATGAGCGTTCCCTGTCTGATTATCAATCAGGATAAAACCTCATTTGGCAAAAAGAACATCCAACAGATATTGGAATTAATCTGACTGGTCTGCATCTCTTAACCTTCCCATGAGTGTTTAACTTGCAGTCCTTTCAAAGGCTTTCCCTTCGCCGAACAGGGTTTCAGCGCTGTTGACAAGCATTTGTGAAGCAGATATAATAAAACGGTACTCATTTTTTTCAAATATAATTCGCTATGTGAAAGGCATACGATCTCATCCGGGATTGATATGCCCTTTTTTATGCGAAAATGATGCCGACAGGCAATCATATGCGTCAGCAGGACTGACATACTCCGCTACATGGCGGTAAAAAGCAAACAAATATCATATTTACAGGAGGAGAAGAACATGAGCGATGCATGGAAAGGGGTAAGCAGGGCCAGAAAATGCCCCATTTGTCAGCATGAAGACTGGTGTGGCTATTGGACACCGGAAGATTACGGTGGTGAGCTCATCTGCTGCCAGCGTGATAAAGAAAAGTGCAATATGATCGGTTCCGATGGCCAGGAATATGTGTTCATCGGAAGCGCAAAAGGTTCCGGCAGTTCCATCTATGAAGAACGCACTCAGTACGAACTGCTCCGGAAAAAGAAAACCGGAATGAATTATTCGCATATTTCAAAACCACAAAAAAGGGAACTGAAACCGGTTGATCAGATTGTGCCCAAAAACAATGAAAACTGCAGCAGTATTTACACCTATATGCAAAATCTTCTGATCCTTGACCCGGCACACAAGGCTTATCTTCATAGCCAGGGTTGGACGGATGAACTGATTGAAAAGCATCATATTGTATCATTTCCAGAAGAGGACAGCCTGCGGGTAAAGTACCATAACCGATACCGCACCAGAAATATAACCAGAGTCAGGCTTGCAGATCTAATTCTACAGAAATTTGGATCAAATTCACTCGAAGGAATTCCCGGGGCGTATTTAAAAGGAGAGCAGTGGACCTTTGCCGGCCCAAGTGGACTGGTATTTCCGATGTATGACCTCGATGGGAACACCTTTCGTCTTCGGATCCGGAAAGATTTTTCTGACATTGATGCAACCGTGATCACTTCCGGCCAGGATCGTTTCTACTATGCCGAAGGTAAAAAATATTTCATCAGCATGAAGGGAGTTTACTTTGTAACCCCTGGAGGAGAGAAAGAATTTCTCCCGCAAAAAGGAAAATACAGAACCCTGGCTTCCTACTATCAGGATTCTCAGGCTGCAACACGTGGAATATTGGCCAACATCTATAAAAAGGGCTGCGCGGCTGCAAACCAATGCAGTTTTTACGGCCTTCCTTTTGCCAAAACATCCTCCCTTTGGTACATCACGGAGGGTGAGCCAAAAGGACTATTTGCATCCAACGCCTTATCGACTCCGGTGGTAACTCTTCCCGGGGTCAATTCCTATTCTCTTATTTTAGATGACGGTGTCCTTTCTCAAATGAAAGAACTGGGAATGAAAATGGTTGTTGTTGCATTTGATGCAGACAAGCTTCATAATGAGCGGGTTTTATCGTGCGAAAAATCACTGGCAGACGGACTAAAAACCGCTGGCATCCCAGTCGTAATTGCAAACTGGAAAGAAGAAAATGGAAAAGGTATTGATGATCTTCTGGCATCCGGGGGAGCACCTCAATACTGCATTTATTAAGAGAATTCAATGAAAGGTCCATCTCATTAGTGTTTTGCTAATAGGATGAACCTTTTCTCATCCATTCAATTCTTAATCTTCTTCAGGAATACCATATATGAGAGTAAGTTCCACCTCATCAGCTCCAGACCACTTGTTTACAGCAATGTGGTCTGCGAATGCTATTGCCATGTGCATTTGTTTCTGGTTTGCAGTGATATCAACGCCATACTTGCTCCTTAATGTTACTGTCATACCGCCACACGCATCCTGATCAATTTTAAGGCAGCATCCGGAAACAGCAGCAAATTCATTAAGAATCGGGAAAAGAGCCTCATTAAACCATTTTTTAAATTTCATGACCTTTTTCTCTTCTTTTTCCTCTTTTATTTTTTCAATAGCTTCCTTGGCAAATACCGCTTCCTCATAAGACAGCCCATCCACCGCATCATACAAATCATTCGATGTTTCATTACTATAGTCAAATTCCTGCATATTCTCTTACCTCCTTCTAACCAGTATACAACATTGTGCATATATGCACAATGTTGATTTATCCGTAATTCAGCTATGATTGTTCTTAGGAGGACTTTTCAATGGTTGATTACAGCCCGTTATGGGACACGATGCAGAAACGCAAAATTACACAGTATACTCTGTTGAAGGATAAGGTCCTTGACAATCATACGCTTGACCGGCTCAAAAAAGGCCAAAATATAACCTTGGTAACATTAGAACGCATATGCAAATATCTGTCCTGCACGCCCAACGATGTCGTATCATTTACAGATGATGCATGAAAAATCTGCCACTTTCTTTGGAAGTTTACGTTTACGCTGTAAATGTAAACTTTTTTATTTCTAAACTTTGATGCAGACAACAAAGTAATTTTAGCGGGTATGTCTGTTATGGGCATATCCTCTTTTTGTTTTGCCAATCAGCCTCCTGGCCTAAGCCGGCCAGATGTAGGTGAATGCAAATCGAATTGACACTCCCGAAGCAACCCATTATACTAAAAATATCGTTGAGCATCCTCCCCATATAACATCGCAGTTTGTATTGTCCGGCCTGCTCATCAAACATTCATTTTAAATGGAGACTCAGAAAACATGGCACTATATGCTCTGGGAGATATGCATCTGGCCTTTTCCGTAGACAAACCTATGGATAGATTCGGGAAAGTCTGGAAAAAGCATGAAGAAAAACTCGAAAAGAATTGCAGAAAACTGATTGGAAATGAAGATACATTTGTCATCACTGGAGATCATTGCTGGGGCAAAAATCTGTCCGAAGCAAAAACAGATCTTGCTTTTATCGCAGATCTTCCCGGAAATAAGATTTTGCTGCGGGGAAATCACGATATGTTTTGGGATGCCAAGAAAACTGCAGTTCTAAATCAAGAATATGAACCACAGCTGCATTTCCTGCAGAATAATCACTATCATTACCAGGATTATGCCCTTGTAGGAACAAAAGGATATACCTTTGAGGGACCATTCTACATCAATTCAAAAGGGCAGATTGTCGGATGGGATGAAGCCAATGAGAAACAGGCCAAAAAGCTGGTAGCGCGGGAAGCGGAACGATTGCGGATTTCTTTTGAAAGCGCCAGAGAGGCCGGCTTCCGTAAATATATTATGTTTCTCCACTATCCGCCAACAAATATCGTGGAAGAGGAGAGTATCTTCACGCGGATGGCCGAAGAGTACGGAGTGGAGCATGTTGTATATTCCCACTGCCACGGAGAGTCCCGTTACGGCGACAGTATCCACGGAGTTCACCATGGGATCCGGTATCACCTGGTTTCTGGAGACTACCTCAATTTTAAGCCTGAAAAGATCCTGGATTAGATCTTCCACTGGAACGGTAGAATAGCATTATTTATGGAATTTTTCTTTCTATATGCTATAATCGTTGCTCATCTCCATAAAAGTTTACGTTTACGGCGTAAACGTAAACTTTTTGTTCTAAAATGCCTAAACAACTCCAAATCAAAAATATTTGACGTACTTGTCTGCTGAATTATCACATGTGGGAATCAGTGACCACGTGCACTTTAAATTCAACATATATCGTGAAATTCATTGTGTATTCGCCTAATTGCAAAGTAAAATTGATGCTGCATGATATAGCCTTGGGCAAAAATGTCCAGGGCTATTTTTATTTACATTTCTCGCAATAAAAAGTTTACGTTTTTCACTAAAAATAAACTTTCTATTGTTATGTGGCCTGTATGATGCTATAATACAATTAAAGTAAACGTAAATAATGTAAACGTAAACATTTATATCAATCAGGAGCATCCCATGGAAGAAATCAAAGAAAAATCTGCCAAAAAGCCGGTCAGCATGCGCTTGACCGCAACAGCATCGGAACGGCTGATGCACATCATTGATCTGTATAAAAATCTGGAAGACCCAAAAGGCGAGCAGCAGGAGAATGCTATTCTGCGCATTCTTGATATTGCAGAATCCGACAATATCAGAGGGACACATCCTGAGTTAGAAGGCCCCTTACTGGCAGTTGAAGCCACGATCTCTACATTAATTAAACAACTTAATGGTATAGCAGTCGGCCAGGATGCCAAAATTTCTAGGCTTCAGGAAGCATTAAATGCTGCGATTACAGAAAAAGAACAGGCTATTGCAAAGGCCCAAATTGATATGGATAGGGCCCAGCAAAATACTGATTTGGCTAACAGACTCCAAAAAGAGGCCATGGATACGATGAATAAAGCAGAGGAGGATGCCGCTGCCCAGATTGAAGCCATAAAAAAAGAAACCACTGCTCAAATTGAAAAAGTAATGAGTGAAAAAGAGCATGCATGCCGTGAGCGTGATGATGCCCGCACGATTGCCAATGAAAAAACTGCCAGCAATGATCTTCTTCTCAAAAAAATGACTGGTATGGAAGCCGATCTGGAAAAATACAAGGATTTACAGGAGCAGTACAAAGAGCTCCAGGACAAATTTTCAGCCCTACAGTCTCAGTTAAATGAAAGCAAATTGCGTGCGGAATTGATAAAGAGCGCGCCGTCATGGATAAAGAGCGTGAAATGCAGGAGCGTATCAGAGAAGCGGATAGAGAAAATGCAAAGCTGCAGGCAAAAATTGAACAACTGTCACCTGCAGAAGCCTCGCCAAAGTAAATATTTTTAAGGAGCCATTCATGAAAAAATCATTAGATCGTTTCCTAATAGCACAGCAGAATTACTATCATGACGCTTATGAGGAATTAAAGGTAGGTAAAAAGAGAAGCCATTGGATGTGGTTCATATTCCCCCAGATTCGTGGTCTCGGATACAGTAATATGGCGATATACTATGCCATTGAAAGTCGTGAGGAAGCTGAAAACTATATTACGGATCCAACCCTCGGCCATAATCTGATTGAAATATCCACTGTCCTGCTGGAAATTAAAGACAACGATGCAAAGAAAGTAATGGGTGAACCAGATGATAGAAAGCTCCAGTCCTGTATGACCCTATTTGATACTGTAGCTCCGGAAATTGATGTATTTGAAAAAGTACTCAAAAAATTTTTCGGTGGAGAAAGAGATAATAGGACCCTGGAAATTCTGCAGAGTTGTGATCATAGGAATGAATAACTGAGTCAATCAACATATAAAAGCACATTTTCATTCTTGCATAAGCAAAGGCTACCGCCTAACAAATACCAGGACGGCAGCCTTTGCGATTATTCCTAGAAGCCCACTTTTTATCATTTATTGAATTTTCTTTTCTCAATGTAATAACACAAACTTATTAGGTAACCAACCACTCCAAAGGAGAAACACTTCATTATTCCGTATGGGAGTCGTCTCAAAAGATACGTCGGAATTTCAGATAATCTGAAAAAGGTGAAATGCCCCGTCATAAATATCATAAATAGATATAGCAACATTCCACATAGAAATCCCTTAGCTGCACTCTTCAATTTCTTATTACAAGAAATCATCTTAACTGCCTCCCTTCAAATTTGAAGTTGCTGAGGTTTCAGTTAAGTTCATTTCCTTCAGCATCAATAAAAACGTACTCCGATGGGACAGATGAACAATAGAACACATACGGATAGGCATCTTTTTCTATCATTTCTTCATGTGTACCTGCTTCATCCGTAATTTTTACAGAAACACAATTTGGATTGTTCACAATAAAGGCATACCCACGATTCCAGTTCAAAACAGCAATATCCATGAAAGGAGACATCGGTTTGTATGTCCGAACATAAGCATATTCTGCTTCTCCTTTGATTTCTACTTCCATAGGAAGGTAGTAATGCGTCTGATATTGATTGCCAGAAATAAACCAAACGAGTGCCGTATCATCTACGGTACACATACCTCCATACTGCATATCAATCGTATCCGCATCGGAAACTGGAATTTCTTCTCTGGCTTTTTCTATCAGTTCATCCGTACCTTTATATGTCTTTGTACAGCCTGAAATAGAAAAACATAATATGCAAGTCAGTAAAATGCATGTGATTCTTTTCATAAAAAACACCTCTGCAACTCCCTATTTTACATTCCTAAGCCGACAGAATTCTCACGTTCTCCCTCCGGTAACACCTGCAGCGCATCCTGCACAGTACTGAACACACGCTCATTCAGCCAGCCTCCCTGTTTTCTGTTCTGGGCCGCAGATATCACTGGGTACTGCCAGATGGTCTTTTGATGGGTGTAATTGAGCCAGGAATCAATCCACCAGTCACTTTCCTTTGCCTTGATTTCGTAAGCCACGTATCCGCGGCAGTTTTCCCCGCGATGTGGCATGGAAAATTCTGCAAAAATGCTGGCATACTGCTGGCTTCCGTAAAATGGAAAATTCTGGTTGGTATCGTATGCTTCATTTTGTAAAGACGCATACTCTGCGGTGTAAGAAGTCCCATCCTTATTGTAAAGGACCTGGCCGGTAAGTTCTCCCTGGGCAGTCCAACCGCCGTTCAATTCCTGGTATGCAGGATTGATCTGCACTGCCTCTGTCCCGCGAAAGCCCGAATTTCCGTTCCATAAGAAATGATGGATTACCTTCCACTGCCCTTCCTGTTCCAGTTCCACTGCCACGCCGTCAAGCTGCAGCCGCTCATCCCCGTCCCGCAGCAAATCATCGCTTTGATTCAGCAAAATCTGTCTGGCATTTTTGCATGCCAGAATATCTTCTTCCTTTAAATCATGCAAAATCTCTTCCGGAAAACCCAGGGATAACAGATGTGCTTTGATTTCTTCACTCGCCGAATCCTGCGTTTCTTTTGCAGTTGTCCACGCCATGTGATAGGAACCAAAACATGTATAGCCGATGAGCAGGCCTGCCGCAGTCAGAATTGCTGCTCCCGCTGCGTATCTTCCATCTGAAATCCGCACCGGATGCTCTTCCAGTACATATTCGGCCTGTTCCAGTTTTTCTGCTATATTCTTTAACTCCACAAGGATTCCAATATATGCGGCAACGATCGCCAGGCCAAGAATCCAGCCCTCATATTCCCGAACCGCAAGCACGGTCACCACCACATACCAGATGATGATATGGAGCAGGACCTCATTTTTTATTTCCGCCTTACGCTTTTCCAGTTCCTCACGCATACCAAGGAAGAGACAAACCATCAGAAAAACCGGCAAAATTCCGCCACAGAAAACAATCACTTTCCATACATATGAAACATAAATTTTCTCCCGTTCGAGCACACTTCCAATCACAATGTTCACGATGGTAATCACAACTTTGAGCGCGGCGCCTGCGTATCCGGCTTTCAGCCAGCGGTTTTCCAGTCTCAGTTTTCGGAATCCCGTAAACAGCAAAAGGGCACCAAGGAAGGGAAGAATCTGATTGAGAAAGAGAAAATTCAATGTAATCCCAAAGAGACCCATTCCAATCAGAATCTTCTCATATGTCTGTTTCCAGAAACTCTCTTCCATGTAATCGCCCCTTTTTCAAATTATTTGTTATAAATATGGTAGCACAAAAGTGAACCTTTATCTTTAATTCTCCATTACAAAACTATTAATTATAACAAACGATAACCAGATATTCATACAGCGATAAACGGGCATTCATAGGAATATTGACTTTTCGATGAAAATATAATAAAATGTAGGCAGCTAAGAAATGTGATGATTTCCCATGCGGCAAAACGAAAACCCCAGAGGGTGCCTCCTCTGGGGTTTTCTTGTTCATTACGGCGAACCGACCGTTTAGGCTGTTGCTGCCTATTTATCTCTGTCCAGCCATTTGCATATGTAGTAGCTAACTACACCTGCTAAAACAGAGACAAAAAATGTGATGATAAAATCTCCCATCCGACTCACCTCCTTTCTGCTGGAGGTTCGGCAGCCTTTTTAGCATAGCACATTTCTTCCCATTAATCTACATAAGTTGTCATACCATCATCTGATAATCCTTGATTTGCCCCAAATCCAATGGTAAAATACTCATAGATTCTTTCATTTCAACAACATTTGTCTCTGACAAAGCGCACGCCATTTTATGACCGAATGAGTGGGGGAATTCTGGAAAAATAAACAGAATAATATGTACGTTGGAGGAACTTCCTTTGGGAGGTTCCTTTTTTCGTGCCCAAAAGGAGGACTTAGCCTATGAAACTTACAATCAGGGATCTTATCCGGCTTCGCCACTGCGAAAGCCACTACCGTCTCGGAAAGCTGGGATTATATGCTGCATCAAAACGTACCCAGTTTTTTTATCAAAAGAAGGACTCTTTAATTTTAGCATTATCCAAAGGGCCTACTTCATTTTCAGAAGCACTCGAAAAAGCATTTCTGGAATACAGCAGAGACTGGTTCCTTAATAACCGCCAGTATGAAACCTGCCGGGATCAGGACCTTGCCAGGTGGCATCGCTTTGCTGACTGGTTCTTTGAGCAGGGTTATCAGATTTTGAAGACCAGGCTCTGCTCAGCGATTTCAGTCAATACAAGCTGCAACCACGTAGCGGTGTCTGAATTATCTGCACAAGCAGATCTGGTTCTTAAAAAGGGGGAGCATGTCTATGCTTTAAGTATTTTCCCGAATGAACCACAGTATTCTGTGAGAGCCAGGAAGCAAGAGACCCAGGCATATTACAGCCTGGAACTGTTATCACAATACCTGATCAGCGCTCCAGCCTATGGACAGGAAACGATTTCCATGATCTGCTACTTAAAATCCAAAGAGGATAAGGCTGATTTTCTGGCCTCACAGTATACGGAAGGGAAATGCTATCTTCAAATGGGATACGGCGGGATAGCGGAGGCCACCCAGGCTCTCCTGAGCACGATCCAGCTTTCCGTACCTCAAAAATGTGAATACTGCCGCTATACAGATGTATGCCATCAGCAGAATACTTCCGCATTGGCACCGGAAAAACAACCAGAAGAAACTTCCATCCCTGTTCCAGCGGAAACAGTCGATTTAGAGAAAGGACTGACACCGGAGCAGCGGAGAGTTGTTGAACACATGGATGGCCCTATGGCAGTCATCGCGGTACCTGGTGCCGGCAAGACTCACTGTCTGATTGCACGTATGGTACGAATGATCAAAAACGGGATTTTGCCGGAACAAATTCTTTTTGTCACCTTCACCAAAAAGGCCGCTGGCGAAATTCTGGAACGTGCCAGACGGGTGCTCGGTGAAGAAAGTGCATTGCCGGCCATCTTTACCTTCCACAGCCTTGGCTACACGATTCTTCGCAAACATGAGGACTTCATAGGAAAATCCTTAAAAATTGCAGAGAAGGTAGACTACTATCGTCTGATTTTGCAGATCATTGATGAAATCTCTCCATTGTCCGGCATTGACTATGACGGACTCACCGGTGATTTCGGCCTGCTGAGCAGGATTTACAACGCTGTACTTTCCATTGAGAAAGACGGACTGGAAGAGTGGAAAAAACATGCGGATTTTCCTGATCCGGATGGTTTAGGGTGCCTTTATCAGAAACTGAAGGAACGAATGAAAGAAGAGGGGTATATCTGCTTTGATGAACAGATCCAGCTTACCAACCAACTGTTTAGCGAATATCCAGATGTATTAAAAAGCTATCAGCAGCGTTTTCGCTATGTAATGATTGATGAATTCCAGGATATCTCGTCAGATCAGGTCGATCTGGTATACGCCATCGCATCCCATGGAAATATTGTGGTTGTGGGAGACGATGATCAGAGTATTTATTCCTGGCGCGGAGGAAGCAACTATTACCTGCTTCATTTTCAGGAGATGTGGAGCAACAGTAAAATCGTGATTCTTCCAGATAATTTCCGGTCGGTAGACCACATTTTGGAAGCTGCAAATGCGCTGATTGCCAATAATACGAATCGGTATCGCAAATCTCTGCGTTCCCATCACCGCGCTACGGTTCGGCCGATTTATCGGAAAAATGTTCTGGTAGATACCATCCGGGATCTGGTTGCATCCGCAGAACGCTCTGGTTATAAACCTGGAGATATTGCCATCATTGCGCGCAAAAATAAAGCGCTGGAAAAGATCAAAAAAAGTTTAGATGGTTTTTACCTTGCAACTTCACCCAAAACATTACTCATAAAGGATGAGGTATTTATTGCCATTCGTGACACATTTTCTCTCTACGTGACCAATTTTCATGATCCACTGGCGCTTTACAGACAGCTGAAACGTAATGGATATGAACTGGACATTCCTGTCGAGCGAGACCACATGTTGGAAAGCTTCTTAAAATATTTCAATCTTCCAGAACCAGATTTATATGATCCGGATCTGCTTGAAATATATGAAACATCCGGCAGTCCCGGTATCGCACTTGCCAGGACACTTTCTTCCTGTAAAAAACTTCTGTATGCCCAGGATCTGTCCGATGCCGTTCGGTCCATTTACCAGTTTCTCTGGCAGAAGAAGGAACATCCGGCAGTAGAAGAGTTGTGCTCCCGCATCGAAATGCGGGCTATCAATACGGCTTCCGAATTTCTTAACCATATGAATGCCATGATCGAATTTTCTGATACAGCAGAGGTTGAATATCCCGCAAGCCCCGATACGATTACCCTTCTTACTGCTCATAAATCAAAAGGGAAAGAATTTCCCACCGTAGTAATTTATGGAGTAGAAGAGTTTGAAGAATCAGAAGAGGGCCGGAACCTACTGTATGTTTCCATGACCCGGGCCAAACGAAACCTCTTTCTTTTGCAGGGTAGTTTTTCCGATGCCCCACTGTATCCGGAGTTTAAAAACTATGTCGATTGACCGCTGCCGCGGCATCTTGTTCACGCACAGATATTGTGTTAAGATGGGGTATGGAAATAGTGGGGGGAGAATTACATAGCTCCCGGTCACCATAGAACCCTTGATCAAAAAAAATACTATATGGCATATACGGAAAGTAAAAATAACCAGGAGGAAAAGGATTATGAAATTTGAGTGGATTGAAGAAGGGGACGGCCGTTACCGTGTCCAGTTTTTTGACATGGATGAAAAGAAGGTATTCGACATTAAGATTACCGACTATAGTGATCCGTACTGGCAGCAATCAGACCTGGAACGGAAGATTCGTCGCGAATGCTGCTATGACGTTATCTTCTATGCCGGACACCGCAAGAGCTACTCTGACAACCCGAATTACGAAACGGAATATGGTTTTCAGGGTAAATCAGAACATGACATAATATATATCCGGGAACTGTGCAAAAATTTTATAGCAGATTCCTATGTTTTTGATTACGAAAAAGCATTGCGCGGCCTTCAAAAGAGGAAGGCAATGTCAGATTGGTTTCTGGCCAGTGGTTATACCGGAGATTATGAAGGAAAGCAGGAATATAAAAGATCTATTGTAGTTGACGAGCTTGACTAAAAAGCTTACTAAATTGGTTGCCACATCGTCATCTTGTTCACGCGCAGATATTATGTTAATATGGAGTATAGAAATAGCTCGGAAAGGAGGATTTCGCGATGAGCGAAAAAGAAGAGATCATATTCATGCAGACCCGATTGGTACGTTTAGCATCAAAGGAATGGCATCTTCCTGTGGATGAGATTTTTAACATCTTCGGAAAAGCAGATGTACTTGGCTATATCGAAAAATGTTATGGGATTTTTCACTGCGAAGGAGATGATGCTGTATTAGAAGACATCACGGAATTTCTTCAAAGAAAGGGGATCCAAATTAGTGCTTGATTTTACAGATGGGCTTATCCTTTACCATGGCAGCTATTGTGAGGTAAAGAAGCCTTTATTGGAAAGATGCGCCAGACGAAAAGACTTTGGACCACCTCCAAGGACCAGGCTATTCGTTTTCTCAAGACTTCCATTGCTAAAGCATTCGCAAATGGAAGCATTAAAGAGAATCAGGATTATGGCTATCTTTCCATCTTTCAGTTAAGACCTTCACCAGAATTATCCACATATGCATTTGATGATGCAAATGTGGAATGGCTGCACTGTGTTGCGGCTCATCGAAAAAGACTTTTGTTTCTGGATGTTGAAGATACTATGGCAAAATATGATATTATTGCTGGGAAAATTGCGGATGACGCGACAAATGCAACGCTGGCTGCATACCTAGTCGGCGCCTTTGGAATAGCCGGAAGCAAAGAAGCTGATGATTTTTGTATTAAACAGCTACTTCCGAATAAGTTAAAGGATCAGTATTGTTTTAAAACAACTGCAGCGCTTGATTGCCTGCATTTTGTGGAAAGCGAGAAAATATGGCTGAAGAAATGATTTCAAAAGAGCGAATAGACTATACGATTGACCTTCTTATTACCATGGCCGTCGAAGAAATTGCAGAAGATACAGGAAAAAGTCCAAAGGAAATATTGCCGGAATTTTATTCTTCCAAAACCGGCAAGGCACTTTACGATGAGCAGACCCGATTATGGTGCAATGGCCCATCCTATATTGCCGAATTATACATGGACGAACTCTCCAAAAGAAAGATTTGAGAAAAAGCTGTTTCTAACGTATTATGCGTTTGAAACAGCTTTTCTGATTAACAGACCTCCCGGCACTAAGGCTCCTTCTTTTCTGTCCATTCTTAGCTCCTTCTTTTCTGTCCATTCTTGGCGTTGCGCTCACCTTTGATCTATGTTAAACTATCCTTGATAAAATTTATTTCAAACACAATAGACTCTGTCTTCGTTTCAAGCACATTGCTTATTAAAAGGGGATGAGTCTGCACAGATGCGGACCAAATTAGAGGAATTCTAATTTGGTCTTTTTTTGTGCATTCACAACAAAGAGAGGAGGAACCTATGGCTATTTTACAACTGCCGTACAATTTGTCTGCGCTATTCAATTTCAATGAACCAGACACAAATGAGGGGGCGATGGAATCTTCGGATGAAGATTTTTTCGACCTTTTTGATTTTCTGCCAGAAAATACGGTGACTACCAATTATCTGGCCAAAGGAGAGGACCGGATCCAGTCACTGCTCCGGATCAAAACCCGCCGGACTTATTCCATGAATGACTTTTTCAAATTATTTTCCAGAGACCAATTCTGGAAAAAGAGCAACAGCCGAAAAGATTTCACGGAATATCTGATCAAGACCTACTGGAAAAAGGTGATCGATCCTTTTGTAAATACCCTTTACAAAGATTTTCTGGCCGGTCAGATCACGGAACAGGAGATTTCTGAAAAACTGCAGGAGATTCTGGGATTTAGCATTTCTCTATCGCAATGCCATGATGAGCAGGTAACGAGGCTGGTTGGAGCAACCGGTATGCCAACGGACTGTATTTTTCAAATGACTGTATTTGAAAATGAATACTTTCTGGTCTTCGGAAAACTAAAGCCCAGAAACCGGAACCGCAAAATCTATTTGAAAGACGATAAGAGAAAATGTATCTTATGGGATTCCTATTATCTTGCAACACTGGCAGTCATAGAACGTATCCGGATTGAATACAAGCGCTACATCCATTCCATTGAGTCTAAAGACCATGACCTGGTCTATATGTCCATTCTGGATGAAATTGCCCGTAGATACCAGGCTTTTGGGAAAATGTGTACCGTATATGCTTATGAAAAAGAGCAGGTTTTGTATCCAGAAGTCATGCAATTTTTTGACAAGCTGGAAATTCCTGTAAAGGAGCGAATAGCCGGCCAACAAGCGCACGGAATTATATTTCAATTTTCACTCCTGCAGCAGATCCTGCCGATCTTAAATCAGTATTCTATCAGCACAGTGGATTTTCTATGTAATGATAATATTCCAGAGGGATATCTCATCATTATAAAAGCCCTGATGGAACAGCACAAAATGCAGGAAGCGGATGAGCGCTATCATCGAAATAACACAGAGGTAGCCAATGCATTTATGACCAAAAAGAATATTCCGCCAAAGCATCAGGATTACATGAAAGAGAGCCGTTTCTTAACAGTTTACCTCTATATAGAGGTAGACGAAGACTGTGATCTTGACAAAATGCAGGAACTGGAAAAAGAATTTCTTGCTCTTGGGGATATTTTGGGAAAGCATCCCTATGATGCTTCCATTCGTTTCCGCAAGCTTGGCCGACACCATGCTTCCGGCCTTTATTCCCCGGCCTACCAGTGCGTATGCATTGATGTCCGCTCCCCTAGCAGCTACGTCCACGAATTTCTGCACATGTACGATCACTTTCATGGAATGCTGAGTGAAGGCTATGATTTCAAAGAAATCCGGCTTCAGTATGAGGCCTGCCTGCAGGAATATCTTTCGGATTGTGAAGATCCGGATTTAAAAGCACGGCTGAATGGAAACAGCAAATACAACCTGGATTACTATTTGGTCCCAACGGAAGTGTTTGCCCGCTGCGGGGAACTGTATTTTACGCGTTTTCGTGGTGTAGATAATTCTCTTCTGAAATTTGAAAGAGGATTTGACTATCCGGAAAACGAAAAATTATTGGAGCTGATCAAAAAATATTATGATCAGCATTTTTTAACGGAGGAGATATCATTATGAAGAAATTTTTTATCAAGGACCTGGCCAACATGGTCGAAAAGGAAATTGCAACGGAGTTTTTACTTCGGAATGTCAAATTGTCGATCGCGGATGGCCGGCGCTGGCAGGACCTTACGCTCAGTGATAAGAGTGGTATTGTATACGGAAAATGCTGGTCCGAACACATCTCGGATGAAACGGATAACTATGTTGGAAAAATTGTCCGTGTTGTCGGAAAAGTTGAGCTTTTCCGGGAGCAGTGTACGCTGCGGATTGTCCGGATCAGTCCGGCTGAAACATACGATCCGGCAGATTTCCGGGTTACTTTGTCCAGCTACGATGTAGAACAAAGTATCACCCTCTTAAAAAAACTCCTCGATGAAATTGAGGATCCCAAATTGTATAGTTTATGCTGCGCTGTATTCGGTATGGGGACTGCCAGATACGAACGGTTTTTGGAATTCCCACTGACCGAGGAAGCCACACATCCATACTTTGGCGGTTTTTTAAAGCATACCATCAATGTTGCAAACCTGGCTGATATGGCGCTTACTATCTGCGAAGGCAGCCCAAATGAAGTGATCCGGCCGGATCCATCGCTGGTCATTGCCGGTGCGCTTCTTCACGCAAGCGGCGTGCTTTCCCAGCTCACACTCAGCGCTGCGGAAGGCATCTTCACGGACCGGGCCCGCCTTTTGAGTTCCTCCACAGATGCGGTTTTAATGGCAGTCTGCACAAACAGCCGATTAGAACAGGAGAAACGAGTTACGGATATGTCCGCACTTTTACATATTCTGGAAGCTGCCAATGGAACGACACCGCCTAAAACCAAGGAGGCAGTTATTGTCACCAACGCAGTACGAATGAGCAAAGAGCTGAATTCTATCGATCAGATCTTTTTCGAGTCTGACCGTATGCATCCGACCGATAAGACCCGGAAAGCTTTCTGCGACTATCTGGGTTATGAGGTCTTTCGAGGTGGAGAGGAATGTTTGAAAAACTGATTTTAAACCCATATGTGAAAAATGCTCTGAAGCAATACATGGACAAAGGACAAAAAAATGCTCAGCATTTAATTCTGTCAGGCCCTCAGGGTACTGGAAAGCGGACCTGTGCAGATATCCTGGCACACTTTCTCCTGGACATCAGACTTGATAAGCCACTCCATTCCTGCGCAGATTTTTTCTGTCTGGACTGTGACCAGGCAAGCATCAAATTGTCTGATACGGAGGACCTAAGAGAATTTATTTCCTATTCCAGTACTGTGCGCCGCGTTGTTTTGATTGATAATGCGAATCAGATGACCCCAAACGTGGCCAACAGCCTGCTAAAAGAGTTGGAAGACGGGCAATGTGTATTCATTTTTATAGCACACAAGCCTTTGATCCGCACGGTATGCAGCCGATGCTTTGAAATCCGTTTTCTTCCGGTAAATGAAGATGATATGGCACAGTTTTTTATGGAACAGGGAGATCTTGTATCATTAGAGGTGGTTACAGCTTCTAATGGCTGTCCCGGACTATTCCGACAGCTAAATGCTGATGACGCTTTCATATCTATGACCGCCAGAATGATAAAAGCACTGAACCAACAAAATCATGCGGATCTTCTGTCAACCTTCGGTCTCCTGAAAGAAAAAGACGAATTTGCTTTGGAAGCATTTTCACCGGCCGCCCGTCTGGCAATCGTGAGGCTTTTGGAAGCCATCTATGCAGATCAATACCTGCATAAACTTGTTGGAAGCAAATTATTCCCGTATATGACGGAACTGCCTATTTCTGCTAAACAGGCTTACCAGATTTCTGAACAGGCACACAATATCCGGGGCAAAAAGCTACTCTACACAAAACATGATTTTCTGGAACTCCTGTTCCAGATGATGAAAGAGGGGGAATTATGACTCTTTATACCAAGATACGCCCAAAAACCTCGATGAGGTAAAGGGGCAGGAATTTACTGTAAATAATCTGAGAATGCAGTCCATCTGCGACAAATTCTTTCAGGTAATTATTCTGGCCGGGCAGTACGGGGCCGGGAAAACAACACTTGCCAGGATCGTGGCCACGGCAGCAAACTGTAAAAACAAAGATAAGAATGGAAACCCTTGCGGTACCTGTGATGGATGCAGATCTGTATCTAGTGGATCTGTAGACTTTCTGGAAATCGACGGTGCCAGTAACACCGGAGTTGATCATGTAAGGGACCTGACAGACTGGCTACACGAGCGCCCACTCGGAAAGCGGAAAATCGTTATCATTGATGAGGTACACATGCTTTCCCGTCAGGCTTTCAACGCCCTTTTAAAAACACTGGAGGAACCACCAGCTTATGCACTGATCATTCTTTGCACAACAGAAGCAGACCGGATCCCGGCAACCATCCGGTCGCGATCTGCCTGCTATACCATCACGCAGATCCCAGAGGCCATCATCTGTGAACATCTTCTTGAAGTTGCGACAGAATTTCAAATCCGTATTCAGCCGGAAGCTGCAGAACTGATTGCTTCCTATTCTGGTGGTGCGATGCGAAATGCCTTAAAACTGCTGGAACAGCTATCAAATGGCGAAGATGAAATCACGGCTGATGTCGTTCGATCTGTTCTCGGGATGTCTGAAAAAGATGAGCTGCTCCGAATCATCCAAGCGATGCTTTCTGGAAATTACACAAAGCTGCTGGAATCTTTAAATTCCATTGCCAAAAGCGGAAAATCTCTTCTAAGCCTTACGGAAGAGCTCCTAAATGAATCCACATCCTTGCTGCTGGCCAAAACAGGGCAGCCATCATCATCTTCAGCTATCGCAGAAAACTATACACTAGAACGGCTTTGCGAGCTGTCTGCTAAAATAAACTGGCTGAATGATGAACTAAAAAATGCTGCCGGCAGCGGAATAGCAGCCTATATCCATGCGACAAAAGATCTGAACACTGGTGAATCAGGTCTTGCTGGAAAATTAAAATCATTGGAAGATCAGATGTTCAGGCTGTCTGCCGAACTAAAGTCTATAAAATCCGTCGGATTTTCGAAACCGGTCGATACGGCTCTGGAAGCAGAAACCAATATCCCGATAACTTCCAATAGCTCTGCTCAGCCCGACTTACCCGAGGAGAGTGTACCTGTTTTAATCACTCCTTCCAAAACCTCTGAAGTTGCGCAAACAGAAACTACAGATTTTGACGCACTTTTTGGTGACTGGGGCTTTGACTCCTTTGATAATACGGACGAACCCGGATTTTTTGAAAGTGCAGAGGAAACTGGCACTTCTTTCCAAGAGACAGCAACAGTTTCTGAAACTTCTGCGGCTCTTTCTGCGGGAGAACTTGCACAAAAAAGTTTGTCCGAGAGAATCAGCAATGACCCTGTCATAAAGGAAAAACTTCTTTCTGCTGAGTGGATCACGCAGGAAGAGAACCTTTTACTTAAGGTGCTGCCAGAATACAAAGAAGATATCCTGTTATTTATTGCTGCAAGTGGCATAAAAAACATTACAATCTGCTAACTACACAGGGACCATGAACCGCAATTGTTTATGGTCCTCATGAATACTTATCACACATGATTACGGAACTATACTGTAAAAAATTTTATTTAGAATAGGGGGATATATATGGATTTCATTGATGATCTGGATGTTTCTATAATCGCAAATATACTTGTAAATATGGGTATTGACATTAGTAATTTAAACGATATTACTGATGCCGATGACTACGAAGATACAATTTCTACCATTACTGCATAACTTGAAAAATTGCGAAACGAGGAAGATCCACTATATGTGCTTCTTGAACTGATTGCTGGAGACAATGAAGAATTGGTGGATTTCTATTTTAAAATGGTTGGATTTCACTAAGGAACCTAGAATATGCACAATGATTGGGAAGCCCATTAACTTCCGGCCTTCAACACCTAAAGTGCATATCATTTCTACACAGCGTTTTCAATAGTTAGTATGTATAGACTGATAAACTGCAGCCAATTATAAAAGCTGCAGTTTATCAGTTTTTCTTTTTTATACCTCTCACAGTACTTATGATACCTTACAAAAGAGTCAATCTTAAACAATTCCCCTTCTACTTTCATTTGTCTTGCAGGAAATCCACTCTTTCTGTATAATATAAGCTAGGGTTTATTTTTTAGCTTTTAGGAGCGTGAATAATGGAAAAAGATTCAGATTTATTAAATAAAAAGAAAACTGTTCAGATTTCAGTAACAGATAAAGATGGAAAAGAGCACCCCATTGATGTTGAAACCGAGATGGTACCTGTTGGTCATGAGATCAATTATCAAACCGAAAATGAGTGGTGGTCAAAGGATCCTGAAACCGGAAAAGTATATGCGCCAATTCCCGAACATTATGCCCTGCACTTTCAGGAACTTCAAGCTCGTATGAAGTCTGGCCCACCTTTGACAGAAAATGAAAATCGTGTATATGAGGCTCTCAAAGTGGTTCTTCAGGAGCTGCCGGTTTTTGCCGCTGATAACGCATACAACGCACAACCTAATGCATCTTCTCTAGAATCCATAGAACACGAAACCAAAAAAAGGACCAACCGAACAAGAAAAAAAGACTATGTCGATACTTCATTGACCAAGCACATCTCCCTGATCATTGATCAGGAGTATGAATCTGGTTTAAGTTTACGCAAAAGCGGAAGTGCATATCTAACACCTCTGGAATCAACAGATGGCCTCAATTATGATGCTAATACCGGAAAACTTTATTTTGAAGGAGTACCTGTATCAGAAGCAAAACTGGAAGAAATTAGTCGTGGTAAGGTTGTTGAAATCGGTGAATTTGATCTGCCCTTATTAAAACTATTTTACAGTATTATTCTTGCCGATATTAAAAATACTATCAACCAAAACCAGTATGCGATAAACGAAAGTTTTACTATTTACTTACCCGATTTGGCCGAACTTATGGGGAAAGGACGTAATTTAAGTGATAATGATATAATCATGCTGCGAAATAAGACAGGAGCATTCCAAACCATCTACGGGATTATTCGCGATCCAAAATATCCAAAACGAATCGGATCCGCTTTACCGCTTTTGGTTTCACTGGGTTATGATGACACCACGAACACAATACGTTTTTCCTCTCCCTACATGCTTCGCTTAATTCAGACACTGTATAATGTAAAGGTACGACAGTCAAAACTCAACTTAAATAAGATTACTGAACCTGCAAAGTTCTTAATATCAGAACATACCGATATCATTTATACATCAATTGCTAAAGAAAGAAATAAACGCGCCGTAGAGATTGTTTTCGCCATTGTGACAATGATTGAGCAATCTACAGACGAAAATGTATGTATCACCGTTCGGGATATTTTTGATCGCTCTCCTCAATTAGTAGAAGCGCTTAACAATACAATCCGTACAGCGAATAAAAATACTCTATTAAAGCGTGCTTTTTCGAAAGCTTATGAGTTGTTGGAAAAAAAGACTACATTGAAAGAGCATTATCCTTATATGGTTTTCTCTGAAGAACTTTTGGGAATTCCAACTGTAAGTACTTTAAACGAAATGAAGCTGCACTTCATCAAAAAAAAGTAACTCGAACCGAGGACATACTGTTCTCGGTTTTCTATCATGTGGTGGCTACATAACTTCAAACCAAATATCTTTAGTAATTTTTAGAAAATGCATTAACCGATCAACTGCAGTTCAAATACAGATACATTTTTGCATAGTATAGTAATTAAACAGCTGCAGCTCAGATACAGCCACTTTTCGGAGAACTGCGCTATCTGAACAGCTTCGACTCAGATACACTACTTTTCGGTAAACTGCGCTAGCCGGTCAATTCCAGCCCAAATGCAGCTATTTTTCGGTAAACTGCGCTATCCAAGCGGCTCCAGCTCAGATGTACTACTTTTCGGTAAACTGCGCTATCTGAACGGCTCTACCTCAGCTGCGTTACTTTTCGGTAAACTGCGCTATCTGAACGGCTCCGCCAGATAACCAACTTTTCGGAGAACTGCGCTATCTGGTCAGTTCCAGCCCAAATGCAGCTATTTTTCGGTAAACTGCACTAGCTAAACAGTTCCAGCTAGATGCTCCACTTTTCGGAGAACTGCGCTAATCGGCCCGTTTCAGCGCAAATACAACTATTTTTCAATAAACTGCAGTAGCCTTTCGGCAAAATACTATAGCTTTTCGGTAAACTGCGCTAAGCTTTTTCGGAGAACTGCAGTAGCTTTTTCGGTAAACTGCGGTAGCTTTTTCGGAGAACTGCGGTAGTTTTTTCGGAGAACTGCGCTATATTTTTCGGAGAACTGCGGTAAATTTTTCGGTAAAGTGCAGTAGCTATTTTCGGTAAAGTGCGGTAACCATTTTCGGTAAAGTGCGGTAGTTTTTCCCGGAAAAACCCTTATTTTACAATACTTCCCCCATTTTCAGTCTTATTTTCCCCATTTATTTTCTCATTAACACATCTCACAAAACAGTCCTTTTTTACCCGTTTTCCCACACTTTGGCAATATTCCAAATTTTTTTATTTCCCTTTATAATTAACATTACATTGCGGAAAGGGGGTGGATCCAGAGTGAAACGTTTTGCGAATGTAAGCATTCCATCCATAAAGAAAATCATTCATACTTCATTCGAGAAGCAGCTATTAAAAAGCTGCTCTGTTCGGCTGTTCATTCTGATCCATTTCTATGCCAACGCAAATACCGGCATCACTTCACCACTCGATTTGGAAGATCTGGCACAAGCACTTGATTGTAACATCAAAACCGTTCGCAGCAATATTCTCCGGTTGGAGTCCTGCGGCTTTTTTGATGTATCTATGGATCCGGTCACAGAAGAGTATACCTTTACAATCCATGACTACACCAAAATGTATAATCCTATCGGTCTTGGCGGTGGTTATATCCAGTGTACATATGATTTGCTTGAGCAGCTCCTGCAGATCAAATCCATTAATGAGCTACGAGTGATCCTTATGCTTCTTTGTGAAGCGATCACCACTGAACTTCAGAGTTCTGCAAAGCTGGCCGTGGCCAAACTCACATTTAAAGAATTACTTGCCGGTTTACCAAAATATGTAAAACCAGGTGTGGTAAAGCAGATTTTGGATCATGCCAACTCCTTCAAAACTATTTTTAAGGAAGAGTACACCAGGAAAAAACGCTATATTGCTGCAAAGCTCAATGATTGTTTTAATGGAGCGACTACCAAAAACCAGGTCCGTCAGGAAGCCTACTCCGAAATTGTTTCTTTTACCACTGAAATGGATGATGTGATCCGCACCTTTAACACTTACCTGTTTGAGGACAAGTTAAGAGAGAGAATGCAGTATGAGGAGATTCTGAAAACAGAATATGGCATTGCCTTCGATCAGACACCTACCCTGGATGCTGAGCATTTACTTCCTATCTATGATTTTGAAGAAACTCAGTATCATGATCTTACCATCATGGCACAGGACTATGAAATTGGTACGGTTCTTGATGCACTGCACCTTTTCTATAACCGTTATATCCTCACAAAACTCTATGATGCAAAGAAAGGGCCTGGCTCGCTCGTTCGATCCATCATAAGGGAATTAATCCAAAATCCACAAATTGCATAAGTTGCGCTTCACCGGCATCCGCTAGGATGCCTATTTCTCGTTCCATTCTGTATTTTCATACCCGTTTTCTGGGTAATTTTTTTCCTATTTATTGCTTTTCAATGTGTATTTTTTTCAGCAATATCTAAATTTCCAGGTCGGTTATCCACAATTTCTTTTATTTGATCCAGAAAAAAATCACCCTTTTTATAAAAAAACCATTCTTTTCATCAGAAAATCATCTTTCTCAAAATAAAAACTGCATTTGCTTCTAAAAATCGGCTGATCCAAAAAATAATGCCTGAAATAGCTCCTTTGACAGCAGAAAATTACTCATGTTTTTACATGTCTTTTATGTCTTTGAATTTTTTTATGTTTTTTAGCTCTTTTAAATAAAACGCGTTCCGCGACTAGCCCCTTACGGAGAGAGTGATTGTGAAGAGGAAATAAATCATCCAAAAGAACCTTATTTCAACTCTATCAGAAAATAATACCTATTGTTTGCAAATATTGCCTGAAATATCTATCGGGAATCCCTATATATACGCCAAAGAGATCCATGTCTTCTATGTCTTCTATGTCTTTTATATTTTTTATATTTATAGAATGTCAGCTGCACAAGCATATCTGTTTGATTATTTGCTTTTTAGTATAACAATCCTTGCTTTGGAAAGAATTCAATGGTAAAATAATTACAAATTCTTTCATTTCAATTATATTTGCTTCTGGCAAAGTGAGAGTCAGTTAAGACCAAGTAATGGAGGAATTCTGCAAATAAACAGAATATATACACATTGGAGGAACTTCCTGTCGGAGGTTCCTTTTTTCGTGCCAGAAAGGAGGACGATGTCGATGAAACTTATGAAAGTGGATTTTATCCGGTTTTGCCGCGATGGAATCTTTATTTAGTTGTTTCAATCAATATGCAATGACCTGTGAAAAAATGATTTATTTTTAAGAAAACCAGGAAAATGAAAACAGGAAAGAGAGGATAACTATGAAAGAATTTAAAACACTGGGGTATGACTGGGAATGTGGCCATGAGGATTTGATCATCAGAGTATTATCCTATGCTGACAGAAAACGGCTTTATATTGGATTATACAAAGAAGAAAACGGAGAATGGGAGGACTTTGGTAATCTGACTGTAAATCTGCCTCATGAAGATGTAAAAAAGAATGAAGCATTCATTGATCACAATTTTTTCGAGTCCAAATTGCAGTTCATTAAAAAGTATCAGCTGGGAGAAATTTTACCTGAAACAGCCGTATCAGGATACTGCACTTTTTCGAAGGTAGCATTTGATCTTGACCGGCTGGAAGAATTTGATCCGGACGGAGTATGCGCGTACCGGGAACTCCACGGGGAAAAGAGCTCATCAGAGGATGAAGAAGAGGATCTGGATGATTACACGTTAATTAAAAAGATGCATGATTTAACGGAACGTTATCTGACACTGGATGATGGTCTGTCATCTGCAGAAAAAGCAGCTTTCCTTAAGGTGGAGATAGCAGAAGTAGCGTATGCTTTCTATATAAATAACGTTTTCTCCTGAGAGGAAGAAGAAGTATTCCGTGCTATTTCCAGATTAAATACGGATCTTACGGATATAGCGGCTGGCTGAAAATAGTCAGCCGCATTTTGGAAAGCTTCTATCAGAGTCTAAAAATCAAAGCGCAGCACTGAGAGTTTGGTGTGGCCTTAGATCTGTTGACAGGCATTGATGGCAATGTTATACTCCCATTAATAATAGCTTTTCATGTAAGTTATTTTTACAGAGTGTGGGTTTGTGACTGCATCTGTATTGAAATGGGATTCTTAGATTAAGTCAATGTGAATGTTACATTGGCTATTTTTTTTCAAAAATAGAGGAGGAAGGTGTGCGATGAAAGGCACAGTGAATGGAAAATCTTTGGATCAGGTGCTGAGTGAATTGAAGGCACCGTTTCCAGAAGAGGAACTTAAGAAGAATGAAAAAAATGAAACGTATATTCCGGTTGAAAGCCTGGAGAGCCGTTTGAACAGTGTCATCGGGGTTTTAAACTATGATACTTTGGTTACGTATGAAGGTATCCAGGAAGTTCTCGGGCGCTTTGTGGTAGTGGCCAAGACGATTCTGATTATCTATGATGATGAACGGAATGCCTTGATCCGAAAGTCTGCGCTTGGAGGCAGTAATATCATTGTTGTCAAAGATACTGGAAAGCCGTCCAGTTTAAAAACGGATATCGCAGCTGCACAATCGGAAAGTTTCAAAAATGTATGTAAGTTGCTTCAGATTGGTATCAGCCAGATCAGGAGCGGCAAGCAGCGCAGAGGACAGAATGGCACTAAGCAGCGCAGGGAAGAAAAGAATTTATATAAAATTCGTTTTACGTCTTCCCTTTCTGCGGGTAACAAATGCTATAAGGCAGATTGTGTGGATATAGCGACAGAAGAAAAGTTCCTGTTCGTAATTTTTAGTGGTCAGTACTCAAAGATTGAGAAATATGTAGAGTTTTCAAAATTTGTGCGTACCTACCGGGAAGGAAAAGAACTGGCCTTTTATGGACGTAAAGATGAATTTCATGGCCAGCGACGAATTGTTTTTGAGGAACCATCTGTAAAAGAATAAAAAATAATGAAATGGAGGATAGAGCATGAATCGAGTTATATTGATGGGTCGATTGACCAGGGATCCGGAAGTCAGGTACACTCAGGGTGAGCGCTCCATGGCCGTTGCCAGATATACACTGGCAGTTGACCGGAGAGGAGCAAGAAAGAGCCAGGACGGAAATGAGCAGACTGCCGATTTTATTAATATCGTGGCATTTGACAGAGCAGGTGAGTTTGCAGAGAAGTATTTTCGTCAGGGGATGCGTGTACTGGTGTCCGGACGCATCCAGACTGGCAGTTACACCAACAAAGAAGGTCAGCGTGTTTATACCACAGATATCATCGCAGATGATCAGGAATTTGCTGATAGTAAAAATGCGTCCGCTGGAGGAAAACAGGCACCAGAAATGGGAAAGCCGATCGGTGATGGCTTTATGTCAATACCGGATGGCGTAGAAGATGAGAGTTTGCCATTTAACTAAATATGTGCATGCTAGAGGAGGTTCTGATTTTTCAGAGCCTTCTTTATTTTATGAAAGGGAAATGAAAATGAAGCAGTATATACCGGATATTACAGAGCGCTTTCCTGAAGGGTATGGCGGTGTTGATATGACACCGGCCTATTTTGGAGAGCCGGTTGACTGGAGTAGAGCTTATCAAAGAGAAAAGGAAGATTATGAAGATCGAGATATTGATGCTGAAAGAGAATAATGAACGCGGGGTAAGAATGATGTTTCTTTCACTGGAGCAGCTTCAGAAATTGAAGCTTAATCCTACTCGCGCGGATTATGAAATTGCTTATGAGACGGAAGTGAAAGAGCAGGAGGGAACGGCATTGAATGTATCAGAAATTATGGAGGGTCTGTATGAGAGATTAAATCGCCAGATCGTCCCAATAGAAAAACAATGCGTTCCATGTCGGTAGGAGATATTATTCAGATCGATGGCAAAGAATTATTCTTTTGCGATTCTGTGGGATTTAAGAAAATTTCTTTTGCTGGTACGGGGGAACTCGTTTTGAAGGCCGGGAAAGAGAACTCAGAGAAAGGAAAATAATCAGATCCTGGTAGACCAGGTTGCGATGAGAGTGTTGTACTTCGCATAAAGCACCTGAAAACAGCGTGAGGATCAGGAATGATTAGTAGCATGGGAGGCTACAGGTGCTGCCATATCCAGTTCTGGAATATGGTGATTATGGAAAAAGAAAAACGATATGTTGCCTCCATCTCAGGAGGAAAGGACTCCATGGCAATGTTTTAGGGCTTATGGAAAAGGGCTGGCCGTTAACGCACTGCGTCTATTTTGATACCGGTATGGAGTTTTCATGCATTCGGAAAAATATAGAGAAAGTCCGACTGGAATTGGAGCAGTATGGGTGCGAACTTGTTATTCTACAGCCGGAAAGGCATTTCCTGGAAGAAATGCTCCTTCGACGGATCAAGTGCCGGGACGGATCATCGCACTATGGAAGCTATTGGTGCGGTGGGCCATGCCGCTGGATGACACGCCTTAAGATCAATGCCTGCGAAAAATATGTAAAATCACTCGGAGCAACTGCGGTGGAATACATAGGGATCGCAGCAGATGAATCTGGCCGAGTAAAGGAAAAGTGCTATCCATTGGTCGAATGGGGCTGGACTGAATATCAGTGCCTTCAGTATTGTTATGCGAAGGGATATAACTGGCTGGAGGGAGGCATAGAGCTGTATTCCATTCTTGACAGGGTAAGCTGCTGGTGCTGCCGGAACAAAAATTTGCGGGAGTTGAATGCAATCTATCATAACCTGCCGCAGTATTGGACAAGCTTAGAGCTCTTCAGAGTTATATCGAAGAGCCATATAAGCCGCCGTATACGATTTTCGATTTAGAGGAGCGGTTCGCAAAAAAGGGAAGACAGCGGGGACTCTGGGAAGTATAAGGATCTTGCGGAGCAGAGTCTTGGTATAGCAGAATGCTAAATGTGTGAAATAATACCTATGAGCGGTTGATCGAAAAGGTCAGCCGCTTTTTTTGCCTGAAAATCCCATATTGACATCTGGGAATGAAATGCTTAAAATGAAAATAGAACAAATGTTCGATTTAAAGGAGCGGATATGAAAAAAGTTATTTTTCATGTAGATGTGAATTCCGCCTTTTTATCCTGGGAGGCGTGTTACAGGATCCATCATCTGGGGGGAAAGCAGGATTTGCGACAGCTGGTGAGTGCCGTGGGAGGAGATCAGGAGAAAAGACATGGGATCATTTTGGCAAAATCTATTCCGGCAAAGAAATATCATATTCAGACCGGGGAAACGGTTGTTTCTGCAAAGGAAAAATGTCCGGACCTGGTTCTGGTGCCGCCCAATTATGATCTCTATAACCGATCTTCAAAAGCTCTGATAAAACTGTTAAGTGAGTATACGGACAAGATCGAGCAATATAGTATAGATGAGGCTTTTTTGGATATGACCGGCTGCTGCCAGGATCCGATAACGACTGCGTATGAAATAAAAAATCGTGTGCATGCAGAATTAGGGTTCACTGTAAATATTGGTGTTTCCGAAAATAAGCTTCTGGCAAAAATGGCTTCAGATTTTACGAAGCCGGATCACGTTCATACGCTCTGGAAATCAGAAATGTCAGAAAAAATGTGGCATCTTCCGGTGGGTGATCTGTTTTATGTGGGCCATGCCTCTTTATACAAGTTGAAAAAATTGGGATTTCATACGATTGGAGAACTGGCAGCTATGGATCCTGCAATTTTGCGCGCGCATATGAAGTCACAGGGAATACTTATTTGGCAATATGCAAATGGTATAGATGAATCTGCAGTGATCAGCTCACCTCCGCCGGCCAAAGGCTATGGAAATTCTCTCACCACGCCTTATGATGTTATGGATTGTGAAACTGCCAGGCAGTATCTTTTATCGTTATCGGAAACCATTTCAGCCAGGTTAAGGGCAGATGGAGTAAAGATTAGCGTTGTTTCTATCAGTCTAAAAGACTGGGATCTGCGTTTTTACGGACATCAAATTACACTATCTGTTCCAACGGATCTGACCCTGGAAATTTATGCTGCAGCCTGTCGGTGTTTATCTGAATTGTGGAATGGGATTCCGCTGCGGCATCTCGGGATCCATACCAGCCGTGTATCATCAGATCCCTTTCGCCAGATGCAATTTTTTGAAACGATCGACTATGAAAAATACCGGAAGATGGAGAAAACTGTGGATCAGATACGGAAAAGGTTTGGAATGGATAGCATAAAAAGGGCATGCTTTTTGCCATCTGCAGGATCTGTAGAAATAGACCATATGGGTGGAGGCGTCAGCCGGGAAAAGCGGACGGTTGATTATTCCCAGGAGAAAATATTATAATATAAGGGGTTGATGAACGTGACCAGATTTGCGCAAGCAACAAAATATGGAATAGATGTAGATAGCGGGATCCCTAAAGGAAACATGTACCATATCGCCTGTTCGGCATGGTTTACATCAACTGGCCAGACTATGCCAAGATATTTTAAGTTTGAGGATGATGCCGGGGAGGTTCAAACAGTAAAGGACATCCTAGTGAAATATACGGAAGAAAAGAATTATTCTGGCATACCGAGCCGTGAATATGGATGCGAAGCCGTAATTGGTGGGTTGATTCGGGAATTTAAACTGATATTTTTCCTGGAGGCTTGTAAATGGGTGATGCTGGTGTGAGGAGCAGCTTATGTGTGGAAGATATTTTATAGATGATGAAATGTGGCGGGAAATCAGGAAAATCTGCAAACAGATTGATGATGCAAAATTGAAAGTGACAGTGGGAGATGTGCGTCCTACCGATATGGCCATGGTTCTGACTGGAATGAAGAATGTGCATCTGGAGGCAATGCGGTGGGGATTTACAAGTAAGTATCAAGACTGGCTGCTTATTAATGCCAGGGCCGAGAGTATTTTATCGAAGCCTGCATTTCGGAACAGCGTGCGGAATTGCCGGTGTGTAATTCCTGCAGCTGGTTTTTATGAATGGAATAAAGAAAAAGAAAAAATCTCTTTTACCATGCCGCAGTCAGATATTCTTTACATGGCCGGTGTCTGGCAGCCAACAGAAAAAGAAAGCCAGTTTACGATCATAACAACTGTTCCTAACAGCTCTGTATCATCGGTACATGACCGGATGCCACTGGTACTGACACCAGAGGAAATACAGCCATGGATCCAGGACTGGAGCACGGCAGAAAGACTTCTGACGAAGACACCTCCGCTTTTGGAGCAGAGGCAGGAATTCGAGCAGTTGTCTATATTTGATATGCAGTAAGGGGATTTCCGAGGAGGATTCTCCGCTCACGGGCCCATTATCTTTTTTGCGCTTTTACCAACAGCATCATGGGACGGCGTAGTTCATCCTTCATGCCTGGAATATCCAGCATATCTGGGGACGGCATAGCTTCTTCCACAGCCTGTAGTGTAAAGCCATTATGTAGCAATCCCATCAAAATCTGCGTTAAAGTATGGTGTTGTTTCACAACATCGTAATCTAAAAAATTTGTGTGCCGTTCTCCGGGCGGATAATAGTTATCGACCGGCCAGAACTGTGCTGTGCCATCATCGGAATAAATCCAATCCTGATTTATTCCGGCAGTGAAAACCGGATGTTTAATTACTTCAGTATCTGATAGCTCATCATAAAAAGAATAACCATCAGGCCTAAAAATATCTTGACCAATTTCTGATATATCGTTGTTGCTGGATTTATGAGTGGGTTCCATGTTTCCTTTGCGTCCGGTATATTGTTCCTATTTTCTCCAGTTACTTTCTGGGCATAGAGACGGTTTGACGCATAAGAGAGCATTTCCTTGGCTGCTTCGGCCTCATGCTCTGATACTTCAAAGGTTCTGCCATCTGCGAAAGAGAGCATTTTCCATTTGCCTGCTTTCTTTTTCGGGGAGATCCATCCGCTGATGTCTGTGAGAAGTGGAAGATAGTAAACACCGGCGGCGTCCTGTTCATCAATGATAAAATGATAAGTGACCGTGAACGATCTGTTTCTGGAAACCGGCTGCATGAGAAAATATTCCGTGCAGAAAAGCTCTCTGATCTGCTTGCGCTGTCCCCATGAATAAAAGTATGAAAGTGTCCGCATGACTGGACCAATGACGATAAGAACGACAAACACTGCGCCTGTCAGCAGCATAAAGGCTGCGTATATCATAATCGACGAGTAATCGCTGAAAGGCGATGCCGCTTCCCGAAGCATCACTCCACAAAGCGGAATCACCAACGCAGCTTCCAGTAGGGAGATACCACGAAAAATGGCATTCTGGCAAAACAGATAATAAAAGCTGACAAAGGTAACAGCATTCTGCCCACTGTGGTAGCGAAGCGGAATCCGCATAAGCAAAAGTTCAGATAAAAGGCCGACAAGCAGTACCGCTTCCTTACATGCAAGGATATAAATTCCATACATCCATATATGGAGCCAGGTTCCGTAGGAGCCATAAAGGGCCAGTAAATCTCCAACCTTCGCATTTTCCAGAACACTATTCAGGATATTTTCCCCGAAAAACAGGTGATAACCGATGCCCAATATCAATATGATCCATGCAATATAATCAGGAATGCAAGACAGCACCCAGCGTTTGCGGCTGCCGTGCTCATGCCTCCTCTGTCGTAAGAGCCCGATTCCCCATAGAATTGGATAAAGAAATACAATAAGAAGCAGCGCAAGGTTCGTTTGTGGCTGCGTTGTCGTTATGATCAGGCTCAGGCGTTTGGCCTGTGAAGCTGTGCTCTGAAGATTCGGCACATGCGCAAAAATTGATAGCACCGACACAAAGAGTACTGCAAAGACTCCTGGTATCGCCATCAGACTGAATGTTTCTGCTTTTGACTTTCGCTTCACCAGATTATATAGATCGTTAAGATACAGACCTGCATTCAGATAAAGAAGTATCATTGTGAGCCAAAAGTCCGGTAAATAATCGGCATCCGCCGTATACAATCGAAAGAAATTCCAGAGTGTCTCTATCATTTTTCAATTTTCTCCCTATTGAAAGTTATCCTGTTTATTTTTACAGAAATCATATCATATTTTGTCGTAAAAATCCCGATTTGTATTCTTTACGCATTTTGTTAAAATGTCTTTAGTCATTGTAATAATTATCTGGATCTCCGTATTTCAGAACTGCTTCTTGCTGTTCCTCATCATCTAGGTTTCTCATAAACAGCCAGTTTTCCTCGTACATATAATGGGGGTATCTAAATCGTGTTCTTGCAAACGTATTATTTACATAGAGAGCAATATGTTCATCATACTGCTCCACCTTTTCCTCAAATTGAAAACTATAAAGCAGCCAGTTCCATGCGAGAAACAGGAAAAGAAAAGCTGCGGCCGCGAACATCGGTATCATAACAATTCTTTTCCTCCACCCACAGAAGATTTTATTTACCCGCATTGATAAGAAAAATGTCCCTGTTATCAAAGCAATCTGCCAGAATATGCAGAAAACAAGCGCGATGGTGATTGCCCTGTCAGGTATGTAATACCAGCCGCCACCCAGCCAACTTTCGCCAGTAAAAAAGAGAACAGTAAGTACACCAATCATGCCGACTGTGAGCAGCAATATATGGATGCATTTTTTCCTTACCAAGTTTAATCTGAAGACTCCGGGACGTGAGGATGACGATGCAGATGAGACCAAGGTAACTCTGTCCAATAACAACTTCACGGAAGTAGCGAAGATCGTTCTGGAAGGCGTTGGCGGTCCGGAGAATGTGGCTTCTATTGATAACTGCATTACCAGACTCCGTCTTGAGGTCAAGGATTATACCAAGGTCAATGAAAAGCTGATCAAGTCCGCCGGTGTGGCTGGCGTGATGCGTCCAAGCAAGACCTCCGTACAGGTCATCATTGGAACCCAGGTACAGTTTGTTGCAGATGAATTCAAGAAACTCTGCAAATAAGTACGACCTCCCTGGTTTCATGCTATAGACATACGAAAGGGGCTGTTGCTCCATAGATGAGTGATTATCTATGGAACCGCAGCCCCTTTTGCTGTATGAAAGCGGAAGCTGCAGCGCTATCATCTATTGATGATTTTGCGACAGCTTTTTCTTCCTTATATTAATGAAGGAGTATTTTACCGCTTATTCCAGTGTGCCAGTTACTGATTGCGGGATGGCGAATTCCACCGCGCCCATGTAAGCGGGGGCAACATCCGTTTCATCAAAGGTGATCACAAGTTCGCCTTTTTCATTGAAATAAAAGCTTTCATCGCCTCGTAATTCTTTAAAATCCCATTCTGGCATATCGCTGTTGTAAAAATAGGTGACAGAGGAATCGGCGGCCATTTGTGCCTGCATCTGTTCCTTTATATTGTCGCTGATCGCAGTGAGCATTTCTGGCTTGTTGCGGAAAAGATCAGACAAAGAAATCATTTTGCCGGTGCGTTTATCAATGGTGAAAACTTTGGTATATTCGGTTCCACTGGCCATTACCAGAGTGGTATCAATTCGCAGGCAGAGATAGTTGGGGGTATCCGTTACCACCTGATAGGAAGAAGTGAGCGAGTAATTGCCCTCTCCCTGGGATGAGCGCAGGTCGCTTTCATACTGTGCGATTAAGGCATTGGCATATTCTTCGATGCTCTGGTTGACCTCTGCCGGTGCAGACTCTATTTCTGGGACATCCACTTTAGCTTCAAAGTGATTGGTCTGGTCTTCGTAAGTCCGGAAGGTGACGATTTTGGAGATTGGGCCAAGGATAGGGACATTTTCCATGGCATTTGCAATGGTAGGGTTTATGTTTGTGAGGATTACCAGCGCGGCCATGGCTGCCACAGCAGTTGCACCGGTGTTCCGTAAAATATAAATAATATGTGATTTCTTTTTCCGTTCGCCTGATTTTGTGGAATGTGACTGGACAGCGGTTGCTGCCTTGCCCTGTGCAATTCCAGCTAAAATACGTTCTTTGGCATGTGGAGAAACGGGGATCTGTTCATATTCCTGCTTTAATTCATCAATAGTGTGATTGCTTTCTTTCATAGTAAGAACTCCTTTCCGAATTAGTTGGTGTCAGGTGCTTCCAGGTTGATACGCAGCTTTTTTAAAGAACGGTAAAGCCTGGTTTTTACAGTACTCAGATTTTCATTTACAGCCAGTGCAATATCTTCCAGTTTCATATCTTCGCAATACCGTAGGACGACGATGGTACGGTTTTGAGGTTCCAGGCTCTCTAGGGCATTTTTTAAATCTGTTTCCTGGTAAACATCTTCCGATGCCTGTTCTGGAAGCTCTCCAGGCAGATCTTCTTTTTTTCTGCTTCTTAAAAGATCCATGGTGGTATTTACTACAATCCTGCAGATCCAGGAATAAAGTTTGGAGGGATCTTTTAAGGAGTTGCACTGGCATATCGCTTTGCAGGCGCTTTCCTGAACAATATCCAGGGCATCATCTTCATTGTAAACATAGCTGTAAGCTAACCGGTATAGCCGGTCATATTTTTCAATCAGGACCTGTTCGGTCTGTACGGTAATTGAATCCAGCGCGCTAGAATGGATCATTACATATTTTCCTTTCTTTTTGTTTTCATATATTAGACGGATAAAGAGAAGAAAAAGTTGCAAGGAAATTATAACTTAATCTATATTTTTCGCGCAATGGCTTCGTATATGTATGGGATATGCCAGGAATGGTATCCTGCAGTGAGAAATGTTCCTTGTTAATTAGCCCGGGCAATGTTATAATCAAAACAAGATTATTTCTTTCGATGATAGTGGCCTCTGGCCATGGATGAGATCTTTCATGGATCATTGAAAAGGGGTAGTCTATTTTTTTAGTCAATGCATGAGTGTGCATTGGCTTTTTTTATTTTATAGACGAACCAGGAAAGGAGAGAAACTATGTCCGAGGTTACACGGATGTATGAACTGCTCTATGAAGAGCGATGGGATGAAAAAAAGCAAAAGGAACGACGGAATGAAGCGGCATTTTTTTCACCGGAGAGTCCGATCACCAGAGAAATTCCAATCGAAGAATTGTTTGATGTTCTTGATGCCGGAGTATGGGCATATCAGACGCGGTACAATTCGGAGGCACTGGTGCATAGCTTTTTTGAACAGATCAAGCGCTGTTCTGTAGTGAAACGACGGAGAATGCTGTAAGAGGAGGGAGAAAGTGAGCAATATTGTAAAATGGGCAGCAGTCAGTGATGAGGAAACTTTCGCAAAAGTTCGAGTGGAATTTTCCTTCGGTGACGGAAGTGCTGTTCAAAAAACAGTTACGATGGCCGATTTCATCAGAGCCATGAGCACGATTGAAGCAGAGCAGGAGAGATGCCTTGAAATTGGACAGATACCAAATGGATTTTATGACGGGGTACTGATCCAGAATAAGGAACAGAGTTTTGATGTGATCATCACGGTTTCGGCACATCTGGGGGTTATTTATCTGTTTGGAGTGCCAAAGCAGGTTGTGTTTCCGGATCTGGCATTTCTGTTTAAGGTAAGAGAGGGGATGGTATCCGCCTCTTTTTGTTTTGCCTTAAAGCGGGATGAATCCGGGATGATCGGGCCGGCCAGCAGGTTATGTTATTACCCATTTGGAAATGTATATGATAATGGGAAAATATGTTGGGGAAATACGGTATTTCCGAAAATGACTTCGATCAAAGATGCGGAGAAGCTGATCCAGGCATTTTTTGATGCAGAAACCAATAATGATCTGTACCAGAACCGGATCGCGGAGCATCCGGAATTTAAAGAACAGTCCGGTCTTTTGGAAACACTTAAGGAAATGGAAGTGTTCCCGCAGAAATGGCTGAAGGAAAATGGAAATCAATTAAGCAATTTATGTGTTGCGATAAGAGGAGGAAAATAGGTTATGCAGATGAGTTTTTTTGATTTTGAGGAATTTAATGAGCTGAAGGCTGAGGCAAAGAAGAAAGAGGCACCGAGAAAGAAGAAGGAAGAAAAGCAGAAGAAAAAATCTGCGCCGAAAACGGTTTACAAGCTGCCCCTTACGTTAAAGAGTATTGCTGGTGATCTGGTGATGACGGAGGGAACGGGAACAGAGGAAGAAGTGAAGCAGTTTCTGGCAGAGCAGGGCCCATTCTTTGCAATCTGTGATGTTTCAAAGAAAGAGGATGCATATTTGTGCCGCCCAAAGAACCATGAAGGAGTGGAAAAAGGAACCATCACGGTTGACGGAATGCAGGTGTTCTTTGGGGCAGAAGCAGTGGATGTTACGGCATTAACAGGTGAGGTGGATCTTACAAATCTGTTTGAGTATGTGTTAAAGAGCAAGGAGCTTAGCGGATTAAAGCTTACTTTGTTTAAAAACGAAAACAATGTTGTGCTCCTTCCGGCAGAATCTTCTGCAATCACCGTACCATTTGAAGATACAGAAGAGATCAGGGTGCTGAAGGCAGGAGAAGAGCTTACCATTGGAATCAGCGAAGAAGCAGAGACACTTGAAGAACAGCTCAAGGAACTTGAGGGTTATGGATCCTTATATGATCTGTACCCGTGTGGCGAAAAATACTATCTTGGCCCGAAGTATGCTGGTGTATCCAGTGCCAGTACGGTTAAAGTGACCAAGTATGCCATTGACGGAGTTAAGTTATCCCTGATGTTTACCTCATATGACTTATCTTCAGAGGATTTTGGCGGTAAAAAGTCCGTCACGGAAGAGGATCTGCTGAATTTTCTGGATGCAAAAGGACATCTGGAATACCGGCTGGCAGGTGCAGTATTTACCTGGCTCGGAAAAGATAAGAACATTCTGTATGTGGGAACAAAGGGCAGCAAAAAAGGTGCGGATGATAAGGAAACATTGGATAAAATGCAGCTTTCTATCGGAAGACAGCGGGTGATGCATCAGGGAGAAATCTATGATATTCTGAACCATCCATGCTTTTACTGCGGAAGCTCATTGGAAAGTGACCAGAAACTCTTTATTTGGAAACTTGAAAAAGTGGATATTTCTTATTGGTTAGCTATATCACGGTTTTTTTGCGAAAACTGTGACAGCGAAGTAGCTGTGCATCTTTTTTATGACCCCAAAAGAAAGAGCTTTAAGTGGTTTGTGCCCTTTCAGCAGGTATATCATGCATCCGTTGAAGCAGAACGGGAGCCTTATTTAGAGTGTTATGAAGTTTCAGGATTGGTAAAGGTTGGAGAATTTCATTCCCATGGCAGGATCCCGGCCTTTTTCTCTGCCACAGATGATGAGGATGAAACATTTCCTGGACTTTACGGCGTGGTATCCTGCGGCGATGACAGGAAAGTTTATCGTGCCGTACTAGGGGCAGATAAACAGATTTTTCTCACAGAAGAACAGATGAAAACCGTTGTGTATGATTCCGATGAGGATCGGCTGTCCTGGGTTTTGGGCTGGTTTCATCAGGTCTACAACAAGAGCATCGGAAATGGAAGCCACTATATTGTGCTGGTGGGGCAGGAAAAGACAAAGGCCATTTATGTTCCATCGTATGAAATGGCACGATTTTTTGAAGGTATTTTCCATGTATATTCCATTGACCGCGGCCTGCGAAAAGATTACTGTCCGCAGGATCATCATTTTCTGATCTCAGCAGAGGAGCTTACCTGGAGAAAAGGAGATCCTTTGCTGTGTGGATGTGGTTATGCTGATCAGTTGGTCGCATTATTATAATCGGAGAGGTATGTTTATGATAGAAAAATTGGAGGAGTATGGCCGGTTTCTGTTTGGCTGGGCATTCCGGGCGATGCAGAGCGAAATGACAATGCAGGAATCCCTGAATGCAAAGTCAGAGAGAGCCTATCTTACAGGAACAGAAATCGCACTGTTAGAGGATAGCAGTCTTTTTATCATTGGGATTGGTATTCTGGTGCTTATGGAAGCATTTTTTGTTGTGGTAGTTATATCCTTATTGCTGCATGGTGTGATGGAGCTGATTATACGGTGCCTGGTCGAGGGGTATAGCTTTCTTACAAGGGAAAAGAGATCCCGGCAGCGTGCAGCGGCCAGGAGGATCCAGAAGCGCCAGGAAGCGCTTCTTTTACAATACGTTCTGGAGTCTGAAGAAAGGACAAAAGAGATGCCGGATGTGTTAAAACTGCCAGAATTTATGGTAAACAGGGAAAGGAGAAACAAACATGCGTATTAATCTGCATGTAATTGTGATAGGAGCTGGCTTGACCGGCTCCTTCTTTTTAAAGGAAATGATTGCGTATCTTCATATGAAACAGGAAAATTTGATCCGGACGGATATTACGGTTTTCGATCCTGGTTCAATCAGTAAAGAGGACCTTGGCGCGGTATATATCCGGGAAGATCTTGGTCAGAACAGGGCACTTTTATTATCAGAACTTTTGAAAGAACAGTATGACTATGAGGTGACAGCTGTTCCGGGAGATTTTTCTATAGACAGTCAGGTACTACAGATTTCCAAACGGGATTATGTTTTTATGATTGATTGCAGCGATGGGAGTATTCCTGGAGACTACCGAACGGAATGGAAAAAACTGTCCGCGAAAAGAAAACTGTATCTGAAATTTGGAGATGCAAAGCTGTATGTGGATGACGGAAGTGGAGAGGAACCATTTTTTTTAAACACGGAAGAGAAAAGCAAAGATTTTGTCTGGAAGCATTTGGAAAGAATGTTTTTGGTGAACCTTGCCATGTCAAAGATTGTGGCTGTCTATGAAGAAGGACAGGTTGAATGCGGGACATTTTGTGTGAATGAAAAAATGGCCCAAATAGGACCACAGCTTCATAACGACCAGAAGCTGGATCTTTCTCTGGGCCGGAAATCAACCGAAGTTTATCATTATCAACTGGTTGTGGTAGGCACTGGTGGGACCGGTTCTTATTATCTGAAGGAATTAGGGGCGATCCTTTCATCCTTAACGAAGGAGGAACGCAACTCCTATGCATTGTCCATAATCGATGGAGACCGGGTGGAGCAGAAGAACCTTGACCGGCAGAATTTCCTGAAAGATGATGTTGGCCAGCATAAGGCAATGGTACTGGCACAAGCTCTTAGAGACCATTATGGGATCGAAGTAAGAGCATATCCAATGTACATTGACTCCGCAGAGCAGTTAAAAGTGGTCTTTAAACAGATGTCAGGAGCGTATTATAGACGCACGGTCCCGATACTGATTGGGTCAGTTGATAATCACCGGGCCAGACAGGAAATGGAAAAATGGTTCCGTCAGACGCCTACTGGTATCTGGATCGATACGGCAAATGAATTTCACACTGGCGAGGTTGTAGCTGCAGTCAAAAAGAATGGAAAGATGTTGTCACCTTCCAGGCCGTACTATTTTCCGGAAATCATGCGAAGCCGGGAAAAGCGGGCAAGTGAATTAAGCTGTGGGGTGATCAACCAGTCTTCACCGCAGCATCGGTTTACCAATATGGCTGCGGCAATGCTGGCTTTATCAGCTACTCTCGGAATTTTAAGAAACGGGTTCCTTCCATATAAAATAGTTTATTTTGATGTGTTTAAGGGAAATGCTATTCCGGTAAATGCGGGAGCGGAAAGGGGAATATTTTTTGAAGATAGTGAATGAGGAGCGTTATCAGCAGCTCTTCGATCATCCGGAAGAACTGCGTAAGATCATTACCTATGCAAAGCGTCTGATGCAGTATGAAAAATGTTTTGATTATTCTTTTCGGGATAACTGCATGAAGATGGAACTTTTACAGGTAGCGGTACAACGCATCCTGCAGGAATATGGGATTGAAGTGGGGGAAGTTTATGATTTATCGATTGAATGGATTGAGTCAGACGATGAAGATGACTTCATCAGTGAAAATGAAGAAGTACTCTTTTGTGTAGAAACTCCATATCCTGGGATTATTGGGTTTACCGATGTGGTTTCTGCCTATGAGGATGATACAGAAACTCTGGAACTTTTTCCAGAAGAAGTAAAGGCAGAACTGAAAGAATACCTGGGGGAATGTGGAACTACGGTACTTACTTTGGACGTTGTGGAGCAGGTAATACGCTGGTATGAAGAATGCAGGGACTGGAGACTTTGTGAAATCGCATTTGAAGCATATGAGTTGTTTTGCCAGTCTTTAAGTGTTTCTTATTCGTCCGGGACAGATTTTATTCAAATTGGTGAGCATTATTACTGGCTGTACAATCCAGAAGAGAACTCAGACTGGGGAGATATGTTTCCGGTATCTCCGGTATGTGACTTATGTGGGATTGTTCTTTATGTGTTAGGAAAGGCAGGAGGAGTATGCTAAATCTGAGCGATTATAAGGAACACTTTTGTGAATACATATTGTTCCGGTACGCATGGGCGAATGAATTTGTGAAAGAACCGTTTCCAGAAAATTTATACGAATATTATGATAGTTTCGCAAAAGCTTACCGGTATCTGATCGAAAAAATAGGATATCCGGTGCTTTACTGCGGAGTGACAACATCTGCAGAGCAGATCCTGGAACCTATTCTTGCAAAATGCAGAATGAAATATGAACAGTACCATAATTTACTGAAGCTTTATGATCAGGATGAGCCGTATCTTATGCTGGTGCTGCAAGATAACCAGCAGACCGATCAAAGAGGCTTAAACGTATTTGGCAATGCGTTTAATGGAGGCGGTCTTTACATTTCCTATGGTACATATAAAGATAATGTGCCGGCCTGGAAAACATGTCTGCTTGCTGCGAAATTGGAAATGTGTTATCGGCTAAAGGAGGAGCGCGCGTGGAAGTATTAAAACAGGTGATCCGGCTCATGAAAAGGATAGAAGGTGCTTTCTGTCCGTGGAGTTATCTGGATCAGATGGACTATTTTCAACAGGGTGGTTGCAACGAAGAAGAGGCATATGCGTATGCAAATTCCAACATGGGCAGATCTGCCAGGTATTATCCACATTATCAGATGTGGGTCAGCCATTTAGTAAACCGGCTGATCAAAGCAGGTATTATAACCTGTGAGTATGAGACGGCAGAACTAAGAATGGAGGATGTACCGGTTGAAAATCTTTTATGTATTGTCAGTGATGAATGCTCTGAGGGATTGGAAGTGGCAGATGGCCAGAGGAAAAGAACGCTAGATGCCATTATGAAGGCATTAGGGTTTGAATTATTGGAATTTGCTGAATTGGAGGATTTGGATCATATATTGTCCAGGGATCAGAAGGCGGCATTTTACAGAGCATTTGATGAATTCCGATGCGATTTTTATGGAGAAGAGCGAGAGTTTGTCATTGTACTCATAAAAGGAGAAAATGCACCGCTTCTTTCTGAAACGGATATTTTCATGGAACTGGATTATTTTGTGATTTCATTTGAAGATTTTTTCATTATGATATATCCTTCCGAAACTGGATTTTGCGATGGATACGTGGAAATCACATATGGGATTGGCTTCTTGTCATGGAATCTTATCCCATTATTACAGATGCTGTATGGAAAGTTAAATGGAAATGTCGAAGAATTTTTTAAACATTCTGTCATGGAACAGGAAGCGCAGCCATTATAGTGTAACCAATGAGGGCACGGCTTCGCTTCATTGAGTACGAATTACTGAGAAAGTGAGTGGAGAAAATGGTGAAAATTGTATATGGAACGGAACCATACCGTATTGACCATGAAGTACGGAAATTAGCAGAAAATACGGCATATTATGTGCAGGTATTTGATGACATGGATGGAGTGAAAGAATTTCTGCAGAGCATTTCATTCTTTGGTGTACCATGTGCCATTTATAAGGTGGAGGATGTGAAAAAAGAGAGGAAGGAACTCTTGTATCTTATGGAAGAGTGTCCGGAAAGTTCCTGTTTGATCATTCGGACGGAAAAGCCTGACAACAGCAAGGACTGGAATGCATGGAAAAGTAAGCATGGCATATGTTGTGATAAGCTGAATGGAAAGTCTTATCAATGTTGGATCCAAAAAGCTTTTCAGTCCTTAGATTGTCCAATACCGGAGCCGATGCTACGATATTTTATTGACAGGAGCGCTTATGCATACCAGGAACGCAGAGACGGGAAAGATGAGACGACAGATCTTTACCAGATAGCTATTTTCATTAAACAGATTGCATTTGCGTCCATGGATACTGGAGTGAACAAAGAGACGATTGACCAGGTTGTTCCTGCAGCAGTGGGGAAAAGCTGGGAATTGGCATCAAAGCTTTTACTGGATCCTATGGAAGGTATGAAGCTTGCGGTGGAGTTGTTCGATCATGGGAATAATAGCCTTAAGCTTTATGGGCTGCTTCTTCGGAATTACCGGGTTGCGAAAAAAGCGTTATTGTTGTCAGATATGAAGGAAAATGAAATTTTAAAGCTTTTAGGCCTTACGGAAAAGCAGATGCGGGGAATACGGGCCTATCGGAAATTACCGGAAGAGCGATTGGATACGGTAATGTCGATATTGATAGAGGCAATGAACAGAACGAAAATTTCTTTTGGAAACGAGAGAAATCTATTTATCCAGACTATGGCAAAATTGATTACATTATAATAGGAAGAAACCCAGACAGAGATCAGTGATAATCGTGTCTGGGTTTTTTATGTGCGCCCGGCGGCGCACGTTTCGTTTGCGCGCCATGGGCGCGCTCTCGCAGGTGAAAGTCCTGAACATGCCCAGGTAGTGGGAAATGTATAGCTGAACAGCAAGGGTATCCATCGTGAGGTGGAATCTGAAGGAAGCTGTAGGCAAATCCTTGGTCCGACGGACAGAAATCGCATATGAGGCTAGGCTTCGAGAGATAAGCTGGCGAAAGACAGCAAAGTCTAATAACTACCACATTTGTAGAAGTAGAGTAATCAGCTGCGAGTACATTATACGGAGTAATGATTATCAAAGACAATATCTCAAATATATGTGCGGAAGTAATTTCCATAAGACTGGAATTTACTCTTGCCAACTGGAATTTAAATATACATTCAAGTTCTTTCATTTTCTTCATCAGTATGTTATAATTATTTAGAACGCATGTTCTTTTTGGAGAGGAGGGGAGCCCATTGTATCTGAAAGTATGCCAACAACTAAAACATCTATCAAAAGAAGAATTTCTCATCCTGCGTGAATTATGCCACACTGCTTTTTCGTCCCTTATGGCGCTTCGTGACTTTTTAGGTTATGGCGTCCACTATTTTGCACTAAGCAAATTAGTGGAAACAAGTTCCACGCAGGGCATTTAGCCCCTTAATTTGTTCTTTTGGGAGCCTTCCAGTCTCCCGGCGAAGCCATCCCTTTCGGTCCAGGACGGTACCCGTCCTACATGCTGGATGAGACATCCAGCACTACCTCAGCAAGTGACGCATTTACTTCAGAATCAAAATTAATAGTCGATTTGCCGACCATAGCTATCGATATCATATTCAGAGCCGTCTTCGGTTTTTACATGTGCTTTATTAGAGTCAAAGATAGTTACCTCTGTATAGATTGCTTCTGTAAGTATGTGCCCCTCGCTTGATAGATGGCCATATTTTCCGGTACTATCTTGGTATCTGGCAACTCCACCATAATGGTGATTCAGATCATCTCCCAAAATATAGTAAACAAGTGACGTGGCCCACCACAAAAAATAGAGAAAATAGGTTTATTATAAAATGTTTCAGAATTTTGATAATGCAATAAGATACTTGACAGAATATAAAAAATGTAATATCATTAATACAAATAAACTGAGATTAATGGGAGGAAATTGAATGAAAACTTTCAAGCGTTTTGTTGCATTTGGCTTAACATTGAGTATCATAATGTGCTCAACTGCTGCATCGACTTTTGCAAGTGAATCAACTCAAGGACGAGCTTCCAATAGTACGGAAGTGCATGACTTCCTTGTAAGTGGCTTAGCAGCTGCGGAAGCTGTGTCAGAATTCGAAGATACAACCAAAACTAAATTTAGTGTTGAAGATTTTTCAAATCTTAATATCACTGATGATTGGGAGACGGATGCGGAAGCTTTCCTCAATGATTACCTCGCTTCAAGAAGTATATATAGAATAGAAACGTTAGCTCAGGACGAGGAGTTACAAGAGGCAAAAGCGACATCTATTGCGTATTCGATAGATTGTGCTGAATGGAGCATCGAGCAGAACCGTGCAAAAGATATAGCCAAAGAAGCAAAGTATATGTTTATATCTCATTATGTAGATCGAAAAGATTATTTTTGGAATCAGGGAAAGGCTGCTTTACTTTTAGATGGAGAACAACGTTCAGGTCCTGATGGAGCTTTGGCAAGGTGGCTGACGGCTTCTGATCGACAGGCATATGATACTTATATGAGTTCAACAAAGGTTTCAAGTTCGATACAAAAAGTTGGGTCACTGGCTTCTGGGATTTCTTCATTAAAAGGTAATTATGAGACGTTAACAGAAGGATATGAACATTTTGTTCTTACAAGAAATGTTTTTTCTACAGCATTGGCTGAATTGCTCAATGGATTTGACGCGAGCTTAAATAAAGAAGATCTTTGTGAGGATTCAAAGTGGATGGTAAATCAGATGATATCCAAGTGTTCGGAAGATCCAAATGTTCGCTTGAATGCTTTAGTTCAACAGTATATGGAAGATGATACTATTCTCTTAAATTATGGAGAAGTTGATAAGGAAAAATTGATTCAAAATTCGGCTGTGGTTGTTTGCAGCTATATCCTTGGTGGATGTGCGGGAGTAGCGGGATCTGTTTTGGGAACTTTAACATCTACAATGATTAGTTTTACTATCGAAACATATACAGATTTTTTTAATTATGTGGCGTGGTTATCGTTACAGTACGGCTATAGTGGCAGGTACGCACTGCGCTTTTCTGACTATGCGGGGATATAACGAATATGAAATATATACAGTTTTACCCGGAATGTGTTATAATTACTGCAGTCGTATTGTATATTAAACATTTACTCTATCCTTATGATTTTCGTGAAAAATTTCCTTATGACGATCCGCCGCCGAAGTTTTTTGGCTCTTTCTCATTGGGGGAATTAGTACAATATATAATCCAAGTATTAACGTTACCTATTATAGGATTTGCTATGATTCCTTTGCAATTTTTAGGGAAGGTAGCGGATGTAATACTTATAATTTTATTAGTTATGTGGTGGTTTATACCAACAGGACTCGCTAGAAAAATAGATGACTGGTAATAGAAAAGCGTCCCTGTATAAAAGCAGAGGACACTTTTCTATTGCAGTAAGATATGTTTTAGAAAGAGCGAAAGGCATTTGTGAAGATAAAATAAATTCTTTTCATCAGATGAGAAGGGTGCAATCGAGTAGGAGGCGGTGACTAACCGCCTCCTACTCGATTAGTGTTTCTAAGCGTCTGATTGCCCGTACATCCCCAATAGATATAGCTCCATTTGAAAAATGCTGTGCATTGCTATTGATAATATGAATTAAAACAATATATTGATAATAAAATCATTAGAATTGCAACATATTAAATGTAAATTGATAATTTTATAACCAACGCCATCTTCAAATTCATACTAAAATAATTGAAACGGGAGGTGGGAAAATGGCCAATGCGCAGCAAGAGGATTTTGTTCGTAGACGGATTACGGAATTGAGACTAAGCAAAAACATTTCTGAGCACAAAATGAGTCTGGATTTGGATAAAAGTGGATCATATATACGTGGCATAACTAGCGGAGCGGCCTTACCGTCTCTGAAAGAACTGTTTAAAATAATTGCCTATTTAGATATGACGCCGGCAGAGTTTTTCGCACCACTGGATGATGAAGATACCACATACAGAAAAGTGTGTGAAAAATTACGGACTATGAATGAATCGGATATTGAAAAGATTAATACTTTTATAGGGTGGATTGAAAAGTAGAAATTGCTTGAAACTTGAGAGGGATGCTTTAGGGGCATCCTCTTTTTTCTTTTGCTAATTGGAAATCGGTAGTATAATGGGGGAAACCGTATTCGGGGTGTTGCAGATTTTCATCAGAAGTCGAAATATTCTGATTATAGCAGGGTAATGCATAATTTAGGAAAACGGGAGGAAAGAGGAATAGGTAAGGTTTTGATCGTGATCGACATGCAGAACGATTTTGTGACAGGAACTCTTGGCAATCAGGAAGCGCAGGCAATTGTTCCAAATGTGCAGGCAAAAGTAAAAGAGTATGCGGACCGCGGGGATTGGATAATTCTTACCAGGGATACCCATGAGGAGAATTATCTGGACACGCCGGAGGGGAAAAAGTTACCAGTGAAGCACTGCATCAATGGAACGGAAGGCTGGCAGATTGTGCCTGGGCTGGAAGTGGAAAACTGCGAATATATAGACAAGCCGACCTTTGGCTGGCTTAACTGGGAGGGCTTTGGCTCAAACGATGAGATTGAACTGGTTGGAGTATGCACGGATATATGCGTGGTCTCCAATGCGTTGATCCTGAAAGCCAAGTATCCGGAGGCGATAATTTCAGTGGATGCAAGCTGCTGTGCCGGAGTTACACCAGAAAAGCATAATGCCGCACTCGAAACAATGAAGAGCTGCCAGATTGATGTGTATGGACAGGAAGAGTAAAAAGGAGTATATGGAAAATTTTTAGTGGTTCTTTGCCAGAAAATATTCTATAATAATCTTGTATACGCAGTTTTCTCCCCGCCGAAAGGCAAAAAAATTATGTGTATGCAATCAACTTATAAGGCTCTTTCTCAGTTATATTAAAGGGAAAGAGCCTTTAGTATATCGTGGAGAGATAATATAATAAATGGGCTATCGACTATAAGAATTGATAATGTAAAATGTAGGTTTTGCGCTGGTCATATCGGGTAAAGTATTGTATAATAATTAACAAGCACACAATTCTGACATCATATCTTCCTTCACAGGAGGAGCTTTTTTAGGTTAAAAATTATAGAAGCAGTGCTGAGAAAGCGTTTTTGCAATGATATTCCTATCTTTTTTCAAATATATCGTCATAGATTTGAATGATGTTCCGCTCAATATTAACGCCATGCAAAAAGCTGAAAGGAATATGGTGGGATTGGATTGTTTGCATGAATTTGTAATAATTGCTGTGGCCAAGTGTATCCGTAAAGAGGATAACCCGTTCTGCCTTTAAAATGGACATATTATCCACGGTGCTTGATACGGATGCGCTGACAAATTTCCAGTTTGGGAACTCCTGTCGAAGCTTTTTAACCCAGTTTTCATTACCACCCACAATCGTGATCCGTTTCGCTGCAATTGCTTTTTTCATTTCTGAAATCGGAATATTTACAGTAGGAGAAGCGTCCTCAGTGCTGTTGTAAACAAATTCCCGCAGAGCCGTGAGTGATTTTGAGATGGCATTTGCAGGATGGACACATTGCAATTCCAGGCTCTCATAACGAAAAGCATATTCAGGAAAATTTTGATATTTTTGATTTTGAACTTACCCCGGATGAAATGGAACAAATTGCTTCTTTGGATAAAAATGAGCGCCTGGGCGATTGGTAAAGGAGACACTATGAAACGATTTTTGATATTTATTCTATCGAGTATTATGGTATTGGCACTCACAGCTTGCGGAAATAGTTCTTCGGCAGAAATTGTTTCAGAAGGTGAAACAAGGACATCTAATAATAAGGATATACAAACGGAACCAGCAGTTCCGGCAAACAGTACGCAGCAGAACACTTTACAAGCGGATGACACCGCACAATCTGAAAAAATAGAAGGAGGCAGCAATATGTTAGTAGCTTATTTTTCTCTTGACGGTGAGCAGTACGGTGTTGGTGTAGTAGAGGAAGGAAACACCAGCATTATCGCTCGCATGATTGCGGAGTAAACAGGAGCCGATTTATTTGAAATCAAACCGGAAACACCATATCCGACCACTTATCAGGGGCTTCTGGATGTATCCCGACAGGAAATGGCAGACAATTCCCGCCCGAAAATTGCCGACACGGTGGACAATATGGATAATTATGACACGCTTTTTATCGGCTATCCCAACTGGTGGGGCGATATGCCAATGATCGTTTACAATTTTTTGGAGAGATATAATCTGTCGGGCAAGACCATTGTTCCGTTTTGCACCCACGGCGGCAGTGGGCTTTCCAATACGGAATCTACGATTGCCGATATTACAGAAGGCAAAATGAAAGACGGTTTCGCAATTCCCGGCACGACTGCCCAGAATGACCGTGATACAGCCAGAAACAATGTGACGGACTGGCTCAGAGAGGATGGATTTATTGAATAAAAAGTTGAGAATTGCCGTAGACAGTGGAATGGTTCTGCTTTTGCCTTTGCTGATGGCATATTCTCTGGTGGGAGAAACCGCCCATGAATATCTCGGCATTGGAATGTCTCTACTTTTCGTTGCCCATCATATTTTGAATGTTGCATGGTGGAAACATCTGCTGCGTGGAAAGTACACACCACTCCGTATTTTAGGAACAGCGATAGACTTGGCACTGGTAGTTATTATGCTGGCTTTGCCAATCAGCGGCATGATTCTATCCCGTTATGTATTTCGTTTTCTGCATCTTGGTGGAGCAGCCACAGCAAGGACAGTGCATCTACTGGCTTCCTATTGGGGATTGGTGCTAATGAGCTTCCACGCCGGTATGCACGGCAATAGGATAATGGAAGTATTCCGAAAAATCACTACTACACAGCAAACCTCTAAAATCAGGACTTGGAGTTTGCGAATGATAATAGTGTTGTTAGCAATCTGCGGTCTTTATACTTATATCAAAAACAAAATCGGATTATATCTATTTTTGAGGACACAATTTGTATTCGTTGATTTTTCGCAACCGGTAGTGTGGTCACTTATAGATTATCTGCTTGTGAGCATTTTATTTATAGTCCTGGGATATGTTTGTACTTACCTTATATGTCTTAAGCATATCCATAAATATAACCACTGACAATTGTCGGTGGCTCAGACTGTAGAGAAAATAGCTCTTTTATTAATGCTATTTTTTTATAAATCGATCATACAAGTACAGCGCCACAATGATTGCCGGAGCATAGACAAAAATATTTACAATAGCCTGAATGAGAATACCACCGAGATAAGTTGATATAAAACCAAATGCCATTTTTCGTTTGCACCGTCCTTCCCTGTTTGGTAAAAAAGAGAATATCTAATGTATCTTTAATGTTATAGAATCCTTTATGCATTGTCAATCTGCTTTCATCAATCTTATATTATTTATAAAAATATGTAAGAAAATGGTAAGCCCATTGTTCTTGTCAGACAGGAATATTCCTATCTATAATAATGGCAGAAAGAGTATTGCTGGCTATATCTGTAATTGTTCATGGAAAGAGAAGTGGGGAAATTTATGAGAAAATGGATTTGCATCTTGTTGGCAGCAGGAATTGCAGCTGGCCTTATGAGTGGCTGCAGCAGAAATGTGGGAACGCAGGAATCGGCAGTGTGGCAGGTACTTGAAACCGAAATTCTGGCAGAGAAAGCAGATGCATCAGGAGAGGTGGATTTCACGCATGATTATTCGGAAGAGATCAAAGCGGATATTGAAGATGTGGTATCGAAGTCGGAATCTCTGCAGAAAGAGCTGGAACAGATCAATACGATCATTCAGAAGTTTACTCCATTGGCAGAGAAAGCAGAAACGCAGGGAGAAATGAATGCATCTTCCAGATGGTTTTATGTGATCTGGGATACGGAGCTCAATAATCTCTGGAGCAGATTTATGAATTTGGCTGACCAGAAGACAAAGGAGAGCGTTCTTGCAGAACAGAGAAACTGGGTAGCCATGAAGGAAGAAGCAACATTGCTGAGTATCGGAAGCAGCGAAGAAAATGGCAGCATTTATCCTCTCCTTCAGAATTCTTTTCTGGAAGAAATTACGAAAAACAGAGCCTGTATTCTTGCCAGTAAGCTGGCTGGGATAAAAGGAGAAGATTTCATGCTGCCGGACAGATCAAACAAATACGGCCTGTTTGTTGATAATCAGGGGACAGGAAATGTATATAGCGCATTGGTAACCAGGGAGGGATTGAACGGAGAGAATGAAGCGGTCATTTCGGTATACCGGACAGGAGAAACAAGAGGAACCTTTACGGATCATGGAAATGGAGAACTGGCCTTCGCATCGGATGATGGAAATGTACGGGGAATCATTCATATTGACGGGTGGAAGGGGGCAAGTTTTCATGTTACGGAAGTGACTGGTAACTCCGCTTTCACCGTTGGGGAAGAACTGGAATTTCCGTTCGCATTCTGATGAGGATGAAGTACATAGATAAATTCCTGCATGGAGCATTTCGGCATAGCTGTCCCGGAAAGGAGATGACCATATGAAGCAGAAAAAACGGATCTGGTGGACGTTCAATTTATGGGAAGCAGATGCATTTCAGCAATATCTGGAAGAAATGGCGCTGCAGGGCTGGTTCCTGGAAAACGTCGGCGGTTCTATCATGAAATTTTACAGGGCACAGCCGGAAAAAAGAAGATACGCGGCGCTTCTGGTTCCGGGAAGCTCTTCCCTTACCGGCGCGGACAGCTGGAAGGCAGAACAGTTTCGCAAGGAGTGCCAGGAAGCAGGATGGGATTTTCAATGCAGCGGAACTTACTGGCAGATATTTTATACCACCGATGAAAGCGTGAAGCTGACCTGAGATATGACGGAAGAGAGGCAGTTCCTGATTCAGAAATCTCTTTTCTGGAACGGGTCTGCGAAAATTTCCTATCCTGTACTGGTAGTATTAAGTTTGTGGTCGTTATACAGCAATCTGCAGAATCCGGGAAAAATGTTTGCGGATCCCGTGGCGCTTATGCTAAATCCCCTGCTGCTTGGAATCTGCATTTCCTGGACGGTAACCTATGCGCGGCTGTTTCGATGGAACTGTGGGAATACAATGGCTATAAAAGAAGGCAGGCCGTTTCCGAGAATGAATCTGCAGCGGAAGGTAAGCTTTAAAAAGCGTATCATTCTATTAGATGAAATCCTGATTCTGGCAGTTCTGGCGCTGGCATTTTCTTCTTCCATGAGAGCCCTGGCCGGAACCATGCTTTCTTCCATTCTCATTGTAGTGATTTCCCTGTTTGTAAGGAACCTGCTCAGAAATAACGGCAGCGGAAATGCCCGGGATGACTGGATGCCATATGCGGTTGGCGTTGGTGTGCTTTGCATGATTCTGATTCCCTTGTGTAATGCGGCAGCAACTCACTTTCTGGGAGCAGATGAACCGGATACCGGGAGAAAACATACGGTATTCGCTAGCTATCAGGCAAATGATGTTCAGATGAGCAGTTCTGGAAAGTCAGTAGGCGTTACCGTATATACCAGTCCCATTTCCTGGATCATTGCGAAAACCAGAAAATGCTATCCAAAGGATATGACAAAGTGGTGGGATCAGATGGAACTGGAACTTCCGGCAGAGCTGGGGGAACTTCCCGAGGGGACAGAAGTGTCCTGGTGCCGGTACATGGTCCGCAAAGATGGGGCTGAGCCTGTTTCGGAAGAAAATTTCTATCAGGATGAGCCGACTCTTGATGAAGTGATATTAAAAGACAGAAATCGTCTGGTTGTGCTGGATTATGGCGGTGGTATGAATCTTACCGACATGAAAGAAGCGGTAGACGTTTTTTATCAGGGGCAAACAGAGTAAATGCAAATGGTGCAAAGGAGATTATATTCATGAAAAAAGTATTCGGAATCGGAAGCTGTATGGTCGGAATAGTACTGGTTATTTCTGGTGCTGTGATGAAGCTGAAAGGACAAACAGCGGTTACTGTCATTGGAGGCGCAGATGGTCCTACCGCTGTGTTTGTTGCCGGAAAACTGAATGGTGATTTCTCTATCATACTGATTCTGATCGGAATTGTATTGTTGGCTGTAGCAGCAATTGTTTATTGGAAGAAAAATGGCGGAAATCCATAAGAAAAGCAGCTCGCATGGTATTGGCAGCAGGAACGGTGTGAAAAGGGGGCGATTACATGGAAGAGAGTTTCTGGAAACAGACGTACGAGAAGATTCTGATTGGAATGGGTCTCTTTGGGATTACATTGAAATTTCTCTTTCTCAATCAGATTCTCCCCTTCATTGGCGCCCTTTTGCTGTTTACAGGATTTCGAAAACTGAGATCAGAAAACCGCTGGCTGAAAGCCGGATATGCAGGCGCCGCGCTCGAAGTTGTGATTACCATTGTGACAATTGTGCTTGGAAGTGTGCTCGAACGGGAGAAAATCTATGCTTTGTACGCATGGAAAGGAATTGATTTCTGTGGCGGAATCCTGCCGGTCGTGCTGATGATTTGTCTTTTCCTTGGAATGCGTGAGGAGTTGGAACAGCGTGATGAAAAAATAAAAAGTGAAGTTCTGCTCCATATCATCATCTGGTATGCGGTGGTGACGGTGCTTGCGATTCAGGAATATGAGGGCTGGATCCTTGGTTTTGTAATCGTTGCTGCATACATTGGAATCCTTGTAGAGTTAAAGAATATAGCAGAAAAACTGGAAGAGGCCGGATATGTACTGGAAGAACATTCGGTGCGGATTTCAGACAGTAGATGTGCAGCAGGAGCAGCAATTCTGACTGCGGCAGGTCTGTTCGTCAGCTATACATGTTTTGGTGCTTATCATATGGAGTGGACAACTGCAAATGAAACCCAGGATCCGGCATGTGAAGAAACCAAAGCACATCTGTTATCCCTTGGTTTTCCGGAAGATATCTTGCATGACTTAAAGAAAGAAGATATTCTGGCGTGCAAAAATGCCAGACAGGTTCTGCTGAATCAAAGCGATGATTCGCTGCGGGGCAGGGATGGGCAGTTGCAGCTTGACGGCTTGGCAGTAGAACTGGAACAGGAAGGCCAGTGGAAGGTGATCCATCATTCTTATGGAATGGAAATCCGGGCTTTCGCGGGACAGAAGCAGTACAGATCAATCCGGCATATCAGGAAATGAACGGGGAGTTTCCCATAGTTAAAGATACCACACCCAATATCACAAACTCACGCTTAAACAATATTCCTTAGTCAACCACATACAATAACAAATACAAAAAAGCTGGAAGCAGACTTAATTTTGCTCCCAGCTTTTCTTTATTGTTTTGATGAAGTCGTTCAATGATACTTGTTTTTGCTATCTGCTTACATAATGTGCATACTTGTCACTTGTGTTCTGATATATCTGTCCCTCTTATTGCCTAAACTCATATTAAGGGTGTGATATATCCAAGTGCAATAGCCTTGTTATAGGCTTCGATAGCATTTTTAGCCCCCAGCTTATCATAGATGCTTTGGATATGGTTGTAAAGTGTCCGTTCACTGATATACAGTTCTTGCGCTATTTCATGCTTTGTTTTCCCTGTTCCAATCGCCTTAATAATTTCCGCTTCACGATCTGTCAGGGGATCTAATAAAGGGGGCGTAGTGGACTTGTGACCTTTACTAATAGCTGTGAGTTTTTTTACCAACTCGTCAGCAGAAGCAGACTTATCAATATAACTTACGGCGCCTTTTTTAAGTGCCTCCTGTCTATAAACTGGCATATCATAAGAGGATAGCATAACCACCTTTATTTTTGGCTTTTTACTATATATCGTTTCTATCAGATCAATGCCAGAACTTTTTGACTGCTCTCTTAGGTTGACATCAAGTAATACAATGTCCCATTCGTCTACGGAAAGAATATTCCAAAACTCTGTTTCATTACTTACATAGCGACAGATAGAGATTTCATCCCAATCTTCCAGAAGTTTGCTTAAACTCTCTCCAAATATCCTGTGATCATCAAATAGTAATATCTTCATTTTTTCTCCCCAAAACTGCCGTTGCAGTTAAAATACCATCTTTCTCTAAATACTGAATGTTACCACCATTCCCATTTATCAACACCGTCAAGAACAGCATACCACCTTTGGAAGAAAGAATATTTTCAATGTCATTTGGTTTCGCTCCATCATTTTGACAGGTAATTACGAGTCTACTTTCTTCATTTAGCGCGATTTCCAAATGAATAAAAGTAGCGGCAGCGTGTTTATAAACATTGTTGACAAGTTCTTTGATTATCTGCATAGTCTGTTCCAAACTGTTATCTTTTTTCAAAGCAATCCTGCTTCGCTGTCAATCGTGAAATCTACAAGTATATTCTTCTTTGGGTACAGCTTCTTAATCGCGTCAAGCATATATCCGATATGTTCCCATGAAGCATACCCCGAAAAGATATTAGAGGAATAGAAATTCATCATATTTCTTACCCGCAATTCCAAATCAGACAATATCCTTTTTGTTTCATCAACATCTGGTGAGCGAAGCGACAGGAGATTTTTGGCACCTCCAATGTCTTGAAGCACATCGTTATGAAGCAGTCTTGAGAAATCTTCCCTCTCATTTGCAATATAGTTCGTTAATTCATAATACTTTGTCAACTCCTTGTAACGGGCTTCCATGTCGCCAAGATGAATGACAGCAAAAGCCTCAAATAAAAGCATTATAAGCTGAAAAAATACATTGACTTGCAGGGTGGACAAATCAAAGCAATAAAGTACGATTGTAAGCAAAGGAATCATGAAAACAAGGACATATCTTGCTTTCCTCTGGGCAATCGGAAGAATATTAACCTGTTTCAAATTTATATATTTATAATCAAGGAAAATTCCCACGAACATTCCAATTAACATAGTTACCGCAGGTAGAATTCGGAAATTGAAAAACGACAGTATGATAGACGCAATTCCAAACAGCAAGCGAACCATTTTTCCCCGGCTTGCGTCAGTTCTTACCAGCATTATTCCGATAATCAATGCAAAAACCAGAAATGCACCCGTGTATAAGGTGGAAAATCCATCATACATCAGCGCCGCAATAAAGGAAACAGAAAGCAGGTTCCAGCCACATTCAGATATTGTTGCCTTTCGCCGTGATGTCATTACATGTAGATAGAGCAGATTGAAATAACAAAGCAAGACGGCAATCGACAATAAGTTGATGGCTCCGTCATTCGCAATTCCTTTATGTGTTCTATCCAATATAACCCATAAAGTCACAATACCCGCATGAAGAAACAGATACGGATAGAAGCGTTTATCCTGCATAGACCCCCCTCCTTTCAGCTAAAATTCATTATGTTAGTAATATGATGATACGATCCGTTCTTTAGTCATCAGACATAAACCACACGCAGTCAAAACTATTATACTCACTGGAGAAAATAGTAGCAACACCCACACATTATTCGTTTTCATAAATATCCCACATTTTAAGAAAACCAGCAAAATATGAAGCAGTGTTGCAAAGATAGGAATACTCTTAAACCAGTTCATATTTCTAATCCAGAGAATCAAAACATTTATAAATGCCGAATACAATATGCTAAGGATCAGAAAATAGGTGCCTGATAACAAGATAAGGTTTGGCAGACGAATGGAAATCATCAAAAGCAGAGGAAACAAAAGAATCAGCGTTCCAATCCATAGTGATAGCAGATTCTCTTTAACAATACTTGAGATTTTAATACCATTAGCAAGTTTCCATTCTATTCTCTTTGTAATTTTTTCTTGCTGCAACATATCCTTGCTTATTTCTCCGGCAAAAAAGATAAATAAGCACAGGTAGCCATCAAGCATAAAATACTTTATATCAACGCCAAATACAATGTTCTCTGAAATATCCCCAAAGTTCATCAGAGAGATTATGCCGAAGATAGTTGCTACCGCACTCATAAATATAAAATTCCAGTTCAATACCCTTTTAAGGTTTAAGGTTATCAAACCCATTCGCCATCCCTCCTGATAACTGTTTCGTTGCTCATGTGCCGAGTCTTAAAGAAACTTAATAGTGCAAACATCATGCAAAGTGCAACATCAACCACAATAATCAAATAGTCAATTCCTATATGATGTTGATTCACAAGCTCTGTAATTCGTTCTGCCGACATCGCAATCAAATAAACCAGTGCAAAATTACCAAAGAACAGAACATTTTTGAACAGTTTTACTCGTTTCACATCCAGTACAATGATATTCAAAGCGACAATCTCACAAAAACTAAGTACAAGAATACTAAGATAAACGCATACGATCCGCCCAAAGCTCATTGTCCAGTCGGTAAAGTAATAGCAACTCATAAAAACAAAGAACGGGATAATACCAGAAAAGCGGAAAATCTGTACCGAATACTGTTTTATAATCTCTTTTACCGCAATTCCAGAAGCTGCAAAAAATTCAATTCTCCGGCTTAACTTATCCTTTGCTGTCAAATCTACAATCATAGCACCGGATTGCAGGGAGGTAAGACCCAAAATAACCGCATAGAGCATTAAGACTAAATAATCCTCTCCCTTAGACTGCAAGGCGTCCATCTGCATTGCAAAGCTCATAAAAGTTGCCAGAATGGCAACAATCGCAGTATCAATTAGGAGGCTTTTGCTTCTGGTAAGATAGTAGACTGCGCCTTTTCCCATGTTACTCATACCGATTGCCCTCCTTAATAAAGATTTCTTCCAATGATTGTCCTTGCATTTCTTGAATACCCTTATCAAACAGCAATCTGCCATTTTTAATCATAGATACATCATCAGCGCACTTTTGAATCTCGCTAAGGTCATGTGAAGTGATAATAACCGTTTTTCCGTCAGCTTTTAGAGCCTCTATCAAACTACGGATTTCTACTCTGGATATGGGGTCTACACCCGATGTTGGTTCATCCATGAGCAGAATATCCCGTCCCATCATAATCACAATCAAAAGGGACAGTTTTCTTTTCATTCCTTTAGAATAAGTGCTAACACGCTTTCCTAAATGCTCGGTCAATCCTAATTGCGTACAATAACTGTCTGAACGATCATTTATTTCAAATCCAAAGTATTTCCCAAAAATTCTCAAATTTTCAAGACCAGTCTGTTCTTCATACAGATAGTCATTTTCAAGCTCCATTGCATATTTCCCTGCAATGTTGATTGTCCCTGCATTTGGCTGGTATACCCCTGTAATCAAGCGTAGCAGTGTTGTCTTTCCAGAACCGTTCGGGCCAATAATCGCATGGATTGTATTTGCTTTTACATTCAGGCTAAAATTCTCAAACAAAACTCTGCCACCAAAACCTTTTTTTAAGTTCTTTACTTCAATCGCATTTTGAATCTCAGACATATTTTTTGCTCCTTTCATTTGGTGCTCCACCATATAGGTATAGTGTATAAAACGAAGAAGCATTTTGCATGAGTAATTACTGCAATTTCGATACTGCCATCAGGCAAATGTCACAGAAACCTCACAACGAGAAAAAATTTAGTATTCAGTCAGCTTCACAATTACATTACTCTGCTGATACAGCCAGTCCGTAAATTCTTTCGGGCTGGCCGTTCCTGTTTTTACAGCCTTTTTTCTCTGTAAGGCTTCTTTCTTAAAGTCGGAAAAGGCAGCCTGTATTTTTTCCAGACGGTCAGCCGGAAAGCCTGCGGTATTTTTTACCCGGTTTATTTTGTTGCGCCAGTTCTGGCATTCATTTTTATAAAGCAGGTCATAGTTATTTTCTCTTGCCCTCTCGTCAAATTCCCGCTTGTTTTGAAGTGCCTGTGCTTTTCGGCACTTGTCGCTGCACAGCTCATACCGCTGGCTCTTTGCCAGAAAATATTTCCCGCAGACCTTGCACCGCCGGAAGCAAAGCCCCCAGTCATTCAGCCTGTTCAGATAATAGGTAATCAACGGGTAGAGGGACGCATAGGCAGACACACATTCTTCTGTGCGCCGGTTGTCCGGTAACCAGAGGTCAAGCCGGGTATCTTCTGACGGTGCGCCTTTGAAATAAAGGCTGCCAGCTTGAAAATGTTTCGGTTTTCCTGTCTCCCTGTCAAAGCTCATGGCTTCGTTATGGAATACCCCGGTCAGGCTGCTCATTTTATCCATGAAGCGGTCACAGGCAGCGTTACGGTCACGGGGTTCTCTGGCAAGCAGATAGCTGTTCCAGATACGGAACGCCACATACATTTTCAGAGGGTCATTGCTAAGATATTTTCCCCAGAGAAATTCGCTTGCCGTCTGCTCCAGCTCCGGCTGTTTCCGTCGGTTGGAGTGGAGGGCTTGCCGCAGCGGAGAAAGCCCGTATAAGTTCCAATCTCTGTCCGTGTCACGCTCAAAGTTTATCAAAAAAGTTCCCAGCGGGCGTGTCATATCACAAAGCACCTCTGCGTTTTGGCTCCCGTTCAGCCGGAAGCGGATCTGCTGTTCTTCCCCAATCAAAATCCGCTCTTTCATTTTCTTCCTGTCCAGCGTCAGGACAAACAAAATCCTCTCAAAACATGGCTCATGCCGTATAAACTGATTCTCCATCCCTATCCCCTGCCTTTGTTTATGGTAATTATATAATTCAGTTATATCAGTTACACTCATGGTATCGCAGAATCATTGTTTTGTCAAGGATAGTACGCTATGATGATTGCGGTTGGTAATTTCGTACCGCACAGTACCTTGACAAGTGAATGACCGTCCAAAAAGGATATGACCGGCAGGAGAAGTGACGCATCCGGCGCACCAATGCAGGGAAACACCGCAGGAATGGGGCAGGAAAACGGCTTTTGGGGAGAGCGGCAGCAGGAAGCATTTTAACCTATTTGATTTATGGGAGGAACAGAATGAACGATAAAAAGAGATTGAACAGCTACGAGGATTTACCGCTGGTTCTGGATGTGGCGGACATTCAGCGGATTATGGGAATTTCAAGAGCGAGCGCCTATGAGCTGGTACACACCCCCGGCTTTCCGGCGTTCCGCAGGGGGAGGCTTATCAAGGTCAGCAAAATTGCTTTCTTTGAATGGATGGCAAAAGGCTCCGAAACCGTACCGGGAAGCGACAAATAAGCGTGAGGTATCATTCCCTGACTGCAATACTGCCGCACTTTCCAAAGGGGCATACAGAGAGAAAAAACCTTAAAAATGATACCGAGACGCTACACCAAAACAGCCTATCTGCGTACATCAGATAGAAACGGAGAAAGGAGCCGGTTATGGCAAGAATGAGCAACAAGCGGCGGCTGGAATGGTCTTTCTTCTTAAATGACCGCAGCCGTATCACTTACAACGAACTGTGCCGGAAATGCCAGCACGAATGTAAACAGAGCTTCCGGGCGGTTGTGGTTGACTGCCCGAAGTATCTTTCCAAGCGTTCCAAGAAAAAGGACAAGACTGCCGGAAACGGAAAAATCCCTTAGGAACTAAGGGCGCACTTCTATACATAGTCTAAAGACCATGTATCGTGCGTCCTGCGGAGCTACCTCTGCCGCTGATAAAATCAGCAATCCGAGGTCTGCGTTCGCTTCGCTCCGACAAGGCGGCTGCACCCCCTTGCGCCGCTAAAGCGGCTATCCCCTGTGTACCCGCCGCAAAGAGAAATCCGCTCTGCGGTTTTCCCTTTTCATCGGGTTTTATAGAAGCACTGACACACGGACTGTCTGCGGATGGTCTTTCTTTATCTTATCAGCAAAGGATGTGAGAACATGGAAAAATCTTTGGAACAGTTGAAGCAGGAATATGAAAAAACCACTGTCCTGCTGGAACAGGAAAAACGGAAAATGCAGCGTTTGAAAAACCGGCAGGCGTATCTGGAAAGCGGTTCCCGGAAACAGAGGACGCACCGGCTGATTACCCGTGGGGCAGCTATTGAGAGCATTGCACCACAGACAAAGGAGCTATCCGAAGCGGAATTTTATTCCCTCATGGAAAGCATTTTGAATCTGCCGCAGGCGGAGCATTTCATCCGGTCTGCCGCAGAGAACCACGCCCGTATTTCCGGGCAGGAGAAAGGCGGTGACTAAGGATAGCACTTTATCATTTTTCAATCGCACAGATCAAGCGCAGCGCCGGTCAGAGCGCCATTGCCAGCGCAGCCTACCGAGCCGGGGAGCGTCTTTACAGCAGCTACTATGGAGAAGTCAGCGACTACACCAAAAAGGGCGGCGTGATCGCTTCGGAAATCATGCTGCCGCCCCATGCGCCGGAAATATATCTTGACCGGGCGACCCTCTGGAATGCTGTGGAGAACTGCGAGAAACATCCAAAAGCACAGCTTGCCTATTCCTTTGATATTGTCATGCAGAATGAATTGACGCTGGAAGAAAACATGGAGCTGGCGAGGAAGTTCGTACAGGAGCAGTTTGTGACAAAAGGCATGATTGCCGACCTTGCTTTTCACAGCCCGGAGAAAGAGGACGGCGGCATCCCTAACCCGCATTTTCATGTGATGACAACCATGCGCCCTTTGAACCCGGATGGCACATGGGGACAAAAACAGCGTCGGGAATATCTTCTTGATGAAGATGGAAACCGAATCCGGGATAAAAACGGCGATTATATGTTTAACGCTGTCCATACAACAGACTGGCATGAGCCGGAAACGCTGGAACACTGGCGGGAGCAGTGGCGGCTGCCGTTAATACAAAATTTGAGGAAAAAGGGCTGGATGTGCGTATCGACCACCGTTCCTATGTGCGGCAGGGGCTTGACCTGATACCTACTGTCCACGAGGGAGCTAATGTCCGGCAGATGGAAGCAAAGGGCATCCGCACCGAGAAAGGGGAACTGAACCGCTGGATTAAAGCCACCAACCGGCTCATGCAGGATGTGAGGAAGAAGATCAAAGCCCTGTTTGTCTGGATGGCAGAGGTAAAAGAAGAACTTTCCAAACCCCAGACACCGAGCCTTGCCGACCTGCTGATCGCTTATTACAACCAGCGCAACGCAGGGGCATGGAGCAATAAAGCCAGAACCGGAAACTTAAAGCAGTTTGCCGAAGCCGTCAATTATCTGACGGAAAACAAGCTGCTCACATTAGAGGATTTGCAGGAGCGTCTTTCCTCTGTCAGTGAAGAATTTGAAGCATTAAGCGGCTCCATGAAAAAGAAATCTGCCCGGATAAAGGAATTGCAGGAATTGATACGGGAGGGCGAGAATTACCAGCGGCTAAAACCTGTCCATACGGAATTGAACAATATCAAGTTTAAGAAACAGAGGGAGAAATTTGAAACATCCCACGATGCGGAGTTACGGCTGTTTTATGCCGCCCGCCGTATTCTGAAAGAAAAACTGGACGGAAAACCCATTGCCCTGAAAGCATGGAAACAGGAATATGCACAGTTAAAAACAGAGTATGCCGAACTGTCTCCGCAGCACAAGCCACTCCGGGAGGAAGTCATACGGCTGCGGCAGGTGCAGAACGCCGTAGATACCGCACTGCGCCGGAGGGAGCAGCCACAGGCAGTACAGAGAAAGAAACATGAGATGGAGCTATGATATAACCGGCAGCTTTACCGCTACCGGTATTTTTATGGAGGGAGTATTTGAATGTATTTGAAGCGGTGAAACAGTCTGTTACCACCCGGCAGGCTGCTTCATTCTATGGAATCCGGGTGGGAAGAAACGGCATGGTCTGCTGTCCATTCCACAATGACCGCACGCCCAGCATGAAAGTGGACAGCCGCTTTTACTGCTTCGGCTGCGGGGCTTCCGGGGATGTGATCGACTTTGCCGCTTTGCTGCATGGATTGGGGAAACGGGAAGCTGCGGTCAGGCTTGCGGAGGACTTCGGCGTTTCCTATGAGAAATCCGGCAATGCGCCGCCAGATAGGAAGCGTCACAACAGGTCACAGCCCCGACAAAAATCAGCGGAGCAGAGATTTCAGGAAACGGAACGGTATTGTTTCCGGGTGCTATGCGATTATCTGCGCCTGCTGGAGCATTGGAAAACAGCACACGCCCCACAGCCGCAGGATGCCATCTGGCATCCTCTTTTTGTGGAAGCGTTGCAGAGGATAAGCTACACAGAATACCTTTTGGATATTTTGTTATACGGAGAAATAGAAGAAAAAGCGACATTGATCGCCGCACAGGGAAAGGAGGTGTTGCGGCTTGAACAGCGAATTTCAGAGCTTGCCGCCGGAAACGCAGGAAGCGGTCAAAAGGACGATGGACACAATGGAACCGGCGCAGACACCGGAAGAAATCCGGGAGACGTTAGAGGGGACGCAGAAAGGCGGCGTGAAGAACAGCATCCGAAACTGCCTGACGGTGTTCCAGCGTGACCCGCTGTTTCGTGGGGCACTGCGTCTGAACCTTTTGACGGAGCAGATTGACATTGTGAAGCCGCTGGGCTGGGAGCGCACCAGTACCACGCTGACCGACATGGACATGAACTACCTGCTTTTGTATCTGGAAGAAAATTACGGGCTTACCAGCGAGAAAAAGGTGCAGAGCGCCATCAAGATTGTTGCCAATGAAAACCGCTACCATCCGGTCAGGGATTACCTGAACAACCTGCAATGGGACGGCACAGAGCGCATCCGTTACGCCCTGCATCACTTTCTGGGAGCCGATACGGACGAATACACTTATGAAGCCTTGAAACTGTTCCTGATGGGAGCCATCCGGCGGGTATTCAGACCGGGGAGCAAGTTTGAGGTCATGCTCTGTCTGGTTGGTGGTCAGGGAGCCGGGAAATCTACCTTTTTCCGGCTGCTGGCAGGCAGGGACGAATGGTTTTCAGACGATTTGAAGAAGCTGGACGATGAAAATGTGTACCGCAAGCTGCAAGGGCATTGGATTATCGAGATGTCGGAGATGATCGCCACAGCCAACGCCAAGAGTATTGAGGAAATCAAGTCATTCTTAAGCCGCCAGAAAGAAACCTACAAAGTGCCGTATGAGACACATCCGGCAGACCGGCTGCGGCAATGTGTATTTGGAGGGACGACCAACCGGCAGGACTTTTTACCCCGTGACCGCACCGGCAACCGGCGCTTTCTCCCTGTGACGGTGTACCCGGAACGGGCGGAGGTTCACATACTGGACGATGAAGCGGCGGCGAGGGCGTATATCGAACAGATGTGGGCGGAAGCCATGACGGTTTACCGCAGTGGGAAGTATAAGCTGTCATTCAGCATGGAAATGAACCGATACCTGAACGCCCATCAGCAGGACTTCATGCAGGAGGACACACAGGCTGGCATGATCTACGCCTATTTGGAGGACTACACCGGCGACAGGGTATGCTCCAAGCAGCTTTATGAGGAAGCATTGGGGAACTTAAATTCCCCGGCAGACTGGGAGACACGGGCAATCTGCGAGATTATGAATACCGGCATTGCGGGCGGCATCATACAGGGCTGGGCAGCCTACAAAAGCCCAAAGCGGTATAAGAAATACGGTTCTCAAAAAGGGTGGGAGCGTGTCAACCAAGCCCCGCCGGAGGGGGACGGTTTTCAGGAAATCACGGAAGAAGAAGCCCGGCAAATGGAACTGCCATTCTGAAAAGCCACCGGTTGACAGTTTGGTTGACGCTTCGGTTGACAGCCGGTTGACGGGGAAAAGCCTGATATTTGGGGCATTTCTCCCCTTTGTCAACCATGTCAACCAAGAAATTAAAGAAAAAGTAAAAAGTAATCATAGAGCGCCTATGGATTGTTTTCAAAGTCTTTTCTGCCGGTTGACACGGTTCGGTTGACATGGAGACAGTCTGCGGCTGTACACCTGCCTGACATTCCCTTGTCGGGCATATTTCATTTATGGAGGTAACTGCCTATGGCAAAAAACAAAAACGAGAGCAATAACAAAAACAGCGGCACCCTGCTTACCGAAAAAGACGGCACCCAGTATTTTGTCATGGGGAAAGTCCGTATCAAGGTATCGGAGCATTTCGCACAGGATGGGAAGCCGCTTGACAGCCTACTGGAAGATGTGATCCAGCACGCTGCCGCCGCTTCCTGAAAAAATACGGAATAACGACTGTCAATCAGCCCACGCTTATGATATACTTGTACCAGCGAGTATTGTATAAGCGTGGGTTGTTTCTTTTAGAAGGAGGATTTTTAACCGTGAAACAACCATACAATACAACGATTTATAACACTGCACTATATTTGAGATTGAGCCGTGACGATGAATTACAGGGGGAAAGCGGCAGTATCCAGACCCAGCGCATGATGCTAAGACAGTATGCCGCAGAGCATGGGCTGACCGTTGTAGACGAGTACATTGACGACGGATGGAGCGGGACAAATTTCGAGCGTCCAAGTTTCCAAAGGATGATTGATGACATCGAAGACGGGAAAATCAACTGCGTTGTCACAAAGGACTTATCCCGTCTGGGAAGAAACTATATCCTGACCGGTCAGTACACGGAAATCTATTTCCCCAGCAAGGGAGTACGCTACATTGCCATCAATGACAATGTGGACACCATCAACGGAGAAAGCGAGCTTGCACCGTTCTTAAACATCCTGAATGAAATGCACGCCCGACAGACCAGCAAAAAGGTCAAGGCTGCCATGCACACAAGATTTGCCAATGGCGCACACTATGGAGCCTATGCACCGCTGGGCTATGTAAAAGACCCGGACAAAAAAGGTCATCTTCTGATCGACCCGGAAACACGCTGGATTGTAGAGAAGATTTTTGACCTTGCTGTACACGGGCGTGGAGCCGCCAGCATTACACGGATTCTGGTGGAGGAAAAAGTACCTACCCCGGCTGGCTGAACTATGAAAGATACGGACTTTCGCCAATATCTACGCCGGTGCGCCCGCAGAAAAAGCCTATGCGTGGACGATTGCACAGGTCAAGAGCATTTTGAAAGAGGAAACCTACATCGGTCACAGCGTTCACAACAAGCAGAGCAACATTTCATTCAAGAACAAGAAAAAGGTGCGGAAGCCGCAGGAAGAATGGTATCGTGTGGAAAATACCCACGAAGCCATCATTTCCGAAGAAGTGTTCCAAAAAGTTCAAGAGCTGATTGCAAGCAGACGCAGGAAACGCAGAAACGGTACGACACAGATTTTCGCAGGATTGATAAAATGTGCAGACTGCGGATGGTCTTTAGCCTATGGGGAAAACAAGCAGAACAAAAACCCATACGGGTACTACCATTGCAGCAAGAACGGACAGGGATTACGCCAGTGTTCCATGCACTATATCCGCTATGATGTACTGTATGCCTATGTGCTTGCAAGACTGCAATACTGGTCTATGATGGTACAGAAAGACGAGGACAAGCTGCTGAAACGGCTACTCAATGCCAGCGACAGGGAAAGAAACTCTGCGAAGAAAAAGCAGGCTGCGGAGCTGAAAAAGGCAGAGAAGCGTAAAGCCGAGGTTGACGGGCTGTTTGCTAAAATGTATGAGGACTGGTCTGCCGGACGCATAACCGAGTATAACTTCAATATGCTGTCCGAGAAGTACCAGAACGAGCAAAAGGAGCTTGAAACAAAAATAAGACAGCTTCACGAAATGATGGAAGCCGCCGTACAGACCGCAGCGGATGCTGAAAAGTGGATTGCCCTAATGAAACAGTATGTCAACCCTGTGGAGCTGACCGCCGAACTTCTGAACACTCTAATTGAAAAAGTAACCGTCCACGAAGCTGTCAAGGGCGAGGACGGAAGTCGTGAGCAGGAAGTAGAAATCTACTACCGCTTCATCGGCAAAATCGACTGACCTTTCTTTTTTACCCAACAATATCTTTAATTAAGGGAAACGGGGCTGGACCTCCCAGGGTAAACTTACCGGTCAGGTCCTTTACGATAAGGATGGAACTTCTTACACCGCAGATTATAAAATCTTGCAGGACGAAAATTACGATACCGGCATGAATGCTTTCTTTTACGGAAGTCAACAGAATGCCAGCATTTTCGCGGAATTTTCCTTGCCGCGGAGTGGGGAAAACTGTCGCGGATACGTGGCCTATGAAATCAAGGCAAAGGAAAGTGACTGGTGGATTGATTCCTGGCTAAATTATACCCATCAAAAGACCATCTGGCAGTATCCGGTCATCTCAGCAGCCCAGAACAGAAGACAGGGCGGCTGGCTGGACGAGCGTGTGTTCAGTACTGTGCAGGATGCGCTGCAGGTGCTTCCAGAGGGGGAAAATGAAGGCTCTATCGGTTCATAAACTCGAAAAATTGGATGTTATTGGGAGAAATATTATGACTGGGAATATGATAGGGTTTGTTATATGGGCGATGGTTGGCGTTATTATCATTAGTCTTGGAATAAGAGCATATCTTTCAGGAAAAGTGGCTGACTTTTGGGCAAACATAAAATCTATATCTGTAAATGATATAATGGGCTACAATCATGCGGTTGGTAAGCTGTTTGTTATTTATGGAGCAATATTGATTGCATTGGGATTACCGCTGCTTTCAGGACAGAATTCTCCATTTATTTTACTGTCAGTATTGGGAGTAATGATAGAAACAATAGTAATCATGGTGGTTTACAGTTTGTGTATTGAAAGAAAGTATAGAGAACAATAGTTTTTGCTCGTTCAATTTTATTCTGTATAATCTGTTGTTATTTAAAAATAAAAATGCTAAAATAAAAGTAGTTAAGATATTATCTAAAATAGTATAAATTAAGCTATTTTGGATAATATATTATTTGTAAATAAAGGCGGTGAAAACGAATGGAACAACTGATATGGGAAACAGCGGAAGAATTGGATCAGAAGCTGGCACAAAGGGTAAGAAACATCCGAAAACGGCGTTCCATTTCCCAGGAAAAATTATCCTCTATGAGTGGTGTAAGCTATGGCTCTATCAAAAGATTTGAAGCTACCGGACAGATCTCCCTGATCTCACTGACCAAGATTGCTATGGCCTTGGATATTGCAGATGAGCTTAGGAGTATTTTTACACAGGTGCCATATAAGAATATTCAGGAGGTTATTAATGAAACCAAATAATGCATTGCAGGTTCTCTACGATGAAAGGCTCGTTGGAACGCTGGCGATGACTGCAGACCATAAAGCGGCATTTCAATATAGCGAAGAATGGCTTGAACATGGATTCCCGATCAGTCCATTTTCTCTTCCACTGAAAAGGCAGGTTTTTGTTCCAAACAAAGACTATTTTGATGGACTTTTTGGAGTATTTGCGGACAGTTTACCAGACAACTGGGGAAGATTATTGTTGAAGCGACTACTGCGCGCCCATGGACAAAATCCGGATAAACTTACAGCTTTGGAGCGGCTGGCTATCGTTGGAAAATCAGGAATGGGGGCGCTTACCTATTATCCAGAAAAGGAAATGCAGGAAAAACAGGGCCATAGTAATCTGGATGAACTTGCGGAGCAATGTCAGAAGCTGTTGAATACAGAGTATTCTGATAAACTGGATGAGCTATATCGCCTGGGAGGTACCAGCGGTGGAGCCAGACCCAAAATTATGACAACTATTGAGGGGGAAGAGTGGATCATTAAATTTCCGGCCCATGTAGATGGAAGAAATGCTGGAAAGATGGAATATGATTATTCCTGCTGTGCCAGACAATGTGGTATTGCCATGAGTAAGGCCAGATTATTTCCATCAGACAAATGCGAAGGGTATTTTGGAACAAAACGATTTGACAGAATGATGGATAATGGCAGTCAAAAACGAATCCATATGTTAACCGCCGCTGCTCTTTTGGAATTAGATTTCGAACAGCCAAGTCTGGATTACCACAGTTTGATGAAGCTGACGAAAATTTTAACCAGGGATCATCCAGAAGATGTGAACAATATGTTCCGCAGGATGTGCTTTAATGTGTTCGCTCATAACCGAGATGATCATTCTAAAAATTTTACGTATCTATACCATGAGGCAGAGGATTGCTGGCGGTTGAGTCCTGCATACGATCTCACTTACAGCAATACCTATTACGGAGAACATACAACCACAGTGGATGGAAATGGGCGCAATCCAGGAGAAAAGGAGATTCTGGCAGTTGGCATTGCCGCTGGGATGGCGAGAGCGGAATGCAGGAGAATTATGAACCAGATCAAGGATTGTGTGAACCAGATGCTGGGACAGTATCTTTCTTAGAAAAATGGAGTACAATTGCAACTTAAGGAAGTATCACAAATATTTTTCACCCCATATGGCCATTTCATAATAAATCTTGATGAAATTGTAAAATATCTATAATTTGTAAATAATTTTAAAGCTGCATTGCCGCCATCAAATGGCGGCAATTGTATTTTTCTCCTGTTCGGAATCATCGCGCAGATAGCTGGGAGCAGGATGGTGTAGTTTAATGGATTCTGCCACGTCAACGGCCAGACGATTTGGACGTTGTTGTTGCTGATCTCATGAACTGTCACCGACTTGCTTTTTCGCAAGGAAATCAGTTATTGGTCAGGCTGAGAAGTCAGCAACATTTATTTGTTATTGAGTGCCGGGTTATACCTATTTTTCGTGTGTATGATATACTTGTGGTATAATCCATATACTAAACAAGATAAAGGGTGGTACTATGCAGATTTTTGTTGATGCAGATGCTTGTCCGGTGGTTTCCATTGTGGAAGCAGTTGCGAAAAAATATAGGGTGGCGGTAACGCTGCTATGCGATACAAACCATGTATTGTATTCTGATTATAGTGAGGTAGTGGTTGTTGGAGCCGGCACGGATGCCGTAGATTATAAGCTGATCAGCATTTGTCATAAAGGAGATATCGTGGTATCGCAGGATTATGGAGTAGCAGCTATGGCTCTTGGCAAAGGGGCTTATGCAATTCATCAGTCAGGCAAGTGGTATACAAATGAAAATATTGACCAGATGCTGATGGAACGGCACTTGAACAAAAAAGCGCGGCGGAGCAGCCATAAAAATCATATAAAGGGGCCGAGAAAGCGCACTGATGCAGATGATGAAAGATTTTTTCAGTCTGTGGAAAAAATGGTATTAATGGCTATGAAAAACTGTTCGGAAGATACAGAGAGAGGGCAGAACGCGTGAATGAGAAATATCAGCTTTATTATTATTGGAATCATGGCATCTGCGATCAGTGTGGAGCACCAATACTGATTTTAAATGAGGCATTAAGTTACGAGGGCAATGATCAGCAGGAATTACAGGCTTTTTTGGATGAGCATGCGGAGTGCAAGTATTTTTCTAATATAGATGAACAGAAAAATTTTGAAGAAATTGGCGGCTGTAAAAAGTTGGAAGAAACATATAATTACAAATCGCCATATTGGGCCATGCGATCTGTAGGAAGCAAATCCCTGCTGGGGCAGTTTTGCGGCAGCGCGTGCAGAGAAAAATGGATCCGGGAAAGAGAGGCCGATCATTTAAAAATTTATACATACTTCTGGGAATTGCGAGAGTATGCACTGAAAGTAGCCCCAGAACCATGTGATAATCCATCTGGAATTGTTGTGTTTGATCTGGAGACTACGGGGTTGAACAGTAACGATAATGAAATTTTACAGATCAGTGCGGTTGATGGAAACGGGGATTTACTTCTTAATGAGTATGTCCGACCAGAGCTGATCAGGTCATGGCCAGACGCGGAACGGGTGAATGGTATTACACCAGAGAGGGTAAGAAAATGTAAGACCATCAGAGAACTGATAGGGAAGATAAAGGGCGTTTTTGCATCAGGGAAAACATGGATCGCGTATAATTGTGATTTCGATCTCGGATTTTTATTTTTTGTAGGTATTGAACCAGGTACGAATACCGAATTAGAAGATGTGATGTATGATTTTGCCGAAATTTGTGGGAATTATGATAAGCGCTACGGAACCCGACGATGGCAGACGTTAGAAGCGGCCGCCGCACATTTTGGGTATAACTATAAAGCGCATGATTCCTTGGAAGACGCAAGAGCTACACTGTATATTAGGAATAGAATTAAGCGGGAAAAAGAAATATTAGATGAATTGACTGCTCCATATCAGACGGTGAAAGGAGAACAGATTTAGGCAAAATGATACCTTACTTACAGTGTGAAAATGATACCTCATTTATATCGGAAACAACCCCAAATTTTTCTGCTATCCAAGATGGGTGAAAAATTTGGGGTTTGGTCATTCAAAATGTGCAATAAAATCAAGCGGATTACTGGACTTTTGACTAAACACTGCAAGAATTCCCCCATCCTCTTTAGGGGGTGGGATGAATTGCCTGCTTTTGATTTCTGATATTGCAATAACTGGCATGATTCTATATTGCACATAGCTGCGCGGATAAAGAGAACTTACGTTCGATAAAACATGGACATATAGAAAAATATATGGTACAATATAATCAGTCGAGATAATAGGGAAGGCTGATTATTATGAGAAAATTGGATAGCAATGCACACTCGGTATTTTTATTATATTACCATTTGATTCTGGTTATAAAATACCGAAAAAAGGTTTTGAATGATCCGATTTCAAATCGGGCGAGAGAAATATTTGAGCATATTGCTCCGAACTATCACATTACTCTGGAAGAATGGAATCATGATCAGGACCATGTGCATATCATGTTCCGTGCTCATCTCAAATCAGAACTGAGCAAGTTCATCAATGCATATAAAAGCGCAAGCAGCCGCCTGATTAAAAAGGAGTATCCGGAAGTCCGGCAAAAGCTCTGGAAAGAAACATTCTGGAGCCAGAGTTTTTGTCTGCTGAGTGCTGGCGGTGCCCCAATTGAGGTCATCCGTCAGTACATTGAAACACAGGGAGAGGGTAAAAGTGAACACCGTGTACCGTTTTCGGATTTATCCGAATAAAGCACAAAGGGAATTATTTGCAAAAACGTTTGGCTGCGTTCGTCTTGTTTATAACCGGATGCTTGCTGAGAAAAAAGCGCATTATGAGAAAACCGGGAAGAACTTAAGCTTGACACCAGCCAGGTATAAATCGGAGTTTCCATGGTTAAAGGAAGTAGACAGTCTGGCACTGTGTAATGCGCAGCTGCATTTGCAGACTGCATACAAAAATTTCTTTCGTGATGCCTCAGTTGGGTTTCCGAAATTCAAATCAAAAAAGAAATCTGTGAAAAGTTATACAACCAATTATGTGAATGGAAACATCGTCTTACAAAATGGAAAACTGAAACTTCCAAAAGCTGGCTGGGTCCGAATCAGACAACATCGGAAGATTGATGAATGTTACCAGCTGAAAGGTGCAACAATTAGTCAGGAAGCAGATGAACGATATTACGTTGCTCTGTTATATTCCTGCGAGGAACCGGTGCATGAAACCAGGAAAGCAGAAACCGCAATTGGTCTTGATTTTTCCATGAAGGAGTTGTATGTAGATTCCAATGGAAATCATGCAGCATATCCTCATTTTTTTCAAAAAGCCCGGCAGAAGCTGGCAAGGGAGCAGCGTAGACTGAGCCGCTGTGAACAGGGGAGCAACCGTTATAAAAAACAAAAGAAGAAAGTGGCACGAATTCATACCCGTATCGCACACCAGCGAAAGGATTTTTTGCATAAAGAATCAAAGAAGATAGCCAATTCCTACGATATCGTGTGCATCGAAAATCTGAATATGAAAGAGATGAGCCAGGATATGCATTTGGGAAAGAGTGTTCATGACAATAGCTGGGGAATGTTTACTGATTTTCTGACATATAAAATGGAACGTGCAGGTAAGAAACTGATCCGCATTGATCGCTGGTATCCCAGTTCCAAAACATGCAGCTGCTGTGGAAAGGTAAAAGAAGATTTGCAGCTGAGCGATCGCATTTATGAGTGTGTATGCGGAAATCGAATGGATCGGGACGAAAACGCAGCAATCAATATATGCAGAGAAGGGATTCGAATATCCGGAATGATGCTTGATATAGAAAAGAAAATTTTCTGATCTTTGCAGCAAAAATTCCAACAATATCATTCTGATAAAACCGTGGGACACACGGGGATAGCTCGCTTATGCTTTGCCCTATCGGGCAATCGAACGAGAAGCCCCCACTTCAAGCGTTAGCTAAGTGGTGGGAGCATGTCACTGAGGAAAATGATACCTGATCTATGTAGTAGGGTATCATTTTTCCCAAAATTGAATAGTGAATTATATGGTGCAGAAAAATATGAAATATTGGGGATAGATTATGCGGAGAGCAGCTATATCTCGGAGCTGCCCTTAATGCAAATGGCGGATTTGGAAATTATAAGATACCTATTTCTTCCATTTCGTTGCATAATTCTTCGAACGTACCGGTAACATAGTTTTTTGTGGTGTTGATATCGGAATGTCCTAAAATATTTGAGAGCATGACCAAATCATGCGTCTTGTCATAAAAGGATTTGGCGAAAAAGTGGCGAAGTGCATGGGGATGTGCCTTCCTTTTATCAATGCCAGCATTGGCAGCAATGGTCTGGAGCATATTATAAATATTTTGCCGTTCCAATGGTTTTTTATTTTTATCAGTGAAAATAGGGCCAGATGGGATGTTTTTTTCAATGACATAATCATTAAGCATTTCCTGAAGTTCCCGGATTAAAGGAACTTTTCTGTTTTTATTCTTATTTCTAATTGTGATTTCCTGTTGCTGTATGGATTCAACGGTAATAAACTGCAATTCTGAAACACGGATACCAGTTTGTCCGAAGGCGCGGATCATAAGGTTAACCTTTCTTTTTTGAGGGCGACTGCTTTCTTCCAGGAGTTTATGGTAATCTTCCGGGGTAAGAATAGCATAGGTAGCTTTTAATTCTTTCTTTTGAACTTTTTCTAATTGAACAAAACAATCAGCGCGATCCAAAAAGGTCAAAAAAGAATGAATGGAACACAATTTTGAATTTACCGTGGAAACGGCATAGTTTTGTTTTAATAGATATTTTTTATAATCTAGGCATTGTTCTTTCGAAATTTCTGCACCGGATAAAAAAGTTATGAAGCCAGTTACATCAGAAATGTATTTGCTAATTGTATTCTTGGACCGCTCATTTGCTATTAAAAAATCCTGATAAGGTTTCAAATTATCTGGAGAGAAAGAGGGCGTGTCAGTAATGGTATCAGAATTTGTTCTGTCACAGCAATCCAGAGGATCAGCTGCAAAATTCGGGCTTTCTAAGTGGGGCAGAATATCTGGTGTATTCGTTAATTCTGCATAAATGCTGCCAAGTAAGGACTTCAGCATATCGAGATCTTTTTCTTTAAATTCTGCTTTTATATAGTGCAATAAGGTTTTTTTTATATCAACAGTAGTGGAACCGACTGTATTCATCATATTACTCCATTCATACGCTTTCCGTTTTATTGGATAGTTCGATTATATAGCGAACGTGCGTTTGATGTCAAAGAAAACAAAAGCAAAACTTCTTGTTCAGAAAATAAATGAATGGAAGTTTTGCTTTTGTTTTGCTTTTATAATGGTCGTTTTTTGGGGAAAATGCCCAAACCTAATATGGTATTTTATAATGGAATATCAAAATAATGACATAATTCGATTTATGACATTATTTTACAATTATTTTTTCCCAAACCTAATATGGTATTTTATAATGGAATATCAAAATAATGACATAATTCGATTTATGACATTATTTTACAATTATTTTTTCTTAAAAACAACGTGGATTCAAGTTTTTGACTGTGATACTATTAAGTTTTTGACTGTGATACTATTAATAATTTTATTAAATTTTAAATATTGTTGATTAAATTACTAAAATTGTTGCTATTTTTGGACCTACATGGTTTCATAAATCGAATTATGTAGAAAGTAGGGGGAAATGTGGCATTGGAACATGATACACAGGTGTTGGCAAAGCAGATTTTGGAAGATTTGAAGCCGGAATTGGTTCTTCCATCTCCTTATTCTGTATGGGATCCCGGCAAAATGAAATTTGAGGTCGCGGGCGTTACAAATCCGCAGTCATTGGCGGAAATGCAGGCGTTATTGGTAAAGAAAGCATTTACCGTTTCTGATATGTATATTTTACGTGTGATCCGAATGCTTGGGCATGCGGATCTGCTATCAATTTGTACAGTGCTGATGGCAGAACGTGAAAAGGAAGAACGAAAAGCTAAGGAAGAAAATCGGCCGATACGTTGTATTCCAAAGTTGGATCGACGATCCCTGAAAGAACGCCTTGATACGTTAGCAATGAGTGGTTTGGTTATTGTTGAAAAGTTTCAGATCAACGAAACTGTATACGCATATTTGAAGAGTGCAAAATCGGAAGCACATCAGACCAGGCAGATGTATTCTCTTACTGCCCATGCAACATACGCTTTTCGGACCATGCTGGAGGCAGATCAGCAATTAAGGTTTGATTCAAAAACAATATGGCTTAATGAAATGACAAAAATGGAGCGGGCTAATGCGGGGTTACTTGCGGCGGTTTTTTTGAAGCAGAAGTATATGTCAAAATATATATTTTCTTATCGCCTGAAAAATGTGAAGGGTATAGATGAGTTGCCAGCAATTATTGATTTTAAGAAAGAAGGTGTTATGCCCACTCGTCTGGTAATCTTTGCAGTCAATTTTTATACGAATGAGAGGATCGTAACCGAAAAAGATCATTCATATTATATAAATTCAAAGGTTAGAGGCTTTTGTACGGCGCTGCGTGCGGTAATCCATGAGACTACAGGAAATGGATCTACGTTTGCGGCCATCATATGCGAGGATGCTAAAGGCATACAAAAAGTAATTTCAATGATACAGAGTATTGATGAGCCGCTGATGAAGCATTGCATTTTTACGACAGGAACGGTATTGATATCACGGAGCGCACTTTCAAAAGCAGATGTCTTACCAGGATGTTTTGTAGAGCCGGTATTCAATTCAGAGAAGGCCCGGTGGCAGATCGTTGGGGCGACAGGTTTTTATTTCCTGGAAGCATAAGAAGGGAGGAAGTGGACTGCCTGGCAGCGGACTTAGGCAGGAAATTAAATGGCAAAAATAATGAAGGACATGGCACAGGAGCAGGCTCTTTTAGAAGTGGCCGACTTGCTTCAGCAGCTTAAAATATTGGATAACAGTACTAAAAATCCGGAATCTTCGCTGAGCTGTACCTATCGCGTTGGAAGTGGACGAATGCAGCGCCTTCCAATTTCTGAAAACTATCTGGTTAGTATGATTGCAACTGTTCAGACTGACTTGCAGAAGAAAATAAATAGCCTTTGTAAAAAATATCGTATTGAACTGGAAGCTGATGAGGCAGCATTGATGGGAACGGGGATGGGAGAGGATATTGAGTAATCCACTTTGCTATAGCCTGCAGTTTCGACTATAGCGGTTAGCTTGGGGAAAGATTGTAGAGGATGATCTTCACCGGTTAGAGAAGCAGAAAAGACTGTATGGTAAAGAATTCATTATGTCATTTTTGAAATTGCTGCAGAAAACAGAATTTATTGATCGATTGATGGAGATTTGCAATGAATAAAAGAAAATCAATGAGCCGTTATGCCTTCTTGCTTTTTGGAATTGTGATTATGTCAGAACCGGTCCTGTCTTATGGTTATACGATAAAACAGCCGGTGGAAAGTGAACTTTCTGCATATGGAAATGCTTTAGAGGATACAGACCAGAATGCAACAGTGGAAGTTGCCCCGCGGGAACTGGTTTCATGGAAGGTTTATTTTGTAGATGAAGAGAGCAGACAAATCCAGTTATCTGCAATGCGCAGTGGAACGATTTTAGAGGGTGAAGAGCTGGTTATACCATATGCGAACAGCCTGATCGTAAACGGGCATCGCTGGCTAGCAAATGAGGACTCACCATACCGGATAAATGTATATGGGCCGGGTGAAAAAATCATCTATATCACTTATTCGGATGAAGGATCTGTCGGGGATGCAGACGATCCAGAGGCGTCGGAACGGGAACGCTTTGAAATGTATCTTGAAAGGGTTAAAAAAGCGGATGCAGCAATCACTGGAAAGGAAGCAGAGGAGATTCTGGATGATCAGATAATTTGTGAAAGTAACGCCAAATGTTCTTATCGTCTGCGAAGTCTGTCAACGCAGATAAAGAATACTGCTGCCACTCCTGTTTATGTGATTGCGAAAGACTGTGCGGCAACAGGGGTGATTTTGAAGGAATTATACAGTACTTCTGTGGAGTACAGCACAAATCTTCTGGATACGATTCAGCTGGATGGAGCGGAATATAGAATTTACGTGTTTCTCGTAAATAAAAAATTTGGAGAAACTTGTAGTCATAACTGGAAACTGGAGAAGCGAACAGAAGCAACATGCCTGTCATCAGGGTCAGAGAAATATGTTTGCAGTATCTGCAGTAAGACAGAAGTAAAAACGTTACCGGCCCTGGGGCATGTGGATGAAAATGGTGACTCATTATGTGACAGGTGTGGGAAGCGCACAGAGGAACAGAATGACGGAGACCGGATCACGGCAACGTATAGGCCATCCCAGAGTGAATATCAGATGCAGTTTGTCTGTGTGAGTGAAAACTTTCAGAATGGCTATCTTTATATTTCGGATACGGGAATACCGGCAAGTGAATTTGGAGGTTATGGATCACTTGATTATATGCTTTCCAATCCATACCAGGCTTTTGTTGGTACATTTGCGGACTGTTTCAGCATTACAGGGCAGGCACTGATGCCGATTGATGCAGATGGTGCGCTTGCGTATGCAGCTATTATGTCTAAGGAAGAAGTGCTTGCATATCGTGGGCAGATAGAAGGTGATTACATTACAAGAACCGTAGAAAATGGACAACTTGTGGTTGTACATGAGGATGGTTCAACGAGCCTTGTGGCACCTACGGATGATATGTTGCTTCGCCCGGCTATTGTGCTCAGTGCTCCAGATGCCGGTACCGCGGATCCAATCTATTGGTCAGTGGGAGATGTCCAGAAAGTAGTGATCGATCAGAAAACTTATGAATTTCGGTGTGTAGATACAAATTATTATGATAAATCCGAAAATCATCAGAAACTGGCATTGTTCCTTTGTGATGATGTGATTCCGGCAAATTATGGGAGTGAGTATTCCTATTTACCGGATAAAGAAGGCATTATGGGCCAGGTATTTCTTCCGGGGCCGGTAGTAAATTTTGGTGATGAAAGTGATTATAAGTATTCCAAGATACATAATTGGCTGAGCAAGCATCAGAATAGAATTTTTCAGAGCTTTAACTGCCATATTGGCGTGGACAGTGCATTTACCGGAAGCACAGGTAAGGGGCGGTTCAGTGAATTAAGCGACCAGGATTTGACTGTGCATAGTATCGGATATCAGAGACTGACAGCCAGACTTTTTAGTTTATCGGTGGAAGAGGCCTTAAAGTATAAAGATTATCTTTGGAAATTTGGTGATACGGATGCGGATAATCCGGAAGTGGTAACCGATAATTTCTGCAATGGATATTGGCTGCGTTCTCCTATGGGGAATGCAGATGCCAATAGTGGGTATGCCTATATCGTGGATCTGGTCAATGGAATGATTCGGCCAGAGGCAGTGAAACCGGATGGCGGCAGTACAGATGAAGAGTTAAGGGTAACTACTTCGATTGGTGTAAGACCAGCCTTTGCGGTACCGCAGGGATGATCATAGAAAATTAGTAGGAGGAATTTGAATGAGGAAACGAGGCGTTGTGATCTTAATGGCAGCTGCACTTACCGCTTCTGTTCCAGCAACCGCGCTGGCTGATCAGTTTGCCGGTCAGATAGCTTTGAATGGGGAGGCTGCTTCGGAGGATGTTGCTGATGAAGACAGTCAGGTGGACATGGATCAGACAGAAGAAGCTGATGATGAAGACCATGAAAAGTCGGAAGACACGGATTTGAAGGGCACGGATGAGGCAGAAGCAGGAACGGAAGAATCTAATCCAGAAGAATCGGAACCCGAAGAGTCAGAGGAAGAGGTAAAGGAAGCGGAAAAATCTGATGAGAGCGGTGAATCAGAAAATGAGGATGCTGACTCAGCGGAAATGGAATCGAAAGAAGATGAGTTGGAGGACGAGGACACAGAAGAAACCGAAGAGGAGAAGGTAGTGGATGAGACAGAGCTGGCGGATGAACTCCAGAAAGAACCGTCAAAAGCGCCAGAAGAGGAATACGGGGATATGCCGGAAATCGGAACGGAAGAATTTACAGCATGGTTTAAGAAAAACTGTAAAGAAGATTTTTTATGGGAGATGCTGGCAGAGCATGTAGAGGATGACACATTTTTTACCTGGGCGGTAGAACACGATAAGCTGTATTATAAAGCGTTTAAATCCTATCAGAAGATCCTGGAGAAAGACGGGCAGCCAGATGAAAAAATATCTTCCGAGGTAGATGCAGAAACAGAAGAGAACATGGCCGTACTGGATGAAGAGGTGGAGGAACTGACATGAAAAAACGTAGATATCGAAGACTGTTTGCGGTGTTGACTGCTGCGATGTTCAGTGCCTGCAATGTTTCTACCGCGCTTGCGATGCCACTGCAGGAACTCACGGAAGATTATCAGCACTTCAATACAAAGCTGGTTGAAGAGAGTCGGCCGAAGGATATTGGCAGTGATGCATTTTCAGAGTGGTTTTTTACATATTTGGAAGAAGAAACTCTGTGGGACTGGTTTTATGGTGTTATGGAGGATGATACCAACGAAGATTACAGCGCACTGTATTCCTGGTATGAAAAAAATCAGGAGCAAATTGCAAAACAGTTGGGTGCAAATGCTTCGGCACTTATGGCAAGCAGTGTAGGAGATCTTTGGAATAACTGGATCGATGGGAATTTTGATCTTACTGGAGACGGAACAGAGAGCAATCCGTATCAGATTGAAGATCTGGAAGATCTGATGATCATGACACAGGCGATTGCAGCTGGTACAGGTAATTATGATACTGCCCATTATCGGTTAATGGATGATATTGATCTTTCCTTTACCATTAATAATGGAAACTGGAACCCAATTGGCTGGTATCAGAATGCAGCACAGTTATCCGGTAATGTATCCAATAGTTTTAAGGGTACTTTTGACGGAGATGGCCATACAATCAGTGGCCTGAAAATTGTAAATATTTCAAAAAATCTTCAGAATGTTGGCCTTTTTGGAGTCTTGGATGGCGCGGTTGTAAAAAATCTGGTCATCGAAGATGCCCGTGTATATGGATATAACCATGTTGGCATTCTGGCCGGCAGATAAAGGGGAGTCCGTAATCACGGACGTGACAGTTGAAGGAACTGCTGCTGCCAATACATCATCTGGTGGTTATGCTTCTGATGCAGCGGTAGGTGGTCTGGCTGGAAAAATTTTCGGAAGCAGTTCTGGCTCCAGGGCTACGATCGAAAATGTAACAGCAACCGTGAATACAGTGAACCTCGGTGCTACCAGTAAAACGGGCGGTATTGCCGGTGAGGTGAGCAATGCCTATATCGTTGATACCAGTGTATCCGCGACCGGAAATAATATCCTGGGCAGATATTATGTAGGCGGTATCGTCGGAGCAATGAGCAGCGGTACATCCCTTTACAATGTGTCCGTGGACGGAACAATTGGCGGAAACGGTGCCTATGCGGTTGGCGGTATCACTGGTTATTATGAAGGCGGAGAAATTGTTGTTGCCCGCATGTTTGGAGAGATCGGAAAGACAAATGCGGGAACAGCAAGAGAAGGCATCTTTATCGGTACCCGCAAAGATTCCGTTGATATGAAATATGGCACAACCTCTGGGAAGAACCTGGCGTACTGGTTCACGACCGTAGCCAATAAGACAAAAGCGATTGTCGGAAGTGGAAAATCATCAGATACGACCGTTACCGATGCGGCCCACATCGGATATTGGAATGATAATGAAGTTCACTACTATTTGAAAAATGGAGCCAATGAAACCTATGATGCCAGCAGATATTTCTATGAAGAACTGGAAGACGGAATCCGCAATATTGTAGTTACCAGACTGGATCGGGATTTTACGGTAGCAGATTACGAAAATGGCCTGCCATTTTCCATTGATCATTATGCACCGGGAACATATGGGCAGCCGGTGAAAGGCTATTTATTGTCGGTTAGTCGTGTAGATGTGGCAAATTCCAATGGCACATTTGATCAGGATGTGGCTACTTTTACGGCATATCCGGGAGGTGCCAACAGTTTTTACCGGATCATCGATAAAGATAGTTCTGCTGCTGTCAGACCGGGAGAAACGGTCCATGTAACGACCGCAGCCAAGAATACAAATGGAAGCATTTATCAGATGGTAACGGATGAAAATGAGCCTGGCGGCGTAAAGCCACCAACCTATACGGATGAGGACGGAAATCCGCAGGATATGACGTATCAGACCGGTGGGGGATATACGTTTGAAATGCCAGAGCATAGCACAGAGCTGGATGTAGAGTACATCAGGACAACCTCAAAACTTTCCATGGATCCGGCCAATGTGACGTTCCATGTGGTACAGACCCGGACCGGGGACCGGAAAAATCCGACGGTGCAGACAGTAGTATTGGATGGCAACAACAATCAGCTTGCAACGTATACCGGAAATGATCTTTCTGCGATCAATGTTAATCCGGTTACTGTAAATGCTGTACACAATGATACCGGAGCAAGTACGGATAAAACACACAGCTGGAGCATTGACGATTCCGATCTTGTGGTAAATGCATCCGATGCAGGTTATGTGGAGACGGCTGCAAAGATCAAACCGAATATGGCCGGCAGTTGGATCAATGGCCTGTTAAATAAAGCGGTAAAAGCGCAGCAGGATAATAACTACTTAAGCGCAATTCCAGCTACTGTAACCAGCAAAAATGCAATTTTGACAGCTTCAACCAATGCAGACACCTCACCGGATCATAAATCTGTTTACGGAAATGTGACCGTCACGGTTGATTTTAAGATTGTGGATGAGACAACGCTCCGCGTTGAAGGAGTGGAATTAAACAAGAACAATATCACTTATACCATTACCAGGAAACTCACTGGAGACCGGAAAAATCCGACAGAAACCATTTTTGCAGATGAACCGCAGATCCTGGCAGCAAGTCTCAGACCGGCCAGAGTTTTACCCAGAATGTGCGTTGGGAAGATGAGAATCCCAAACAGTATTTAAAGATTACTCCACAGGGAAGCTTTGAGCATGAGTTGAAAGTGGAAGCAAAGTATGATCCGAATGGCGCTGATAACCCTGCATGGATCCAGAATGTCATTAATGCAGATAATCAGAAGCGGGATGCGGATCCTTATGAGAAGCTCTCCGGAACAGCAACGCAGGTAGAGCATGTGACCGTTACCAGTGAGGATGCTACGAATGGCCACCAGACCGCAGACTGCGAGGTTACATTGAAATTTGTCACAGTGGATGAGACCGTCATTCACCCGGAAAGTGTTCAGATGGGCCAGCAACAGGTGAAATTTGATCTTCAGGCAACCAAAGAGGGTGATATTAATTCTGCAGTGAAAACCCGGACTGGATTTGATCCGGTACAGCTTAGCTGCACCGTACTGCCGGATTGTAGTTCAGATGCTTTACATACACCATATAACCGTGAAGTAATCTGGTCCGTATCGGATACGGATGTGGCAAGTATTTCCCAGACCGGTCTTCTGGCACCGAATCCAAATGCACAGTGGATTAAGGATGCTGAGCATGTAGCGCCGTATACTGGAACCAAGACGATCAAAGCGATTGCAACGACTGTTGACGGTCAGAAAGTGGGCGAAACCACGGTCGTTTTAAATTATGCTGCAAGGTGTATTGAGATGCCGGAAACAGAAACTCTGGATCTGGTACTCACGATGACCGGAAGAAGAAACTCTCCAACCTATACATTTGGTGATATGCCGCAGAAACAGGTGATTGCAACAACATATCAGGAAAAACGACCGGTTACTTACAGTTCTTCCAATACATCTGTGCTGCAGGTTTCTGCAGACGGAACGATCCGGCCAGTTCAGGATGCTGGTCTGAAGTGGATCAGAAAGGCGTGTGTAAGTCCGTATACGGGAACAATTCAGGCGGTTATTACCGGAACGGATGCGACTGGTTCAGACAGCACCGTTGTGACATTAAAAATTACAGTATCCGACCAGACAACTTATTCATCATCCTCCAGCGGTGGCGGCGGAGGTGGTGGCGGTGGCGGAAGCCACAGCTCAAAGGCAGTAGCCACCTCCGGCACAACACCTGCTGCCAGCAGTCTGCCGGAATATGTTGTGCGAGGAACATGGACAGAAACTGAGCAGCATAAATGGATGTTCCGCGATGATACACGTACTTATGCATCTAAATGGGCAGCAATTTATAATCCATATGCGGATAAAACCAAAGGCCAGCAGGAGTATGACTGGTTCCGGTTTGATGAATCCGGTTATATGGTGACAGGTTGGTTTACAGATGTCGATGGAAACAGATACTATTTGAACCCGGTATCGGATGGTACACAGGGACGTATGGTAACCGGTTGGTACTGGATCGACGGAATGTGCTATTACTTTAACCCAGTCTCTAATGGAACCAGAGGAGCCATGAAAAGAAATTGTGAAATTGACGGATATCAGTTAAATGCAGATGGTATCTGGGTTGTGAATGGAGTAGTTCAGACAAAATAAATATACCAGTGTATTTATTATTTTGGTGGTGCCCTGTTAAGGGCACTGCCATCAAAAGAATAAGTGACCATACACAGGGGGAACTGCCGTTGGAAAAGCCGGGAAACAAACAAGATGAAGAATCCGAGGAAGATTGGAAATTACTTTTTGAATTGTATGAAATTCTTAAAAAGAGGGTTGATGCCAGGGAAGAAAAGATGCGGGATTATGTAAGAAAAGTTGGTTTGACAGAGAAAGAAAAGAATAAGGATGAGCAGCAATAACAATGCAGGGAATCGTATGCTGTCAAAGGGATACGGTTCAGTTTCCGCAGGCGCGGTGTGTACCTTGAAAACTGAATAGTATGATAGCAAAAGAATATGCAGTATGGAAAATTCCCATGCTGCGGAATATGAATAACGTTTCTTGATTATAATTGAAATACTGGAAGCACCGAAAAAGTGTTTTATATTCCGGATTAACAACCAAAAAAATGTTAAGATTTATAAAATAACATCCGAAAAAATGTTAAAATAATTAGAATTACAGCCGAAAAAATGTTATAATTAAAACGACGGTAGGAAACATATGCGTTTTGGAGGAGTTTTTTTATGGAAAGAGAACTGTTTACTAAGTTGGAACGGTGGATGAAGAAAAAGAATAGAAAGCCTTTGATCATACAGGGGGCAAGACAGGTCGGCAAAACATGGATCATGAAGGAATTTGGTGCCAGATTCTATGAAAATACAGTCTATATCAATTTTGATAATAATAAAGCGATGAAGGACGTATTTGAACTGGATTTTGATTTAAAGAGGATCTTGTCGGCAATTAAAATAGAATACGGAAAAAGTTTTCAGGCAGAGAATACCCTGATTATTTTTGATGAGATTCAGGAAGCGCCAAAGGCTCTGGCATCATTAAAGTATTTTTATGAGAACGCGCCACAGTATTCTATTATTGCAGCCGGTTCATTGCTCGGTGTTGCATTGCATCAGGGAACATCCTTTCCGGTGGGAAAAGTGGATTTTTTAAAACTCTGTCCAATGAGTTTTAGTGAATTTCTTTTGGCGGTTGGTGAAAATGGGCTGTATGAAACACTTAAGGCCCAGGACTATGAGCTGATCAATGCATATGCAGGAAAGTACGTGGATCTGTTGAAGAAGTATTACTATGTGGGCGGAATGCCAGAGGTGGTACAGACTTATATTGATTCCGATGATCTGTATGAAGTTCGTGAGATCCAGAACAATCTTCTCACGTACTATGAGGAAGATTTCAGCAAGCATGCTCCCAAAGAGGTTGTTCCGCGTATTATGATGGTCTGGAATTCAATTCCGTCCCAACTGGCGAAGGAAAACCGAAAGTTCATGTACGGTGCGCTGCGTGAAGGAGCACGGGCTAAAGATTTTGAGCTTGCAATACAGTGGCTCGAAGATGCAGGATTGATTTTGAGAAGCTACAGGGTATCAAAGCCGGATATTCCACTTATTGCATATATGGAAATGAACAGTTTCAAGATGTTCATGTTTGATGTGGGATTATTAACAGCGAAGGCCGGTTTATCGGCCAGATTGTTGCTTGACGGCAGCCGTATTTTTGAAGAGTTCAAAGGGGCGCTCACAGAGCAGTATGTCGCGCAGGAGTTGCATGCAGCTGGATATCCACTCTATTATTTTGCGACAGAGCGTTCAACGGGTGAAATTAATTTCATGCTGCAGGGAGATCTGGATTGCATCCCAATTGAAGTAAAAGCGGAACAAAATCTTCGCGCAAAGAGCCTGAAAGCTTTTTGTGATAAATATCAGCCGGACATGGCGGTTCGAAGCAGCATGGCAAATTATAAAAAAGAAGACTGGCTTATTAATGTTCCATTATATATGCTCGCTGAGTATTTAAAAAATATGGTGCATGTAAATTAGGCTATGGGAGAAACGGGCTATCGTTTGGTGGCCTGTTTTTTATTTAGACAGATTTGAAGTATTCATATTCCGTAGCATGGGAAGAGAAAGAAAATTCTATAATTGATGTTCGATAGTCATGATTTTTGTTCAAAAGGGCTTTTGGATCAGGTTGGTAGTTTACATATCATCATGGATCGTATACAGTGATTATAGAGCAGAGAAGGAGGGGAGAAGTTTTATGAAAAGACTAACCATTTTGTGTGCGGCTTTGACTGCAGCGATGTTTATGAATATGTCAGCATACGCTGGGACTTCAGAAGTGGCAGCAGAAGTCAGTGCCGGTACTGTATGCTTACCGGGAGCTGATTTAACGGATGTAATGGGCTGCGGTTCTATTTTCAGTGATCAGCATCCGGAAATTACGGATCCAGAATATTACTTAAAAGAATGGTACAATTCTCCGCAAGAAGGGGAACAGAGCATTTTAAATGCGCATGGAGAATATAAGACACCATACAACAATTACATGGATGAGGCATATCCACTTTTGCAGGAATTTCTTCATAGTTTTGACTGGATCCATGCAGATGAATATACCAGATACCAGAAAGCTTTTGAAAGAGTCGGGGCAGCATACCATGGAAATATCTATGATGCGGATGCGGGATACAATCGCAGTAAAGAGCGGTGGTTGGTCCTTCGTACCAGACATGGGATGTGTGAACAGTTTTCAAATGAACTGGCAGAGCTTTGTAAGCTGGTAGGCGTCAGATGTGAAGCATATCAGTCTTCGGCCTATCATAAGCGGTGTTTGGTACAGATCGGAGAAATCTGGTACGTGGTTGATCCAACCAATAATGGGGTGAAGAACTGCAAGGCCGTTGATTATGCGGCGGAGAGAGATCGGTATAAAAACGAGTATTTTGCATCAGAAGAAGCGCAAATATTGCAGGAACAGTTAGATATGGGAGAAAAAGCCCAAAAAGGTGAAATTACATGGAGAGAGTATTTTCATTATTTATTCCCAGACTATACAGACGAACAGATCCAGTCGCAATTGGGAATGAGCTATGAAGAATACGGAAATCTTTGGAAATAATAGAATAGATATTTGTGAGCAGGCTATCAGTTTTGATGGCCTGCTTTTTTAAATTACAAAAAGGGAAAGAGAGTAGATAAAGATGAAAAAACTTCGAAGGAACAAAAATCGAATTTGTGCAGGGATGCTTGCATTTATTCTCAGTACGTCTCCAGTGTTAAATAACATCCCGGCATTTTTCATCTCCAGTGAAGCTGCGACATATGGTGATACGATGCAGGCTTATATTAAGGACTCTGGATTTCGCCAGTATTGTATTGACGGAATGTCACCGAATAATGCATTGGGAGTGGCAGATCGATACGTATATGTAAGCCCGTATGCGTCACTGAGCGAAGCAGAGGCTGGGCAGATATTTTTTGCATTGCTATCATTAGAGGTGAGTCAAGGCGGTAGCCAGGATCTTAATAAAGCGTTAAACCAGCTTCAGAAGGCAGCGGTATCATTAGGGTTGTTGCCAATGACATCACCAGTAACAAAGGATGATTTAAAGCTGTATTTACACAGTGCTGCCACCAGGGCAAAATATCCGTGGGTAAAGGTCTGGAGTGATAATGCAGACAAATTGTTGGAAACAGCCGGGTTACTAAGCAGTAGTTCCGCTGGGGCTACAATGGGTGGACTGGTTCCGGCAACTCTGGCAGGCCATACCACTCCGGAAACAGCGGTAGCAGTAGATGGAACCTTAAGTATTAAGTTTGCGCAGGACGGCTCAGATGCCGGGTTTATCCAGTCGGTACCGTTGAAATTTTCTGCGACGGGGGAGGCCGGCTCCTACGTATCTGAAATTCCGAATGGTTGGACGTATGTAAAAACGGATACGGAGATTATCTTTACCAATCCTGGAAACAGCCCGACTCCGTTATATGTGCAGTTTGATCCAATAGGAACAAGGTATGAAACGGCAATGGGAACATTCGCTTCGGCCAGAGATTTGTATGAACAGTGTCTGCAGCTGTGGGTGCTTCAGCAGTGTGCTGGTCAGCATAAGAAATTCCCGCGAATTGGGGTAGTGCCGGCCCAGCAGCATCAGAGACTGGCATACGTGGAAATGGCTCTTCCTAGCAGTGTGTATTATGCGTCCGTGGGAGCATCAGGAGTTTTCGGTACAGGAATTTTCTGGGGCCAGCAAGGTTTTGGTGGGAATGGTGGAAATACGCCATCGTATCCATCTGGAACCTCCAGCAGTGGCAGCCTTGAATTTAACTGTTATCGGCATGAGGAGGACTGGACTTCTACTTATAATACGCAGCTGACTAAGTATGATCATGAAACGGGAGAAACTTTGGAGGGATCAAGTTTCCGGTTTTATGAGCGTTTTGATGATAAGGACCAGGTCAATCTGGAACGTGACGGAGCAGTAGAACTGTATGGTGGAACAGATCATGAAATGTATCTGTCAAAATACCTGGATAATCCGGTTGTATGGGATGATTATCGGTTTGTTGCGACCGTTACGACCAATGAAGAAGGCTATGCATCCAATACTGTAGAGCACAAATATCATTACGATAAAACCTTCTGTGATGGACATCCGGCACCGGCTTTTGTCGAAGTCCCGGAAGAGGAAGAAGATGAGGAAGGAGAAGTTACAAATCAGGACGAAATTGATGAAGCAAAGGAAGAAAACCGAAGACTTGCAAGTGGCTGGCTGGAATGTTTTGATGCGTGCGACGAAACTGCATCTGCAGGTACCTATGAGGGAGTCCACTTTCATTGGCTGATGTCGGAAGTCAGCCAGGGAGAAATCTCTTTCATTGCATCAAGCGGCGGCGAGGAGGGAAGCACTCCGAATGCAGGGCCGACCAGTTCGGCATCCGGGGAGGATTCCTATGTAAATTCTGGCTGTAAGCAGGATGCGGAAGCGACATACAATAAATTTATTGCTTTGAAATACAGCTATACCTATCAGGAGGATACCGCGCGAAATGGGTATATTCTCCACGATCTGCATAATGATGACCTTCCTATTGAGGTGATCACAACGGATTCTTCGGAAAATGGTGCAAATTCATATTTTGCGAATGAATACAGCAATCAGATCCAGATCAACGAAGATGCTGCTCCGGAGACAGATTCTTTCACGAGTAGAGTGGAGCAAGGCGCCGTTCATAGTATCACGGAGTCCGAGTATGCGGAGCTGATAGGAGAAGATCTGGATGTTCCGGCACTGGAGGAAGAGAAGAAAGAAGGAATTCTTTCAAAGGCCATTTCATTTTTTACAAAAATATTTAAGATCGAAAAAGAAGTGGAGCTTGAAGAAACAAAGGCACCGGAGCGTGTGGACGGCTCAGCTGCGGATACAAAAAAATCAGATGATGAAGAGTTTCAGAAGCATGAGACAGTGGACGGAGCGGATGAAACAACGGATTCCGACAACATTGATAATAAAAATTCATCGGATTCCGATGGTGAAATTTTGGATTCCACGGAAGTTTCGGATAAGGATGAGGAAAATCAGGAGGATAAAGGTGAAGTAGAGAACCCTGACGGCGGAATATCAGATACGGACTCAAAAGATGAGCCTGAGAAAAATGATTCCGAAACAGGATCTGAGGACGCAGCAGAGAAAGATTCCGATACGGGTACTAGCTTTGGAGACCTGGAAAATTCAGACAGTGTGGATGACGCAGCTTCTAAAGAGCTGGACAGCACGGTTGGAGATGTGTCTGCGAGATTGAAAACCTTTGAAGGAAAGGTATTTTCCGGCTGGATTGAAAAAGGCATTCAAAAACTTTTCGGTATTATGACTGTTTATGCAGAGACAACGGAGAATGCAGCGGGCAGTGATATAGAAAAGGAGCTGGTTTCTGCCGTAGAAACTAGGGACGATGATTCCGAGGATGTTTCTGATGAAGAGGAAAGCAGGCCGTCTAAGGAAGAAACGCCAATTCAGGATGTTGTAAAAGATAATCGTGATTTAAAAAAGGAGGAAAATCCCACAAAAGAAGAATTGGCAGACATTGATTCAGAAGAATTCCTTGATGACGATATTGAAGATGAACAGGAATTTATTGAGGATGAAGAACGAATCAGAGAGATAGAGGCTCTTGGCGGCAGGAAGGTAGATCTTGCGTCAGACTCCAATGCGACCTATGTGGCGTATGTAGAATTTACTAAGCAAAGGGAAGAGGGTGATCTGACTGTATCCGGAAGTGATGATCCGGACATTTCCCTTTATGCGCAGCTTTCAGGATCTGGTAAAGAATTGTTTGAAAGTGCCTACAGCACGGCAAAGGGTTCACCGAGCGTGGGCGTACTTATTACACCAGGACCGGCGGATCATTTTAGTCACTGCAATGATGAAGATGGCTGCGGAAATATGTGGCGTATCTATGATCACCGGACAGAGGGCGAAATCCATATCAATAAGCGGGATTTGGATCTGGAAAATGGGGCAAACGACGCATATGATTCCTATGGAGATACCCAGGGAGATGCCACATTAGAAGGAGCTGTGTATGGCCTGTTTGCAGCAGCGGATATTATTCATCCGGACGGAAAAACGGGAATCGTTTATATGGCAAATGATCTGGTGGCAGTCACGACAACGGATAAAAATGGCGATGCTTCGTTTATGGCCTTTACGGAAGCACCAGGAATGATCTATGACTATGAAGAGGGTAAGATCGTGGACCGTGGCCAGGGCTGGAATGCAGCATCTCCACAAAATCTCTATGATCATGCAGAAGCATACGATGAGTATACGGCGGACGCAGATGTGGTAAGGACTTATCCGGATTACAAACTGGCGAATGGAAACTGCTGGATTGGAAGACCGCTGATCCTGGGGGATTATTACGTAAAGGAATTGACCCGCTCTGAGGGATATGAATTGTCGATTGGAAACCGAATGCAGCAGCAAACCAATCTGGGCCAGGATGTAAATGCGGGAGTTCCAGGCGATTTGACCGGTTACGCTGGAATTGTGGGAATCCTTACCGCGGAGGAACAGATCAGTGATGAGTCGACTGGAGATGTGGAAGATCCTGATTACAACCAGTTGTTTTTTACAGCTGAAAGTGAAAAAACAGGGGATTCGGGATTTGATCTTGTATTTCGAAATCTGCCGGAGGGAGCAAAACTTTACCGGAAGGACAGTATTTCTACGACGAAAGAGGTAGAGGCCGGTACGGGTATCTATGATGAAGTGCCAGTCAAAAATATTTTTGGCCTGCCGGAGTATGTTGTGGCGGAAAACGACCATCAGTACCCGAAATATAATGCAGATGGAAGCATTAAAACCAAAACGACCAATGTGAATTTTACTGCGAAAAACGTAATCCGTGTGACCCGAAAAGGTTGGATCCTGCGAAAGTTACGGATGTAATCCTGGCATCTGTGCCAGGAATGTCTGATGATGAACTTCTTTTAAGACTCGCATCTGTACCAGATGTGGATAATGACTTTGCGCTTCTTAAAATCAAGGTGGAGCAGGCGCTTCGCACAAATGGAAAAAGCTCACCGAACTATAAAAGAAGCGGAGTTACAGCTTATTCGAGCATGGATGAATTGGTATTCGACCGCGGTGTATGGGAAGGTGAGACAGATACCTATGGTATATCCGGTGTCAGCGCTGGAAGCGCAGCTGATAAAACGGTATGCGGTTCTCCTCTTGTAACATTGACGATCAATAAGGAAGGAACAGACGGAGACGCAGTATCGTTATCTTCACTGATTGTTTCTATTCTGGATTATTACAATACCCATGATTATTACAATTATGGTGGAGTAGATTATATCAAAGAAAATGCGGACAGCTGGACGGTCGGTTTATACGCAAACCGGACCAATTATCCGATGCTCTTTTATGTTCCGGCAGACGGTTCTTCAGGGGATGCGATATTTTACCGGGTAGCAAGTATGCCGGCAGACCACAGCATGCGGCCAAGAGCTATTTATGTTGCATACGGCGAGGATGCCATTTATGATCCCCGCGGTGAAATGAAGAATTTTTCCACGAACGAGGACGGCACCGTCAATGCGATCCTTTCTCCCGCTGTACAGGCAGATGAGAACGGGGATATCGTGAATGGTGTCGTAACCGAAACTGAATTTTATAAAACCGGGGAAACACCTCTGGATAAAAATGGCATTAAAATTCCGAAGGTAACCTATGTGGAGCGGACAGAAAAGATTTCCGTGGAAGTAAATGAATGCAAGTGGACGGAGATCCCTCTCACAAAGGAAGGTAATGTGTGGATTGCCCATCAGACTGGTAATTATACGGATGGATATGGAGCGGAGCATAATGACGAGGCAGCAGCACGTTATGAGTATACGCTGAAACTTCCATCCCGGTTCATTTCACTGACTGAGCAGGATTGCACAGATTTTGGAATTTCAAAAGAACTTGCCGGCATTCAGGTTGGTAGCGCCTCCTATTATCTGGCAAAAGGTTCCAGCGTAAAAGCATACCTTAACTATCGCAGCCTTTTAGTAGGCCAGGAAAATTCTTATGTACAATCGGTGGCCCTTGATTATCCGGTCCAGGACTATGTATTTCAGGATGGGGCAGAACGGCCGGGGACGAACACCAGAAAGGAACCTGTAGGTGTAGAAGAGAGGATCATCAGTCAGCAGATCAAAGTAACAAAAACGATTGATGAGAAGAGTTACCGCAATACGAACTCCTACAGTGAAGTCCATGAGGACTGGTGGAGTCGCTTATTTGGTAACCATGAAGGGAATGGAGCATCGGACCATTCGGCGAAAAAGCTTGATAATTTCCGTTTCAAAACTTATTTGAAGTCAAATCTGGAAGCATTGTACCGGAATGAAAATGGAGAAATTGTATGGCAGGACCGTATGGGAACTGACCGGACGGATGCTGAGCAGCTTGCCGCAAATAAAGCATTTCCAATGCTGGTCAATAAGATCTATACAAAGGTCCCTCATCAGACGGATCCGCTGTTTAAAAATTCCAATGATGCAGTGATTGCCAATACGGCTCTTTATGATTACCATAATGGTCTGATCAGTGATGAGGCAAACACGGGCTATACGAGACTGCTGGAAACGGCAAACTATCTGGTTGAAGACAGTGACAGCACAAGTACGGTCAAAAATTACAATTATGAGAAGTTTTTTGATGCGATCAGCGTTTCTAATGGAGATAAATGGGATGAAAATCATCCGACCTACACAAGTTATAAGCCGATTGGAAATCTCATAAACCGTACCGAAGAGCAGCTGGATAATGCCAGGGTATCTGACCGGGTGCGTCAGTTTGCAATCAGCTGGTACCTGGATGATGAGGTAAAAAAACTGGTGCAGGAGGTAGACGCAGGTACTGGAGAGAAGAAGGCCAGTGCTGGTGCGACGGCATACAGTGAAGAAACGTATGATCTGGCACTCCGCCAGGCCATTAAAAAAGCAGAAAATTATTTGAAGCCGTTCTTTGCGTATGATCTTGATGAGCTTTACGCAATTCACTGGGATAGCGAGGCAAACGGAGGCAGCGACCATGATACAACAACACTGGCTGCCAATACGATTTATGGAGATAAAGATCTTTCAAAAGACGGTGGATATGCCTATGGGTTATCGAAATATTTACCGTATGGAATCTATGTGGTGGCAGAGCAGCAGCCGCATGTTGATGAACTGAAGGATTTTAAAAACCGGCATTATCAGATTGATCAGCCAAGGGAAGTAACTTTGCCGAGTGTGTATGCATCTTATGATGCATCACAGGAAACTCCGGAAACACTCAATTCTTTCTATAATTATGGCCGGGCTGATTCCATGCAGCAGCTGGAACAGAAATATCAGATCCGGTTTGGTGAGGAGGACCATAAGATCCAGGCCCATAATCATCATGGGGATTTTGAAGTTTATAAGTATGGCCTTGATCTAAATGAGATCACAAATGGGGTTCGGGCAGAAGCCGGTAACTATTTTGCATTGACGCAAAGCCCATGGCGGCCGCTGAAAAATTATTATAATCCGGAAAATGATCGTTCTGCTGCCGAAGTTACCTATTATCTGACAGAGGGACAGAGCGGCAGAAAAGGAATTTCAGAAAATTACCGGTATAGTTCCCTGTCTGAAGATGCGGGACTTTCCGATGACGTTCCATATCCGGGTGCGGATATTACGGCAGATAACCGGTTAGGAATCCAGTACCGGGATCATGTTGCAACGATGACAGGAATGCAGACAGCTTATGACGGGAAATATGCTGCCATGCTGGTTCCGTATAGCGTGGTTGCATCAACGGATGAACAGGCAGAGGTGACAGATGAAGAGCCGACTCAGGGAGGAAACGCAACATATCGGGGATTTGCTTACGATAAGTTTGTGAACCGCTTCTTTACGGCAAAGCTTAGAATAGAAAAGATTGACTCAGAAACCCATGAGAATATCCTTCACGACGGTGCACTTTTCAATCTGTATGCGGCATCCCGTGATGACAGTGAGAGTGGTCAGGGAACCGTAAAATTTACGACAGAACCCACGCAGTTTACCGGAACAAAAGAATTCTTAACGGCAATGGGGGCTATCGACATCCGGCCGATTGCAAAAGGCCGGATTGCAAGGTGGATTGATCGCATTACCGGAAAAGAGAATGGCATCGGTGATCTGTATAGTGGCACCGTGCCGGAGGGCACACCGACCTGCAGTGAGGATGAGCAGATTGTCCTGGGAGATGAATACGGGAATAAGACTGTAGCCTTTAAAACCTATTCAACAACCAGGGACGGCCTGATGCGGGATGAGATGACAGACACGGGATCTTCTTATCAGGACCAGAATGTCGGTTATTTGGAGCTGCCGCAGCCTTTAGGCGTGGGTGTTTATGTCCTGGCGGAAGTGGATCCGCCAGCCGGATACGCGCGGAGTAAGCCAATCGCGATCGAGGTTTACAGCGACAAGATCACTTATTATAAGGAAGGAGCAAAGGATAATCGGGTCCTGGCAGTCGTTTATGAGGATGATGCGGACCACCAGACAACCAATGCAAACAAACCGGAAGACAAAGTAAACGTGGCGCAGGTCTATGTGGAGAATACTCCGATCCGGTTGGAGGTTGAAAAGGTAAAAGAATCCTCTGCAGAGAAAGCCAATACAACGGCGGACAAGACGGTCAGCTATAAGATTTCCGGTCGTGTGGATAGAAAATACAGCGAGATCGGAAAAAATCCGGACCTGGTTTATGCGTACCGGGATGGAAAATATTTAGGATATGCATGGCAGAAAGGAACCCTGGAGTATTTAGAGGAACGCAAGGCAGCAGGAGAACAGGTGGAAATTGTCTATTCCCACGGAACATTTGCGGGCTATGGATATGTTACCAGAACTCTTGAAACTGCAGATGATGAAAATGGCTACGTAGCAGGGGCATTGATGACATTGTTTGATGCAATTCCTGTAGAACGCTCTGGATTTGAGGGAGATGAGACTTATAAAGGACTGAAGATTGAAAGAAATCTCACGAACAATATCACCAGAATGTATATCGAGCAGGGGTATGCCGGCGAAAAGGTAGAGTTTGTTCGTGAAAAGGATGAAGCAGGTAAAGAACTGGAAGTAACTTTCCCGGTCGGCATTGACAAGGACGGAAACTCCATTTCAGCTACCGGCGGAGTATGGTCTGCGGTTACGTTGCAGCGGCCGGATACAGATATTTTATATTATGACCTGGATGGACTGGATCCATATCAGGAGCGCTATATTGACGGACAGTTCATTACCTATGTGTATGACAGAATGCACAAACTGACGCCTGTGGAAGAGGCAGAACGGGACCGCAGAAATTTCGCAAAGAGTGACAGCGATCATTCAATGTATGTCTTTAAGAATGGAGTTCCGTATTTAGAGATTACAGAAGGCGATTTTACAAGGGTAAAATACCGTAAGAATGATAAGCAGCTTGAAGTGGAGGCAGGCACCAAAATCTATCATTTGGATAAAGACGGGTACCGCGATGCTTTGGTTGATCCGGCAACAGGAATGGCATATATCGAAGAATACTGTGAAGACGGAACGGTAAGAATTTTGGTATGGCCAGTCAACGTAAGGAAGGATGAATTTGGAAATGTGATTGCTCGTGATAAGGTTACGACTTCCCGTATTGCTACGGTGGGCGAAAATAAGGACGGCTATGCAGAGGATGAAACGCTGGATGTGGTAAATAATTCCACCGCGGAGATACCGGATGCGGATAAACCGTCGTATACCCATACGGAGTCCGGCCATATTACTGGAACCTGGAAAGGAAATGGGGAGCAATCACACGAAGAGAGTAGCATTGAGCAGAACCGTTTTAAGCAGGATATGAATGGCTCTGTCCTGGTAGATGATAATAATGGTGATTTCTTAAATGAACTCAATCCAGTCTATGATGACCATGGTTTGGTTTTGTATTACCAGAGAAGTTCAGAAACCTACAAAAAGGGTGAGGATCTTTATGACCGAAATGGAGATTTTGTCAGACACCAGGATTCAGATAATCTGGAAGAATATAACCAGAATGCGTACCGCATCAATGAACACGATGAACTGTATGATTCTTCCTGGGATGAAGAGTCTCCGAACAGGAAAAATCTGTATCACAGGCTGGGTGAGGGATACATCCTTGAAAACACCTGGCTCAGCTCCGACAAGACTCCAAATGATCCATTCGATACGTTCCAAATGGACGGTCAGGCAGATGTTTTAAAACGCCTTCCGAGCGGAACCTATATTTTGGAGGAGTTAAAGGCACCGGAGGGGTATGTGAAGGGGCTGCCTAGCGGCATTACTGTTGCGGAGACGGGAGAACTTCAGCATGTTCAGATGGTTGACCGGACCACAAAGATTGAAATTAGTAAGATCCATGCGCCGCAGGATACCAAAATGACAGTTCTGGATATGGACCATGAACATCCGGAAACGGGAGAGAAACCGTATGAGCGCGAGGTGGTGACTGGTGATATTGCTTCCTATACATACAGTTCTGTTCCTGGAGCAAAACTGGCGCTGTATCCGGCCAGACGGGTATATAGTGTGGATACGGAAAAATATCCAAAGGGATATTATATGGTAAAAACACAGGATACTCCACTGGTTTGGGAAGATTCAAACAGTACTGCTTCCAATCCGGTATGGAATACTGCGGAGTGGGTAAGCGGAAATGAACCGGCCTATTTCGAGCGGATCCCGGCAGGAGATTATCTGCTGGAAGAGATTGAAACGCCGGAAGGTTTTGTGACAGCAGATCCAGTGGAAGTTACGATCGGTGATCAGTCAGAAGTTGAAATTGCCTGCATGAAGAATGATACCACAAAGGTTGAGATTGAAAAATTCTTTACAGATGAGCATGGAGAAAAAGTCCAGCTGTCTGGAGCAGAATTTAGTCTCCAACAGGCAGTGGTAAATGCAGAAGGTGAAATTATTTACGATGTGGATGGCACGCCGGTATATGATGCCCGTGTTCTGGCATCATTTAAGAGCGGCACCGTTGAGAATTATCAGAATTTCCGCGATGCATTTGAAAAAGCGTATGCGTCCTATGGTGTGGATCTTTCACTGTTTGGCTGGAAGGAGAATGGACAGGAAAAATCTGCAACCGTCACATCTAAAACAGTAATGGATGCGGCAAGCGCCGGAGGAAGTCATGACCGATTTGCAACGAAAGCACTCCTTACCATGATTACAAGCGACGGGGAGACTATACGCGTGGCAGTATCTGGCAATTTGCCGGAAACCGTCTTTGATTACCAGTTTGATTATCAGAAATTGGAGCATATAAATGCTTATGCGGATACCTACCTTACGGACAGAGGCACCAGAAGGATCAATGGCCTGCCTGCAGGGAAAAAGTATGTCCTTGTAGAAACCAAGGCTCCCGATGGATTTTTAAAAGCAGATGCCCAGGTGATCGTAGTGGAGAACCGGAAGGAGATCCAGCAGTATCACATCGAAGATCTGGCGGGGCAGATCTGGCTTTCTAAATCTGCTGTTGGTGTGACCGGGGAACTGGCTGGTGCTGTCATGGCCCTGTATAGAGCAGATTTATCAGGAAATCTGAACCAGTCTGAGGAGTATCTGGTCAGCCAATGGGTAACCGGAGCGGACGGCATTTATACAGTGACAGATAAAGTAAATGGCAGGATCCCGGAAGGATATCAGGTGGGAGATTTAAGGCTTCATATTGAAACGGGCCTGGCAGAAGGTATCTATTATTTAGTAGAACTGTCAGCACCGGATTATTATACCTTAGCAGAACCGGTACGATTTGAGTATCATCTGGATGATTCGGTACAGACGATCCGGGCAGTCAATGAAGCGGTGAAAGGTGCGCTTTCTATCACCAAGACTGGAGAAGACGGTCAGGGACTTGCCGGAGCGACATTTGAGATCAAAGCCTATAAAGGGGATGAACTGGATGAGCCGGTTTCCACAAACATGATCTATGGAACAGAGGCAGTCATCATCGTGCAGGATCTTCCTGTTGGTGAGATGCAGCCAGATGGAAGCATCATTCCTTATACCTATACGTTACAGGAGATTGCAGCGCCGGAGGGTTATAGTGTAAATCCGGAAATCATCACCTGGCAGTTTGAGCCGAAACAGAGTGACGGCCAGAGCTTTGCCCATGAGACGGTAGTAATTCATCAGGAAAGCGTAAAGGATCAGAAGACCAGGCTGTATTTTAGTAAGCAGGACTTCGATGCTTTAGGGGATGACAATACAGAAGGTGCTTTTATAGATGGGGCAATTCTTTCCATTTATGAAGTGACAGGAAAAGATGAACACGATCAGCCTGTATATGATAAAGATGCACCGTTTACGACCTGGACCACCAGAAAATCGGAGAAGAGGCATGAGGTTATCGGACTTATTGCAGGGCATACCTATATTCTGGTGGAAGATGCTGCGCCAAATGGGTGGAATCTGATGAAGCCGGTACTGTTTACGGTATCCAGTGATGGAAGGAGTATCCAGGGCCTTTCTAACCAGATGGAGAGTATTGAAATCCAACGGGTATCAAAGAATGATTATGAATTGGATACGATTAATCGTGATACCACAAGCATTGAGCAGGTAAAACTGAAGGGCCGTTATGTGACCCAGATATATTATGAGTTGACGGACGCAAACAAAGACCTGGTAGAAAGCTGGATCGGTGTCGGCGAGAAACATGTGATAAGAAAACCGCTTTCTTCCGTGTCAGAAGGATCGGCCTATACCATTACAGAGTATTGCAGATATTCCGACGGAACCATTCTTGTGACGGATCGGTTCACCAAAACATTCTGGTTTGATGAAAATGAAGAGATTAAAATTCCAACCAGAGAAATTGACCGTGTAAATGTGACCTTATCTTATGCGGACGGAACCAAGATCACTGCGTTTCTTCCAGATGCGGACAATCAGGAAAAGCAAGTGAAAAATCCTCTGCAGAAAGATGATCTGGTAATAACCAGACTGTCTGCGGATGGCGCCAGTGCATTAGCGCCGGACCAGGCAATTTTTGAAAGAATCCGCGTGATCAACACGGATCATAAAAAGGCGGATATGGTATTAACCGTGACTGTCGATGCAGATACAAGCATCATTGATCCAGGAACAGGAACTTTTGACGGAGAAAAACTGGTATTCCGTTTTGAGAGCGTGGCGCCAGGTGAAGCTGCATACGCTGCTTTTACAACACAGGTAAGTGGTGAGGCATCTACGATTAAGGCAAAAGCAGAATATAAGGGAATTGTAAGGGAAACCCAGAAGACAGTGCCGGTATTAACTTATGGAAAGGTAGTATTGTTCAACGAACTTACGGGATCCGGAAAGGAGAGGTATAAAGATCAGAAAACATCATTTAGGGTAAAACTCTATGACACATCGACAGGAAGGGAACTTTCAGGCACATATTCATACAGCGGCAGCAGGACCGGCATGATAAAGAGTGGTGATACCATCAGCCTCTCTGGTAATGAATATGTCAAGATCGATCCGGGTTACTATAAAAATGTGACCTATGAGATTGAAAAGATCGAGAATGGCCTGCACCATACGGAGAAAATGACGTCCGGAAGTGTAGATGCAACTCGCGGAAACGGAGCCAGATTTACCAGAAATATTGAGGATACGGCGAAACGCACGATATTTAAGCCGGGAGAAACCTATGTGCTTATGGAAGAAACCGTATTCGCAAATGGGGACAGCCTTCCGACAAATAAGATCAGTACAATTCTGGGCCAGTCTGTGAATGTTGAGGGCATTGCAGCCGCGGACCGGAAAACCAAAGTTATGATCTCAAAGACGGAAATTGGTGGTGGTAAAGAGCTTCCTGGCTGTGAAATGGAATTATACGATGAGGAAAATAACTTGATTCACAGCTGGACCAGCTCTGACGTAGCGGAAAGCCTTGAAGAATTCCTGGAACCGGGAAAGACCTATAGACTGGTTGAAAAAAGCCCGGCACCTGGATATTCCTATGCGGAAGATGTTACCTTTACCGTAAATGAGGATGGTACGGTGGACCGGGTGATCATGGTGGATAAGCCTACTCACATCGTGTTATCTAAAAAGAAGATCACAAACAGTGAGGAACTTCCGGGTGCGCTGCTTCAGGTCGTAGATAAGGACGGAAACGTAGTAGAGGAGTGGATCTCTACGGACCAGCCGCATGAAATCGTTGCAAAACTGGTAGTTGATGAGAGTTATGTGCTGCGAGAGGTTCGTCCGGCAGATGGTTGGGCCTATGCGGAAGATGTGCCGTTTAAGGTAAGTCATGACGGAACGGTCGATTATGTCAAAATGGAAGACAAGCCGACGCATGTTGTAATTTCCAAACAGGAGATTACGGGAAGCAAAGAGCTGCCAGGCTGTACGCTTCAGGTCATTGATAAGAATGGAAATGTGGTAGATGAGTGGGTTTCTACGGACCAGCCGCATGAAATTAAGGAGAAGCTGATCGCAGATGAGGAATATACACTACGGGAGGTTCGTCCGGCAGACGGTTGGGCCTATGCGGAAGATATTCAGTTTAAAGTAAGCCATGACGGAACGGTCGATCAGGTCAAAATGGAGGATAAGCCGACGCATGTGGTTGTATCCAAGAAGAAAATTACGGGAAAAGAAGAACTTCCGGGCTGTCATCTGGTGATAAAGGATAAGAATGGAAATGTGGATGAGTGGACCTCTTCGACGACACCACACGAAATCGTAGCAAAACTGATTGCCGGAGAAACTTATACACTTATTGAGATCCGACCGGAAGATGGCTATTCGGTTGCGGAGAACATTGAATTTACGGTATCCAAAGATGGCAGCATTGATATGGTGGAGATGTTCGATGATGTAACCCATGTAGAATTTGGCAAGGTAAATCCAAATGGCACGCTTCTTAGTGGCGGCCGGATACAGATCAAGGATCTGTACGGAAATGTTCTGGTTGATTTCGTGCCAGACGGTACGGTTTACCGGATTGACGGTGTACTGAAGGCCGGAGAAACCTATGTCATTCATGAAGTATCAGCCCTGGTGGATACCGGGTATCTGAGGATCAGGAGTTTATTATGCCACTGGGTCAGGAAACAAAAGAAATCCGATTCGTGAATTATGCAATCAGTAGCGGTGGCGGCGGAGGTGGCACACTCCGGGAAAACGTCAACTGTCCATTCGCAAGTACGATCCAGTAAACCAGATCGGCGTGGCCGGAGCAGAGCTTACTGTTTACAGTGTGGATGGAAGCCTGTACTTAAAAGGGATTACAGATGAGAGCGGATATCTGATATTTACTATGCCGACAGACGGAACCTATACATATCAGGAAACAGAGGCACCGGCTGGATATTACCTGAACCCGACCGTGCAGTACCTGTATATTAAGGATGGTAAAGTAACCAATCCAGAAAATCGGACCTTGTATGATTATCCAAATGTGGAGGTGATACTTGAAAAGAAAGATTCAGAAGACGGCACAGCGGTTCCAGATACGCTGCTTCAGGTGACTGATCCGGACGGCCAGGTGGTATTTCATGGCAGAACGGATGAAACAGGAGAGTGCAAGGTTCTGGCCGGTAAGGCAGGAACTTACCGTATCGTGGAGATCGAGCCGGCAAACGGATATGAGCTGTCCGAAGCACCATGGCAGTTCCTTGTTTCATATGACGGAACCATCGCTGGGGAAACAACACTTTATAATGAAAAAACTGATAAAAAGGTTGGTATCGGGCGGATCTATGCGCATTATGAGAGCACGAATGGAAGCAGCGGATCCTATGGATTGGGTGTTCCAGACTGGCTGAAGCAACCGAAGGCAGGAGATACTACAGATTCATTCAAATGGTATGTACTGGCAACCATCTTTGCGATAGGCGCAGGGGGACTGGTGCTTATCGGACGAAGGAAAGGAAAGAAAAAAGATGATGAGGCGTAGATATTTTAGCGCCTGATGTTTACGGCGGTACTGGTATTTGCCAGTCCCGCCGGGAAAACCATGGCGAGTCAGGTATCAGAAAACCAGACGCAGAATACTACAGAGGATATGAATGCAGCGGTGTCTTCTGAAACGGAAAAGCAGGTCAGCGACGCAGATGATGCGATTACCACCGTGGAAGAAGTATTTGGAGAGCGGCCATATTATGGTCCGGGAGAGACCGACGGAAGTTATGTATATTATTCTCAGGTGTTTCCAAAGGATGCGGATCAGGATCCATATCTGCCAGAGGAAGAACATGTGGAAGGCAATGATACATACCGATTAGTGGATTATGAGGTGCAGGAACAAACTCTTTCCGGAAGAAAAAAGCATATCCAGGATACGTTGCTGCTGAAAGATTATGAAGGAATTGACGAGATCTCGGAAACTTATAAGGTAGAAATTGCAGATAATCCGTTTCAAACGGTAACCGATTATACGTTACCGGTTACAGAGACAAAGCGGGTAAATGAACGCTGGGAAGATTCCTTTACGTTTGATATTGTCGTAGAACATGCGGACTCAGGACTATTCCAGATTGGAAATGAGGTGATATCACTCAATCAGACAGCAGATCCGTTTGCGGGCAATGAGGGGCTTTTGTTAAAGCTGATCGGCGTGCCAAAGGACGCATACCAGATCGACCATACGGCCTGGGCCGGTAATATGTATGAGCAGAATGGGATTCTGTATCGGAACGCAGTTGCGTATGGGAAAAAGCTGGTTTACGATCTGGAAATTTCATATGAAGATGTGATTACCCTGCCGGAAGAAGAGGGGTATCAGATCCGTGCACAGTATGAACTGCTGCCAAAGGATGCCTCTGTTATGCCGGAAAGCACATCAAAATCATCGGGATCCAATCGCTGGGATTGGCTTAAAAACCTATGGGAAGAGATGATAAAGTTTCTGAAAAAGATAGCAGAAACTGTAAAAAAGCATCCGTACATTACGGCGGTTGTATTTTTCCTATTGTTTATCGCAATCATATTATATCTCGCTGTCAGGCGCAGAACGAAAGATGCCGAAGAGCCTGAGCACGTTTCAAGTCGGTGGCATCGCGGCCCGAAACGTGGACGAAGAAGGTAGATTTAGCTGCGTATGGTGTCACAGCCATGCGCAGTTTTTTTTAAAAGAATTTAAGGAGGCTGTATTGAAGCAGAAAATCGGTTTTTTAGTATTGAAATTAGGTGAAAAAGAAGAAGGACGCTATTTATATCCAACGGTATTATATCATTTAGCACTTCGTTCCAGGATCAAAAGAGAATTAGAAACAGGAAAGGTGCTGCGGTGCTGCTGCAGAGAGGATGAGGCGGAAGTGACTATCAATGAAAATTTGGAACTTCAGTTTTTACGTGGCAGACATGCAGCAGCATGCGTAGAATACGTTCAGCAGCTTGCTAAGTATTCGGAAGCCGCCGGTATCATTCCGTTCATCTATGGGCATGGATTTTCCATTCCGGTTGCCTTTAAGTGCAAAAAAGGGGCCAGAAAGGAAACCGGCATATACTCTGGAGAAGTGCTTGACCTGTACAAGTGGAAGCGATTTGATCTAACAATCCTAAATGCGGTCATTGCGGCCAGAGCATTTGAAATGTGTGCACAGACAGTGCAAATGACGGCGGATGCTGTGCTTTCCCAGATGGAGTATGAATATGGCTTATATCAGTATGAGGACCCAGATGGTGCGCTGATCTCAATCAACAGTTCACTTGTACTTACCCGTAGGACAAAGATTGGAGAAACGGCATTCTTTTGTGGAAAGGTGCGTAAAATCAGCGCTCAGTATGGTGCTCAGATATATTTGATTTGTGAGAATGATTATGGAAATTTTAATATTTCGCTTCCTCGCGTGAAGTGGGAGAAAATTTCTTCTGCCGTATACCGTAGTGACCGTATGGCCTGTTGCATTACCGGGTTTGTTCAGGTGAAAGAAATTATTCCATATAAGAAGAGACATTATGACAAAATTACAAAGACCTCAACTGCAGGAAAGCAGGATGCAAAACGTGTCCTCGAATTTGCAAGCTTCACCTTGTTTTATCTGAATGAATATGGTCTGATTGGTGGAAAAGAGGAGGAACTGGCAGAGGTGAGTGAACTGATGCGGCAGGGGAAGCATGTGATCAAGCCATATTACCCGGTACCAGGATGTGACAAAATTCCAAAGTATTATGTGTTTTAGAATGCAGCAGAAAGGTAAATAAATGCACTATATCAAAGGATGCCCATGCCTGTTTAAGGTGGCGTGGATAGCAGATCAGGCACTAAAAAATATCTATGTAATTCAGAAATGCGCTTCATGTGGATACACGAAGGAGCAGTGTGATTATGTGTTTGAAGAATTAAAGAGCATGAAAATAGTAGACACAAAGCCTGAATCAGCCTACATTTCCGATTTATACCAGACATATGGGGAACTGTCATTTCATTGCGAAGAAGTGGATACAAACTTTCACTTTGAACCGGAATGTCAGAAAGTAGATTTTTGCAAAATATGTGAATTCTCGAAAGATTTTTGTAATTGTCAGCTTAACGCGGAACTGCAGGTGCTGCGTTATATGTTTCATAATCCGACTGTTTCAATGATACGGAAAAATGTATTTCACATGCAGGTTTGCATCATTTTAGAACAGATGGGGCACATAAGAGGGTATGTATTACCGGTTGGAGAACAATTATATAAAGCGTTCAAAGATGCCAGGAAGCGTACCTCTGCTTCATTCCTATATGACAAAGAAAAGTTGCTGGATCATATATTAAATGGAAATCGGGGAATACTGTCAGAGCAACATGCCTTGGCAGCCAGGAAAATTCTGCGGAGTTACTGGATGCCATTTTAATAGAGAATGAGGTGTGTTCGGCAAAAAGGTATGAGGATTGTCTGAAGAAACTTCGTGCTGCACCTGCTTACCAGGGACGCGAGCGACAGCAGTTCTTTGAAGATATCTGTATATATGATGAAATTCCTTATCTGTTTTTTGCGTTAGTAGCGGTAGAATTTGGTCAGAAAGATGATAAACAGATATGTCTTGAAGAAGCACAATCCGCTCATAAAAAGAAAATATTGGTTCCTACATACAGCGACAGGCCGGCTTTATCACTGGAGGAACTGATGAGTCAGGCGAGCATGAGTGCAGGTTTTTTAGGGCATGAAGCGAAGAAAGAAGAGAAAACTTCGGGACTGAATTGCCTGGAAAATTCCAGTAAGCCCGTTCCAGACACTCAAAAAAATAATCATAAATTGCCGTTGGATTCGATAAAAAATGATCCACAGGCACATATGGAAATCCGAGAAAAGCGGGCATTGCCCGGCGAAAAAGTTCCATTCCTGTTACTGAAAACAGCAGAAAATGTGCCGAAAAATGTAGAGTATATGCTTGATTTTTTACCAGGTTCTGACCGTATAAGTCAGACATCAGAGAGTGGGACAGAAGCAGGATCGGATAAAAATACAGCACAAAATGAGGAATCTCAAAAGGTTTCAATGGCATTTATGACAGATGAAGGCGCGCTGATTGTGGAAGACGGGGATGTGATAGACATACACAGCGAGGACTTTTTGCCGTTTTGCGCCGTAGTATCTTTGGAAGAATGGCTGACTATAGATTATGCGAAACGCTGGAAGCAGGAAGGGCTATTCATAACGGTTGCGTCACGAAGATGTGCCTATTTTCTGAACAAAAAGATGATCAAACCACTTGTGTTCGAGTATCTATTTCATGTGATCCGGCGGCCAATTTATACATATTCAGTGTATCTTGTGTGGCGTATCCTTCTATGAATGATCTTGGAAATATCCGTCCAAAAGCAAAAATTTATTCATTGTCGTCTCTTTATAATGCTGTTCAGGGGACAGACCAGTTGCAGCCAATGGCAGATATAGTGAAAGAAACTGTTCCCGATAACAGTAATGTGTATTCCGTGACAGCACTATATAAGCGTTATGTGACAAGCAAAGAACCTTTGCTGTTATCGGAAGATATAAGAAAGCTGTACCGACATTATGTGAATGTAGAATATGCTTTTGGCACATCACGCGAGTGTCACAATGGAGATTTTTTGTGCCGGAAGACATTCCTGTCATGCGAGTTTTCGCCATTTGATTTGAATGAAAAGAAGAAGGATCAGATCTTTATGTGTTACGAAATTTCTCCGGATTTGATTCCACAAAATGCACCGTCAGATCTACTTCTGGCAACGAGATATACCATTGTGCAGGCCTTAACAGAACCGATTTTTATACGTTCTAATGCAATGTTGGTGGCGCTGGACGCAAGCAGTTTTTCGTTGATAGTAGATACCAGAAACCGTCATATCATTGATGAAATGGATCAGATATTAATGAGCCGGTATGCGCATTTGCTGTCTGAAAGCGGGTGCAGGATGCCAGTGATAAAACGATACTGGATTTGAAAGATATGGGGCGGATTTTGTGCCATGTGCGTGGCATAACCCAGGTGAGAAACGCAGCGGCCCGTGCATGGCATAACTATGTTGTGCCATGTACAACAGAAGAAACTGCGCCATGCACATGGAGCTTATACAGTAAGAAAAACCTATAGAATGCCTGAAATAATGTTTTTGAACCCATAAAAAGGCATACATAAAAAGGATATTTTTAGAGCTGAAAAACCCAGAAGCCAGGCACCATGAAATATGTATGAGAAAAAATTAGAAATAAATGAGAGTAGATGAGGTGGTACATGTTACATCTTCGAATGATTTACGATGAGATTTTAAAAAATAGTGTATTTGCAAGTTCCAGGCCCGGCCGAACAGATGCAAGGGTGATTTTAATTCTGGCCCTGCTCTTAAAATATAAGCGCCTCAGGCGGGAGATGATCCTATTCCTGATTCAGCATATTGATCCGTGTATCCAGGAAGCTGGAAGCATGGGGCAGCGGACGGTCAAAACATGTATTGAACGGGGCTGGATAAAAATGCAGGAACAAGGAGGAGCGCGGGAGAAAGGACTGTATTCCATTACCCAGGCTGGGAAGAAGCACCTTTACGAATTGATAAACGAATATTTCCATGGAGATCAAAATATGGTTTCGGTCCTGGATGCATATGTTACAGGCAGGACAAATATGGAATTATCCCAGCATAAGGAAGCAGAAATCGCAGCGGCGCTGAAAATGGTACTCTCTGATTATAGAGAGAAATGGATGCAGCTGGAGTTTGAAGTTCCGTATTCAGTTGAAACGATGCGGGAGTATGGCGGCCAGGCGAAGAAGCGTGGAGATGTCTTTGCAGATCTAAAATTGTCATACCGATGCACGGATCACTTAGAAGAACGTCCACTTTGTATAGAGATTGATATGGGAACAGAGCGGTAGGTACGCATGGGGGATTACTTTTTAAATGCAATGCGTATGCACAAGTAAACCGCCGGATGCGGCAAATCTCCCTGCATCAGGCAATTAATGTGATGTTTGTTTTCAGCAATGATCCTGCGGATGATCTTCAGCAGACAGATCTTTTAAAATTTGAATCCATAAAACGTTATCAACAGCCGCTACTGCCATTTCTGTCCTTTATCTGCAGGCAACAGGATCCGGATGCTTCTGTAACTTTGGAAAAAATGGAACAGGCCCTGGTAAAGGTAAAAGAATGTGATGCGTTTGGCTATGAAAAGAAACAGTTTTATCGGGATGCAGGATTCTTTTTGCATGTTTTAAAGGAGCAGTGCAGTAATCAGGAACAGGCCGGAGAGAAAGAAATCCTAGCTTGTATGACAGAAATATCGGATTTTTGCAGAAATGATTTGGAAACATCCAGAACAGAGTACAGCAGGCAGTATGCTCTGAAAAAGAGAATGGATCTGTTTGAACAGATCAGAAAGAATAATTCTTATGCATTGGCGGGGCTGAGGAATGGAATGAGCCTTTGTTGTAATTCCCATCAGGATTTTGAAAAGGAAATTCCGTACTTATTCCCGGAGCTATACTTCCGCGATCAGTTTGGCGTTCTTCTCTTTCATTTAGGGATTATCAAAGAAAGCATTAAAGTTTCATCCGTGTATGCCCTTCCACTGTTTGAAGAACAGGATCTTGACGGAATTGGCACGGTTTACCGATGTGTATTTATGGCTGGTGAGCTTACGGTCCTGATTGAAAATTTGAGTTCCGATATGGGCGGCCTTATCCGGGCAAGGGATTATGTACGGCTCCCGCCGGCGTCAGAGAGAATACCATTATGATTATGCTGATGAATGACAGGGAGGAACTGGCTGACGGGAGCTATCTGAAAGAGGGAACTTTATATAACCAGTGGGGGAGTGAGGAGCATATCACGGATCAGGCAGCCATAGGTATGGCCTTACTTGCAAAAAAGGTGGCACCGGCAATGACAGCATTCGGCACCGGGTATGCTTTTGAGTCGGTTCCCTTTCTGATGAATTCTACACAGGATTATATCATGCTTCATTATTCAGAATTTCTTCAGGCACTTCAGAGACCGGTGCGACCCTGGATACGAATGGACCTGTATGTGAAGGAACAGAACAAGGTGCCATATATTCCATTCCTTATATACCGTACAGGAGAACATCAGGAAGAGGAAACATACAAAGTTCCATTTCATAAAGAAAAGCAGTATACGCCGGTTGACTGGAGGAGGTTATGCAATGATTAGAAAGACTGTTGCCATGTCGTTGATCCTGGCAGCAGGTATCTGTGCTTACCGGGGATCGTCTCCTTATATAGAGGCGCGCATGGAACAGGAGTATTTGAAACAGGCAGCATTTCCCGGAAATGAAGGAAAACTATCAGAAGAGGATGAGTGCAAGGGGAATGACCCAACCAGGGAAGAAACGGTGCCTTATACTTCACCGATTGATTTTGAAGCCTTAAAGAGTATTAACCCGGATATTGTTGGCTGGATACAGATCCCTGGAACAGTGATCGATTATCCCATCTGCTGGCGGGACGGTGATAACGAATACTATATGAAGCATTCGGCAGAAGGTGAGAGGCGGGCATTTGGTGCCATTATGCTAGATGGTGCCAATTCCTCTGCTGCAGAGGAGCATCTGGTTGTTCTATATGGGCACCATATGCGCAATGGGACGATGTTTAAAGATATCGTCAGGTATACGGATGCCGATTTTTTGAATGACCATAAATCACTCTCTTTATTTTTCCCAGACAGGCAAGAGCGATACAGTGTGATCGGAACCATCGTTTGTTCAGCAAAAAATTTTGAACCATCGCAAATGGTGGAAGAGGAACTGCTTTTTAAAGAATGGTGCCGTAATTCATGGAAAGGATTGCCGGAAGAAGAAATTCAAAAGAAAATGCTTGCATTGGTGACCTGCAGTTACGGAAGCAGGGATGAAAGGACAATCTGCTTCGCGGTGGCCGAAAATTAAAGGACAGGAGGTGGTATTCCTGCGCATTAAAGGTAGGAGACGGTTATGAAAAAACGGATATTCGGACGAATGATAAAAAAATTAAAGTGGCTTGTGATAATCAGTGTGATGCTTGTTGCATTAGGAACGGTTGGAATAGGTATTGCCTCGGTGTACCACATGAAATATGCACTTAAAAGTCTGTTTAATATGGAGTTCAACACGGGAAATGATTCCTGGGCTTATGGAGACATCTCTTCCTATAATAAGATCGGGGAACGGGCAGTTGCGATAGCGCGATCACGTTTGAACTGGTCTTACAGCCAGGCAAAGAGAACTCTGGAGGGATCCTGGGACTGTTCTTCCATGGTTGCACGTTGCTACCAGGAGGCCGGCTTTGACTTAAAGGCTATCATGGGAGCACAGTGGTGCATGACAACGGTTGGGTGGAAGGATTTTGCGACGAAGAACAAACAGTTTATAGAAGAAGCGGATCTTCAGCCCGGAGATGTGATCTGGTATGGGCGGCCATCTGGTAATCACATGATGATGTATGCGGGAAATGGACAGGTGATCCATGCAAAGGGGGAAAAATATGGCACGGTGTATGAACCATTGGCCAATACCGGCTACCGGTCGGCAAGGCAGGTATATTTTTTCCGGCCTTATCTAAATTTGCTTGATGAAAGTGCCGATGATTCCTCGGATGATGCTTTTTTGGCGGATTCGTCCGGGTATGGGCCTGATAATGGGATCGTCATGCAGGTGCCGGGCGGGACGGTTTGGACCGGCTGGACGGTATTTGAGTCCGGAAGGGAACGGTTTAACCTGGCAGGAAGCGATGGCGGATATGCATATGGCTGCTACCAGTTCGATATCGGGTATTCCCTGGTGGATTTCCTGAAATTTTGCGTTTCCTATAATCAGGCGCACTATGGAGCGTTCCAGCAGTTTATTGATATGTCTTCCATTGAAAGTGGCTACCGAAAGGAGACGGATACAAAGCCGAGTATGATAAACCCGCCGTTATATTCCAACCGTGCATCCCTGATTAATGCATGGCACGCCGCTTATATGAACTATCCGGATGAATTTGCAGGGCTGCAGAGCCGGACTGCCTACGAGGCTTATTATCTGCCGGCGCAGCGTGGAATGCTATCCAATTATGGCATCAATATAAAAGAATACAGCCCGGCCCTTCGGGGTACTATTTGGTCCCTGGCCATCCGAAACGGAGCAACCGTCAGTAAGGATAATACAAAGAATGGTTTACGGTCCGCAACGAGTACATATTCTCCAGGGATTGATGAGCGGGAATGGCTTAGCAAAATATATGAGGCAGAGGCGAGGCGGCACCCTTCCCAGAGAAACCGCTGGGAAACGGAGCAGCTGGCGGCCTGCTTTGCATTTATGAATGGGGCCACACATCTGGGCGGCCTGGATGGAAACTATGACGGTGCATTTATTGGTTCACTTAATACGAGTGCGGCAGCAGGCGGTGTTTCCAATGCCATGATGTTGAATGCCATCAAAAACGATGTGGTTTTGACCGAGAGCGATTACCGGATTTTAAAGATAGACCGGGATACGCTTCTGTACCTGCTGCAGAAAGCATATGACTATGAGACCCAGTATATGTTGCAACGCTCTATCACCGTATACGGATTACGGGAGTACCAGATCGAGCATGAAGATGAAGAAGGAAGTTGGTATGAAGATGCTGAGGAATATGTGAGTAAGCAGATACTGGTCAGCAACGAAGATACGGAGTGTATGCTCCGGCTGGACTGGCAGATGCTCTATATGTATTCCATTCTGGCATCCATGGGAAGAGAAGACCGCAGGGAAACAGAGGGAGTATGGGACTGGGAGATCACGGTAAAAGATGTGGATGCGGCATTTGATCAGATCGCGATGAAATATGATTATGCTTTTAATGTGATGACAGACGAAAAATCCGATTATGATTTTGCAACTTGCCAGAGCCTGCCGCATAAGACCGAAATTTACGGAGACCCGGACACAACCAGTGGAAGATATACCTGGTATTATCCGAACAGCCTGCTTCGCAGCGTTTCTTCCGGCTATTCTGACCTGGCATATACTTATTCAGGAGGTGAGATAAACGGGATCGCTGAAACCTATCAGAACGAACGCTATGAGGGGATACCGGCTGCACTCACGCGGTATTATAATTTTGACCGGTTTCATACACTGGCAAAGTATATGCCGGGTGGAACTGAAGCACTGAGCCGTTATGAGGCGTATAATCAAAGGGCAGTAATGGGAAATCCTATTATTTATAGCGGGAATTTTGAGCTGAGCATAGGTGATTGGGAATTGCCGTAATAATAAATTTAGGGTCTTGTAAATATTCTTAAACATTCATGAAAGCCATGCTTTTTATGACATTATTAATGAGTATATGATATAATTGTTGTATAAAAAGAATTTGTCATTTATGTAGTAATGCAATCATTGAGACAGGCTATTTAACGAAAGAGATACTCGGAAATTATAAAAACAGGAGAGGTGATAAGAATGACATCAGGTTTTATATTGACTTATCTTGGTGGAGTAATTATTCAAGCTATTGCAAATGTCTTTGTATACACCCCCGCAATCATTATTGCATTATACATATATGAGCGATTTATAAAAAAGTAATGGTAAGGGAGATCTGCAATCATTAAAATTCTGATAGCCATGACAGTTATGTTTGCGCTGCTGATCTTTCCTGGAGCAGGACTGATAGAGGGGATGAACTGTGCTTATTTTAGAAGAAACCAGGTCATTAAAGGAAGATTTTGATCGTATATCAAATAATAAGAGCAGAAATCATATAAAGCAAAAAAGAGGAAATTACATGAACAGACCGGCAATCATCTTTTTTGATATAGACGGCACGCTTCTGGATTTTGGGAAAAAAGATCTTTCACCGAAAACCCGTGAAGCTTTGTTGAAACTAAGGGCAAACGGCATCCGTATCTGCATCGCCACAGGAAGATCTCCTCTTGCAGTGCCAAAGTTTGAGGGTGTAGAATTTGATGCATACCTGACCTATAACGGATGTTACTGCTATGAGGGCAGCAAAACGATTTACAGCAATCCAATGTCTCTGGAAGATGTTCAGACAATCATACAGAATGCGGCTTCCATGGAGCGGGCGTTGTCGGTGGCAACAAAGGACAGGCTCATTTCCAATGGAACGGATCCAGATCTGGAGGAGTACTATGCGTTTGGAAACCAGAAGGTCACGATTTCAGATGAGTTTGATGAAGTCTCCAGAGGAGAGGTCTATCAGCTTTTAATGGCCTGTCGCAAGGAAGAATATGCGCAGGTGCTGCAGAATACCCAAGAAGCTAAGATTACGTCCTGGTGGGATCGCGCGGTGGATATCATCCCGGCAGGCGGAGGAAAAGGAACCGGCATTTCGAAGATGCTGGAGTATTATGGCATTGACCGGTCACAGGCCATGGCTTTTGGGGATGGAAACAACGACATTGAAATGTTCCAGGCGGTAGATATGGGCGTTGCCATGGAGAATGCATCCGATGACCTGAAAGCAGTGGCAGCAGATACCTGTGACCATGTGGCTGAAGACGGAGTGTACCGCTATTGTGTGAAACATAGTCTGATTTGATAATATATGATTTTGACAGCATCGTAGAGGAAAAGAATGAAAAATATAAAGTATGAAAGCGATCAGCCGCTTGCAAGGCTGGAACCTGGCGATAAGGCGATCATCCGTGTTACACATTTTCCTTTCGCCCGGGAGAATGATAAGGAAAGATATAAGAATGTGCCTGCAGGAGATAGATTCTATGAGAAAGAAAAATAATAAAACCATTACCGCGATCGGCATGGCTGCACTGCTGACAGCAGCAGGCGTGATCACTGCCTGCGCGGCGCAGTCCCCGACCATTGTTGCAGGAAGCAGCACGGCGCAGGCCGAAGCAGAACAGCCGGGACCAGGAACAGCAGGAAGCCAGGAGGAGAGCGCGCAGGCACCGATCTGGGGCAGCATTACGAGTGTGAATGGAAGCAGCATTGACTTAAACTGCCCGTCCGGCAGCATGATCGAGGGCGATGTCATTGTACAGATTTCCGGTGATACGCTGATCCTCGATGGGGAGAACGGCTATCCGGTTGACTTAAAAGATCTTCAGGAAGGCGATACCGTATACGCCTACATCGGACCGGCCATGACCATGAGCCTGCCGCCGCAGACAAGCGGTGAGGTCCTTATTGCAAAGATTCCGGCGGATATGAAAGCGCCGGAGTACATCACTGTAAAATCCATGACAGCAGACGCGGACGGAAACTGGAAGCTGGTTTCCACTGCAGGTACAGAGTACGCGGTAGCAGCAGACTGCCGCATCATGCCATACCTGACCAGACAGATTGTTTCCCTGGAAGATGTGGCACAGGGCAGTAACCTGCTTGTCTGGAGCAATGCCGAGAACCAGGCACAGAAGCTGGTATTGTTCGCGAGATAGAAGGGAACGGATTTGACCGGAAAACAGAATGAAATGTCCTGTGCGCAAGCGATGATTGCGGCAGGGCATTTTCTGTATGAATCTGTTTGGCGGCAGTCTTACACAGAAAGATATCTATTGGAAATGGAGGAGATCAGAGTATGAAAAAACAGATATTGATGATGGCGGCAGCGGTGATGGCGGCATCCTGCATGGCAGGAGGATGCGGAAAAAAAGCAGCGAGTGTGGAGCGGATCTCCGGCGAGGAACGGAATCATGATGCGGATCCGGCTGCGCAGGAACCGGAATCCGGGACGGATGCAGAGGAAGTGCCGGAGTCAGAATCTGACAGACAGAACGAAACTTCCGGGACAATCCTCTTAGAGATTCCGGCAGAGTACGACGGAGAGTGGGAGGATGGAAAATCCCTGATTTCCGTGAAAACATCTCAGGTGCATCTTCTGGATGAGAACCACCCGGAATTGCAGAAATCCCTGGATGCGCTGAATCAGAAGAATCTGGATGCACAGAAGGCATTTCTGGAGGAGAACCGGGAAGATGCCCGCATGATGTACCAGACCAATCCGGAGATGATGGAAAACAATGGCTGGGAGTCGGAACTCACCGTAACGGCGGTCCGGGCAGCTGAAAGGGTTCTCTGCCTGATGCAGACGGAATATACCTGGCTTGGCGGCGCGCATCCATATACTTATATCACAGGAATCACGTATGATACAAAAACGGGAGAAGAATTGTCTCTGGAGGATATTGCGGCTGATTACGATGGAATTTATGATTATGTCTGCACAAAACTGCCGGAAGAGAACGACCCGGATATGTTTTTTGAAGGGTATGAGGACACTGTAAAAGCCATGTTTTACGGTGAAAACGCGGATTACAGTTCGATACGCTGGTTCCTTACCGACGAAGGGGTAACCATCTGGTTTAACCAGTATGACATTGCGCCATATGCGGCAGGACCAGTCAGCGTAGAAATTCCTTTTGCGGAAGGACTGGTAAAACAGCAGTATGGCACACAGAAAACCTCCTATGTAAAAGAACTTCCGGAGAATGGAACCGCAGACGTGGATGTGGATGGCGACGGAAAAAAAGAATCTGTGAGCTATACGGTGGATCGCGATGAATATGGAAACGGAGGAGCCATCACGGTGACCTGCGGTGATACTTCTTACAGTACCGCTTTCCTGATGGAGCAGGATTACGGCGCTTCCGGCGGCTATTCCTCGGAAGGCTGTATCCTTCATACGGAAGAAGGGAAAACGTATCTGTATCTGCAGCATCAGGACGATAATGACATCCGCTATCTGAATCTTTTTGACCTGAGCACCGGAACGCCGGTCTATCTGACATACTGCGGCCGTGCGTGGTATGATTCTCCGATCACGGACCCGGAGCATTTCATTTTGTGGGATTGGGAAGATGTTCTTGGAACCTACAGCGCATACCGGATCTACCATGTGGGAGAGGATGGCGTACCTGCAAGCGATGGCACGCTCTTCCGTCTTGGCCCGGTCAGCCGGGAAAATCCGATCGTGCTGGTATCTACCCGCGATCTTGAGGTGACGGTAGTGGAGAAAAACGCGGAAAAACCGGAAACCATTCCGTCTGGCAGTTCCTTTACCATTACCGGTACGGATGGCATGAGCTTCGTGGAAGCAGAGCTGGATGATGGACGCACCTGCCGGATCCCGGTACGAAAAGGGGATGGCGAATGGGAGTGGAAGATTAACGGTGTCAGTGAGTACGACTGTTTTGAACAGATTCCTTATGCCGGATAGAGGAGGAAAGGCGCACCGTAACAAAAAAGAGCGAAAGGACAGAGAATACGATGAAATTACGCGCAGATTTTCATACACACACAACTTACTGTGACGGAAAGAGCACACCGCGCCAGATGGTGGAGGCGGCGTACCGCATGGGACTGACGGATCTTGGGATTTCCGGCCATGCGGATTATTCCATGTGGGAACCGGGGTTTGGCATGTCCGATGAGGCGCTTGCCGCGTATAAGCAGGAACTCGAAGCACTGCGGGAAGAGTATGCCGGAAAAATCAATCTTTATATCGGGATTGAACTCGACACGCTGGGACCGGTGCAGCAGGCGGAATACGCCATCGGATCCACGCACAGTGTCTTAAAAGACGGGCATCTGGTAACGGTGGATGATACGGAGGAAAAGCTGGTCTGTGCGGTGGAAACACTCTGGAACGGCGACTGGTATGCGTTCGCGAGAGATTACTATGAGCTGGAAGCAACGGTTTACGATAAACTTCACTGCGACTGGGTCGGCCATTTTGACCTGCTCACCAAATTCAATGAGGGCTATAAGCATTTCAATGAAACGAAAGATGCCTACCTCGAACCAGCGCTCGCTGCCATGAAAAAGTTAAACAGCCAGGGACTCCCGTTTGAAATCAACACCGGAGCCATGTCCCGCGGCTACCGCACCGCGCCGTACCCGAACCCGGTTCTGTTAAAAGAACTTCACGCCATGGGCGGTCGCATCATAATCAATTCCGACAGCCACAGCGCAGACACCATCGCCTACGCCTTCGATCAGGCTCAGAAACTTGCCTATGACTGCGGCTTCCGCAAGGTAACGGTATTAACTCCACAAGGATTTCAGGAGATTCCGTTAGAATAAAAAATAAGAGCAGATTCTATTTGATATGATCGATAGAATCTGCTCTCGTTTTTATTTCAGCTAGGCATTCTTGCCTTCCGTTTCAAAATATTCTTTTGTCAGTTTAAATACTGTTCCGGACAGCAGGAACACACCAATCAGGTTCGGGATCGCCATCAGTCCATTGAAGGTATCCGCGATGCTCCATAACAGTCCCAGATCTACGGTCGCGCCTAAGATCGCAACCAGGGAGTAAGCTACCATGAATGTTGATGACCTTCTCATCGAAGATGAACTCAATACACCGCGCGCCGTAAAGACCCCATCCGATAATGGTGGAGAAGGCGAAGCAGCACATGGACACTGCGGTGAAGATGGATACCCAGCTTCCGTAGGTGGAGGTAAAGCCGGAGATGGTCAGTTCTGCGCCGGCAGCCTGTCCGTAGGTTACCGGAACGCCGCTGCACAGGATAACCAGAGCAGTCAGCGTACAGATGACGATGGTATCGGTGAACACCTCAAAGATACCGAAGAAGCCCTGCTTGACCGGTTTTTTGGTATCTGCGCAGGCATGGGCGATGGATCCGGTACCAAGACCGGCCTCGTTGGAGAAGATGCCGCGGGATACGCCGCGCTTCATACTTGTGAAGAAGCTTCCGATGATGCCTCCGGTTACCGCCTGCGGGTTGAACGCGCCCTCAAAGATCATGGAGAACACGAGCGGGATGCGGCTTGCGTGGAGCAGTACCACGCCGAGAGCAAGCAGGATGTAGAGAAGCGCCATGAACGGAACCAGTTTCTCAGCCACGTTTCCGATACGCTTAACGCCGCCAAGAAGCACAAGGCCTACCAGAAAGGCAAGAATGATGCCGATCACAAGGCAGACAACCGGCTTTGTCTGGTCGTTGATGAGCTGGTAGTTCTCTAACGCAGAGTTGATTGCAGTGGTGATGGTGTTAACCTGGGTTGCGTTTCCGGTTCCGAATACGGTCAGAACACCGAAAGTGGAAAACAGAACAGCAAGCCAGTTCCATTTTGGTCCGAGACCATTCTTGATGTAGTACATCGGTCCGCCGACCAGATCTCCGTTTTTGTTTCTCTCACGGAAGTGGACAGCGAGTGTCACCTCAGCGAATTTGGTGCACATGCCAAGAGCCGCGGAAACCCACATCCAGAAGACGGCACCCGGGCCGCCAATGGCGATCGCGCCTGCGACACCGGCAATGTTTCCGGTTCCAACGGTAGCAGCCAGAGCTGTGCAGACTGCCTGGAACGGAGTCATGGCACCGTCGGAAGCATCGCGTTTGCGGAAAATGCGTCCGATGGTCACACGGATGGCATAAGGGAATTTGCGGATCTGCAGAAAGCGCAGGCCAAAGCTTAAGTAAAGGCCAACACCAATGATACAGATCATGGCAGGAACTCCCCAGATGAAGTTGTTGATCACATTATTAATGGATTCGATCGTGTTTAACATAGGGATACCTTTCTTTTGTCAGAATAAAAAAATCATACCATAATATAGAAGAAATGTACACAAAAAACGCGGTCTGTGCTGAGAAACGAAAAAAATAAAGTGAAAAAAAGCACCGGCTCTTTTAGAAGAACAGGTGCTCCATGAGGATTTTGAAGCCGATCAGAATCAGAATGATGCCGCCGGTCCGTTCTGCCCTGGATTTGTAGCGTGCTCCAAACGCGGTGCCGACCTTGACTCCGATCACGGAAATAAAAAAGGTGGTGCATCCGATAAAGGCAATTGCCGGAAAAATCCGTACTTCCAGAAATGCGAAGGTGACGCCGACCGCCAGCGCGTCGATGCTTGTTGCGATGGCGAGCAGCAGCATGGTCCTCACATCCACAGACGCGTCGCAGGATTCGGTGTCCTGTTCCAGGGATTCTTTGACCATGTTAAAGCCAATGATGCCAAGCAGGATGAACGCAATCCAGTGGTCATAGGTTTTGATGGCACCCTGAAAGCGGATGCCAAGCAGGTAGCCAAGCCATGGCATAAGTGCCTGAAAACCGCCGAAATAGAGACCGATGACAAACGCGTGTTTGAGACGCATCGTCTGCATGGAAAGTCCTTTGCACACAGAAACGGCAAACGCGTCCATAGACAGTCCGACAGCAAGAAGAAAAAGTTCAATGAGAGACATAAGGATACCTCCGTATATTCTATTAAGTATATGAAGAAATGCGGGATTTTACAAGCAGAAAACGTAAATCAGGTTACAGACAGCATCAATCGCAGTCAGCATTATGGGGCGGGAGAAAAAGCCGGTGGCATGCTTCGTTTTCACTATGAAAATTGATAGTGACTTACAAATTTGCTGGTATATTTCAAAACAGGAGCAGATCCGTTAATATGAAGGAATCAGATCACTGATACAGTTACGAAACAGGAGGAACCTTCATGCAGATTGTGTATCTTGGGATTGTATTTGCGGTAATTATTATTTTGCTGGCGTGTAAGAGGCCGTTATACCAGGCGATTCTGGGCGGACTTCTCGCAACCATTTTGTTCTATCGGATTCCGCCGATGGAAATTGTACAGCGGACCTTGAAAACGCTTACAACATGGTCCTCGTTTTCTGTGCTGTTATCGCTGTATCTCATTACATTTTTACAGAGAATTCTGGAATCCCGGGAGGAGCGCCGCTTATGGTATATCTGATGTGCGTGGCTCATGCAGCCAGTCAGATTTCACCGACCCATGTGTGCCTGGTGGTGGCATCAGATTATTTTCATGTAACGCTTGGTGACCTGGTGAAAAAAACATTGCCGGCATCGATCACCTTTATTCTGTTTATGACGATTTATTATAACGTACTGAGTTTGATCCTATAAACACATATTGACATGGTAGGTGAATTGCTTTATAATTTCGTTCAAATACCTGTAAAAACGTGGGGGTTTCGGGTGAATGCCGGAAGAACCACGCAGAACAGAAGTATTGCAAGAGAATGAAAGATGAGGAACCTGCCGATGAACCGAGAATTGAAATACGCACTGGGAAAGACCATTCCGATCATGTTCAGTTATTTATTTTTAAGCATGGCATTCGGAATCATGATGAACCAGGCCGGATTTCCCTTTTACTGGGCTTATCTGGTCAGTCTCACGGTCTATACCGGTGCGTTTCAGTTTGTCATCGTATCGTTCCTTTCTGCGGGGGCGGGCATTGCCACGATTGCGTTTACGGCGCTGGCCATGAACTGCCGCCATATGTTTTATGGAGTCACGTTCTTAAAAGAGTTCAAAAGTATGGGAAAGTGCTATCCGTACATGATCTTTTCCCTGACGGATGAGACTTACGCGCTGTACTGTTCCCTGGAGTATCCGAAAGAACTGGACCATCATCAGGTGATGTTTGATATTGCGTGGCTCAGCCGTGCCTACTGGCTCATTGGAACTCTGGTCGGCGCGCTGCTGGGGCAGATCATCCCGTTCGATTTTGAGGGTGTGGATTTCTGCATGACAGCATTATTTGTTACCATTCTGATCGATCAGTGGAGAAAGAGCGGGAATCATGCGCCTGCAGTGATCGGCGGGATCAGCGCAGTGGTATTTCTTCTGGCCTTTGGGGCATCGCGGTTTATGCTGCCGTCTCTGATGGTGACAACGGCATTTCTGCTGATTTTTACACCAGGAAAAAGGAAAATGGAAGAGGCGGTTTCTGGGAAAACGATTTCCACAAAGCCTGTTTCTGGAAAAGCTGCTATCGGAAAAACGATTTCCGGAAAATCTGTATGAGAAGGGGGAGAAAATGATGAGACCATGGCATATTTTGTTATCAATCCTGGTTCCGGCAGTGCTGACATTCGGCCTGCGGGCGCTTCCGTTCCTACTGCTGAATAAAAGAGAACTTCCGAAACGAATCGAGTATCTGGGAAATGTATTTCCTATGGCAATTATGGCAACTCTTGTGGTATACTGCTTAAAGAGTGTCCCGGCATCTGCCCTGCAGGATAATCTGATCCTGTTTGCGGGCGTGGCGGTGACGGCAGCAGTCCATATCTGGAAAAAAAGTTCCATTCTGAGCATTACCGTAGGGACTGTGGTGTATATGGTGCTGGTGCACCTTGCCTGAGTCACGGACCGGGCAGCACAGGACAGCAGCGTTGGCTGTCCTGAACAGAGCAGGGATATGTAACAAAAGAAAGGTAGATACGATGTTAAATCAGTTTTCAAGAACAGAATTATTATTTGGAAAAGAGGCGATGGAGCGCCTGGCGCAGTCCAGAGTAGCCGTGTTTGGCGTAGGCGGTGTAGGCGGCTATGCGGTGGAGGCGCTGGTGCGAAGCGGCGTTGGAGCCATTGACTTAATCGACGACGACAAGGTATGCCTGACGAACTTAAACCGTCAGATCATCGCAACCAGAAAGACCGTTGGAAAATACAAAGTAGACGTGATGGAAGAGCGCATCCACGATATCAATCCGGACTGCAAAGTAACCACCCATAAGTGCTTTTACCTGCCGGAAACGAAAGATGATTTTGATTTTTCCCAGTATTCCTACGTGATTGACGCAGTCGATACCGTAACCGCAAAGCTTCAGCTTGTAATAGAAGCGCAGGAGAAAAAAGTGCCGATCATCAGCAGCATGGGTGCCGGAAACAAGTTAAACCCGGCTATGTTTGAGGTGGCAGACATCTACAAAACTTCCGTATGCCCGCTGGCAAAGGTTATGCGCCGGGAGTTAAAGAAGCGTGGCGTGAAGAAGTTAAAAGTGGTTTACTCCAAGGAGCAGCCGACCAGACCGATCGAAGATATGTCCATCAGCTGCCGCAATCACTGCATCTGCCGCCGGGAGCAGCCCACAAGTGCACTGAACGCCGGGACATCCCAGGCTCCAACGCATTCGTTCCGTCCGTAGTAGGACTCATCATTGCGTCAGAAGTTATCAAAGACCTCGTAAAAGCGAAATAAAAATTAAGGGCGAAATTAATATAGGTCTGAAGGCGGTCGGTGCGGTATCCCGCTACGCAAAAGACAGGTATTGTGGTCGGACGATGTAGCTGACAGCCGTTTACGGATAGTTCGGACTGATCGTCCGCCTCCCGAAAACGTCATACCTGTCTTTATGCTACGCAGGATACCGCACCGACCGCCTTCTACTGTATTGGCTTCGCTGCGAGATAAATAAAACACAGCCAGAACTGTATTGATAAAGCCATAATTGTTGTGATAAACGCTTTAGTTTTTATTAGTACTGTTCTGGTTGTGTGATTTATAATTGTGGAATAACCAGTATAGTAGAAAGAAGGCAGACCGGCATACTGTGAAGCAGAAATACGACCGCTGTGTCCGGCTCTGCAGCGACTGGTGTTTGAGGGAGGCGGACGATTAGTCCGACTATCCACAAACAACTGTCAGCTTGCAGCGTCCGAACGCAGTGGATCGATATTTATGCGTAGCAGTATGCCGGTCTGCCTTCTTTCGGACCTTTTGGTATTATATTTCCTTTCCCAGAAACATCGTAAAGTTTCCCGTCACGAGCACTTCTCCGCTCGCGTCTGTAATATCCACGCGTGTCACCACGGTCTTTCTTCCTTTATGAACGGCGTTCGCTTCTACATACACAGTTCCGGAATTGACTCCCTTCACGAAATTGATCCCGGCGCATTGGGTTACGTTTACAACCTCATAAGCATAGGTAGACATCCCGGCGGCAATGTCGCAGAGGGAGAAGAGAAACCCTCCGTGCGCGTTGCCGTACAGGTTTAAACATTCCTCTGTTATTTCTATAGAAAGACGGGCATGTCCCGGCTCAATCTCCAGCAGCTTCAGATTTTCCTGTCCCCGGATCGGCTGAATGTGCCGCCGGATCCCTTCTAATATTTCCGGTCTTGTGATCATAAAATCCTCCATTCGTTAAAAAACAATATTTGAAGTAAGATAAAAAACACTGTAGAAGCAGGAGTGAAATCTTCTGACGTTAAAAATAGCGAAATTAACTGCACAAATCAGAAAAATAACACTAAAAACAGAAAAAATAGCTTCAAAAATGCTATTTACACCTTCACACGCTAGACTATAGCACCCGGAAAGTCCATTTACAAGCAAAAAAACGATTAATAGTTTTTTCCGATGAATCAGATGTATTTATTCGGATACAGCCGATTGGATATTTCCTGTTCCACACAGTATAATAACGTCATCAAGATTGTTAAAGAAATCGCAACATAAGATAAAAAGAAAACAATCAAAATGAACAACTCATATAAGGAGGATATCACATGAGCAAGTTAACAAAGGAAGAGTTCCAGGCTTACTTAAAGCAGATCCGCGAGCTGGCAGAGGGACCACTTGAAGAGATCCAGAAAGAAGTCGAGGTAACCAACAAATTCCCGCAGGAGTTCTACGATCTTGCAATCGAGAACAACTTATACCGTTGTTCCTTACCGGAAGAGTACGGCGGATGGGGCTTAAACGAGCTTGAGATCTTACAGGTACAGGAAGAGTTCTCCAGAGGCCCGGGCGGAATGAGAATGCATCTGCACTACGCAATGGATCTGAACTGGAGAATCCTCGATGATTACGGCAGCCCGGAGCTGAAAGCAGAGTACATGTCCAAGTTCCAGAACAAGGAAGTGTTCACCTGCTTCGCACTGACTGAGGCTACCGGCGGTACCGGCGCTGACTTACATACTACCGCAGTAAAAGATGGCGACAGCTATGTATTAAACGGTGAAAAGACTCTGATCTCCCACACCGACTGCTGCGAGTTCGCATATGTGATTGCAGTAACCAACCCGGATTCCGACAAAGATGACAGACTGTCCGCATTCTTCGTACCGATGGATGCACCGGGATTCGAAGTTATCAACATGCCGCACATGATGGGCTGCCGCGGTGCAGGACATGGCGATCTGAAATTCACCAACTGCCGCATCGACAAGAAATATCTGTTAGGCCGTGAGGGACAGGGACTTGAGATCGCAATGCACTCCTTATCCGTATCCCGCGCTCATATCGCAGCAAGTAACCTGGGTATGGCACAGAGAATGTTAGAGCTGTCCTTAGCATACGCTCATGACCGTGTAACCTTCGGCAAACCGATCGGAACCCGTCAGGCTATCCGCGTAAAGATCGCAGATATGTCCATGATGGTACACGCACTGCGCTGCATGGTTTACGATTTCGCAAAGGCTTACATGGAGAACCCGACTGGCGAGTACATCGAGGAGAAAGCTGCTATGTGTAAGCTGTTCAGTATCGATACTACCAGAAAAGTCAGCGATGAGATGCTGGAGATCTTCGGCGGCGTAGGCTACTTCGAGGATTGCAAGTACGGCCCGGTTGAGAGACTCTACCGCGACTGCCGCGCAATGTGGCTTGAGGAGGGCGCTCCGACCGTTCAGAGAATCACCATTTCCAGAAACACCATCAAACACGGCGCTCATATGGAGTACGTGCTGTAATTTCGGAAAACAAAACGTTTCCAAAACCGCGTGAAAACGCGGAATCACTCATACGATAACCAGAAAGAATATAGAATTGCCTAAAACAGGGTCATCAGGTTCTTACTTGGACCTGGGGCCCTGTTCCCCTTTATACCGGTCCGGAGGAGAACCTGACCGGACCGAAATGGAGGAATATAATATGAAACCTTTGGAAGGAATTAAGGTTGTAGACCTGACAACTTATCTGGCAGCACCGACTACGGTGCGTGTACTGGGTGAGTGGGGCGCTGACTGCGTGAAGATTGAATCCGCAAAAGGCGATCCGGCGAGAACCCAGGGGGCAGTGTTTAACATGCCTTATAACGATGAAGAAAATCTGGCTTTTGATGTAGCCAATTTAAATAAGAAATTTATTACTCTGAACTTAAAAGACCCGAAGGTCTTGAGATTGCCTACCGCCTGTTAGCGGAGGCAGATGTCTTTGTTACCAATACCAGAACCAAATCTTTAAAGAAACTGGGTCTGGATTATGACACCTTAAAAGAAAAATTCCCGCGTCTGGTTTTCGCACAGGTATTAGGTTACGGCGAGAACGGACCGGAAAAAGATACTGCAGGATTTGATGTAACCTGTTACATGGCAAGAGGCGGCGTATTCGGAACCACGGTAAACCGCGGTGACGCGCCGATGATCCCGACCAACGGCTTTGGTGATTTCCAGGTTTCCCTGGCTCTGGCTTCCGGTATCTGCGCTGCTTTATATGGAAGAGAAAAATCCGGCAAGGGCGACAAAGTAACCGTCAGCCTGCATCACGCAGCTGTCTATGCCCTCAGCACCGGCCTGATCTCCGCACAGTACGGCAACCAGTATCCGAAGAACCGTACGGAGGTCGTAAACCCGTTCAATGATGTATTCCGTACCAGCGATGGCAAATGGGTATGCATCTGCTGTCCGGAGTATGACCGTGACTACGAGAAGATGTTCACCGTTCTGGACGCTCCGGAGATGTTAACGGAGGAAGCGAAAGAGAAGTACCGCCGCTGCGAGAGCATCAACGCAAACGGACTGAACCAGGAAGTTGTCGCAGCGTTAGACCGCGCGATCGCGAAGTTTACCAGAGAGGAACTGATGGAGCGCCTGAAAGCGAACGACATGCCGTGTGAGGCCTGCATGGAGCCGGAGGATATTTACAAGGATGAGCAGGCAGCAGCCAACCACATCCTGGCAAAGATCCCGTATCCGTCTGGCGAGCGCTTTATGCCGACCAACCCGATCCGCTTCGGCAGCATGGGCGAGCCGGAATATGTGATCGGCGGATCCCAGGGCGCGCACACCGTAGAGCTGATGAAGCATGTGGGCTACAGCAACGAGGAGATCGAGGAAGCCATTGCTTCCGGAGCCGCAACCGGCGAGACAAAACTGAAAAAATTATAGGTTTAAAAATAAGAAAGGGGAAGGTGACACAGATATGAGCTTAATGTACACCGAGGAACAGAAAGCGCTGATTGCTCTTGTAAAAGAGATGGCAGAGAACGAGATCAAGCCTTATGTGAAAGATGCGGATGAAAAAGGCGAGTGTCCGAAAGAACTTTATAAATGGGGATTTGACATGGGACTTCATATGCTGGAGGTTCCGGCCGAGTACGGCGGAGCTGGTTTAAGCTATGAGACCACCGCAATGATCTTCGAGGAACTGGCTAAGGTCGATGCCGGTTATGCCATCACCTTTGTCACTTCTTTCGTAGCATTAAGAAACGTAATCCTGGCAGGCACCAAGGAGCAGGGCCAGTATTTCGCAGATAAAGTAGCGCCGGGCGCATTTGCTGGTTTCGCCCTGACTGAGCCGAACGCCGGTTCCGATCCGGCAGCAATGCGTGCGACCGCAGTCAAAGATGGCGACGAGTACATCTTAAACGGAACCAAGACCTTTATCACCAACGGTGCTGTAGCAAGCGTTTTCGTAGGTTTCTTCAAGACCAACCCGGCAGCAGGACACAAAGGAATTTCCGCTTTCATCATTGATGCGGACGCTCCTGGCGTAACCGTAGGCGCTCACGAGAACAAGATGGGCCTGCGCCTCTCCAACACCACCGACCTGATCTTTGAGAATGTCCGCGTAAAGGCATCCGCAATGGTAGGACCGGAAGGCAGCGGATTTAAGCTGGCTATGAACGCCCTGAACTTATCACGCGCATTCGTGGCAACCCTGGCAGTCGGCATCATGCAGCGCGCACTCGATGAGTCCGTGAAGTACGCAAAAGAGAGAAAACAGTTCAATACCCCGATCATCAAATTCCAGATGGTACAGCAGATGTTAGCTGACATGGCGATCAAGATCGAGGCATCCAGATGCCTGGTCAACAATACCATGAAGATGATGGATGCAGGCATCATGGTTCAGAAAGAGGGTTCCATCTGTAAGACCTTCGTTTCCGACTGTGCGCAGGAAGTTACCTCCAACGCAGTCCAGATCTTCGGCGGATACGGCTACAGCAAAGAGTACCCGGTTGAGAAGCTGATGCGCGATGTCAAAGTATTCCAGATCTTTGAGGGCGCAAACCAGGTGCAGAGACTGACCATCGCCAACGTATTAAATAAAGAATACAAATAGGAAAAATTGACAGGAGGATTGAAGATGAATATCGTTGTTTGTATCAAACAGGTTCCGGATACCACAGAGATCAAGATCGATCCGGTTAAAAATACACTGATCCGTACCGGCGTGCCGAGCATCATGAATCCGTTCGACAAGAACGCTCTGGAGACCGGACTTTCCTTAAAAGACCAGTATGGCGGCAAAGTAACGGTTATTTCCATGGGACCGCCGCAGGCAAAAGCTGTTTTGAGAGAGGCACTGGCTATGGGTGCTGATGAGGCTTATCTGGTAACGGACCGCGCATTCGGCGGATCCGATACCTACGCTACCAGCTACATCTTATCCCAGGCAATCAAGAAACTGGGCGCTTACGATGTCATCCTGGGCGGCAAGCAGGCAATCGACGGAGATACCGGCCAGACCGCACCGAGTATCGCAGAGCATCTGGCGCAACCCGTCTGACTTACGTTCTGAGCTTAAAGGTTGAGGGCGATAAGGTCATTGCAGAGCGCCAGGTAGAAGAGGGCGTGGAAGTTATCGAGACGAAGTTCCCGGTACTTTGCACCGCAACCAAAGAGAGCAACAAACCGCGTTACGCAACCGTAAAGGGCGTTATGAGATCCTTCAACACCGAGATCGGTCAGATCACCCTGGCAGACCTGCCGGACGCAGACACCACCAAGATGGGCCTGAAGGGATCCCCGACCAAGGTAAAAGCAACATTCACTCCGAAGAGAACCGCAAACTGTGTGAACATCGAAGGCGTAAGCCCGGTGGAGATCGCGGACAACCTGATCGGAAAGCTGGTTGAGGCAAAAGTACTTTAATAAACAGAGGAGGTCGTCAAGATGAGTTTTGATACATGCAAGGACGTATGGGTATTTATCGAGAGCTTCCAGGGTCAGCCGAAGAGTGTCGGCCTGGAGCTGTTAGGACAGGGAAGAAAGCTGGCGGACGGACTGAAACAGAAACTCTGCGCCATTGTTATCGGCAAGGATGTAGACGCAGCCGTGAAGGAATCCGCAGCGTACGGCGCCGACAAGATCTATGTGATCCAGGGCGACGAGTATGAGAACTATTCCGCAGATGCTTACGGAAACGTATTCTTAAAGCTCTGCGAGAAATATGATCCGAACACCATTTTAGTAGGCGCAACCGTAAACGGAAGAGACCTGGGATCCAAGATCGCAGTCAGCCTCCGTACCGGCCTGACTGCCGACTGTACCGCACTGAGTGTCGATGAGGACACCGGCAATGTAGTCTGGGAGCGTCCGGCATTCGGCGGAAACTTATACGCGCAGATTCTCTGCAGCGAGACCAGACCGCAGATGGGTACCTGCCGTCCGGGCGCGTTCAAGAAGCCGGAGCGCAACGAGAACAATCAGCCGGAGATCATCAAAGAGGATATTCATACCCCGGAGAGCGAGATCCGCACCAAAGTGCTGGATTTCATCAAGGCATGTGAGGACAACGATATGCGTCTCGATGAGGCAGATGTCATTGTATCCGGCGGCCGCGGTATGAAGAGTGCTGAGAACTTCGGTATCTTAAAAGAGCTGGCAGATGTGCTTGGAGGAACCGTAGGATGCTCCAGAGCAGCGGTTGACGCAGGCTGGATGCCGCAGACCAAGCAGGTTGGACAGACCGGCTCCACCGTAACCCCGAAAATCTACTTTGCATGCGCCATTTCCGGTGCAGTGCAGCACGTAGCGGGCATGAGCGGATCCGGCACCATCGTAGCGATCAACAAAGATGAGACCGCGCCGATCTTTGAGGTTGCGGATTACGGAATCGTGGGCGATGTTTTTGAAATCGTTCCGGCTCTGGTAAAAGAATTAAAAGCAAAGCAGCAGGCATAAATACCATAGGACAAAAACATGAGGCTGCCGCAAACGGGCTGTAAGAATGAATATAGTACCTTTTGCAGCAGCCTCCCGCGCACAGGGCGGACGTTCGGCGGAATCACGGCATGCTGCCGGATGTAAGGAGGCACGTTATGTTTGAAGAGAGGAAGATCAGCCGGAGCTAAGAAAACAGTACAGGGAAAAAGGATACTGGAAGGATGAGACGCTCTTAGACTGCTGGGACCGGACGGTAGAGAAGTATCCGGACCGGGAATATGTGGTGGATGACCGCGGTTACCGCTACACATACCGGGAGATGGATGAGGCAGCAGGACGGGTGGCATCATACCTGTTATGGCTTGGGATCCGCCCGGGCGAGGTGGTTTCCTACCAGCTTCCGATCTGGAGTGAGTTTGCCATGCTGACGATCGCCTGTTACAAGATCGGAGCGGTGGCGCATCCGATTGCCATGTCCTATGAGGAGAAGGAACTGGCGAGGAGCTTAAATGTAACGGAGTCCCGCTGCTATTTCGGACCGACATTCTTCTACAAAACCGATTATGAAGAGCGGATCCTTGCAGTGCGGGACCAGGTGCCGCTGTTAAAAGATGTTGTGCTGATCGACAGTGTCAGAGAACGGAAGAGCAACGTTCCACTGCTTCGGGAAATCCTCGCTTCCTGCGAGCCGCTTCCGAAGGAACGGTGTGTGCACACAAAAAACGGACAGGATATCGCTGTGATCCTCTGTACCTCCGGTACGACCGGAGGTACGAAGGGGGTTCTGCTGACGCACGATAATGTGCGTTACAGTGAAGATACATTCAACCGGGAACTTGGCCTTACCGAGGAAGACATCATGTTCATGCCGGCGCCGCTCCATCACGCGACCGGTTTCCATCATGCGATCATCGCGCCGATGCTTCATGGCGCTAAAGTGGTACTGCAGCAGAAATACCAATGCAGATCGGCAATCGAGCTTATGAACCGGGAAAAAGTCACCTACTCTATGGGAGCGACCCCGTTTATCTATGATATTTTAAGAGAGCTGGAAACCAATGGAGGAGCAGTTCCGACTTTGAAGTTCTATCTGTGCGGCGGAGCGCCGGTGCCGGGATATCTGGTGCAGAGGGCAAAACAGTATGGAATACTTCTCTGCGAGGTTTATGGATCCACGGAGAGCGTGCCGCACGCATTTGTCCGTCCGGATGAGGCGCTTGCGCTGAATGGAACGACATCCGGAAGGGCAATGGAAGGTGTGGAGATCCGGGTGGTGGACGAAGATGGAAACGACGTAGGCGTGGGCGTTCCGGGAGAAGAGCTGTCAAGAGGCCCCAGCGTGTTTGTCGGGTATTTAAAAGCACGGGAGATCACGGATGGAGCTCTGGACAACGATGGCTGGTTCCACAGTGGTGACCTTTGTATCATGGATGAGCATGGAAATATCCACATTATCGGGCGCAAAAAAGACATGATCGTCCGGGGTGGCGAGAACTTAAATACCAATGAGATCAATGATGCCCTGGAGGGATGCCCCGGAATGGGGGATCATACCATTATCGGAATGCCGGATGACCGTCTCGGAGAACGAATCTGCGCGTTTGCGGTTCCGCTTCCGGGACATGAAGACCTGAAGCTGGAGGATGTGCTGGACTATTTGCACTCCAAAAAAGTTCCGAAGCGTTTCTGGCCGGAGCGTCTGGAACTTATCGACCGCATTCCCCATACAGGAAGCGGAAAGGTGAAAAAATATCTGCTGAAGGAAGAGCTGGAAAAGCGTTTGAAGGGATGACCGCTATGATTGAACAGAAATTTGGACCGCGCAGATGCAGGGATACGAGAAAACCACTGGAAAAACAGTGTCCGGATGTTGTGTTTTACCGCTGTCCAGAATGCGGGGCTCTTTATCCGGTGACAGGAGGAACGAACCTGGAGGAGAAAGAGATTCTGTGTTGTGGAAAAAAAGCGGAAAGACTGGTTCCCGGAGAAGCGGATTCCGTGCGGGATGTGATGGATATTACTTATCAGATCACAGGCGGCTATAATGATAATGCTGTCCGCGTATCGTGGAAGATGAAGCCGTATGGACGTCATCCAGAGTGGATTTATCTGAAAACATTTACGGGGGGATATTTAAAATATGTAATGGAAGGAAAACATTCGCCAATGGTATTTGCCCTGGCGGATACCGATGCTTTTTGTTACTGTGATGAAGATCCCTGCCTGGAATGTGTATTTCGGTGTAAGAGAGGATTTATCATTTATGTTTATGATAGACAGACCGGACTCGTTGCGGTACCCCTGGATAAGATGAATGCCCAGTGGCAGAGTGGAGCAAATAAGATGTGAGATACTGTAATTTTTGACAATAATGTGTTAAATTAATAACGAAATCTGTATATGGGGATATACAGATAATGGGGGATATTCTATGGGAAAAACAACAAATGCGGAATGCAAAGTAGACTGGAAAACCGTTCTTGTTTTTGTGTCGATAGCATTTAGTTCGCAGTGTGGCGGCGGATTCGCGTCCGGATCTACGCCATGGACTTATTTTTTTAGAAATACGGGGTTTTATGGGATGCTGCCGGTTGTTGTGCAGCCGTATTTTTGTCTGTTTATGCCGTTTATTGTAGCGGCGATCAACTGTTTTATTATTTATTTCTTTATGAAATTCGCTATGGATTTCCGCACGTTTGATTACAGCAATTTTCTGAGGCAGTATGGTTCGCGTTTCTGCGGCGGGATTTTTGCCAGACCGATGCAGTACATTTATGAGTTTAATTTTAACTGGCTTCTGATCGTATGTATGGCGCTTGCGTACTCCACCTCTGGTTCAGCATTAAAAGAACTGACGGGAATTCCATATCTGTATTCTACGCTTATCATTGGTGTCCTGATGTTTGTTCTGTGTATGAAAGGCACAGACCTGGTCCGGAAGAACGCGGTGTTTATGAGTGCCGTTATTTTCATTGCGCTGATCTCAGTTCATGTACCTAATATCCTTTATAATGTAGTGTCTGGCCGGTTATCTGCGGAACTTGGCAGCATGTCCCGGCAGATCCACAGCGATGTTGCCGCAGGTGCAGGAAGCTTTTTAAAGTATCTTCTGGTCGCTTTTTGCTGGGCGTATATTTTTTCAGGACAGAATCTGGCAGGTTTTGGAGCCTATGTTAATCATGCGCAGCTTTTTACCAATAAAAAAACACTCAGATGGGCTGTTGTGCTGTCTGTGATTGCAAACTGGGCATTTCTGGAAATGAATGTGATCAATCTGGCTGCAAATTATTCGGCTGTTTATGAAGGATGGTCGAATGGACGTGCGGTATATACTATTCTTGTTGTACAAAATGGCGTCGGAAGCGGGGCGGTAAAGACCATCCTTCTTACGCTGATCACGGTGGCCATATTCTTTGCAACCATTTCAACAGCGATCAATTACGCGCAGGGATTCAATGACCGCATTTTAAACTGGTATCAGAAAAGAAAACAGGAAGACCCGGAAGTTTCCGCGGCAAAGAGAAATAAGCGGGGCGCGGTATTAACGCTGGTCTATATTGTGATCACATGGGCAGTGTCCCAGATGGGACTGACTGCGCTGGTATCCAAAGGGTTGACATTTGCATCGATCATCACATTGTTTACCCTGATCATACCGACCATCATCAATGTGATCCGGAAGTGGCCGGATGCAGATTATGCGCACATGACAAAAGAAAAATAATGAAATCATCACGAAGGGGGAATCGATATGTTATCTGCTATTGGATTAATCATAGCAATCGCGCTGCTGATCGTTATGATCGTGAAAGGTGTTGATATGATCACGGCATCGGTAGTAACAGCCGCGATCATTCTGGTAACAAGCGGACTTGATTTTTGGGAAGGTTTACTGAAAACGTTTTCGGAAGGAGCTGGCTCGTTCTGCAGTTCCTGGTTTTTGATCCTTGCGCTGGGTGGCATTTTTGGTGAACTGGTCAATCAGACAGGGCTGGCTACCAAGGTCGCAAAATCTTTATCTGCTGCACTTGGAGCCAAAAGGGTGGGGCTGATCATTATGATCTGTACATTCTTTATCACACTGCTGGGTATTAACGGCTATATTATGGTATTTGTTCTTTATCCGATCGCAGACAGCCTGCTTCGTGAAAATAAGATGGACCGCCGGCTGCTTCCGTTTTTGATGATCGCGGGAGGTGCGAATGCGAATGGATTTGCGTTTTCCATGGATATCTGTAATGTGATCCCGAGTAATTTCCTTGGAACTTCACTGGGTGTAGCGCCGGTTCTGGCTGTGATTTTCTCAGTGATCACCTGCACCTGGTATGTGATGTATTTTAACTATGCGCAGAAGAAGAGCATGGGAAAACTGTCAGAAGCAGAACTGATGGCAATGTACAAAACAGAGAAGAGCGTCATGGGAGATGATGAGCTTCCGGGCCTCTTTATGTCTCTGCTGCCGTTTATCCTGGTTCTGGTAGCGGTAGTGGCAACTTCAAGTATGGGAACTTCCACCAGCTTGAGCTGCGCGCTTCTGATCGGTGTTCTTGTAATTATTGTGACGCAGTTTAAAAAGATCAAAAACCTGAAAGGCTCTCTGAAAGGGGGCGCAATGTCCGGCTTAAGTACAATGCTGACAGTAGCCGCAGTCATTGGCCTTTCCAAAGTCCTGACTCAGGCTCCGGCTTTCCATGCGGTACAGGAGTTTGTATTAAATATCACACTTCCGATTTACTTAAAGACCTGGCTGGGAACCATGATCTGCGGTGCTATGACTGGTTCCGCGATCACAGCGGAAACCCTGTTTTTGGAGAGTTTTGGAAAACAGTTCCTTGCAGCGGGCGCAAACATCAACGCGCTTCACAGAATCGTAGTAGAAGCTGGTATTACCCTGAACAAACTTCCGAATGCATCTCCGGTCGTTATGGAGACTTCTGTTTGTGAGTGTACCCTGGCAGAAAGCTATAAGCACATCGTGCTGGGTTCCACGATTCCATGTGTGATCGCAGGATTCATTATTACGATCATGGCAACGGTCGGAATCATCTTTTAAAATTTAAAGGTTTTGCGATACAGCTTCCAGTACAAAGTCATGGAAATTCCGGACAACCGGCGGCATATAAAACTGGTCACTGCTTACCATATAGATGTTGCGCTTTACGACCGGGTGTAAAATTTCGATGACTTTGACATTCAGGCTGGAGAGCAGTTCCATTTCGGGGACGATGGCAATGCCAAAACCGTGGGCAACGAGGCCGGCCGTAACCTGGTCCTCCACGATCTCATACGCGATACGGGGGCGTTTTCCCAGTACCTGGAACATTTTATCAACTTCATAGCGGATGCCGGATGATTCGGCAAAATAAACATACGGATATGGCAGGGTTTGCTCCAGGTTTACGGAGTCAAATCCTGCCAGTTCGTGATTTTGGGGTACGATCAGCACCAGGTTCTCACGGTGTACGGTTTTGAATGTCAGTCCGTTTTCTTTTTGCGGATGTGAGCAGAAGATCAGGTCGTAATGATGGGCATTTAAGTCATTTACCAGATTCTGGGTCACATCGGTCTGGAAGGAAAAATGAATATCGTGGTCCGGATGCAGGTCGAGGAAACGGCGCGCCAGGGAGGGAATGAAATCCACACCCAGGGGGCGCACAAGGCCGAGGCGGATCAGCCCTTCGCCGCGGGCAGTGCGCTGAAGAAAATCGATGCCATTATCCAGTGTTTTTAAGGAACTTTCAACACTGCGCAGAAACTGTTCCCCAAATACAGTCAGGACGGTGTTTTTTCCACTTTTTTCAAACAATGGAACACCGAGTTCTTCTTCCATTTTAAAGATCGCATGGCTGAGGCTTGGCTGGGTAATACACAGGTTCTGCGCAGCGCGTGTATAGTGGTGCGTATGTGCCAGTTCTGCGAAATAACGCAGGTGAGTCAGATTCATAGGTATTCTGCCTTTCTTAAACGGTGTGATGATATACGATAGATAAAATCTATTATAACATGAAAATAATTGATTTGAATACGGATTAAAACTGTTTTATACTAAAACCGGAAGGTGTGATAAGACATCCTTCCGGTTTTTTACCTATAGAAGATACGGCTTCTTTTATGTCGTTCCCATAAAAAGAAGCCGTAAATCCCCTTACGCATATTCTGTACAATTCTGTATAAAATCCCGATATTTAAAATTCCGGCGGCAGGTCAAGGCAGTGCGCCACCATAAAGTTTGCGAATGCTTCCACGGCTGCCGTGATAAAATTCTTTTTGCTGTAGACCATGTAGATCATGCGGGTGTCCTTCGGGACGTCTGTTAAATGTATTTTTTTGAGGTTGTCGAACTGTTTTAAGAACGGTGTGTCCGCGACAATGGCGGCTTTGGAAGAACGGTTGATGCGCCCGGCAATGGAAATCTCGTCGTCGTAGGAGTGGGCAGCCTCAAGTCCTTTCTCTTTTAGGATCGCGCGGACGGTTTTGCCGATCGGGATGGTGTCGCGGTAGGTGCAGAGTGCGTAGTCTTTTAAGGCAGGCAGCTCGATGGAGTCATACTGCGCCAGCGGATGGTCATTTCGCACGATGACGATAAGCTCCTGGTAGGTGATGGGAACAAAGAACAGATCGTCCATGTGCTCCACCATGGAACAGAAGCCAATGTCGTAGGTTCCTGCGGAGACCCCCTCCGCCACAGGAATGGATTTTTCGTGGAAAATGTTAAAGTTTACCTGCGGGTGATGCTCATGGTATAAGTCGAGAGCATCCGGAAGAAAGTCTCCGAGCAGGGTTGGAATACATCCGATATCGATGGTTCCGGTCATGGAGTCGGATTTTTCCTTCATGAGGGCGATGCCGTGTTCCAGAATTTCCAGAGACTGATTGACATACTGGGAAAATTCTTCTCCATATTTGGTGAGCTGGACGTTGCGGCCTTTTTTTTGGAATAACGCAACCGAAAGCTCGCTTTCCAGCGACGCGATGGAATCGCTGAGGCTGGGCTGGGTGATATAGAGTGCTTTGGCTGCTTCCGTGTAATGCTGGACTTCAGCCAGTTTCCGAAAATAATAAAGCTGCTGTAAATTCATAAACGCTTCTCCTTCTTTCCTATTCATTATACATGATGTTGATGAGAATTTCCATGGAATCGTTAAGAAAATGTTAGAAAATTATCAAAATATAGCGAGGGATGGATTTGACAATTTGGGCAAAACTGCCTAAAATAGGAGGCAGATGGCTGTTTGCACAGCGTGCGAACAGTAACGTCAGGAGATCATGAAGCTAAGTGCGTGGCGCCGTACAGGCTTGAATGCGCCAAATATCCAGAATTGAACGGCAGATATAATATGTGGCTGGGTGACAAGAGCGGATGTTCCGAGGGTATTTATGCAAGAGAAAAAGTAGGCTGTAGTGAGATATAGAAACTGTTGTGTTGATTTGATGCTATGGGGATATGATTGACATGTTCCTAAACCGCATGGAGGACTGGGCAATGAAATATAATGGCTTCTATTTCTGGATGTTTAAGGGCCCTATGAAAAAGGTTCTTGCAAAGAAATACGGCAAAGCGTATGTTTTGGAGGTCATGAAAAAGAGCAAGCAGGTCTACCGGGAACTGGTAGAGCAGGCGGATGACATCGGCGATGATAATCCTATGGCATACAATGAGCTGTTTGCCCTGGCCTTTGTGGCGCCGTATGTGGCAAGCGGGAAGAAAATTCCACCAGAGACGGTGCAGGAAATGATGCGGCAGTCTCTGTACCACATCAAATGGTATTTTGCGAAAACGGATCTGAACACGGACAAGGGCAAAGCTGAGAACAAAAAGAGTATCGTCAGATACGCAAAGTGGTATACGCCGGAAAAGGAGAAGCAGTACCCGACTTCCTTCAAGGTGGACTTTGATGGGCAGCCGTATGAGGGAGCATGCTACTACCGCATCACCCGCTGCCCTATTTGTATTTATATGGAAAGAATGGGCATTCCAGAGTTAATGCCGCTGTTTTGCGAACTGGATGAGGTGATGATTTCACTCCAGCATGGCATATTGCACCGAAAACAGACGCTGGCGAACGGCGGCGAATATTGTGACTATTTTATCACGGGAAATAAAGAATAAATTTTAAAGGTAAAGGGGATCTCTGGACGCTTCTAGGGCGTTGGAGATCCTCTTCCTATTTATCACATTGTCGGTTGTAATATTTCAGTCCATTTAAAATATCTGGATTTTGAAAGGCAAGCTGCCGGAGAATCAGTTCATATAAACTGATCGGAATATATTTTTCTTCCTCTGGATCTTTAAAAGTTCTGTTTTGGATAATACGCAGAACCGGGCTGTCATCCGGGATTTGCTTTTTACATCGCTGGATCCAGGAAAGAACAGCCAAATCTCTGGCCTGAGTCAGGTTACCGTCCTCATCTTCCAGCCCATACAGGGTGAAAAAGAGATACGCATCCGACTCTGAGAGATAGTATGTCCGGCGCCGCAAAAGGAACAGGGCATATTGTGGCTCCAAACACCAGCGGATAAAATACGCCGCGGCATAACAAAGGATACATATGCCTAAAAAACTGGTTTTTAACTGCGGATAGTAGCGAAAAAATCCATAGTAAGCTATGAAACAGGCGACGATATAGGGGATTGTCAGGTGGAAGCGTTTCATCATACGGTTCGCCCTGGCTGCTGCCCGCAGCTCCTGTTTGTTTTTGGAAAGAACACTGTAAAACACTGGGACATCCGGGAGAGGATGACCGTGATCATTATTTAAAAGCATCATTTATTTCTCCAGAAGTTTGGAAAGCCGGTTCACCAGTGATGAAAGGGAAGGATGGAGCAGATTTTCCGAATCTTCGTATAACGACAGGTAGGAATTGTTATATTTCCAGACCTGGTCATAGTAAGGTAGCGTTACGAGAACAGGAATGTGAAGAAGTTCCTCTATTTCCTGATCCGAGTACATCCGCTGTTCTTTCCTGATCTGATTTGCGATTACATGCATATGATCATAACTGATCTGCTTTTGGGTCAGAAACCGGCGGAAGCGCTGATTGTTTTTAATTGAGCACTCCGTATCATCTGTGATCAGCAGGGCTAGGTCCGACAATTCCATGAGTTTTGCGGGAGTATCCGTGGATGCCATATCGGTATCGATAAGAACCAGGTCAAAATAAGTCTTCAAAGAAGAAATGAGCTGGATGATCCGATTAATGGGCAGAGGATATGTTCTTTTCATCTGTTTGGAGGATAAAAGATGGATATTCCGATCGGGGACAGGCGTAAGGTAGGGGTCCAGGTCCTGCCAGGACAGAGGGGATAGATCTCGTGCATTGTGCTGAAACAGGTCTTCCATTGTTCGTGTTGGAAGTATGCGGAAAAATGTTTCCTGGGCAGGGCAGGAGAGGGCCATATCGACCAGACAGACGGAAACGTTTTTACTAAATGCAATGGCCAACTCTTTGGTTAGTGTGGAGGTCCCAACTCCACCTTTGGCTGAAATAAGTGATACAACGGCATGGCTCATATATTTATCTAAATTCATAAAAATCCCCTTTTGAAATCTTAAGGATATTATATCTCAGGAGACCGGTTCTGTCTAATCCTAAACCCGTTTTGCTTATCATAAGGCAACTTGTGAAAATTTTTCAAAAGCGGTATAATGCTTTCTATATGAAAGTGGCCGGTGCCATTTAGGACAATAAGCGGGAATCCTCGGCAATTCAATTACCGAGATGAAAGCTCAGGAGTGTGCATATCTGCACAAAGTAAATAATATAATAATCCTCATTCTTTGATATTAATGCCGTAACCGGCATACAATAAAAACGAAAATACGTTCGAATAATGCTTGTGTATTACAATTCAATATGCTATACTATATGTATGAAAAAAAATCTTATACATTATAGGACTTGCGTGTGCAATATCAACTACCATATGGTATGGTCGGTGAAATACAGACGGAAGATATTAACCCCAGAAGTTGAGAAATACCTGCAGGAACTCGTGCAGCAGATAGCTGACGATAAAGGCTTTACCGTTCATTTATTTGAATGTGGTGAAGGTGATCATGTTCACTGTTTTGTATCAGCTCCACCAAAACTGTCAATAACAGCCATTATCAAGTATCTGAAGGGGATCACAGGCAGGAAATTATTCGAACGTTTTCCGGAAATAAGAAACCAGTTGTGGAAGGGAGAACTGTGGAACCATTCCTATTATGTGGAAACGATCGGATCTGTATCTGAGGAAAATATCCGCCGTTATATTGAACATCAGAGCAAGTCGTATTAATTCAATGTGAATTGTAAATATTCATATGCATGGCTGTCTGAAGGGGGAAGGGGAATGCTGCTGTCACACAGAACATCGGTCAATATCCGGCCGGAATATTCTAATATTATAGGGCATATGTGTTATGCTGCTTCCAAACTCTGGAATGTCTGCAACTATGAACGCCGTCGATATAAAGAATTGGAGCTGGAGAAGTATCCTGACTGGTATTATCAGAAGAAAGCGCATAAAGGAGATCTGTGGTATAGACAGCTTCCGTCCCAGACAGCGCAGGAGACCTGCAAGCAGCTGGATAAAGCCTGGAAATCATTTTATGTTCTTAAAAAGACCGTTGGGATCAAAGATCCAAATCCGCCGCGATTTAAACAGGACAATATACCGATCACTTACATGCAGATGGGAATCCAGCACGAGAAAGGCTCCGATCAATTGCGGCTGTCTCTGTCAAATGATCTGAAAAGCTATATGGAAGAAGCTTATGGGATTCATGAAAAATTTCTATATCTTGAAAATAAGATTTTCAGGAACATGGATCACATAAAGCAGCTGCGGATCTATCCACCGGAAGATGGAAAATGTGACCTTATCGTTGTCTATGAGGTCAAAGAACCAGAACCGATCTCCCTGAATGGCCATTATTTATCAGTGGATCTTGGAATTCATAATCTGATGACCTGTTATGATTCCGGAAATGGAAGGACTTTTATTCTGGGAAGGAAATATCTTTCACTGGAAAGATACTTTCACAAAGAAATCAGCAGAGTTCAATCAATATGGTATGCACAGCAGTCGGGAAATGGCATAAAATATCCCCGATCATCGAAACATATCAAGAGGATTTACCGAAAAAAGCAGGACGCAGTAAAGGATTACCTTCATAAGGTGACCAGATGGCTTGCAGAATACTGTAGAAAAGAAGGGATAAGCAGTGTAATCATAGGAGATATCCGAAATATCCGTAAAGGAAAAGAGATAGGCCACAAGGCAAACCAGAAGTTTCACGGACTGCCGTATAATAAACTTTATATCATGTTGGAATATAAACTAAAACTGTATGGAATACCATTGATAAAACAGGAAGAAAGCTATACCAGCCAGTGCAGTCCGTTATCACCAGAAGTATCAAAAAGATATGCAGAAGCATCAAACCGAAAAGAGCGGGGCATGTATATAACGGATGGAGTAAGATATAATGCGGATGCAGTAGGAGCATTTAATATCCTGCGAAAATATCTTTCCGTATCCGGAAAACAGAAAGAACTGTCCGTAACCGGACTAAAAAATCCAGAAATAATAAAAGTAGCTGTATAGCCGAAAGGCAAGCAGTAGTGGTGTCATGGACGCACCCTGAAAAAAGGCGGTATCCCGCCAGATTTCAGATGCTCTGGTAACTTAGTTACCGAGTAGTTCACAAGGTGAAATGGAATGAAAATAATATGTAAAAAAGGCTGCAACGTAAAAAGTGCATTGCAGATAGTGTCGGAATATATGGAGAAAAAGAGTCTGGAATATCCGCTCATAGGTGAGGATCTGGAGATAGAAATTTCTTTGAAAAATCAAGATGGGGAAGAATATCCGGACAATGATCAGACGGTATATTTTGATGAAAAGGAATTGGAGCTTCTTCAGCGCCATGAGAAAACACCGGATTGTTATAATATCGATGCATTGACGGGCCTGTATAACCGAGGAAAGTATGAACGGGATATCCGTACGTTTCAGGCTACAGGGTATGAACGGCTGACCTGTGTTTATATGGATGTGGTAGGACTTCATGAAGTCCTTGCCCACGAACGCGCCCGAAAAGACAGCTAGGACATCACGCAGGAAATTGAAATCTACTTCAATTTTTTGGAACGCTATATCCCACCATCCTTGCAGCCGGTTCTTTTATCCACGGAGGAACAGGAAGAACTGCGAAAAAAAGAAGAACGCAAGGATAGGCTCTATCAGAACTATTTGAAGCGGAAAGCCAACGGTGCACAGAAGCGGCATGAGGACAAAATTAAGGCGAAGAAAAGGGCGGAAATGGACGCTAAGAAAGCCTGATCCGGGCTGAGAATATGAAAAAAGGTGTTTTTTCTACGGGCTGGCAGCTATCAAAAGGAGAACCGAGCAAATGCGGCATAGCAGCCAGCGCAGCAGTCTAATCATCACGGAGCAAAGGAGAATGAATATGGGTAAGTTGACTTACATTCGTTGTGGAGATTATGATATACCCAACCTAAAACTTTCTGCGCAGCCGGAAACTTCTATCGGCAAGTACGGCAGGATGAGAAAATCCTACCTAAAGAAACATCGCCCCATTCTCTACAACCAACTGCTGATGAGCGAGAAGCTGTATCCACATCTGTTAGAGATTGACCGGACATCGCAGGAGCGCGTGGACACCATATTGCCTCACATGATGGAGACTGCGAGTGTTACGGAAGAACTGAAAGCCTGTGACCCTATGCGTTGGGTGGGGCTGATGAACACATTAACGGCACAGATTGAGAAAATTTTGATCAGGGAACTGATTTGCAACTGAATGGGAGGTGTGGGAAATGCTGACCTTTGAAAAGGTTTTGAAAGTGTTTCAGGCATATCTGGATGATGATCCTCTGTATGAGGTGGTTCAGACTAGCCACGGTTATACATTGATGGCATGGGAACCCCACCGGAATGATTGGTACAGCGCCGACATACAGAAAACCCCGGATGATTTACGGAACGCTTTGTTGGGTACATACGCTAATTTTCTGGAAGATAAGATTACCGGAAATGACCGTGACCTGACTGTGACAGAAACGGAGAAATCCAGCAGAGGTGTCGGGAATTTTTGGAAAAGTGCCGGGAAACTTGATACAGAAACGCCAGAAGGAGGCCGCGATTATGCGTCCTCCTTCTGCTTCGCAGTCTGTTCCATTTTGAGCGCCACGTCTATGGCACCTTCAATAATCGGCAGGTATTATTCAGGGCAAAGCTTCAGCTTGTGACTGACCCGTTGCCGCTGTTCGCTTTCTTCCCGCATGATCTCCGGGTTAAAATACCGTTCCACGGGAAGTCCGCAGATCTTAATCAACTGGATCATCACAGGCAAGCTCGGAATCGCACCTTGATCTTTAATGTTGGCAAGATACCGCCATTCAATCCCGACCATTTCCGCCAATGTTTTTCGTGCCAGACGCTTTGCTTTTCGTGCGACTTTGACATCTGCACCGAAGGTTTCAAAACCGGGACAATCTTCAACTTTCGCCATATAACATCACCCGGTTCCATTGTATAATTCATACTTTTCCCGTTGAATGTTACTATATGCAGGTTAGTTGAAGTTTATAATTCATATATAAAAGACCAGCACCACTCAAAGTTGCTGGTCTTTCCGCATAATGATTTATTGTTAATTCTCTTTTAATGAAGCAATCCATGCTTGGATTGCGTCCACCAGTACATACTGCTGACGCAAAACAGCCAGACCTGTTGCGGGAATACTGGGCTCATTTTCTTTTTTCTGTATATTATGTTCCAGATAGGATTTTAAAGTACTAATATTTTCCTCAATTTCTGCTATGCACGATTTTTGTTTTTCAGGTGGCAAGGAATCCAAATTCACAATAACAGCGTTGAAGTCCAGAAAAATGTTAATAGGCTTTCCAGAAATCTCAAACATGAGCCGTTCAAATTCTGCTTCTCCGGCTTCTGTCAGGGAATAAATCGCTTTTTCTGGCATCTTCCCTTCCTTTACGATTTCGCCTCGGATTAGCCCCTTTTCTTCTAACTGAATGGCTTTTTTATAAATGGATGGAGTGCTGATTTTTACCCATTTGGATATGTTTCTATATTCTACTAACTTTTGAATATCGTAGGCGCTCATTGGCTCCTTTTTCAATATTCCCAACACGATTAAATCTATGGTCGCCATGTGGAATCACGCCCTTTCACTATGCTTTCTGTATGAAAGAATACTGTCAAATCTACTATAAATTATAGTATTAGATTTTACACTCTTTGTCAAGACAAATCGCCTCGCTTCTCTTGACATATACTATAAATTATAGTATTATGATTTATGTGGTAATATACTATAAATTATACTACTATAGATTATACTTAAAGAAGCGAAAGGAGTATTAACAATGAATGAACGCAACAACAAACTTGAGCTTTTGGGCAGTGCGCCTATCCACAAAGCTCTGATGGCTCTCGGCATGCGATTATGATTGGGATGTTGATCAATGCACTCTATAATCTGGTGGATGCCTATTTTGTGAGTGGCTTGGGCAAAAGTCAAATGGGTGCTATTTCTGTCGTATTTCCGTTGGGACAAGTCGTGGTTGGTTTAGGCCTTATGTTCGGTAACGGAGCCGCATCCTATCTGTCAAGACTATTGGGGCGCGGAGATAAAGATACCGCCGATAAAGTGGCAAGCACCGCACTGTATAGCAGTATTCTGATTGGTGCTATTATCATCCTACTTTCTGCGATTTTCCTTAAACCAATTTTGGTAATGTTGGGCGCGACGGAAACAATTATGCCGTATGCCTTGACATACGCAAGAATTTATGTGCTGTCCTGTATTTTCAATGTGTTTAATGTAACAATGAACAATATTGTAAGTAGCGAGGGTGCAGCAAAAACGACCATGTGTGCCTTGCTATTGGGAGCCGTATTGAACATCGGATTAGACCCTCTTTTCATTTATACTTTGGACATGAAAGTAGAAGGTGCAGCAATCGCCACAGCAATTTCGCAGATGGTATCCATGCTTGTTTATCTTACTTATGTTCTGTGCAAAAAAAGCGTATTTTCGTTCAGCATAAAAGAGTTTTCTCCTACGAGGCAAATGGTGACGGAAATTTTGAAAATTGGAGTTCCCACTTTGGTGTTCCAACTGCTAACAAGTCTTTCGATTGCGCTAATTAACCGCGCATCCAGCAATTATGGCGATTCGGTCATTGCAGGCATGGGGGCGGTTACGCGAATTACTTCTATGGGAACTCTTGTTGTTTTTGGATTTCTGAAAGGGTTCCAGCCCATTGCTGGATTCAGCTATGGGGCAAAGAAATTTGATCGCCTACGCGAAGCAATCAAAACCTCAATCATTTGGTCTACAAGTTTCTGCTTAGTCGTAGGCTTGGTGATGGCCGTTTTTTCTACACAGATTATCTCTCAATTTACTGAGGAAGATACTCAAATGGTTTTAGCGGGTCAAAAATCACTGTTTGCAAATGGGATCACATTCATTCTTTTTGGTTTCTACACGGTTTACTCCTCTTTGTTTCTTGCCTTGGGTAAAGGTGCGGCAGGTTTCTTTTTGGGAGCATGTAGACAAGGTGTCTGCTTTGTTCCTGTCATTTTGCTGCTACCTATGGTATGGGGAATGAACGGAATCCTATATGCCCAACCCATCGCAGATGTAATTTCCGTAGTAATCACTGTATTTATGGCGTTACACCTTCATCGGGAATTGTCTATGGCTGAAAAACAGGTTATGTCCAATTCGGATATATAATGTACTTCCTCTTGACTTTTGCTATTAACAATAGTACTATTGATAATAGTAAAAGTTGGAGGTGTAGTTATGTCGTCAATCGATTTAGTCATACTTGGTATTGTATTGGAAAAACCGCAAAGCGCCTATGACATTCAAAAGGATGTGGAGTACCACCATTTTTCCCGCTGGACAAAAATAAGCGTACCTTCTATTTATCGCAAGGTTCTCCAGTTGAGCGAAAAGGGTTATCTGCAAAGCGATATTGTCAAGGGCGATAAGTTTGCGGATAAAGCCATTTATTCTATTACCGATCAGGGCAGAGCGTATTTCAAGGAGCTGATGGCCTCTTATGCCGCTGGCCCAGTATCCTTGCTATTCGATTTCAATGTGGTCATTACCAATTTGAACAAGATGGACAAGACCGAAGCGTTGGAGCTGGTTTCGGCTTTGCGCCGGAGCATACAGTCCTCGGCTGAATCCAACGAGGGCCATGCGCGGGAATTTACAGACATTCCTTTGGTTGGGAGAACGATTTTTGAGCAGCAGCAGCTTCTCTATCGCGCCCTTATGGAATGGCTGGATCACTTTGAAGGACAGTTCTTAAAAGAATGAGCACGGCCTTCAAAAGCAGTTTGACCATCCTGTTTGAAGCTCCATTTTGGATCGGTCTATATGAAAGAACGGATAGCGGTAAATACGAGGTGTGTAAAATCACTTTTGGTTCAGAACCCAAAGACTATGAGGTCTATGAGTTTCTGCTGAAGAATTGGCATAAGTTGAAATTCAGTCCACCGATCCAGACCGAAGTAGCCATAGAGCGAAAAATCAATCCCAAACGAATGCAGCGCGAAATTCAAAGTCAACTGCAAGATAAAGGCATTGGCACAAAGGCACAGAAGGCGTTGAAACTTCAGCATGAGCAATGTAAGCTGGAACGGAAAACCAAGAGCCGTGAGCAGAAAGAGGCGGAGAAAGACCGTCAGTTTGCCATACGGCAGGAAAAGAAGAAAACCAAGCACAGAGGAAGATAACATGAAGATAGAATGGATTTTATGCCCCTTTTGCGGCAGCAAAACGCGATTGAAAATCCGCGATGATACAGTACTGGAAAACTTTCCATTATATTGTCCTAAATGCAAACATGAAATCCTGATTACAGTAAGAAAACTAAATTTATCCATCGTCCAAGAGCCAGACGCACAGACGCAGAGCCGATAATACACAAGGTAAGTTTACTTGTGGTTATCGGTTCTTTTTTATCTTAATATACAACGAGAACCTGCCCCGCCCAACGGGGAAAGAAAAAACCGTGGCAGGGCAGGTTGATTTTGTGCGCTTACTCTACATACTCTGGTGGCGGCTTTGATTTTCAGAGCCACCGTTTCTTTTCGTCTCCCCTAAACCAACGACGACTTAACACCGTGTAAATCCACGGCGGCATTATAGGAGGATTGCCGCCGTGTCTATTTTTGCCTTTTTTCACAGTACTCATGATCTGCACAAGCTAAAAAAAGCCTGTTCCCAGCAGCGGAGCAATGCGGTCAGAAGTATGCACTATACCATGTAGCTAAACAGCAAAATATATTCCCTGACGCTCGTATGGCATTATACCGTCCGGGCGCTTTTTTGTCTCTATGGAGCCGTAACATCGGGTCAGCATGGCCCGAACTTTATCCCCGGTGCCGTTTCCAGCCACCCCATTCAGATTTACCCAAAAAATCTGAATGGAGGAAAGGCAGATGGAAGTTACCATCAATTATAACGGACAAGCTGTGACCGTGGGGGTCACGTTGGAAGTCTATGAATTTCTTGACCGGGTCGATCACAAAACGGAGAACCTGTTCCATGAACAGCGACGGCATCGGGATGGCCGGGAGTTTGACGAGTACATCATTACCACCGAGGGTGTAGGGGCCTACGGCGAAACGCCGGAGGAATACCTTTGCCGCGTGGAAACGCTACATGAGCTGATGGCTGTTCTGGACACCTGTACCGAAGCCTGCGCAGCTGGTTCCTGCTCTATGCGCTTGACGGACTGAGCCTTGCGGAGATCGGTATGCTATGTGGCTGCTCCAAAGTGGTTGTGTATCACCCTTGTGCGTGCCTATGTGAAGGACAACTTTGTAGACAAAGGAATGTGTGCTGACTTTGCTATCCATGACAAGGGAACCGGCAACCCTCATGTCCATATCATGCTGACGCTCCGGCCTCTGAAAGAAAATGGACAGTGGGGCGCAAAGTGCCGCAAGGCATACGATCTGGACGAGAATGGACAGCGTATCCCGGATGGGAAAGGCGGTTGGAAAAATCACAGAGAGGATACGACCGACTGGAACGATAAAGGAAATGTGGAGATTTGGCGGGCAGCGTGGGCGGCCTACACCAATCGGGCGTTGGAATCTGCCGGCAGACCGGAGCGCATTGACCATCGCAGCTACAAGCGGCAGGGCATTGATAAGATTCCCTCTGTCCATCTGGGGCCAGCTGCCAGCCAAATGGAAAAGCGCGGAATCCGTACCGACAAGGGGGAGGTAAATCGGCAGATTGCCGCTGACAACAAGCTGCTGAAAGAAATCAAAGCCCGCATTACCCGTCTTTATCGCTGGTCGAAAGCCGAAACGGAAAAACCACAAACGCAGCAAAGCAGCTTGACCGTCTTGTGGGAGACCCAGCAGCAGTTGAACGCTTCCCGCACCCGTACCGGCAAAATCCGGGCCTTGCAGGAAAGCGCTGCACTGTTCAGCTTTTTGCAGGCAAACGGCATCCAGTCTATGCAGCAGCTCCATGAAAAAATCGCTGATATGAACAGCCCTTACTATGATCTGCTCGGAAAGATCGTCAAGGCTGAGCGCCGGATTGCCACCCTTACCGAACGCAGGGAGATGTGGGAACAGTACAACCAGTATAAGGCCATCCACAAACAGCTTGCCAAAGTAAAGCCGGAAAAGCGGGAACAGTTTGAGCAGCGCCACAGCCGGGAACTGATCCTCTATGACGCAGCGCCCCGGTATCTGAAAGAACTGAAAGACAACGGCGAGGCAATCACTCCGAAGGCATGGCAGCGGGAAATAGATCAGCTGGCCGCTGGAAAGCAGACGGACACGCTTGCCATGAAATCCATGCTGGAGGATTTGAAAGCAGTGGAACGGCTCCGCAAAACCGCCGGGCAGCTGTCCCGACAGGAACGGGACAAGTCTCACGACCGGGAGCCGGAGCGGTAAGGGCTACCGCGTTTTGGCGTACCCCTGTCAAGTGCGTCGCGTTTCACGACACTCTTTTGTATACAGAAAAACCGCCGTACAGGTTTCCCCATACGGCGGCAGACTGTTTATTTGCCGAACAAGTCGCTGTGTGTGCCGGTGCGGGCCAGCGTCAGCACCAGAACATCATCCTCTATGCGGTAGACAAGCAGCCAGTCCGGGAGAATGTGACATTCCCGATGGCCTGCCCAATCGCCGCACAGGTCATGGTCACGGTTCTTATCCGGCAGTGGTTCGCCCATCGCCAGCAATGCTACGACCTGATTCAGCAGCTCGATCTTCAAGCCACGCTTGATGGCTCGTTTGTAGTCTTTTTTGAAACTGGTCGTGTACTTGACGGTATATTTGGTTTCTTTCATCGTTTCAGGTCAGCAAATAACTCGTCAAGGTCATTGTAGCCCTTTACAGATGGGTCTTTTGCAATCCTTTCCGCTTCCAGCATGGCAGCAACCGTTTCTTTGTTCGGCTGTTCCAGCCTTACTTCAAAGGGAATGCCACCTTCACGAAGCGACTGGCGCACAAAGATGTTAAACGCCGTAGTCAGGTTCATGCCAAGTTCCGTAAACAGTGCGTCCGCCTGTGCTTTCAAATCTGCGTCCATGCGGATACTGATGTTTGTGGTATTTCCAGCCATACGATCAACCCCTTTCTGCTGGCAATTATAGTATATGCCATTTGCACGAAGAAAACAATACTTTGCACGAATATTTAACAATAAATTCATTCAAGGAGGTTATCGGCTTTATGAAAGAACTCATTTATGAAGAACAACAAGACTGAACCTATCCCCGTCATGGATTACCGCCAGTACCGCAGAGTGCGGAGGCTGGTGCATGAGTGCTGTAACTACATCGACGGAAACTGTATCGCCCTGGACGATGGGAAGGAATGTGTCTGTGTCCAGTCCATTTCCTATTCCCTGTTGTGCAGGTGGTTTCGGACGGCGATATTGCCGCAGGATAAGGAACTGGAAACGGCGCTGTTCCACCGGATGAATGCGAAGAAATGCGCCGTATGCGAGGCGCTGTTTACCCCCGGTTCTAACAGGGCCAAATACTGCCCGGAATGTGCCGCACGCATGAAGCGGATCAACGCCGCAAAGTGCAAGCGGAAACAACGGGAGAAATGTCACGCTTTAGGGGCTGAAAAACCCTTGTAAATCAAGCTTTTTTCGAGGGTGTCAAAGGCAGTCTGATAGATTTATCCTCTGACCTCTAAAATAGCCTTAAAATGTGTACAGAATTCCAAGAGAACCCCAAAGGAGGAACCCTATGTCAGACAATCGAAAATATTATTACCTGAAACTCAAAGAAAACTATTTTGACGATGATTCCATCGTGCTGCTGGAAAGTATGCAGGATGGTGTGTTGTATTCCAACATTCTGCTCAAGCTGTATCTGAAATCGCTGAAACATGGCGGGCGGCTCCAGCTTGACGAGGACATCCCTTACACGGCGCAGATGATCGCCACCATTACCCGCCAGCAGATTGGCACTGTGGAGAGGAGAGAGCCTTGCAGATCTTTTTGAAGCTGGGTCTTGTGGAGGTGCTGGACAGCGGCACATTCTACATGAGCAACATCGAACTTTTAATAGGCCAGTCTTCTACCGAGGCTGCGAAGCTCCAAAACAAGGCTCTTTCTGCGCTCCGGACAAGTGGCGGACATTTTCCGACATTCGTCTACCAGAGATAGAGTTAGAGAAAGAGATAGAGAAGGTGCGCCCTAAAACAGGGCACCCTTCCCATACCTATGGCCGTTACCAGAATGTTTTTCTGACGGACGGGGAACTGGCAGACTTACAGGCCAGCTTTCCCACTGTATGGGGCCAGTACATCGAAAAGCTGTCCGAGTACATGGCTTCTACCGGCAAGCGGTATCAGAGCCATGCAGCAACCATCCGGTGTTGGGCCTGTGAGGACGTTAAAAAAACGGTCACACACTCATGCAACCGGGATGACAGCGTAAAGGAGGATGAAACTGTACGATTGGGATTACCGCAGAAATCCGGGCGTTCATCCAGCCATTATCAAGGTCGCTTTTCTTTGGAGGTTTTAAACTCATGCGAAATCACCTCTGAGCATGTTGGAAAGGTATGGATCAGCTCCATAGCGTCCTTCCAGATACTGCTTATCGTAGGCCGCGGTATTTTTGACGCGGTCGTTATCTTCCCCACGGATTTCATGCAACGAATAGATTTCGCTTTCGTGGGAAGCATTCTCCGCGGCAAACCAGATCTCGTCACGGCGGAATATGGTATTTTTTAAAGTATACATATCATGGGATGTGAATAAAAGCTGGGCCCCATATTTGTTGATCTCTTTATTTTTGAACAGGGAAATGACATAGCGCAAAAGCTTCGGATGAAGCTTTGCATCCAGCTCATCAATGATCACCATGCGTCCTTCTCTGAGGGCAAGCAAGATCACCGGAAGGGCCGCGATAAGCTTCTTGGTTCCATCGGATTCCTGGGAGAATGGCAATTCATATTCCTGGGAAGATAACGTGCGCTGCATGAAGAGCTGCTTTGTATCTTCATCATAGCGGTACCCGGTGATATCAATATCCATATCATTTAAAGCGCGGATGAACTGCTCCTTATATGGCGCATCTTTGGCTAACAGAATCTGATGTTCCACTACGGGATTTGCATAGCTGCGGATAATGCAGCTTTCAAACCATGTAATAACCTCGCTGATGACCGGAATGTCATAGTTAATGGCCAGGAAAGAAAGATACGGCATCTTAGGGTTAATGCTGGTGTTCAGGCTTTTTTTATTAATCGTATAGCCAAGGGAAATGCTGTCAGCCTCACGTTCAAAAATCGTGGCAGTTTTCTTCCCAGTGACTGCTTTTCTGTAAAGGGATTCCGATATAACCTCATCATTTTTTAAGGCGAGATAGTAGCAGTATTCATTCTTCTCAATCCTGAAAAATATCCGGAATTCGATCGGTTCATTTTTGGAAATCTCATCAAACAGAAAGGGAACTGCATCAATTTTCTGCTGGAGGATGAAACCCTGTCTGTTTTTCCCTAATTCATTCACCGGTTTTACGATCGTAGAGATGACGCAAGCAAGCGCCTGCAACAGGTTTGACTTTCCACCGCCATTTGGGCCATAGACGACATTAACTGGCAGAAGATCAGAGGCAGAAGTCTCAGTGATCAGTGTATTTTTGAATTCAGGAAGTACTGCAGCCTGATAATCTAAAGTAGTTTCATTTTTGTAAGACTTAAAATTTTGAAAAGTAAACTGGCATAACATGATTGGAAGCTCCTTTCCCCTATAGTATGACCACAAAAAATCAAAACATCAAGTTATATATTCGATATAAGGAAATAAATTTATGAAATGGATTATAAAACGATAATTTTGCGACTTTTTACGACCTTATTCATAAGTCAGATAGCCATTAAAAAATTAATGAAAAATTTTTAGAGCTTTTGAAACTTTTCAGGGTTTCAATACGTCTAATTAGTGTAATTAAAAAATCAAATCTATTTAGTTTGGAGGCTTTATTATGAAAAAAAGAAATCTTATTGCAGTTTTGATGATGACCGCGGCTTTGGCTGCTGGATGCGGTGCCAAGGCTGAGACAACCACAGCAGCGCCTACCCAGGCGGAAACGACCAAGGCAGAAACAACGCAGGCAGAAACCACCCAGAGCGAGACAACTCAGTCTGAATCGCAGAAAACAGAGGAAAAAACGGAATCTGTGACAGGAAAGATTGAGGAGATCAAGGATTTTATGTTCACGATCGAAAGCGATAAGGGTACCTATGCAATGACATTCGATACCGCACCGGAAGGCTTATCAGATGTTAAAGAAGGAGATGAGGTAACGGTAACCTATACGGGAGAGCTCAGCGAAGTGGATGCGTTTACAGGAACCATTATTTCTGTGGAGAAAGCAAATTAATGTGATGAGAAAACGCTAAAATTTATCACTGGATGCCAGGAATATTCATAGGCCCGGCTGGGATATGTATTGAAGCTTTTTTGCAAAGAATTACGGCCAAAAACCCGCTGCTATATGGAAATCATGCAACAGCGGGTTTTTGGCTGTTTTTTATATGGCCGGTAATGTTCTACACTAAAATATATAGGTGTGTATGAATGCTGAGAAAATCATATGTATTTATTTTCGCCATATGCAAGCGGATATTCCCCAATTTCCATTGCTCCCTCGACTTTTTTATTAAATGGGAGAGAGAATTGGCTGCATAAATTCCTTGATTGCTGGCGCAGCAGCGCCGTTTTTCATTTTCCCTTCCATTTATTTTTCTTTTTATCCATTGAGTGCGCCGCCTGATGGCGGCAAACGCCTGACGGCGAGCGAACAAATTAGGGGAGCCTAGTGGAGAAATATTTTTTCGAGAGGTCAGGAAAATAGCGGGAGAGAAGAGAATGGAATTGAGTTTCGGAGTTGCATATGGCGAAAATAGATACATATAATTTGTCTACACTACTCTCTTTCGAATATGAGGCGGTATTATTAAGCAAAAATATGGCAATATCCATCATGATGCCACTTTTCCTTGCTATCTTTACGGTTTTGCATTAGAATGAAGAAGCACTTAAATTCATACTATCTAAAAAAGTAATCGTTCTCGTTTCTGAGTCGGTTACTTTTTTATAAGTAAGCAATGCTATATTGTTGCGTTATTTCATCTTTTACAATCATTACACATACCGCATTGAAAATTTTAAAGAAGTAGAGAAAGCCTGGATTACTAATTCTTCCAGGCTTTCTTTACTTCTTTTATGGAGTCGAAAATATAAGTTGGAGAGTACGTATGAATCATAGTATCTGTTTTTTTCGCTTCACCGGTTAGTACCAGGACTGTCTCTACCCCAGAAGCGTTCCCGCATGCAATGTCAGTGTAAAACCTGTCACCCACTATCACGGTTTCCTCTTTGGAAAACGGATTTTCCCGGAGTGCAATATCCACCATATCGGTAGAAGGTTTTCCGATATAATGTGGTACCTGGCCTGTGGCATTAGTGATCATCTGACATATGGAGCCACAGTCGGGTACATAGCCAAATAGGACCGGGCAGACCAGATCCGGGTTGGTGGCCAGGAAGGTGACAGGGCGGGTCTGCAGGATGCGGCAGGTGTCAGTCAGCTTCTTGTAGGTAAGTTCGCTGTCGTAGGCAACCAGCACAAAGGAAATATCCTGGGTGTCCGGATCCGTGGTGACGCGGATTCCATGTCCTTCAAGCTCTCGAATCAGTGATCGTGTTCCAAGTGTATAGATAGTCTTTCCAGCTGCGTGTTGCCGCAGCCAGCTGGCAGAAGCGGTGGAGGCAGTTACAAAATTCTGAGGATCGGTTGAGACACCCATCTGACGGAATTTTTTGATGTAGTCCGCAATGCTTTTGGTGGAGTTATTGGTAATGAATACAAACTGCCCGCCGCGCTCTTTAATTTCCTGGAAGAATTCCGCCGCTCCGGGCAGCAGGACATCGCCCAAGGCCACGGTTCCGTCAATATCAAATAAGAAGAGTTTCTTTTCGGAAAGCATAAGCTACCTCCGGATCTGCTCCAGAAGCCAGGAAATGTCTTCTTGGATTCCGGATTCATCATCTGCACATTCGGGCTGTATTCCAGAACCAGATCTGCGTTTGGAGTCAGTCTCTGATAATCAGACAGAAACAGGGGAAAATCCAGGGTCCCGTGGAAAATCCGCTGATGGCTGTCGTGAACACCGTCGTTGTTGTGAAGATGGTAAGCCACGATCTGATCCTTTAACGCTTCCATGGTCTGCTCCAGGTCCCAGCCGTTGGCGTAAGCATGGCCAATGTCGATCAGCACCGGATAATGTTCTTCCCTGCAGAGCTGGATAAACGCATCCTGGTCAAACAGCATGTTGCCGCGGTCCAGGACACCGGCATTCTCCACCACCACCGGGATCTGGTGCGGCTTGAACAGCTCCGCAATTTCCCTGTAGTTTTCTCTGGAAACACGGATCATCTCTTCCCGGCGTTCTTCCGTCACCGGGATGTTATTGTGATGAAAGACCAGATACTGGCTTTGAAGGCGCACACAGTAAGGCAGGGTTTGGCGGATCAGGTCCATGGAGTGCGCATATTCCGGGGTGCCGGGGGCTGCGCTGTGCTCGGTTTCATAGTACGGGCCATGAAAACTAACTGGGATTCCTTCAAACTCCGGCAGGCAATGAAGAAGCTCTTCCTCATAGCAGTCTGCGTCAAACATAGGGAACAGCTCGACGCCAATCTGACCACGGAAGGCATGTAAATGCGGGATGACCCGGGCAAGCTGACCCGGTTTATACACATTGGTACTGACCAAAAGATTCATGATATTTACCTCCTGCTTTCTGGTTTTTATTCTGAGCATCCGGCATGGAAAAATCCAGGGCTGCGTTCAGACGGCGGATTTCTTCTGGATATCCAAGGGACTTCTCGCTCTGGGCATCAAACAGATGCAGTTTGCGGAAATCAATATTGATGAAAATGTTTTCGCCCGGGCGCGGAACCGAGTCGTTGCAGATGGCAATCAGCTCGCTCTTTTCACCCTTTACATCAATATAAACTCCGTAGCGGTTTCCATAGTCCTCCACGTATTTTACGGTTCCGCAGATGGAAGTTTCCGTTGGACGGCTGCTTAAGACTATATGTTCCGGGCGGATGCCAACGCAGTATTTTCCGGATGGACAGGCATCTGCGATCGGACGCCACATCAGAGCCAGTCTGATCATCTGGTCTCCGATGGAGAGATTGCCGTTTTCATACTGGCAGGAGATGATGTTCATGGACGGAGAGCCAATGAATCGGGCACAGAAAATACTTGCCGGCATATTGTATACATGGCTTGGCGTGTCCAGCATTTCCATATTTCCGCGATACATGATGGCAACACGCTGTCCCACGGTCATGGCCTCAATCTGGTCATGAGTGACATAAACCATGGTCGGACGGTACATCTCGTGGATCTTGACCAGTTCTTTTCGCGCACGCAGGCGGAGCTGTGCATCCAGGTTGGAAAGCGGTTCATCCAGAAGAAAGTAGTCAGAGCGTTTTACGACGGCGCGGGCCAGGGCAACACGCTGGCGCTGTCCACCGGAAAGATCCTTCGGCTTGCGGTCCTCCAGACCTTTCAGCTGCAGCATTTCCAGTACTTCCTCCAGGCGGCGGTTAATCTCAGCCGCTTCCATTTTGTGGGCTTTCAGACCGTAGATGATGTTATTTTTTACAGTCATATGCGGGAAAAGGGCGTAGTTCTGGAATACCATGGATACGCCGCGGTCTCCGCAGGCAACGTTGTTGACTACCTGGCCTCGCATATGCAGGGAGCCGGAGGTGATATCCTCCAGACCGGCGATCATGCGCAGGGTGGTGGATTTTCCGCAGCCGGACGGGCCCAGCAGAATCAGCCGCTCCCCTTCCCGGATTTCCATATTCAGATCATTGACGATCACATTTTTTCCGTATGCTTTTACGACGTGTTCAAAAACGATATTATTCATAAATCCTCCTGACAGATTAACCTTTTACGCCGGATGCGGCAAAGGTGTTGATGATATAGCGCTGGAAAATAAGATACAGAGCCAGCGGAATGATCATGGTGATGACGGATACGGCCATGGCAATGGTAAATTCGGTGCCGCCCTCAGCGCTGATGTACATCTGGAGCGCCAGGGAAAGCGTGTAGTTTTCCTTGCTCTTTAAGATGAGCACCGGCCATACATACTCGTTCCAGGAATTGATAAAGAAAATGATCCCGGTTGTAAGAATGGACGGGCGTACCAGTGGCAGGATGATATCGCGCATGATCTTGAGGCTGCCGATGCCTTCCATCCGCGCAGCCTCAATGAGGGCCTTCGGGATTCCGCGCATGGCCTGGCGCAGCAGGAAGATACCTAAAACATCCGCAAACTGCGGAAGTGCCACGCCCCAGATGCAATCCCGCAGACCGATTTTTGAAATCATCAGGTAGTTTGGGATCATGGTCACGGTGAACGGAATAAACATGGTACTCAGCATGATAAAGTAGAAAAACTGTTTTCCCTTGTACTCAAAATAGACAAAGGAATAGGCGGCAAACAGGCTGGTAATGGTTTTGAAGGCGGTAACGGATGCCGCGATCAGAAATGTGTTTAAGGTTATCTGGACAAAAGGCAGTTTTTCAAATACATGCCGGTAGTTTTCCAGAGTCGGGTGAGACGGAATGATCTCAAAAATGGTATTAAATGCGTCCTGCAGAGTCTTGAAGGAATTGGACAGAGCGAACACGATGGGAACCAGCATGAGGAAAACGATGGCGCCCAGGATCATGTGCCAGCCAATTTCCGAATGATTGTTAGTTTTCATAGTAGACTCCCTTCTCCACAAATTTAAATTCCAGAAGTAAAAGGACAATGAACAGCAGCATGGTCAGAATGGAAATGGCCGATGAGGTGCCGGTCCGATACAAGGTAAAGGCCTCGTGGTAGGAAGCGTAGATCAGGTTGGAGCTGGCGTAGTTCGGTCCGCCCTGGGTAATGACCTTGATGGGAGTGAACACATACTGGAGTCCCTGGACAATGGTGGTAATGAACACGTAAATTCCGGTAGCGGAGCTCATGGGCACGATGATGTCCAGAAAAATCTTCCACAGGGGAACCTGATCCAGCCGTGCTGCTTCAATAACTTCCTGGGATACGCCGGAGACACCGGCTAAAATATTGATGAAGTTGTAGCCGAAGGTCTTCCAGGTGGTAATGATGCAGAGCACGGCAATGACCCATCCGTCGGTTTTGGACCAGAAGGGCATCTGGATGCCGAATTTACCGAGAATGATGGCCACCGGTCCGGAAATCGGGTTTAAGATCCAGGTATAGAGGATGGAGCCGACCACCAGGGAGATGACGCTAGGAAGGAAGAACACAGCCTTGTAAAAACTCTTTCCATGCCGGATCACGGCGGAGAGGATAAAGGAGAGAATATACGGCAGCACAAAGTTCAGGACCAGCAGAACCAGAATGTAAGCAAGGGTATTGCCCAGAATCTTAAAGGTATTCGGATCTCGGAATACGGCAATGTAGTTGTTCAGACCGACAAATTTTTTGACAGGCTTTACCATGTTCCACTCAAAAAAGCTTAAGTAAAAGGTATAAAGGAGTGGGTAAAACATAAAGACTGCGAACACGGCTAGGGACGGGATCAGAAACAGATATCCCAGAATCGTTTGTTTTTTTGTTTCGTTATTCAAGTGATTACCTCCGTAAATTCAGGAAAACCGGTACCTTCCCGTGAGCAAAAGGGAAAGTACCGGTCTGCATCTGGAATGTCAGCTTACTGTGCGTCTAACAGGGCATTGATGGCATCCTGGGTGGAAGTCATACCCTCCTCGGCAGTTACCTGTCCACCGAAGATCTGATCTCTCATATCCAGGAGCATCTGCTCAGCCTGAAGACCTGCATCACCCGGGAAGGATGTCCAGGAAACCACGCCGTCCATCTGCTCAATGGCAGCCTTCATCATCTCATTTTCAGCCAGGAAGGATTTCAGTCCGTTCTCTGCGTCTGCAACGTCCTTTCTTGGCGGTACATAACCGGTTCCGATGGTCCATGCAGCCATGGATTCCACGCTGTACAGGTATTTCTCAAACTCCCATGCGGCTTCCTTCTGCTCATCGGTCTGTGCGGTGATAGCTAAGAAGCATCCGCCTGCCGGAACTTTACGCGGGCTGCTGCCCCATGTCGGGGATTTTACGGTAGCGACATCGAACTGCGCGCTCTTCTGAATGGATGCGCGACGGGCAATGGTGGTGTAGAGCATTGCGCAGTTGCCATCAATGAAGCTCTGGCAGCCTTCATCCCAGGAAACATGGAGAGCGGCTCCGTCCTTGATGAGGTCAGCAACCATCTGCATAGCCTGAATGCCTTCCGGGCTTGCGAAGCTTGCCTGGATCTTGCCATCTGCGGTCTTGGTCAGCATGGAAGTGTTATTGCTCTCGATGAGTCCCTGCTGTGCCCAGAAGTCTGCCGGCTCTTGCATATAGAAACCATATTTTCCGGTCTTTTCCTGAACAGTTCTGGCAAAGGAATCAACCTCTTCCCAGGTCTTCGGTCCCTCTTCGGAAAGTCCTGCTTCCTTCAGCAGATCGCGGTTGATGTAGAGAACCGGGCTGCTTAAAGAATACGGTATTCCGACCTGTACACCATCACTGTTTACCGCCAGATCCAGGACGTTTGGCAGGAAATTGTCGGTCAGGAAGGTTTTGTCAGAAGCATCATACTGGTCGATGATCTCCTGTGGGGAGGTGTAGGAAAAGTTGTTGGAAAAATAATCCAGGAAAGCCCAGCCGATCTGAACCAGTGCCGGGGTATTGCCGGTAGCGGCTTCAGCCTGCAGGTTCTGCATCAGTCCCTTATACATATCAGGGTTATATTTAGCAACAACTTCAATGTGGTCATTGTTCTCATTAAAGTTTTTTACCAGTTCATCTACGGTCAGTCCGCCCTGGTTCTCTGCATTACAGTGCCAGTACTCGATAACGGTTTTGGAACCATTGCCGGAAGCGGTGCTCTCGGCGGAAGTGGTGGCTTCGGAAGTGGCGGAACCTGCTGTGGTATCTGCGGAAGTAGACTGACTGGATGAACCGCATCCGGTCAGAGAGATCATGGCACCAGCCATGCAAAGTGCTGTGAGACATTTTAGATTTTTTTTCATAATGTTTTTCTCCTCATGTTAGTCTGGCAATAGGATTGGTTATGTGTTTCACAGTTTCCGATTATAGTGTTGTATGGCCTTGACATCTATCATGAAACAGTAAAAACATTGTAAGTTTTTAAACAAGAAACTAGGAAAAATGCAAATAATTGTTAAGTATGTTAATTCTAAGAAAAATACCAAATTTGCAAGTTTGAAATTTTTGATTTTAGTGGAATGTTAAGATTAGCGAACGGGCAATAGATTATTTCCGCAAAACACCAATATCATCAGCATCGAGTACGATGATAATGAATACGGATTTTCTTCGATGTGAGAGTTCGGAAAAGATTGGATTAAAGATTCGATTCTTATACTGCAGTCAAAATCAAATATTCGGAGAAATCTTCTGATTTTGACTGTTCTGGGGAAATTCTAATAATTTGAGTTCAAATCTTTAGTTTGATATTGTTGCACTTGTGTAATAAACCATTCTGTGATAAGTTGTATCTATCTGCACTTTCTATACTTAGATAAGGGGGATTTTTTCATGTCTCAAGAATACATTACCTTTACAATCGGCCAGAAAAAGAATATTGCCCTGATTGCTCATGACAACGAAAAACAGAAACTGATTGCATGGTGTAAAGAACACAAAGCTGAGCTAGAGAAGCATAATCTTTACGGAACAGGTACAACGGCCCGCATGATCACAGATCAGACTGGACTTACAGTAAAAGGTTATAACAGCGGCCCATTAGGTGGAGACCAACAGATCGGTGCTAAGATTGTGGAGGGTGTCATTGACTTCGTGATTTTCTTTTCGGATCCGCTGACAGCGCAACCTCATGATCCAGATGTAAAAGCCCTGATGAGGATTTCCCAGGTCTACGATATTCCAATGGCCGTCAATAAATCCACTGCGGATTTTATGATTACATCCCGTTATATGAATCTTGATTACAAGCATGAAGTGATCAATTTCAAACAGCATATTGCAGATCGGGCAGAAACACTGTAAGTACCTGCCTGAACCACGCAATGAGACCGGTCCGTCACGCCGGTCTTATATTTTTCTTTATCAGAGATATGCTGTAGCCCGGGTCATACATTTTAGCTGTTTCTGTTGCTTCTGAAGAGCTCATTCAGGAGCCAATTCCAATACTTTTTTCCTTTCAGAATGCCCGTATATGAAAAATTTGAATTATTGGAAGCAACTAAGCGTGGAAAAGAATCATTTAAGCGCTAACGAGGTTTCACCCGCTTTGGTTCATTTCGAGGAAAAAGAATGGCACCGGAACCGAAACTCCGATGCCTGTACATTTTCCTGTTTCATTTTGCGCCGTTAATCCTCTAATTCCCGGTCTATGAATTTTGCGGTTTTTAATACAAACTGAGCCACCTATTCTTTTGTCCAATCTTCAACTTCTAAGTCATCAACTCGGAAGAACTCTCTGGTATTATTTGTCACAAGAACCAACCCTTCTGATCTCGCATGACCGGCAATCAGCATATCCATCGGACCAATTGGTGTTCCCTTTCGTTCAAGGTCTGCACGAACCTTTCCGTATTCTTCTGCAGCATAATTGTCAAACTGAAGAATAGAAATAGACGACAAGAACAATGTAATTGCTACACGGTTGCGTTCCACCGCCTGACTCTTTTCCACTCCATGCATCAGTTCTCCATAAGTAATGGACGAGATACACATATCGTCTGGATCATGCTTCAGAAAATTTTTTATGACTTCGGGCGGCTTATGCTTGATTGCATAGATACAAATATTAGTGTCCAGCATATACTTCATAGAGCTTCACGCTCCTGTACCGCAGGCTGTTCTCTGCCATCACTCATGAAGTCATCCGAGAACAGTTCCAAGCTGTTCAGGAAAGCGGACCACTTGTTTTCCTTCGGCATCAGAATAACAATATCACCGACCTTATTAATCGCCACTTCATCACCATTGAAGCGATATTCCTTCGGAAGTCGAACCGCTTGGCTCCGACCATTTTCAAATAACTTTGCAGTCATCATAGTAATGCACCTCCTTATATTATTAGTATATATCGTGGTATATATTTTGTCAAGTTATTCTCTGCGTTTCCAGGGATTTCGCTTTTAGCACTGTATATTTATAAATAGTGCCCCTCCAACACTATTTTTCTTTTGCTTCCTGAATAGCTGAATGCAAACAAAGTTCCCCCTTAGCTCGTTTCAAGGCGCCTGTTCTTATTTTCCCACTGACATACTATCCGCCTTTTTCATACAAGATACATTTTACTTTTTCCAACAATAGCTCATCACAAAACTTCCGGTTTACACTTTTTCGGCTGTTCACACTTTCTTTAAATCTTTGAATACAACGATACGGCAATTTCTGAAGAACTCCTTCCTGAGTCCATTCTAACATTTTTTTGCTTTCCGAATGCCCGTATATGTAAAATTTGATAATTCTGCCCAATAAACAGAAATATGTAAGAAATTGTTAATCTCATCTTTCTTGTCAGATATTCCTATTATTTCTATAATGAAAGTAAATACAAAATTGGAAATTCGCCTGTTTTCCGGAAAGAAGATGACATGATGAAACAAAAGAAGCGAGTCTGGATGTCCTTTAATTTATGGGAAGCAAATGTATTTGAACAGTACCTGGAAGAAATGGCAGCGCAGGGCTGGTTTCTGGAGAGCGTTGGCGGTTCTGTCATGAAGTTTCATAGAGCAGAACCTGCAAAGAGAAGATATGCAGCCCTTCTGGTTCCGGGAAGTTCTTCCCTCACAGGCGCGGACAGCTGGAAAGCAGAGCAGTTCCGTAAGCAGTGCCAGGAGCCGGCTGGAATTTTGAATGCAGCGGTACTTTCTGGCAGATTTTTTATACGACGGATGATGCAGTGGAGCGTACAGGGGACATGACCGAAGAAAAGCAGTTCCTGATCCAGAAATCGCTTTCCTGGACCTGGTCTGTGAAGCTTTGTTACCCTGTTCTGATCGTATTAGAGGCATGGGCGGTATACCGATACTTGCAAAATCCAGGGAAACTGTTTTCCGATTCCATGCTGCTTCTTCTTAATCTTCTTATGGTTGGGATCTTTGTGTCCTGGATCGTTTCATATGTACGGATTTTCTGGTGGGTTTATAAGACTACCTCTGCTTTCAAAAAAGTGGAACCACTTCCGAAAATGGATCTTAGGCGAAAGGTAAACTTTAAAAAGCGCATTATTCTATTTGACGGCATCCTGATACTGGGGGGCCTGGCATTTTCTTCTTCCATGAGTGCCTTTGTCGGATTTATGATCTCTTCCGTACTCATTGTAGCAATTTCATTTTTTATGAGAAACTGGATCCGAAATAATGGAAGTGGTGATAACCGCGATGACTGGATTGGATACCTGGTTGGCGTCGCTGTGGTCTGCATGATCACCATTCCCCTGTGTAACGCGGCCACGTCACATTTTCTGGGAGAGGAAGAACCGGACGCTGATAAAAAGCAGACCATATTTGCAAGCTGCCAGAATGATGAATTTAAAATAAATGGTTCTGGAACGCCGGTAGGCGTTACCATATACAAAAGTCCCATTCCATGGATCATTCGCAAAACCAGCGAGTGTTATCCAAAAGACATGTCCGATTTGTGGGACCAGACAGAGCAGAAGCTTCCGGCCGAAATGGAAAGTCTTTCAAATGGTATGGAAGTGGCCTGGTACCGCTATATGTTCCGGAAAGATGAAACTAATCCGGATCCAGAAAGCAATGCTTCCGTGAATAAGGAGGAACCTGCTCTGGATGAGGTAATTTTAAAAGATAAATCACACCTGATCATTCTGGATTTCGGTGGTGGAACAGATCTGGCCGGCCTGAAGGAAGCAGTGGCTGCTTTCGAAGAGGATGATAAACCATATATGGGGGCACCGAAAATAGTTCTTGATGGACATAACTATTTTGCAACGGAATTATGTATTGTGAACGAGGTGCCTGAAAGGTATTTATATGCCGGCGAATTAACTGACCAGGAGAAGAAATATGCTTTCATTGATGGAAGCAAGTACTATACACCAAATAGTGATGGAGTGCCTGAAGACTTTTATATTTATCAGGAGTGTGGGACTCCAGTAAGCGAACACGAAGTGGATAATACTAAACGTCAGTGGGCGTATGTCAAATGGAGACTGGAAGATTAACAATATTGAGAGGTATCTATATGGAAAATAAGAGATTTGAAATTACTGAAACCGCTGGAAGTGTAAAGGGTTTTTATGTGGTAGTAGATAAAGAAACCGGTGTCAATTATGTTGTTGCAAAGTTTGGCACTGGTGTTGGCATTTGCCCTTTAATTGATAAAAATGGAAAACCCATTGTTACAGAGTAATTGCCTATAGAAAAGAGGTTTCCCACGCAACATGAACATCGGTTGCCTTCGAAATGAGTGATCAGCAAGCCGATGTCTCCTTTGATAGATATTGCCGTTTTGAACTGGAATCAACTGTATTCCTTTATTGTGAACGATTCCAATTGTATTTCTGTAAAGATTACGGATGAAACCAGGTACTCATGAAGAAATTATTATAGAAGAAGATGCTTATCCGTATGTATTCTATTTGGCATCTATTCCTTCGGAGTACATTTTTATTGATGCCGAAGGAAATGCACTTAATGACAACTACTGGCTTATAGGACTGTGAAATCGGGATTTGTAGAGGGGGTGTGATTATATGAAAAACAATAGCCCACAAAAGCAGGCTGCCATTTCTTGGATCATTTTGATGATAGGGATATTGCTCGCAGTAATAGGAGCAATGACGGCAAAGGAGTACAGAGTAAACCTATGCCTGCTGATCGGTGCAATGGTTGTTATTGGTGGTATTGTATATCATCTCACCATGATGAAATGTCCTTATTGCGGTTGCTCACTTGTTGGTTATAGGCCGATCCCTAAAGAATGTCCAAAGTGTCATAAAAAATTCGAAGAATAAGTTCCAGTTTATAGAGTTAAAAAATATAAGTTAAGGAGGCATGTATTATGAAAAAAGTAATCTATCTGCTTGTATTATGTATGGTGCTGGGAATGGCTGGATGTGGAACGAATCAAGAAAATAAAGAACCTGTGTCTGGAAATGTGTCCGTAGAAACAGAAAATAAAGAAAATGATGATGTAGTACAAAATGAGCAAATAGCAGATACTGGCTCATATCCTCCATGTGTTATGGTTGATGGTGTTATATATAAAGACACAGGATATGTAGCGTCAATGCCTGATTGTGGAACAATGGATGGAGAAATTGTGTCAACAGTGGCAGGGACAGAGTTACCATCTGAAAATAATCAATCAAATTTCGGAAGCGGATATCATTATCAAAGGAGTTCTGAAGGTCAGCTCATAGTAGTCATTGATGACGAACGAATCATATTTAGAGATATTGAAAAAGATGATACGTCTATTCCAATAGAGGTTATCAATTTTAATGCAAAAGTAAAAGAAATTACCGATGATGGAGAACTTCTTGTAACGCATGTGAGTACAGCTGAAGGCTTTTGTCAGATGAATGATGGAGAGTATTATGTATCGGCAGAAAATTTAGCGGAAGATGTTCAGGTGGGAGATATCGTTACAATATGGTTTAATGGAATGATTCAAGAAACATACCCTGCTCAATTGGGGGTAGTTTATAGAATCATTAAAACACAATAATTAGTCAAATTCCAGTTGTGCGCCCAGCTAAGGGTGTGTAGTCAAGCCGGTGGGAATCCGGTTTATCCAAGGTTTAGCCAACCAGATAATAGCGAGTCTTGGGATGATGTCGGTAACGCATCTGA
>NZ_QUMD01000060.1 GCF_003481985.1 Clostridium sp. OF09-36
GAGTGCAGCTATGACGAGAACAAGACCCGCAGACAGGACATTGAGATTTATTATTCTTTTGTTGGCAAGGTGGACTTGCCCGAATAACCGCCCGACCTATCCGACACAATGCGCAAGTGCCGGATAGGAACGGCAAAATTTTTTACACTTCTATTACTTCTTTATCGCACATCAGTAAAGTCCCAGGGCATGAAGCAGTTCATGGCTAATTAAAGGGAACAAAAAAGAAAGGAAAACCAATCCAGACGGTATCAGCGGCAGGATACAAGAATAAATTGTGATTTCACAAGATTGGTGCTATAATAAGAGAAAAGTTCCTGCCGGGGCAGCCGCCCCGGTGGTATGGATAGAAAGGCAGGAAAACAATATGCACATCAGCTATAAACCACTCTGGCACACACTGTTAGAGCGTGATATGAGGAAAGAGGATTTAAGGCTTGCCGCTGGTATGACAACGAATATGATTGCCAACATGAGCAAAGAGGGAAAGCACATCAGCATGGACACATTAGCCCGTATCTGTGAAACGCTGAATTGTGAGATTACCGATGTGATTGAGTTAGTACCAGACGAGCCTGCTTCCACAGGAGGTAAGGAACATGAGAGAATTGAAACCAAGAATAACGGAAAACGGAATTGATTATATCCTTGTCGGAGATACTACATCCCGGACTTGAAACTGCCGGAGGAACACCGCCCTATCGGAAAGTACGGACGGATGCACCGGGAATATTTAAGGGAAGTCCACCCAGCCAGATTGAATACATTGATACTGACCGGAGAATTGTGGACATATCTTGCAGACCTGAACGAACAGGCACAGGAACGGTTAGACACTATCATGGAGCAGATGAAAGCCACCGAGGGCGTGACAGAGGAATTGAAGCGAACTCAACAAATGGAATGGGTGCAGCGTTGTAATAACATTCACAACCGGGCAGAAGAAATTGTTTTGCATGATATAATTTATTCATACGGGAGTAATTAAATCGGAGGTATATAAGATGATTGAAATTGTATTTGGTGAAAGTGCCTGTGGAAGTTTGAAAATTGCCCAAACTTACGGTAAGGGAAAGTATAGAGGAAGTGCAGTTTCGGTCTTTATGAGGCACGAAGATGGGAGTGTTCCATCTTCAGATGAAATGAAAGAAGCACAAATTCAAGCACAGGAACAAGAACATATTGCTTGGGAGAATGCTATTCCATTGGGAGGCAAGAGCAGTGATGTTTATTGTTTTGATATGGCTCTTAGTGTGGGAGATATTTCTGATAATGGAATTGGCGAACAGCGGAAAAATGTTCTCAAGAAAATGCTGTCTGTCTGGTTTGTAGAGGATTTAGACTATCAGGTTGAAGAAAAAATACAGAAAATTAAAACTACATTGTCTTCGGTTATTGAACGATATGTAGCTGGGGAAGAAGTTCGTATTTGGTATAGCTATAATCCGGATGAACTTTGCGGTATGTACTGGCTTATGAAACAACTTCGACCATTAAACTGTCAGACAACAATTTATTTGGTTAAGTTACCTGCCTGGGAATATGGAAAAGAAAATACTATGACATCCAAAATAGCATGGGGTGAGGTTTCTCCTGGCGAATGGGGAAAATATATAACTCTACAAGAAAAAGCTAAGCCTGTATTTCTTTCAGCTTGTGCTATGAAATGGAATCAACTTCAAAATGAAAATGCACCTTTGCGTGCAATGCTAAATGGTAAATTGCAAAGTGTTTCAGAAGATATATATGATAGTTTCATTCTTCGTGAAATTGCGGAACAGCCAGAGCAATTCAAAATGGCTATTGTTATAGGTAATGTTTTAGGAAAATATCAACTTGGAATTAGTGATGTATGGATTTCTAATCGCATTGATAAAATGCTTGAAGATGGTGTGTTGGAAATTATACAGGACGCACCAAAGGGAGAAACAAATTATCGCCGGATATTAAGAAAACGAATGAAATAATAACCACAGCAAGAACCGCTGCTACATGGAAGGCACCCCAACCATGCAACAGCGGTTTTTTTTACCGTTTTTTCCTCTGGCTGATAGGCGTTCCCATTTTCTTTGATTTTTTGAGAATCCGAATCAGCCAGCGAAATTCTTCGTCTGACAGATTTTTATAGTTGATACCGAGCTGCTTGCAGTAAAGGACAACCAGCTTTTCATCCCGGCTGCCCTTGAAATTTTCGACTGCTTCGAGATTTTCTTTCAATTCATCGGCAACGGTGGTCTGGGGCGCACTCTCACTGTCCTTTTTGTGGGCTTCCCGAATATCCCGGATAATCAGGTTGAGGTCATCCAGAACCATGTGACTGAAATACTCATCATCACTGATATGGGCGGCTTGCAGCACTTTCAAATGCGGGTCATCTTCGCCTGGGCGATACCGTTCAATGATTTCATGCCGGACGGTATCGACAAGTGCATTGAGGTTTTGAATCTGCATGGTAGCAATCCCGTCCACATAAATCTCAATGTCTGCAAGAAACTTGATAAAATCCTTATGTGTAGCAAGCTCACAGAGCAGACGGTTGTTAATCCGACCGCTTTTCAGCAGTGCCACCATCTCATCATTCAAATGCAACTCCGTCAATGGTGTGTTGATCTGCTCCCTGTTCTCTATCCGGCACAGTAGATAATCAACAGAGACCCCATAGAAGTCTGCCAGCGTGATAAGGTTGCCATGATTGATTTCCTTAAAATCCTCTTTTTCATAACTTCCAAGAGCTGATTTGGAAATGCCTGTCAGCTTTGATAGTTCTTCCAGATTTAAGCCTTTGTCCTTGCGGAGTTCCCAAAGGCGTTCCTGTATGCTTGTTGCTCCTTTCATGGGCGCACGCTCCTTTCCAATGGTTTCATTGCTGCCGCTTATCTGGATTATATCACACTTTCCGCAATCGTGGAAATTTCTGATTTTTACCCCTAATTCCTACTTTGTGGACATACGGCACAGGGCACAAAAATGTTCTATGATACAGGTAGTTCATCGATGGATTATTCCAATCGAATGACCAGCCTGTGTGGGATATGCTT
>NZ_QUMD01000061.1 GCF_003481985.1 Clostridium sp. OF09-36
TAAGAGAACAAATCGTATCAAAGGTCTTCTCTGGGAAGGTGATGGTTTTCTGCTTCTCTACAAAAGATTAGATAATGGTGCATTCAGCTGGCCGCGTTCTGCAGAAGAAGCCCTGGAAATTTCATCAGAGCAGTACGCGATGTTAATGCAAGGTCTGGAGATCATACCGAAACATCCAATCCGGCCAAACGACAATCCCAAGAGACTGATGTAGTGTTTGTGCATTATAGAGAAAAAATTTCAGTCAAAAAAGCGGTATTTTTATTTTACTGCATTTATCCACAGCATCCGGTTCTCAAACATCGAGCAGCATGATTTTTCAGAGAAAAAGCATACCGGATTTGTGGATAGCAGTACAGAACATCTGTGATTTCAGGGAAATATCCCAGGTGTTCTGTACTGTTATCCACCGTCATAATGACGAAAGGAAAACAGCCGCCAGGTGGCAGAAACTGTGTAAATCTGCTACAATGGACTCATTAAGAAAAGGAGTTCCTGCCATGGCGATCAAGTACACAGAAGAACAATTAAATAGCGTTGACAAGTCTATGCTGATCCAGATGTTTCTGAATCAGCAGGAGCAGTTAGAAAAGGTCAGTGCCGATCTGCATTTCCTTGATACCAAGATGCAGGCAATGATGGAGCAGCTGATTCTGGCTAATAAAAACCGTTTTGGACGTTCCTCTGAAAAAATGGAGGACACCCAGCAAATCCGTTTTGTTGAAGTGGATGGAACTCTTGTGTTTTTTAATGAAGCAGAAGCTGTTTGCGATCTGGACGCTCCGGAACCAGAAACTCTGGAAGCATCACCAGAACGTAAGAAAAAATCAAAAGGCAAAAAGGCTCAGGATATGTCTGAACTTTCCACAAACCGGATTGATCACTACATGACCGAAGAAGAATTAACAGCTGAATTCGGCGAAAACGCCTGGAAACAACTTCTAGATGCCATTGCACGCCGGTATCGGTTCATTCCGGCAAAAGTTGAAGTGGATGAGCACCATGTCGGCGTATATGCAAGCAAAGCGGATGGACACATGGTAAAGGCAAAGCATCCGAAGAGCCTGCTCCATGGAAGTCCGGTTTCAGCGTCACTTGCTGCAGCCATCATGAATGGAAAGTATGTAAATGCCGTCCCGCTTTACCGTCTGGAGCAGGGATTTATCCGATATGGCCTTGCCATAACCAGACAGAACATGGCGAACTGGATGATCCGTTTAGGTGAAGAATGGATTATGGAACAGCAGGTGTTGTGGATGAACTGGAAATGCTGTTTGGTTACCAGATGTGCATTTATTCCACCCATAAGCATACGCCGGAAGAACCGAGACTCCGTTTAATTATTCCGATGAGCAGGGAAGTCAGTGAAGAAGAATACCCGGCAGTAGGACGAATGGTGGCAAAGGAAATCGGTATTGATATGTTTGATGATACTACCTACCAGCCCAGAGACTCATGTACTGGCCATCCGTTTCCATGAATGGGGAGTTTGTGTTTAAGGAGTTGGAAGGAGCTGTTTTAAATCCGGATGATTACCTTGCCATGTACGATGACTGGCGAGATATTTCCACACATCCTACATCTTCCAGACAATCTTCTGCAATCAAAAAGGATGCCAAGACACAGGCAGACCCATTGGAGAAAGCAGGGATTGTAGGAGCATTTTGTAGAACTTATGGTATCCGAGATGCTATTGATAAGTTCTTAAAAGATGTGTATGAGCCATCCGCAATGGAAGGCAGATATGATTACATTCCGGCAGACAGCAGTGCTGGTGTGACTATCCATGATGAAAAATTCTCTTACAGTTTCCATGCCACAGATCTTGCTTGCGGTATGCTCTTAAATGCATTTGATGTGGTGCGTGTGCATCTGTTCCCAGATGATGATGAGAAAAAATCTTTTGATGCGATGGCAGAATTTGCAAGAAATGACGAGCAGGTAAAGCTGACACTTTTTACAGAGAGACAGCAGAAAGCAGTATTTGATTTTGATGAGGAAGACCCGGACGCATGGAAGAAGCAGCTTACCTACCAGAAGAAGACAGGGGAGTTGGAAAATACCCTTCATAATTTGGTACTTATCATGGAAAACGATGAGTTTATGAAAAATATCGTATTCAATCAGCTTGCAGACGGTATGGAAATCAAGGAGCCAATCCCATGGAATCATCCGTCAAAATTCTGGAGAGATGCGGATGACGCTCAGCTTATCTGTTATGTGGATGAAAAGTATGGATCTTTTTCACAAAGAAATTACAGCATTGCAGTGCGAAGGTTGTGGATGACCGTACCTATCATCCAATCAGGTAGTTCTTCCAGTCCTTGCCGAAGTGGGATGGTGTGAAAAGGGTGGAAACCTTACTGGTAGATTATCTGGGAGCAGATGATTCCCCTTATGTCAGAGCGATTACTAGAAAATTGTTGTGCGCCGCTTATGTGCGTGTCCATAATCCGGGAGCGAAGTTTGACAACATGATTGTGTTAAATGGCGGCCAGGGAATCGGAAAGAGTACCCTGATAAACAAGCTGGGCAGGGAGTGGTATTCCGACAGCTTGAATATTTCAGATATGAATGATAAGACTGCGGCAGAAAAACTGCAGGGATATTGGATTATGGAAATCGGGGAACTGGCGGGTATGCGAAAAGCAGACCTTGATAAAGTAAAAGCATTTATTTCCAGACAGGATGATAAGTACAGGGCAAGTTTTGGCAGAAGGGTAACGCCTCATCCGAGACAGTGCGTGTTCTTTGGAACAACCAACAGTGAGTCCGGGTATCTTCGTGACATTACCGGTAACAGACGTTACTGGAATGTGTGTTTATGATACACTAAAATTACCAGAAAAAAGCGTCAGAATTCCCTGAAATCAGCAAGGGATTTTCCTCAAAAAAGGCGGGACATATTGTATCCCCTTCACAATACAG
>NZ_QUMD01000062.1 GCF_003481985.1 Clostridium sp. OF09-36
CATGTTGCTTTGCCATATGAGATCCTCCTTCAGCATGTTTCTATTGTACCATGCTTATGTGTATTTGGAATTTCTCATTTTGGCTTGTACTATTTATATTCTAGCAACACTATTAAGGCTGTATATTTTGGTCATATTATTGTCTTCCTTTTTATAATACTGTATTTAAATCAGACCTGTATCATTTCTCCAATTACACCGAATATATCTTTCAAATTCTTCTTTGCACTCCAAGTTTTTCCCGTCCACATGGTCTACAATAATAATTTGAGGCAATATTCCTGTGTCTTCACCGATGGAATTGATTTCATCAAAAATTGTCTTATACATTTTATTGACGGCAATCAAATCTGCTTGCGTGATTTCGTCTTTATCATTACCTTGTGGGAAATACACTTGACTTGGTTGGTCAAAAAACATAACCAAAGGCATCGGTGAATTGTCCTGAGTTGCAAAAAAACGCAGGAAACTTAAAAACAGAGCAATATGGCAGGAAACCCAATTTGCACCACTCCCCATCTCGTATAGATGGATATTCTCATTGCTTTTCTGGTGCTGATAAATGTCAAAGCTACCGTCTGTTAAACCAAAATTCAAGTCAATCGGTCTATACTCTTCTTCAAAATCAAGCGTTAAAGAAAGACGATTCATATTGTTTGATAAAAAGCTCTCAGCTTTTGACATCTTCTTATCAACATCAAATCCTTTGATTTTTTCTTCGAGTCTGGCAATTTTTTCTTTAAGTTCTTCAATATCTCCATCAACCGTTTCAAATATACCAGAGCTACTCATTTCAGCATATAAAGCGATTCTCGCTTTTGCGTAATTTACTTTTTCTCTCTTTGAAACAAGAGCTTTTGATGAAATGAATTTTTCCTCAATTGTCTTTATCTGTTTCCAAACACCTCGTATTTTTTCATCAATCTTTGAGTGAGCTTCCTTGAGTTTTCTAACATCTTCAGAAAAATCGGAAGTGTATTTTTCGGTAATTCTTAATTCGTTATCTAACCATTCTGTAGCCTCAATGAGCTTTGAATCATTCTCGGCAATTTCTTTACATTCGTGACCGCAAAGAGGACAGGTATATTCGTCAGTTTCAATTTCGGCTATACTTGTTTGTTGTTTCAAATCCTTCAAAGTACAGTTTACAAGGGACTACACAGGGTAACGGTCTGACGGGAGGTGTTCCGCCCGTCAGATTTTCCATGTGATATTCAAGCTGTCGCTTGTGGCGGCTATGGTGGTAATCATCAAATCCACCACACGCCGCTTGTCGTCAAAGGATACATTCTCCCAAGTGTCGAGGTAGCCGGAAATCTGGCTGACCTGTTCCGGCTGATGGCTTCCACCGTCAGCTCTGCTATCCTCGCCAGAAGTTCCTGCTTGCGCCCGTCCAGTTCTGCTATCTTCACATTCACATAGGAGAGCAGCACATTGTTTGCGCCCGTCAGACTGTCCACCAGCTTTTCAATCTCGCTGTCCACATGGAGAAGTTCCACTTGCAGGGCGGCGATTTTCGGGTTTGCCTTTGCCGCTTTTTTTCTGCCCGTCAGCGTTTTGTAGCTTGCCAGCTTCTTCACCATCTGCTGATAAACAACCGCTTCCAGCTCCGAAGTGATGATTTTCCCGCACCCGGCACAGCTTTTATTGTCCAGCCGCTTTGTGCAGCGGAGATATTGCTTTCCCACAGGATTGTTAATGCTCATAAGGGCATACCCGCAGTTTCCGCACTTGATTTTTCCCGCCAGCCATGTATGGGTGGCTTTCCGGGCAGACTGGATTTTCATGTTGTTCATCAGCTTCTTGCGGCAGGTCAGCCAGATGTCGGAGGGGACAATGCCCTCATGGGGAGCCAGCACCAGCATTTGGTCTTTCAAGTCGTTCTTTTTGCTGGGCTTCACATCCCGCCCTTGATACAGATAGCAGCCATTCATGCCGGTAAAATCGGCAGCGTCATTGACAATGATTGTCCCTTGACTTTTGAAAAATTCGTACACATCAAGGTCTGCCTGCACATAGACAGGATTGCGTAACATCTGCGCCAGCGTGGGGCGTATTAGTTCCTTGCCGTTGAATAAAATTCCCTGTTCGGCAAAGTACCGGGTAATGTCCCCGTAGGAGGTTGTGGGCTGGGCGTACATCTCAAACATCAGCCGGATATTTGCCGCTTCCTCCGGGTTTACCACCAGCTTCTTTGTGTTGATACCGTCCATCTTAATCGGCTCTGTATGGAAGCCGTAAGGGGCTTTCCCACCCATCTTGAAGCCTCGCTGGCTGCGGGAATAATAAGCGTCCGTCACCCGCTTCTGTATCGTTTCCCGTTCAAGCTGGGCGAACACGATACAGATATTCAGCATCGCCCGCCCCATCGGGGTGGAGGTATCAAACTTTTCCGTAGAGGACACAAACTCTACATTGTACTGTTGGAACAGCTCCATCATATTGGCAAAGTCCAGAATGGAACGGCTGATACGGTCGAGCTTGTAAACCACGACCTTTGCAATCAAGCCCCGCTTGATGTCCCGCACCAGTTCTTGAAACTTCGGACGGTCTGTGTTCTTGCCGCTGTACCCCTTGTCTGTGTATTCCTTGCAGTTACCGCCTTTCAACTCGTATTTGCAAAATTCAATCTGGCTTTCAATGGAAATGCTGTCCTTTTTGTCCACCGATTGTCTTGCATAGATTGCGTCTATTCGATTATTCATATTGTCGCTCCTTTTCTTAAAAAAGAAACGGAGCTGCTGACAGCTTTATTATACCGCCAGCAGCCCCGCAAATCAACGATGGCTTCGGAAAACCTTATGCCCCGGCTTCCTCACTCTGCCGTTTGTCGGCATACTTGCGGAACACCTCATAAAGCTGCTGTTCCAGCTCCCGGCGTTTTGCCGCTTCCTGCTCCG
>NZ_QUMD01000063.1 GCF_003481985.1 Clostridium sp. OF09-36
GAAATGCTTCTAAGTCCTCCACAGTGGAAAGCCCCTTTTGCCGGAGATAGGATAGGGCTTCGCTGACTGCCTTTAAGTCCTGTGAAGTCCCCCGGTTCTGTCCAGCCCTTGTCCAGTCCTTCCGTTCTTCCTTTCGTATCTCCATATACCTCATCAGCAGATTGGGAAGAAGTGTCGCTTCCTCCGCCGCCTTTTGTGCAAGCAGTTCTTTCCGTTTTTCGCCCAGCTCGGTAATCCAGCCTTTGAGGTTTTGGATAAGCTGCCGGATGGACTTCATCAGGCGGTTGGCGGCTCTGATTTCCCTGTTTAGGTTGCCGATATTCGTCTGGATTCCACGCTTTTCCATCTGGCGGACAGCAGCCCCCTCATGGACAGTAGGGACTATATCAAGCCCCTGTCTGGCATAGGAACGCAAGTCCACACGCTCCGGGCGGTCATTGGCTTCCAGATAGCGGTTCTGGATGACCTCCCATTCATGCCGCCAGATTTCACAATACTTCTGGTCGTTCCAGTCAACCGTATCCTCCTTGTGGCTTTTCCATCTGCCGGACGGAAGTTTGATCCGTTCCCCATTCTCGTCAAGGTCATAAACCTTGCGGCTCTTGGGAAGCCATTTCCCATGCTCATCCATTGCCCGCATAGTCAGCAGGACATGGGCGTGGGGATTGTGTCCCGGCGGATTGGGGTCATGAATTGCAAAATCAGCAATCATGCCTTTGGAAACAAACTGCTGTTCACAAAACTCCCGGACAAGGACAGCATACAGGTCGGGTGGTATCTCTCTGGGGATGGTAAGCACCCACCGCCTTGCAAGCTGGGAGTTCCATTGCTTTTCCACCGCTTCGGCGGCGTTCCATAAGGTATTGCGGTCTGCATACTCCGGCGGGGCATTTGCCGGGAGCAGGATTTCATTGTGGACGATACCACGCTTTTCCGGGTAGTGCTTCACTTTCTGGTCGTATTCACAGAACAGCTTTTCACCGCTCTGGTAGGCAGCGGCGGCAACCGCAGACTGCTGTTGGCTTCGCTGCACAATCGAGATTTCGTTGTGTGGACAGGGCATTTCGTATCCCTCCTTTCTATGCTTGGTGGATGGGGTGGCGTTTTACCACCTCATTTTGGGCAGAAAAAAAGCAGGAGACCTTTTTCAGATTTCCTGCTCGGTGTGCCGCTGTGTAAGCGGCGGGTATTTAGTTGTGAAAGTTCGGGACAAGTTGACCCGATGTGTGTAGAATAACAAACTGGATTTATTTTTCTTTACATTTTATGCCGTAATTTCCCCTACTACCATTTTCGTAGCCCCTATATATTTCATATCTTTTTCCATTTATCTCCACTTCGTCATCGTTAATAAATGTATAAGACTTACCATTTTCTTCACAATACTTTGAAATTGCTTCCATAGTTTTTGCAAGAGTTGGGTAATTGGCACTATCCTCATAAGGAACCCAAAAAGCTTTTTTAAACATATAAAATACCTCCTTCTAATTTGTTAAGTAATCCACGAATTTTCAAATCGTTATAAAATAATAGTATCATACAGCTTCGCAAAAATCCACTTATAACTTCAAACTTGTCGGCTGGGAACAGCTTGCAACGCAAGGTGTCCCCAGATGGCAAGTCCACAAAAGGGTAGCTGGTGGCAGCCAGCGCAGGGGAAGCGTAGCGTCCCCTGTATGATTTGGAGCAGACCATGACTGCGGAAAATCACAGCCTTCCGGCGAGGAGCCTTCGGAGAACGCAATGCACCACCTCTGGGTGGTGTATAATTGCGCCCTTAGTAAACTAAGGGTTTTCCGGTTTCTCCCGTTCCAGCAGTTTTTTCAATAGTTCCTGCGTGTCCTGTCTGTGAAAAATGAGTTTCAACAACAGCATGATATCATCATCTGTCAGGCGTTCCGGTTCTTGCAGAAAACTTTCCAGCATACCGCCACGAGTGCAGAGCCGGTGTGTCCGTTCCTTTCTGGTAAGCTGCTTCAACTGGTGCTTCAATGCCTTTTCATCATTGATGGCTTTCCGCAGTTTCTTTTCGCTTTTTTCCAACTCCCGGTTGAGCTTTTCCAGCTTTGAAGTATCAGGCAAGGGCAGCGTCCTCCTTTCCCGGTATCAGCACATAAATCCTGTTTGGTTCTCCAACGCCCTGACGCACCCGCATGATAAGTCCGGCTGTTTCCAGTTCATTCAAAGAACGCTTGACCGTCATAGAGCTGCGGGACAGGACTGCGGCAATGTCTGTGACAGGGAAGCAGACAAACAGGATTCCGTTCTCGTCCTCCTGCCCTTTGGAGAGCATAGCGTCCAACATCCGGCAGTACATGACCTTTGCGGTGCTGCTGACTGGAAATCCTGTCAATGCTCTGGGAAATGGCATACAGGGCGGCAGTGGTGTGTCTATCGTCATAAATTCAAAATTCATTCGGTGTGTTCCTCCTTTTTCTTTGCTCGTTTGGATAAATAACGGGGGCAGTCAATCACAACCGCCCGGAAGCTCTGCCTGCACTCATGCTGGCATTTCCGGCATAATTCGTTGTAAGTGACACGCCCCCGGTCATTGAGGTAAAAAGAAAGCTCCTGCTTCCTCTTTTTGCTCATTCTCGGCATATTGCGTTTCCTCCCGTTTTAGTGTATGGTTTCGGGGCGATTTTCGGCAAAATTACATCCATAGAGCCGCTAAAATCTCCCGAAGTATCAGCGATAGGTAGACTATCCCCCTATCAGATTGTCGTGTTTCGGTATCATTTCGGTGTCAGTTCGCCAGTTCTCCCCGGTGTCGTTCCTCCCCTGAATCTCACAGCGGCGTATCGCT
>NZ_QUMD01000064.1 GCF_003481985.1 Clostridium sp. OF09-36
CGTCGGGAACCGCCTGAACTGAAACATCTAAGTAGGGCGAGGAAAAGAAAGAAAACTCGATTTCCAAAGTAGCGGCGAGCGAAATGGAAAGAGCCTAAACCGGAGCGCGTGCGTTCCGGGGTTACGGACTGCAACAAGTGAGTCGATTTGTTAGTGGAACGGTCTGGGAAGTCCGGCCACAGAGGGTGAAAGCCCCGTACACGAAAACAATAGACAGCGAGCAGGATCCAAAGTACCACGAGACACGAGAAACCTTGTGGGAATTCGGGGGGACCACCCCCCAAGGCTAAATACTCCTTAGTGACCGATAGCGCATAGTACTGTGAAGGAAAGGTGAAAAGGACCCCGGGAGGGGAGTGAAAGAGAACCTGAAACCCTGTGTTTACAAGCTGTGGAAGCACTTTATATGTGCAACCGCGTACTTTTTGTAGAACGGTCCGGCGAGTTACCTGTACTGGCAAGGTTAAGCACTCAAGGTGCGGAGCCGAAGGGAAACCAAGTCTTAATAGGGCCAAAGTCAGTATGGGTAGACCCGAAACCGGGTGATCTATCCATGTCCAGGTTGAAGCTGCCGTAAAAGGCGGTGGAGGACCGAACACACATCCGTTGAAAAGGGTGGTGATGAGGTGTGGATAGGGGAGAAATTCCAATCGAACCCGGAGATAGCTGGTTCTCCTCGAAATAGCTTTAGGGCTAGCCTCGTGTTAGTCTCCTGGAGGTAGAGCACTGAATTCTTAAGGGGGCGTCAAAGCTTACCAAGAGATATCAAACTCCGAATGCCAGAGAGATGATGCACGGGAGTCAGACGGCACGAGATAAGTTGGGTCGTCAAAAGGGAAAGAGCCCAGACCACCAGCTAAGGTCCCAAAGTGCGTGTTAAGTGGAAAAGGATGTGGGATTTCGAAGACAACTAGGATGTTGGCTCAGAAGCAGCCACACATTCAAAGAGTGCGTAATAGCTCACTAGTCGAGAGGTCCTGCGCCGAAAATGTCCGGGGCTGAAACACGACACCGAAGCTGTGGACTTGTCATTAGACAAGTGGTAGAGGAGCATTCTTAACTGCGGCGAAGCAGTACCGATAAGGAGCTGTGGAGTGTTAAGAAGAGAGAATGCCGGAATGAGTAGCGAGATGGAGGTGGGAATCCTCCAGGCCGAATATCTAAGGTTTCCAGAGTAAAGCTGATCTGCTCTGGGTAAGTCGGGACCTAAGGCAAGGTCGAAAGACGTAGTCGATGGACAACAGGTTGAAATTCCTGTACCACATATCATCAGAACTGTGGGGACACAGGACGATAACCAGACCCGGGAATGAAAAGACCGGGGCAAGCGAAGAAGGAGTTAAGCTGGCAAATCCGCTTAACAATCCGAAAGCGTGATGCGGACCGAACAAAAGTAGGGAAGCTGGTAATTCGAACTGTCAAGAAAAGCCGCTATTGTGTGATATGTGCCCGTACCGTAAACCGACACAGGTGGATGAGGAGAGAATCCTAAGGCCGGCGGGAGAAGCATTGTTAAGGAACTCGGCAAAATGACCCTGTAACTTCGGGATAAAGGGTGCCTGCGCAAGCAGGCCGCAGAGAATAGGCTCAAGCAACTGTTTAGCAAAAACACAGGTCTATGCAAAACCGAAAGGTGAGGTATATGCTGACGCCTGCCCGGTGCTGGAAGGTTAAGAGGAGAGGTTAGAGCAATCGAAGCTTTGAATTTAAGCCCCAGTAAACGGCGGCCGTAACTATAACGGTCCTAAGGTAGCGAAATTCCTTGTCGGGTAAGTTCCGACCCGCACGAAAGGCGTAATGATTTGAGCGCTGTCTCGACAATGCACCCGGTGAAATTGAAATACCAGTGAAGATGCTGGTTACCTGCGCCAGGACGGAAAGACCCCATGGAGCTTTACTCCAGCTTGATACTGGGATTCGGTTATACATGTACAGGATAGGTGGGAGGCTAAGAAATGAGGACGCCAGTCTTCATGGAGCCGCTGTTGGGATACCACCCTTGTGTGACTGGGTTTCTAACCTGCAGCCGTGACCCGGCTGGGGGACAATGTCAGGTGGGGAGTTTGACTGGGGCGGTCGCCTCCGAAAGGGTATCGGAGGCGCTCAAAGGTTCCCTCAGAATGGTTGGAAACCATTTGCAGAGTGCAAAGGCATAAGGGAGCTTGACTGCGAGACCGACGGGTCGAGCAGGTAGGAAACTAGGACTTAGTGATCCGGTGGTATAAAGTGGGATTGCCATCGCTCAACGGATAAAAGCTACCCTGGGGATAACAGGCTTATCACTCCCAAGAGTTCACATCGACGGAGTGGTTTGGCACCTCGATGTCGGCTCATCGCATCCTGGGGCTGAAGTAGGTCCCAAGGGTTGGGCTGTTCGCCCATTAAAGCGGTACGCGAGCTGGGTTCAGAACGTCGTGAGACAGTTCGGTCCCTATCCGGCGTGGGCGTAGGATATTTGAGAGGAGCTGTCCTTAGTACGAGAGGACCGGGATGGACTGACCTCTGGTGCATCGGTTGGGTATCAAACCCATGGCCGAGTAGCCAAGTCGGGACGGGATAAACGCTGAAGGCATCTAAGCGTGAAGCCCCCCTCAAGATGAGATATCCCATACGCAAGTAGTAAGACCCCTTGAAGACGACGAGGTAGATAGGGCAGAGGTGGAAGCGTGGTAACACGTGCAGCTGACTGTCACTAATAGGTCGAGGGCTTAACCAA
>NZ_QUMD01000065.1 GCF_003481985.1 Clostridium sp. OF09-36
CCTTGTGGCTTTTCCACCTGCCGGACGGAAGTTTTATCCGTTCTCCGCTTTCATCAAGGTCATAAACCTTGCGGCTCTTGGGAAGCCATTTTCCATGTTCGTCCATTGCCCTCATAGTGAGCATGACATGGGCGTGGGGATTGTGTCCCGGCGGATGGGGGTCATGGATGGCAAAGTCAGCAATCATGCCTTTGGAAACAAACTGCTTCTGGCAAAACTCCCGGACAAGGACAGCATACTGGTCGGGCGGTATCTCTCTGGGGATGGTAAGCACCCACCGCCTTGCAAGCTGGGAGTTCCATTGTTTTTCCACCGCTTCGGCGGCGTTCCACAAAGTATTGCGGTCTGCATATTCCTGTGGGGCATTAGGTGGGAGCAGGATTTCATTGTGGACGATACCACGCTTTTCCGGGTAGTGCTTCACTTGCTGGTCATATTCACAGAACAGTTTTTCGCCACTCTGGTAAGCAGCGGCGGCAACCGCAGACTGCCGCTGACTGCGCTGAACAATCGTGATTTCGTTGTGTGGACAGGGCATTTCGTGTCCCTCCTTTCGCTAATTGGTGGACGGGGTGGCGTTTTACCACCTCATTTTGGGCAGAAAAAAAGCAGGAAACCTTTCTTTCAGATTTCCTGCTCGGTGTGCCGCTGTGTGGGCGGCGGGTATTTAGTTGTAAAAGTTCGGGACAAGTTGACCCGATGTGAAGCTGACGAACTGGAATTTATTTGTTGTTATTTTCTATCAATCCCCAAAACATCATAGTATTCATCACTATACTCAATGCCACTATTGTCAAAGCGAGATTGCAGTTCTTTTACATAGTCATAAGGGTTATCAATAGGGGAAATTTCTAATTCTGTTTCAAGATAACTTAATGTCGCTTTCTGTTCCTCTGTGCGGATTGCTTCTTCCTCTTTGAGGTGTTTTTCAAATTTGTCTTTGTCCATCCAAATAATCTGCTCAATAGGATTAGTAGAACCACAAGCAAGAATAAGTCTCATAAAATCCTCAAAGGTTCTTGCCAGTGGATAAACAAAAACATCTGCACAAGTATCAGGATTGCAGGCAAAAACCATTTCCCCATACGGCTCAATAAAGCAATACATAATACTTCCTTCAAAACCTATTGCCTTTGCATTGGTCGGATAGCAGAAGTAAGAATAAATATCTTCAACTTGTTCAAGACAAATCAAAGAGCCATTTATATTCAGTTCTTTGTATTGGTCAAAAAGTGTTTCCATTTTATCACACTCCTTTACAACTTCTAATTTTTCAGTTCTACAAGTTGGAAGTTGTCGCTATGAAATTTCTTTTTCATCATCTCTTGGTGGTCGGATATAACATAACATTTCTTTTTCACAAGCACCAAATTTTGAGAAATTGGATTTCGCTTCTTTTAGCGTTATTCCATGATTAGAGTCGCTTGGTTCGTTATCAGAAGCAATGAACGGGTCATTCTCCCAAAAACAAACGGGGCAAATATACCCACAATCTTCATTTGCCGGAACATTATAGGTAAAATATCCGCAGCAAGGACATTGGTATTTTTTCATATAAACCTCACGTTTAAGCCTTGACCTCAAATTCCTGATTTATTTCTGACTTTATTATACTTCATCGATTATCGAAAAGATAGCATATTTTATGAAACTTGTCGGCTGGGAACAGCTTGCACCGCAAGGTGTCCCCAACAGGCAAGTCCACAAAAGGGTAGCTGGCTGCAGCCAGCGCAGGGGAAGTGTAGCGTCCCCTGTTTGATTTGGAGCAGACCATGACTGCGGAAAATCACAGCTCTCCGGCGAGGAGCCTTCGGAGAACGCAATGCACCAACCTCTGGGTGGTGTATAATTGCGCCCTTAGTAAACTAAGGGGTTTCCGGCTTCTCCCGTTCCAGCATTTTTTTCAATAGTTCCTGCGTGTCCTGCCTGTGAAAAATGAGTTTCAACAACAGCATGACATCATCATCTGTTAGGCGTTCCGGCTCTTGCAGAAAACTTTCCAGCATACCGCCACGAGTGCAGAGCCGGTGCGTCCGTTCCTTTCGGGTAAGCTGCTTTAACTGGTGCTGCAATGCCTTTTCATCATTGATGGCTTTCCGCAGTTTCTTTTCGCTTTTCTCCAGCTCCCGGTTGAGCTTTTCCAGCTTCGAGGTATCAGGCAAGGGCAGCGTCCTCCTTTCCCGGTATCAGCACATAAATCCTATTCGGTTCTCCCACGCCCTGACGCACCCGCATGATAAGTCCGGCGTTTTCCAGTTCATTCAGAGAACGCTTGACCGTCATGGGACTGCGGGACAGGACTGCGGCAATGGCTGTGACAGGGAAGCAGACAAACAGGATTCCGTTCTCGTCCTCCTGCTCTTTGGATAGCATAGCGTCCAGCATCCGGCAGTACATGACCTTTGCGGTGCTGCTGACTGGAAATCCTGTCAACGCTCTGGGAAATGGCATACAGGGCGGCAATGGTGTGTCTATCGTCATAAATTCAAAATTCATTCGGTGTGTTCCTCCTTTTTCTTTGATCGTTTGGATAAATAACGGGGGCAGTCAATCACAACCGCCCGGAAGCTCTGCTTGCACCCATGCTGGCATTTCCGGCATAATTCGTTGTAAGTGACACGCCCCCGGTCATTGAGGTAAAAGGAAAGCTCATGCTTCCTC
>NZ_QUMD01000066.1 GCF_003481985.1 Clostridium sp. OF09-36
CCCGAAAATGATACCGAGATGATACAGAATTACCGCCGATACCGCCACACCAGCGGAAACGGCAGAAAGGAGCGCACCCATGCCAAGAATGAGCAAGAAACGGCGGCTGGAATGGTCTTTTTTCCTGCGGCAAGTGAAAGTCGGGAATTCCACCTGCGATCGTATCACATACAATGACCTCTGCCGGGGCTGTACCCATAGCTGCAAGCAGAGCTTCCGGGCGGTTATCATACTCTGCCCCCACTACTACTCCAAACGCCGGAAAAAGGAGGACAGGGACAATGGCAGATAACCGCAAGTATTACTACCTCAAGCTGAAAGAGAACTTTTTTGACAGCGACTCCATTGTGCTGCTGGAAGATATGAAAGACGGGATTTTATACTCCAATATCCTCTTGAAGCTGTACTTAAAATCGCTGAAAAACGGCGGGAAATTGCAGCTTGACGAGCATATCCCCTACACAGCGCAGATGATAGCGACACTGACCCGCCACCAGATAGGGACGGTTGAGAGGGCTTTAGAGATTTTCCGGCAGTTGGGGCTTGTGGAGCAGCTTGACAGCGGGGCTTTCTATATGACCGACATTGAGCTGATGATAGGACAGTCCTCTACCGAAGCCGAGCGGAAACGGGCTGCAAGACTGGAAAACAAGGCACTTTTACCGCCCCGGACAAAAGGCGGACATTTGTCCGACATTCGTCCACCAGAGATAGAGATAGAGTTAGAGAAAGAGATAGAGATAGAAAAAGAGAGAGAGGGAGAAACGGGACACCCCGCCCCCGCCGCTTATGGCAGATACAACAATGTGATACTGACCGATACAGAGCTTTCCGGGCTAAAAACAGAGTTGCCCGACAAGTGGGAGTATTATATTGACCGGCTTTCCTGCCATATCGCTTCCACCGGGAAACAGTACCACAGCCATGCAGCCACCATTTACAAGTGGGCGCAGGAGGACGCTGCCAAAGGCAAGGCTGCCCCGAAACAGGGCATACCCGATTATTCATGCAAGGAGGGCGAGAGCTTATGAAAAACGGAATTGAAGCTATGATTACGGACATTACAGCCACTACCGCCGAAGCGGAGGACTACACAGGCGAGGACGGGCTTTTATACTGCGGTAAGTGCCATACGCCCAAAGAAGCCTATTTTGCAGAGGGAAAGACTTGTTTCGGGCGTGACCGCCACCCGGCAGAGTGCGACTGCCAGCGGGCAGCCCGTGAAAAGCAGCAAGCCGCCGAAAGCCGACAGAAGCACCTTGAAAAAGTGGAGGACTTGAAACGCCGGGGCTTTACCGACCCTGCTATGCGGAACTGGACATTTGAGCATGACAACGGCAGAAACCCGCAGACCGAAACCGCCCGCTTTTATGTGGAGAGCTGGGAAACCATGCAGGCTGAAAATATCGGCTACCTGTTTTGGGGCGGCGTGGGGACGGGAAAAAGCTACCTTGCCGCCTGTATCGCCAACGCCCTTATGGAAAAAGAGGTTGCCGTCTGCATGACAAACTTTGCAACGATACTGGGTGACCTTGCCGCCAGCTTTGAGGGCAGGAACGAATATATTTCCCGCCTTTGCAGCTACCCTCTGCTGATACTTGATGATTTCGGTATGGAGCGAGGAACAGAATACGGGCTGGAACAGGTTTACAGCGTGATTGACAGCCGTTACCGAAGCGGCAAGCCGCTGATCGCCACGACCAACCTCACGCTGGAGGAATTGCAGCACCCGCAGGACACGCCCCACGCCCGTATCTATGACAGGCTGACTTCCATGTGCGCCCCCGTCCGCTTCACGGGCAGCAACTTCCGAAAGGAAACCGCACAGGAAAAGCTGGAACGCTTAAAGCAACTGATGAAGCAGCGAAAGGAGAGCCTATGACAGAAACGAAACAGACAAGCACCACCAAAACAGACCGCCGCCCGGACTGTGTGACGGAAATCCGCATGGGCAACTCCGTCCTTACCGTTTCCGGCTTCTTCAAGCAGGGCGCAACCGACACCGCAGCCGACAAGATGATGAAAGTGCTGGAAGCGGAAGCTGCTACACAAAAAACGGCGATTTGACCGACCATAAAGAAGCAGATTTGACGCTTTTGCCGCTATACAGACAGCCGCCCCATGTGGTACAATCAAGGTACGGAATAGTGGGGCTGGCTGTCGGAAACGGAGGATTTTATGTTAAGACAGACCAACCAACAACCAATTACCGCCCTTTACCCAAGACTATCCCATGAGGACGAGCTGCAAGGCGAAAGCAATTCCATTTCCAATCAGAAGCGTATCCTTGAAACCTATGCAAAGCAGAACGGCTTTTCCAATCTGCGCTGGTACACGGACGACGGTTATTCTGGTGCGAACTTTCAAAGACCCGGTTTTCAAGCCATGCTTGCGGACATTGAAGCCGGAAAAGTCGGGACAGTTATCGTAAAGGATATGTCGAGGTTAGGGCGAAACTACCTGCAAGTGGGAATGTACACGGAAATGATTTTCCCACAGAAAGGTGTCCGCTTCATCGCTATCAATGACGGAGTGGACAGCGCACAGGGCGACAATGA
>NZ_QUMD01000067.1 GCF_003481985.1 Clostridium sp. OF09-36
CATCAAACGATTTTCCCACAGATAAACGGTAAGATGATCATCGTTTTTAGATACTTCTTTCTTTGACTGTCCACATCCAGACAAGACAGCAGTTGCTACAAGTACACCTGACACCACTGTTATCAGACAACGTTTTGCCTTTTTCATACTTTACCTCTTTCTTTCCTGGTAAAATCATTATTGTTACGTCTGTGAAATAACTCCATAAAAAAGCACTGTCAGACAGACAGTGTACATCATTTCATGCAACTGGCTGCCATTTTAAAGGCCCTGTAGCTTTGCGTCCCAGACTTTCATCTGGTTTGCCGATTTCCTTATTATAGCTTTTAAACTTATGTAAAAAACTGGTTTTATTATACTATAGCGCTCTACTGTACACAAGAAAAACATTACCGTTTTAACGCCTGAAAACCAAAAAAAGAACAGCCGATAGACGGTATGAAATGATGTGCTTGAATATTCGTATTAAGCCATATCTGCATCACTGCGTCCATATCGCTATCGCTGTATTGTCTTAATTCTATATTCCGTACACTGCCATGCCCGCTATTGCGGATAATACGATTAAAAGAATAGGCGACAGCTTCTTCTTTGCAAAATGCCTATACCCAAACATCGAAGCAACCAGAATTGCCGTAAGGATGATTGCCTGCAAATTAATCTGGATTGCTGAAATCGCTCCAAAGCAGTTTCCAAAGACCATATAAATACCCGTTGCAAGAACAATGCCGATCACACAGGGCTTCAGACCACGCAAAACCGCTTGAACATACTTGTTTTTCAAAGCGGTTTTAAGTAAGGCCGTTACCAAAAGGATAATCAGGAACGAAGGAAGAACAACCGCCAATGTTGCAATTACGGCGCCAAGAAAGCCTGCTTGGCTGCTTCCAATATAAGTAGCAAGGTTAACCATAATTGGTCCGGGTGTGCTTTCGCTGACAGCGATCATATAGGTCAGCATTTCATCGCTCAGCCATCCGTAAGACATTACTACATCACGAATCAAAGGAATTGCGCCGTAGGCTCCGCCAAAGGCAAAGCATCCGACTTTTAAGAAACCGAGAAACAGATCAAGATAAATCATTTCTTTGCACCGCCTTTCTGATCGGGTGCACCGTTCAGAACAAAAATCGTCAGACTCACAACTGCCGCAATCAGCATCAGACTGATCGAGGAGAAATTCCATGCGAAGATATTGATACAGAGCATCACAATAGCGGAGCAAATCATAATCGCTCTGGGCAGTTTCTTCTTGTGCATTTTCTTAATCATCGTAAACGCTGCATCCAAAATTAAAATTCCGACTGCAATTTTGATACCCTTGAAGGCGTTGGCAATGATGGTCAATGCCAAAAAGTTATCCAGAAACATGGAAATCAGATAGATAACCACAAAGGACGGAACAATTATGCCCAGTGTTGCTGCCAATGCACCAACAAAACCGGCTTTCTTATATCCGGTAAATGTTGCACAGTTAATGGCAATTGGACCGGGAGTTGACTCCGCAATGACGGTCACATTCATCATTTCATCGTGGGTAATCCATTGTTTTCTTTCCACGCAGTTGTTTTCAATCATAGAAATCATGGCATAGCCACCGCCAAAGGTGAACAAACCAATCTTTGCAAAAGTAAGAAACAAATCAAGTAAGATATTCATTCTTGTTCGCCCTCCTTCCGGTACTCACATTGGCAGATCGTCATATCTCGGTCAACGGTAAGGGAGGCAGTTCGCATCAATTCAAACTGCTCGGTAAGGTAATCTACGGCATCCTGCAAGGGCAGATAATGTGTGTGATAATTACACAGATTGCGTTATAATAAAAGATAGATGGAATCTCATCCCTCTTCACCTACTTTCGTTAAGTCAATCCAATATCTTTGTTCTATGACACCATCAACCTCTACTTCATTTTCAAGGACACCGCCATTATTGATAATACTTTTTGCTGAGCCAATATTTTCCTTATCACATACCATCAACACTTTTTCTATTCCCAGTTTTCTACATTCATCTAATGCAAGAGCTATCATTTTAGTCGCAATCCCTTTTCTTCTCTCAGATGGTCTTACTCCATCACCAATATGGCCTCCGTTACGTAATAGCGATTCATTCAAATAATGTCTGATATTTACAGCTCCGACCATAATATTTCTATCTTCATCAAAACAAAAGAATGTAGAATCCGGTACCAATGAACTACTACCATCTTTAATCTCTAAGTTATTACAATAATTCTCAAAATCCCTATAATCCAATCGACGAATTGCATATGGAACAATTTTCTCACCAAAACCATTCCATTCCTCCATCATGTAACTTATCTGGCTACGATATTCTTCCGAAGCCTTTAGTGAACTACATCGGCAATTGAATTACCGAGCATCTGATTACGAAGCATAGCTCCGTAGTTTCAGGGGTGCGTCCATGACACCCTTACTGCTACCCAGGTGGGTTACACAGCTACTTTTATTGTTTTTGTACTGCTCA
>NZ_QUMD01000068.1 GCF_003481985.1 Clostridium sp. OF09-36
TACCGACATCATCCCAAGACTCGCTATTATCTGGTTGGCTAAACCTTGGATAAACCGGATTCCCACCGGCTTGACTACACACCCTTAGCTGGGCGCACAACTGGAATTTTCAAATTAGTCTTTGCAAATAACCTTTGAACCTTCACCATCAATTACAATTCCCTGACTGTTGTTAATTGGGCATAGATTCAAATCCGAAAACTCAGTCATTATTTTCTCGGTAACTTTCTTAAATGGTGCTGTAAGATAATGCGGAAGAACATAGAAATCAATCAAATCAAGCCCTGCATCATCTTCTTGTGAGTAGTCCTCTGGCTTTTCATCCATTTGCTCGATATATTGGATGCTTGGAGCGCATATAATTGCGCCTGCCGACTCGCCGATCATCAATTTTCCATTTGCCAATTCCTTTTTCAGTAGCCCATCAGTTCCCGTTTTACGGAGCTGGTCCATAAGAAAGAAAGAATTTCCGCCGGTAAAATATATCACATCTGCTTCTTCAAAAACAGACTGTATCGTTGAATAAGCCTCCGTTGAAATATCAATTTCAGTTACGATTGCTCCCAACTTTTTAAATAATTTTCGAGCCGAGCCGACATAACCGGTGTAGCCTTCACGCAGTGAAGCTGTTGTAATAAATGCGACTTTCTTATTTTCAATTTCTTCCTTTATCAGACTTCCCACACTTGAAAAGTGCGAACATAAAAATAGTTTCATCAATATTCTCCTTTATAAATTCTAATTTTATTCATTCCTTAATATATCAATTATATCATATCACTTTTGAGCAGTTATATCACAAATGGCTCGCATGGAAAACCACACCATACAACGCAGAAAATATCAAACGCCTTGAAAGTGAGTGGTCTGCCTATTATGCCAATGAACCTATATCGAAAGATATTATTAAAAAACCTTTTTCAAAAATCACATCATTGGAATTGCGAACATGGGCAGAAGCACTTATGATTAAGCATCAGCCAGACAAGAAAAAATTTAGTCGCATATTTACTATTATCAATCAATGTTATGAATATGCGTCTGATGAAAATATTGCGATTGTAGAAGCCAATGTATGGCAAAAAGCTCGCAAAAAATTAAAAAAGGAACTTTTTGTAACAACTCCAACTCCTTCCGATGAATCACAAGTTTTTACTGATGATGAACGCAGACAAATTAAGCTTATGATTTATGAAGATTTAGAACGCTACCAAAAGCAACCAACAAGTGCTGGTTTGCAAATCTTGTTTCTTTTTGAAACAGGGCTACGTATTGGAGAGCGTTGTGGGCTGAAATGGTCTGATATTAAAAATGGACGTTTGTATATTCGCAGACAGGCTAATAATGATGGGGTAAAGCAAAAAACCAAATCAGAATCAAGCAATCGAGACATCCCACTAACGGACGAAGCTCTACGTATTCTTGAACGTGTTAAAGAATATAACAAACTTCATAACTTTACTGCCGAATGGATATTCCAAAATGCAAATCCGAAATATGATTATCGCTTAAGCTATAATGCCGCAGATAGAAAATTGCGCAAATTATGTACTCGACTTGATACCATAACAAAAAGTCCAAATAAATGTCGCAAAACTGCAATCAGTACATTGTTAGATTCTCCATCTTTAAATGCACGTACCGCACAAAAATTTGCTGGTCATAGGCATTTATCTACAACATACGATTATTATTCTTTTGAAAGAAAGACTAAAAAGGAACAAGCAGAAGCTATCAATTTGGCACTTGCATTATAGTTTTGAGCAACCGTACCAATCGTACCAACGATACGATGAGCAATAAAAAAGGGAAACCATTGATTTTATTGGTTTCCTTTAACAAAAAAAGAGCGGGTGATGGGAATCGAACCCACGTATCCAGCTTGGAAGGCTGGTGTTCTACCATTGAACTACACCCGCGTCTCACGACGAAAGTTATCATATCATAAAATTTTCAAAAATGCAATCACAATTTTTAACAATATTAACATATGACAAGGGCCGTGTGAGTTGCCGAAAGGCAACTCACACGGCCCTATTAAAGTTAATCAAATTGTTATTTGATCGCTTCCACCTTATACCCGGCATCCTCAATCGTTTTTTTGAGCAGTGCTTCATCCAGCTCGCGGTCATAGCTTACCACGGCTTTTTTGCCGTGCAGGCTGACTTCTGCGGATGCACCGTCAATCTTGTTGATGGCTTCGGT
>NZ_QUMD01000069.1 GCF_003481985.1 Clostridium sp. OF09-36
CAGTGGTTCTTTCCAAAGGCATTGTAGGTCTTGCAGGAATAAATCTGCTGGGGATGTTTTGCGTTTGTGTAGCGTACCGTCAGCGACTTCCCACACTCGCCGCATTTTATCAGTCCGGCAAACAGGCTGATTTCATTGGTCTGCCCCGGACGCTGGCGGGATTTCAGCTTATTCTGCACAATGTCAAAGCTCATGCGGTCAATCAGCGGTTCATGCTGCCCCTCCACCACAATCCAGTCCTCCGGCTTCTTTTCACCAATCGTGCCGATTTTGAAACGGTAGTCCTTTTTCTGGGAAGCAATCGCCCCAGTGTAGACGGGATTCATCAAAAGGTCTTTGATAACGGAGAAGTCCCACATATACCGCCCATTTTCCGGGTCTTTCTTTTCCCATTTGGTACGGGTATTGCGAAGCCCCCGTTCCCGGTTCCACCATGTGGGGCAGGGGATTTTTTCTTCCTCCAGCCGTCTGCGGATATAGTTCGGACCATGACCGTTTAGGGCATATCCGAAAATCAGCCGCACAATCGGGGCGGTTTCCTCGTCAATGAGCAGATGGTTTTTGTCCTCCGGGTCTTTCCGATACCCAAACGGGGCAAGACACCCGGTAAACTGTCCTTTCTGCGCTTTCAGAAGATAAGAGGAATGGACTTTCTTGGAAATATCCTTACTGTACATCTCGTTCAGGATATTCTTGAACGGGGCGATGTCGTTGTTATCCCGCAGGGTGTCGATACCGTCATTCATGGCAATATAGCGGACACCGTTTCTTGGGAAAAAGTCCTCAATCAAATGCCCGGTTTGCAGATAGTTACGCCCCAGTCGGCTGAGGTCTTTCGTGATGACAAGGTTGATTTGCCTGCGCTCAATGGCTCTCAACATTCTCTGTAAATCAGGACGCTCCATATTAAGACCTGTGAAGCCATCGTCCTGATAGACTGCCACAACCTCCCATCCCTGCTTTTCGCAGTATTTTTCCAGCATATCACGCTGGTTTGCGATACTGGCACTTTCGCCTTGCAGGTCATCGTCCTTTGACAGTCTGCAATAGACCGCTGCACGATAACCCCTGGCAAGTGCCGAACCTATTGTTCTGTATTCCATTTCATTCATCATAGCCATTTACCCACACAATCCAGACGGTATCTGGCTCTTTTGAACCTCATCTTCATTATACTTCAAATCTTTCTTTTTAGCAAGATATTCTTTCGTATTTGTCTTTCCGTATTTCTGGGAAATCAGGCTGACGAACACATCGGTTGCGTCCAGCTCCCCGTCAAATACAGTGGTCACATGAATCTCTGTTTTGTTTTTTGCCATAGGCAGTTATCCTCCATACATGAAAATAGCCAGACAGAGGGTGTCGGCAACGAAGTCCGGCAACGGGCTTCAAAAGACCTTGCAAACAATCTCAATCTGGCGATGGTTACTATTTATACTTTTCTTTTATTTTTCTGTTGTTTTGGTTGTTATAAGGGAGAAAAGCCCGGAAATAAGGGGTTTTCCCCGGCAACCGGCTCGGCAACGGGATAGCAACAGAGGGTGCAACGGGCTGTCATTTTCAGAATGGAAGCTCCATCTGTTCTGTGACCTCCACAAAACCATCCATCGTTTTTTCAGACGGGTTGCCGGAGTCCGTTGCCGGGTTTTCACGCTCCCAGCCCTTTTGTCTGCCATATTCTGAAAACATTCTTGGGTTCGGGAAGTACCGCCAGCCGGAAATGCACTGGTTCATAATCTCGTTGATTTCCCGGATTTCCCATTGCTTCGGTTCGTCAAAGGCATGGTTCAAGGCTTCCTTGTAGAGCTGCTTGGAACAGACCATGCTCCCGGTGTACTTATCAAGATACGCCTGTATCATTCCGGCTTTGGTGTCCTCCGGCATAAAATCCCGCTGGTGTTCTTTGAGATACCGCTGCATGGCGGGGCTGAAAGCCAGCTTGAACCTGCCGCTTCGGTAAATCTCCATTGCTTCTGCCCACATCTGCTCGATATAGGCTCTGGAAGCAGTTTCGTCCTCCAAAATGTGAACCTCAGCTTGCTCCGGGTACACCATGACCGGGATAAAGCGGCGGTTGCCGGAACGGTCAAGGGGCAGGAAGTCAAGGGCATTGGAAGTGCCGCCAAACACGCACTGACGGGGGCGGTCTGCCGGGTGGGTTTCATAGGGTATCTTGTAGACCTCTTTCT
>NZ_QUMD01000007.1 GCF_003481985.1 Clostridium sp. OF09-36
AGAAATCTCTAAATCCAGCGGAAGTTTGATTTGATAATACAGCGAAAATGAGGTATAATCCCTCTGTATTATTTTGTTTAGTCGCATAAACTGATTATACCACGAACGCCGGGCTTTTCGAAGCTCGGCGTTTTGTGTTGGATATATAAAATGAGCTGCCGCACGTTAGTGCGACAGCCCCTTTTTATATGATAGGAAATTGCATCCTATCATTTAGCCAATAGAGGAGGAATGCAGGATGAAAAAATGGAAAAGTAATTTATTTCCCGTAATCACACTGGCAGTGTGTCCTGGACTTGCTGCCTGCGGTGGAGGAAGAAAGCCACTTGAAATCACCGTAGTGAACCGTACTACATATCCTGCGGAAGACATCCGTATTAGAGAAACGGATGGGAAAGACTGGGGAGAGAACCGCCTGGAGACAACACTGGCCCAAGGCGAAAGCATTAAGATCGATCTGGGAAAATATACGGTGGAAGAACTGGACAGAGGTTTTCAGGTTCAGTTTTACTGTGAGGATGAAAAGCCGGTAAATCCGAACTATGACCCTGATACCGCGACAATTTTGGAAAATGGCAGCTTTTTGATTTTTACACCGCCGGATATCAGCGTTCCTGTGTTTGTGGACAGTGCCTATGATGCGGTAGTCTGTGACAAAAAAATTATGGAGCTCTATGCTCTGAACGATGATGGCCGCGGGGATCTGATCCCGAGTGAACGTATTCCTGTTTTGATGGGCGGAGCGCTTCCCTTTACCAATATGCAGAACCTTCGAACGGAAAACAATGAGGATGGAACGTACCGCTATGAGGATTTCACACAAGATGGCCAGATCCTTATAGTAAATACGGCAGAGCCGACCCGGTTTGCCCCGTAGGTGCAGGATCTGGAAGATTATCTGACAGCCTGCGCCCTGTCATTAAGTGATACGGATACCTGTGAACTGCTATCTGCAAAAGCAAATGAGAAATATACTGAGAACCTGACTTATCCGGTTTATATCGTAACGTACACCGCAGGTGAGAACGAGGATACCAGGAAATGGACGGTATTTGCTGTGGATACTGACAGTTATACCTATCTTTACGGGTTCTGTGAGTCTGTGGATATGGAAGAAGATATGGATGAGATTTACCAAACTATTTTTTCGCAGCTGTATCTGAGTGATGAAGAGGGAGATTTATGAAGAAAAAAAATAAGCAGTTCCGTTTCCTCCAAACCGGTAAAGATAACAGATGCTAAGCTATCAAAAAAGCTGGGACATTATCCGGCAATGTCCGTCATCTGTTTTGGGTAGGCGTGGTTGGCTTAGTGAGCGGTATCATTTCTTTTTTTGTGGTGCAGAATAAGGCGCTCAAATCGCTCCTTGTGACAGTGCTGTTATTTGGCGGCATTATCTGCACGGTTTATCCATTTCAGCAATGTAATGCCGAAGAACGTATCAACAACCGTGATCGATGATCTGGAACGAGTGCTGAAGCTCGGCGGATATTGGTTTATTAAGATGAACCCGTACTATTCAAAAGAAGAGCTTGAAAGCTTTGGATATAAAAATGCGGGTAATAATATTTATGAAGAAGATCATATTATGAGATTAAGAGAGGCAACTACAAACTATTGGAAAGAAAAATTTACACGTTTTGGGAAAGAAATCATATATTTGGAATTCGAATACCCGTGGCAGGAGGGAATGAACCGTCTGTTTGTTTATCAGAGCTAAAGGTGCCAGAAGATTCGCAGCAAGAAGCCGGATACTGAAGGATAGTGTCCGGCTTCTTTTACGAGGTGCGCCTGACGGCGCACCTCGCAGATGGATATAAATTTCTGGGAGAATGTTTTATTTCTCACGGCAATATTCCCGGATCATTTTCAGAAAATCTCTTGCATGCTGCGGCAGATACCGGTTTTTCCGATAGGCGGCGATGGTAGTTGTGAGGGCCGGTCTGTGGCCGACGGAGAAGCAGAGGGCGCGGTTTCCGGTGTACTGGTTTTCATAATGGAAATAGCTCTCCGGGGCGAAGGCAGCGCCGACGCCGTCCATGGCCAGATGGATCGACATGGAGGAGTTTCTCGTGTGGAGAGAGACCGGTGGATTGATGTTGTACTCTTGAAAGAGATCCAGGGAGATGCCACCGGTGTTCTGGTCCGGGTAGAGGAGAATGAAGTTTTCCTCTTTTAATAGGGAAAGATCCAGCCACGGGTAGCGGAAGCCGGGGCGGGTAATGGCTTTTGCGGCGAGAGGATGGTTTTCATGCAGGACCAGAACGATCTCCTCAGAGCGCAGGATCTGGTAGTCCATGGTCTCGGGAAATTCATGGATATTGTAAAGGGTCAGGTCGATGGATGAGGTCTCCAGACTGTTCTCCGCAATGAAATTTACTGCTTCCATGATATTTAAGGTCACATAGGGGTATCGTTTATGAAACGGTGCCAACATCGGTTCGATCAGCGTGCTACCCATCATGATCGGCACGGCGATGTTTAAGCGGCCGCGCTGGCGGTGAGCGATATCGTCGTATTCCTGCATCCACTCATCGCCGCAGGCAACGATCTGTTCGGCGTAGTGGAGGTAGCGTTCACCCATGTAAGTCGGGTAGTAGCGGTTTTCGTGGCGGCTGAACAGCGGAGCGCCGAGACGTTCTTCCAGGTTCTTTAAGTACTTGCTCAGGGACGGCTGGGAGATATAAAGGGATTCGGCGGCTTTGCCGATGCTCTGGTGGCGGGCGATCGCCAGGATATAGCGGGCTTCTTTTAATTCCATACAGGGGCCTCCTCATAGCTTTACTGCATAAAAATTATAGATAATATGTATTTGACGTATAGTATATCACTTTTTATAATGAATGTAAAATATAAGTGCAATTGATGAAAAAACAAATATTTATAAGAAGCACTAATTAAAACTTATCACGCACAGTTGAGAAAGGGGCAAACCAATGAAAAAGAGCAGTGCATGGTGCATGCTGGTTCCGGGACTGGTGATCTTATTTCTGTTCCTGATGATCCCGCTGCTTCGCGTTCTGGTTCCAAGCGTGTTTACGGGGGATTACCCGTTCAGCGCGTACGTGGACTTTTTTAAGGACGAGTATTACAGAAAGATCTTTTTGAGAACCGTGAAGATCGCGGTCATCACCACCTTTGTCTGTATGGTGGGCGGTATCCCGACGGCGTATTTCATCAGCCGCTGTGATAAGAAATGGAGAGGACTGCTTCTCTCTGCGTCGATCTTTCCGATGATGACAAACTCTGTTATCCGAAGCTTTGCATGGATCAATATTCTCGGCAGCAACGGGATCATCAACAAGGCCATGATCACTATGGGACTGATCGAGAAGCCGATTAAGCTTTTATACACTGACTTTTCTATCATCATTGGTTCTGTCTACCTGTTCCTTCCGTTAATGATCGTAACGGTTGCCGGTGTTATGGAAAATATTGATGATGATATGATGGAGGCGGCACAGAGCCTCGGAGCCTCAAGAACGGAAGCGTTCATGAAAGTCATCTTCCCGATGAGCCTTCCGGGAATCATCGTCGGCGGTATTCTGGTATTTACCGGAACCCTGACCGCGTACACGACGCCGCAGTTATTAGGAGGCAACAGCAACATGGTCATGGCGACCCTGATCTACCAGAGAGCGATGTCCGTCAGTGACTGGACCGGCGCGTCCGTGATCGCCCTCATCATGATCATTGTAACCCTAGTTGTAATCAAAGGATTTAACGCTCTGGCCGCACGGCTGGACCGCAGAGGTGAAGATTATGCGTAAAAATAAAGTGTTGACCATATGGGCAGCGATCGTATTTGCATTTTTGATGATCCCGTTACTGATCATCACCGTAACGGCATTCGGCGGCGGAAGCGCCATCACATTCCCGATCGAGTCCTTCTCGACGAAATGGTTCGCGAACGTGTTCGCGTTAAAGTCTTTCCGCAGATCATTCCTGACCAGCCTTGAGGTCGCGCTCCTCGCGACATGCATCTCTCTTCTGGTCGGAATCCCGGCGGCTTACGCGCTGGCGAGAGCCGGTTTAAAAGGAAAGCAGTTATTAAAGTCCATCTTCCTTTCCCCGACCATCGTTCCGGGAATTGTAATCGGCTTTATTATGTACCAGTGCCTGATCCTGACGCTCAGGATCCCGGTGTTCGCGGGACTTCTCGCAGGCCATTTTATGGTGACACTTCCGTATGTGATCCGCGTAGTCGGTTCTTCGATGGAGCAGTTCGACTTTTCAATCGAGGAGGCGGCGTGGAGCCTCGGATGCCCGAAGGGAGCGGCGTTCTTCAAGGTCGTTCTTCCAAATGTGACCTCCGGAATTTCCTCAGCATTCATGCTGGCGTTCATCAATTCCTTCAACAACATTCCGGTGTCCATGTTCTTATCCGGACCGGGAGTTTCCACATTCCCGTCAACACTGATGAACTATATTGAATACAACTATGATCCGACCGTATCGGCGGTTTCCGTACTTTTAATGGCAGCTACCGTAGTCATCATGGTGATCGTAGACCGCACACTGGGTATCGCAGCCCTGGCGAAATAAGGAGAATATGACCATGGCTTTTATGAGTTTAAATGGAATCGACGTAAGTTACGATAAAAAGAAACAGATCTTAAAGGGGCTGAATCTGGAAGTCGAGGAGGGCGAGCTTGTATCCCTCTTAGGTCCCAGCGGCTGCGGCAAGTCCACGACACTCCGCGTCGTTGCAGGCTTTATCGACCCGCAGGGCGGAACCTTCACATTAGACGGAGAGGACATGACAAAGGTCCCGGTCCACAAGCGCCAGTTCGGCCTGGTATTCCAGAGCTACGCCCTGTTCCCGCACTTAAGTGTTTATGACAATGTAGCGTTCGGGCTCAGAACAAGAAAGATGGACAAGGACCTGATCTACAAGAAGGTCAGGGAGATCCTTGAGGTCTGCGGCCTGACAGAGCTTGCCGACCGTTTCCCGAAGCAGATGTCCGGCGGACAGCGCCAGCGAGTTGCCCTCGCGAGAGCACTTGTCATCGAGCCAAAGCTACTGCTCTTAGATGAGCCGTTATCCAATCTTGATGCGAAATTAAGACTTTCCATGCGTGTGGAGATCAAGAGACTTCAGAAGCGCCTTGGAATCACCACATTATTTGTTACACATGATCAGGAGGAATGCTTCTCCATCTCCGACAAGGTGGCTGTTATGAACGGCGGTGTCATCGAGCAGTTTGACACACCGGAGAACATCTATAAGAGACCGGCGACAGAGTTCGTCGCGAGATTCATCGGTTTCGAGAACTTCCTTGAGCTTGCGAAAAAGCAGGACGGCGTTTATACAGCACCGGATGGAAGCGAGTTCTTAACTTCCATGGATCTCGATTGCGAGAAATTCGCGGGAACGATCCGCCCGGACGATATCTGTCTGGCAGATGATGTTCAGACGGAGAATGTCTTAAGCGGTAAGATCGGTGTCCGCACATTCCTCGGGAAAAGCTATCAGTACGAGGTTGAGACTTCCGCCGGTGTCCTGAAGGTAAATATGGGAACTGACCATGTTTATAAAGAGGGCGAGGAGATCCGGCTGTATCTGCCGAAGGATAAGCTGATTCTCGTGAGAAGATAGGAGACAGAGATCTTAGGGCACAGGTCATGCGCCGAAGGGAGAACCGGAAAGATCGAATCGTTCTCCGGACGGAAAACAATGAAGGGAACCATCGCAGGATGTGGGGGATATGAACGGATAGTTCCGAAACAGACCCATATTCATGCGGGAAAATATGCAACTGCCCATTTGTACAGCTTGTGCGGAAAGCACAGACCTGCCGGACAGTTACAAAACATTATCTCAAAAAGAGAGAAAGAGGAGAAAAACCATGAAAAAAACAGCAGCAGTTGTACTTTGCGCAGCAATGATGCTTACCGCCTGCGGCGGCGCATCCACAACAGAGACCACAGCAGCAGGAAGCCAGGCAGCAGGCTCTGAGGCAGCTTCTTCCGCAGAAGAGACAAAGGCAGCTTCTTCCGCAGAAGAGACAAAGGCAGCTTCCGGAGACGCACAGAAGCTCGTATTATCCACATACGGCCTCAGCGAAGATATCTCCGAAGAAGAGGTTTACACACCGTTTGAGAACGAGTTCAGCTGTGAGATCGTTACTGAGACAGGCGGCACAAACGACCGTTATACAAAATTAGCGGCAGACCCGAACTCCACCATCGGTGTGATCGAGCTCTCCCAGGCTATGACAGCGAAGGGCACTGACGAGGGACTTTTCGATACGATCGACTTAAGCAAGATCCCGAATGCTGAGAAGCTGATCCCGGCTGCAAAGGAGATTGCAGAGGCAGGACAGGGTGTTCCGTACACCATCAACAGCATCGGTATCATCTACAACCCGGAGCTTACAGGATTTGAACTCACAAGCTTTGATGACCTTTGGGACGAGCGCCTTGCAGGCATGGTTTCCATCCCGGAGATCACAACAACATTCGGACCGGCTATGGTTTACGTTGCAAGCGACCACGCAGGCGTTGACGTAACAACAGACAACGGCGAGGCTGCTTTCAAGGCACTTGCTGACTTAAAGCCGAACCTTGTTAAGACTTACACAAAGTCTTCCGACCTGATCAACATGTTCACATCCGGTGAGGTTGCAGCAGCAGTTGTCGGTGACTTCGGCGTTCCGACGATCGTAGCCGCTAACCCGACACTTGTTTACGTTACACCGGACGGAGCTTACGCTAACTTCAACACCATCAACGTAACAAAGAACTGTGCGAACAAGGAGCTTGCTTACGAGTACATCAACTACCGTATCAGCGAGGAGCTTCAGACAAAGACAGGTAAGGCATTAAACGAGGCACCGACAAACAAGGACGTTACATTCACTGAGGAAGAGTCCAAGGATATGACCTACGGCGACAAGGCTGCAAAAGTTAAGGTTGTTGACTATGCTTTTGTAAACCCGATCTTAAATAACTGGATCGACCAGTGGAACAGAACGATCAACAACTAATAACGAGGAATTTTATATGAGACCCGATTTCATTCTGAAAAATGTCATGGTCTATCAGACCTTCAGACAGTGTTTTGAAAAGCGGGATGTGGCAGTTGCAGGGGAAAAGTTTTATTGCGTTTCCCCTGCAATTTCATATCCGGGAGTGCGGGAGATCGACGGAAAAGGCAGATACATGCTGCCTGGTTTCGTGGATATCCATATGCACATCGAGAGCTCGATGACATATCCGGGCGAGTTTTCAAGGATCACGCTTCCATATGGAGTAACAACGGTGGTTGCCGATGCCCACGAGATGGCGAACGTGTTCGGCATGGACGGCATCCGGGCTTTTATGGCGCAGAAGACGAAGCAGGATATCTTCTGGGCGATCCCGTCCAGTGTACCGGCGACAAATGAGAAGTTAGAGACAGCCGGGGCGTCACTTGGTGTAAAGGAAATTTCTGAGATGGCATCCTTAGATGGAGTTCTCTGCCTTGGAGAGATCATGAACTATAAGGATCTCTCAGCAGAAGGCGAGAGCCGGACGAGGGATCTCATCAATGTGTGCCGGAACGCGGGAAAGAATCTCCGAATCGAGGGGCACTGCCCGGGACTTACGGGGGCGGATCTTAACCGCTTTATCTATGAAGGTGTTGATGCGGACCACACCCAGCAGACTCCACAGTCAGTGATGGAGAAGACAGAGCTTGGGATGTTTCTGGAGCTGCAGTTCAAATCCCTGACGCCGGAGGTCGTGAAGACCGTCTGCGACAATGAACTCTATGAGAATGTGGCGCTGGTGACGGATGACACGATGGCAGATAAGCTTCTGACCGGACATCTCAATAAGATTATCGAGACGGCTGTGAAGGCTGGAATGCCGATGGAGAAGGCGATCTACTGCGCGACCTGGACACCGTCGAGACGGATGCATCTGGATGACAGAGGGATGATCGCGCCGGGAAAGATCGCAGACTTTATGCTGCTGGACAGTCTGGATGGGATCGATCCGGTTGTGGTTTATAAGAAGGGCGAGTGTGTGTACTGCAAGGACAAGGAGGCTTACGGTGCGGCAGAAGCTGCGGCGTGCAGTTTCCCGGCTTCTTTCTACCACACGATCAACTGCCGTCCGGCGGAAATCTCCGACTTTGTGTTAAAGGCGGAAGATCCGGAGGCGAAATGGGCGGAAGTCAATGTCATGAAGATCGGCACCTTCGGAACGGCAACCACACCGGTGAAATGCAGAGTCGAGGTGAAGGACGGTGTGCTTGACTGGAAGTCGGCAGGACTTTCCCTTGCAGTCGTTTTCGAGCGGTACGGCAAGAATGGAAATATCGGATATAGTCTCGTGGAAGGAGCACTGACGAAACCGGGCGCTGTGGCCACCACGTGGTCCCACGACAGCCATAACCTGTTTGTCCTGGGAACAGATGAGAACGATATGAAACTGGCCCAGAGGCGCGTCCTAGAGCTCCAGGGGGCATATGTGGTGTTCGCTGAAGGAAGATCCCTGGCAGAGGCGGGACTCACCATCGGCGGCATCGTGTCGGATCAGCCCATCGAGGTTCTCGGACAGGAATTAAAGGAAGTGCGGACGGCGATGGAAGGTCTCGGATATGTGAACAACAACGTGGTCATGTCCATGTCCACGCTTTGCCTTCCGGTGTCACCGAAACTGAAGCTCACGGATCACGGGCTTTTGACGGTGCCGGGGCAGGAACATGTGCCGTTGGTTGAGAAGTACGGGAAGTAGTTTTACGGCCCGCCGCCGGTTTTTCTCCGCGGATAGTGGAAGAACCGGATCAGGTCGAAATTATGAAGGATGAAATTAGAACGATGAAGAAGATTATCAAAAACGGCATTGTTGTGACGATGAACGAGGCAGGTGATGTCTGGGATCATGGTTATGTGATGTTTGAAGATACAAAGATTCTGGCAGCAGGACCGGAGGAAGAGCTTGAGAAGGCGCTTCAGGCGCTTACTGCGCAGGGGATTTTAAAGGCTGGCGAGACCTTCGAGGAGATCGACGCAAAGCGCGCCATCGTGATCCCAGGCCTCGTAAACACCCACTGCCACCTCGGCATGATCCCGTTCCGCGGCCTCGGGGACGATTGTAAGGATCGCCTGCGGGTGTTCCTGCTTCCGATGGAGAATCAGGCCATGGACGCGGAGATGGCCAGGCTTTCCACGCGATACGCCATAGGCGAGCTGCTGCTCTCCGGTGTGACGACAGTGCTTGATATGTACTATTTCGAGGAAGTTGTGGCGAAGGTCATGGACGAGATGGGGATCCGCGGAATCGCCGGTGAGACGGTGATGGAAAAGGATTCCTGCGACAGTAAGAACGCGGATGAGGCCATCGAGCGTGGAATTGCACTGATCGAGGCGTACAAAGATCACCCGCGCGTTTCCGGAGCGATCACGCCCCACGGAACGACGACCTGCAGCCCGGAGACTTTAAAACGGGCATATGAGGAGGACGTGAAGGCGGGAACCGTATTTACGCTCCATGTGGCGGAGATGGACTACGAGATGACCCAGTTGAGGGAACAGTATAATATGACGCCCATCGAGTTTATGGAGCATATCGGAGTCCTCGGACCGAATACGCTGGCGGCCCACAGCATCCGCACGACGGAACATGACGTAGAGATCCTCGCGAAGCACGGAGCGTCCGTGGCCCACTGTATCGCCTCCAACACGAAGGCCGCAAAGGGCGTGGCTCCGGTGTCCCTGATGCATAAGCACGGCATGTCCGTCGGCTTCGGTACCGACGGTCCGGCGAGCGGAAATACGTTGGATCTGTTCATCCAGATGCGGATGTGCGAGAACTTCCACAAAAATGAGCTCCACGATCGCAGCGCGTTCCCGGCAAAGGAGGTCGTTTCCATGGCGACGATTGAGGGAGCAAGAGCGTTAGGACTCGGCGATATCACTGGTTCCATCGAGCCCGGAAAACAGGCGGATCTCGTCCTCGTAGAGACCGACTCCCCAAATATGTTCCCGGTATACGACCCGTATTCGGCTCTTGTGTATAGCGCGATTGCATCGAATGTGAGAGATGTTTATGTTGCGGGTGAGTGCCTCGTAAAAGAAAAGAAGCTTGTCCGTGAGGACTTCGCGAAGATCAGGAATGACCTCGGGAGAAGATGGAGCGGACAGCGTTTAAGGATATGAAGAATCTGGTGTAGAAGATAGAAAAACGGGGCTGTCGCACTAACGTGCGGCAGCTCATTTCATATTCCCAACACAAAACGCCGAGCTTCGAAAAGCCCGGCGTTCGTGGTATACTGTCTGATGCTGCACGGGCTTCGGTATGGGGAAATCCGAGGACTCCGTTTTACAGATTTTAATAAGCAAGAGCGGACGGTAACGGTCCGAAGGCAGGCTGTACGTCTCTCAGACGTCGATTACGCAGGTAAAAAAATTCGCGTTTCCAGAACAGGAATCGAAATAAAAGCAACGAAAACCGAGGAAAGTGACCGGGTTTTACGGATGCCGGCATTCCAATCGTCACGACTCACAACCTGCGGCATATTGCGGCAACTATGATGTTTGAATACGGTACGCGTAATCAGGACCATCCGGAAGAAATCCTGTTGCATGTTTCAGAATATCTTGGACATGCCAATATTGGAACTACATTTGATGTCTATACTGCTTATATGGAAGCGGAATCCAGAATCCACAGTGAACTGGAACACCATATCGACCCAATTCTCTATGCAAAGAAAGGAAAGGGTGTTTTAGTATGAGCAAACAGATATCATTGAAAGCCAGCATGCAGGATATTATCACAAGAGGGCCTATTGTGGAGTGGAAGTTCCGCGATAGCATAACATCGGATCATGGGAAATATGTCATCCGTTTTTCGCTTACATTTTCTGACGGAACCGTTCTCCCAAAGCAGATAGGCAGCTTCGAGACACAAAGAGACGCGCAGGACAAAAAGAATGAAATCATAGGACAACTGGCAAGAAAGGAATACATCGCAAGTCAGATTCTGGCAGAAAATTTTTATGATTACTGGCTGAATGAACATATGGTAAAGGTACGGAAGATTAAATACGGCACCTTTGTGTGTTACCGGAACATCATACAAAATTATATTTTGCCCATAATAAAAGGGAGGACGATGGATGTAGTAACCAATGATGACCTCTTAAAGATTCTGGATTCCATGACGCCAGGGCTTTTATCACCGGCTTACGGAGTCTTCGGCTCTTCTTTCAAGTATGCCAAAAAACACGTTCTGATTAACAAAAATCCTGCTACAAGCGCAATTTCCATAAAGCGAAAGCAGGTATCCAAAAAAGAAGCGAATGAAAGAGCCGCAGCTGCGAATGAACAAGATGGCTGCGGTCATAAAAGCAAAAAAAGAAAATACGCACTTACATCAGAGCAGGCAGGCCAGATGCTTTTGATAGCAAAAAACAAATACCCTGGTCCGTACCTCCCGCTCCTTATCGCCTGTACAACCGGATGCCGGATCAGCGAATTGATCGCTCTGCGTTATCGGGATGTGGATTATAATAAAAAGGTGCTCCATGTTACTGCGCAGGCGGGACGGCCCATAGATATATCCGGGCTTGAAAAAGGCAGCAGGACAAAACAACGTCTCGATACAAAAAGTAGGAACGGAATTCGAGATCTCCCGGTGCCTGATTTTGTATTGGACGAAATAGCCGCAAGCTGCAAAAGGTGGACCCAGTCGCCGGAGGCAGAAGGGAAGGATGCAGGCGAGGTGACAATCTGGCATCGGGCGGATGGCACTGCCTATAACCGCCGGTCCTATAAGGATGATTTCAATTCCATGAAAAAACTTTACGGTCTCCCGGATGATTTTCACTGGCACGATCTGCGTCATGTATACGCAACATTGATGCTCCATTACCAGGTCAATATCAAAGAACTGGCCATCGCACTCGGACATTCCAGCGGAATTTTCACGATGCAACACTATGTTGTTCCGAGCCAAAAAGTTTGTGAAGACGTTCCGGAATTTGAGAAAATTTTCCTGAATGCCATGCCGGTAAAACTGGAAAATGATGAGATCGTTCTGAAGGAAACCCTGATTTTTGAGGTTCCTGGATTTGACGAATATTCGGAAAACTTGATAAAAAGTTCGACGATAGCAGCTCGAAAAATTGATTTCGGGAAAGAATCTATTGCGGAAACACGCGAAATACCGTATAATAATGCGGTCTGATCTGTACATTTAGAGCGGATTTATCCGTAAAATAACGGAAAATCCGAATTGTGCGTATTTCAGAAACAATTTTTTTGTCGTAAGAGCGAAAAATATTATGCAAACTGTCCGTGATAAAAAGACACTTGACAAGAATTTGTGTTTTTACGCTTACGGAGAAAATCAGAGAAAAAGAACTAAAAAACAGCGATGAACCCATCGCTAAAAACGTGAGAAATGTAGGTAAAATAAGGATTTATGAGAAAGTTAGCGTTAAGTGATGAAATTTTATTAACCGTTCAACAACCCGCCAGATACATCGGTGGGGAAGTGAACTGTGTCATGAAAGATCCGTCCCTTGTGGACATCCGGTTTGCCATGTGTTTCCCGGACGTGTACGAGATCGGCATGTCCCACCTTGGCATGCAGATTCTGTACGCGATGTTTAACAAGCGGGACGATGTGTGGTGTGAGCGTCTGTTCTCTCCGTGGACAGACTTAGACAAGGTGATGCGGGAGCAGCATATCCCGCTGTTTGCGCTGGAATCCCAGGATCCGGTGAAGAATTTTGATTTCCTGGGCTTTACGATCCAGTATGAGATGTGTTACACCAACATCCTGCAGGTGCTGGATTTAAGCGGCATCCCGCTGCATGCGGCTGACCGTACGGAGGAAGATCCGGTCGTGATCGGTGGTGGTCCGTGTGCCTATAACCCGGAGCCGCTTGCCGTATTCTTTGACATGTTCTATATCGGCGAGGGCGAGACCCAGTACGATGCACTGTTTGATCTGTACAAAGAAAACAAGAAAAATGGCGGCAGCAGAAGAGATTTCCTGGAGGCAGCAGCCAAACTTCCAGGCATCTACGTGCCGATGTTTTACGATGTAGCTTACAACAAGGACGGCACCATTGCGTCCTTCACCCCGAATAAAGAGGGCATTCCGGCTACCATTACCAAGGAATTGGTTATGGACATGAACGATGTCCCGTATCTGGAAAATCCGGTAGTTCCGTACCTGAAGGTAACCCAGGACCGCGTGGTTCTGGAGATTCAGCGCGGCTGCATCCGCGGCTGTCGTTTCTGCCAGGCAGGCAATATCTACCGTCCGCTGCGTGAACGCAGTCTGGAGTTCTTAAAGGATCATGCATACAAGATGTTAAAGAGCACCGGCCATGAGGAGATTTCCTTAAGCTCCTTAAGTTCCAGTGACTATACCCATTTAAAGGAGATTGTAAACTTCCTGATCGAGGAGTTCCAGGGCAAAGGCGTGAACATTTCCCTGCCGTCTTTGCGTATCGATGCATTCTCCCTGGATGTCATGAGCAAGGTCCAGGATATCAAGAAGAGCAGCCTGACCTTCGCGCCGGAGGCTGGTACCCAGCGTATGCGTGACGTCATCAATAAGGGACTGACGGAGGAGATCATCTTAAAGGGTGCCGCTGAGGCATTCCACGGCGGCTGGAACCGCGTAAAGCTGTACTTTATGCTGGGACTTCCGACCGAGACCAGAGAGGATATGGAGGGCATTGCCCTGCTGTCTGAGAAGGTTGCAGAGCTCTACTACGACGAAATCCCGAAAGAGCAGCGCAACGGCAAGGTTCAGGTTGTTGCCAGCTCTTCCTTCTTTGTTCCGAAGCCATTTACCCCATTCCAGTGGGCGCAGATGTGCACCAAGGAGGAGTTTTTGGAGCGCGCTTACATTGTAAAAGATAAGTTCAAGGAGATGTTAAACCGCAAGAGCTTAAAATATAACTACCATGAGGCTGACCTGACGGTCCTTGAGGGTGTTCTGGCCCGCGGAGACCGCCGTGTGGCAAGCGTTGTGGAAGAGGTTTACAAAAACGGCGCCATGTTCGATTCCTGGGGTGAGTATTTCAACAACGACACCTGGATGCAGGCCTCGAGACCTGCGGCATAGACCCGGATTTCTATACCGTAAGAGAGCGCAGCTTAGATGAAATCTTCCCGTGGGATTTCATCGATGCAGGCGTGACCAAGGAGTTCTTAAAGCGCGAGTGGCTGACTGCCATCAGCGAGAAGGTGACTCCGAACTGCCGTCAGCAGTGTTCCGGCTGCGGCGCGAGAAAATTTGGAGGAGGTGTCTGCTTTGAAGATAAGAATTAAATTTGCTAAGGAAGGCACCATGAAATTCATCGGTCATCTGGATATCATGCGTTATTTCCAGAAGGTGATGCGCCGTGCCGATGTCGATATCCGCTACAGTGAGGGCTTCAGCCCGCACCAGATCATGTCGTTTGCGGCTCCGCTCGGCGTGGGACTGGAGAGCCGTGGCGAATACGTAGATATCGAAGTGCTGAGCACCGATTCTTCCAAAGAAATGCTGCGTCGCATCAATGAAAATATGGTAGAGGGCATGAAAGCGCTTTCTTACCGGGCACTTCCGGATGATGCAGGCAATGCCATGTCCTTAGTGGCGGCAGCCGACTACGAAGTCCGTTTCCGGGAAGGTTATGAGCCAAAAGATCTGGAGGCATTCTTCGCAGGAATCCCGGAATTCCTGAAAAAAGAAGAGATCCTGTTTTTAAAGAAGACCAAAAAGGGTGAGAAAGAAATCAATATCCGCCCGCAGATCTACCAGATGGAAGCCCGTCCGGACCATAAGATCTTTTTACAAATTGCGACCGGAAGTGCTGCAAACTTAAAGCCGGATGCCGTGCTTCGCGCTTACGCAGAAAGCCGCGGCGAGACTCTGGGCGAGTTTGCGCTTATGGTTACCCGTTTGGAAGTATACGCAGATAAGGGAAGCGAAGAAAAGCATGACTTCGTGACCCTGGAATCATTTGGTGAAGACATTGAATAAGCTGATCGTAACCCGGTGGCATGACCGCGTCCTGACAGCTCTGGTTTCCGGCAAGGAGACTCTGGAGCTTGGACTGGAGGATGCATCATCCATTCTGGGTAATATTTATATTGGTAAAGTCCAAAAGGTCGTAAAAAATTTAAACTCCGCTTTCGTGGATTTCTCCGATGGCCGTACTGGCTACTACAGTCTGACTGACAATAAGGTCACGCTGTTTGCCGACGGCCGGGACCGGAAACTGAAGGAAGGCGATGAGATCATCGTACAGGTGGCAAAGGATGCGGTGAAAACAAAGGATCCCGTGCTGTCCGGGAACTTAAATTTTCCGGAAATATGCAGTCCTGACTGCCGGAAAGCGTGTGATCGGCTTTTCTTCTAAGATTGACGACCGGGAGTGGAAAGAGCGCATGCATCCGCAGATTGAGCAGCTTCTAGACGGCAAAAGCACCGGTGTCATCATCCGTACAAATGCATATGGGCAGGAAACAAAGCTCCTTCGGGAGCTTTCCGCGTTACTGGAGCAGTTTGACCGTGTCATGAACCTTGCGCAGTACCGGACCTGTTACAGTCTTCTTTATGAAGCAGAGCCGGATTACTTAAAAGCGCTGCGCAACTGTCCAAATGGAAGTCTGGAGGAGGTTGTGACGGACCAGCCGGATCTTTTTGCACGTTTGCAAGAATATTTCCGCATTTCAGATCTCTCAGAGACAACCGGACTGCGTTTTTATGAGGACAAGCTTTTAAGTCTGGCGAAATTATATTCGCTGGAGTATGCATTAGAGCAATCTTGTCAGAAAAAGGTATGGCTAAAGTCTGGCGGATACCTTATAATAGAGTGCACAGAAGCCATGGTCGTCATTGACGTGAACACCGGAAAATATTCCGGCAAGAAGAATCTCGCTGATACCATTCGCCTGATCAACTTAGAAGCAGCAAAGGAAGTTGCACACCAGCTGAGACTCCGCAATCTGTCCGGCATCATCATGGTCGATTTTATCGATATGGATACGGAAGAGGATAAGGCACTTCTCATGGACACCTTAAAAGCTGCCGTGCGGCCGGATCCGGTCAAAACGACCGTTGTTGACATGACACCGCTCAACCTGGTGGAAATGACACGAAAGAAAGAAAAGAAACCCCTGTGGGAACAGATTGCCCAGATCACAACAAAATAGGGCCTGTAGACCGGAAAGGGATAGGAAAAGGGGATGCAGCATGAAGATTATCATTGTAGGCTGCGGTAAGGTCGGACTGACCCTGACCGAACAGCTAAATAATGAGGGACATGATATCACCGTGATCGACAAGGACGGCGCCAAGCTCCGCTATGTGACCGATAACATCGATGTGATGGGAGTAGAGGGGAACGGTGCGATTTACCAGGTGCAGATGGAGGCCGGAATCAAAGAAACGGACCTTCTGATCGCAACCACCAACTCCGATGAGCTGAATATGCTCTGCTGCCTGATCGCAAAAAAAGCCGGTAACTGCCACACCATTGCGAGAATCCGTAATCCGGAGTACGCGAACGAAGTACAGTATATCCGGGAGGAGTTGAACCTGTCCATGGCGATCAACCCGGAGCTGGCAGCAGCTACCGAGATTTCCAGACTGTTAAAATTCCCGTCTGTCATTAAGATCGACGCATTTGCAAAGGGCCGCGTGGAGCTGATGAAATTTATCATTCCAGATAACTCTGTGCTTGACAATATGCAGGTATACGAGGTTGGACCGCGTCTTCACTGCAGCATCCTGATCTGTGCAGTAGAGCGCGGAAACGATGTCATCATCCCTGGCGGAAGCTTCTGCCTGCAGAAGGGCGATAAAATTTCCTTTGTGGCATCCGGATCTCAGGCAACCGAGTTTTTCCGCCAGGTCGGACTTTCCAATAATACGATCAAAACCGCCATGCTGGTGGGCGGCGGCAAGATTTCTTACTACCTCGCCAAGATGCTGGAAGACACTTGCATTAAGGTTAAGATCATCGAGCAGGATCTGACCCGCTGTCATGAACTGAGTGAGCTTTTGCCAAAGGCCATGATCATTCACGGAGACGGCTCCGACCAGCAGCTTTTAATGGAAGAGGGAATTACCCAGACCGAATCCTTTGCGGCACTGACCGGATTCGATGAAGAAAACATCATGCTTTCCCTTTACGCGGCAAGCGTTTCCAAGGCAAAGCTGGTCACCAAGATTAACCGCATCGCGTTTGAAAATATCATCCAGCAGATGAACCTCGGAAGCATCATCTATCCGAAAATGATCACGGCAGACGGCATCATCCGTTATGTCCGTGCGATGCAGAATTCCATGGGAAGCAATGTGGAAACCCTGTATAAGATCGTTGCGAACAAAGCCGAGGCGCTGGAGTTCCGCGTGGAAAAAGACGCACCGCTCATCGGCATTCCGCTGGAAAAGCTGTCCTTTAAAGATAACCTTCTGATTGCCTGCATCAACCGCGGCGGACAGATCATCACCCGCGTGGTAAAGATACGATTGAGCCGGGCGATACCGTCATCGTGGTCACGACCCATTCGGGCCTGAAGGATCTGAAGGATGTCTTAAGATAAGAGGGATGCATCATGAATATTGGAATTGTATTTTATTTTTTAGGCTGGGTCCTTGGAATTGAGGGAATCCTGATGATCCTGCCATGCGTGGTGGCATTGGTCTATCAGGAGCCGAGTGGATTTTATTTTCTTGGTGTCGCTTTATTTTGTGCCATCAGCGGCTGGCTTCTGGCGCATAAAAAATTAAAAAGCACTGTTTTTTACGCCAAAGAGGGCTTTGTGGCAGTTTCCTTAAGCTGGATCGTATTAAGTTTCTTTGGTGCATTGCCGTTTTTCTTAAGCCGGGAGATCCCGTTGTTCGAGGATGCACTGTTTGAAGTCATTTCCGGGTTTACGACCACCGGAGCAAGCGTGCTTCCGGATGTGGAAGCCTTAAGCAAATGTATGCTGATATGGCGCAGCTTCACCCACTGGATCGGCGGTATGGGCGTTCTGGTCTTTATCCTGGCAGTCCTCCCGCTTGCCGGGGGCTACAACATTCATATCATGAGGGCAGAGAGCCCTGGACCGTCTGTCGGAAAGCTGGTTCCGCGCGTGCGCACGACCGCAAAGATCTTATATCTGATCTACTTTTTCATTACTGTCGTCCAGATTGTCCTGCTGCTTTTCAGTGGCATGCCGTTATTTGATTCTATGGCGATGAGCTTTGGTACGGCAGGAACCGGCGGTTTCGGTATTGTCAACAGCAGCTGTGGAGACTATACGTCGCTGCAGCAGTGGATCTTTACCATTTTCATGATCCTGTTTGGCGTAAACTTTAATGTATATTACCTGTTTTTGATCCGGAAACCGAAGGATGCACTACACTGCGAAGAAATGCGTGGGTATCTTGGGATCATCCTGGTCAGCACACTTCTCATCACATGGAATATCCGTGGTATGTTCCCGGATATCCTGACGGCGTTAAAGCATGCAGCCTTCCAGGTTGGATCTATCATCACCACAACTGGTTATTCCACAACCGATTTTGACTTATGGCCGGGCTTTTCCAAAACAATCCTGGTATGTCTGATGTTTGTGGGTGCCTGTGCCGGAAGTACCGGCGGCGGTATTAAGGTTTCCCGTATCGCCATTGCCGTGAAGACCGTAAACAAAGAGCTGTCTTCCCTGATCCACCCGCGGAACGTCAAGGTATTGAAATATGAAGGAAAGCCGATCGAGCATAATGTGCTGCGTTCCATTAACACGTATCTGGTGGCTTATATTTTAATTTTTACCGTGTCCCTGCTTCTGATCAGCCTGGACAATTTCGACATGACTACCAACTTTACGGCGGTAGCAGCGACCTTGAATAACATTGGTCCGGGACTTTCAAAAGTGGGTCCGACCTGCAACTTCGGGATTTTTAATCCGTTTAACAAATATATCCTGATGTTTGACATGCTGGCCGGACGCCTGGAACTGTTCCCGATGCTTCTTTTGTTTTCCCCGCGTACGTGGGTGAGAGAGTAACTCCGGACAAATTTCCGAAATTACTGCTTTTTATGCAGGAAAATGTTCGGGCCGGAAATGGGCAGAAGCCCTTTGAAAAAGGGCTGCGAAAAAAAGTTCGAAAAAAGATAAAAATAAGATTGACAGCAACAACATTTCATGCTAATATACATGAGTATGTGCCGCACAGCGAGGTTTGAAAGTTCCGAGTCCATCGGATCCGGACACCGAAACTGGCGAGTAATGATAATAGGAGGTGCCATATGTACGCGATTATTGCAACAGGTGGTAAGCAGTACAAAGTAGCAGAAGGCGATATCATTAAGGTTGAAAAGCTTGGTGTAAACGCTGGCGAAACCGTTACGTTTGACCAGGTTCTTGCAGTTAACAACGGAGAGTTATCCATCGGATGCCCGACTGTAGCAGGTGCAACTGTTACCGGAACCGTAGTTAAAGAGGCAAAAGCAAAAAAGGTGATCGTTTATAAGTACAAGAGAAAAACTGGCTATCATAAGAAAAATGGTCACAGACAGCTCTTTACCGAGATCAAGATCGACAAGATCAATGCTTAATTAATCATGATTAACGTAACCGTATCTGTTGATTCCGAACATCGTTATCGTGGGATTTCTTTTCTGGGTCATGCAGGCCTTGCCAATGACTATCAGGAAGGACAGGAGCTGGTTTGTGCAGCCGTGTCTGCCCTGACCCTCAACATGGCAAACTCTGTGGAACACTTCACGGAAGACCAGTTTGAGGCAGATGAGGACGAGCAGTCCGGGATGTTCCGTTTCCGTTTTACCGGAACGATTAGTCCGGAAGCAGCACTCCTTATGAATTCTCTGGTCCTTGGTTTAGAGGACATTGAGGAAACGTACGGAGAACCGTATATAAAAATTCGATTTGAGGAGGTGTAAGAGATGTTTAAAATGAACCTTCAGTTATTCGCTCATAAAAAAGGTGTAGGTTCTACCAAGAACGGTAGAGATTCTGAGTCCAAGAGACTTGGCGCTAAAAGAGCAGATGGTCAGTTCGTATTAGCTGGTAACATTCTTTACAGACAGCGCGGTACCAAGATCCATCCGGGTCTGAACGTAGGTCGCGGCGGCGATGATACTTTATTCGCTACTGTAGACGGCGTTGTAAGATTTGAGAGAAAGGGCAGAGACAAAAAGCAGGTTTCTGTATACCCGAGAACAATCAACGAATAATGACACTGACGAAGGCTTCATACTGATTACTGGTATGAAGCCTTTTTTTGCCAGAGACATCATAAACGTATCCCATACGTTTGCTGATACACAGGAAAGGATTTAGGTGAATCCATGTTTGCAGATAATGCAAAGATCTTTATTAAATCAGGAAAAGGCGGAGACGGCCATGTAAGCTTCCGCAAAGAATTGTTTGTGCCGGCAGGCGGTCCTGACGGCGGTGATGGAGGAAAAGGCGGAGACATCATTTTTGAGGTGGATCCGGGTTTAAATACATTAACAGATTTTCGTCATGTTCGGAAATATGTAGCACGAGATGGAGAACAAGGGGGCAAGAAGCGGTGCACGGTGCCAATGCAGAAAACCTGGTGATCAAGGTTCCGGAAGGAACGGTCATCAAGGATTTTGAGACTGGCAAGGTCATCGCGGATATGTCCGGTGAAAATAAACGGGAGACCATTTTACGGGGCGGTAAAGGCGGTCTTGGCAACATGAACTTTGCAACCCCGACCATGCAGGCTCCGAAATATGCACAGCCAGGTCAGCAGGGCCACGAGCTCTGGGTTCAGCTGGAGCTGAAGGTCATTGCAGACGTTGGACTGGTTGGTTTCCCAAACGTAGGAAAGTCCACCCTTCTTTCCCGCGTGTCCAACGCAAAACCGAAAATTGCAAATTATCATTTTACAACCTTAAACCCGCATCTGGGCGTGGTTGACTTAGACGGCGGAGCCGGTTTTGTTATGGCAGATATTCCGGGGCTGATCGAGGGCGCTTCCCAGGGAATCGGTCTTGGTCATGACTTCTTACGCCACATCGAACGCTGCCGCGTTCTGGTCCATGTGGTAGATGCCGCAGGTACCGAGGGGCGTGACCCGATCGCGGACATCCACGCGATCAACGCAGAGCTGGAAGCATACAATCCGGATCTGTTAAAGCGCCCTATGGTCATTGCAGCCAACAAGATTGATGCCGTTTACTCAGAAGATGAGGATCCGGTAGAGATCTTGAAACAGGAGTTTGAACCGGAAGGCATCAAGGTATTCCCGATTTCCGCAGTCAGCGGTAAGGGCGTAAAAGAGCTGTTATACGCGGTTTACGAGCTGCTTAAGACCGTAAACCTCGATCCGGTCATCTTTGAGAAAGAATTCGAGATTGAGTACGCCGGCGACCGCAACCTGCCGTACACCGTAGAGCAGAACGAGGACGGCGAGTTTGTGGTAGAGGGACCTCGTATCGAGAAGATGCTGGGTTATACCAACCTGGAATCCGAGAAGGGCTTCCAGTTCTTCCAGAAGTTCTTAAAGGAAAATGGTATTTTAGACGAACTTGAAGCTGCAGGCATCAAAGAGGGCGACACGGTCCGTATGTATGGCCTTGCATTTGATTATTATAAATAACAGGAGATAAAACATGACAAGTAAGCAGAGATCCTATTTAAAGGGACTGGCTATGACGATGGATCCGATCTTTCAGATCGGCAAGTCCAGTGTAACTCCGGAGCTGACTGCAGCAATCGCAGAAGCACTGGAAGCACGGGAGCTGATCAAGATCACCGTATTAAAGAACTGCCTGGACGATGGACGTTCCATCGCAGAAGTTCTGGCTGAGCGCACTCGTTCCGAGGTCGTTCAGGTGATCGGCAAAAAGATCGTTCTTTACAAGCCGGCAAAGGACGAGGCAAAACGCAAGATCGTTCTGCCTTAATAAAAGAAAGTCATAATTGTACAGGCAGCGCATTACATTGCTTGTACAGTTACAAAACATTGATCTATAGCCCACAGGAACAAACCATATGATCTGCTCCTGTGGGTTCGTAATATCATAGAAATAACATTGTTTGCGAAGGGAGTGACTGTGATTGGCTAAGATCGGAATTATGGGTGGAACCTTTGATCCCATCCACAATGCGCACCTGATGCTTGGCAGACAGGCTTTAAAAGAATATCACCTCGATGAGATCTGGTTTATGCCTTCCCACAATCCCCCGCACAAAACAGATCATCGTGTAACCGGCACCAAAGACCGGTGTGAAATGGTAAAGCTGGCCATTGCAGGGGAACCGCGTTTCCGTTTCTCTGATTTTGAGATTTCCCGTGCAGGAAATACCTACACAGCCCAGACGCTAAAGCTTTTGAAAGAAGCTTATCCGAAGCATACCTTTTTCTTTATCGTGGGGGCAGATTCCCTGTATCATATCGAAAGCTGGTATCATCCGGAGGAGGTTATGCACCAGGTTACGATCCTGGCTGCTGGGCGGGAATGCGAGGATGCTTCCTGTACCTTAGAAGAGCAGGCTGCGTATCTGATCAAGAAATATGGAGCCGCAATTTTTCTTTTGCACAGCGATACCATGGAGGTTTCTTCCCAGGAACTGCGAGAGCGTGAAATGAACGGAGGCAGAATCCATAATCTGGTTCCGGAAAACGTAGAACGCTATATTGAAGAACACGGTTTATACCAGAATCCTGAGAAGCTCTGACTATAAGGAGGAGGAAATACCTATGATAACAGAACAGATCATTACACTGCGCAAACAGCTGAAATCAAAGCTGGATCCGATGCGCTACGAACATTCCGTAAGTGTATCCTTTACCTGCACCGCGCTTGCCATGCGCTATGGCTATGACATCAAGAAAGCGGAGCTTGCCGGGCTGATGCATGACTGCGCCAAGCGTTTTACAGACAGCGAGCTGATTCAGAAATGCCAGAAGCATAACGTCCCGCTGACCGAAGCTGAAATCAAGGCTCCTGCCGTGATCCATGCAAAATACGGCGCTTTTCTGGCAGAAAATAAATATGGCATTCAGGATGCAGAAATTATCTCTGCCATCGCCTGTCATACAACCGGAAAGCCAGATATGACAACACTGGACAAGATTCTTTATATCGCAGATTACATTGAGCCGCGCAGGGACAAAGCCGATAATCTTCCGCAGATGCGCTATCTGGCCTTCCAGGATCTGGATCAGACCATGTATGAGATTTTAAAAGGAACGCTGGATTATCTTGGCAAAAAGGGAAGCAGCATTGACCCAATGACCATGCAGGCATACCAGTATTTTGAAGGCGTTATGGAACAAAAGAAACAGACAGAAACCGTGTAGATAAAGCTATGCCCGGCTGCTATAAAGCGAAAGCTGCGGTTTCTGTGCATAAATAGAGTTATGGATTAAATAAAACAAAGAAGGAGAACATGAATGAGTCAGGCAAATGAAATGGTAAAACTGGCGATCACCGCCCTCGAAGATAAAAAGGGTGAAGATATCCGCATAATCGATATCCGCGAAGTTTCCGTACTGGCAGACTACTTCCTCATTGCAAGTGGTTCCAACGGAAACCAGGTACAGGCTATGGCCGACAACGTAGAAGAGGAGCTTGGAAAAGCCGGATATCCATGCAAGCAGGTAGAGGGCTACCAGAGTGCTAACTGGATCCTGATGGACTACAGCGATATCATTGTGCATGTCTTTGATAAGGAAGACCGCTTGTTCTATGATCTGGAACGTATTTGGAGAGACGGGAAGATCATGGATGCGAAGGAATTTGCTTAAACAACTTGTAGTTTTCCTTTTATTTCTTAAATAAGCGTATTCAAGAGCATTTCAAAATTTCCCTTTATATCTTAAATATGGAATGCCCCATCCGGCAGGCTATGGAAAAAATTGTCTCTGAATACCAGGCATGAACTGGAATAATTTAATTACATTTTAAAAAAACATCACCGGGAGATTTGGAAGCGGAAGATGACGGCATCATCAAACTCACTACCAGAAACAGCATTTACCGTTTCAGACAGGATGACTTCTGTATTTCCAGTGAAGATATGAAACTGCTGTTGGCGGATATGTATGAGGAGTTTGGGCCATCGAATTCCATTCGTCAGGTCATAGAAAGAGAAATGTCTCTGGGTACCGGACATGAACCGGAATCATAATTTCACGAGCGATCTGCCGGGATTTAAGTTGCAGACACAGACACAATGGAATATATATGGAAACAGGAATGACGGATTTGGATTCCGTATCCTGTGCTAAGAAAGAGAGGGTGTCCCAAATTGGGCATCCTCTTTGTGAAGTGTGGTCCAGGATCGAATCAATTATAGCGTATGTAAAGTAAAAGGTAATGGATCAGAAATGGTTCATTGCCTTATATGCAGGCTTCTATAGCCGTAATCCTTTAATATCTTTAATACGTGATAGGATCGTATTGCAGCTGCAGCTGATAACGCCGGGAAGTGTATCAATGACTGTGTGCAGGAAGTGTTCCATTTCATCACTTGATGAAGCAACGGCATGTACATGCAGCTTGTCTCTTCCTGTGACACGGTAAATCTGCGTAACGGTATCATTATTATGTAATATATCTGTCACCTGCGACAGATGGTCTGGTTTTGTTTCGATTTCAAAATAGCATGAAACAGCACCGCTGATCTTTTGAGGGTTTATTATAGTTGTATATTCTTCAATTATGCCTTTTTTCTCCAGAGCCTGAATCCGGGCTTTTACTGCCACTCTGGAAATACCGGTTTCTTTACCAATATCAGAGTAAGAAATACGTGCATTTTCTATAAGCAACTGGATGATCTTCTGATCCAGTTCATCTAAACCGTTCAGGTACATAAGTGTCCCCCTGTAAAATAATATCCTCCGGATAGTAATTTTCCTTAAATATCATATCATTTATGTTGCTGAAAGTAAACTCTAGCTTGACTTAGCAGCTGTAACTACATATAATTATTTCGAAACGTAATTTAAAACTTGCATTTTGAACACAAGAAATCAATTCTGGTGAAGGAAAGAATAAGTGAAATTATAAAGGCTGTGGAGGAATATGATAATGTCAAAAGATGAATATTTGATCGCAGAAACGCCTCTTAAAGCGTTGACGGTTTTTGCAATGCCGATGATTTTGGGCAGTTTTTTTCAGCAAATATACAATATGGCTGACTCTATCATCGTCGGCCAATTTGTTGGCTCCTCTGCACTTGCAGCTATCGGGGCCTGCGCAGCGCTGACCAATGTTTTCATTTGTGTGGCACTGGGAGCAGGTGTCGGTGCCGGTGTGCTCGTGAGCCGCTATTTCGGTGCCAGGGAGTATGGAAAAATGAAGACCATCGTGTCAACGTCCTTGTTTAGCTTTTTAATTCTAAGCATAGTCCTTGGTGTTTTTGGCTTTTGCTTTTCCCACTCGATGATGCGGGTATTACAAACCCCTGGCGATATACTGAATGATGCAGTGTTATATCTACGGGTCTATTTTGTGGGCTTTCCGTTTCTGTTTATGTATAATATTCTTTCCAACATGTTCACTTCCATTGGTGAATCAAAAATCCCACTGGGACTCTTGGTATTCTCGTCAATCTTAAATATTTTTATGGATCTTTGGATGGTGGCCGGACTTGGTCTCGGTGTGTTTGGTGCAGCCCTTGCGACTCTTATAGCACAGGGGATTTCTGCGGTGTGTTCACTTTTTCTTTTCCTTAGCCGGATGCGTCGATATAAAAGTCGCTTTGATTGGTTTAGCAGGCAGGAGTTATATTCCATGCTTCAAATTGCTGTACCTTCGGTTCTTCAGCAGTCTACAGTGTCCATCGGTATGATGATCGTACAGGCTGTTGTAAATCCTTTCGGTACACAGGCACTTGCGGGGTATGCGGCGACGATGCGGGTAGAGAATGTTTTTTCATTGATTTTTGTATCCATTGGCAATGCGGTTTCCCCATATGTTTCACAGAATCTTGGTGCAAAGAAAATTGAACGGATCAAAAAAGGATATCACGCTACACTGGTGTTAGATGTATGTTTTGCAGTTCTTGCTTTTATAGTCATTGAAACATTGCATACTCAGATTTCCTCGCTATTCCTTGGCAAAGATGGAACTGCCCTGGCTTATCAGGTATCCGAGGGTTATATGAGATGGCTCGGTTACTTCTTCATCTTTATGGGAATCAAAATGGCAACCGATGGGGTTCTGCGTGGTCTTGGAATCATGCGCCCGTTCCTTATTGCAAATATGGTGAACCTGGCGATCCGCCTGTCGGTTGCGTTGATTTGTGCACCGCGTTTTGGTATTGTATTTGTCTGGCTTGCTGTACCAGCAGGTTGGTTTGCAAACTTTTTAATATCCTATGTGGCTCTTCGGAGAGCATGGCCGACTGATAAAGAGGTGCAATCCCGATAGCCTAAAATAATTTAAATGGAGGAATTTATAGTATGAACGATAAATGTGTGGTATTGAATGCAAAGAAAATGAATTTTGATGGGAAGCTGGATTTTTCCATTTTATCTTCTGATGTTACAGTATATGATGATACAACAGAACAGCAGCTGTCAGAGCGTATTCAGGGTGCAGATATCATTGTAACAAAGGAGATGCCTGTGAGTGCAGAAATGATACAGAAATTCCCGGAATCTGTTAAACTGATCTGCGAGGCAGGTACAGGATATAATAATATTGCTCTTGAAGCAGCACGGAAGAAGGGGATTACAGTCTGCAATATCCCGGCATACAGCACAGAACGTGTAGCACATACGGTGATCATGATGATATTGAATCTGAGTTCTGCAATGCAGGTGCAGATGAAGATGCTGGCATGCGGAAATCATGACAATTTTACCAGAAATCTTCAGGTTCCGCATGTTGAGGTAAATGGAAAAACACTTGGTGTTATAGGTGCAGGACACATTGGCAGGAAAGTTATCCAGATCGCACGGGCTTTGGATATGAACATACTTGTATATACCAGGACACCGAGAGAGGATGAGAAGGGGATCCGCTATGTATCGCTTGAGGAATTACTTAAGAATAGTGATTATGTTTCCTTACACTGTCCATTGGCAGAAAGTACAAAACATATGATAAACAAAGAGTCCTTATCCCTTATGAAGCCTTCAGCGTTTATCATTAATACTTCAAGAGGTGCACTTATTGATGAGTCAGCTCTTATAGAAGCATTGAAAAATGGTACGATTGCAGGAGCCGGACTTGATGTTCAGGAAACTGAGCCACCTGAAGAAACCAACCCTCTTTATACTATGGATCATGTCCTTTTGACACCACATATGGGATGGAAAGGACTTGAGACAAGACAGCGGTTGGTTTCTATTCTGGCGGATAATATAAAGCAGTTTATGGAAGGGAATCCGATCAATGTTGTATCAGGTCTATAGTATCTGGCAGCAAAGTGATGATATAACTTCCGGGTTTTGGAACTGAGAAATTTTTTGGGATTTTATCTCATTCCACCGTTACGGACTTCGCTAAGTTTCTCGGCTGGTCCACATCCAGGTCCTTTCCAAGAGAAGCGTAGTACGCGATCAGCTGCAGTACGACCGCGATCGGGAATACCGTAAAGTGGTCATCCATATCTGGAATGCGGATCAAAATATCTGCCAGATTCTCATCTACCACGGAAGATTCCTTCGTGAGCAGGATCACAAATGCCCCACGGGCCTTTACCTCGCGGATATTGGAAATGGTCTTTGCAAACACATGTTCCTGTGTTGCAATGGCAATGACCGGAACCTGGTCGGAGATCAAAGCGATCGTTCCGTGCTTCAGTTCTCCTGCTGCATAAGCCTCCGCATGGATGTAGGAGATTTCCTTTAGCTTCAGTGCGCCCTCCAAGGAAAAAGCATAGTCCAGTCCGCGTCCGATAAAGAACGCATCCGGCTTCGGAATGATATGGGAGACTACAGCCTTGATCTTTTCTTCCTGTGCGATCATGGTTTCCATAGCCGGAATCACATCCAGAAGATCAGCAAGGAAATCCATGGCTTGGTTTTCCGTAAATTTCCCACGTACCAGGGCCATGCGGCATCCGATCATATAAAGTGCGGCAAGCTGTACGGAGTAAGCCTTGGTGCTTGCCACAGCAATTTCCGGACCGGCATGCGTATATAAAACATAGTCACTTTCCCGCGCAATGGTAGAACCCTTTACATTTACGATTGCAAGGGTTTTCGAGCCATAGTCATGTGCCAGACGAAGCGCAGCCAGCGTGTCAATCGTTTCACCGGACTGGGAGATGATCAAGACCAGGGTGCGCTCATCAATCAACGGCTGTTCATATCGAAATTCCGAAGCAATGGTTACGGTAACCGGAATTCGGAGAATCGGTTCGATCAGGCACGCGCCACCATGCCGGTATGCATGGCCGTTCCGCACGCTACAATGTGGATCTGATCGCAATTCTGGAACAGTTCATCCGGGATCCCATCATCTGAAAAGTCCGGAAGCCCTTTGCTGATACGCGGCATGATCGTGTTTTTCATTGCCTCCGGCTGTTCATGGATCTCTTTCATCATGAAATGCGGGTATCCGTTCTTCATGGCTGCATCCATGTTCCAGTTTACGGTCAGGATTTCCGGATAAACCTTAGAAAAGGTATCATCCAGATTGTAAACATGCACTTTATACGGAGTCAGGCGTACAATCTTATCTTCCGGGACTACAAAGTACTGATTGCTGTACGGGATCAGCGCGGTAAGATCGGAAGCGATCAGTGCACCGGCCGGAGTGTAAGATGCTACCAGAGGACTTACCTTTCGGATCGCATACACAGAGCCAGGCTGATCATCAAACATGATGCAGAAGCCATAAGAACCCTCCAGCAGATCCTGCAGTTTCCGGATTGCCAGAAGCGGATCCCCATCGTAAAGGGCGTCGAGCACGCGTGCAGCCACTTCACTGTCTGTCTGGGAAACAAGCTTGCCATCCAGATGGAAGCGTTCGGTCAGTTCATGGTAATTTTCAATAATTCCATTGTGGATCAAAGTTACCTTGCCCGCACGATGTGGGTGCGCATTTGCATCGGTTACTCCGCCATGGGTAGCCCAGCGGGTATGACCGATTCCGCTGTGAGCGGTTCCATGCACATGTTCTTTGCAGTACTCCCGCAAATTTTTCACTTTTCCGACCTTTTTTGCGATACAGATGCTGGTATCCTCCATACAGAGTCCGATTCCGGCGCTGTCATAACCGCGGTATTCCAGACCGCTGAGCCCGTCTAAGAGGATCTTTGCTGCGTCTAAAGGTCCTGAATATCCAATAATTCCACACATAATATCAAAAAATTCCTTTCTGTTCTGTTGTCATGGTGCCAAAATAAATGGTTTCTTTTTCACGGATTCCATACACGATTCGGATCGTTTCGGAAAAATGCGTACAAAAAGAAGACCCTCCGGTTATCCTGTGTTTGTTTTGCAGTTGCCCGCATATTTCACAGAATACACACGCCCGGAGAAGCATGGGAGAGTACCCGCCGAATGTTCGATTATCTCTCCACCTCGTTAACCTGCCAGCCAGCCTTATGCCTAAGGCTTTCACGTGCGGCGTTCAGGTGCATGGCGCTTAGCTTTGCTATTGGATTGTCGTTCCTCCTCAAAACGAAATCGCGTCTATTATAGACCAGAATGGTATTTTCGTCAACGAAATACCGTTTCTTCATGAAATATTAAAGTTTCCACTCTGTATTTCCGAAAACTTCTGTGTTAAAATACGATGTTGTATTATTATATGAAACCAAAGAAAAACGAGATCATAAACATGAAACGACATTTACATTCTGAGCAGATCGGGAAACTTCTGATGGATTCCATGATCCGCTATAAAAACAAATGGGCCGCCGCCGGTATGGCGCTGGTTCTTGGTGCCGGAAGCATTGGTATTTCTTTTCTATATCATCCAGCCGTGGACGAGACGCCCACCGAACAGGAAACGGAGGAAGAAACGACTGCTGCAGCATCTTTAGCTGCAACACCAGAGACCGAAACCGAGACCGTCTGGATTCCCACTCTGGATGAGTTAAATCTGGCTCACTACTTTCCAGAAGGGGAAGACACCACCGATATCACCAAAAGTCTTGCCGGACAGGTATTCCACGAACTGATGACGCGTGACGCAAACTGGTCCAGCGCCCTCTCCAGTTATTCCGATGTCACACCGGCTGATATGGCAGCGAAGCTTGGACTTCCCAGGGAACGGATCCTTGGCAAATATAACCCGGAAGATTCGCAGCATAAAAAAGAAGATCCATCTACCTGGACCATCGGCAGCTTCCGCAATGTGCGGATCCAGGCAGTGGATGGAGACGGTCATACGATTTCTCCTTATTCCGATGTTCCACAGATCATGGCTATGGCCAACGTCTATACCTATTATCATAATCCGGAAGACAGCGCCGCCTTTCTTTCCTATGCAAAAGCACTGTGGGAAGCTGCACATTCCTATACTATGTCCATCAGTGATGTATATTACTGTTCCGGCTGTGTTGGAAAATCTGCGGAAGAGCTGGAGAAAAAGGCATTGTTGGAAGAAGCAGAAGCCGAAAAAGAACAGGATAATCTGGAACTTCCTTATGAAACAGCCGGAGAACATACAGAATCAGAAACAAGTTCTTCCGAAGATAAAACAACAGCACCCAATGCGCATGGCGTGATTACAGCCGGAGCTGCCACAGCCGAAAAAAAGGCACAGGAATCAAGCAAGGCGGAAAGCATTGCTGCTGAAACCAGGGAAACAGAAACCATACCGGAATCCACCAGCGGTGTGATCACGGCACCAACCAGGGCAGCGAATGCATCCCAGGCGTCTTCTTCCTATGCGGCACAGGAAAAGACTGCATCTCCATCCGATGCCGAACAGGCAGTCTCCATACAGGCATCCGAAGGCGGACAGTCCATTGCCGTTACAGAGGAAACATCATCGGAATCATCCGGGCATGCAACATCTGGACAGGATTCAGAAGCATCGGTTTCAAATGCCGAAACATCAGCCGCATCCGTAACAGGCCCGGCCACGCTGAGCTGCCCTGGACATGTCGACCTGACCGTTACCATGAAGATTGGTGGATTGACGGAAAGCGCCAGCCTTTTTTCACTGGATGCAGCCGGAAATGACGAAAGCAAATTCACAGAAGGTGGCTGGCAGGGCTGGACAGAAGAGAACCGGCAGGCTGCGATTGCACTTGCATCCGAAGACTGGTACCAGAAATATGGACTGAGCGTATCTTCTATTTCTACCGGGACACCGCTGACCGCTTCGGAAATTGAAGAATATCTGGATGGGCTGCCAGCGGACATTTCCGAGACCAGAAAAGAACTTTTGCGGTTTGCATTGAATTCCGTCGGTAAGGTACCTTATTATTGGGGTGGAAAACCATCTGCCAAAAACTACGATGGAAATCATTTCGGTACCCTGGTCTCTCCAGACGTAGATGGCCGTACCCTAAAGGGTCTGGATTGCTCCGGCTGGATCAGCTGGGTATACTGGTCCGTGACAGGGAACCATCTGCCTTATGAAAGTACCAGTGGCCTGGCTGCCCTTGGAACACGGATCAGCCGGGAAGACTTACAGCCGGGCGACCTTTTGATCCGCACCGGAGCAGATGCCCATGTTGTCATGTTTCTTGGCTGGACTTCCGATGGAAAAGTCCGCTGCGTCCATGAAACCAGCGGTTCTATCAACAATGCCACCGTCGGAACCAGAGACGCTGGATGGCCATATTACCGAAGACTGATTGATTAAAACCAAACATCTTACAGATCCTGAATGAGATCAGGGAGGAGGAACTTTGAATTACAGAGACGATGCCTTTGAAGGCGATGAGCTGGACCGCATGCGTGCCAGACAGCAACGGAAAAAACAGGGAACTGCCCAAGCTTCCGGTTCCAGACGGCATAGTTCGGATCCTGGAATAACCGGTTACGCACGAAATACAGCAAGAACAGCACATTATGATCCAGTCGAAGAAGAGGATGACTTACGTCCGGACCAGATTGAAGAACTGGATCTGGAGGATTATGACACCTATGAAAATGCACTGCAAAAAGAACTGGACCGCACCATCGAACAAAGCGAAATGGGAAATCCATATCCAAAGAACCGGAATGCAGCAGAAAGGAGGAGTCAACAGAACCGTATGAGACAGGATCGTTCTGCTTACGAAAGACCGCATAAAAAACGCAGAAAAAAGAAAGAAATGGGAAAAATCCTTTTCCTGGTTGTTATCCTTGTCGCCGGTCTTTCTCTCTATCATCATTTCCGTGATAATGGATACTGGACGATTGCAGTATTCGGAGTAGACTCCCGCGACGGAAATCTTGGAAAAGGGGCGCTGTCTGATGTAGAAATGCTGGCAAGCATCAACAAAAAGACCGGTGAGATCAGACTGGTATCTGTTTTCCGTGACAGCTACCTGCGCATTTCCAACGAAGAAGAAAAATACGACAAGATCAATGAAGCTTATTTTCTCGGCGGACATGAGCAGGCGGTTCAGGCATTGGAAAACAATTTAAACATCCGGATCGATGATTATGCAACATTCAACTGGAAGGCAGTCGTTGACGCCATCAACGTACTTGGCGGTGTTGATATTGAAATCACCGACAAAGAGTTTGCCTATATCAATTCCTTTATCACAGAAACCGTAAACTCCACCGGAGTAGGATCCTACCAGCTGGAGCACAGCGGTATGAACCATTTAGATGGTGTCCAGGCAGTTGCTTATGCGAGACTGCGTCTGATGGATACGGACTTTAACCGGACGGAACGTCAGCGGAAAGTGCTGGGTCAGGCAATGGAAAAAGCAAAATCTTCTGGATTTAAAACCTTAAAGACTCTGGTTGGGGCAGTTTATCCTCAGATTTCTACCAGCATCGGCGTCAACGATGTCCTCACCCTTTCAAAGGGTGCGAAAAAATACTACATCGGACAGACCTCCGGTTTCCCATTTTCGCATCAGGAAATGAAGATCGGAAAAAAATCCTGTGTCATCCCAACCACACTGGAAAGCAATGTCAGCCAGCTTCATGCATTCTTATTTGATGATACCTCCTATGCAGCGCCGCAGTCTGTGCATGAGATCAGCAGCTATATTGCCAAAAAGACCGGACTTGGAGATCCTGGTAAAGATACTGAATCCGGTAAGAATATCGGCGCAGAGGGCAACAGCGGCGGTGGACAGACTGGTGGAAAATCAGAGCAGCCTGCTGCAGCGCCGGCCCAGACAGAGCCTGCAGTGGAAGAGAGCAGTGCAGCAGGGATCGAGGAGAGTTCAGAATCTGCAGAAGAGACCATGGAAGCAACGGAAAACACAGAAACAAAATCCCAGGAAGAACCAGAAACCTCCTCTGGTGTGATCAGTGCACCGCAGGATCGTCCGGGATCATCGGAATCAGCTGCGCCAGATCATGAAATGACAGGACCTGGTACATCGAATGCTCCTGGAAATTCATCAAATGGTCCTGTTTCATCCAATGCACCAACTGCCGCAGAAACGAATGCAGCCCTGGAAGCACCGGGCCAGAACGCAGCAAGCCAGCCAGAAGAAGCCGGTCCAGGCGTATAACCCCATATTCCAAACAGCAGACGTTCCATGTTTACGTATTTCCTGTGAGACTCGTCATAATATACAGAAATATGTCTGTATCGAGTATACTTTTGTCTAATGAGACAAAATTCAAAAAATTACCAAAAAACTATTATACAAAATCAAAATTTCCGCTATAATAGCACCTCGGTAAGAAAATACAAAATACAGTTTTATGAGAACGCAGTGAGATGCACACCGGAAATCTGCCATAGAGGTTTCCGATATCTGAAATCAGAATGCAGTGGAGTCGCAACGAGTTTGACGGCTTCGCTGCATTTTTTGTTGCATTCATATTGATGCGGTGTTGGCAGTACACCAGCTGACAGCTCTTTTATCCATGCGAAGTTCTCCCACATACTTTGCAGCTGCACGATGTTCTCATGCAATCAAGGAGGAAATTATGCCAAAATCTTTAAAACAGGAAATTGTTTATGGAATCATGATGGTCTTTGCCATGGTTTACGCTATGGTTTGCTACAATGTAACGCTGAACGTAGGCGGCATGCAGAACTTCGTATTTGCAGCTGCACTTCATGAACTCCCGATCATGTGTCCGCTGGCGTTTATCTTTGACTTTTTTGTAGTTGGACCAATTGCCAAAAAAGTTACATTCCGAATTTTCAATCCGGCAGAAGATAAGCCTATTTTCGTAATCCTGATGATCTCTGTCCTTTCCATCTGGATGATGTGCCCGTACATGAGCCTGATGGCAACCATTTTATTCAAGAACGGTCTGCAGCCGGAGTTCTTAAGCATCTGGATCTCCACCACGATCAAGAACTTCCCGATGGCATTCTTCTGGCAGCTGTTTGCAGCAGGTCCGCTGGTTCGTTTTATTTTCGGAAAAATCTTCAAATAGTATTCCCAAAAAGAAGAAATTTAGGAGGGTGTATACAGGAACGGTTGCACCTTCCTCTTTTTTTGTTTATAATAAAGACCATGATCTAAAAAAGAAAACGAACTAGGAGGTACTTTTATGCAGGGAATGGCACAAAAGAAAAAGGACGGAAAAGTCCTCGATTTTATTGAACGGGTCGGGAACCAGCTTCCCCATCCCTACATTCTGTTTTTGTGGTTATGTCTGATCCTTGCGCTGATCAGCCTGGCCTGCAGTCTGGCAGGTGTCAGCGTCGTAAACCCAACCAACGGAGAAATGGTTCTGGCCAAGAGCCTCATCAGCAAAGACGGACTCATCTGGCTGCTGGAAAACCTGCTTTCCAACTTCCAGGGATTCTCACCGCTCGGTCTGGTCCTTGCCATGCAGATCGCGATCGGCTTTCTGAAAAGGTGGGGCTTCTTACCACAGCAATGAGAAGAGCGATCCTTGGTGTTCCGCTCTGGGCATTGACTGCAACCGTATTGTTCCTTGGTATCAACGGAAGTATCGCTTCTGAGGCTTCCATCATCGTTGTTCCGGCTCTGGCAGCTGCTGCCTTCGAATCCGTTGGCATGCACCCGATCGCAGGACTTCTTGCCGGATATGCCGCAACCAATGCCGGTTTTACCGCCTGCGTGATCGTAGCCGGTACCGATGTGCTTCTTGCCGGTGTTACGGAATCCGCAGCGCAGATGATTGATCCGGCCATGACCGTAAACGCTACCTGCAACTGGTACTTCATGTTCGTATCTGTATTTACCCTGACTGTGGCAGGCGTCTTTGTTAACAAGAAGTTTATCGTTCCGCGTCTTGGCACCTATGATCCGGCAAACGGAGAGGGTGTCGATGCCGTAGAGTCCAGCTCTGAGATCACCCCGGTCCAGGCAAAGGCGCTTCGTGGTGCAGGCATCTTCAGTATTCTTTACATTGTACTGTTCGCGCTGATGGTCATCCCGTCCGGCGGTATCCTGCGTGCGGAGGACGGCTCCATCTTAAATGGTCCGTTCATCAAAGGTCTGGTTCCGATCCTGATGATCTACTTTATCCTGGTAGGCGTTGTGTATGGTCTGATCGCAGGCACGATCAAAAAGAGCTCCGATGTTCCGCTGTTAATGGGGCAGGCTCTGGAAGGCATGACCGGTTACATCGTACTGGTATTTGTCATCGCACAGTTCATCAACATGTTCAGCTATACCAACCTTGGTATGATCATCGCCGTGAAGAGTGCCGATGCGCTGCAGGCAGCAGGCTTTACCGGCATCCCGCTGATGCTGTTCTTCATCATCCTTTGCTGCGTAGTTAACCTGTTCATGACCAGCGGCTCCGGTAAATGGTACATCTTCGCACCGATCCTGGTTCCGATGATGATGATGCTCGGATACAGCCCGGCATTCGCCAGATCGTATACCGTATCGGTGATTCCACCACAAACGCGATCACCCCGATCTATCCGTATATCCCGATCGCGATCGGAATGGCAAAGAAATACGACCGCAACTTCGGTATGGGAAGCCTGATCTCCATGATGCTTCCATACTCCATTGCATTCCTGCTCGTATGGATCGTCCAGATGATTGTCTGGGTACTGTTAAACCTGCCGCTTGGCCCGGGTGTCAACGTATTTTTATAAACAAACAGGAGACTTATCATGAAAAAAGGGATTATGAGTACACGGTATGCAGCAGCAGAGAAACTCCTGACTGCACATACCAGACATGCCGTTCTGAACGGAAATCCAAAAATCATCTGGAATCCGGATCAGACTGCATTCCAGTATGAACGCCAGACCCGTTCTAACGAAGATGTTTTAAACGTTACCGTATGCGTCAATGCATCCGATGGAACAGAAACAATCATAAGCCTGAATCAGCAAAATTTACCTTGTAACGGACAGAGCCGCGAAAGCGGCTCTGTTTCCGGTTGTATTCCGGCAGATGATCGTATCACACCAGACATTTCAAAAATCATTCCAGAAAATACAATTTTTTCTCCGGATGGACATTATGCAATTTCCAATATCCGTCACAACCTGTTTCTGACTGAGGTAAAAACAGGAGAGCAGACACAGCTTAGCTCTGACGGGAGCGAAGATTTCGAGTACGGCTGTTATATTGACATTTACAGCCAGATCACTGTAAAGCGTCAGGGAATGAAGGAGTGCCCGAACGTTTTATGGAGTCCGGATGGCACCCGTTTTATCACCTACCTTGCAGACCGCAGACAGACCAAGAAGCTCCCGCTGATCGCGTCCTATTCTGACAGTCTTAAGGATTTACGGCCGGAGCTTTATGAATATCCGTGCCCGTTTGTGACGGATGCCGATGACGAGGTTCCTCACTACAGCCTGTATCTTGGCTCTGTCAAAGACAAATCCATGACACGGGTCGATGCACCGGAGTTTCTCTATCCTGTGTTTACCGCAGCAAACCAGTCTACGGTAAAATGGATGGAAGATAGCAGACATTTCTATTTCACCTGGACCGCGAGAGGCTTTCAGAACGGGCGCCTCTACCTCGGCGATGCCGAAACAGGAGCCTGCGAGATCGTTGTAGACGAAACTACCGATCTGTTTCTGAACCTTGGCGCGTTTGGTCTGGTAGATGGCTACGGAAGCTATCTGTTTTCCAACTGCATCACGAGCGACGGTACCTTAGCCTTCTGGCAGAGTGAGCGAAACGGCTTTGCCCATCTTTACCGTTACCGCAAAAACGGCCAGGGATGGACTTGTGAGGGCGATCTGTTCGATGTATCCCATAAGGAGCTGATCGTACAAAAGCTGGTCCGGGTCGATGAAACAGCAGAAACCATCTATTTTATGGCAAACAACGTGCCGGAATGCTCCGACCCGCTGTATTACCAGCTTTATTCCATCCGGTTTGACGGAAACGCGCTTACCCGCCTGACCCCGGAGGATGCCGTTCACCACATTTCTATGGGACAGGATGCCTTTGTGGATACCTATTCCCGCGTTGACCTTCCTCCGGTTACCGTACTCCGGAAAACAGACGGAACGCTGGTGCGCGAACTGGAGCAGGCTGATATCACGGATCTTCTTGCCTTAGGTTACCAGATGCCGGAGCGGATCACATTGACGGCAGCAGACGGAAAGACAAAGCTTTACGGCGTTTTCTTCCGCCCGGATACACCGGATTCCGAACATCAGGATTTCTGGCCGCTGATCGACTATATTTACGGCGGTGCCCAGCTTTACAATGTCCCGCGTGAATTCACCTGGGATAACGGCATGGACCGCGAGATCTACGGCGGACTGGAATCGTTTGCAAAGCTTGGATTTGCCGGACTGATCCTCGATGGTCGCGGAATCCCCGGTCGCGGCATGGACTTCCATAAGCTCAGCTACCACAACATTCATGCCTGCGCAGGACTGGAAGACCATGTCTACGCGTTAAATGAGCTGAAAAATCTGTATCCGCAGATTGATTTCAACCGGATCGGCATGTGGGGCAATTCTGCCGGCGGCTATGCAACCGTTTCTGCCATGTTGAAATACCCGGAGGTTTACCGTGTTGGTGTTGCTTCCTCCGGAACTACGACCAGCGCATGTATGAGCATTCCTGGACCGAGCGTTACAACGGACTTTACAATGAGGAAGTTTACCGGTACGGAGACATCACCAGGCTGGCTGGCAACCTGAGCGGAAAGCTGATGCTGGCTTACGGCGCTATGGATGACAATGTTTCCATGGCACAGACCCTGCGGCTTTGCGATGAACTCAACGCACACAACAAACGGTATGATCTGGTTGTCCTGCCAAGAGCCAACCACAATGTACCGGCAAATGCCTACTTTGTGCGCCGGAAGATGGATTATTTTGTCCGGAACCTGCTTGGTAAGAGGATCCGGAAATCTTCGGAGAATAAGCAATGCCGGATCGCAACATAAAATTATAACAACAGGCTACTGTACTCGCATTTAGAAACGGTAACCATAAAACATGAACGATAAAGAGGATTTACAAATGGAAAAACGTTATCAGGTCCTTCGCTGCGGCCGTCTCTACGATGGCATTACCCCGGAGTGGAAGACTGGGCAAAGTATTTTAATCGAAGATGACCACATTGCTGAGATCGGCAATGAGGTGAATATCCCGGAAGGGGCCAGGATCATTGATCTGACTGACTGCCAGGTTACTCCTGGTATGATTGATGCGCATATGCACATGGACTTTTTTGACTGGCATACCGTGCGCGAAGAAGTTTATTCCCAGAGTGAGGAGGCAAAAACCCTGGCAATCGCCCGCTGTGCAAAAAAAGCACTGCGCAGGGGCTTCACGACCGTCCGGCACGTAGGCGGCATCACCAGCAACAGCTACGGCGTTCTGGATGTAAAGCATGCCATTGAAAAGGGCTACTTCGCCGGAAGCCGTATCGTGGCTGCCCCGATGTTTCTCTGCTCTGCAGGAAGCCACGGGGATCTAAGCCAGGGCTTTGCCAGAAACCCGCTTCTGTCCCAGAAGCTTCAGAATGAACGCATAACCCTTGGCGTCGGCAAAGACTATTTTGTAAATGCCGTGCGCGAACAGGTCAAATATGGCTCAGATTTCTTAAAGATCATGGCAACCGGAGGCTTTTTTACGCCTTATGATACCCCGATCCAGCAGCAGCTCAATGACGAAGAATTAAAAGCCATTATGGATACCGCCCATGAGCTTGGAAAGACTGTGACTGCACACGTGTACACCAACGAACTGATGCAGAAGCTGATTTCCTTTGGCATTGACGGAATGGAGCACGGAAGCCTGATGAACCGGGAAACGGCCCAGATCATAGAAGAAAAAGGTATTTATCTGGTACCGACCTTTAGTCCATACGAAGAAGCTGTTCACTATGACCCGGAAGAGATCAAAAAGAAGCAGCCGGAATTCCGCAAAAAGCTGGAGCTTTACAAGGATGCGCTGCAGGCTGGCCGCGAAGTCATCTGCAGCAGCAAGATCAAGCTGGGCTACGGCACCGATTTTGTGGCAAACCACCAGAACTACGAAAGCGGATACGAATACGAAGCATGGATGAGCAGCGGCATGCATCCATTTGCCGCACTGAAGGCCGCAACCTCTGTGAATGCGGATATTTTGCAGCTTTCTGACCAGATTGGTACCCTTGAACCAGGAAAACTGGCCGATATCTCTGCATGGAAACGGGATCTGATGCAGGATAAAAAGCTCTTTTAGACTGTGCTTTCGTCATGAAGGAGGGCATCCAGTACCAGACAGAGAGCTGCCTGTAACAACGCACCAGAGGCGCCACCGGCATCTCCCTAATATGCATGAAAGAAGAAGGAGCAGAATCACCTCTGCTCCTTCTTCTTTCATAATGTGATTGCAGACACACGGAAAATAATGTAAGATAAAAAATATATACGAATATAAGGATAAGATGCCGTGATCGACGGTCATTCCCATGAGACCGTTCCAGCCAAAATGGTCGCAAACAAAGACGGAAAACCGGTTCCTGTGACTCAGACCGGATCCCGGTTGAAAAATATCGGAAAGATGACCATCAAACTATAATAAACAAAAGGATGTACGCCTATGCCGAAAGGGACCAATCAGAAATTTAAGCTATATCGTCTTGCCCAGATCATGATGGAAAAGACCGACGAAGACCACTATATCACAATGTCTGAAATCTTAAATGCACTCAAACAGTATGAGATCACTGCAGACAGAAAAAGCATCTACAACGATTTAAAAGACCTTTCGTCCTTTGGGATCGAGGTAGAAGGAGAGCAGACCGGCAACCGCTATCATTACCATGTTGTCAGCCGCCCTTTTGAGCTTCCTGAATTAAAGCTGCTCGTAGACGCAATCCAGTCATCCAAATTCATAACCGAAAAAAAGACGAATGTCTGATCAAAAAACTGGAGACGCTGGTCAGTAAATACGATGCACAAAAGCTTCAGCGTCAGGTGTTTGTATCCGGCCGGATCAAAAACATGAACGAAAGTATTTATTATTCCGTAGATGCAATCCACACAGCAATCTCAGAAAACCGGAAAATCTACTTTAAATATTTCCAATGGAATATCAAAAAAAAGCCAGAATTACGCCATTATGGCAAATTGTACCATATCAGCCCGTGGGGCCTTTTGTGGGACGATGAAAACTATTATATGATCGGCTTTGATTCCGAGGCGCAAAAGATCAAGCATTACCGTGTTGATAAGATGCTGGATATTGAGCTGTCCGAAGAAAAACGTGATGGGAAAGATTCTTTTAAAAAGCTGGATATGGCCGATTATGCCAAAAAGAGCTTTGGCATGTTTGGCGGAAAAGATGAAAAAGTCAGGCTTCTGGTCCATAATGATCTAGCCGGGGTCATGATTGACCGCTTTGGCAGAGACATTATGATGATACCTGCAGATGACGAACATATTACCATAAATGTAGATGTCCGGGTAAGCAGGCAGTTTCTGGCATGGGTATTTTCGTTGGGACCGCAGGTAAAGATTCTCGGACCCGCAGAGGTTGTTACGGCCATGCAGGAAGAAACACGGCGTATGGTGGAGCAATATGGGATTTCAAAAACAAACGAAACTGAATAGGAGCGTTCCTTTGCTATTTTCAACTATTCGCGAAAGTGAACACATGTTTCGCGAAAACGTCATGCTTGCATGTCAAGGAAGTGGTAGTTGCGAGCCGCGCGACATCAATTTTCCCGCCGGAGCGCGGCATGGGTCGCAACTATTTGCGAAACAGTTCTTTCGCGAATCAGTTACTATAGCTTGCTTACATCAGACACCTTGATTTTGTCATACGGCGTTTTCTCATCGTCCAGCAATTCAATGAAGCCATCATCCAGAAGCCGTACGTTATGCGTAAGAATGTCATGCGCTTTGTACTGCACCACATGACCGATACGCCGCAGAAACGCAAGCCATGTTTCCGGTGATTCCTTTTGTACGTTCGTATATTGCTCCGACAGCGGAATATTTGTGATGATATAGACCTTTGTGAAGCAAGCCACTTTGTTATTGTATCTGCAAGGAAGTTCCAGAGGGTATCCGTCTAAATAGTTGAGCATGTCCGCAACACGGATAGATGACCGGAACTCCTCGAAGATAATGACATCCTGCCCCTTGTAGTTATCGAACGGATGCAGATAATCTGTCACACGAAATACAGACTCATAACCGTAACGCTCCATGACACCGCGCGTCTTTCCGGTTCCGGTCGTTCCGTATATGTATGTTACATCCAGTTCGCGCCATTCGTGCTTGTAACGTTCCTCATTGACTACTTGTCGCGCCCGTTCGATTTTATCCAGATTAAGCATGAATGACGGGTTTTGCTCCAGTATGTCATAGTTGCTCATACCGTCTTTAATCATTGCGTACAGGTCGCTTAAGTCATTTCTCGCCCCTTGTCGTTCAATAGGCATTCGCCGAACTCTTCAAACGTACCGTCCACGCACGTTTCGTGCTTCTTATCATTTAACCAACGCCCCTCTTTTTTCACGTAATCACGGTTCTGTGAGCTTGTTCCCTTTGCCATTTCAAAATGTCCACCGTCAAACCGTTTCTTTATCGTGCTAAAGCGGATGCCATTTCGTCCGTGCATGTAAATATGCGTATGATATGTTCCATTCTCACCAATTTCATCAGACATGCACCAATACATGACGTTCTTCATTTCCCCGACCTTTTGCGCTATGTATTCGTGTGTCATACCTTTTTCTTTTGGATTGTTTATTGTTATCTGCCACTTGCGGGACATCGAATCTTTCTCAGCCATTCCAACCACTTCCTTTCCTTTTGTTACATGTTACAAATGTTACAAATTCGTGTAACATAGAGCAAAGCCAGTAAATACAAGGGTTTGCGAGATTGTTACAGAAGTTGGGGGTAATACTAACCCCAACTTCTCACGAAAAGCCCACACAGCACTGATACGCCTAGCGGCTACCACTAGGAACAGAAGCCGCCGCTTTACTGGCACTATGGGTAATCAGAGAAAACCGGATGGAAGTGTACTGGCAAACCGACCGAGCACCGGACAGCGAGAGATTCACCGCGCCTGCGTATTGGTTATCATGCCCGCCCAGAGGGCGCCCGGTCATAGGTTTGTGGGGCAGTAACTCGTCCGCCGCTAGGGACCCCCAGCCCCCCAGCGGCAGACAAGTCACCACCCCTTATTGCTTCGCATCTGCGACCGCCGGAAAGGTCATGTATGTATCATACAGCCGCCCTAACTTGCGATTGTAGCGAAAAAATTCACTTCCTACACGTTCTTTCATTGGATACCACATCTTAACCGATACAAACAAGCATGGGGATACCATAAGCGCACACAGGAGCATACCACGCCATCCATAGTTCGATACTTTACGGTGTATTTGTTCATACTCAATCACAGACCGCACTTGTCTGTCCAGCATCCTATCAAACTGCGCCACAAGGATAATATCATAGCCATAATGCCTATGAAGCTGGAAAACTCATTCCAACCAGCGCGATCCGATTTCGACCAATCGCGCGCATTGAACATACGTTGCGCTTCATCAATGATTAACAGGATTTCACCCTCTTTAACCGGTCTGTCCTTGAAATATTCGCGGCTATAGTCCACCAGCGCAGATGGGCGAAGCATCCCGTCCGTAATGTGCAAGAACCGTTCCGAATGCTTACACAGGCTTGTATTAATGGGAATGTTCGCAATCACAGGCTTATTAAGCATCAATGTATTGCGTATAACGCGCGCCGTATGTAATGACTTTCCACTGCCTGGAGTGCCACTGTATAAATAAATCATATCCTTTAATCTCCAATCATCTTAACCCAGCGCATAATAATAGAGTACAGATAAAACAACGCAATGCACCCCAGCCACGCCGCGCCTATTTTAATCATAGCCGATATTGGTATAAACCAGTTAAGAATACCCAAATACGGCAAATTACCAAACGCTTGAATATATTGCTGAAACGGCGATAATGGAAGAACCTTTACCAATGTTGCGGCAAATGCCGACAACAACTCTGTCATAAACTTTAGCACAATTTACCCCCTTATCATTTGCGATCGCGTTATCATAATTAAACCGACGATAAACAACAAACATTCCATGTCTCGCAGTATCTCTGCGGCGACATCAAATGGCGACAAATCTATATCTATGTTATATGTCTCTAAACCGTTTTTAGTGGGATACTTAATCGGAAATGTAAAGTGCGGCGCTTGCGGCTCAGCTTCCAATATTTTAACAAAATCTATTGCGTCAAACGGAAGACAGAAAGGAAATAACTTTTCCAACCCAACAAGCGTATAATCTGCAAATTTTCCAGCTTGCCCCCCATCTGACGTATCGGGAATATCAACATCAGGAGTCGTAGTATCATCTTTTGCATATTCCATGGTATTGTAGTCACACCGTCCGAATCAACGACCATGTCACCCTCAGCGGTACGTTCAATTACACCCGTTTGCGTTTCTTCAAGCACGTCTTCCCATGTTTTTTCTCCAGTCTGTACACCGTCAAGCACATCGTCAATAGCTGGATTCCTTAACCATGGTAATGTTACTTCTAATTCGCCCTCTTTTTGTCCTTTTCCTACAACATCCCAGTTACCCTCCAAGACACCAGCACCGCCAAGACCACCAACAAGAATATAGTCACCGTCTTTTACATCCGTATCAGCACCAGTACCAGGAACGACACCTTTTTCAAGCCATGACGCAACCGTCAAAAACATACTCTCATATGTTTGCGCAGCCGCATCACCCATATAATTAACTATTCCACTTTTTACAGATTGCACCATTGTGCTAACTGCGCTAGTACGATAATAAGTTTTACCGTTATATGTCACTTTATAAGACGCATATGACTTTGACGCACCATTATTATAAATTAAACAATAACCCTGCTGCGTTGTCATTGCGTACGTTTCATAATAATCCCCTCTTGCATTCTTAATAGTAAATATTATAGTTGGTGCATCGTCCCACGTTTCGAATGTAGCTGTCCATATCTCCCCAGTGCTCATATTTACAAGTTCTTGCGTTTTTGACACACCGATGCCAATAGTCGGATATCCATTATACCCACCCTCATTAACACCACCACTATACACACTATTTTTCAACCATTGCTTAAACGCCGTGTATACTCCGCTGGCTTTATCAAGTGTTCCAGACGATAACTTTTCTCCCCATTCGTCTATCGCCTTGCCAGCCGTAGCCGCGTCAGCCGCCCACGCATCAAGATTTTCACCAGCCCAACTTTTAAATTTATCAAACTGCGTTGTGCCCCATTCTTTAATCGCTTCGCGGTTTTTATATATGCCAACAGTGCCAGCCAACGCGCCCGCGATTCCAAGCAGATACGGGAAAGCCGCACCTATACCAACCGTAGCCGCACCACCGCCCGCGATGATACCAGCGGCAGAAGCACGTGCTTCAAACCGCGCGTTGTTCACAGAACCTACGACAATCGTACACGCAAGCATTAATGCGAGTATCCTTTTTATTCGTTTATTCATTTTACCCCCTAACATGGAAACAGGGGGTATGAGACTTAACCTCACACCCCCACATCAAATGTGTAATAATCCAAGTAACTGAAACTAACGTCCGGTAACTTTCTTGAACACTTTCAGACCGATACCAACAACGATAACCGCGCCAGCAATCGGAAGAGCCGCCGGAACTACAGAACCGATGGCAGACATTGCTTCGCCTGCGATAGTAGACACGCCGCTAGTTAAAGCAGTGGTTACAGTGCTGATAGTACCAGCCTCAGCCGCTAACATAGATACTCCCATGTTACAATCCCCCTTTCCCCATGATGTCCAGTGCTAACTTCATAACCGCGCCGACCGCGTAGGGTATGAGAGAGAGCAAAACGCCACAACCAACACCAGCGGCATATAATGCAACCGTTTCCTCAATCATCACAATTTCCTCCACAGTATAACGCCCATCATAACGCCAGCCAAGACGCCCATGGCAAATATGTTAAGCACCAGCAACGACTGTATGTCATTAAGCTGGGACGCATAACCAATTTCTGACTCAGATGTTTCTAAGTCATTTTCCAGAAAGATTTCATCACCCACCCACTCACTTGCATCCGAATCAGATGCAAGTGAGAGAGTAGCTTCATTAAACGTAACCGTTATCATTTTACAGTTACATTGACGAGATAGGCACGACCGCCGCTTAACTCATAGTCAAACTGCAATTCCTTGCCAATATCGGAGGTTTTTAACAGGTCATACTGATTTTCCGGCATAAAGACCTGTTCGGTCTTGCTACCAACAGCACCCGCGTTCAGTTCGCGCTGATTGAAAGGTGTAACCACCTCAGCAACACAATAATCCTTTCCGTTCTTCTTAGAGGTAAAACGTCTAAATCCGACAAGTTTACTCATAGCTTTCTCCTTTCGTGAGGTCATATTTATTTGTCAATTTGCCAGCCGGAGCATTTCCATCAATCCAGCCGACTATCACGCAACAGCCGCCCAAATGCTTCACAACAATAGGTACTGCGCTAATAGCTAACTACAACACAACAAGTCACCATCCAGTGATACTTGCACCCCTCCGACCGTTTCCGGTCAGAGATGGTTTTTATTCCGATACCTCATCGTTTAAATCTTCATAAAGGTCTTCCAGCATCTGCCACTTTTCACGAGATGCTAGCAGTGCATCCTCCGGTGTATCATTTGCTTTAAGGCACGCTCTATATTCCACGCTTGCCCGTTCACGGTACTGCTGGAATATGGCTTTTTCTTTTTTCGTCATGTCTTCACCTTGTCCATTTAAAGCATTTCTGTTAGAATGATATTGTAACTGCGACAGGAGAGAGGACGTTCTCATTACTACCACCGTACACGGGGGTGGTTCTCATTGCTACACCCTCTGTCCTATCGACAACTATAGTATATAGTATTATGGCCATAATGTAAATTGGCATTATGACCATAATTTGTATATTATTTTCGTACATTATGACCATAATGCATAGAGGTAAACACTATGTCAGATTTCAACCAATCCAAATATATTAATGACTTTATCAAAGACAAGTACGATACATTCAAAGTGCAAGTGCCTAAAGGGGAAAAAGCAAGAATAGACGAACATAGAAAAGCGCAAGGGTACAAATCCCTTAACGCCTATGTAAATGATTTAATTAAACGGGATATGGAGCAGAACGCAACCAGCATAAAGAATAGCAACAACGCTATTATTGGAAATAGTGGTTCAATCCACATGGAGTAAGACATGATAATACACGTTAAACCAGATAAAAACCATAGACCAACGTATATTTACGAAAACGAACCCGTTAACCGACATCCGAATTTACCTCCTGGAGCAATTACCGTAGGCGATGTATTTCATTTTATAGGCAGATTTATCAAAGGCATAATCACGGCAATACAAATGATTATAGCAATAGCTGTTTTGGCTTATGTGTTATTTTTTTCTCGCATACATAAAAGCAGTACAGATATACATACACCAAATGGCATTATAGTTAATGCGCCATAAATAGCAAAGGAACACATCTAAACAGCCATATAAGCTGAATAGCAGTGTTCCTTTGCTATTTCTAACTATTCGCGAAAGAATAGTTTAACGAATAGTTATGCCTAGTTACAAAACCGAACTGCTTATAAATATAAAGGATTTTAGCATTTCGGTTTTGTATCTGGTTTACCTACATTGACATTCTACTCTTTTTCATTTAATAATTCTCTGCATGAACTTCAAAGTATGCCTGCGGATGTGCGCAAACTGGGCAGATTTCCGGTGCCTTCTCTCCCACTACGATATGTCCGCAATTGCGGCATTCCCATACCTTTACTTCACTCTTTGCAAATACTTCCTGTGCCTCTACATTGTGAAGCAGTGCACGGTAACGCTCCTCATGCATTTTCTCAATAGCTGCCACCATACGGAATTTTGCTGCAAGCTCCGGAAATCCCTCTTCCTCTGCAGTTTTGGCGAATCCATCGTACATATCGGTCCACTCGTAGTTCTCACCATCTGCAGCTGCTGCCAGATTCTCTGCCGTATTGCCAAGTCCGTTTAACTCCTTAAACCACATCTTTGCATGTTCTTTCTCATTGTCTGCTGTTTTTAAGAACAATGCGGATATCTGTTCAAAGCCTTCTTTTTTCGCTTTGGAAGCAAAATAAGTATATTTGTTTCTTGCCTGTGATTCCCCGGAAAATGCCTCCATTAAGTTTTTTTCTGTCTGAGTTCCTGCATATTTGTTTGCCATGTGAATACCCTCCATTTATACATTTGTATTATCTGTAGTATACCACTTTTTTCTGTTATTTTCCATCATATTCATAAATTGTTGTGAAATTCAGAAGATTATTTGGTTACTGTTCACAGGCCGGGATTTTCTAAATTGAAAATCCCGGCTGAAAATCCCGTACAATACCGTATTTGATTTTCTGATTCTTCTGTGTTAGAGTGTTATTATCTTCATCCTACAATTTGATTAGCATTCACAATATGCTTAAAAACCATATTTTTTATACGAAAGACGAGGATTTAACGATATGAAGCTTCAGCGCCTCTTAAGCCTGCTGCGCCAGGCAATTGACCAGTACCAGATGATTGAAGACGGGGACCACATTGCTATTGGGATTTCCGGCGGCAAGGATAGCCTTACGCTCCTTTACGGACTTGCCAGCCTGCAGAAATTTTATCCGAAATCGTTCCGGCTTTCTGCAATCACGGTTGATATGGGACTGGATACGATGAATCTAGAGCCCGTAAAGGCCCTTTGCGACGGTTTTAACATTCCCTACGAAATCATCTCCACTGATATCGGGAAAATCCTTTTTGAGGCGCGTAAGGAGTCTAATCCATGTGCCCTTTGTGCAAAGATGCGGAAGGGTGCGCTGAACCAGAAGGCGCTAGAGCTTGGATGCAACAAGATTGCATATGCACACCACAAAGACGATCTGATCGAAACAGCCATGATGTCTCTGCTGTATGAGGGCCGCTTTTATGCATTTTCTCCTGTCACACATTTGGACCGGACGAACCTCACGGTGATCCGTCCACTGATGCTGGTATCGGAAGCTGACGTTAGGGGATTCCGCAACAAGTATCAGCTTCCTGTGTGCAAAAACCCGTGCCCTATGGACGGTCATACCCACCGGGAATATGTAAAAAACCTGATCCGCACACTAAATGCAGACAGCCCAGGGGTGCGGGAGCGGCTTTTTCATGCCGTAACGACAGGAAATATCGAGGGCTGGCCGGATCATATCAAATAAAATGTCATCCCGACTCGAACATTTCTGACTGACAAAGAAAGGACTGAATATCATGGCGAATATTCCATATTATGAACAAAAGGATATTGAAAACATTAAGAAGCTGCGCGAAATGATGAAGGAGCTACCTCCATTCTGCACAGAATTTTTCCGTGGGATTGAGCCGCGCACTTCCACCAGAACCCGCATTGCCTATGCATACGATCTCTCCGTCTTTTTTGATTTCCTAAAGAAAGAGAATCCGGTATTCGCAAAAATGGAACGCATGGACTTTAAGCTTGGGCATTTAGACCAGATTACCGTAACGGATCTGGAGGAATACATGGAATATTTAAAGTACCGGTTCAATGACCATAATCAGGAGGTCATAAACAAGGAACGCGGAATCATGCGGAAAATATCTTCTCTAAAAAGCTTTTACAACTATTTCTTCCGGACGGAAAAGCTGGCAACGAATCCTGCTGCCCTTGTCCAGCTTCCAAAGCTCCACGAGAAAGAGATCATCCGCCTTGATGTCGATGAGGTAGCGCTTCTCTTAGATGCCGTAGAACAGGGAGACGGCCTTACCGAGAAACAAAAAGCCTTTCACAACCGCACACGCCTGCGCGACCTGGCTCTGATGACCCTGCTGCTCGGCACCGGCATCCGTGTTTCCGAGTGCGTGGGACTGGATATCAATGACATCGACTTTAAAAATGGCGGTATCCATATTCACCGGAAAGGAGGAAAGGAAGTAACCGTTTATTTTGGAGCTGAGGTAGAAAACGCGCTTCAGGATTATCTGGATGAACGGTTTGGCATCGTAGCCGAAGAAGGAAGCGAGAATGCACTCTTCCTTTCCCTGCAGCGAAAACGGATCAACGTGCGCAGCGTAGAAAATCTGGTGAAAAAATATGCCAGGATCGTGACACCGTTAAAGAAGATCACCCCACATAAGCTGCGCAGCACTTATGGCACGAATCTGTACCGTGAGACCGGGGATATCTACCTGGTAGCAGATGTTCTCGGGCATTCAGATGTCAACACCACGAAAAAGCACTACGCTGCCCTGGAGGATGAACGCCGGAGAAGCGCAAGAAATGCAGTGAAATTGCGCGAGATCTAATTGTAGTAAAATTTAGATTGACCAGACAGGTTTCTTCCCTCGTCAGGTCGCAATAATCCTGATAGCGAATGTTCTGTTGATCGACTGGAATACGATCTCTGGGTCATTCGCTGTCATAATGTTTTCAACGCATGTATGACATGTCTTCATGAATTCTTCGTTTAGGCACTTCGGATCGCAGATTCTAAGTGCTTTCGAAAGTCTCTTGGTTCTTTGAAAAGCATTGTACTGCAAGTTGAAATAAGGTATACTTACCAAGTGCCTTCGTGTTCCCGCATTGCGCACACAATTGGCACCTGATCAACTGTAAAAAGGACTTTGAAACCATGATTGAACTAAAACACCTGACAAAAAAATATGATCATTTTCTTGCCGTGGATGACCTGAACCTGCGCATTGCTACTGGGGAGTTTTTTGGCCTTCTTGGACCAAACGGAGCCGGAAAGACCACGACGATCGGCATGCTTTCCACTCTCCTGCTGCCCACAGACGGGGAAATTCTTTTAGACGGGGAACCATTGACACGGAAAAATGACCGCTTGAAGCGGAAACTGAGTGTTGTAACCCAGGAATATTCCATGCGCCAGGATATGACCATGGATGAGATTATGCAATACCAAGGACGGCTCTACTATATGCCGGCAAAAAAAATCCGGGAACGTACCGAGGAGCTGTTAGAGTTCTGTGGTCTGATCGATTACCGCCGCCGGACCGTGCGTAAGCTTTCCGGCGGAATGAAACGGAAGCTCATGGTTTGCCGCGCCCTTCTGACAGAACCGGAAATTCTGCTTTTGGACGAACCGACTGCCGGTATGGACGCCCTGGCACGGCGGCAGATGTGGAACCTGTTAAAAAAGCTGAACCAGCAAAATCTGACTATTCTTTTGACAACACACTATATGGAAGAAGCTGAGACGCTGTGTGACCGGGTCGGATTTATGTGTAACGGAACACTCGGTGAAACAGATGCACCTGCCAATATGATCGGAGCGCTTGGGCGCTATACCGTAGATGAAGCTGCAGAAGGCGGCATCACAAACCATTATTTTCAGAGAAAGGAGGATGCAATCCACTATCTGTCCGCTTCCAGCACGGAGGCTTTCTTGCGCAGCACAACGCTGGAAGATGTTTTTCTGGAAAAGATCGGGCAGCAACTGGAACGCAGATCATAATGGGAATTATAACCGTACTATGGGAAAAATGGGTAGAATTCCGCCGCGATTTCTATAAGATCACATTAGCCGCCATGATCGCACCTCTTCTTTATATTCTGGTGTTCGGCTTAGGCATCCAGACGATGTCGCATGGCCAGTCCTATCTGAACTTCCTGATCCCCGGCGTTGTTGCACTAACCACAATGAACGGAAGCTTCAATGCGATCGCACAGAATTTAAACGTCCAGCGCCTGTATGAGAAGGCGTTTGACCAGGTCATGATCTCGCCTACCCCGCTATGGCAATTCATTGCAGGACAGATCATCGGCGGAAGCTGCGTGGTCTTTATGCGGGAATGGTCATCATTCTTCTGGTCCTTCCGATCGGAACGGGATTATGCTTTAATGGCTGGTCGTTCCTGTTTATGTTTTTAAATGGGGCGGTGTTTTCCACCATTGGAGTTGTGGTTTCTTTCTACGCCAAAAACCACGCGGATGTCCCGCGCTTTTCCAACTATGTCATTATGCCGATGGCATACCTTTGCAATACCTTTTTCTCGGCACAGAATATGCCTGACGGGATCCGCCAGGTGATCGAATATCTGCCATTGTCGCAGACCAGTGCTGCACTGCGCTGCATTGCCAACCATGAACCGTTTTCTTATCAGGCATCGGCATTTTGCTTCTGTATCTGGTATGCTTTTCCTGTGCAGCATCCTGGTTTCTGTATAAAAAGAAAAACCTGTAATATAAAAAGGAGCCGTTTCTTATGAAATCGATACCGATACACCAAATGTTCCGGGAAGCAGTTCTCATCCCTCTGTTTTCTATTGCATTTTTATCTGGCACCCCTTATGCCACAGCGGCTCAGACATCACTTTCACCCAAAGCAGAGCTTGCAGACGGAGAATATGCCATTGATCTGAGCATGACAGGAGGAAGCGGAAAAGCATCCGTTCAGAGCCCGGCACTACTCACGGTGGCAGATGGAACTGCTTACCTCTCCATCACCTGGAGCAGCCCAAACTACGATTATATGATCGTAAATGAACAGAAAATCTTAAACGACAGCAAAGAGGGGACGAATTCACATTTTACAATTCCAGTTCCGGATCTCACCAGAGAACTGGATGTCATTGCTGACACACTGGCTATGGGCACGCCATATGAGATTCCGTATCAGCTACAGCTTTATCCAGATTCCATAAAATCAAAAAGCACCCTCCGCAGGAAGGTGCCAAACGTGTTTTACTTACAGCCGCCGCTATGATCGTCGGTGGCGGCATCCTGAATCATGTGGTTCAGGAGCGCCGGAAGCAGGACTATACCGGGAAACGGCGTTAAACTGTTAAGTTACTCATAAGTAAAGTAGCGGTATCCTTACTCCAAAACCAGAAATAGGAACATCGCTACAGCTGCTTTACTGCCTGTAAAAGATCCGCAGCTGCTTTTTGCGGGTCTTTTGCTTTCATGATCGCGGATACAACCGCAATTCCGTCTACCCCGCTTCCGGCCAGAATTCCCATGTTCTCCAAATTCAGCCCACCGATCGCTATTACCGGAATCGGAACTGCCTTACAGATATCCGACAAGGTCGAAACTGCAGTCAGCACGGTCGTTACCTTGGTTGTGGTCGGGTAGATTGCCCCGACACCAAGGTAATCTGCGCCATCCTCATAAGCTTTCTTTGCTGCTTCTACTGTTTTTGCGGTTGCACCAACAATTTTATCCGGTCCAAGTAAGCGACGTACCTCAGCGACAGGCAGGTCAGAGGCTCCTACATGGACACCTGCTGCACCACATGCCATAGCCACATCGGCACGGTCATCGATGATCAGCGGAACCTGATATCGATCGGTGATTTTCTTGATCTTGCAGGCCTTTTCCAGATAGTCATGCCCTCCTGTATTTTTTTCTCGAAGCTGCACCAGTGTTACGCCGCCCTTGCAGGCCTCTTCCACCGTATATAAGAGAGATTCCTCTGTATGATAGGTACTGTCTGTCACAAGATACAGACTCAGATCCAGATTTTTTGTCATAAGGTTTGCCTCTTTTCTGTTTTCTCTGTTTTCTTTTTAATGATTTTTCCAAGAACCGCATTCTACAGTTTCCTGTGAAAATCAAAACGCATGCTGTCGTATTCTTGCTTCTGACAGAAGCTGATCTTCCCCCAGAGCATAAATTTCATCGAGCAGGTTTACCTGAAAGCTTCCGGGCCCGCGGGAAATCCCGGAAGCATGTTCCCCAGCAATTCCCATGGTAGCTGCTGCAAGAAGTGCTGCTGTTGTTCCAGTCCCGGCAGGATTTCCTGTATTTCTGGAAGAACCATTGTCATGAGAGCCAGCCATTTTGATGTCTTTGCTCTCACGATTTTCCAGGACCACGGATTTTCTGCTATTTCCTGGAAGATAAGCCGCTGTAAGTGCGCCTACCATACAGCCGGTACCCGTAATCCCAGATAAGCTGGCATTTCCATTTGAAACAAGAAATACATCCTGGCTATCTGCGATCAGGTCCTGCTTTCCGGTTGCCATAACTGTACAGCCAAGGTGAAACGCAAGTGTCCTCGCTGTACGGCAATACCAGTCCTCGTTTGCATCGGAAAGTGCATCCTGGACTCCTGCATCTATTCCGGTCCCGTGAAAAGGAAGCTCTGCAACAGCCAGAATCTCAGAAATATTCCCCTTGATCACAGAAAATACTCCGTTTTCCAGCAATTGCTTCGCGTAATCACGGCGAAGGCTGCTGCAGGTAACCCCGACTAGATCTAACAGTACTGGAATATGACGCTGGTTTGCTTCTGTAAGCGAAGCTTTCATGGATTCCATCCGTGCATCCGTGATATTTCCAAGATTCAGCATCAGCGCAGAAGAAACCGCCGTGATCTCTCTTACTTCTGCCGGATGCTCTGCCATGATCGGTCTTCCCCCTGCCGCCAGTATGATATTGGCACAGTCATGGATAGAAATCGGATTGGTAATGCAATGGATCAGAGGTGCCGTTTCTTTAATATACCTTCGAATCTCCAGCATGCCCTGCAGCTGCATGGACTGTTTCAGTTTTCTTTCTTCCGTTTCTGTCATAAACCTTTGCTCCCAGACTCTCTTGAAATTTTGCCAGCATTCCGGTCTGGCTCAATGCCTTCAGGAATACATAAGCTGCGATGCCTCCCATGATCGTTGCGGAAATAAACATCGGGGTATAATAGAAGGCGTTCAGACCATCGCGTCCCATAATAAACGCCATGACCGGATAAGATACCAGGGATCCAATGATTCCGGTACCAAAAATTTCACCAAATACAGCACAGATGATTTTTCCCTTCGATGCACGGTAAAATACACCAGATAAAAACGCTCCAAATACCGCACCCGTCAGTGCTAACGGCGGAATGCCCATAAACATCATACGGATCACACCGATCATACAGGCGCAGAGAAGGGAATACCACGGTCCCATAAATACAGAACAGGTAATATTGATCAGATGCGCAGTCGGGCACATTCCCTCAATCCGTAAGATCGGTGAAATTACGACTCCGATTGCTACCATCATAGCTAAAAATACCATGCGAAACGTTTTCATTCTTTGTTTTTCCATTTGTTTGTCCTCCTGTTTTTTCCAGAATCCTGCCGCCAGAGCCAGATTCCAAAGAAACAGGTCAGATAGCGGCAGGTAGTGTACGGTATGACTCACGTTCTGCATCATTATGCGAAATGTGAATAAGACAGTATACTAATTCTTGTTCGGTCGAAGTTTACTTACTTCCTCTCACTCCGAAAACACGGATTCCCATCGCTATATAAACTCCTTCTGCCAGACTGCAGGGCGCTCCCCCTCCAGTCTACTTTTCCTGCAAAATATGATTCTGTTCCTGTTCATGCGTTGCACAAACACACTTTCAGGATTTCCAGCTGACAGAGACGTCTCCCCTGCATCTGGAGCTTTTGCAGTGCATCCGGATACTAGTTTCTATAATCATTATATTTCATAGGACGCACTTTCCTATGAAACAAAAAATGCGCCTTCAGGAAATTGCCCGAAGACGCACACTTCTATTCCTTGCTTCCCTCCGTTGGCATTACCCAAATCAGGTACGGTCGAAGATTGATCTTCCTCTCAGCCTGTCTCACAGACTCCCGCGCTTTTTCTCTTTTAACGTAAGTAAGAATAACACAGAGACTTGACTCTGTCAACTGTATTGTCGTTATGTTACCGTTGTGTCACCATTGTGTTACTGTTCACAGTTAGGGATTTTCTGAACTGAAAATCCCGTATAGTACAGTTATAGTTTATAGCTTCCGGATACCGTTCAGCGTCAAAAACATGGTTGTTAATTCTGCACATGGAAATGCCATCCATACCCCATTCATGCCAAATACAGCAGAAAGGAGGAAAGCAAACGCAAGGATTGCAACAAACCCACGGGATACAGAAGCTGCAAACGCCCAGCGTGCTGACTCTACGGCACTTAGGATATTGGTTCCGACAATATTAACTCCGGCAAACAAAAAACCGGTAAAATAAATCTTTAATCCCTGTCTTGCAAGAGCTGCCAGCTCTGCACTTTGTTCCTGGTTAAAAATTCCAGCCATCGGTTCTGACCAGAGCTGTACGGTCACAATAAGCAAGCAGGCGACACATAAAGCTGTTTTAATTGCAAGACGGATCACGGTTCTCAGGCTTTCTTTATCGCCAAGTCCATAGAAACGGCTGAGCAGCGGCTGGGAGCCCTGCGCGATTCCATTGAATAATGCAACTGCCACAAGCGAGAAATTTGCAACGACTCCATACGCTGCAACCCCGATATTACCCGAAAGCCGGAGAATGATGGTATTAAATGCCATTGTGATGACACCGGAGGATATTTCCCCTACAAAGGCAGAGATACCAACCTGACAGGAAAAGAGCAGCTTCCGGACAGACAAACGTACCGGCTTGAAGCGGATCGTATTTCTGCTGCTACGGAAATGTCTGAAGCAGATAAGAATACTGATAACCGGTGATAATGCGGTTGCAAGTGCCGCTCCCGGCATAGACATTCCCAAAGGAAACATCAGCACATAGTCAAATACGATATTAAACAGATTGCTTGCAAGTGTTGCATACATTGCAATGGATGGATCTCCATCATTGCGAACAAATGCACTGATAATATGATTCCACATAAAAAACGGGGCAAACATCAGAAATATGCGGGTATACATGATTCCGGTCGATACAATCTGTGCATTGCCTCCAAGAAGGTGGATGATCTGCCCGGGAAAAAGGCTCCTGCCAAAACAAACAGGACACTGATCACTGCTGCCCATGACAGTGCATGAAAGAAATAGCCTTCCGCTTCTTTCATTCCTTTATTACGCTCAACCGTAAAACGGATTGCAGAGCCGACTCCGATCATTGCGCCTACCGCAAAGATCAGATTGTAAAGGGGTAATACCAGATTCAATGCCGTGATACCATTCGCACCGACAGCCTTAGCAATAAAGAATGTGTCGGCCAGAATGTAAAGGGACATACCGAGCATGCCTAACATATTCTGGGAAACATAGCGGATAAACTGTCTTTTGATATTCATGCTAAGCTTCCCCGCCTTCTGTATGATGTTTCCAAGCTGCCAGAATGCCACTGCACTGGCAGCAGCTACATTCAGGGAATCTACGCCATGGGACATTGGAATCCGGATGGTGTGATCGCAGTCGGCAATGGTTTCTTTTGCGAGGCCATCGCCCTCGGTTCCAAGAACGATTGCAAGCTTCTCCTCTGCCTGGACACAAGGATCATCAATGCGGACTGATCGGTCTGTAAGAGCCATGGCAGCTGTTTTAAAGCCCAGATCCCGCAAAAGCTCCATAGCCGGGTGCGGCCAGGCACTGTCGTGCTTAAGTACCGTCCACGGGATCTGGAACACCGTTCCCATGCTGACCCTCACGGATCTTCTGTACAAAGGATCGCTGCAGCCAGAAGTAAGCAAGACTGCATCCATATTCAGCGCTGCCGCCGAACGGAATATAGCTCCCACATTGGTCGGGTTTACTACATTTTCGAGAACAGCGATCCGTCTGGCCTTCGCACAGATCTGCTCAATAGATGGCAGTTGTTTGCGGCGCATGGCACAAAGCAGACCGCGTGTCAAAGAGAAACCTGTGATCTGTTTTAAAAGCTCCATGGGAGCTACATAGACTGGGACCTCTCCACATCTGGCCAGTATTTCTGCAGCTGCTCCCTTTAATTCCCGCTCTTCGGCAAGGATGGAGACTGGCTGGTATCCGGCATCCAGAGCACGGCCGATTACGATCGGGCTTTCTGCAATAAAAAGACCAGCCTCTGGTTCATAATAATGGAATAGCTGGTTTTCCGATAAGCTGGAGTATACCTCAAGCTCCGGACTGGAAAGATCTGTTATAGGAACGATATGATCGTGTAACATAGGGAATTTCCTCACTTGGTTATATTGGATAAAAAACAGATTTTATTATAACCAAAGCAGGATTCATATGCAAGCTATTCAGAAAAATACACGACCGTCAGGTATTCACCGGAATGGATCTGTTCGGATTTCAGACCATTCATGCGCTTTAATTCTTCTACATATTCTGCCTTGGTATAAGGACTTCCCTGACAGTATTGGCCTGCAAGGTCCCAGAGGCTGTCTCCCTGGCGGATCTGTACACTTGTGTAATAACGCTTCAGCTCAGGTATTGCCTTTTCTTCTGCCCGCGCATTTAACAGTGTATGTCCCAGAAAACCGGAACAAAATGCCAGGATCATAAGTAAAATAACCGTAAGATTCCGTAAACTGCGCTTCATTGTTCTTTTGCTTCTCATAAGTGATTCCCCCTGTCCGGAATAATCGCGAACGTACGTTTGCTATGTTGCTATTATAGAATCCGAACATGCGTTTGTCAATACGTTTTCGCAAAAATTCCCGAACAAAAGTTTGCTTTTTTGGCTAAGCTGTGCTACTATATCCTTAGAAAGAATTTTTCAGAATACACCCGCAAGGAGGGAACATTATGGCACAGGGCAAAATTACCGCAAAACAACAGGAAATTTTAACATATATCAAAGAATGCATCTTAAAAAAAGGCTATCCGCCTGCAGTACGTGAAATTTGTGAGGCAGTCAACTTAAAGTCCACCTCTTCCGTCCATTCCCACCTGGAATCCCTGGAGGCAAACGGATATATCCGCAAGGACCCGACCAAGCCGCGCGCGATCGAGATCCTGGATGACGAGTTTGCATTAAACCGCCGCGAGGTGGTGCAGGTTCCTATGATCGGCACAGTTGCTGCCGGTGAGCCGATCCTGGCACAGGAACATATTGAAGATTATTTCCCGATCCCGGCCGAAATGCTCCCAAACAAGGATACTTTCATGCTGAAGGTCAAGGGCGAGAGTATGGTCAATGCAGGTATTTTTAATGGGGACCAGGTCATCGTTGAGCAGACCAATACTGCAGAAAACGGGGAAATCGTTGTTGCACTCGTCGACGATTCCGCTACTGTCAAACGTTTTTACAAGGAAGACGGGCATTACCGCCTGCAGCCGGAGAATGACACCATGGAGCCGATCATCGTTGACCATGTGGAAATCCTCGGCAAGGTCATCGGACTTTTCCGTATGATGGCATAAAATACCATAAAAAAAGATACGCCTTAGCACATTTCTGTGACAAGGCGTATTTTTTTATCATATTGTTGCTGAAAACCTCGTCCGGCGACAGCCCGGCAGGGTTGTTTATGCCAGAACCAGGCATCAGAGCGGAACTGTTACCATAGAAAGCAGCGTCGATAACACCACGCATTTTGTTGCAAAGATTTTTTGATCGTCAGGCTGAAAAAACCTGGAAGCGGGATCTGGAATACCATGACCAACATGCCGAGAACAAAGTTTGGAATGCAAGGCATCGGCCAAAGTTCACCAAATGTTCACCATTTTGCGGAAAACTTAATAAAAAATCAATGGCTTTTTCCCTGGCTTTGTAGTAAACTCTTGTTTGTTGGTTCACGAGAGATGATTGTTACTGTTTGCGCAAACGCACAGATAACAGCATAGAACCACAAAGAAAGATCAGAGGAGTGATATATTATGAAAAAGGCATTATTAATTACTGCAATCGCAGCAGTTTCTATCAGTGCAGCAGCTTGCTCCAGCAAAAAAGCAACGGAAACCACAGCAGCACCGGCAGAAACCACAGCAGCAGAAACCACAACCGAGGCTGAGACCGACGAGGATTATACCAGCGGTATCATCACAGCGATCGATGGCGATGTCCTTACCGTAAAAGACGATTACAACGACGAAGAGAAGAAATACGATATTTCCGGCGCAGAGGTTACCAATGAATTCCCGCTTTCCGAGGGTGACTGGGTAGACATCACCTTCCCGGCCGACAGCACAGACGATCCGGTTCCGGCTATCGCACTCGAGGTTACCTCATCCATGTTAGAGCAGACCACAGATCCAGTTGCAGAAGGTACCATCAAAGACGTTGCTTCTGACAGCATGACCCTGGAGGTAGACGGTGAGGAATATAAGGTTCTGACCGGCAACGCATATGTTGTTGCAAAGGACGGCATCAAGGCTGACGAAACCGTAGAAGTAACCTATCTCGGCGATCTGGACGATGAGCCTCTGGCGATCAAGATCGTTTCCGAAGACCAGAAGGATTCTGATGAGGCTAAGATCAATGCCTTTGTAGGTAAAGTTGCGCAGATCGGTGAAGATGGTGATCATATCGTTCTGGAAGCACAGACCGGTGACTTTTTCACATTCGTTTCTGGCGATACCGATTTCAGCCAATACGCTGAGGGCGATACCCTTCAGATCCAGTACGATGGCTCCATCAATGACAAAGAGATCCAGATTGTAAAGATCACCAAAAAATAATAGCTTTCATTTTAAAAAATAGGGAAGAACAGGCCCGTGTAAGCTAACAGTAATAGCTCACACGGGCCATATTCATTCTATTATATGCTGTTAAATATCGTAGCCGATCATGCGGATATAATCTTTGATCAGTGCTACCACCTGTTCAAGCTCCAGCTTACTTGCATTGATCGGAAGATCGTAGTTCGTCAGATCCTCCCACTCTTTTCCGGTAAAATACTTGTGGTAAGCCCTGCGCTGTTTGGTGATCTTGTTTAATTTATTAAGCGCTTCTTTGCTGTCTGTAATACCATCGGTTTCCTGAGTTCTCCGGACACAGGTTTCTGTGTCTGCGTATACAAAAATCTTTACCAGATCTTCTTTTCCAGCGGTCTCCAGAATATAATCCGCGCAACGGCCAACAATCACACAGGACTGCGCAGCCGCCAGCTCACGGATAACCTCCGACTGGAAACGGAACAGATTGTCCGGTGAGGTGACATCCCCCTCTTTCTTTGGTTCTTCAAAAATACCGGTAGGCAGATGCAGGTTTCCAACAATCTTCCTGAGAAGGTTATTTCCTGCTTTTTCATCTGCAAGACGGAAATAGCGCTCTCCTACTGCACTTTTTTCGGCTGTCATACTTAAAATTTCGTCATCATAAAACGGAATGTTCAATTCCTCAGCAAGCTTTTTTCCAACAATACGGCCGCCGCTTCCATACTGGCGCTCGATCGTGATCACCAATTTACTTTTATCCATAAGAAATCCTCCCTCTAAGGATTATTTTTTTCTGCTGTCTGCGCAACGCGTAAACAGTAACTTGTTTTTATATCCACTATGTTCAGTATATCACAAAACCACTCTTGTGCCAAACTTTTTTACACTCTGCCGACCCAAATTCATTTTTTCTGATAATATTAAATGTTTTTCTTCAGATCTCAACAGTTTAAATACACGTAAACCTAATGTTAAAAACTGATAAGGCTTCTTTATATAGCCATAACTTATTAAGTATTTGCCTTTTTGCTATGTTTCACCTATAATGAGAAACGTAACAACTAAGTAGTGTTCTGAGATCCAATACAGCTTCTGTTTCAAAACGATGGCTTTTATCCGATTTCTGCCAAATGATCGTGAATTCATTGCCATACGGATGAAATACGGAGCTTTATTGGCATATAAAAATAAAACATAATAAGGGGATTTTTATGGAAGAAGTAAACCTGCAGGAAATGCTGGCGGCCAGGGAACGCCGCTGCTATCTGCAAGCCCAGCTGTTACAGCAATATAAAAAGAGCCTGATCAGCTTTACCTTAAACATACCTGGCCCCATCAAAGTGCTTCCAGGTGTTCCAGAAGCCTTTGCCCTGGGGTGCAGCCGGATTGAGGCACTGTTAAAGGAGCGTCTTGTTTTGATCCAGCATATGGAAACCATAAAAGAGAAAACCGGCTATGAGGCATTCTACAATGTCGATGCAAATCCCGATTTTGTAAAGGAGCTCATGGTTTCCTTAGAAGATCAGGACCGCATTGGACGCCTGTTCGATATTGACGTACTCCGTCCCGATGCATGCAAGGTTTCCAGGGAGGACCTTGGCTTTTCTCCCAGAACGTGCCTACTGTGCGGACAGCCTGCCCATGTATGCAGCCGCAGCCGCAGCCATAGCGTAGCAGAGCTGACAGCGGAAATTTCGCAGATTCTGAACAAACTTTAAAGATTTCAAACTATCCTGTATTGCGGAGGTACTGGTATTTATGATTGCTTCTATTTTTTCTGAGGAATGCGCCTATTCGCTCATGGCGGAGGTAGGCGCTACCCCGAAGCCTGGTCTGGTAGACCGCCACGACAGCGGTGCACACACCGATATGAACTATGACACCTTTGCTGCCAGCACAAAGGCAATTGTCCCATATCTGACCCGGATGTTTGAGCTTGGCCATGGGTGGAGCTCCAAAGATTTTAATGCCCTGTTTGAGCAGATCCGTCCAGTAGGCGTAGAGGCAGAAAAGGCTATGTTTCAGGCAACAGACGGCGTTAACACCCACAAGGGTATGATTTTTTCCATGGGAACGATCGCGGCAGCAGCCGGGCTCTTCTATAACCGGCACAACCGCTTTGATGCTGAAAAGATCCTTATGCTTGCCGGATACATCTGCTACGATGCTATGCGAAAGGATTTCCAGAAAATAGACCGGAAAAACCCGAAAACCAACGGTGAGCTTTTGTACCTGCGTTATAGCACAAAGGGGATCCGTGGGGAAGCACAGAAAGGCTTTCCTTCTGTCCGCACCATTTCCCTTCCAAAGCTCCGTGCTTCCTTTTCTTCCGGACAGACAGAAAATGAAGCTTATCTGAATACGCTCCTTACCCTGATGGCTAACGTCGACGATACCAACGTATTAAGCCGGACCAACCCCGTGGTCCAGGGCTATGTCAAGACTGCCGCTGCACAGTTCTTAAAGCTGGGCGGTGCCTCCACCAGCCAGGGAATGGATGCCTTAAAGAAATTAAATAAGAAATTCATCCAGATGAATGTCAGCCCAGGCGGATGCGCCGATCTGCTTGCCGTTACCATTCTTTTATACCGGCTGGAACAGCGAAACCCGCAGCCTGGGGCATGACATGCATTCTTTCAATACCTTCTACAATAATTCTTTGTAGAGCCGCAGTACATTTCCATGAAAAACTGCTTCGATCTCTCCGGTTGTAAAACCACTCCGGCTCATGGTGTCTGCCAGAAGCTGCATTCCGGAGCAGTCCTTCATTTCTGTCGGGGTATCGATTCCATCGAAATCAGAACCAAGCCCAATACATCCGATACCGCCAACCTGTTTCATATGTTTCATATGCGCCACCATGTCGCTGCACAGACTGTGCAGCGGCATTTTTTGTACTGCATCCCGGGAAGAGACCAATGGTGTGTCCGCTGATTCGTCTTGTCTGTCTTTTAGAAATGATGCGTAATAGTTGATTCCTGCCACGCCACCGCGCTCTGCCAGTGCCCGGATCATTTCATCGGTTAAATTTCTCGGATGATGTGCCAGTACCCGTGCATTGGAATGGCTTGCAACAAATGGCTTTTTTGTGTAACGGAATACATCCCAGATTCCGGCATCATTTAAATGGGAAATATCGATGATCATTCCGATCCGTTCCATTTCCTGAACGAATGCAATTCCGGTTTCCGTTAAACCGTGTACCGTGTCCGGTACTGGTCTGGCCGGGGATACGCTCTCATCCTTCCATTCGGAAATCCCAGCTCATTTGGGAAATTCCAGGTAATCGTCATCATTCTGGCACCCAGACGGTAAAAATCGCGCAGACACGCCATGTCACCTTTACAGATCCCGCCCTCTTCCAGCGTCAGCATGGCAGACATTCTGCCCTGCCTCCGGTTTTCTTCAATGTCATTCCAGCTTTTCACAATGCCGATCTGGTCTTCATAACGCCCAAGCTCCGTGTAAAAAAAATCTACCAGCTTCATTGCATAATGAAACGGATCCTGTTCTCTTCCAAGATGCACAAACATGGCAAAATTCTGCAGGAAATAGTCTCCTTTTTTCATTTTATTTAGGTCGATGTGAAGCTGGTTATCGAAAATAGATCCTGCTTCTCCACGCTCCCTGGCTTTAAAAAGCTCAGAGATCGTATCACAGTGCATATCCACTACCTTCATGGACGTTTCGTCCTCCCTCTAAAAACAGGAGACCGGCTTTCCCACCGGTCTCTTTTCTTTTTCATATTATAATGTTTCCGCACGTTCTTCAATATTGCGTTTAAAATTGATCACCTCATGCTGATAATCCGTGTTCATAAAACAGGATGTGATCATGAAATCCGCTGTAGCTTTGTTGACAGCCATGGGAATATCATAAACCTGCGCGATACGCATCAGGGCTTTTACATCCGGATCGTGAGGCTGGGCTGTTAATGGATCGGAAAAGAATACCACAAAATCGATGACGCCTTCCACGATCTTCGCGCCGATCTGCTGGTCACCGCCCAGAGGGCCGCTGTTGTAGCCTTTTACCGTAAGCCCTGTCTGATCCGTGATCATGCGGGCGGTCGTGCCGGTTCCATACAGATTATGCTTTTCCAGCTCGTCCTTATGCTCTTTGCACCATGCGATCAGCTTTGGTTTTTCATTGTCATGAGCGATCAGTGCAATGTTCTTTTTGCTGCCAATAGTAAATGTAATGTATTCCTGAGACATATAACAGATCCTCCTTATTGCTGCCATACACCCTTGTGTGAATGACAACCATATTTCTCCTCTGCGGATTAGCTAAAAGGTATCACATATTTGAAAAACATACAAGTGAAATTTTTGTAAAATCTTATCGTATCATCTTATTCCTTTTCCGGTCTATTTTCCGGATCCGGCAATGTGTTTCCGGAAATAGCTTCGCTTTCGGAAACAGGATTTTGTAAAGAATCGATCAGTGCCCAGATTTCATCCCGTCCCTGTTTCGTTTCCGCAGAGAACGGGATCAGGATATCTTCTTTGGCGAGACCAAGTCCCTCGCGCACCATCTTCACATGCTTCTGGATCTGGCTGCGCTTTAATTTATCAAGCTTTGTTGCGATGATGACTGGCTTATAGCCATTGGAAACGATCCAGTCGTACATCATCTTGTCATTCGCAGATGGATCATGCCGGATATCGATTAAAAGGAAAATGCATTTGAGCATCTTCGATTTCTTTAAATACCGTTCGATCATCTTGCCCCATTTTGCTTTTACCTCAACAGATACCTTTGCGTAGCCATAGCCCGGCAGATCAACAAAGTACAAGCTGTCATTGACATTATAGAAATTGATCGTCTGCGTCTTGCCAGGCTGTGAGGAAGTTCTCGCCAGCGCACGGCGGTTTAACAGACCATTGATTAGGGAAGATTTTCCTACATTGGATTTCCCTGCAAAAGCAAATTCCGGAAGAAGGTTTTCCGGCAATGTGCTGGTAATACCACAGACTGTCTCCAGTTCCGCTTTTCTAATAATCATGTTTCATCCTCACTTTTTATTATGCAAGTGCTGCAGCCAGCACATCGTCCATGCTCTTCATATAAAGGATATTCAGGCCCTTTGTGATCTCCTTCGATAATTCCGCAATATCCGCACGGTTTTTCTCCGGCACCAGAACCGTCTCCATATGGGCCATCTTAGCCGCCAGGATCTTCTCCTTCAGGCCGCCGATCGGAAGCACACGGCCGCGCAGGGTGATCTCACCGGTCATAGCCACCTTTGCCAGTACCTTGCGGTTTACCACTGCGGAGAACATGGCAGTTGCCATGGTAATTCCGGCAGAAGGACCATCCTTCGGCACGGCCCCTTCAGGAATATGGATATGGATGTCATGCTTTGCAAAATAATCATCCGGCACATCATACTGCGGGCAGATGGAGCGTACATAGGTTAAGGCTGTCATGGCAGATTCCTTCATGACATCACCCATCTGTCCGGTCAGCTTTAACTCGCCTTTGCCCGGCATCACATTAACCTCGATCTGCAGCGTGTCACCACCGACACTGGTCCACGCAAGACCACGCACAATACCAACCTGGTCTTCTTCATTCGCATCCTCAAAGGTAATCTTCTCCTTGCCAAGGTACTTTTCCAGATTGGACTCGGTAACACGGATGTGTTCCTTTTTGTGTTCCAGATACTCACGGGCAGATTTCCGGCAGATTTCCCCGATCCGGCGCTCCAGATTACGGACACCGGCCTCGCGAGTGTAATTATGAATGATCTTTTTTAAGGCAGAATCAGAAATGACGATCTGATCCTTTTTTAAGCCACAGCGTTTGCGCTGCTTCTCCACCAGATAGTTGCGTGCGATATGGAATTTTTCGTTTTCCGTATAACTGTTGACCTCAATGACCTCCATACGGTCTAAAAGCGGTCCCGGAATGGTCTGTGTCGTATTGGCCGTCGCGATAAATAAAACATTCGACAGATCGATTGGGAGCTCTACATAGTGATCGCGGAACTTCACATTCTGTTCTCCATCCAGCACCTCAAGCAGTGCAGAGGAGGTATCGCCCTTATAATCACTGCTGATCTTATCGATCTCGTCTAAGAGCATGAGCGGGTTAGACACACCTGCCTGGCGCAGTCCATCGACCAGACGGCCCGGCATGGCACCAACATAGGTCTTCCGGTGTCCGCGGATCTCAGCCTCGTCGTGGACACCGCCCAGACTGATACGCACATACTTTTTATTTAAAGCGCGTGCTACCGAACGGGCAATGGAAGTTTTACCAGTTCCCGGAGGTCCCACCAGACAGATGATCGGGCTATTACCTTTCTTTGTCAGGACACGGACTGCCAGATACTCTAATACGCGCTCCTTTACCTGTTCCAGACCATAATGATCTTCCTCCAGGATCTCCTTCGCGTGTTTTAAGTCATTATTATCTTTGGATATTTTATTCCATGGAAGTTCCAGAACCGTCTCAATGTAGGTGCGGATCACATTGCTTTCCTGTCCGCCGCCCGGCATGCCTTTTAAACGGTCGATCTCTTTCTGGATCTTTTCCTTTACTTCCTTATCTGCCTTTAAGGAAGCAAGCTGCTTTTCGTATTCATCGGCATCGGACATCAGGTCTTCGCCGAGTTCTTCGCGGATCACCTTCATCTGCTCCCGAAGGATATAATCCTTCTGGTTTTTATCGATGTTTTCTTTTACCTTTTCCTGAAGCTCCCGGTGGATCTGGGATACCTCGATCTCATGGATCAGGTTGGAAAGCAGTACCTCGTACTGTCCGGCCAACGTCGGCTCCTCCAGATAACTCTGGCGGATACGGTAATCCCACGGAAGTTCACTTGCCATCTGGAGCATAAGGCTTTCCAGATCATCGCACAGCATCATGTTTGGCAGGATCTCTTTTGCAAATTTCGGATGCTGGCGCCCATACGCCTCCAGCTTTTCCTTTAAGATGCGGGACATGGCCTCAGCTGCCGCACCATCTACATCGGCCTCCTGCTCCTCTGTGAGAAGCACCTCACCGATCAGCGCAGGCTCCTCGCTGTCCAGGTCAAGAAGCTCCGCCCGCTCCTGGCCCTCTGCCATGACACGGACGATCCCGCCCGGCATTTTTACCAGCTGCTTTATGTAAGAAACAGTACCAATATGATAAAGCTGCTCAAATGCCGGATTCTGGATATCTGGATCCTTCTGTGCGACAAGGCAGACTCTCTGGTCACTGACCATGGCCTTTTCTACTGCTGCGATCGATTTTTTGCGGCTGATATCGAAGCTGATGGTCATTTCCGGAAGCATGGTAAGGCCGCGAAGCGCGATGACCGGCATAGTTAGTATTTTTGTATCTTCCATCAGGTTCCTCCTAAATAGATTTAAACTCAGAAAATGGGAGCCATAAGCTCCCATTTTCATTTACACGATCCGGCTTATGTCATTTAAGCAATTTCGTCGGATTTTTCTTTCTTCAGTCTCTGGGAGAGGGTCTTGCGTGGCACAGCCGTATCGCGGTATACCAGCTCCGGCTCTCCGGTTTTATCTACGACATCCTTGGTAATGGTGCAGATGCCGATATTGTTGTCGGACGGAATTTCATACATGATATCCATCATGACAGATTCCAGAATAGAACGCAGGCCTCTTGCTCCGGTTTTTCTTGCCACTGCAAGCTTTGCAACCTCAGCAACTGCCTCCGGGGTAAACTCCAGCTTTACGCCATCTAGCTCAAACAGCTTCTGGTACTGCTTGGTCAGTGCATTCTTCGGCTCTGTCAGGATCCGTGCCAGGGAATGCTCGTCCAGAAGATCCAGGGAAACGGTTACCGGAACACGTCCGATAAACTCCGGGATCAAACCAAATTTTACCAGATCATGCGGCTCAACCTGACGCAAAAGCTCGTCGATGTCTGTCTTGTTCTTATCTACGACCTCTGCGTTGAAGCCAATAGATCCGGCGCTGAGTCTGCTCTCGATGATTCTTTCCAGACCATCGAAAGCACCGCCGCAGATAAACAGAATATTGGTGGTGTCGATCTGGATCAGTTCCTGGTGCGGATGCTTTCTTCCACCCTGCGGCGGCACACTTGCAACCGTACCCTCTAAGATCTTTAAGAGTGCCTGCTGGACACCCTCACCTGATACATCTCGGGTAATGGAAACATTTTCAGACTTCTTGGTGATCTTATCGATCTCGTCTACGTAGATGATACCGTATTCCGCTCTGCTGATATCGTAATCTGCTGCCTGGATCAGTTTTAAGAGGATGTTCTCTACGTCTTCACCGACATAGCCTGCTTCTGTCAGGGCAGTTGCATCGGCAATGGCAAACGGAACGTTCAAGATCTTGGCAAGGGTCTGTGCAAGATAGGTCTTACCGGAACCGGTCGGACCCAGCATCAGGATATTGCTCTTTTGTACATCGACATCGCTGCCTGCCCCGGAGGTGATCCGCTTATAATGATTGTACACTGCGACAGACAGCACCTTCTTTGCTGCATCCTGTCCAATGACATACTCATCTAAGAATGACTTGATCTCCTTCGGCTTCAACAGATTAATTCCCGCTAAAGGCGAAACAGTTTCTACTTCCTCTTCATTTTCTTCTAATTCCTCTGCGAGGATTTCCCCGCAAAGCTCGATACATTCGTCACAGATAAATACATTGTTGGAACCGGCAATCAGTTTTCTTACCTGATCCTGGGTCTTTCCGCAGAAAGAGCATCTGACCCTGTCATCTGTTCTTGTCGGCATAAAATAACACCTTGTCCTTTCCTGGTTGTAACAATTCCTGCACGCCTGGCGTCCGCTTAGTGTTTTGCGATCACCTGGTCGATCAGGCCGTATTTTAATGCTTCTTCCGCAGTCATATAGTTGTCGCGCTCTGTGTCGCGGCAGATGACCTCGTACGGCTGGCCGGTATTTGCTGCAAGAATCTCATTTAATTTCTTTTTGGTCTGCAGGATCTTCTCTGCAACGATCTGGATCTCCGTTGCCTGACCCTGTGCACCACCGGATGGCTGGTGGATCATAACCTCTGCGTTCGGAAGTGCAAAACGTTTTCCTTTTGCACCGCCTGCCAGAAGAAATGCTCCCATGCTTGCTGCCATACCGATACATACGGTAGATACATCACATTTGATGTAGTTCATGGTATCGTAGATAGCCATGCCAGCAGTCACGGAACCGCCCGGGCTGTTAATATATAAGTTAATATCCTTACCTGGATCTTCGGATTCCAGGAACAGAAGCTGTGCCACGATCAGGCTTGCTGAAACGTCGGTCACCTCTTCCCCAAGGAAAATAATTCTCTCTTTTAATAATCGGGAATAAATATCGTAGGAGCGTTCTCCTCTGCTGGTCTGTTCAATTACGTAAGGTACCAATGCCATCGTCAAATCCTCCTGTCTTGTATTGCATTTTCATTGCACACCAGAAATGCGCCCACAGCGCATCTGCTGATTTCTGTCTTTTGCAATGATAGGTGCAGACTCCAGGTCTGGCCCGAAATCTGCACCTAGTCATAATCATACTATTTCCTTTTCTGGAAGATATTATACTAACTTAGCCTCAGCTACCAGGAAATCTACTGCCTCCTGAACAGCCATGTCAGCCTTCATCTGAGCCATTCCAGCCTCACCCATGATGCTCTTGATCTGCTCAACGTCCATCTTGTAGTTCTCAGACATCTTCTTGATCTCAGCCTCTACTAACTCGTCAGACGGCTCAATCTTCTCAGCTGCTACAACAGCCTCGAGTACCAGACGGGTGCGCAGTCTTAACTCAGCCTGCGGACGCATCTGCTCCTGGAGCTGCTCGATGGTGCTGCCGGTGAACTGCAGGTACTGGTCAAAGCTGATGCCCTGGCTCTGCAGTCTGCGTGCATAGTCCTCGATCATGTTGCGAACCTGCTCATCAACCATCGGTGCCGGGATATCCATCTGAGCGTTGTCAACAACCTTCTGTACTACGTTGTTTTCGTTCTCAGCGGTAGCCTGTGCCTGCTTGGTCTCAGCCAGTTTGTTCTTAACATCCTCTTTGTATGCGTCCAGAGTCTCGAACTCAGAAACCTCGCTTGCGAACTCGTCGTTCAGCTCCGGAAGCTCTTTCATCTTGATCTCTTTGATCTTAACCTTGAAGGTTGCCGGCTTGCCAGCCAGCTCAGCTGCATGGTACTCAGCCGGGAAGGTTACGTTTACTTCTACATCCTCGCCGATGTTCTTGCCGATCAGCTGATCCTCAAAGGTATCGATGAAGGAATGGGAACCGATCACCAGGGTGTAGTCCTCTGCCTTGCCGCCCTCGAATGCCTTGCCATCTACAAAGCCCTCGAAATCGATCACGGTCTGGTCACCGTCTGCTACTGCACGGTCCTCTACGGTTACCAGTCTGGAGTTCTGCTCCTGAACCTTCTTTAACTCTGCCTCTACGTCAGCATCGGTAACTTCCGGTTTTGCCTTCTCTACTTCGATGCCTTTGTACTCACCAAGGGTAACCTCCGGCTTGGTAGCTACGGATGCAACGTAGATGAATGCTTTGCCCTTCTCTACCTGCTCGATGGAGATCTCCGGTCTGGAAACAATCTCAAGACCGCTCTCTTTTGCAGCGTCCGGGTAGGAAGCGTTGATTGCCTCGTCTACAGCGTCCTCATAGAAAACGCCTGCGCCGTACATTTTCTCGATCATTGCCTGCGGAGCTTTTCCTTTACGGAAACCAGGAATGTTGAATTTGTTTTTATTCTTGTTATAGGAAGTTTTAAGAGCTGCCTCGAACTGCTCTGCCGGTACTTCTACGGTTAATTTCGCCATGTTTTTCTCTAATTTTTCTACCTGTAAACTCATGATATGGGTTCCTCCTTACATCTATGTATGGCCGTCCCGGCAGGGCGCCACACTTCAATTCACCATTATAGCATAGACTTTTTATAATTACCAGTCCTAATTTTGCGATAAAGCCCTCATTTTTCCTACTACATAGGGGTTTACCGGACGGATCTCCATCTCAGGGCGGCCCAGATAATAGCCCTGGAACAAGTCTGCGCCAAGTATCAGCATGGTATGCAGCTCTTCGATCCGCTCCACGCCCTCAGCCAGAACCAGAATATTCCGATCCTTGCAGTAATGGATCAGGTTTGCCGCCAGCTCCTGCTTATCCGGGTTTTCATGGATTCCTTGCACCAGCTCCATGTCCAGCTTTACGATATTCACATCCAGGTTCAGAAGGCTTCCCTCACTGCTATAGCCGGACCCGAAATCGTCTAAAGCGATCATACCGCCGGTGCGGGCAACTGCGCGGGTTTTCAGTTCCATATCGCTGCTGTTGACCTCTTCCCCTTCTGTTACCTCGAGCACGACCCGCTTTAACAGATCCGGGTAGGTCTGGATCAGTTCCTCTAAGCATTCCGTTGACAGCGAGGTATTCGCAATGGAATTAATGAACAGACGGCTTCCAGCCGGAAGCTCCGTATCGTGCTCCCGGAACCACCTCAGTGCACAGACCCATGTCAAACGTTCAAACTGCGGCAGCTTAGCCTGGCGCTTGGCCAATGTCAGCACCTCCTGGATATTTTTCAGGTTCTTACTGTTCGGGCGCATCAGTGCCTCATAACCGAAAACACTTCCGTCACGGCTGAGGATCGGCTGCAGGGCAAACGGGATGTCGCTGCGTTCAAGCAGCTGGTTTAACTCCTCCCTGCCGGAAAGCAGATAGGAATTTTTCTGGTAACTGGAAAGATCGAATTCCTGCAATACGCCTTTGGTGCTGTGCTTTGCCATATACATGGCAAAATCCGCATATCTGGTCAGGGTCTGGAAATCCCTTGCCTGGCGCGGATACCAGGTCACACCTGCAGATGCACGCAGGGGAAGCTCGTAGCCATCCTCCACCTGCAGAGATGCCTTTCTTGCATTTGCAAAAAACGTACGGACCTGTTCCAGAATCTGTGCTTCATTTTCCCCGCACAAAAATGCCATAAACTCGTCGCCGGAATGGCGCTCCACCACTGCACCGGACGCAGCAAGAAGCTTTAGCTGGTCTGCAAACAGGCAGATGTAGCGGTCTCCCATCTCATGGCCATAGGTATCATTGACATACTTTAAGTTATCAAGATCCCACATAACAAGCGCTGCACAGGCCAGCTTGCCACTGTTTAGCAAAGCCTCCGTGTTTCTTCGGAATACTCCGCGGTTGTAAAGCTGGGTCAGCTGGTCATAATCACGCTCGAGTTCCAGCTTTCTCTGTTTTTCTACTTCTTCCGTTACGTCTAACAAGACTCCCGTCTCATTTCCGTTCTCTGCCTTCACGATCTTTAAGCGCAGATAGCGGTCTGACCCGTCACGGCTGATCTGGTAAAGACTGACATCCTCACTTTCCCGCAGTCCAGGCCCGAGAACCTGCATCATCTTTGCAAAGCCCTCAGGCTCCAGGTAAGCATAGTCCTCATCCGTTTCCTGCAGGCCGAGAAGCTCAAACAGGCTGCGGCTGCAAAATACCTTTCTGGTATCCTGCAAGTATTCAAATACACCGATCGGAACCCCGGACGCATCGAGGATTCGGGAAATACGCATGGCAGATTCTGCCACATCTGCGCTCAGATGCTCAATGGCCCGGCTAAGCTCATCCAGCTCACTGATCCAGGTTCTCTGCAGGCGGATGCGGCTTCCACTTTCTGAGGAGCGCAGCTGCCGGATCAGGCGCCGGATCGGCTGGGTAAAGTATTCCCCGTACAGCAATGCAAACAGAATACCAGGGATCAGGGTAAATGCACAGCCCATCAGCAGCCCGTTCATCAGCTTCTGGAAGATGGATTCCATCACACTCTGCCTGCGCAGTACCACGATCAGCCATTCTGTCTGGTTATATGGAGAATCATTTCCGTAGATTGGAAGCTCCATGGAATTTAAATACCAGGCATCCCCGTCCGCATCAAGGAGCTTTTTCATATCCGGCCATTTTGTGTCCGTATAGGAAAGTGTTTCCATGCTTCCAAAGCAGCAGTTATACGCAGAGCCATAGGAAACGACCGGAATCAGCTGGCTTGTGCCTGTTTCCCTTTTTGCGATCAGCTGGATCGTATCTGCATCGCTGTGAAACAGCTCGTTTTTCAAAAGGGAATAAATCTGGCTCTTGCTCATGGTGCCGCCAAGAACACCGACCACGTCACCATCTCCAATCACAAGAGGAATGGAATAGCTGACGCCGTCCGTATCGGACTGGATCACAGGGGAAATCTCCCCAAAGTAACCGTACTGGGCAGCCACCCCAAACGTCTTTGCCCCCTTCGCAATGGTAAACGGATCATAAAACTGATACACACCTGCAGCGTTGCAGGTCATGTCAAAGTCCATCTCCCAGTCTCTGGAAAGCGGGATCTTATAATTATTGGAGATTGATGCCGCACCACGCAGCAACAGCAGGTCCGAATTGTCTGCAGCATAGCTGCTGCTATCTGTATCCATGACAGCAACACCTGCTTTGTGGCCGTTTTTGCTCTGGCTGGATACCGGACCATTTAAGATCACATACACGCTGTTTCCGTAGCTTCTGTGGAGCAGATTCAGAACATCCGGCATGATTCCATTTAAGAGCTGGGAATTCAGCTTCCAGTCTGTCTGGATCGCCTCCGGCTCCATCCCCCGTTCCTTTAGAAGCGCCTGGATTCTTTTCTGGATCGTATCGGAGGAACGGATATCGCTCAGCCAGTGCTGCACCATTTCCCGTTCCAGAAGAAGCTCACTGTTTTGCACGTCCTTCTCTAAGGAGTTGATCTCATTCGTATAAAGACTTTTTGCCACCATGCCATTGGATAGAAAGACCATCATAAACACGGTCTGGACCACCAGGATCAGGCAAAATGGAATGATAAGCCTGGACTTCATGGATCTTGCACTTTTCATGAAATTAACCTCAATCTGTCAGATTTTCAAGCTGGTTCTGCGTATCCTCGTACCACTCTTCAAAGATCTCAGCGGTGTCAAATTGTGCAACCGCATCTTCCAGTGAACTGCCCTCTGCAAGCAGCGCAAGAACCTGCTCACGGTTTGCCTTTGCCAGCTCCGGCATGGTACGGTCGATCACCTTTCTTGCATCATTTGCATGTTCAAACGGTTTTGCCGTGTAAAGCTCATACTGGTGCACCTGTGCAATGGCAGTGTCTAACATAGCTTCCAGCTTTGGATTCAGTTCCTTCCCGTTTTCTTTGAAATAGCCGGTGATCTCTTCCGTATCATTTGCACTTTTTTGACCGGAAGGTAGCCGGATGCCGCAGAAAAGCGGACATTTTGGCTGTCCTGCGTCAGCCATTTTAAAAAGGTAACGGCTGCTTTTTCTGTTTTTTCATCGGAACCAAACATGACCACTCCCGCGCCCTGCTGGACCGCGCAGGCATCTGTTCCTTCAAAATTCGGAAGCGGCAGCATATTGCAGGTGATCTCCTGGGTCGTTCCGTCATCGTAGGTAACCTGCTCCGGTGTGTAGGCAGCTCCGCTGGTAGATCCGACATATGCTATGATTCGGCCTGTTTTTAAGTCATCACTGCGGAATTTTCCCTCCTCCAGATAATAGCCGCGGATATAAGGCTCATAGTAATTGTCCCAGAGACGGCGCATGGTCTCTTTATCGAAATCGGTCTTCATGGTGCCCTGCTCCCCCGCATAAACGGCATGTCTCAGCTGGTGGCTTCCGATCAGCATATAGTTTGCAAAGGAATCGCGGCCGAAAAATGCCTGGCCATCACCGGGCTGTTCTGTTTTTGCATCGGTCCACTCATAATACGCCTTTGCTGTTTTTGCAAGGCCCTCCCAGGTGGAAAGCTCCTCCAGGGATGCACCTGTCTCCTCTGCAAACGGCTCCCATGCTGTCATGTTGACGGTAAGCACCTCCGATGATTTTGCGACAGGAAAGATCATCATGGAATCCTCTCCGCCGAAATCGCCCTCTTCCACATAGCCGGAGACATAGCTGTCATATTCCTCATCGGTCAGAAATGATTTATAATCCACGATCAGGTCTTTTTTGTAAAGGTCATAGGCAGTATCTGCATAAGCTGAGCAAAGATCCGGCAAAGGATCACTTCCGGTTTTTCCATCCATACTTGCATAAACTGCATCCTGAAGCTCTGTCACACTTCCCTTGCTGGTAGTCTCCACGATGATCTTTTCATCTACTCCTACCGTATCATTAAACTCCTGCACCAGCTGGTCGAACTGCTCCTTCTGCTCTCCATTATAATAATTCCACATGGTAATATGTACCGGTCTGTCATCCGGTGCTTCTGCGCGGCTGCATGCAGCCAGTGCGAAAGTACCAGCCAGCAGAACCGGAAGAACAACCGTTCTCTTCATAAAATGATTCACCTGACCCTTTCTTTTCTTTATTGCTCCCGCATTGCCGTTTTCTGGCAAATGGAACAATAACGTTTTCCCACATTTCTATCCATCATACCACAAACCCTTTATTTTTCCAACGATTTCCTGTATACTCATGGTAAAGAATTACAAATTCTCTTGCATTTCTGATAAAGAACGCAAAATTCGACACAGAAGGAGAAATTATGGAAATTGAACGAAAATTTCTGGTCCCGGCTCTGCCGCCGGATTACCAGTCATGGGAAGCCATTCAGATGGAACAGGGCTATTTAAGCACAGCCCCGGTTGTCCGGGTCCGGAAAGAGAATGACGAATACTATCTCACCTACAAATCAAAAGGGCTCCTGGCGCGGGAGGAATACAACCTTCCGCTCACCAGAGAGTCCTATGAGCACCTGCTTTCCAAGGCCGACGGAATCATCATCACAAAAACGCGCTACAAAAAGCCGATCCAGGGCACCAGCCTTACCATCGAGCTGGATGTATTCTCCGGTGCATACGAGGGACTGGTGCTGGCAGAGGTTGAATTTTCCTCGGTCGACGAGGCCAATGCGTTTGTTCCCCCTGCCTGGTTTGGGGAAGATGTCACCCTCTCCAGCAAGTACCAGAATAGCCGTCTGAGCCAGGCAAATAACAATTTAAATGTATGACAAAGGCCGTGTGAGTTGCCTTTCGGCAACTCACACGGCCCTATTAAAATTAATCAAATTATTATTTCTTTGCAATATATTTGCGGATATCGAGGGCGATTGCCACGATGATTACGATACCCTGTACAATGTACTGGTAGTTTGTCTGGATACCAAGGAACTGCATGGAAGATTTCAACAGCTCGAATACCAGAACACCGATGACAACACCGGAGATACGGCCGATACCACCATTAACGGATACACCGCCGATGGTACATGCTGCGATTGCCTCCAGCTCATAGCCCTGACCCATGTTAACGCTGGCACCGCCGGCTTTTGCGCCAAGCAGGAAGCCTGCAATCGCATAAAGGGCTGCAGCAGTTACGTAGATGATGATCTTGGTTTTCTTTACGTTTACGCCGGATACCTCAGCAGCAGCCTCGTTGCCGCCGATCGCATACATGTATTTGCCGTGACGGGTGTAGTTGAATACGAACCACATAACCAGGCCAATCACAAATGCGATGATGAACATGTACGGGATCTGGCCAAACAGTTTCCCGGTTGCGATCGCGGTGTAAGCCTTGCGGTAGCCGCCCAGAGGAGTTGCGTTGGTGTATACCAGGCAGATGCCGTATACAGCCAGCTGCATGCCCAGGGTGCCGATGAAGGCCGGTACATTTAAGTAAGCGATAACGATACCATTGATCAGGCCGAAGATGCAGCAGATCAGGATACATAAAGCCAGAATACCGAATACCGGCATATCGCCTAAATTCGGGAAAAACTTACCGCTGTAGTCTGCGGTCTGAAGTAAGGTACCTGCGACACAGGAAGCAAGACCTACCATACGGCCTGCGGAAAGGTCGGTACCTTTGGTGATCAGACAGCCGCTGACACCAAATGCGATGATAACACGTGCTGCGGTATTTACGGAAATGTTGGATAAGTTGTTCCAGGAGAAGAAATTATCCTTGGTAATGCCGGTGATGAGTACCAGCAGGAGCAGAACAATGATGATACCATTGTCCAGCAGGGTTTTCTTTATATCAATATTTTTTTTATTCATCCTCGTATCCTCCTTAATTGTTTCAATCCACAGTTGGCAGTTTGCAATTCATCACCTATCGTGGATGAGAGAATCCTTGCTACCATTAGTTGAACTGAGTAGCCATACTCATGATGTTTTCCTGAGTTGCTTCCTCATCGGAGACCTCACCGGTCATCTTTCCTGCACACATTACCAGAATCCGGTGTGACATACCGATTAACTCCGGCATCTCAGAGGAAATCATAATGATGGATTTGCCCTGTCTTGTCAGTTCGATCATGATCTGGTAGATCTCGTACTTCGCGCCGACATCGATACCTCTGGTCGGCTCGTCCATGATCAGCACGTCCGGATTGTTGGCCAGCCATCTCGCAATGATAACCTTCTGCTGGTTACCACCGGAAAGAGACTGGATCAGTGTCTTGCTGCTCGGGGTCTTGATACTCAGCTTTGCTACATTTTCCTTAACAAGCGCTTCGATCTTGCCGGTGTCAAGCATCGGTCCGACCTTTAAGTAGTTGTTAAGGGAGGAAATGGATACGTTGTCCGCGATGGAAAGGCATCCAAGGATACCGGTACCACGGCGGTCCTCTGTGATCATTCCGATACCATCTTTGATGGCATCACGCGGTCTGGATACCTGGATCGGTTTTCCGTGGACCAGAACCTCACCGCTCTTAATATGGCGCATACCGAAGATTGCCTCCATCAGCTCCGTTCTCTGGGCTCCGACCAGGCCACCAAAACCAAGGATCTCGCCCTTCTTTAACTGGAAGCTGATATGCTGGAAGGAACGCTCGTGGATGCTGCAGAGGTCCTTCACTTCCAGAACCACTTCATCCTGAATGGTATTCTCCATCGGAGGATAAACGTTGGTGAGCTCACGGCCAACCATCTGGCGGACGATTTCGTCATCGCTGATGTCTTTGACCTCCCAGGTTCCTACATAGGTACCATCACGCATGATGGTAATATCATCGGCGATCTCACGAATCTCAGCCATCTTGTGGGAGATGTAGATCATGGATACGCCTCTGGATTTAAGATCCCGCACGATGCGGAACAGCGCCTCTACCTCGTTATCGGTAAGAGAAGATGTCGGCTCGTCGAGGATCACGACTTTCGCACTCATAGATACTGCTTTTGCGATCTCTACCGACTGCATCTGCGCAATGGAAAGAGATCCCAGTTTCGCCTTCGGATCATAAGGCATTTTTACGTTTTCCAGCCATTTGGCTGCTTCCTCATTCATGGTCTTGTGGTCAATGACCTTGAACGGACCATAGCTTTTTAACGGATAACGGCCCAGATACATATTCTCTGCGATCGTTCTCTCCGGGATCGGCTGCAGCTCCTGGTGAACCATGGCCAGTCCTTTATGTAAAGCGTCATCTGGATTCAGGATCGTCATTTTCTGTCCATCCAGATAAATCTCGCCTTCATCCATTTTATAGATGCCAAATAAACATTTCATCAGGGTAGATTTTCCGGCTCCGTTCTCCCCCATTAACGCATGGACGGTACCGGGACGGACTCTTAAGTTGATGCCGTCGAGGGCTTTTACACCCGGGAAGCTTTTGCAGACTCCCTTCATTTCCAACCTGTACTCTGCCATCCCATTCTCTCCTTTCTGACTCCGTACCGGCTTTTTCAGCCGTTTTCTGCACCGGCCAGCTATCCTAAGCCGCCGTTCGCATTTCTTTAAAAATCGGGTGTGTCAGACGACACACCCGAAAGATGAATCACTGTTAATTACAGGCCAGAGTCTGACTATTTGATGATGTCAAGAATATCTGCTGCGTTGTCCGGGGTAACCTTTACATAGTCAACCATGTTAACCGGATCAACAGACTCGCCGTCTAAGTATTTCACTGCCATGTCAGCTGCGGTCTTAGCCTGGCCGATGTAATCGTTAAATACGGTACCGGTCATCTTGCCATCGGTGATGTTCTGAACTGCCTCGGTCAGAGCGTCAACACCTACCAGATAGATGTCCTCGTTAACTTTTCTGCCTGCTGCATCGATTGCCTGCAGTGCACCAAGTGCCATTGCATCGTTGTTACAGAAAACAACCTCGATCTTGTCGCCGAACTGGGTTAATGCATCCTGAACGATCTGCTGGCCCTTTGCCTGATCCCAGTCGCCTCTCTGGAGCAGAAGCTCTTCAACCTCAACGCCTGCATCGGTCAGAGCCTTGATGGAGTACTCGGTTCTGTACTGGGCATCTACGTTCTCCGGATCACCCTGAACCATGATGTAGCTTACTTTGCCATCGCCGTTGATATCGCCCTTGGTCTCGGTCTCGAGGATTTCCTCGCCCTGGTAAGTACCGGACTGTCTTGCGTCAGCACCTACATAAGTAGCGTTGATACCATCGGAAGCCCATCTCTCTTCCTCTGCGGTATCTGGCTCACGGTTGATGTAAACAACCGGGATTCCAGCGTCTTTACACATATCGGTAACCTGCGGTGCGGAAGAAGACTGAACCAGGTTTAAGATCATAACGTCAACGCCGGAAGCGATGAAGTTCTGGATCTGGTTGGTCTGCTCTGCCTGATCGCCCTTACCATCCTGAACGGTGATGTTCTCTTTCTTGAAGCCAAGGTCCTCGGTTAAGTATCTCTCTAACTCGGTACGGTACAGAGTCATGAAGTTATCATCGAATTTATAAATGGAAATGCCGACTTTCTTGTCTGCGTAATCGCCGCCTGCTACTTCTTTCATTTCTGCTGCAGTGGTCTCTGCTGCTTCGGTAGCTGCCTCAGTTGCTGCCTCGGTAGCTGCTGCGGTGGTCTCTGCCGGTTTGCTGCCGCCGCATGCTGTCATAGACAGAATCATGCAGGATGCCATTGCCATAGCGGTTACTTTCTTTGTTAATCTCATGATGTAAATCCTCCCTTTAAATAAAATTGTCATAGTTTGTAAGTTTTTGTTTACTTTCTCCATCTGACAAGCTCATTATACTGGTGGATTGTGCAATTTTCCATAGGATTTTCTTTTCAGCATTATGGATTTTTTTTGATTCTACAATTTTTTATGGATTTAAGTTGTCTTTTGTGACATGATTCTGCGTGGTCCAGTAGTATTTTCCGTCTGTCAGGCCGATTTTTTCCGAAATTGGTTCACCTAATCCGGCGGATGCCGCAATCGTGAAGATTGCGTCTGCGTAACCGCTTTTATCGGAAGATACCGTCCCCAGCATCTTTCCGCTTTTTACCGCATCCAGTCCCGGGGTCGTTCCATCGATCCCAACCACACGGATGCGGTTGATGCCAGCGCGATCCATTGCATCGATGGCGCCAAGTGCCATGTCATCATTGTTGCTGATGACCAGTTCGATCTTATCCGGATAAGCCAAGAGCCACTGCTCCATCAGCGCAGAGGCCTGCGAGCGTTCCCAGTTTGCAATGCCCCCTGTGATCTTCTCGATCGGAACCCCGCAGTCCTTTAAGGTCTGCACCGACCATTCGGTACGGATCAGGGAATCCTGATGATTGCTCTCTCCCTCTAAAAGCACATAACTGATCACCCCGTCTCCGTTTTTATCGAGCGATGCAGGGTCCTTTGTATACTGGTCTGCAACAATCTGCGCCTCCAGAACTGCAGATTCCTTTGCATCCGCGCCTACATAGTAAAGCTTGTCCCAGCGGTCCATGTCTTCCTCAACCGGCTGCCGGTTAAAAAACACGACCGGAACCTCTGCCGCCATGGCCGGATCGATGATGCCGGAGGAGGTTGTCCGGTCTACCGGATTGACGCAGAGTGCGTCACAGCCCAGGAAAATAAAACGTTCCACCTGTTTATTCTGGGTATACTGGTTTCCCTTCGCATCCTGAATGTCCAGGGTCACCTTAATGCCGGTTTCCTGTTCATACTTTTTTGCCTTCTTTTCCAGTTCCGTGCGGATATTCCCGATGAAGGTATCATCGGCCCGGTACAGGCTGACGCCGATCCGGAGCGCATTTTTCTTTTCCGGTTCCCTGCCCGCCTGACAGCCGGAAAGAAGACCGCAGGCCACAAGCAAACCAAATGCAAGGCGTACAATGCTTCTATTTTGTAATTTCATGCCGGTTTACCTCCTATTCAATGGGATAGAGCATTTTTTCAAATTCCGGGGAACGCAGGTCATCCTTCCGGATGTAATAGCTGTCGAGCACCGTCTCTTCCTCCAGTTTCTGGTTCGATAAGATTTCCACTGCCCGCTTAATGCTTAAATAACCGATACTAAAATCATCCGTCACGCAAAGCCCGCTTATGATGCCGCGGTCTAAGTAGTTCAGGATCTGCGTTGTCGTTCCGCGGCCATAGAGTCCCTCCACATGTTCCTGGTATACACTGCTGTCTTCCAGGATCTGCGCTGTTTCCAAAAGCGCTTCCGGGTCCAGGGCAATGACCAGCGCACGTGAGGTTTCCGGATAGACAAACCCTTCAATCGTCCTCCGGAAGGTATCCCCATCCTGCCGCTCCAGCTGTTTTACCTTATACCCGCCTCCGCACAGGACAGTTTCCACGCCGTCCCTGAAATGCCGTCTGGCTGCAGATTCTTTTTTTGTATAAAACAGATAGACCGGAACCTCTGCCGTATGGCAGGCCATTACCTGCTTTGCCAGTTCTCTTCCCATAGCATCATAATCCGCAGTTACCACAGAAGAAACCTTGTCTCTTGGAAGAGCGGCATTCACAAGCACCAGAGGGATCTGGATCCGCTTTTCCGCCAGAGCCTCCTCCAGCTCACTTTCCGCTTCCGGCATCACAACCAGTGCCTTTGCACCATCCTGCTGTTCTCTGGCCATCCGTTCGATCTGCTGCGCTGGAGTTTCGCCTTCATAGAGCGTGATCATACTTACATCCGCATTCAGCTCGATGGCCGCCCGGTCAGCCCCCTTCTTAAAATTCTGGTAGGCTTCGCCGGTGCTGTCATCCAGGATCACCGACACCGGGTAAATTTCCGTTTTCCGTTCCTTAATGATCAGGTCTGTTGAGGAAAGCAGATACAAAAAGACCAGAATCACGCCAAAGATCACTAACCCCCACGTTTCGCGCTTTCTCATTGTGCCTTCTCCTTTTCCTCTTTCTCCTGGATCTCCCGGTAATCGACCGCCGGCAGATGGATCCGGATCGTAGTTCCCTCATCCGGCTCCGATTCGATAGAAAGTCCATATTCATTTCCAAAATACAGCCGGATCCTCTCATTGACATTTTTCACACCGATCCCGGAGCCACGTTTCGATGATACATGGGCATGCTCTGTCAAAAGGCTTTCCACCTGCTCTTCTGTCATGCCAAGTCCGTTATCCTGAATGGTAAACCACAGTCCATCTTCTTTCTGCACTGCTGTTACCGCAATAATCCCGTCTCCATCCTTAAATTCCATGCCATGATAGATCGCATTCTCCACCAGCGGCTGCAGCATCAGCTTGAGGCTTGCCAGTCCCAGCACCTCCGGGGCGGCATCGATGGTGTAGGTAAATTTGTTCTTAAAGCGCATCTGCTGGATCATTAAATAGTTGCGCACATGCTCCAGCTCATCGCGCACCGTGATAATGCTTTTTCCTTTGCTTAAGCTGATGCGGAAGAACCTGGCAAGCGCCGTCACGACCTTCACCGCTTCGGATTTCTGTTCATTCTCGATCATCCAGACGATAATGTCCAGCGTATTATATAGGAAATGCGGGTTGATCTGGGACTGGAGTGTGTCAAACTCGCTTTTCCGTTTTGACTCATGCTCCGCCACGATATCCTGCATCAGTACCTTGATCTGTTTGGCCATATCGCCGATGGAACGGCCAAGATGCCGGATCTCGTAGGAGCCGCCCTGGTAAACCTCCGCATCGAGGTTTCCTGTTTCCAGAGCATTGACCGATTTTTCCAGTTCCCGGATCGGCACCGTGATACGCGATGAGATCGAGGCATTGATGATCATTAGGATCAAGAGGAACAGGCCGACCAGAAATACCATGAACAGCTTGGTTTTTAAAGTATTCAGATAGCTGTCCTGCTCCGGCGTCACTCCCACCAGCTTCCAGCCGGTATAGCCCACCGACTTGACAGTCACATCCCGGATCCTGCCCTGGTAGGACTCCCGGTAATTTCCATCGCGGTGCCCCACCGCAGCCTGGATGTTTTCTTCCAGCTGTCCGGCATCGATCAGCTGCATCTGCGGGTGATAGATCAGCTGCCCGCCAGAGCTGATCATGTATAGATAACCGTGGTTTCCCATGGTGATGCTGTCTAAAAGCTGCTTTAAACTTCCATAGGTAATATCGATCAGCAAAATTCCCTGTTCCGTGGAAACACCACGGGTCAGCTCCACCGCTCGGGTCAGGGTAATGACCCAGGTATACTGGTTTTCATCATTATCGAAAATATACTGGACATGCGGCATTGTAAAATGCAGGTTTTCCGTCCGCTCCAGCGTATCGGAAAACCATTCCTCCTTTGTCACATCCAGATCTGTTTTGATGCGGGCAGCCGGCACGGTATCCACCAGCTCCCCATCCTTGGAAAAGAGCGCAATGTTCGACACATAGTCGCAGCTGCTGTCGTAAAGCAGGTTCAGCTCGCTGTGGATGCTTTCGTCCGAGAGATCCGCATTTTTGATCACATCATAGTACAGCGAATCCGACAGCTTCATGATGGTGCGCAGGTAAGAATCCACAGAATGATTTACCTGGGCTAACATTGTCTGGTTTTCCTCCTGAATGACAGATGTCATCTGGCTTACCAGACGCCCGTAAAAGGAAATTCCCATCAGGACCAGTGCAGTCAGTGCGCTGATGGTAAAGTAAAGATAAATGATAGAGCGGATGCTGACCCGGCTGAAGCGCTCGGATAATGTCTTTCCTGTCATATTCTATCCCCTTTAGCTGCTTTGTGATCCACGGTATTTGGTCGGCGAGATGCCGAACCGCTTCTTAAACACATAGCTGAAATAGTTCTGCTCCTGATAACCTACCTTCTGTGCGATCACATAGGTCTTATCATCTGTCTCGTTTAAAAGCTCCACTGCTTTTTGCAGACGCACCTCTGTCAGGTACGCAATGTATGTCTGGCCCGTCACCTTGCGGAACATCGTTGAAAAGTAAGCCGGACTCATATGAAGCTCCCGGCAGATCATCTCCACGGAAAGGGATGGGTCCTGATAATGACTCTCGATATAGCGTCTTGCCTCCAGGATCACCTTTTTGGTCGTATTGTCACGCTCTCGGTTTAAGCTTTCATGGATCCGCAGGCAGGCACCCAAAATCCAGGCTTCAAATTTCTCTGGTTTTCCCAGCGCAGCAGGAACGTCCATATACTGCTTTTCCGTGTCGAAAATTTCCTTTGTTGTCAGATCGTACTGCTGCATCAGTCTGGTCACGCAGTTGAATAAGGAAAGCATGTAGAGCTGCTGCTGTCTGGCATGCACCTTGGCATCGTCCATACGCAACATCAGTTTTTTTACGGTTTCCCGGATTTTTTCTTTCGGCCCGAACTTCACCGCCGTGACAAAGTCATTTTCGTCGGTGTTATCAAATTTCAGTTTTCCGCGGCTCACCGGCTCCACGTCGTTGATATAAATGGTATGTCCGGTTCCCACAATGGTCTTATAGCCAAGGGCATCCACCGAGGACTGATAGATCCGGCTGATCTCAGAAAGTTCCTGACAGCTGTGCCCGACTGCGATCGTCACAGTGACATCCAGCACACGCCTGCACTCCTTGCAGATATCGCCGAGACGGTCCAGAAGACCGGTCTGGGAATTGTCCTCATCGATCACCGCGATCAAAGCCATACCTGCTGAGGAGTTAAAAATGGTAAACCGGCAGTAGTCCTTTAAATGGTCCTCTGTGATCTGGCGCACGGAAATAGGCACCAGTTCTTTCTGCAGGGCAGCAGGATGGCCAGAAGCCTCGGTCTCAATATGTAACAACGCTGTGATCCATTTCTTCGCATGCAGGATGTCAACGCTGTATTCCTGAAGCTTTTCTTCGATCATGGCGGTATTCGCACTTCCGCGCACCAGGTCATTTAAGAATACTTCTCTTAAGATTGGAAGACTTCTCTGGTAGCTTTCCCGTAAGATCGCCGCATCCCGGCGCTGGCTGATCTCCTCATCCAGATTCTGCTTTACCCGTCTTAAAATCTCTGAAAGCTCCTCTACATTCACCGGTTTTAAGATATATTCCGTCACATTCAGCTTGATCGCATGCTGTGCATACTCAAAATCGTCAAAGCCAGAGAAGATCAGCACCTTCATGGAAGGGTATTTCTGGCGGATCTTTTCCGTCAGGGTCAGCCCGTCCATAAATGGCATGCGGATGTCCGTCATAACAACCTCCGGCTCCAGCTGCTCGATCCGCTCCAATGCCTCAGCTCCGTTTTCTGCGTCACCGACCACTTCAAATCCCAGACTGCTCCAGTCAATTTTCCGTATGATGCCCTTGCGCACCTCTTCCTCGTCATCTACCAGGATGATCCGATATAAACTCATAGCCTGCTTCTCCTTTAATTCTTCATCCATAGTTTTCATTCTTAATTTCCTGCAGATTCCGGACCAGAAGCCGGTTTTTCTCCGGCATTCCCACGCAGATCCGGTAATAGCCGGATGCCAGACCATCAAAATTGCTGCAGTCCCTAAGAAGGATTTTCCGTTTTAGCACGCCTGCAGCAGCTCCCCCGGATGGTCTTCTTCGATGTAAAACAGGATAAAATTACTGTCAGACTTAAATACCGTAAAGCCAAGCTCCTGTAACTGGCCGCTCAGCCATGCACGTTCTGTCCCGATCAGTATTCTTGCCTGCTTCAGATACTCCTGCTCCTTCAGTGCTGCGATTCCGGCCTCCTGGGCCGGAACTGACACACTCCACGGCTGGCGCTCCTGCCGGATTTTCTGAAACAGTGATCCAGAAGAAGACAACGCGTATCCCAGCCGGAGTCCTGCCATAGCATAGGTCTTTGTGAATGCCCGTAAAATGACCAGCTTCTCGTAATGGCCTGCAAACGGCATCATGCTAAAGTCTTCCGGCTGCTCCAGCAGTTCGCAAAAGCACTCGTCCAGGATCAGCCAGGTCCCGGTCTTTTGGCAGTGATCAGCAAGCTTTTTTACCAGGCTCGCCGGCACAGCATGACCGGTCGGGTTATTGGGATTGCAGAAAAACAATAGACCGGTTTCCGGCGTAATATGATCCAGGGCCGCTTCGATATCCGGCTGGAACCCTTGCTCCTTTTTTAGGGGAAGTGTTTCAATTTCACAGCCTGCTGCCATTAATGCCTGCCGGTATTCTGAAAAAGACGGAGCAAACAGCAAGGCTTTTTTCGGCGCAAGGATCCGCACTGCCTGAAAGATCAGGTCTGCCGCGCCGTTGGCACAGAGGATCCACTCTGCCGGCACATGATGATACCCAGCCAGCGCATTTTTCAATGCTTCACACTCCGGGTCCGGATACCTGGCCCAGCCATCTACCGAATGTTTCAATACTTTCTTAACTCCCTGCGGCATCCCAAGCGGGTTTAAGTTGATGGAAAAATCATGGCTTACCTGATTGCGGTAAACATCCCCACCGTGTCCCGATGCTTTGTATGGCTCCATTACACCAATCCTCCTGTCAGTATCTCAAGCAAAATGATCAGACCGGTTCCGGCAAAAAGTGCCAGCACCGAAGCCAGATACATTAACCGGTTTGCACGCGCAATATCCTCTGGCTCCACCGGGCGGTGTGCGTCCCCGATCGTCGGCTTATGGTTCAGCTTTCCAAAATACCAGGCATCCCCTGCCAGCTGGACTCCCAGTGCTCCGGCACAGGCCGATTCCGACTGGGCTGAGTTCGGGCTTTTATGGTTTCTGCGGTCCCGTCGCCAGATTGCAAATGCTTCTTTTCCGTTCATACCAGGCAGCAGAAATGCTGCCACTGCAAACAAAAATCCGGTCAGCCTGGAAGGGATCCAGTTCAGCAGATCGTCAAGCTTTGCTGCCGCACGCCCAAAATACAGGTACTTTTCATTTTTATAGCCAACCATGGAATCCATGGTATTCACGGCCTTATAAAAAAATCCGCCAACCGGACCGGCAAGGAATAAAAAGCAAAGCGGCGCGATCACGCCGTCGGAAGCATTTTCCGCAACCGTCTCCACAGCTGCCTTCGTCACACCCTCCGCCGTCAGGTTCTGGGTATCCCGCCCAACGATCATGGAAACTGCATAGTGGGCACGCTCTAAATCCCCTGTTTTCAATTCCTTATAGACCTTCATACTTTCCGTTTTCAGTGATCTTGCCGCCAGGATCCACCCGTCTAACAGACACATCATGGCAAACTGAAAATATGGATGGATCAAACCGGCCAGAAGCAGGATCAGTGCCGTGACCACAACCGTCACGCAGGGAACTGTCACAGCAAGCGCTGCCCCGGCAAGGAGCAGGCTTTCCGGCTGATCCGGTACTTTTTTCCGAAGCCTTTTTTCCATACACGAAATCAGCTTTCCGATCCCGCAGACCGGATGCCAGAGCCCGTGTGGATCTCCCACAATAAAATCTAATAAAAAACCGATGCAGGCCGCAGCCGCATATTCCATCCAGAGATGTCCGAGTATCATGTCATTCGTTTCCTTTATTGTTTGTCTATGTGCAGCGGTTTTGCAGCTGCGCTGTTATGTTCAGCCTTACTTGATCCGGGTCGCAATACCGCATTGAACCCGGTATACTTTCTCTGCCCGGGCAGCAAGAAGCTGTCCGGCACGCCCCACGGCCTCCCGGTAGATGCGTTTCTCCCGCTCAATGGGCACAATCCCGCATCCAGCTTCATCCAGTGTGATCACCTCGGGCGGATTTTCGAGAAGCTTACGCGTTAAGGCGTCCGGATCTTCGCCTGCCTCCAGGGCTTTCCGGACCTGAAGATGAAAATCCGGCAGGATCTGGGGCTGCTGCTCCATATTTGGATATGTATCTGCTATGTTCAGACGATGATTCTGTTTGTTCTGTTCCTTTTCTTCCCTGCAGATCTGTTCTGCAAACGCTTTCTTTCCCTGAAAGCTTCCTCCGATCACCAGGATCATATTCTTCTTCCTCCATTTTCTTCGTAAGCCACGATTCTGTCACAAGATATGGCTGCACACAGCCAGTGCCGCTACCATAGCCAGTTCTGCCGTCTGCAAAAAATAACCGGCCAGGTCTCCTGTCGTTCCACCAAATTCCGTTAATGCCATATGGTGATACCAGAAAAAGACCAGTGCTGCCGCTGCCATCATGATCAGCGTTGTAAACACGCCTGCCGTGACAAGAAAAAACAGGACTCCGGCAAGCAGCCATCCCACCAGAACCGCCTTTACAACCGGGGATCCGCTTCCGGTTTCTTTTGCAAAGGTTGCAGCAAGCCCGTCCTTTCGCGCTTTCGGAAAGCAGAGGACAGAAAGACCGCTGAACGAGCGGGTGATCACATAAATTCCGGCAATCGCAGGAAATGCAGAATTTCCAAGTTCAGAAAATGCTGCAGTATAAAGCAGCAGATACACGCCGCAGCCTGCAATCGCAAAGGCTCCTGCATGTGGGTCCTTTAAAATTTCCAGTTTCCGCTCCCGGCTTAAAAACGAACTTCTTGCATCTGTCACATCCAAAAAGCCATCCATGTGGATCCCACCGGTGATCAAAAGCGGGATTGCCGTTCCAAGCAGGGAAAACGCCAGTATTCCAAGTCCTGCTGCCTGTGCGGCAAACACATATACATTCATGATAAGGCCGATCACGGCTCCGATCAGCGGGAAAAAGCAAAAGGCATATTTCATGCCACGCTCACTCCACTCGATAAATGGCATCGGAATCCGGGAATACATAGAAAACGCGATGATAAAACTTTCCACCATTATCCTGCATCTCCTTTCTGACGGATCGGAATTCCATAGACTACTTCCGTGACCAGGGAAGCCTTCTCTGCCAGCCAGATATTTAAGGTTCCTAAGAGACGGATATAGCGGATGGTGTCCGCATCGTAGCTGCATCCGTCCGAAAAAATCTCATTTGTCACGATCACCAGATCGTTCGTCTGCGCTTCCAGGTTCTGGATTCCCACCTGAATGCGTTCCAGGATTTCTTCATCGGTTCCGCCAATCTCAAATTGTTCATTTGCCAGAAGATTTGACATGCATTCCAGCATCAGACTGCCTTTCCCCGGAAGCCTTACCTGTTCCAAAGTGTGAAAGGCTTCAATCGTCTGAAAGCCTTTTCCTTCCCGCATGGCGCGGTGTTTCCTGACTCTCGCTTCCCCTTCCGCGCCCCAGGCGCGCATGGTCGCAAGATAAAATTTTTCCGGTCCTTCTGCCTTTGCAAGCTGCCCTTCCGCATAGGCCGATTTGCCACTCGCAGAGGCTCCGGTAATCAGATGCATCATAGCGTTTCTTCTCCATCTAAAAAGTTTAAGATCAGATCCGGTCCCGACAAATAGTACAGATGCGGGAATCCGGCAAGGATCCGGTCTGTCTGGTACATGCAGTCCCAGCCTCGCTTCGACTGCGGCTTATTGGCCCGGAACGCATCCCCCGGCGCTGTGCTGTCCCAGTAATGAAACTCATGTCCCTTGATCCGATACGCTCCATTCTGCTCCAGGGAAATATAGCCAAACCGGCCAAGCTTTCCCGTACGGTAACCGTCCCCGGGAAGCAGACCCGCCATAGGCCATACCGTGCCGTTCTCATCTTCCAGGGATTTTTGCAGATACAAAAATCCACCGCACTCCGCAAGGATCCGGACACCGGTTTTGGAAGCGTTTCGTATAGCTTCCAGCATCGATGTATTCTCGGAAAGCTCCTTCGCGTAAAGCTCCGGATAACCCCCTCCTAATAACATAGCCTGCACAAAAGACGGAAGCGCGGTATCGTGCAGCGGGGAAAATGGTACGATCTCCCAGCCATGTTCTTTCAGGAAATTCAGGTTTTCCTGGTAGTAGAAGCAGAACGCTTCGTCCAGTGCCACCGCGATTCGTTTCTCTGGTTTCATCCGGTTTTCTATTTCACAAACATCGTTTTCCACGCAAATCCGAGTTTGGCCAGGATCTGGCAAATTTTTATTTTTACAACCAAATAGTTCCGATTGACCTGATGTGTTCTTTTCTTCACCCATGGAAATTCCGGCTAATCTTGCACTTTTCACATTTTTTCCCACATAATATCCGGCAAGTTCCAGAATTCCTTCCACATCCAGGCACTTGGCAAGCTGGCCGGCAAATGCCGCTAAATGCTCCCGCAGATCTTTTTGTTCTTCCGGCATGGTCAGTCCAGATGACGGCTCTTGATATCTACCGTCTCGCAGACCGGAACCGCACCAAGATACTTCACTCCCAATTTTTCAATTTCCGGGCGCAGGCGTTCTCCTACCATCGGATTCGTCCGGTTTAAGATCACACCACGGATATGGCTGTCCTTCTGATAATCCAGAAAACCCTTGATCTGGGCCGCAAGGGAAAGGCTGCTGCCTTTGCCGTCCACCACCAGGATGACCGGCGAATTTGTGATCTTTGCGACCTCATAGGTGCTCGCCGCCATGGAATTACCGCCAATGCCGTCATAAAATCCCATAACACCCTCGATCACGGAAAGCTCTGCCTGCGACGCCCTGCTTTCCAATAAATCCCGCAATTCGGATTCCGGCAGGAAAAAGCTGTCCAGATTGCAGCTGTCAATCCCAAGCACATACTTATGAAACATCGGATCAATATAATCCGGACCACATTTAAAGGATCGGCAGGCAATTCTCATGCGCTGAAATAACGTCAGCAGCCCGACAGTCAGAAGGGTTTTTCCGCTTCCGCTTCCCGGTGCCGCAAGAAGAATGCGGGGATAACGACTTTGTTCATTCTCCTTGTTTTCTGTTTGCTCTGAGCCCATGGTAATAATATAAATCGGATTCTGGGCCTGCATCATATGGTAAGGGCCACGTTTTTCTGCCCTGGAAACCTGCATGCAGATTACTTCCGGCTCCCGCCCGTTTCGCTTCATCCATTCCATGGTCTGGGAAAGGCTCTCCAGCGCGATCACGTTGATCACAATCTGCACATTTGGGTTTTTCTTTGTGACAAGATCCAGAATCTCCCCTAAATTTCCGCCGCTTCCGCCGATAAACACCCGGTCCGGTGCTGGATAACCTTCCATGGAATCCGGCGCTTTCCCGGAAACCACGGTCAGGTTGCGCACTCCTGCTTTTTCCGCGTTTTTCCGGATCAGCTCACAGCCTTCCTCCTTCTGTTCAAACGCATACACATGTCCGTTCGGCACATGCAGCGCCATTTCCACAGAAACGGATCCCGTGCCGGCTCCGATATCATAGACAATGTGGCCCGGCTCCAGCTCCAGCTTGGAAACCGACACAGACCGCACTTCACTCTTTGTCATAGGGATTTTTCCCCGGATAAACCATTCATCTCTCATTCTTCATTCCGCTCCAGAAATACTGCTGTCAAACTGTCTGTTTCCTGATCTGTCAGTTCCTTTGCCATACCGCAGATGTTCTGTTCCTCTTCGTATCCCATACGCGCACCTGCAAAAATCCGTGTTTTTCCAAGCCCGGCCGCTGTCAGCGTCTGACAGATGGTTTTTAAGTTCTGGCTGCTGTCCAGCAGCAAAAAAACCAGTTTATGCTGTTTTACCAGTTCTGCCACATCGCAGTCCCGCCCATGGGCACTGGCCAGGCAGGCATCCTCCCAGGAAATCTGGAACCTCGCAGCCAGCGCGGAAACCGAAGAGATTCCCGGATAAACCTGAACCTGATAAGGACATGCTGTTTCCTGCGGCCAGCGCGTATGAAGTTCCCGCATCATACTGCCGCTGCCACTGTAAAAGCCTGTATCGCCGGAACAGATGACTGCCGCATGGGAAACCTGCGGGTGCGTCTCCAGCCAGTCCAGGATCTGATCCGGCTGATAAAACGCTTCCTGCTGCTTGCCGCAGATCCATTTTTCTACATCCCGAAGCATACGGGAAGCACCGAAGACTGCATCACACTGTTTGAGAGCATCCAAAGCTTCCAGGGTCAGCTGTCTGCCACCCCCCATTCCCATGCCGATGAGGCTAAGGCTGCGTGCACCAGTTTCGGATGTTTTATCCGGCAAAGGATTCTCTTTCTTTTCCTGCCTTTTTGAAATCCGGTACGCGTCCATCAGCTGTTTTGCCTCGTTTAAGGAAATTCCTTCTTCCTGGACCGGTCGCCGGATCACGATCACAGAAACACCGCACGCTCTGGCTGCTTCCAGTTTTTCCGCGAATCCTCCACGTTTTCCAGCTTCTTTGGTCACGAGCCAGCCTGCGTGTGCCGTACGCAGTAATGCAGTATTCAATTCCGTGGAAAAAGGTCCCTGCATTGCGATCACATGGGCACCGCGGATTCCAAGCTCCTCACACTTTTTCAATACCTGGCTGTCCGGAAGAACCCTGGCATAGATCCGGTCCTTACATGCAGGATCAGCGGCAAATTTTTCCAATTCCTTGCTTCCCGTTGTCAGAAGCACCGGCCGGTCATCCGCTTTCAGATAGTTCACAGCCTCTTCTATGGAATCCGCCAGAAATAAACCTGCGCCGGAGCCATTTTGTTCCATCTCAACCTGGGAAGGATCTCGCAGGATCCGCTTGTATGGGATCTGCAGCGCAGCACACAGGGAAGATACCTGCTCTGTCACAACACGCGCATAAGGATGTGTCGCATCCATCACCAGCTTTGTCCCTGTTTCCATCAAAAACGCGCGCATATCCTCTTCCTTCAGAGCACCGGTATGTACCCGCACAACCGCGCTTTCCTGAAGCAGGCTTTCCCCATAGCCGGAAACCACACTGACCACAACCGGAATCTGATATTCCTGCGCATATTCAGCCAGTTCCCGTCCCTCGGACGTACCGCCAAATATAACAACCGGTGTTTGTTTTTGTTTCTCCATGCTTTTCCTCCTTCCTATCCGTAAAAAGCAGTCTCAGCCACTGCAACGGTCACACCCGGATACACCTGCTTTTTCACCAGCAGTCTGGCATCTTTTCCGGCGCAAAGAAGCGCAGAACGCTCGCAGACATTTCCAACTTCCGTCACCTGACGCACAAAACCAGACTCTGAGAATTCTCCCTGCACTGCTTCCAGTTCACTGCTTGTGTAGGTCATAAAAGGAACTGCAAGTTTTTCAGACAACTGCAATAGTCCCGTCTCTTCTTTTTTTAAGTCAATGCTGGCAATGGCTGCCACTGCCTGAACATCCAGATTTGCCTGTCTGAGTGCCTCCTGCACGGCAAATTCAATGGCTTCCCCCGGTGTCTGTTTCCGGCACCCAATCCCAAGAATCAGGGATTTTGGCACAAGACGTAAGAATTGTGGTTCGCACTGGTCGTCATCTGTAACTTTAGAAACAGCAGGCATTCTTTCTTGTGGAAAACCAGTCCAAAAATCCGGTTTCACATGACAGGTTACCCACACATTCCTGCGATTCACCTTATTTTCCTGGTATCCGGTTGCATCCGGAAGTTCCAATGGATATTCACTGAAATAACCGACTGTTTCTCCATCTAGCAGCGCCGCGGCAACCTCTTTTGCCAACTTTCGGTCTGTAATGGTCAGATGATGTTCTTTAGCCCAGACGTCAATTGCATGCCGCCCTCTCACATCGGACGCTGTTGTCACCACAGGGACAGCACCAAGGATCCCGGCTGTCCACTCTGCCAGATGGTTTGCTCCGCCTACATGACCAGACAAAAGAGAAATTGCGAAACGTCCTGCCTCATCCACTACCACAACAGCCGGATCAGTCAGCTTGTCCTTCAGATAAGGCGCAATCAGACGGACCGCAATTCCCGCGGCACCAACAAAGATCAGGCCATCCATTTCCTCGAACTGCTGCCTGGTCCAGTCTGAGAGAGAGCCGGTTACCATGCATAACCCTTTTTGTTCTTCCATGCCAACGCGCTTTCCCGTGTAGCCCGTGCAGGAATCACCAGCGACACAAAACGCCTCGACCAGTTTTGAAGCAAGTTCTGCTCCTCTTCCTGTAAATCCGATCACTGCAAGCTTCATACATTATCCTTTCGTTTTTCAATCGACAACATCTGCTGTCAGAACGATATCATACAGGATTTTCCGTTCAGAAAATCCCTGTTTCCGAACAATGGCCTCTTCCTTAGCTACGTTCACGTTTCCATGTCTCAAATAAACGCTTCCAGTCCGTGGTCGTTCCAAACATCTGATGCGCAGTCGAAAACGTCACCACCTCAGCGCAAATTTTTCCATCACTCCACTGCTCTAACTGCCGCTTCACGTATTCTGCAGTCAGGTCTAACAGTTTTCCAGCAATTCCATGTTGTTTCAGCAATTCCAAAGCATCATCGGTGGTATTGCAGGAAAGGATCTGCTGCTTTAATTTCTGATATCCCAATGCTTCCGTAAGCTGCGCCATCTGTTCCATACGCCCATCTCCATACTTAGAATGCGTATTCTCCCTGCCTGCCGATACTTTGATTAATTTTCCAATGTGTCCGACAAACAATACGCTCTGGAATCCCTCTTTCTGTGCCATAAGCACGGCGGCCTTTACAAAATTGCTGCAAAGTACTGCGTTTCCGACCGGAACGCCAAGCGTTTTTTTCAAAAATTCTTCCCCATAATTGCCAGGAGCCATCAAAAGCACCTTCGCTCCATTTACCGCTTTCATGTGAATTTCCAGACGGATTGTCTCCAGAAGCGCTTCTTCACTCATGGGCTTGACAATGCCAGTGGTGCCAAGAACTGAAATTCCACCCTGAATTCCAAGCTTGGGATTAAAGGTCTGGGACGCTAGCCGTTCTCCGTCTGGGATTGAAATCTCAATGAGCAGGCATTCTTCATATGGAGTCTGCCTCATTACTTCATCGACCGCTCCCAGGATCATGCTGCGCGGCACCGGATTGATCGCATAATGTCCCACCGGGCAGCTTAACCCCGGTTTTGTCACCATACCAATCCCCAGGCCGCCATTCAAATATAGGTCTGGAAATTCTTCAAGGAAATAACCACTTCCCGTTGATTTCAGCCTTTCCAGTATTTTTCGGCTGACCGGCTTTACACTGGCTAATATGAGGGTTTGATTGGTCACATCCGGGTCATCCCCGGAATCTTTTTGTACTCCAAAACAAAACGGTTCGCCCTCTTTTAAAAATGGGATTACCGGAATGCGGCAGCTTCCGCCGCCAGGCAATGTTAACTCGGAATATGTAAATGTTTTTTGGCGCGTTGCCTGCGCAAAAAAAGCGGCCGCCGCCTTCGCCGCAGCCGCCGCACAGGTCCCGGTTGTGTATCCATTCCTCAGTCTTTTCTCTGTCACTTGTTCTCCGTTCAGGCGCATGATTTGCAACAGTAACTTTTTTATGCGCTGTAATCGGTTTTATTATACTTTCTTTTTACAGGTTTGACAAGCATCAGACCCAACCATCTCTATCGGATATCTGCTTCCTTTTGCATCTGCTTTTTCCGTTTCGTGATCAAACCGCCGATCCGGCCGCTTTCCTTTGAAGTCAGGCAGCGCCAGCCTTCTTTCAGTACGCGGTCTCCCAACCCAAGCTCCTCTGCAATTTCAAATTTCAGCTGTTCTTCCGGTGACATATGTTCCACATCAATCGGTTTTTGTTCTTTTTTCTTAGACATAAAGGCACACTCCTTTTTTCCTGAAGTGTGCCCGATTTTTCGATTTCTATCCATATGCGAATATCTTATTTATTCTATTTCATCCACTTTCTGCGGCATGATGACTGCTGCTATGATGTAAGCCAGAAGTCCGGTTCCGGAACAGGCAATCAGCACCCACACAAGCCGGACAATCGTCGGATCAACGCCCAGATATTCTCCCAGGCCACCGCACACACCGCATATGATCTTATTTGTATTAGAACGATACAATTTTCTGTTAATATCCATAATCAAAATCCTCCAGATGTTCTTCCAGTTTCTGCGCATGCTCATAGGACTGACGCACATAGCTCTTCGCGTTTTTCGCTCCACCATTCATCAGCCCGGCCGTTACAATTCCGGTCCCCAAAAGACAGCATACGACTCCAATCAGTAAAAACCACTTAACGCAATTTTTCATATAGTTTTTTCCCTCCCCGAAGCAATCCTGAAAGGATCTTCACAATCGTGCGGATACACCATGGAACAAATTTTCCATAGGTCAATATGGAAAGTGCCACTCCGATCAGCGCGCAGCCAAACACAAACACGGCAAAACCGGCAACCGTAATACCGCCCCAGAAATCAGAAACCAGGATTCCTGCTCCCATAACCGTCAGAATCACGGTGCTAAACCCGGCTGCAACGGTCAGAAAACCAATTCCAAAAACCGCAGCGGCCACCAGCGCAATCAGTGTCGCAGCCGCAGCCACAACTCCGCTTCCCACTCCAAGAAGCCATGGCAGCAGGATCAGGGCTAAAATACCAAACAAAATCAGTTTTACGACCGGTGTCTGGTTCTTATTTTTTCCTGAACGTACATTTTTCGATTTTCTATTTGTCCGGTTTCCGGCGGATTCCTCAAACATATCCTCATCAAATCCGGTTGTCCGGCGTCTGTCAGCGAATCCTTCATACGCATCCCCGTCAAATCCGGCTTCTGCTTCTTCATAGACATCCGGAAGTTCCTTTCGCTTTACCACCTGATATCCCGGATCCCGGAAACGCTCATCCTCATACCCTGTTTCCGTAAAGGAACCGCCATCTTCCAGATCGGCGTTCAGATTACTCCGGATGATGGATGCGATCCGCTCCGGGCTTCCAAACTCACTCAGTACATCCGCCTCCCGGTCTTCTCCTGCCTCATCCAGATAATCCTGGTAATACGCAATCGCCTCTTCCCGTTCCTCCTCCGGAATATCGGAAAGCAGATATTCCAGCCTTTCTATAAACACTGCCTTATTCATGATCTTTCTCCTCCAATATTCCGGAAATTTTCTGCGCGTAAACATTCCACTCTCCGCGGTAAAGATTCAGCTGCAATCTCCCGCTTTCCGTGATCCGGTAGTACCTGCGGTTTCTCCCATCGATGGCCATGTCGTAAGTCTCCAGACATTCATCTTTTAACAGACGTCTGAGAACCGGATATAACGTAGATTCCGAAATATCGAGTACTGCCCGTACTTCCTGGGTAATACGGTACCCATAGGTCCCGTTCACATCTCTGGAAACAACCGATAAGACGATCGCGTCCAGCAGCGCGGATCCTGTGTTAAAAACCATCGTACTCCACCTTTCTGTCATTCTGTATGTTTATTTTTATAATATTATATATTATATAATATTGTTCATGTAAATAATATACAACATATAATATTGCATGTCAAGACAGAAAGAAGGAAGTTTCAAGTTCTCCCATCAGCAGACGCGCCTTCTTGATCTGCACATACAACAAAGGAGCCATCGCACATTCGTGCAACAAGCCCCTGGCTATCATTTTTCACAAATACGATGCCGACCACAGTTCCTAAAAACAGGAATTTTGTGTCAACACATCCCCTGGCTCTTTTTTCTCATTTCTTTTTTCTTACCGGAATGTGAACCTCTGGAATTGCTACATCATCGTAAGTAATGGAATCATGGTGCTCCGATGCATGCTCCTCCTTCTTTCTTTTTCCAATGTGGATTTCTGGAAATGCCAGATCCTCACTGGAAATTTCATACTCATGTCCGTGTTTTTTATCCTTCTCTTTGTTCCAGAACATAGTGTTTTCCTCCGCTTTTTTACTACGGCCAGAATCATCCCCCCGCCTGGCCGGTTCCTATAAAAAGTTAATAAAGAATGTAATGGAAAGGGTATTTAAAAAGTCTGCAAACAGGCTTCCGACCAAAGGGATCAGAATGTATGCCTTTACGGAAGGCTCATACTTTTCGCAGACAACCTGCATATTCGCCATGGCATTCGGTGTAGCGCCCATACCAAATCCACAGACGCCGGAGCTGATGACTGCCGCATCGTAGTCGCGCCCCATCACGTTGAACACGACAAAGCGTGCATACACAAACATCAGAACAACCTGACCAAACAAAAGCACCAGAAGCGGAAGCGCCAGATCTGCTAACTGCCACAGTTTTAACGTGATCATGGCGATTCCTAAAAATAAGGAAAGGCAGATACCGCCGATGTCGTTGATCTCGCCCATATGGGTCGTGTACTTTCCACTGTATTCGCCGATGTTGCGGATAATGGCCGCCGCGATCATGGCTCCAATGTAAATTGGAAAGGTAAGGCCGGTCAGGGACAAAAGATCCGACACAAAGGTGCCAAACCCGATCGCAATGATCAGCTGGAATACCGCCATCGGATACATCGTGGTATGGCGCTCATGCTTCTTTTCTTCTTCGATCAGAAGGTTTTCCTCCTCGATCAGAAGGCTGTCATCCTCCGGAACAATAGTTTTTAGGAGGTCATATTTTTCGATCAGGCCTTTTCCGATCGGGCCGCCCATCACACTGCCTGCGATCAGGCCAAAGGTCGCAGCTGCCGTGCAGACCGTGGTAGCGCCTTCGCTTCCCATGCTTTCCAAGACCGGTCCAAAGGCACCTGCCGTTCCGTGTCCACCTACCATCGGGATGGACCCGGTACAAGTCCCACCAGCGTCGGAATGCGTAAAAGCTTTGCCAGGCCGATCGCCAGGAAATTCTGGGAAATGATCAGCAGGATGACCAAGCCTAAAAATACTGCCAATGCTTTTCCGCCGCTCCGGAGCACCTTTAAATTCGCCTGAAATCCGACAGAGGTAAAGAAAAATACCATGCAGACTTCTTTTAAGGTATCATCAAATGCAAATTCCGCAATTCCGGTGACATAACAGATGCAGGTACACACTGCAAAGATCACGCCGCCGATCACCGGAGCCGGTATACAGAACCGCTCCAGGACTGCACACCGCCTCCTTAAAAATTTACCCAGCATCAGCGCGGCCACAGCGGCCGCGATCGTCTGGTACATATCTAGTTCAATTATCAAATCTAACTCAATCCTTTCTCTGTAGCAATCCACAGCCGGTTATTTTACGTAGGCTGGCGAACCAGCACCTGCCTGGCTGGGATTTACTTTTCCCCATCTGTGATTCATTGTTTTCGCAAAGCTGGTCATTGACAAATTCCAAATCAGGCACAGCTTCCAGATTTCCCAGAAGCAAAGGAACGGGTTCAGGATCAGCGTAATGATGATCTCCGAAGAAAAGATCAGGGAAGTGTTCAGCGGCGGAACATTCTTCTGGCAGCTGATCTGGATCTGACTGTAAAGTGCACGGATAAAAACACCGATAAATACCGCACTGACCCAGAAGGAAGGCTCGACTGAACAAATGAAGCGTTAGGCAGATTACACAAATTTCAGGATATCTTCCGGAGCCTTTCGTTTCGGCTTCTCCGGATTTACTGCGCGGTAACCGGCTGCAATGACAGATACCACCTGCTCTGTCTCCGGGATTCCAAGCATCCCAGCGATCTTCGCTCCATCCCGGATTCCCATGATCAGGGTATCGAGGCCGAGCTCCCTCGCTTTTAAAATGAGGTTTTCATTCTGGAGTCCCAGGTCATAATAACCCCAGCCATTTCCACATTCATTCACCGCTGCACCGGTCTCTTTATCGAAACCGACCCGGTTCTTCACGAACGTGGTTACAATATAAGCTGCTCCCCTGGAATTATTCTGGTTGAACTGCGGCAGGCAGTTCTCCGAAAGTGCTTCACACTGGGCTTCATCTAAAACAGCGTAATAACGGGAAGTCTGGGAATTTTTCCAGGACGGTGCCTGAATAGCCGCCTGTACCATAGCTGTGATCTGCTCCTTTGTGGCACGTCTGCTGCTGTCATATGCCCGGATGCTTCTTCTTTCCTCTAATAACTTATCAAATTCCACGAGTTTATCCTCCTTTGTATTCCCTTATAACAGCGCAAAACGTCAAAAAATCCATTCACTCATCACATCCGCACTGCTTTTAGCGTATAAACATTTTTATTGTACCACATTTTTTTAATTTCTTGTAGGGGATAAATCGTAAAACAATAAGAAGGCTTTTTATATATAAAAAACACCATGCACGGAATTTTCATCCACGCCATGGTGTTTTTCTATATCATCAAATCTTTTCTATTTGAGATTACTCAGCGTCTGCCTCGGTCTGCTCAGCCGGAGCCTGCAGAGCTTTCATGCTTAAGCTGATTTTTCTGTCCTCGCCGTTGAAGTCAACAACCTTAGCCTCGATCTCCTGGCCGATGGTCAGAGCGTCTGCCGGTTTGTCAACGTGATCTCTGGAAATCTGGGATACATGAAGCAGAGCGTCTACGCCCGGCTCTAACTCAACGAATGCGCCGAAGTCAGTCATACGAGCAACACGGCCGGTTACTACGTTGCCTACAGCGTACTTCTCAGCTGCGTTAGCCCACGGATTCTGCTCCGGGAACTTTAAGCTCAGAGCGATCTTCTCGCCGTTGATGTCTTTGATGAGAGCCTTTACATGGTCACCGGTCTTGAATACCTTCTTTGGATTCTCAACACGGCCCCAGGACATCTCGGAAATATGAAGCAGGCCGTCAGCGCCGCCCAGGTCTACGAATGCACCGAAATCGGTTACGTTCTTAACAGTACCCTCTACGGTATCGCCAGCGTGGATGCGCTCGAAGAGCTCTTTCTGCATCTCAGCCTTCTTAGCAACCATAAGCTGCTTTCTGTCGCCGATGACTCTTCTTCTCTTCGGGTTGAACTCAGTGATAACGAAATCGATATCCTGACCTGCGTACTTGCTTAAATCTTTCTCATAAGTGTCAGATACCAGGCTTGCCGGAATGAAGACTCTTGCCTCATCAACAACAACGCTTAAGCCGCCGTCCAGTACCTGTGCAACCTTTGCGGTAAGAACCTCGTGGTTCTCGAAAGCCTCTTCCAGTCTCTTGTTGCCCTTGTCTGCAGCCAGTCTCTTGTAGGACAGTGCAACCTGGCCCTCGCCGTCGTTTACTTTAACAACTTTTGCTTCCATCTCATCGCCAACCTGAACCTGGGTTCTGAGATCTACGTTTGCTTCGTTGGTGTACTCACTTTTCGGGATGATACCATCGGATTTGTATCCAATGTTCAGGACGATCTCGTCCTCTTTCACATCGATGACTTTACCAGTGACGATCTCTCCCGTACGTATTGTTTTTAATGATTCCTCCAACATTTGTTCAAAACTTAATTCTGACATTAGTATGAACCTCCTCAATAATTTGATTCGGGGTGGATGCCCCCGCTGTAATACCTACGCTGCGCACAGAATTCACACATTCAGGGTTGAAATCGCCGAGTGACTGGATAAAGTAAGTATTCTTACATTCCTTTTGGCATATCTCGTAGAGTTTCTGTGTGTTGGAGCTGTGTTTGCCGCCTATGACAATCATAGCGTCCACTTCAGAAGCAATACGTCTAGCTTCCACTTGTCTCTCCTGTGTTGCATTGCAAATCGTATTTAAAACAAGTATATCATAACCCTTTTTCTCGAATTTTTCAACTAAATCTTGAAATTTCTTGTAATTAAATGTCGTTTGGGATACGATACACATCTTTTCCTCTTTTGAAACAGACAAATGCTCGATCTGGTCCGCATTTTCCACCACCAGCGTCGTGTCATTTCCCCATCCGCGGATGCCCTGGACCTCCGGATGATCCGGGTTTCCGATGATGATGACCCGGCGTCCCTCCCGCGTCTGTTCTTCTACGATCCGGTGGATCTTTTTTACAAACGGACAGGTGGCATCCACAACCGTGATATGATGTTCATTTAAAAGGTCATAGATTTCTTTCCCGACGCCATGGGAACGGATCACAACGATCCCGCCGGTAAGGGCCGCCAGCTCCTCCTTTGTATTTAAGACCTTTACCCCTTTTTCTTCCAGGTCTTTCACCACAAACTCATTGTGGATGATCGGTCCATAGGTATACACGGGCTTTTCCGCCTTCCCGATCTGCTCATAAACCTGTTTCACCGCCCGCTTAACGCCAAAACAAAATCCGGCTGTCTTCGCTACGATGACTTCCATTAGGCATCCTCCTTAAGGCCATGGGCTTTCGCGGTATCAATGATGGCCTGCACCACCTCACCGATCGTCATTTCCGAACTGTCAAGGAGCACAGCGTCATCCGCCTGCTTTAATGGTGCGATCTCGCGGGTCATATCGCGATGGTCTCTCTCAATGATATCTTGCTCAATTTCTTCCAGATTACACATGGTTCCTTTTTCCGTTAATTCTTTGTAACGGCGCAGGGCACGTACCCGGCTGCTGGCAGTCAGATAGATCTTTGCCTCTGCATCCGGCAGGATACAGGTGCCGATATCGCGTCCGTCCATAATCACATTCTGGCTGGCAGCAAGGCTTCTCTGCAGCTCTAACAGATGGGCGCGTACTGCCGGGTATACGCTGGTTGCAGAGGCGGTATTTCCCACCTCCTCGGTGCGGATCTTTCCGGATACATCTTCCCCGTTTAAGATAACCTGCTGGGAGCCATCCTGGTAACGGATGGTGATGTCCGCATTTTTCACCGCCTCGCTGACTGCCGCCTCATTTGCAGTATCGATGCCGCTCCTCAGCAGATATAAAGCGATTGCGCGGTACATGGCACCGGTATCCACATAGATAAAGTTCAGCTTTTTTGCCACCATCTTCGCAATCGTGCTCTTTCCGGCACCTGCCGGTCCGTCAATCGCAATGTTGAATGCATGTTTCTCCATAGTTTTCGTCGTCTCCTTGCATGAAGCAGCGTTTCTCCTCACTGCCTGTTTTTTGTGTTTCAAGCTTTCGTTATGACCCGGTCCGCGTGTATGCGGCCGGCAACGCAAAATTGCAGTCACATGATCCTACTGCGGAACAGAAATCCCGGCCAGATACCCGGTGGACCAGGCAATCTGGAGATTAAAGCCGCCTGTTACCGCATCCAGGTCCAGTACTTCTCCGGCAAAATAAAGTCCTGCCGTCTTTTTCGATTCCATGGTCGACGGATTTACTTCACGCACAGATACACCGCCCTGTGTGATGATCGCCTCCTTATAATCCCGCAGTCCGACCAGCGTAATGCAGAAATCCTTGACTGCGCAGACAAGGGCGTGGCGTTCCTCCCGGGTGATCTCATTGACCTTTTTCTCCGGGGAAATTCCGCTCCGCTCAATGATCACCGAAATCAGCTTTGCCGGGAGCAGGTGATTTAAGGAATTCTTATACTGTTTATTTTTTGCCTCTTCAAAATCGCGCAGGATGCGGGCATCCAGCTGCTCTGCGGAAAGTGCGGGCTTCAAATCGATGGAAAGGGTAAGAGGTCCCTTCTTTAACGTGGAAGCCACATAACTGCTGGCCGAAAGAAGGACCGGTCCGCTGACACCAAAATGGGTAAACAGCATCTCTCCAAACTCTTCAAACAGCACCTTTTTCCCATTGCGGATCTCTGCATGGATGTTGCGCAGGGAAAGCCCCTGAAGTTCCTTGCAGACCGGCTCCTTTGCTTCAAACGGCACCAGTGCAGGCGAAAGCTCCGTAATGGTGTGTCCAAGCTCCTTTGCAAACCGGTAACCATCCCCGGTAGAGCCGGTAGACGGGTAAGAAAGCCCGCCGGTCGTAACGATGACCGCATCTGCAGGGACCGTCCGGTTTCCGCGTTTTAAGCGGACCCCGGTCACATGGCCATCTTCCTGGAGGACCTCTGCCACCTCTTCATGAAGCTCTACATTCACCCCAAGGTCACGCAGGCAGACCGTCAGTGCATGGATCACATCCGATGATTTGTCAGAGACCGGGAAGACACGGTTTCCGCGCTCTGTCTTAACCGGGCAGCCATACCGTTCCAAAAGCTCCACGATATCGGTATTGGTAAATGTATAAAAGCTGCTATATAAAAACTTGGCATTATGGACTACATTTCCAAACAGCTCCTCTGTATCGCAGGCATTGGTAATGTTGCACCGTCCCTTTCCGGTGATGTAAACCTTTTTCCCAAGCTTTTCGTTTTTCTCATAAATGCAGACCTTATGTCCCGCGCCTGCTGCGGCAATCGCCGCCATCATGCCTGCGGCACCGCCGCCGATGATGATTACCTGACTCATAGCTTATTCCTCCGTCTGCAGGCCAAGATAGTTTCTCACGGCACTGCGGTATGTATCCAGTTCCTCGAACTGATCAAAATAACGCACACATTCCTGATATTCCCCGGTACTTTCCGGCGGGATATCCACAAGCACATACAGGGCAAATGCGTCTTCAAAAGCACAGGCTGGGGCAAGCTCCCCATATCCATCTGCATAAGCTTGCGGGTCTGTCTCCTTTAAGATCTGTCCATATGTCTTAAGAAGCTCCTTTAACGATGCACTGCGGTCTGTAAATCCCACTCCATCGGATGGAAGATCCGCCGGATCGATCTGGACCTGCCAGCCGGCCTCCTGCTGCGTTTTCTGCTGTGGCTGCGTTCCTGCCGTGCTGTGTTCTGGTTTCTTTTTTATTTTTTCCGGCTGTGACAGCTTCTCTGCGTGAACTGCGTTGTTTCCAGCCCCGTCTGTCTCGTAGAGCAGCTCTGCCCTTGGAAGCCCGGCTGATTCCGGCTGGAATAACAGGCTGCAAAGCTTTGTTAAATAACCTTGTTCTTCCTCCACAGATGTGTTTCCATCCGTTAACGTCCCGTCTGCACTGTAAGAGGCAAGCAAGACCGGATCCGGGGTATCGCTGCGGATTTCCACCTCAAACTGCTCTTTTCCGGGGATCAGTTCGATCTGCTGTCCGGTCTTTCGATCCTTCCAGAGATAGTCCGTACCATAAGGCCCTGTTGTTTTCTTTGCCGGTTCCCCATAGCATGCCGTGATCTGCGTCCGGACCTCCCCTGCTGTCATGGTCTCATCCTGTGGCATGAGACTGACCAGATCCAGGCTTTCATCCGTAAAATAATAGCTGGCAGAAAATGGCTGTTCCATGCCAAACCACTTCATGGAAAACCGGTATCGTTCAATTGGACGGTTTTTGGAGTCCCGGTTTACCACGGCAAGCTTTCCCGGAATCCCAAGCAAGGCCTGAAGCCTTCTTGCAGAGCTGCCAAACGGAATCCTCTGCTGTGGCGGCTGGCTGTAAAGGAAGGTATTCCAGTTGTTCTCATAATGTGCCTTTGCCCGCATGGACGGGGTATCTACGCTCATGATCCCGGAAACCGCCTGGCAGACCGTATCTACAATGTTTGAGAGACATTCTGCATCCACGGTGTCTGCGGTATCCAGGGGAGTGCCAAAATCAAAGCTGTCCTGCCGCTGTCCGACCTGGACAGATGGGATCGCATAAGAAGCAAAGACCCCGTTTTCCATTCCCGGCCTTTTCTGGTATTCCCACCGGCTTCCCATCACGCTGTCAGAGGCATCCGAAAGCAGGTCGCCCAGCATGGTGCCTTCCCCATCCTGTGTTGCAAGCACGGTGCCTTCTGTATCGACTGCCCCGCACGGTCCAAAGGTGATCACCCCGATCAGGCGTTCCCGTTCCCGTTTGCTTAAGCCTTTTGCATAGATTCCCGCACCCAATGCATCTTTTTCGTGCGCGGATAAACTCACAAAGCGCACCTCCGTGTCGGTCGGAAGGCCGGAAAGGATCCGCGCAATCTCAAGAAATACCGAAACGCCGGACGCATTGTTACCGGCTCCGGGCTTTCCGGGGCGCTATCGTGCCAGGTGCAGATCAAAAGGATGTCTGCATCCGGGTCTTCCGCCGGACGCACAGCGACCACATTCGTCCCGATGATCTCCTCATGCTCTGTTTTTTCGCGGAAGCGCTGCCGGTTCACTGTATAACCATAATCCTTTAACAGCTTTTGGATATAACGGGAGGCCCCGTCTTCCCCACGGCTTCCCGCAGACCGCGGCGCGGCAGAGAGCATGCCAAGGGACTCCTGGAGATAATACGGATTTACCTCCTCCACTACCGGGATCTCCTCCGGCACATCCTGCATGGTTCCGCCCTGACGCTGTGGCAGCACCCGGGTCGAGGGACCGGCGCAGCCCGGCAATACCAGCGCAGCCAGAAGTACTGCTGCCATTTTTTTGGTCTTGTCCGCAGCAAAAATGCCTGCACCGCATCTGCCCTTTTTTGCCTTGTCCGCAGCAAAAACACCTGCTCTGCATCTTCCGTTTTTTGCCTTGTCCGCAACAAAAATGCCTGCGCCGCATCTGCTGTTGTTTCTGTTCATGAGACTTCCTGTTTTTGTTCACGCGCACATGAGCAAAAACGACTCCTTTCCTTCCGCTTCCGGACCGTTGCCAGACACGTATCCGTGTACAGAAAATCCGATCTAACCTGGTGGCGGAAAACTTAAGATTCAGTATATCATATTTTCTCTGTCAACGAAAGAGGGAACCTCGCACCTGGCAAAAGCCTGTGCGGGATTCCCTTTTTTCACAATCCCGGAAAACAGCCGGACGCTGGTCCTGTTGCTTGTTTATTCCGGTCCACAGTCAGTATTTTCGCGGAGACTGATCAAATCGCTGCGGTGATAAAGATATCGTAAATTGCCTTGATGGCAGTCTCGAAATCGGAATTTTTTACCCCGATGATGATGTTGAGTTCACTGGAGCCCTGGTCGATCATCTTGACATTGATGCGGGCATGTGCCAGTGCGGAGAAGATTCTTCCGACTGTGCGCGGGTGCCTTCATGCCTCTTCCGACTACAGCGATAAGAGCCAGGTCAGACTCCAGATCGACCATATCCGGCTCAACTGCGCGGTGGATGCCGGCGATCACAGACTGCTCATACTCTTCAAATTCGTCCTGGTGTACCATAATGGTCATGGTGTCGATCCCTGACGGCATATGCTCAAAGGAGATGCCGAACTTCTCGAATACACCAAGAACTTTCCTCCCAAACCCTACTTCGGCATTCATCATGCTTTTTCGATGTTGATCGCGCAAAAGCCCTTTCTTCCTGCGATACCGGTGATGGTATAGCGCGGCTTTCTGCAGGTGCTCTCTACGATGAGAGTGCCCTTGTCCTCCGGACGGTTGGTGTTGCGGATATTGATCGGGATTCCTTCTTTTCTTACCGGGAAGATCGCGTCCTCATGGAGTACGCCTGCGCCCATGTAAGCCAGCTCACGAAGCTCTTTATAGGTAATGGTCTCGATGACCTCCGGATTCTCCACGATACGAGGATCTGTTACAAGGAAACCGGATACATCGGTCCAGTTCTCATATAAGTCTGCGTGGATGGCACGTGCAACGATGGAACCGGTCACATCGGAACCGCCGCGGGAGAAGGTTTTGATGCTTCCGTCATGCTTAGAACCGTAAAAGCCCGGGATAACCGCTCTCTCTACATGCTCCAGACGCTCAGAAAGCTCCTGGTTGGTCAGCTCTGCCTCAAAGTTTCCATGCTCATCAAAGAAAATGACTTCTGCAGCGTCGATGAACTCGTAGCCTAAGTAATTTGCCATAACGATACCGTTTAAGTACTCACCGCGGGATGCAGCATAATCCTTGCCGATGCCCTTTACAAAATTTTCCTCGATGGTAGCAAATTCGTGGTCCAGATTTAAGTTTAACTCCAGACCGTCAATGATCTCCTGGTAGCGAGCCTTGATCGCATCCAGGATCTTTTTATAAGATGCTCCGGTGGATGCTGCCGCGTAGCACTCGTACAGCATATCCGTAACCTTGGTATCCTTGCTGTTTCTCTTACCCGGTGCGGACGGGATCACAAATCTTCTTGTCTTGTCTGCACGGATGATATCTCCGACTTTTTTAAACTGGCGGGCACTCGCCAAGGAACTTCCTCCGAATTTCACAACCTTCTTCATATCGCTTGTCTCTCCTCATATTGCTCCCGGATCCTTCCAGGGCAGTTACTCCAAACTATACTTGAAATCGCAGTTTCTGTCAATACCTGACGAAAAAGGAGCCGCCGCAACTCATGCGGCAGCCCCAAATTCAAGATATGATACCAGAAATTAAAATCTTATTTGAAATACTTCACGCCACTCTCGAAGATCTTCATATCCTGCTCTCCGTAGATGTTCATGGCAACAGCCTCACCGCGGCGCTCAGAGTGTGCCATCTTGCCCAGGATTCGTCCATCCGGCTGGTGATACCCTCAATCGCCATGTAGGAGCCGTTCGGGTTCCAGAACTCATCCATGGTCGCATTACCGTTCTCATCGACATACTGGGTCGCGATCTGGCCGTTTGCGGCAAGCTTCTTCAGCCACTCGTCATTTGCAACGAAACGTCCCTCGCCGTGGGATGCCGGGTTGCAGTATACACCGCCGAGCTCTGCACCTGCCAGCCACGGGGACTTATTCGTGACAACCTTGGTATAAACCATCTTGGAAATATGACGTCCGATGGTGTTCATCGCCAGGGTCGGGGAAGCAGCAGTCTGCTCGCAGATGCGTCCCTCCGGAACCAGACCCAGCTTGATGAGTGCCTGGAAGCCGTTGCAGATACCAAGCATCAGGCCGTCACGCTCATTTAACAGCTTTTCGATTTCTTCCTTAATGACTGTGTTGCGGAATACGGTTGCAAAGAACTTCGCACTGCCCTCCGGCTCATCGCCTGCGGAGAAACCGCCCGGGAACATCACGATCTGTGCCTTTGCGATTTCGTTCTTATAAGCTTCTACGGAATCACGGATATCTTCTGCGCTTAAGTTTTTAAATACCTTGGTTACAACCTTTGCACCGGCACGCTCAAAGGCTTTGGTGCTGTCGTACTCACAGTTGGTGCCCGGGAATACCGGAATAAATACCGTCGGCTGAGCCAGCTTGTGGCTGCACACATAGATCTTATCTGCCTCAAACAGCTCGGACTTCACCTCGGTCTGCTTCACGCCGGAGGTGGTCGGGAATACACTCTCTAAGGTCTTGGTCCAGGAGCCTAATGCCTCGTCCATGGAGATGGATACCGGTCCGTACTCAAAAGCAGCCTTGTCGGTCACTTCACCGATCACGGTGTAACGGATAGAAAGATCGCCAACTTTTCCGTCCGGAACTTCGCAGACAATGTTGCCCCAGCCTGCTGCGAAGAAGTCTCTCGGATCTACGTTATGCTCAATCTTCACGCCAAGCTTATTACCAAATGCCATCTTGCTGACTGCCTCTGCCAGTCCATGTCCCTCTACCGCATAAGCGGAAAGGATGCGTCCTGCCTTGATATCGGCATTCAGCTTCTCATAGCCATCCATGATCTGCGCGTAATCCGGCAGGTCATACTGGTCTTTCTCAATATTGAATACAACGATCTTGCTGCCCGGCTTCTTAAACTCCGGTGTGATGATGTTCGGATAATGGTCTACATCCACTGCGAAGGAAACCAGGGTCGGCGGAACGTTGATCTCGCCGTGTTTCTCGTCGTTAAAGGTACCGGACATACTGTCCTTACCGCCGATAGACGGAAGTCCAAAGCCAAGCTGTGCGTTGTAAGCACCAAGCAGGGATGCAAACGGTGCGCCCCAGCGGGCCGGATCCTCGGTCATGCGCTTAAAGTACTCCTGGAAGGTGAAACGGATCTTCTTAAAGTCACCGCCGCTTGCCACGATCTTTGCAACGGAAGACAGCACAGCGTAGATAGCACCGTGGTACGGGCTCCAGCTGGACAGATATGGGTCATAGCCGTAGCTCATCATGGTCACGGTATCGGTCCTGCCTTTCAGGACCGGAAGTTTCGCTACCATGGTCTGGGTTTCGGTCAGCTGGTATTTACCGCCATACGGCATGAAGACACTGCCAGCGCCGATAGAACCATCAAAACGCTCTACCAGACCCTTCTGGGAACATACATTTAAGTCGGACAGGACGTTCAGCCAGGTGGCTTTCACATCTGCTACTTCTTTCTTTTCAAACGGATTGCCCTCTTTGACCGGAGTCTGCAGGACAACCTTTGCCTCCTGGTGCGCACCATTGGTATCGAGGAATGCACGGCTTACATCCACAATGGTCTTGCCTCTCCAGTTCATCACCAGACGCGGCTCTTCGGTCACAACTGCAACCGGGATTGCCTCCAGGTTTTCCTCAGCCGCAAACCCTAAGAATTTGTCAACATCTGCCGGGTCAAGCACAACCGCCATACGCTCCTGGGACTCAGAGATCGCGATCTCGGTGCCGTCCAGGCCGGCATATTTCTTCGGAACCTTGTCCAGATCGATCTGGAGACCTGCTGCCAGCTCGCCGATCGCTACGGAAACACCGCCTGCACCGAAGTCATTGCACTTTTTGATGATCTCACTGACTTCCGGACGGCGGAACATACGCTGGATCTTGCGCTCGGTCGGCGCATTACCTTTCTGTACCTCAGCGCCGCAGACCTCGATGGAAGCCTCGGTGTGAACCTTGGAAGAACCGGTAGCACCGCCGATACCGTCACGGCCGGTACGTCCGCCAAGGAGTACGATGATATCGCCCGGGTCGGAATTTAAACGCTTTACGTATTTTCTCGGAGCGGCACCCATAACGGCACCAATCTCCATGCGTTTTGCCACATAATTCGGATGATAGATTTCTTTAACATAACCGGTCGCCAGACCGATCTGGTTTCCGTAAGAGCTGTAGCCGTTTGCAGCGCCGTTAACCAGTTTTCTCTGCGGCAGCTTGCCCTTTAAGGTTTCGGAAAGCGGACGGGTCGGGTCAGCCGCGCCGGTCACACGCATTGCCTGATATACATAAGTACGTCCGGAAAGCGGATCACGGATTGCACCGCCAAGACAGGTTGCTGCACCACCAAACGGCTCGATCTCAGTCGGGTGGTTGTGGGTCTCATTCTTGAAGTTTACCAGCCACTCCTCCGTCACACCGTCAATCTCAACCGGAACCACAATGCTGCAGGCATTGATCTCATCCGAAACTTCCAGATCTTCCAGTTTGCCCTCTGCACGGAGTTTTTTCATAGCAAGCAGTGCCAGGTCCATGAGGCAGACGAATTTGTCGTCACGGCCTTTGTAGATCACCTCGCGGTCTGCAAGGTAGTTCTGGTAAGTTGCCTCGATCGGTGCCTTGTAATCGCCATCGGTAATGGTCACGTCCTTTAACTCGGTGGAGAAGGTGGTATGACGGCAATGGTCGGACCAGTAGGTATCCAGCACACGGATCTCGGTCACGGTCGGGTCGCGGTGCTCCTCGCCTGCATAATAATTCTGGATATGCTCAAAATCGCGGAACGTCATAGCCAGATTTAAGGAATCGTAAAGCTCTTTTAACTTCGCGCTGTCAAAGGTAGTAAAGCCGGTAAAGGATGCCACGTCAGCCGGTGTCTCAAATACGGTTACCAGGGTCTCCGGCTTTTTGCTTCCTGCCTCACGGGAATCGACCGGGTTGATGCAGAATGCCTTAATGGCAGCAGCCTGCTCCTCCGTCAGCTTTCCGGACAGAACATAGGTAGTTGCAGTCTTGATGACCGGCTCCTCGGTCTCTTTTAACAGCTTCACGCACTGCTCTGCGGAATCGGCTCTCTGGTCGAACTGTCCAGGCAGATACTCTACGGAAAATACAGTATCTCCCTCTTCCTTCGGGAAGTCTTCTTCATATACAAAATCAACCGGCGGCTCGGAAAAGATGGTAACGAGCGCCTGCTTGTAAGTCTCCTCTGACAGATTTTCAATATCGTAGCGGATCAATACACGGACTCCGGTCACGGTATCTATGCTCAGATAACTGCTGATCTCCTCGCGAAGCTCCCCGGCCTTAACGGCAAACTCCGGTTTTTTCTCTACATACACGCGTCTTACACTCATGTGATTCCTCCTGTTATGTATTTCTCCTGTTTTATGGTTCTGTTTCATAATTGAGACTGATAAATCTCATTTAAATAAATAATACCATAAGATATATTATAAATAAAATTAATATATCTTATGGTATTTATTATTGTTGCTTATTAAGTTATCTCTATACCAGCTTACACTTCCGCATCCGGGCTGACACTCATGGCATCCAGAGTCAGCTTCATGATATCTTTGATCTCATCTTCGGTCATTTTCATCTTTTCTGCTAACTCGGTAACCGTAGCCTCACGGCCCAGCTCCTCAGCCATGCGCTTGCTGACTTCTTTTAAGACATTCACGCGGGCCAGCATTTCCTCTTCCACCTTGACTTCGAGCCCCTGCTCCTCAAGGGCAGCCTTGATCATCTCCTCGGTCAGGCTCTTTACCTGCTCTTTTAAGTCACCTTCCTGATACTGGTCTACTGCCATGATCAGCGCTACATTCGCCTCCTGGACCAGGTCGCCCAGCGGAAGTCCCTGGTTTTCATAGGTTTTTGCGATCTCTGCAAGAAACGGCAGGTAACCCTCCATAAGACGGGAACGCACCGTAGTGTCACCATCCTTGAATCTGGTTAAAAGCTGTGTTTCCTCCTCTGCGTCCATCGGGCGGATCGCCGCGATCTCCTCTAAATACAGCTGATAGACATCATCATGCATTTCTTAATCTTACTCCTTCCAAGCTTCTAGCTATTGATAAAACGCTCCGTAAATTCTGCTTTCGGAACCGGTTTCCCAAAGAAATATCCCTGAATATAATCCGGTTTTGCCACCGCGATCCGGTCCAGCTCTTCTTTCGTCTCAATTCCTTCAATGCAGACACTGGTCTTTAATCGTCTTGCCATCTGGATCATCTGTTTTAACAGGTTATATTCATAAGAATCCCCCAAGGCCTTCTGGGTAAAGGAACGGTCGATCTTAATGCAGTCCGGGGTCAGGTCGCCCAGGCAATGGAAATTCGAATAGCCGGTTCCAAAATCATCCAGAAGCACCTTGACACCCAGCTTCTTTAAGCCCTTCCAGACCTTCTGGAAATGTGCGCCAGGCTCCAGGTAACCACTCTCCGTCAGCTCTACACCAAGGCATGCCGGACTTAAATCATGTTCATCCAGTGCTTCCCATATCTCATGGAGCACATTGGTCTTTGCGACCTGTACGTACGAAAGGTTCACCTGGACCCGCATACCCGGATGGGTCTCCTGCCACTGCCTGCAGTCTCTTGCCGCAGTATGGAGTAACCACCGTCCGACCGGAATGATCAGGCCGCTCTCCTCCAGGATGGGGATAAATTCCGCAGGCGAGATCATGTGGCGGTTATTTGTATCATCCGGACAAAGAAGCGCATCAGCGCCTCTGCCGAGACAACCTTGTGGTCCTTCCGGTCTATGACCGGCTGGTAATACACCTCAAAGCCCTCATATCCATGATTGATCGCATGCAGGAGCTGTTTGCGAAGCTCCTGCCTGTGGCTCCAGGCATCGTAATCTGCCTGGCAGAATACATAGCTCTCGTTTTTGCCCAGACGCTTTGCTTCATTTAACGAAAACTCCAGATATTTTAAAAGCTGGTTATAATCATTCCAGCGCCCGCCGGTACCAATGATCCCTGCAGAAATGGTAAATACCGTCTGATAGTGGTGTGTCTCCACCCACCGGCTAATCTCGAACCGGATCTGGTCATATAAATGGCATGCATCGGAAATGGTCTTTCCGGACAGATCCGTGATAATAAACTGATCTGAAACCAGGCGGAACAGCTTCTGCTGCGGTTCCATTACCCGCTGAATGCAGTTTGCCGTCTCCTTTAAAAGGAAATCCCCGTAATTCATGCCGAGTATTCCGTTCACGCCGCCCAGATCATCGATCCCAAGCCGCATGATAAAACCTTCCGGAAGAATCTTGTCACAGTTTCTTGCATAATGCCAGAGTCCCACCTCGCCCATCAGGCCGCTGACATTGTCTGCCTTCTGTTTTTTTCCGATCTCGTTGATACAGCCGATCAGATATTTCGGTGAGCCGTCCGTGTCACGCAATACGATTCCGCGGCAGTTGATCCAGACCGGTTCCCCCTGGCGGTCCAGCCAGCGGTAATCCAGGTTATGATCATCCGTCTGCCCCGCGTTAATCCGCGCAAGATCGGCCCATAAGGATGGCTGGTCTTCTTCATAAACAAATTTTTTGTGTTCCTCTGTTGCATGGTAAAAATGGTCTCCCGGCAAACGGAAACGCTCCACTGCCTGCGGGGATATCATATAGTAGTCTTCTTTCAGATCCACTACATAAAGGTAGTCGTCCATGGTCGGGCTAAACAGCTGGATCATATATGCCATGGCTTCTTTTGGTACACCACGTATCACTTTTTTCATTCGTTCTGCCAATACTCCTAGTCTTCCGGATAGATCAGTCTGCTGTCATCGATATTGTCCATAACCTCACGCAAAAAACGGTCCGCCAGCCATTTTGCCATAGGAAGGTTCATGTCCAGATAGTTGCCGCAGTCTCTTGCGCTGGCGCCCGGAACCTCTCCCTCAAAATCACGGATAAAGGCAAACATTTCCCGCATGAGCGGAACAATGTCGCGGGACTGGTAATCGCCTGCAAGCAGCAGGTAAAAACCGGTACGGCAGCCCATCGGTCCAAAATAGATCACGCGGTCCTTAATGCCGTCGTGATTGCGCAAAAAGGTTGCTGCCAGATGCTCGATGGTATGGATCTCTGCCGTGTTCATGACAGGCTCATAATTTGGTCTTGTCATGCGGATATCGAAGGTAGTGATGACGCTGTCTCCTGCCTGGTCTTTTCTGGACACATAGATGCCCGGCAGTAATTTTAAATGATTGATCGTAAAGCTTGTGATTTTTTCCATGGTAATGATTCTCCTTATGCGTTTTATCCCCGGATAAATACAATATAACGGCTCAGGAAACGTTTCCGTATCCCCGTCAGCTTCCGGCTTTCCCGTATTGCAATGAGAAAGGCACCCAGAAGCCGGAATTCCTCCGGCTCAAGATGTCCGGTCCCATAAACATATTTCTCCAATACATAGTTAACCCTCTGGTAAATACCAGGTTCTATATCCGGCATGCAGTTACAGATACTCCGGTCTGTCTCAGCTGCATTCCACCCTAATCTTACTTCAATACCTAAAACGCTGAGATTTCCGGATATCTGCCTGCAGAGATATTCCGTGCTGCGTTTTTCCTCCTGTCTTACCATCTTGCGGATCTTTTCTTCATAAAACAGGTGTCCTGCTTCCAAAACCACTATAAAGAGCAGGAACAAAAACAAAACCAGAAGTAAGACCCCGGTTACCACGTTAACATACATGGCCCGGACCTGCTCCGAAAGCTGATCCTGTTGTTTGATCTGCGGTGTATTTCCCGCAACATTTTCTGCTTCTTCCCCTTCATCCTGCAAAGCTGCAGTCTTCCTGACATTCTGCGGAAGCTGTGCCATGCGAAGAAGTGCATATGTATTGTAATAAAAACCCGGCGTAAAATCAACCGGAATCCATCCCATTCCATCCATATATATTTCTGTCCAGGCATGCGCATCCTGGCTGGTCAAAAGAATCTGTCCGTTTCTTGACTGTGCAATGTTATCCGGGTCTGCATAATAACCTTCTGCATAGCGGGCAGGAACTCCCAGACTCCGCATTGCCAATACACCGGCAGAAGCATAATAAGCAGAATTACCATACTGGTTCCCGCGCAGGAATTGCGTCAGAGGATCTCCGCTTTGTGCCAGTTCCGGCTCCTTTTTATAGAAAAAGCTGCGCTCCATCATACTCCGGACTGTCTGTGTCATGCCATAGATCCCAGTTTTTCCTTCTGTCCGGGAAGCAGAAATTTTATCCAGTCCGCCGTCCGGAGCAAATAAACGCTCCATTTCTGCCTTCAGCTGCGGACTAATGTCCAGATAATTTTCATACACGAAATCGCGGTAAACGCTTTCCCCAGTCAAATATGCTTCCTGCTGTTCACTTTCCGGCTGGTAAACCCAGCTGTCCAGCTGGAAAAGCTCGCCCGGAACATCGGCCGAACGCTCTGTAAAATCATATTTCCAGATTCCAAACAGCCCTTTAGAACGGTATCCCGTATCCAGTTTCGCAGTGACCATATTTTTTGAAGAAGATTCTTAATATCTCCGAAATCAAATAATGGAGCATTCATAATATTTTGATACGACATTTCGCATTATTTCCAATCTTATAATTTGACGTCAGCCAATCATCTTAGAATTCGAATCAATCTCTCTCGCCTTTCTTGATAAGTCTGACTACCGGAGTAAGGTCTGTAAATGCGCTACCGATGATGATTGTTGCCTGCTGCTCACCACGGAACGGTGTGTGATTATTTATAGAGCAACGTAGGGAGCAAGCGCTCACATTATATCACAGATCAGAGAACAAGTCAGCCTCGTACACGCCTTTTTCTAACATATTTTTGTGGCAACGTTGTATGATTTCGCCAATTTTTAACAGCAGATTTCAGATATGATATATTGAAGTTTTGATTGTATTTCTTTGCACACAAAAAGCCGGTCTGGTGTTACAGACCGGCTTCCCTTATACTATTTAGAACTCAATCACTTCCGGTCCGTGTGTAAACGCGGAAATGGTTGCTTTTGCGTGTTTGAAATAAAACACCTCAGTGTTTCCGTCATCCTCGGAGTACATGCTCCGTAAGGTTGGGTATGCATTCAGCATGGACTCCCGGGCTGCTCTGCTGTCATCCTCTGTCAGCTCGCCCGCTACGCGGATCCACTCACCATCCTTGAATGCCGTGAGCTCTGCCTTCGGGTTTGCATGCAGCTGCTTTGAAACATCCTTCACCTTTCCGGTCTGGATGTAAAGTCTGCCCTCGTAGATATGTGCAGTGCCGAACGGGCGTACGCGCGGCTGGTCGCCCTCTGTGGTTGCCAGGTAGTAGGTGCCTGCATCCTGCAGGAATTTCTCTACGCGCTCAATGCCGCTGTAGGTTACCGGCTTCACCTTCGCGATGTCGATCAGCGTCAGCGCTTTCGCGCGGTTCTCCAGACTGGTTGCCAGAGCACCTGCGGTATCTAAGCTGGTAAGTACATGCACGCCAGTCTCGATGGCGTTACGGCGGATGACAAAGCCGTCACGGCTTCTCTCTGCGCCCTGCTGCGGAATGTCGATGACCAGATCAATCTCATGACCCAGGATCAGGTCCATGATGTTCGGGGATTCCTGCTCAAGCTTGCGCACGGTCAGGGCCTTCACGCCGTTCTCATTTAAGAACTTCGCGGTGCCGCGGGTGGCAAAGATCTTATAGCCGACGTTCTGGAAGCGTTTTGCGATCGGAAGCACGTTTTCCTTCTCGGAATCGCGGACGGTGATGATCATGTTTTTGTGCTTCGGCAGCTTCAGTCCTGCGCCCTCAAAGGCCTTGTACAGTGCCTCGTTGAAGGTATTTGCGATACCCAGACACTCACCGGTGGATTTCATCTCCGGTCCAAGGCTGATATCTGCGCCGCGGATCTTCTCGAAGGAGAATACCGGCATCTTGATGGCGATGTAGTCTGCCTTCTTCTGCAGACCTGGCTCGTATCCAAGCTCCTTTAAGGTATGTCCGCAGATCACCTGCGTTGCCAGCGGTACGATCGGGATTCCGGTTACCTTGCTGATGTACGGCACGGTTCTGGAGGAACGCGGGTTTACCTCGATGATGTAGACCTCGCCGTCTGACACGATGAACTGGATGTTGATCATGCCCCTGACATGAAGGGCCCGGGCCAGCTTTTCGGTGTAATCCACAAGCTTTGCCTCAACCGCCGGTGTGATGCTCGGCGCCGGGTATACGGAGATACTGTCGCCGGAGTGAACGCCGGTACGCTCGATGTGTTCCATGATACCCGGGATCAGGATGTCTTTGCCGTCGCATACGGCATCGACCTCGATCTCCTTGCCGACAATGTATTTGTCGACAAGGATCGGATGATCCTGCGCGATCTGGTTGATGATGCCGATGAACTCGTCAATATCGTTGTCGCTGATGCAGATCTGCATGCCCTGGCCGCCAAGAACGTAGGACGGTCTTACCAGAACCGGGTAGCCTAAATCGTTGGCTGCCTTCTTTGCTTCCTCTGCGGTAAATACGGTGTGTCCGGCCGGTCTCGGGATCTGGCACTGTTCCAGGATCTCATCGAACAGTTCACGGTCCTCGGCTGCATCGACATCTTCAGCTGCGGTTCCCAGGATCGGAACACCCATCTTCATCAGGGACTCAGTCAGCTTGATCGCGGTCTGGCCACCGAACTGAACGACAGCTCCGTCCGGTTTCTCGATATCAACAATGCTCTCGACATCTTCCGGGGTCAGCGGCTCGAAATACAGCTTATCTGCGATATCGAAGTCGGTACTTACGGTCTCCGGGTTGTTGTTTACGATAATAGTCTCGTATCCTTCTTTTTCAAACGCCCAGGTGCTGTGCACGGAACAGAAGTCGAACTCGATACCCTGGCCGATGCGGATCGGGCCGGAGCCGAGAACCAGAACTTTTTTCTTCTTGTGCTCCTCTTCCACCTCGCTGATGCCGTCGAAGCAGGAGTAGTAATACGGTGTCTCGGCCGCGAACTCTGCCGCACAGGTATCAACCATCTTGTAAGCGGCGCGGATGTTGTTTGCATGGCGCATTGCCTTGATCTCATCCTGGGAAACACCGGTCAATCTGGAAATAACATTGTCCGGGAACTCGATGCGCTTTGCTTCTTTTAATAATTCCGGAGTCAGCGGTCCCTTCTTTAATTGATCTTCCATCTCAACCAGAATTGCCAGCTTGTCGATGAACCAGAGATCAATCTTGGTGATGGCATGGATTTCTTCATAAGAAATGCCGCGGCGCAGCGCTTCTGCGATCACCCAGATACGGCGGTCATCTACCACATGCAGCTGTTCCAGAAGTGCGTCATGATCCAGCTCGCTGAAATCGTAGGAGAGCAGGCAGTCTACGTGCTGCTCCAGGGAGCGAATGGCTTTCATGAGTGCGCCCTCGAAGTTGGTGCAGATACTCATAACCTCACCGGTTGCCTTCATCTGGGTTCCCAGGGTACGTTTTGCGCTGATGAATTTATCGAACGGAAGTCTCGGCATTTTTACGACACAGTAGTCTAACATCGGCTCGAAGCTTGCATAGGTCTTCTTGGTAACTGCATTCTTGATCTCGTCCAGGGTGTAACCAAGAGCGATCTTTGCTGCCACCTTTGCGATCGGGTATCCGGTTGCCTTGGAGGCCAGTGCGGAGGAACGGCTTACACGCGGGTTTACCTCGATGACGCAGTACTCAAAGCTGGTCGGATGCAGGGCGTACTGTACGTTGCAGCCGCCGGTGATGCCCAGCTCACTGATGATGTTTAATGCGGAGGTACGCAGCATCTGGTACTCCTTGTCGCCCAGAGTCTGGGACGGAGCCACTACGATGCTGTCGCCGGTGTGAACGCCGACCGGGTCCAGGTTTTCCATGTTGCAGACGGTGATCACGTTGCCTGCGCTGTCGCGCATTACCTCGTACTCGATTTCCTTCCAGCCTGCGATGCAGCGCTCTACCAGAACCTGACCTACACGGGAAAGACGCAGGCCGTTTTCCAGGATCTCACGGCACTGTTCCGGGTTCTCGGCAATACCGCCGCCGCTTCCGCCCAGGGTGTATGCCGGACGAAGCACGATCGGGTAACCGATCTTGTCTGCGATGCGAAGGCCGTCCTCTACGTTCTCGACGATGTCAGACGGAGCAACCGGCTCGCCGATCTTCTCCATGGTCTCCTTGAACATCTCACGGTCCTCGGCCTTTTTGATGGTCAGTGCAGTGGTACCGATAAGGCGGACGTTATTTTCTTTTAAGAAGCCTGCCTCCTCAAGCTCCATGGCAAGGTTTAAGCCTGCCTGGCCGCCCAGGGTCGGAAGCACGCTGTCCGGTTTTTCTTTTTTGATGAGCTGCTCTACCACTTCCAGGGTCAGCGGCTCAATGTATACGCGGTCTGCAATGTCTTTATCGGTCATAATGGTTGCCGGGTTGGAGTTTAACAGAACAACCTCGATGCCCTCTTCCTTTAAGGAACGGCAGGCCTGGGTTCCGGCGTAGTCAAATTCAGCTGCCTGGCCGATGACGATCGGGCCAGATCCAAGTACAAGAACTTTCTTAATCTCAGGATTCTTCGGCATTAGTTATTTCCTCCCATCATGTTGATAAAACGATCGAACAGGTACGCGGAGTCCTGCGGTCCCGGACATGCTTCCGGATGATACTGTACAGTGAAAATATTTTTTCCTACATATTTTAAGCCTTCGTTGGTTCCATCGTTGACATTGGTAAATGCCGGAACGGCTACATTCGGGTCCAGGCTCTTCGGATCAACTGCATATCCATGGTTCTGGGATGAGATAATGGCACGGCCGGTTTCTGCATCCTTGACCGGATGGTTTCCGCCGCGGTGGCCGTATTTTAATTTGAAGGTATCTGCTCCGGTTGCCAGTGCCATAAGCTGGTGGCCAAGACAGATTGCGAAGATCGGCACATCGGACTCGTACAGCTTGCGGATCTCTTTGATGATCTCAACGTTCTCCTTCGGATCTCCCGGGCCGTTGGACAGCATGATGCCATCCGGGCTGGATGCGAGGATTTCTTCTGCAGTTGTATCACAGGGATAAATGGTGACTTCGCAGCCACGCTGTGCCAGGGAACGGGCGATGTTGCGCTTTGCTCCAAGATCGAGAAGCGCTACTTTTTTGATCGGCTTCTCAAATGCATCGGACGCCGGAAGGATATACTTTTCTTTGCAGGAGGTTTTCTTTACCACTCCGGTCACGGTGTAGGCATGCATGCGGGCGATCGGGTCGGTCAGATCGTCATACTCTCTGGTGGTGATCATGCCGTTCATAGTGCCCTTCTCACGTAAGATCTTGGTGAGCGCGCGGGTATCAACACCGCTGATTCCCGGGATGTCATATTTCTCGAGAAAATTCTGAATGGTATCCTCACTGCGGAAATTGCTTGGAATGCGGGACAGCTCGCGGACAATATATCCGTCCGGCCATGGTCTGTCAGACTCCATATCCTCATAACAAATACCATAGTTGCCGATCAGCGGGTAAGTCATAACAACGGCCTGTCCTGCGTAAGACGGGTCAGTCAGAACCTCCAGATAACCGGTCATAGAGGTATTGAATACGATTTCGCTGATGACCTCGCGGGTAGAACCGATGCTGGTTCCCTCGAACACGGTGCCATCTTCCAGAATAAGAAATGCTTTCATGGGGGAGTACCTATCCTTTCTTTCATCCGTATTATTGTATTGTATGATGCGGTTTTGGGTCTTTGTATACACTTACATCAGCCCAAATTGATAGAATTATACATGATATACTATCGTTATGCAAGCTGATTTATCTTTATTCAATATTACTTTTAGTTAGGCGCTATGCCCCATTGCCGGAGCACGTTTCTTTTCTCTGTTTTGACAGGCACGCAAGCCGCCTCTCTTTCATATTCTGCTATGATGATCCATCCAAAGATCCGAGGAATCTTTTATGCCAAAAAACATCGGTATCGCTTCCACTGAGCTGACCTCCAGCGGCCTCTTGCAGGTCAATGTGGTCAATGTCCAGAATAACTTTCCCATCCGCAATGCCAGGATTCGCATTTCCTATTCCGGCGAACCCGCCTCCCCATTAGAAGAGCTGACCACCAATGCATCTGGCCAGACAGAAGAAGTCTCTCTCGCAGCGCCGCCGTTAGAATTCAGTCTCCGACCAGGCGAAGGCCAGCCATACGCAGACTATAACATTACCGTGGAAGCACCGGGTTTTAAGCCGGTAACCGTGGAGGGCACCGAAGTTCTGCCCGACGCAACGGCCATCCAGCCCATCCGCATGGAACTGGAATCAGACCCGGAGCCGGAAGAAAATCCCATCGTCATTCCGGAACATACCCTCTACGGGAACTACCCGCCCAAGATTGCAGAAACAGAGATCCAGCCGGTAGGGGAAAGCGGCGAGATCGTGTTAAGCCGGGTAGTCGTGCCGCAGACGATCGTCGTTCACGACGGGCCGCCAGCCAGCAATGCACAGGACTATTACGTCCCGTACCGGGACTACATCAAAAATGTTGCCTCCAGCGAGATCTATGCCACCTGGCCGCAGTCCTCCATCACCGCCAATGTCCTTGCCATCATGAGCTTTACTTTAAACCGGGTCTACACGGAGCACTACCGCAACCGCGGGTATGACTTCACCATCACCTCATCCACCGCCTTTGACCACAAATGGATCCCCGGAAGAAATATCTTTGAAAGTATCTCCGTCATCGTGGACGAAATCTTTGACAATTACCTCTCCCGGCCAGGCGTGCGCCAGCCGATCCTGACCCAGTACTGCGACGGAAGACAGGTGCAGTGCTTAAACCGCGGATGGATGACGCAGTGGGGCTCCTGCTCCCTTGGGGAACGCGGCTACAGTCCGATTGAGATCCTGCGGCATTACTACGGTGACAGTATCTACATCAATACCGCAGAAGAAATATCCGGTATTCCGGCCTCCTGGCCCGGGTATGATCTGGGTATTGGTTCTTCTGGTCAGAAAGTGATGCAGCTGCAGGAGCAGTTAGATGCCATTGCCACTGTCTATACTGCCATCCCACGTGTAGCTGCAGACGGCATCTACGGACCTTCCACCGCTGCTTCCGTGCGGGAGTTCCAGTCCATCTTCGGACTTGGGGAAACCGGCGTTACCGACTTTGCAACCTGGTATAAAATTTCGCATATCTATGTGGGAGTTTCCGGGATTGGAGAGTTGTATGGGGCATAAAGCGTGGCGTCCGGATTTTCCGGACCCATAATGCAAAACAGCGAAAGTCAGGGATGCCTGACGGTCCCCTGACTTTCGCTGTTGTTTTTTCACTTTCGCCCAGACAATAAAACATAGTCGTTTCGAAAAACATCTATCCTGTGATCAGACTTCCAAATAGTTCTGCCGGTACATACGCCTTCACGGCGATGCCGTCGGCTGATACTCCTCACTCAGCAGTTCCCCGTACTTGCGGATGGTCTGGATCTTTCCGGCCTCCTGATAGGAAAATACGCGTTCCAGATACACCTTCTGGCTGCGCAGGATCTGTTCCAAGGTACTTAGCAGCTCGTCCAAACCAGCTCCGGTCTTTGCAGAGATCTGTACCTGATAGTCGGACTGCAGGTCCCTCGGAAACTCGCTGTCTTCCTTCTGGTCGATCTTGTTGAATACGGTAACGATGATCTTATCCCCGACCTTCAGTTCCCGCAAAGTCTCGTAAACCACATGCATCTGCATATCCATGTTTGGATTGGAGCAGTCTACCACATGCAGGATGATGTCGCTGTATTTTGCCTCCTCCAGCGTACTCTTAAATGCCTCGATCAGATGATGCGGCAGCTTGCGGATAAAACCGACCGTATCGGTCAGCATGATCTGCTGCCCGCTCTCCAGTGCCAGATTGCGGGTGGTTGGATCCAGCGTTGCAAACAGCTTATCCTCTGCCAGAATGCCTGCATCCGTCAGCCGGTTCAAAAGTGTGGATTTTCCGGCATTGGTATATCCGACGATCGCCGCTACCGGTGTGTGGGCCTTCTCGCGCTGCTTGCGGATAACGTCACGGTGGCGTTTTACTTCTTCTAATTCTGATTTTAACTGGCCGATGCGCTCATGAATGAGACGGCGGTCCATCTCCAGCTTTTTCTCGCCCGGTCCCCTGGTTCCGATACCACCGCCCAGACGGGACAGGGAGCTTCGCAAGCCGACCAGACGTGCCGCACGGTACTTTAACTGGGCCAGCTCTACCTGGATCTTTCCCTCGCTGGTCGTCGCACGGGATGCGAAAATATCCAGAATGACCATGGTACGGTCCATAACCTTGGTGTCCAGTGCATCCTCTAAGTTTCGAAGCTGTGCCGGGGAAAGTTCATCGTCGCAGACTACACCGGTTGCCTTAAGCTCCCAGATCCGTTCCCGCACTTCGTCAATCTTTCCTTTTCCAAGGTAGGTGCCCGGATGGATGCGCTCGCGGTTCTGGATCATCTTATCCACGGTGACACCGCCCGCGGTCTTCACAAGCTCCTCCAGCTCGTCCAGGGAAGCGCGGGTATCGTCCTCATCGTCGGTGCTGACTGCAATAAGAATGACACGCTCCTCGATTTCTTTCATATCAAATAATTCTGCCATAAATGTTATTACTCCTAATTGTTGCCATATCGGATTTTCCAAAAATTCCCACGGCTGTCCTGGCGGGCTTCTGGAATTTTAGTTGTTGCCCTGGCGGGTTCTCAGAAATGCCAGTTCCCTTGCTGCATTTCCTTCTGCTGTATATTTCTGGTCGTAATCCTCCAGGATTTCCAGTGCCTTTTTGTAATCGCCCTTATACTCCCAGGCAACGGCCTGGTTGAAGGTGAGTTCTTTTCTGCCCTCGTCATCGGCCCCGGCTTCGGAAAGACCAGTCTCAATGGTATTTAACGCCTCATCATAATTTCCGGCATTGATCTGGTCCTTTGCCATACGGTTATAGATCTGACCAGAAATAACACCCAGTGTCAGTGCCCGGTCATAATCGCCGGTTTCCAGCAGGCAGAGGGCAAGTCCCGTCCGGTACGTCTCATTCTGCTCGTCTTTTCCGTACAACGTCTCGTAGGTCGCGAGTGCCGCCTGGTAATCCTCACTCCGGTACTCGGTCTCAGCCCGGTAAAGAAGCATCTGGCTTTCAAAGCTGCCAATCTTTCCATGGTTCAGGTCGATGGCCGCATTAAAGTCTGTGACCGCCTGCTCGTAATTCTGGCTGTCTAACGCAGCAATTCCCTGTTCAGCATATTCCTGACGGTGCTTCTGGAGCGATGCCTGGCGAAAGCCAAATGCCCCTCCTCCGGCCAGCAATACCACTACAGCCAGGCTGCCATCATCTGGCGGCGCCGTCTTCTCTGTTGTCTGCGGCGGCGGGCGATCTGACGGGCCCGGACCGGTGAATATGCTGACTGATTCATCGGCCGGCTTGTTATCTGGTTTGCTGTCTGACTTGCTGTCCGATTTGCTGCCCGGCTTGCTGCCTGGTTTGTTGTCCGGCTCCCGGCTGGCTTTCTGGTTTGGCGTCCCGTTTGTCTGTGCATGCTGTTATCTGTATACTCTTCCCTGCCCATATGCACACTTACCTTCTTCCAGTGCTTCCGATCCCGCCACGGTCTTCATGATCCAGGGAATCGGTTTCCTCAAACTCGATTGCCGGCTGATGCTCCATGATTCGGAACTGGCAGATACGGTCTCCCTTGCTGATCTTTGTATCACGCAGTGCGTATGCCGGAAAAAACCACTGATCATTGTCACCACAATAGCTTTCGTCGATCACACCCATATGGTTGGTCTGGATGATGCCAAAGTTTTTATAGGTGCTGCTTCTCGGAACCACGTGGGCCTCATACCCTTTTGGCAGTTCCATGGCAATGCCAAGCGGAACCAGTTTAAATTCGCCCGCTTTCATTTCTACATCTTCTGCGGCCCGAAGGTCGATCCAGTCAGACTTGCCGTCAATGTAGGTTAATTTCTCCATATCTTCATGAAAATATTTAATTCTGATCTTCTGCATCTTCTGATTCCTCTTTCTGCTGTTCTAAATTTTCCCGTTCTTGCTGTTCTTTTAAATCCTGATTGCCGGAATCCTGACGTTGCTCCAAATCTTCTATTTGCAAGTCATCCTGCTCTTCCATGAGTTCCGTCAGCACCTCTTCGACTTCCTCTTCCGGTGTTTGCGCCGCTTCTTCGCCCTGCTCACCGAGTTTCATCTGCAGCTCCTCCTCGACCTCCTGGATGATTTCTTCTTCCTGCTCCGGATTCATGGTAGGAAGGCCAACCATGGAGCTGACACCAAAGCGCCGCAAAAATTCCTCTGTGGTGGCAAACAATGCCGGACGGCCTGGTGCGTCCAGACGGCCTGCTTCATATACAAGGCCATATTCTACCAGACGGTTTACCGCATGGTCAGAGTTTACACCACGGATCTTGCCGATTTCCATTTTTGTCACCGGCTGGCGGTATGCAATGATGGAAAGCGTCTCTAAAATGACATCTGTAAGCACATGCTTCTTCGGTGCCACGGCCACCCGGATCAGATTTTCATAATAGTCCTGGCAGGTGCACATCTGGTATGCATTTTCCAGTTCCAGAATACGCATGCCTCGTTTTTCTTCCTCGTAGCGCTTCTGCAGATGCAGCACGACACGCTTTGCAATGTCCTCGCTCTGATCGATTGCGATCGCCAGCTGGCGCAGCTCCACGGAATTGCCCATGGTAAATAAAACAGCCTCGATGATTGCCTCCCAGTCTTCTGCGTGGTACTGTGTATTTTCTCTTGTGGACTTTCCGGCAGTTCCGTTTCCAAGTACCTTTCCACCTGCTGTTTCAATCTGCCCGGACCGTTCAGACTGTTTTAAATGCTCAGGCTGCTTTCCCTGCTGCTCCAGCCGTTCCAGTTCTTCCTCGGCTTCCATTTGTGCGTGCCTGGCTTCTACCGCAGCCAGATCTACTTTCTCATCTTCTTCATCAAAAAAACTACCCATATGTTATCTATCCTTCCAGGCCACTCAAGTCTTCTAACTCCAGCTCGCCCTCTTCACCCTCTTCTTCCAGCGTCTCAATCCACATATCGTCGAACGTATGCTCCTGTGTCAGATGAATCTTTCCGATCTTCATCAGTTCCAGGATTGCCAGGAAAGAAACCACGACCTCCAGCTTGTCTCTCTGGCGTTCTAACATCTGGCGGAAGCTGAATTTCCGGTGTTTTCTGGCATAATGCATGACATCCATGATCTTCGTTTCCAGACTGATCGGCTCCCGTTTGATCGTACCGAATTTACTGCGGATCGGGTCCACCTTTTCCTTCTGGCGGCGCATAACGGAATCAAAAATCCGCTGCAGCTTTGCCAGCGTCAGGCCGTCTAACATCTGGTCAAGATCGACCGGCGGCTCATACTTTGCCACTTCTCTCGGAACAGTCGGCTTCTTAAAAAGGACATCGCCCGCCTGGTCTTCCATCTCAGCCAGCTCCTGCGCCAGAAGCTTGTATTTTTTATATTCCAAAAGTCTGGCAACCAGCTCCGCTCTCGGATCCGTTTCCTCCCCGTCTTCTTCCACCTCCAAAGCTGGAAGTAGCATACGGGATTTGATATCCAGCAGGGTAGCTGCCATTACCAGAAAGTCGCTGACAATGTTTAAGTCTTCTTTTTCCATCTGGTTTACATAGTCCAGATACTGCTTGGTGATCTCCACAATAGGGATATCGTAAATATCGATTTTATTTTTTTCGATCAGATGCAAAAGAAGGTCCAGCGGGCCTTCAAATTTCTCCAGTTTATAAGAAATGGTCATAGTTTCTTTTTCCTTCTGGTCTGCCGCCATGGCAGACGAACACGTATATTACAGTATACCAAAAAACCTCTGTCCTGTAAATATGTTACCGTTCGCGCGATGCTCAAACAGCAACATAAATATAAAACAGAGGTTTTTAAAAACTATTCTTCCTGTTCTTGAGGCTTTAGCCGAATCACCAGAAGCTGCGGCCGGTTGCAGAACCGGATGTTGATGGAATGGGTACCAAGTCCTCTTCCGACAATCATGTGTTTTCCATCTTTCTCGAACTGTCCGGCACAATACGGATGAAAGAACTGGTACTGCGGGGTCATAACACCACCCACAAACGGCAGGCGGATGGTTCCGCCATGGAAATGCCCGGATAAGGTTAAGTCTGCTCCCCAGTCCGCATACTGCTCAAAATACAGTGGCGAGTGCGCCAGCAGGATCTGGAACCGGGTCGGATCTGCCTGCCCCAGATGACGGGTCAGGTAATCTTCTTTCATGCGGGCCGGGACAAAATCCCGGTAACAGGCCTGGTCCAGATTCAGCCCGCTGATCCGGATCTCTTCATTTAAATTTACAGACCGGTCAGACAGATATGCAATATTGCGCTCTTTTAAGAGAACCCGGAGCTGGCGGTAAAGATTGCCGTAAGTATCGGTTTCCCGACCAAGACGCTGCTCATGATTTCCATTTCCATAGTAAATACGGAACGGCTTTCCGGAATTTTCCCCGGTTATATGGGCCTGCACCTCACACAGCCCGTCCAAGAATCGTCTGGTCACCTCAAGATTTGCTTTCCCCGGTTTTGCGACCATCACATCACCGCCGATCAGGAGCACATCCGGCCGGATATCCTGAATGGATGTGAGAAGCTGCTCATTTCCATCGCCAAATTCTTTATCGTGCAGATCGGTCAAGAACACCAGGGTTCTTGGGTTACGGATCTTCTCCGAGCTGATTGTGATTTCTTCTGTCACAAAATGCCTGCGCTCATAGCCAGAGCGGATCAGGCCGGCCGCTGCCACAGCAGCACCTCCCGCCATAACGGCGGAAAGGATTTTCATTTCGGTATTCAATTTCTATCCTACCCTTTCTGATCATTATTTTGCTCAATTAGATTTTCCCGGCTGCATGCAGCTGGAATCCATAGTCCAGCATAGCCTTCGTATCGGTATAGTGCGTTCCCTTGGCCTTCATGACAACTGCGATCAGACGAACTCCGTCACGCTCTACTGCTGTCACAAGCGTATTACCTGCTTTTGAAGTATATCCGGTCTTGCCGCCAATGATGCCTTCATAATAGCGGGAATCGGTTTTATACATCATTTTGTGGCCCATGGTAATGGTATGGGCTGCTGCATTTTTGATCGCCGGAAACTCATAGGAGGTAGTGGTATCAATCTTGCGGAACGTGTCGTTTGCCACTGCCGCACGCAGGATCAGCGCCATATCGTATGGTGTCGTCTTGTGGTTCTCATTATTCAGTCCGTGCGGATTCACAAAATGGGTATTCTTGCATCCAAGCTCCTTTGCTTTCGCATTCATGAGGTCTGCAAATGCGCTGACACTGCCGGATACGTGTTCTGCCAGTCCATTGCCAATCTCATTTGCAGACTTTAACAAAAGTCCATACAAGGACTGCTCTACCGTCAGCTGGTCTCCCGCTGAAACGCCCAATGCAACTGCCCCGGATTCCAGATTGGTGGTCGCTGTCTCGGAAAAGGTCACTGTGTCGTTCAAGTTGCAGTGTTCCAGCACCACAAGCGCTGTCATGACCTTGGTAATGCTGGCCGGATAAAACTGCTGGTCCTGGTTTTTGCCGTAAAGAACTTCCCCTGTTGCCGCATTTAAGAGAACCGCACCCTCGGCTGCCACCTCCGGCTGCTTGATATCGGCTGCAGAAACCGTCTGCTGTGTTGCCGGTCCAAGATTTATGATCGCATCGAGACCAGCCACCGGTGTCTGGCCAGCAGCCGGAAGCACAGACGGACGGTCTGCGGTTGTTCCGCTTCCCGCTGTTACCGTATGACTCGTACCCGGTGTCTGGGAAACTTCCTGTGAAGTTCCGTTCTGTGCTGTTGCAGTCCCTGACGTACCTTGCGCCGCACTGGTTTCTGATGCTTTCTGTGCCGCGCTGGTTTCTGCCACGCTGCTCTGTGCTGTTTCTCCCGGTGCCTGTCCTACAGTAACGGTTCCAGCCGCAAATGCACTTGCAGCCTGGGAAAGAGCCAGGGCAAGGCCAAGACTAAGTATCTGTATTTTATTTTTTCGTTTCATCGGAAGTCTCCTTATTCCATCACTTTTATCTGTATACACAATACCAATAGTATAGCATAGAACCTTTCCCGCAAACATAACAACTTTCTTAATCTTCCCGTTCTATTTTCTAAACGAAACCGTAAATATAGAAGTAATAAGTTCCGTCTTGGAGAATCATCATGCAGTTTTTCCCTCATCCCAAACGCAGCATATGTAAAAGACTGGCCGCTGCAACCGCCCTGTTTTTATGCGCCTTTTTTGCGGGAGGTGTTGTGGCACATGCTATTTCGACCCTGGAAATAACATCCAAAACCGACAGACAGGTGCTTAACGCTCCAACATACAACACCGGAATCAAACTTGCTGCTGACTTAACTGCAGCCAGTGCCGGAAGCAGGTTTGCCGCTTCCTCATCTTCCCACATTTCCCCCGCTTACGAAAACTGGGGACTCAGCTTCCAGCAGGAAGGAAAGCCCCCGGTTGGCAACGCTACTTCCGATTATCTGAAGCAGTTTCAGGCCCACTACATCGCAGACACCACAGACCCTGTCATCTATCTCACCTTTGATGCCGGATATGAAAACGGAAACACCGCAGTTATTCTGGATGCCTTAAAAAAGCATAACGCTCCTGCCGCCTTTTTTCTGGTCGGAAATTACCTCGAAACCAATCCGGAATTAGTCAAACGCATGGTTGCAGAAGGACATACTGTCGGAAACCACACCTGGCATCATCCGGATATGTCAAAGATTGCCGACCAGGCATCTTTTTCTGAGGAATTATCGAAGCTGGAAGCGAAATACCAGGAGGTCACCGGGCAGACTATGAAAAAATACTACCGCCCACCCCAGGGAAAATATAGTGAATCCAATCTGAAAATGGCAAAAGAAATGGGCTATCACACCTTTTTCTGGAGTCTCGCCTACGTAGACTGGTACGAAAACAAGCAGCCTGCACATGAAGAAGCCTTCAAAAAGCTGCTCGGGCGTATCCACCCGGGAGCCATTGTCCTTCTGCACAGCACTTCAAAGACAAATGGGGAAATCCTTGATGAGCTTCTTTCAAAATGGGAGGAAATGGGCTACCGTTTTGGAAGTCTGGATGAAATTGTTACTGGGTAGGAAAGCTGCTGGAATTCTCTGTTATTTCGTGCTATGATTACTTCTAGTAGAAAAAGGAGGGAATTCTTATCATGCATGCATTTACCTATCATTGCCCAACTGAAATCGTGTTTGGAAAAGATGCCCAGTTAAAGACTGCCGATTACATCCGTAAATACGGCGGAAGCCGCGTTCTTCTCGTATACGGAAGCGGCAGTATCGAGCGAAGCGGCTTATTAGCCCAGCTTTGCCAGATTTTGACAGAAAACCATGTCACCTACGAGCTGTTTGGCGGTGCAAAAGCAAATCCATCGCTGGAGCATGCCCGCGAAGGCGTAGCACTTGCTCGCAAATTCGGCGCAGACTTCATCTTAGGAGCCGGCGGCGGTTCCGTGCTCGACACCGCCAAAGCGATCGCCATCGGTGCTGCCAATGTTCCTACCGATATCTGGCAGTTTTGGATCCGGGAGAAAACCCCGCAAAAGGCTCTGCCAGTCGGTGCGATCTTAACCATTTCCGCAGCCGGAAGTGAATCCAGCGATTCTGCTGTCTTAACAAATCTCGCAGAAGGTGTCAAGCGTGGCCTTAACACAGAATTAAACCGCCCACGCTTTGCCATCATGAATCCGGAGCTGACACTCACACTCCCGCCGTACCAGGTTGCCTGCGGAGTGACCGATATCATGATGCATACCATGGACCGCTATTTCAATCCGCTCGACAATGAGCTGACCGACGCGATTGCGGAGGCACTTCTTCGCACCGTCATTGCCAATGGCCGGATCGCAGTCCAGAATCCGCACGATTACGATTCCATGAGTGAACTGATGTGGGCCGGTTCCCTTTCCCACAACGGCCTGACCGGACTTGGCGGCAACAAAGACTTTGCAGTCCACCAGATCGGACATGAGCTCTCCGCTATGTTTGATACTGCACACGGTGCTTCTCTTGCGACGGTATGGGGTTCCTGGGCGAATTATGTCTGCGACGCAAAGATTTCCCGTTTTGCCCGCTTCGCGAAAAATGTCTGGGGTGTAACCATTTCTGACGAAACAGAAGCCGCCATGGAGGGAATCAAAAAAACGGTTGGATTCTTCCGCTCCATCGGTATGCCGACCTCATTCGAAGATAATAAAGATATCGGAGTGCAGGATGATGTCACACTCCATGACCTGGCTTACCGCTGCTCCTACCACCGCAGCCGCACCATAGGAAGCTTTAAGGTCCTGGCGAGGAAGACATCTGCCAAATCTACAAAAATGCAAATCACGCTGCGAAATTTTAAAATAACAATTTAAGTATATGACAAGGGCCGTGTAAGTTGCCGAAAGGCAACTCACACGGCCCTATTAAAGTTAATCAAATTGTTACATTCAAATCATCCCATCGCGAATGATATCATGGTCACGCAAAACTTTTTCGATTACAGTTCCCTTGATTTTCTTTAATAATGGTTTCTTTAACATGTTAAGCGGTCCCGGAAGCTCCATCTCAAGCGGGGATTTGCCGTCCATCAGTTTTACGGTGCTGTCTAAGAGGTTGCGGATATCGTAGACACTGCCCCATACCTCCGGCACGCCTCGGTCTACTCCAAGCAGGCCGTATACAGACTCCATGGCAGTGCGCACGGAATACTCGGTCGTGAAGATGGTGTCACGTGGAGTTTCGGCAAACTGTCCCAGGAAGGCGAAGTTCACACAGCCATCCGGGATAACATCCGGGCGGTCGCCTTTTCTTCTCGGCATAAAGAAGGCAGTGATATACGGCATCATGGTCGGCACGCAGACAGCATGGTTTTCAGCCAGCTCGTCGATCTGGTCTGCCGGCACTCCCATATGGTACAGCCACTCAGCCGTGATTTCCTTACCGGTGCATTCCCGCATCGGCTTTTTGATATAGTCACCCGGCACGTCGGTAAAGAGACTGTAGATCCAGGCGCAGATTTCTTCCTTCTTCTGGTTTTTGAACTGTCCCTGACGGTTGATGGTCCAGCTTAAGAGCCACTTGGAATCCTGGCAGCTTACAATGCCGCCGGTCACCACACGGCCGCTTCGCGGATCGCGTTTGCAGATCTTCTGGATATAGGAGATGATCGTATCATCTGATGTGGTGACCGTTGCAGATTCCCAGTTTGTTTTTTCAATATCAGAACAGAATTTTTCCGGGTGTCCAAACGCGTCATGCTGCTTTGCGATATTTTTCCACAGCTCCCAGCAGCCACTGACGCGGCGCTCGGCATCGCCCACCGGCGCATGATCCTGGTCACCGTAAATGGTTCCTTCCGTGCAGCTTCCATTGGTGACAAAAACAAGGTCTTTTTCGGTCAGCGGGATCTCGGTCTCCATTCCATTGACACTGCAGATGATCTTCTTCGCGGTCTTCTTCGTGCCATCGATATCGAAGAGAACATTCGTAACACGGGTATTGAACTGGAACTGCACGCCTGCGTCCTCAAGGTATTTCTGCATCGGCAGGATCAGGGAATCATACTGGTTGTATTTTGTGAACTTCAATGCAGAGAAATCCGGGAGTCCGCCGATATGATGGATGAAACGCTGGAAATACAGCTTCATCTCCAAGGCACTATGCCAGGTTTCAAAAGCAAACATGGTGCGCCAGTACAGCCAGAACGTTGAGCCAAATACCTCATCATCGAAGACATCTTCTATTTTCTTGTCATAAAGGTCTTCGTCACGGGTAAAGAACAGCTTCATGATCTCCATGCAGCCCTTCTGGCTTAAGTTGAACTTTCCATCGGTATGGGCATCTTCGCCACGGTTTTTGGTCGCACGGCAGAGGGAGTAGTTCGGGTCATGCTTGTTCAACCAGTAATATTCGTCCAATACGGATGCTCCCGGTATCTCCAGGGATGGAATGCTGTGGAACAGATCCCACAGGCACTCAAAATGGTCCTCCATCTCACGGCCGCCGCGCATCACATAGCCGCGGAGCGGATCCTCGATACCATCGCAGGCACCACCGGCAATGTCCATCGCTTCCAGAATGTGGATATGCTCTCCCTTCATCTGTCCGTCACGAACCAGGAAGCAGGCTGCTGCCAGCGCCGCAAGGCCACTTCCCACAATATAGGCAGATTTTTCATCAACACCTTCCGGCTTCTCTGGACGTGCAAAGGCCTCATAGTTACCATTTGAATAATAGATTCCTTTGCTGTTCTTTGCCTGTTTCCCGCGCTCGGTATTGCGGTACTCCTCCAGTTCTTTCTGGCGCTGTGCTTTTGTCTGCGGATTTTTTTCTCCCATGCTGTTCTTTTTCATCAGCATAGTTCCAGCCCCAACTGCCAGAAGTGACGCTGCACCAAGCTTTGCAAGTTTCTTGTTCATTCTCTTCTCCTTCTTTCCTGCAAATATAAAGTTCTTGATACTCATATGAACAATGGACCGTCAAAACCATGACGATCCATTGCTTTTTCATTTAGTATTCCCAGGTGTAAAATTCTTATCCATTTAAGGATGCCTGTACCACCGGGCGGAGCCGTCCTGCGATCATAATAGCCAGAACGCAAAGCATCAGGTCTGGAAGCATGGTCGGCAGGCAGTACACGCCGAAGATCACGCTAAGCGCTGTCGGAGTCTGGGAGGATAACAGGTGTGTGATCATATAAAAATAGAGGATTCCCATTCCGTAGTATACAGCATAACCTGCCAGGCTAACCCAAAACCAGGAAATAACTTTGGATGGATGAAGCTTTTCACTAAGGAAGCCCATCACCCACGCTGCAATGGCAAAGCCAAGCAGAAACCCGAAGGTCGGCCGCAAAAGATAAGCCGGGCCGCCGCCACGGGCAAAGATGGGGAAGCCGATCAGTCCGGTGATCAGGTACGTAGCTACGCTCCGGGAAGCCCGCCTCGATCCAAGCAGCAGTCCTGCCAGCAATACGAACAGCCACTGCAGGGTAAAATTCATGGTATCTACGCCAACCGGAATCACAATTTTCATAAATGCACCAATCGCGATCAGCGCGGCAAACAGGCCGCTGACTGCCGCATCCATCGTCAGGCTGCGGGATGTACTCCGTGATGTCCCGCCATCCACCGCACTGCGATGGCGTTTTGTAATCATGTTGTCTCTCATTCTTTTCTCTTATTCCTTTTTCTTCTTTTATTTCCTAAGGAAATATCCATAAACCATTATAGCGTGCATCACGAGAATATACAAGAATACTTATTTTATTTCCTTCGCTGAAAAAGTAAAGGTCCGGATCTCTGTTTTCCGGTTTATGATCCCCGGCATCCAGATCATCAGATGTGCCTTAAAATCCAGGGTATCAGCTGCCTCTACGAATGGTTCTTCCCGAGGACCACAGACTGGATTCCTTTTTCTGCCAGAACCTTCTGCCCTTCCAGCGCCGCTTCATGGCGATCCCATACTTGGTGTCCCGCTCCTGCCCAAAGCTCCGGTCCGGATAAGCGGATGCAACTGTCTTTAGCTTTTCTGCCAGAAGGTCGACCGTCTTTGCGTGGGATTTCCGGTGCAGAAGCCTTGCCACATGCTTCGCCATCCATTTGCCCGGGTGTTTACGGTATCTCTCCAGTGCACGCTGCAATGAGTGATCGCCTGCTTCTTTTGCAAGCTCCATCATAACTTCCCATGCCTCTTCTGCCAGTACCCAGCCATCTTCCCGGTCCGGGAGATACTGTGGTGGAACAGACGGATAACAGGTAAAATTCAAAGGTGGGAACTTCGCAAGCCAGGCCAGCTTCTGTTCTTCCTCATTACAGCAGTCCTCGCCCATATATTCGTATTTATCCCACAAAATGGCAATGCGGTATTCTAACTGCCGCAGATATTCATAACCCTTCACCCAGAAATGGCCAATCTGCCCGTAATCGTACAGATGATATTCCGACTCCAGCTTCTCAAAAAACAGGGTGAAGACATTGTGTCCCTGGTGGACCACCAGCGCGGAGCGCTCTTCCCTGCGGTCCAGATGAGTTTCCAGTTCTCCCTCATATTCTGCAAGATAGTCTCCGGTGATCCGCGCGTTCCGGAATGCCAGAAAACATTCCACCGCATCGTTCATCAGGTAAACCAGGCGGATATCCTGCGGTGTGTGAAACTCATCTTTCCCCTTCAGGAGTTCAAACTGATTCTGCTGGATCAGAATCTCCAGCATCCGGTATGCGTTCATGTTATTCCTGCTCTCCTTCGTTTGCTTCTTCCATATTGATGTCTGGCTCTGCCGGCGTTATGTCTGCCTCATCTGTATAGTGGATGCGCAAAACTGCCTGGGACCAGTTCAGATTGACATGCGGCGTTTTTCCGCGTTCTTTTCCTGCTTCCTGGATCTGTTCCAGCAAGTCCTCCAGAACCTGTTTGGTCAGATAACCACCCCGCCAGTGAAAGGTCAAGAGTTTTCCCTTCTTTGCCGCCTGCAGTGCCCGTTTTTTTACATCCTCCAGTCTGGTAAACGACAACTTCTTTTCCTTATAATAGAAATGATCGCTGTTGCTGCAGGCTGGTGCAGGCGCGATCAGCGGCTCATGGTCCCGGAAGATGGCTTTATCGTCCAGATTGAAATAATCGTAGCGGATTTCCTCCCCAGTCACACTGCATTTTCCCAGACTGTTGTCAAACGTGGCATCCAGATGATAATACACGCCGTCGATGCGGACAATGTTCCAGGTATGGCGGTATTTGATGCCTTTTTCCGGATTATTGCCGCAAATTGCGATCATACACCAGATCCCAAGGGCATCGCAAAGGATCTTTACTGCTTTGGCGATTCCCTCACAGACTCCTACCCCCTGTCCAAGCGGACCAATGATCTCATGGGAATAAGCCTTTTTTAACTTGTCATAGCGGATATTCTCGCAGATAAAATCGTGAATATATTTTTCCTTTTCCCATTCGGAAAGCGTCTTTGCCGGGCGGACCAGCTTTTCTACCCGTGCCGTCATGGCCTTCTGGTGTTCGCGGATCTTGCCCTTGTCAAACAGATACTCCGGCTTCATAATGAGATTCGGGGAATCCTGGTAATGCAGGAAATGAAACCCGGATGCCCAGAAAAGCTCCGGGTGATCCATCCTGAGCAGCAAAAATACTTCCGAGAGCTCCTTTGCCTCCAAAAGGGGCAGCTGGAAGCTGTCTGAAAGTTCTGTAAGCCCAGCAAGCATACTCCGGTAAGCTGCCTGGCGGGGTTTTGTCATATGATCATAATAATAGGTTACAACCATCTTGTTTCTACTTCTTTCTGCAAATAAATTTCGCCCAACACGCTCTAATCATATAGGATTATAACATTCTTTCTTATTTTCTGCATCGGATTTTTCCCAGAATTCATTTATCTTCTCCGAAATGTCAAATCATTGCAGACAAATATTCTCCATGTTTCCCCGGAGCACCACTACCCGCTTGGCACAGTTACAACCGCCAGACGGCGCCAGGAACTGCTTTCCTGGGTTTCGGAAACCTCGGACCGTCCGGAGTGTGGTCTCCTCGCTCGATGCCTCCGATCTGAGCGTAGGAAACCTTCATAGATCCGAAGGAGATCGCACTGGCCATTGTTTTTCTCGCATCCGAAAAAGCCTGCGGAATCAACGGCATTGTCATGTTTGTGGATGGCGGTACCGATGCGCTTTTAAATACGGAAAAAGTTTACTAAAGGGGGATAAGACAGATGCTGCCAATTGAAAAGTATATTGATGCCATAGAAAATAAAGATTACGAGGGACTGGGAAATCTGTTTACCAAAGACGGGCACATCCTCAGACTGACGGTGCGCCCTAAGTAATCAGCAAAATTCAGCTCTTGCCTTTAGATCAGCTTCTCCAAGTGCTTGCGTACTACGGTAAAATGCTTCTTCAGCGCCTTCGCTCCCGCTGCCTCATCTCGGATTTTCAGCGCCTCGTAAATATCCCAGTGCGCTTTTCTTAAAACTGCCGCACGGCGCCGGTCAGAAAGGATCGAGGTTCTTAAATCCTTCACAAACAGCTTTAGCAGATCCTCCATCTGATCCACATAAAAGATCATGAGCTGGTTGTGGGACATTTCCATTAAGATCTTATGAAATTCCAGATCCAGGGCTGCGCTTTCCTGGGCGCTCATAGGCTGGTCCATTTTCTCCAGGACCTCATGCATCCGCTCCAGTTCCTCCGCACCTGCATCCTCCATGGCTGCCGCAAGTGCTGTCTGCTCAAACCCGCAGCGCATCTCAAAGACCTCTGTATAGTCGATGTGCTGCAGTACCATGGTCAGCGACATCAGCCTTGTCATATATTCCTTTGTGTTGCAGCGGATATAGTTTCCGCTTCCCTGAATGCACTCGATCAGCCCCATCATCTCGAGAACATGAAGTGCTTCTCTCGCTGAATTGCGGCTGACCTTCAGGGTTTCCGACAAAGCCCGCTCTGTCGGGATCTTATCATTCAGGCGGAGATTGCCTGAGGTAATCTCCGCCGTAAAATAATCAAATACTCGTTCGTATGCTTTCTGGTTGTTTCTTTCTTCCACGTAAAGTCAGTCCTCCTACAGACGATAGCAGACCTTTCCTGGATTTAAGATCATCTTCGGGTCAAATACGCGCTTGATGCCTTCCATAAGTGCCATGTTGGTTTCACCGACAGAGTCGATCAGGTATTTGATCTTGCCGGAACCGATACCGTGCTCGCCGGATACCAGACCGCCGCAGTTGGTTGCTTCTTTGTAGATGATCTCAAAGAATTTGTCAACGCGGGACTTGAATTCTTCCTCCTCCAGGTCATTGGAGCACTGGTAGATATGAAGGTTTCCGTCGCCTGCGTGACCAAAGGATTTGATGGTCAGGCCACACTCTTCGCCGGTCTTGTTCACAAAATCCAGGTAATCTGCGATTTTATTGACCGGAACTACAACGTCACACTCATCTAACAGCTTTGTCTCATGCATGATTGCTTCCAGGAAGGAAGAACGTGCTGCCCATGCGTCTTTGATCTTGGCCGGGGTATCTGCAACGAGAACATCCATAGCACCGGCATCCAGAACCAGCTCAGCCATCTGCTCTAACATATTGTCCAGCTCATCCTGGCTTCCTGCATCCAGGGTAACCAGAAGGTAGGCACCGATCTGCTGGCCCTCTAACTCCTGCGGGAATACGCTGCGGCCAATGTAGCGCTCGGAGCTTAACACGATCTCACGCTCCATGAATTCGATTGCCTGTGGGTTTAAACCAGACATCTTGATCTTCGGAACCGCAGAAAGTGCAGTGTTTAAGTCTTCGAACGGAATGATCAGGGATGCTACTACCTTCGGAGCCGGAATGATCTTTAAGGTCAGCTCTGTGATGATACCAAGGGTTCCCTCGGAGCCGATCATTAAGTTTAACAGGGAATAACCGGAAGAGGTCTTGGAAACGGTTGCACCCAGATGGGTAATCTCACCAGTCGGAAGAACCACGGTCATGGCACGTACATAATCACGGGTTGCTCCATACTTTACGGCTCTCATGCCACCTGCATTGGTGGATACGTTACCTCCTACACATGCGAACTTTTCGCCCGGATCCGCGGGTACATCATACCCTTGCTTAAGCAGTCATTGGCCAGATCGTTCAACAGCACGCCGCTCTCGATTTCGACTACGAAGTTCTCCATATCGTAGTTTAAGATCCGGTTCATTTTGGAAGTGTCCATCAAAACTCCGCCAAGTAACGGAACTGCGCCGCCTGCCAGACCGGTACCTGCGCCTCTTGGCGTAACCGGAATGGTGTTCTCATAACAGATTTTCATGACTGCGGCAACTTCCTCGGTAGAAGTCGGCTGTACAACCAGATCCGGCATATGGGTGCCGTAGATCGGCATCTCATCTCTTGCGAAATCTACGTTGATGTCGTCTCCCACGAGAACATGATCGGACACTGCCTGAATCTGGGCGATAATTTCCGGAGTCAGCTGATTATATTTTTCCATTGTAATTCCTCCTCATATTATAATGTAAGCCTCACCAATAATCAAATCGAACGAACGTTATTTTCTGTTTTTGATCTCCTCGATCAGAAGCGGAAGGATCTCTTTGACATCTCCCACGATTCCTACATCTGCGATATCAAAGATGGATGCTGCCTCATCCTTGTTGATTGCTACAATGTATTTGGATCCCATGATTCCGGATACATGCTGCATAGCTCCGGATACGCCGCAGGCAATGTAAAGTTTTGGCGCAACGATCTTACCGGACTGGCCGACCTGATGTGCACGGGATGCCCAGCCCTCTTCGATTGCCGGACGGGATGCACCAACAACACCGCCAAGCAGGGAAGCCAACTCTTCTACCAGCTTGAAGCCTTCTGCATCGCCCATGCCGCGGCCGCCGGTTACGATGACATCGGCACCTTCCAGGTCAACTGCCTCTACGATCTCTTTTGCTGCGTCTACGATCTTAGCCTTTACTGCCTCCGATACGCCTGCTTCTTTTTCTTTTACGCTGCCTTCTGCTGCTTCCGGTTTTGCAAAGCTGCCGCTGCGGACAGTTGCAAACTGAATGCTGCCTGCCACGCTCATGCGCTCCAGAACCGTGCCGCCGTAAGCCGGACGTACAAACTCCACACCTGCACCGGACTTCTCAATGACGGTTACATCGGTAACACAGCCTGCGTTAAAGCGCTGTGCCAGACGCGGTGCAAGGTCCTTTCCAAGCTGGCTTCCAGAAAACAGCACCAATTCCGGCTGAGTCTCTTTGATATAACCCTCCAGTGCTGCTGCCTGTGCATCCTCTGATGTATCAGCGGTCTTTAATACTACAACCTCTGCACCGTACTCTGCAGCCTTTTTCGCTGCCTCAGTATCTTCTACTGCTACTGCAGATGCCTCGCCCAGTCCGTTTGCTGCGGACAGAAGCTCCAGGCTGCCCTGCAGAGGGGTTCCTTCTTTTGCTTCGATATATACCAGTACCTTCATGTTCGGTCTCCTCCTTACAATGCCTTATCCTGCAGCATTTTTTCCATTGCCTTGCGGACAGCTTCTGCTGCTTCTTTTTCCTTGATGCGGACGCCTGCGCTTCTCTTCGGCGGCTCGCTGTAGCCCTTTAAGGATACCAGGGCTTCTACCTTGGAAACCTCTGCATCTGCTGCAGTAAATACCGGGACAACGGCTTTTCTTGCTGCCAGCTTTGCCTTGATGTTTGGATAACGCGGATCGTATGCTGGCTTTGCAATGGTAAATACTGCCGGCTGTGCCACACTATAGCGGATGTAGCCTTCCTCGGTCTCCTGCTTTGCAATAAGACTGTCATCCTGCGGTTCTACCTCGATCACGCTGGATACAAAGCCGGTTCCAAGGAGTTCAGCAAGACGCGCGCCTACCTGGCCGCTGATTTCGTCGGTGGATTCCTTACCGCAGAGGATCATGCCGTAAGGCTGGCCGTTTTCTGCTTCGCATTTCTTTACTACTTTTGCAAGATACGCTGCTACTGCGCCTTCATCCGCTCCGGCAAATACCTCATCTTTGAATAAGTATGCTTTCTTTGCTCCAACTGCCAGGAGATTCTTCATCATGCTGGTGCAGTCCTCGGTTCCGATTGCTGCCACGGTAACCTCACCGCCATTCGCCTCGGTGTAACGGGCTGCGAGCTCCAGTGCATAGGTATCAAATGCGTTTGTCACCTTTTCTACATCTTTTGTTGCCGGTGTTCCAGCGCTGTCTAAGTGGATCTCCACGCTGTCATCCGGAACCTGTTTTACAAATACCAGAATATCCATAAGATTTTATATCCTCCTTATTCCTCTCTTGCTATCTTTTTTCGCATTCCGGGAAACTTTTTTATTTCCCGGAACGCGCAGACTTTCTTATTTTATTTACCGATCACGGTTCTTCCTACTACCATACGCTGGATCTCGTTCGTTCCCTCGAAGATCTGGAAGATCTTTGCATCACGCATCAGCTTCTCTACCGGGTACTCACGGCTGTAACCGTAACCACCAAGGATCTGGACTGCATCGATCGCAGTCTGCATTACAGAATCACCTGCAAAGCACTTTGCTGCTGCGGATTCTTTGCTGAACGGAAGTCCCATATCAGCCAGACGGATGGAATGTGCGATCAGCTGTCTGGATGCCTCGGTACGGATCTCCATGTCTGCGATCTTGAACTGGATCGCCTGGTTCTTGCAGATCGGCTTGCCAAACTGTACGCGCTGTTTGGAATAAGCAACAGCCTCATCGATACATCTCTGTGCAACACCGACACCGATAACTGCACACCAGGTACGTGCCAGATCCAGAGTCTTCATTGCGGTAATGAAACCGGTTCCTTCTTCACCAAGACGGTTCTCAGCCGGGATGCGGACATCCTCCAGAAGTACATCACTGGTGGTTGAGCAGCGGATACCCATTTTGTTCTCATGGTTTCCTACACTCAGGCCAGGAGTTCCCTTGTATACAAGGAAGGCTGAAATACCTTTTGTCCCCTGATCCTTGGCAGTCATAGCGGTAACTACAAAGAAATCAGCTACGCTTGCGTTGGTGATAAAGCACTTTCTTCCATTTAATACATATTCATCGCCCTCGCGGACTGCGGTAGTCTTTCCTGCACCTGCATCACATCCGGCATTCGGCTCAGTCAGGGCAAAGGAACCAAAGCCACCATTAATGATGATATCGCAGCATTTCTTTTTCTGCTCTTCATTTCCTGCTAAGAGCACCGGCTTTAATGCCAGGCCGTTTCCGTTTAAGGTAACTGCCACACCGGCATCGGCCCATGCGATCTGCTCCACGATAGCTGCCTGGTCCATATGATCCAGACCAAGTCCGCCGTACTCCTCCGGAACATCCATCATATGAAGCTGCATCTCAATAGCCTGATCGTAAATCTCCTTCGGCCACTCACCGGAAATATCGTATTCCTTTACCTGTTCCTTCACTTCGTTAATGCAGAAATCGCGGACATCCTTTAAAAGCTCCTTGCCATCTTCAGAAATAATGTAACTCATATCAATGATCCTCCCTTTCAGAAATAAGTTGTCATGAAAATCTGTATTTTAAGTTTCATAAATACCTTAGTAACTCCATGCTGAGGGATCAGATCCCCATCAGCACGCCTGCGTAGCAGATGATACCAGCCAGCACGCTAAACAATGCAAAGTATTTAAACACTGCACCGAGGATCTTACTCTCGGATCCTACTGCTCCGATCGCGCCAGCACCGATCGCAATACTCTGCGGGCAGACCATCTTGCCGATTCCGGCTCCGCATACGTTCGCCGCTGCCATCCAGGACGGGTCAAAGCCAAGCGATGCTGCAGTCTGGCTCTGAAGTCCGCCAAACAGTACACAGGTCGATGTTCCCGAGCCGGTTACAAACGCCCCGACTGCACCGATCAGCGGTGCAATGCACGGATACGCACTTCCCGCAACTGCCACCAGAAGGTTTGCAATATCGGAGATCATACCGCTATAGCTCATGATCTTCGCGGTTGCCATGACCGAGCAGATCGTAACGATCGTCTTCCAGTACTTTTTCAGTGTCTCCACCAGAACCTCTGCCATGGTACCAAACGTTGCTCCCTGTACCAGGCCTCCGGTCACTGCCGCAATGAAGATGATCACACCCGGTGTATTGATCCAGCTAAAGGAAAGCTTTCCGGCATTTTCTCCATTGTAAACTTGCACGGAGGTTTTGATCCCGGCGATCGCATTGTGGACCGGCGGGCACAGGTTTGAGGTTGCCATCAGTAAAATGAAGATCAGAACGAATGGGCACCAGGCTTTAAAGCCCTCTCCAATGGTAAAGCTGTGATTCTTTTCATCCGCTGCAACTTCGATGCAATACTCCGGATCTGCTTCCCGGTTCAATACCCTGGATGCCAGAACAATGCATACCATGGAGCAGATCGAACCGATGATGTCCGGAAGCTCCGGTCCAATGAAGCAGGCGGCTGCATACCATGGGATCAGGTAAGATAACGCTGCAACCAGGATCATCGGAACCATTCCTTTGAGAGCCTTGATGCTTCTTGCCCCGATCACAACCAGAAGGAACGGAGAAAGGAAAGCCAGAATACACTGGAGCATTGCCACATGGGTGGACAGTGCCATTGTTTCCACTCCTGCTACGGAAACCAGGGTTACCGTCGGAACTCCGACAGAACCAAAGGCGGTCGGCGTCGAGTTTACGACCAGGCAGCCAACAACTGCTCCGATCGGTCAACCCCGATACCCGCCAGCATGGAGGCCGGAATTGCAACTGCGGTTCCGAATCCAGCCATACCTTCCATAAAGTTTCCAAATCCCCAGCCGATCAGAAGAAGTAACACTCGCTTGTCTCTGGAAACACTTGCTAACATCTTCTTAATATCTTCCATCGCGCCGGTCTTTAAGATCAGGTTATAGGTAAATAACGCTGCGATGATAACCAGACAGATTGGCCAGAGTGCATTCAGCACACCCTCCAGTGCCGCTGTTACCATTCCGGAAACCGGAAATTTCCAACAGGCTATAGACAAGACTGCGGTTAAGATCCAGGCGATCACACAGGCTTTGTGTCCCGGCATCTTCAAGATACTCAGCGCAACAACCAGCCACAGGATCGGAATCATGGCCAACAGAAACATCAAAAACATAGAAACACCTCCCAAATTTGCTAAATCAATATCAGCACTTACCCCTTTGCATTTTTTGATTTCTTTCGGAAATCCTTGTTACGTTTTTATGTCCCGCGGTCATTTTTGATAATCAGATTATATTCAGAGTGCTATTTTTGTTCAATATGTAACTTTTACAATTTTTTTTTGCTGTTTTTGGGCGTAATTTTCTTAACAAAGTATGATTGGTTGACCCACTTTAAAGGAATAGAATTGGAACAGTCAATTCATCAAAACATGCAGAAATCTTGACATTTCCATGCAAACATGTCGATATATACATATCATTTTACCTGTTTTTTCTGCCTCAAGCCTTCCTCAACAACTCTTATTCCGTTACCAATTTAACAACCACCTTTTTTCCGCTTTAGAATTTTCTATCATTTTTTGTCTTGTCGACAAGTACACAAGATTTTTGCACGGTTTTTTCCCCCTGTTTCGAGCATATTTTCATAGGTAAAAATGACGAATTTTTCAATTTGTACTCCTGTCTTTGTAACATGGCAGCATCCTGACACCTTCTAAAGAAATAAAAAAATGGCTGTTATGAAATGGATCAGCCAAAGCAATTCCATTCACAACAACCACTTTTTTATAATTCACGTAAGATCAATTCTGTAATTCCCTCATTCGCTCCCATGGTAATGCGCTTCACCTTCGGCTTGCGCCCGTAGCTGAACTCTTCACGGATCGCGCTGCGAATCCGGGTGCCGCCGTTATAGCCATGGATCACACGGATCTTATATACGGCATTTCCAGCCTGCTCGACCTTTTTCTGGACAGCTGCAACCGCTTCCTCCGTGCGCATCCCGTGTACATCAAATTCTATGATCGGACTGTTTATCATCTTGTTTTCTGCTCCTTGCGTTCCTTTTTATTTTCATACATGTGCTGGTCGGCCCGGGCTTTCGCATCGCAGATGCTTTCTTTCTCCAGAAGTTCTGCACTTCCATAGGAAACTCCCGGAAGAATCGTCACAATCTTTCTGCGTTTTTCCATAACCCAGTAAAATTTTTCCTTGCAGAGTTCTTCTTTTTCCACCTGCCACAAAAGCACACAAAATTCGTCACCGCCAATCCGGTAACAGTTTCCATAACGGCTATATGCTTTTTTCAGACACCCTGCAATCTCCCTGAGGCACCGGTCACCCGCCAAATGCCCATAGGTATCATTGATATTCTTGAAATCATCTACATCGAACACGATCAGCATCTTATCCTCTGCACGCAGGTTCAAGGTACGGTTCAGATAGCTTTTCTGGCTTAGCAGTCCGGTCAGGCCATCCAGCTGGTTCCACATTTCATTGCAGTACAGGAAAAAGAGCACTGCGATCAAGGTAACGCACAGCCATGTGATATGGACTGACGGAATCAGAACCTGTACCAGTGTTCCAACCGCAAGAAATCCGGCAAGTGCGTAGACCAATTTTCTTCCACGGTTCTGAAAGTTCTGCGCCATCTCCAGTGTATTGAATAAAAGATAGGCAATCCCCGCATAATGCATCAGCATATACACGCGGAATCCAGCTTCCCTGGAATAATGGTTTGCGGCATCCACCGAAAAGACCAGTCCTTTCGAAAACAAAGAAACCGTCAATACCACAAAATAGAATACTTCGATACCGATCGCAACACGGAGGCTTCCTTTCATGTGTTCAGACCTCTCCATCGTATAAACCAGACAGAGCGGCACCGCCGGAGTCAAGCCAAATCCAAGATAATTGGAAAGGATATTGACTGCGCGGAGCCAGACTGGTCCATCGTCCACCAAAACAGAGATCATCTCAAGGATTGAGATGCCTCCGATCAGAATGAAGGTAAAAAGAAATCCTCTTGTCTGTTTTGGATTCAAGGTCTCGCTCAGCTGCACTAATACACACATGAACACCAAAACAAAAAGATTAATGGCAGTTAAAATAAAAAAGTATAAGTCTGTCATGTTTATTCTCCAGAAGTAGCAGTACGTTCCATTCCTGCAGGATATCTCAACTATTTACTGCTCAAATCTGCCTTTCATTTTCACTTCCTGTTTCCACACAGCCACTTTACCGCGTGCAAACAGACTGTCAATGTTCAGGTCATTATCTAATACCAAAAGGTCGGCATCTGCGCCTTCTGCCACGCAGCCTTTCTTTCCTTCCTGTCCCAGTAAGACAGCCGGAGTGCTGGTTAAGAGCTTTAAGGCCTGCTCAAGCGGCATGCCCTCTCTTACCAGGATCTGGATGGTACGGTGCAGATATTTGGGAGATGCGTAGGTTAAGCCGATGCACTCGCCCTCTTCATTGAAGCGCGGCTGGCTTCCGAATGCGTCACTGGATAAGGTTACATGATCCAGATTTACGCCGTCGCGGTGTAAAAGCTCATAAAGCTTCATGGTATCCTCTTCGACTTCGACATCATCTGCGCCTGCGGTGCAGTCAATGTAGCCGCCACGTCTTACCAGCTCAGCACCTGCATCGATCAGGCCCGGATTGCGCAAGATGTGGGTCGGAAGCAGATTCTTTGCCGGTACATCGGAATGATCCAGTACATAGAAAATTGGATCCAGCTTTCCGTCCCCGTCACCCATATGCATGGTGACAAGCCCCGGCGTATTGCTAAGTAAACCCGCTCTGCGTGCTGCAGTTGCCAGGGCGATCAGCTCTTCGCCACCCGGATTGGAGCTTCTGTGATCGGATACTGCTACCTTTACACCGATCATCGGCGGAACCAGAATGATGTCGCGCTCCACGCTGCCGGTCAAGGTGGTCGGCGGATAGCCGTAGGAGCTGGTCAGGGTGTAGACAGTCATGCCCTCTTCAGTCAGGGCGCGGGCCTTTGCAACCAGGTTTTCCACGCTGCGGGTTACGCCATCGGTTCCGAGCAGTCCGACTACCGTGGTGATTCCGTTCTTGAAAAATTCGCTGAGCTGAGATTCCGGCACACGGGAAGCCGGTCCCTGCTCACCGCCGCCTCCGGTGATGTGTACGTGCATATCAATGTAAGCCGGTGCAAGGATTTTTCCTTCCAGGTCATAGGTTTCCACTCCCGGAAACCCCTCATAACCTTCGATCGTATCCTGCATCAGAAGAACCTTCTCTCCTTCGATCAAAAGATCCTTTTTGCCCAGTTTTTCTGGTGCGTAAACTTCTGCATTTTTCAGTAACTTGATCATAATGTCTGCTCTCCTTTAAAACTCTTAGTTCGTTTCAAATGTTCCCTTTACCAGTGCTTTTCCATGCTCTACCATTTTTCTGCCCCGCGCAAACACGGTATCAACCAAAAACTCCTCATCCAAAAACAGGATATCCGCGTCGCTTCCCGGGCGGATACAGCCTTTTTTCGGGTACAGACCATTGGCTCTAGCCGGATTGGCCCCGCAGATCTTCATAGGACGCAGTCAGCATATAGGCACTGATTCCTTCTGTTTCCAGACCACGCACCTTTGCAAGCAGCGGTTCCGGGTGACGCCCGGTTCCATCGGTTCCAAGAACTCCGATCACATGAACATGCTGGTCTACATAACCCGGAATCACCGTTTTCCCTTCTGCAGAAACAACTTCCACCGGAACAGGAAGTTCCGGTGGATCGATATGCTCTGGACATACCATTTAGTTCTCCTTTTTCTCCTCATTCTCCAGCTTTGCGATACCAAAACCGGTGAAGCCCCAGATGATTGCAAAGATCCAGCCGGTATAGCACAGGATTGCCCACGGGAGATAATCCAGTGTCTCTACACCCAGGGTGGATGCCATGTAAGCACCTGCTGCGGACCACGGGATCAGCGGTACGACTACAGTACCAGCATCCTCCAGGGTACGGGACAGGTTCTTGGCTGCCAGTCCGCGCTCTTTGTAAGCGTCACGGAACATCTCGCCCGGGATCAGGATAGAAAGGTAAGAGTTACCGGTTGTCAGTGCCATAGTGATACATGCTGCAACGGTTGCAGTAATCAGCGCACCAGTGCTCTTTGCCACGCTTAAGATCTTCTGAAGCACAACATCCAGGCAGCCTGCCTTACTCATGATACCTGCAAAGCAGAATGCGCAGAATACCAGAAGTGTGGTGCTCATAATGCCGTTCATACCGCCGCGGTTTAACAGCTTGGTTACTGCCTCAGAGCAAGTCTCTGTGTCGAAGCCTGCGCGGTGGATCATGGATACGTTAAAACCGTTTACGGTTGCTTTCAGCACATCGCCTAATTCCACGTGCTGAATGAAGATTCCCTCAACACCTGCTACGAAAGTAGAAAGAAGCATAACCGGAATGGTTGGTTTCTGAAGCAGGGAACCGCCCAGAACGATCAGTACCGGAATGATGACCAGCAGATTCCAGCTATACATGGAAGAAAGCTGATCCAGTAAGGTGGTAACCGTATCAGAGGTAATATCTGCAGTTACATTTGCATTCATACCGGCAATGGCATATACCACCAGGGAAACAATGGTTGCCGGTACGGTGGTGTAGAACATATGTCCGATATGCTCGTACAAGGTGCTTCCTGCCGCGATCGGAGCCAGGTTTGTGGTATCGGACAGCGGAGACATCTTATCGCCGAAGTAGGAACCTGCAATACATGCACCTGCAGTTGCCGGAAGGGAAACGCCAAGGGCACTTGCAATTCCCATGAGTGCAACACCCATGGTCGCAACGGAACCCCAGGAGGTACCGGTAACAACGGATACCACTGCCTCGATCAGAAATGCGGTAACCAGCATGAATTTCGGGTTTACGATCTGTACGCCGTAATAAATCATAAGCGGAATGGTTCCGGCTGCCATCCATGTGCCGACCATGGCACCAACGCAAACCAGGATCAGGATTGCAGGCATGCCTTTTGCGATCTTGGTGCAGATCTCATCCATCATCTCGTCCCAGGTCACACCAACGCGGAATGCAATGAATGCCGCGATCGCTGCTACCATGATCAGAAGCGGCTCTGTGCTGTAGCCAAATACGCCCTTTCCGATCGTTAAGATCAGAAGCAATTTCTTTTTGCTTTCTAACTTTCTTTTTCCCGTTCTTCCAGAAGCCGGCTGATCTTGGAGACAAACAGGTCAAACGCTACGTCGTTTTTACCACTGTTGATGACAACATCAGCCTTGGAACGGGTCGGCTCTACATAGAGATAATGCATCGGTTTTACTGTGGTCAGATACTGCTCAATGATTCCATTCAGATCACGGCCACGCTCCGATACGTCTCTGGAAATGCGGCGCAGGATACGCTCATCCGCATCGGCTTCCACGTAAACCTTGATGTCGAGAAGGCTTCTTAAGCGCTCATCAGCCAGAAGCAGAATTCCCTCTACGATAATGATCGGCTTCGGGTCGATCCGGACTGTTTCGTTGGAACGGTTATGCTGGCTGTAATCATATACAGGGCTCTCGATCGATCTTCCTGCCTTTAACTCCTTTAAGTGTTCGATCAAAAGATCGGTCTCCAGAGAATCCGGATGATCATAATTTACCTTCACACGTGTCTCGAACGGAACTCCGTCCTGGCAGCGGTAATAGTTATCGTGGTACAAAACCGCCACATCGTCCCCAAAATAGCTCTTGATTCTGTTTGTAAAGGTAGATTTACCTGAGCCGGATCCACCGGCAATTCCGATTATGATGCTCTCCATGTTCTTTTCCCTTCCGTATCGTTTATTTCTGAACCGGTTTGATTCCAAATTCCTCCGGCATAAAGCGCGGGCAGATGTTTTCCGAAGTAGTAATGACCGTAGAAGCCAGACGTGTGCCAATACTGCAGGCTTCTGCCATGGTCTTTCCATAGGTGAGACCCATGCAGACTCCGGCAAAAAATGCATCACCGGCTCCGGTCGTATCGACAACATCGACCTTCAGTGCCGGAACAAAGCCGCGGTTTCCGTGGCTGTCCGCGTAGACTGCGCCCTCTCCGCCCATGGTCACAACCATGCGGGAAATCCGTGCGGACTTGATACGGTCTGCCAGAATATCTGCCATTTCCTGCGGAGTCTTGTTCTCATAATCTTCCGAAAACAGAATGCCTGCCTCCTGCTGGTTGCAGACAAAACAGGAGGTCTTTCTTAAGAAATCACGGCGCTCTACTGCGATCGTCATGTTGGACACCAGGGCATATACATCTTTGTTATATTTTTCAGCATACTGGAAGATTTTTTTCATGATATCCTTATCCAGATCGATCTCTACCGCAATGCTGTCTGCATCTTTGAAGATTTCATCGCCCTGCTCGTCTAAAATATTCCCAATCGGTGTAAGGTCCGGCCGTTTGGAAACCGATGCCACCACATCTCCCTCATGGTCAAATACAGCCAGCCAGGTTCCCATGCCATCCGGAAGTTTCCGGATATACTTGGTGTTTACTTTATGGCGGTCCAGTTTGCGGATGATATCCTCTCCCATCGAGTTGTCATCCACCAGGCTGACAAAGGTTGGCTTCAATTCTACATTCGCAATATCCTCTGCTACATTTCTGGATACCCCACCATGGTTCTGTACGATGATACCGGCATTTCGTCCGGATGGGATATACGGGGATGTGGAATACCCCTTAAGGTCCATAAATACAGCACCGATCACTACAATTCCCATCTTTTTGTTTCTCACTTTCCCTTTATTTGATACTATACCACTGCTTACGCGCTGCGCAGACAGCAGATATCTTGATTTCGATTTTACATCAATTTAATACTTAATTATAACCAGGAAGACCTGTGGTTGTAAATCCCTTTTGCACATTCTGTCGAAAAATGTTGTATGGCAAAGAAACCATCTCCCTGCAAACCAAGCATTCTGTGCCTCTTTTAGAAATCAAACAGCGACAGCTGGTTGCTCTCCGGCAGATCTCCTAAAAGTCCCAGATCGTTCATCAGGTCGCAGATCGTCTTACTGACCTTGGTACGGTTTCTGAAATCCTCGCGCGATAAGAACGGACCATCCTTCGCCGCGTAAACCACACCCTCCGCTGCATTCAGGCCCAGACCTGCGATGCTGCTTAAAGATGGCATCAGCTTTCCGTCGATCACCTGGAAACGGTCTGCCTGGGCACGGTAAATGTCGATTGGCATAAAATCAAAGCCACGCGCATACATTTCCTGGACGATACGCATATCGCGCAGGGTATCCTGCTCGGCCTTTGAGAGCGAGTCCGCTCTCTTTTTAAAGTCCGCCAGATGGTATTCCAGCTTATCACGTCCCAGACACATCAGCTCATAAGAAAATCCGTTCGCGCGGATACTGAAAAATGCCGCATAGTAAGCCAGCGGATAGAAAACCTTACAGTACGCCACACGCCATGCCATCATAACGTAGGCCGCCGCATGGGCCTTCGGGAACATGTACTTGATCTTTAAGCAGGAGTCGATGTACCACTGCGGAACATCGTGCTTTTTCATTTCTTCGATCCACTCCGGTTTCAGTCCCTTACCCTTTCGCACGCTCTCCATGATGGTGAAGGAGAGTCCCTCCTCCAGTCCCATCTGGATCAGATACACCATGATATCATCTCGGCAGCAGATTGCTGTCTGAATGGTGGCTTGCCCGCTTAAGATGAGGTCCTTCGCGTTGCCCAGCCATACATCGGTACCATGTGCCAGTCCGGCAATGCGGACCAGGTCAGAAAAATATTTCGGCTGCGCGTCAAGTAACATCTGCATCGCAAAGTCCGTACCAAACTCCGGGATTCCAAGCGCACCAAGCTTACAGCCGCCGATGTCGTCCGGCGTGATGCCTAAAGCAGAGGTGTTCTGGAACAGGGACATGACCTCCGGAGAATCCAGCGGAATATCTTTTACCGGGTCCAGGCCGGTTAAATCCTGCAGCATACGGATCATGGTCGGGTCCTGATGTCCTAAAATATCAAGCTTTAGCAGGTTATGGTCGATCGAATGGTAATCGAAATGTGTGGTCACCGTGGAGGTCGTCATATCGTTTGCCGGGCGCTGGACCGGGGTAAAGGAATAGATTTCCTCCCCGATCGGCAGTACGACAATACCGCCCGGATGCTGGCCGGTCGTCCGGCGTACACCGACGCAGCCCTGCACAATGCGGTCGATCTCGCAGTTTCGCTTATGGATACCGCGCTCCTCGTAATAGCGCTTTACAAAACCAAACGCAGTCTTATCTGCAAGCGTACCGATGGTCCCTGCACGGAAGGTCTGGCCTTTTCCGAAGATAACCTCGGTATAATCATGCGCCTTACTCTGGTACTCACCCGAGAAGTTTAAATCGATATCCGGCTCCTTATCGCCCTTAAATCCCAGGAAAGTCTCGAACGGGATATCAAAGCCCTGTTTTGTCATCATGGTGCCGCACTTCGGGCAGCGCATATCCGGCATATCACAGCCGGCCATACCGGAGAATTTCTTTACATCCGCAGAGTCAAAATCCGAATAATGGCATTTCGGGCACAGGTAATGCGGGCTTAGCGAATTTACTTCTGTGATACCTGCCATGTTCGCCACGAAGGAAGAACCTACGGAACCACGGGAGCCAACCAGATAGCCATCCTCATTCGACTTCCATACCAGCTTCTGTGCGATGATATACATCACGGCGAAACCATTGGAAATGATGGAGTTCAGCTCCTTTTCCAGACGCGCTGATACGATCTGCGGCAGGTCTTCCCCATACATCTCATGGGCCTGGTCGTAACAGATCTTACGCAAAGTCTCATCGGAATTTTCAATGACCGGCGGGCACTTATCCGGGCGCACCGGCGAGATCTTCTCACACATGTCCGCGATCATGCGGGTGTTGGTAATGACAACCTCTTCTGCCTTATCCGGGCCGAGGTATTCAAATTCCTTCAGCATCTCCTCTGTCGTTCTTAAATACAGCGGAGCCTGCTGGTCGGCATCGGTAAAGCCCTGTCCGGCCATCAGGATACGGCGGTAAACCTCATCCTCCGGATTTAAGAAATGCACGTCACAGGTGCCGCAGACCGGCTTTCCAAGCGTTTCACCAAGCTTTATAATGCGGCGGTTTAAATCTTTTAAGTCTTCTTCAGTCTTGACCGGACTCTTTTCATCGCGCAGCATAAATGCGTTGTTTCCAAGCGGCTGGATCTCCAGGAAATCGTAAAAATTCGCGATCTTGACAATATCCGCCTCCGGAAGTCCGCGAAGCAGTGCCTGGTACAGTTCTCCCGCCTCACAGGCAGAGCCGATGAGCAGGCCTTCCCGGTACTGGCTCAGCACACTCTTTGGAATACGCGGACGCTTTGCGAAATAATCGATATGGGACCAGGACACCAGACGGTATAAGTTGATACGGCCCACCTCATTTTTTGCAATGATGATGATGTGGTTGGTCGGCAGCTTCTTGATCATGTCCGCGCTGAGCGTACTCATGCGGTTTAACTGCTCCAGATCCTCTATGCCGCGTTCCTTTAACATCTCAATGAATTTTACAAAAATTTCTGCGGTACAGCCTGCATCATCGACTGCCCGGTGATGATTCTCCAAAGAAATATTCAAAGCCTTTGCGACGGTATCCAGCTTAAAACGATTTAAATTCGGCAAGAGATGTCTTGCAAGCGCCACCGTGTCCAGGACCGTCGGGTCAAACGGCAGACCGAGCAGCATGGCATTCTGGGCGATAAAGCTCACATCGAAGGATGCATTGTGCGCCACCAGGCTGCAGCCCTCGCAGAATTCCAGAAACTGCGGCAGGATCACGTCGATTTTCGGTGCCGGGAGGACCATGTTGTCGTTGATGCCCGTCAGCTGCTCAATCTCAAACGGGATCGGCACATCCGGGTTGACAAAGGTACTGAACTTATCGGTGATCACGCCCTTTTCTACCTTCACCGCACCGATCTCGATGATCTTATTTTTCTCCGGGCTAAAGCCGGTGGTCTCGATATCGAACACCACAAAGGAGTCCGCAAAGGTCTGGCCCCTGGCGTTTTCTACCAGCTCCTTCATATCGTCAACCAGGTAGCCTTCCACACCGTAGAGCATCTTAAACGGATCGTTTTTATCCAGCGCATGGCTGGCCTCCGTGAAGGCCTGCACGCAGCCATGGTCAGTCACTGCCAGCGCTCCATTCCCCACTCCTTGGCTTTTTTGATGATGCTCGCCACATCGGACACACCATCCATATCGCTCATCTTGGTATGGCAATGCAGCTCCACGCGCTTCACCGGACTGTGGTCCATACGTTTGCTGGTGAAATCTTCTGCTTTCTTAATACCGCGCACAGAACCGATCGTCAGTTCGCCGTCAAACCGGTCGATCGTTGTCATGCCGCGCAGACGGATGAAGGTCCCGGCTTGATCGCCGCATTTAGATCTTCCAGCGTATCTTCATTCGCAAAGACTTTTACGGTAATGGTATCGGTAAAATCCGTAATGTGGAAAATGATAATGGTCTTTCCGCTGCGCAGCTCCCTGCTGTCCTTATCCAGGATCTTGCCGCGGATAGTAACCTCCCCCATCTCTCCTTCGATCTTTTCAATCTCCGTAAAGTCATCCTCGAAATCACGGCCGAATAAGACATCCGGGTTATCGGACTTCTTGCGGTAGCCGCCGGAGCTCCAGTCATTCTTCTTAAAGTCTTTCTTGCCGGAGCGCAGCTGTCCCGGACGTGCTTCCCCACCGGAGAAGCCTCCGTTCTTGCCGCCATTTGCTCCGTTTGCCGCAGCCGCTTTTCCGGCACCGGCCTGTCCGTTTTTGCCATTCTGGCCGTTCGCTCCCGGATTGCTTCCGGCCTGGTTCTTTCCGGCACTTCCATTCTGTCCCGCTGCGCCATGTGCTCCTGCACCGGCTGCTCCGTTTCCATGTCCGCTGTGTCCAAAGTCACCGGCTCCTGCCGGGAGTGCTTCCCCGTCGGTTCCGGTTGCCGCATTCAGTCCAAGCACCGCAGCGACCTTCGCCGTCATGCGCTCTGCCTCCTGCTTCGCCTGCAGCTCCCGCTCAATGGAAGCCTTGGCACGAGTGGGCTCAACATACTCGTATTCAATCTCCACAGGCAGTCCGCAGCGCTCGTGAAAAACCTTTTCCAGCACCCGCTTCAGCTCACCGGCCTTATCGCGGTTGACCATGGTATCTTCCACCGTCATATGAAGAAGATCCGGCTTTGGGAAGGTACATGCTCCTTTCCGGAAGATCGAATACTCTACAATACTATATTCCTTCAGCTCTGCGAGCAGGCTATCTTTGTATGCCGTTAACAGTTTTTCCGGCGTATACTGCTCAGACAGCGTATATTTCTCAAAAATACGGATCTGGATCTGCTTTCCCGGGAAAAGCTGGTCCCGGATACCTTTTTCCAGGGACCAGATATTTCGTTTATCGATCAGTCTGGGACTTACGATATAGACACGAAGAGAGCTTCTATCCCTGGTGAGGGACACGCGGTCCACATTTACCAGGGTTAAAAGCTCCTGCATCTGGTCTGTCATATGTAAGCCCGGAAATACTTCCAAAAATGGTTTCATGTATTATAACTTCCCCTGTTCCTTCGCAAGTGCCGCAAGCTCAGCGTGAAGCGCAGAAAGCAGCTCATTCTCCGGCAGCTTGCGGATCACTTCGCCCTTGCGGATCAGAAGTCCCTCCCCGCAGCCACCTGCAATGCCAAGATCTGCCTCTTTTGCTTCGCCCGGTCCATTGACAACACAGCCCATAACTGCTACCTTCACGTCAAGCTGGTCAAACTCGGTTACCATATTTTCTACCTGGTTTGCCAGACCGATCAGGTCGATCTTCGTTCTTCCGCAAGTCGGACAGGAAACAACCTCCACGCCACCCTTCCGGAGTCCCAGGGTTTTTAAGATCAGCTTCGCGGATTTGATCTCTTCGACCGGATCGCCGGTTAAGGAAACACGGATGGTGTCTCCGATTCCCTCATGAAGAATAATGCCAAGTCCCACTGCAGACTTGATATTTCCGGAAGTCAGCGTACCGGATTCGGTAATGCCGACATGCAGCGGGTAATCCGTCTTTTTGCTGATGATCTCATGTGCCTTTACGCACATCAGAACATCGGAGGATTTGATGCTGATGACAAGATTGTCGTACCCCATCTGCTCGATCATGGCAACCTTCTCCAGGGCGCTCTCAACAATGCCCTCCGCTGTCACGCCGCCGTACTTTTCAATGAGCGGCTTTTCCAGGGAACCGCTGTTTACGCCGACGCGGATCGGCACCCCGTATTCCTTCGCCTTATCCACAACTGCCTGCACGCGTTCCCGGCTTCCGATGTTTCCCGGATTGATGCGGATCTTGTCTGCGCCGCACTCCATGGCTGCAATGGCAAGACGGTAATCAAAATGGATGTCTGCCACCAGCGGAATATGGATCTGGCGTTTGATTGCCTTTAAGCTTTCTGCTGCCTCCATGGTCGGCACTGCCACACGGATGATATCACAGCCCGCCTGCTCCAGCTTTAAGATCTGTGCCACGGTTGCCGCTGCATCCTCCGTTTTGGTGTTGCACATTGACTGAATCAGGATCGGATTGCCTCCTCCGATCTTCCGGTTTCCGATCTGGATCTCCTTTGTCATTTTGCGTTCCATTTGCAATTCCCCTTTTCGTTTCTATATCGTGATTTCATCACACATGCCGTTCGCCGGAAATCTGCTTGCAGATTTCCGGCTCACTTTCGCTCATCCTATTCGCACTACATCAGGTTCCGGATATCATTAAAAAGGACCAGAACCATAAGCGTCATCAGCACTGCCATACCGGCCATATGCACCATGCCCTCTTTTTCCGGGTCGACCGGCTTTCCGCGCACCAGCTCAATGAGCAGGAACACGAGACGTCCGCCATCCAGGGCCGGGATCGGCAAAAGATTCATGATCCCGAGGCTGGAGCTTAAAAGCAGAACCCAGTTTGCCAAGACCAAAACCACAGCACGGGCACCGATCTGGCGCCCCTCCTGCACAGTTTCCCCTACCATGTTCACGATACCGACCGGACCGGTCACAGCCTCCTCAGCACGGATCTGATGCCGGAACAGCATACCAAGACTGTCCATCGTGGACATGACACAGTATTTTACCTCATAGGCACTGTAGTGAATGAGCGGCCAAAGTCCGTGTACCTTCTGGTAGCCGCCAAACTGGACACCCATCATGTAGGAGTTGTATTCCTCGCTAAAGCGCGGGGTCAGAACCACCATACCGGAGGTCGGACCATCGTTCTTCCCTGCTGCTTCTGCAGAAGCTCCGGCTTTGTTGCCTGTTGCCGTTTCCGCAGAGTTTCCTGCTTCTGTGCCGGCCAGACCGGAGGAAGGTCTTGTAAACTGCACCTTCATCTCCTGTCCCGGGTGGGAAAACGTATACAGCATGATATCCCGGTACGCCGTAATGTGGCGTCCGTTGATCTTTGTGATGCAGTCACCTGCCTGCAGTCCTGCCTCCTCAGCCGGGCTGCCTTCCATAACCCCGGTTAAGACCGGAGCGTCGTGGCCCACCTGTGCTACAATGATCATGGCAAATAAAAATGCCAGGATAAAGTTAAATACCGGCCCCGCCGCGATCACCGCGATGCGGGATAATACCGGCTTATTGTTAAAAGCCTTCGGGTCCGGATTTTCTGCGTCCTCTCCCACCATCATGCAGGAACCTCCAAACGGAAGCGCCTTGATGGAATAGCGGGTCTCGCCTTTTTGAAAACTGACCAGGCGCGGTCCCATGCCGACCGAGAATTCCACAACTCCGATCCCGCTGCATTTTGCCAGCAGAAAATGTCCGAATTCGTGCACCAGTACGATAAATCCAAACAGCAGCACTGCTGCAAGAATGTTCAGCAAACTACCACCTGCTTTCTATATATTCATAAGTTTCCCGCTCTGCGGCAAGAATCGCATCTACATCCGGGTTTTCCACGACCTTGTGATGCTCCATGGCACCCTCGATCATATCGATGATGGTCAGGTAGGAAATCTCGCGATTTAAGAATTTCCCTACAGCATACTCGTTTGCCGCATTGTAAACCGTCGGAAGGGAACCGCCGCGTGTTCCTGCTGCATAAGCAAGCTTTAAGCCACGGAAGACTTCCATATCCGGGTTCTCAAACGTAATTCTTCCCAGCTTTGCAAAATCCAGACGCTCTCCCGGCAAAAACTTCCGCTCCGGATAATAGAGGGCATACTGGATCGGCAGCTTCATATCCGGAGTGCCAAGCTGCGCAATGACTGCACCGTCCTCAAACTCTACCATAGAGTGAATGACACTCTGTGGCTGGACTACCACCTGGACCTGGTCCATCTCCACGCCAAACAGCCAGCGCGCCTCCATGACCTCCAGACCCTTGTTCACCATAGTCGATGAATCGATCGTAATCTTTCTTCCCATGGTCCAGTTTGGATGCTTTAAGGCATCCTCCGGGCGCACACCTGCCAACTGTTCTTTCGTCCAGCCACGGAACGGACCACCGGATGCCGTTAACAGGATCTTGTGGATCGCTTTTTTGTCTTCGCCGTTTAAGCTCTGGAAAATAGCACTGTGCTCGCTGTCGACCGGAAGGATCTTCACACCAACCGCTTTTGCAAGCGGCATGATGATATGTCCTGCCGTTACCAGCGTTTCCTTATTTGCCAGCGCAATATCTTTTCCTGCCTTCATGGCTGCGATCGTCGGGCGGATGCCGATCATGCCTACGATCGCTGTTACTAAAATCTCTGACTCTGGCTGGACGGCCACCTCCAAAAGACCATCCATGCCGCTTACCACCTTCACGGAAAGATCGGCAATGTTTGTTTTTAATTCTGCCGCTTTCTTCTCATCCCATACGCACACCAGTGTCGGATGGAATTTGCGGATCTGCTCCTCGAGCAGTACAATGTTACTTCCGGCTGCCAGGGCCGTTACCTGAATATCCTGATTGTTCTCCACGACTTCCAGGGTCTGGGTACCGATGGAGCCGGTAGAACCTAAAATCGCTATACGTTTCATTTGTATCTCCTTTTCCAGCCTGTATTATGCAGACTGGCATATAATTTTCAATACGGACGATCAAAACAGAGTCCTGTTACGGCAAAAATAAAAGCGCAAAGAAAATCGCCGGAGCCGTAAACAGCATACTGTCGAACCGGTCCAGGATTCCGCCATGGCCCGGGATCAGGTTGCCGTAATCTTTGATGTTATGGTTCCGCTTGATGGCAGAAGCCGCCAAGTCCCCGATCTGGGAGATGACAGCCGCAATGGCACAGGACAGCGTGCATGCCAGTCTTGGATACATCAGCTCTGTCATGTGTCCGCCAAATACCGTGGCAAATAAGAAGCCTAAAAGTGCTGCGCCTGCTACACCGCCCACGGCCCCCTCAATGGACTTTTTCGGGCTTAAGACAGGAGCCAGCTTATGTTTTCCAAGCAGCATACCAACACAGTAGGCGCTGGTATCGCAGCCCCAGGAGCTTAAAAAGATCAGCCATACCAGATACTTTCCGTCTCCCATGGCACGCACCTGGTACAGATAGGACAGCATCACCGCCACATAGAAGACGCCAAAAAAGGATTCTGCCACCTCTTCTGTCCGGTATTTTGGGAAGGTAAACACGTAGATCGCCATCATGACCATAAGTGCAGCAATTGCCATCAGAGTCACATAATGATGCCCGTCAAACCACACCAGCCCATAATACGAAACCGCTGTCAGATACCCAACGATTCCCATGGCGTTCTTTTCAATTTTCAGCACCCGGTACAGCTCAAACAGGCCGATCAGGGAGATCAGCGCTGTCACTCCGTACAACAGTGCTCCGCCCTTTCCCACTACTATAATAGCAAGAATGACGAGAATAATACCGCTTACAAGCCGTTTTGTAAACATACGGTTTCCTCCTTATGCCTGTTTTACCCCGCCGTAACGCCGGTCGCGTTTATTGTAGGCCATGATTGCTTTTTCCAGCTCTTCCTGGTCAAAGTCCGGCCACAGGCAGTCTGTCACATAAATCTCGGTATAGGCAAGCTGCCACAGCAGATAGTTGGAAAGCCGGATCTCGCCGCTGGTGCGGATCAGAAGATCCGGGTCTGGCATTCCGGCAGTATCCAGATACGATGCAACAACCTGCTCGGTAATCTCCTCCGCACTCTGTTTTCCTGCCAGACAGTCCTCAGCCAGCTTTTTCACTGCACGGGTGATCTCATCCCGGCCGCCGTAATTGACCGCGATCACGAACGTCAGACCGGTATTGTCTTTTGTTTCTGACTCCAGACGGTTAATGCCATCGATGATGTCCTGGTCGAAACGGGTACGGTCCCCGATCATCTTAACCCGGACATTGTTGGCAGAAGCTACTTTTAACAGACGCACCATATAAAAACGGAACAGCTGCATCAGCGCACCGACTTCCTCTGCGGAGCGCTTCCAGTTTTCCGTGGAAAAGCCATACACTGTTAAATATTCAATTCCCATGCGGGCTGCGATCTCTACGGTTTTTTCTACCGTCACACAGCCTTCCTTGTGTCCCATGGAGCGCGGCAGACCGCGTTTTTTCGCCCAGCGGCCGTTGCCGTCCAGGATCAGGGCCACATGCTTTGGGATCACCATTCCCTCTAATTGTCCAGACATAATATTCCTCCCATGATCAATACAAAGAAAAGGGGGAAGATTGCTCTCCCCCTACCCTTTTCAGATTTTGTAACTGCCTTGTGTCTCACAGTTACCCATTTCTATTGCTGCTTGTCGGTTTTGCAGCCAGCAAGGGACTAGACAGTCATGATCTCCTTGGTCTTTGTCTCGATGGCCTTGTCCACTTTCTCGATCATCTTGTCAGTGATCTTCTGGATCTTCTCTTCGCCCTGCTTTAAATCATCCTCGGAGATGTCTCCTGCTTTTTCCATTTTCTTGATGCTGTCGATGGCGTCACGGCGGATGTTACGGATCGCAACCTTCGCACCTTCCCCTTTTTTCTTTACATCCTTTGCAAGATCTTTACGGCGCTCCTCGGTTAACTCCGGGAATACCAGGCGGATCACGTTACCGTCGTTGGTCGGGTTGATGCCCAGATCAGAAACCAGGATTGCTTTCTCGATCTCCTTTAACAGATTCTTCTCCCACGGCTGGATCACGATCATGCGTGCCTCCGGTACGCTGACGTTGCCGACCTGCTGGAGCGGGGTCGGGGTTCCGTAATAGTCTACACGGATGCGGTCCAGTACATGCGGGTTAGCACGTCCTGCGCGGATGGATGCATACTCGTCGAGCAGCACATCCAGAGATTTCTCCATTTTGTCCTCGTATAACTTTAAGTGTTCCTGCATAGTGTCCTCCTGTTAATCGACGGTCACGATCGTGCCGTTTATTTTTCCCTGCATTGCGTTTGCAATGCTGTCTTTTTCATTTAAATCGAATACTGCCATAGGCATTTTGTGCTCCATGCACATGATGGATGCGGTCAGGTCGACCACAGCAAGCTTTTTGTCGATGACCTCCTGGATGCTGATGGTGTCGTAGCGCTTTGCATCCGGGTTCTTGGCCGGATCGCTGTCATACACACCGTCGATGGATTTTGCAAGCAGAATGCAGTCTGCGTCCATCTCCACTGCACGCAGGGTAATACCGGTATCGGTAGAGAAATACGGATGTCCGGTGCCGCCTGCAAAGAATACAACTTTGCCTTCCTCGAAATAGCGGTTTGCCTTATCCTTGGAAAACAGCTCTGTCACAGCACCGCAGACAAACGGTGTCAGAACCTCTGTCTTCATGCCTGCGTTGCGGAAGATTTCCGAAACATAAATGCAGTTCATGATGGTAGCCAGCATGCCGATCTGGTCTGCTTGGTGCGCTCGATCGCGTCGCTGGTGCGTCCTCTCCAGAAGTTACCTCCTCCGATAACAATGCCGACCTGCACGCCTGCATCTACGGAAATTTTCACCTGTCTGGCAACCTCTTTGACTGTATCTTCGTCAAAACCGGTTTTTTTCGGTCCGGCAAGTGCTTCACCGCTTAACTTCAAAAACACTCGTTTCATATCCATATGGTCAGATTTCTCCTTTTTAAATTCTAACGGTATCATACCATATCTTGCAGGTTTTGAAAAGAGAAAAAAAACTTGTCATCCTCTGTCAGGTCTTTCCGCTTCACGCACACCGACGCACAGTAATCCGCAAGCTGAAATTCCCGGAAATGGTACTGGCTGCCATGTATCCCGGCGAGCCTTGGCGTTTTTCCAGGCTCTATGGCAAAGCTGTCAAGGGCCATCGCCATGCCCTTCCCATCCACTTTCAGAAAACTTTCTTTTAGCGTCCACAAGCGGCTAAATAACAGATCCTGTTCTTCCTGCGTCTTCGCAGACAAAAGAAGCTGCTGCTCGCAAGGAGCAAAGAAACGCCTGGCTACATCCATGCGGGCCTTCTGTTTCCGCTCCACATCGCATCCGACCGGGCAGGCCTGCCCTTCCCCGGCAGCAGAAAAAATGGATGTCCCAGCGCATCCGGATTCCTTTTTGGCTTTCTGGCATGTAAAGGCAGCCATGACCATGGCACCGGAATGCGACAGGTTAAACTGGATCCCCGGATGGTTTTTCAGGCAGGGTTTCCCATTTTCAACCGTACCAAATTCTTCCTCCCGCTCCTTCAGTCCAAACTGGCTTAACCCATGATCCAAAAGAAGCCCCGCACCAAGAGACAGGCGTTTGTCTGCGTCGTAGCGGAGCTTTTCTATTTTGTTCTGTCTTGCTGTGGAAAGACGGCTTTTTAAAGATGCTTCCTGTGAAACCGTGATCGGATCATCCACACGCATCATATATACATATACTTCCATAGGATTTTGCCTCCTCATCCCCCGGATTTTATCTGATTATCCCGCCGCAGTGCGATCCTCGCGGCGCGTTTTTGTTTCATAGGACACAATTTCCTATGAAACGACGAAATGACCGGTTGGGGAACCGGTCATTTCAGGAGAAGGTATTTCGTTTTGTTGCAAAAACTATATAATGTATTGGGGGATTTACGTCCATTATAGTATCATACCAGAAGCGAAAAGTGTGCACAAACTTGACAAATTTTGTCATGTTTTCTTGTGCATATTATCCAATTCAAATCATTAAGCTTTCCTGCGATACCTTTTTCCCCCTTTACTCTGCCGTCATTTGATGGTGCTGTGCCAGATAATGCATCCTTTTTTGCTGGTACATAGCCTGGTCAGCCTTGTGAAGCAGCGCTTCTAAGTCCACCGGACCGTGTTTAGCCGGAACCCGTACAATACCAAAGCTGAAATTTTTCTCATAGGGCTTGTCCGATTGCTTCGCAAAATCATGCTGGATCCAGTACATTTTGCTGTACGCAACCTCCTTTGGGCAATCCTTCAGGATAATACAGAATCATCACCGCCAAGACGGGCAAACAGGTCGTTTTCGCGCGTGCCTTCTTCACGGAATCGACAAAATGGCGGAGATAGCAGTCTCCCTCACTGTGGCCATAGTTGTCGTTGATGTATTTCAAATGGTCCAGGTCACAGTAACAAAACACCAGCTCTGCCTCCGTCTGCAGCAGCTGCTCGATCTCCCGCTGGAAATAATAGCGGTTTCCTATCTGCGTCAGCGGATCGAGGGATGCCTGCTGCTTTTCCTGCTGTGCCTCCTCGATCAGCACACCCTCGCGCTGCTTTAACTGCTCTGTCATGGTATTGAACGCCTCTGAGAATTCGCCCAGGTACGATACCTTCTGGGAGTAATCTCCCTTCGCTACCTGCTTTGCCTGCCAGGTCAGGTGATTTAAATTCGCGTGGATATTCTTTAAGTTTTCACAGAGAAAATTATCTCTCCCCGGTGCCTCTGCCGAAAGGGTTCCGTTTGACAGCGCAGCCGAATATGCCTTCATCTCCTGCACGGCACGGTCCAGATACTGCAGACCCATGCCAAGCTTTTTGAAGGGCTCATCCAGACGTTCCAGATCCAGCGGCTGTGGCTTCGCATCATACAAGATGCTTCTCAGATATTCAAATAATAAGTCACAATTTCGTTCATCGTCCATACACCAAGCTCCTGTTTTCATCACTGTTTTGCATTCCCGCCATGGCTGCTTTCCCAGTCCGGTTATGCCCCATGCTGCGCTTTATTCTGTAACCTCAGCCCGGAAACGGCACACACGGTCCCCGGTTGCCCAGCAGTCCACCTCGATCGCCTCATATTTTTTCCCGGAATAGGTCGACAGGATCCCGGAAATAAAGCCTTCATCATAATTGCAGACTGTCTCCCCGAGTACCGGAAGGCCAGAGCAGTCTGCATCCTCCGATACAGTCAGGATGATCTCACCGGTTTCCTCATTGATATCTTCAATGCGGAGCACCCCGATCTTTAATTCGGAAAGCTTCTGCTGGAGTCCGCCTACGAACTGGTCTAACGGAAGCGTCAGGTCCAGGAAATTCTTTGCAAAATATTCGCCCGCCTTCCATCCGGCCTTCCGGAAGATATCGATCTGGGTTTCTTTTCCAAACCGTCGGATAAGCTCGTCCTTCATAGAATATTCCAGCATCCGGTATACCATGACCGGAAGCTCATCTCCCAGGTTTCCACGGCTGTCTGGGTCATACTGTAAATACTCACCGAAGCTGATCGGTTTTTTGTCCGCAAGAAAAATATTGTCTGTCATATCCGTTCACGTTCCTTCTTTCCTGTTTCTTAACAAAATTTTTATTATACAAAATTCGCAATTATCTGTCTATTAAATGCCTCAAAAATATGCTGCTGGAATTCCTCCGATATACCGATCCCGTTGTCTTCTACGGAAATCTCAGTGATACACCAGCCTTCCTTTTCGTGCGGAAACGTCCCGGGTTTTCCTTTTCATAAACCGGATAGCAGGCTGTGAAAATATGTCCCCAGGTCGTATCCTATCCATGATCTCCTGGGAATATACGGTCTCACCGGATAAGGCCGTATCGATATAAGGGATCATCTCGTCCTCGATGAGTGTGCCCGGATAGGCAAAATCCTCCGCTGACAGGTTCAGACCGTCAATATGATAGACTAGCTTTCCTTCGTCATTGCGCTTTGCCGTATAAAGGTAGCGGACCGACCGCAGCATCCGAAGATCATTGAGCGCGCCGGGTCTGCACCCTATGCGTAGCTATAGCTCTGGTTGATGCTGATCTCGACCGCTCCGTTTTCCTCAGCACGGGTCTGTCTTCCATTCATAACTTCCTGGAAGCAGGACAGCATCTCTTCTTTTAATTCCTCCAGGGTCTTTTCCCCCCGGATGCTGGCACTGGTATCCACATCAATGATCTCATACAGTGCCTGCGCCGTATCGTGGTTTCCTGTGATCTTTATGACCGGTGTGACCGGATTTCCAATCGGGTTGCCCAGTCCTGTTGTAAAAGCAACCAGAGTTGCACCCGCAGCCACTAACGCCGTGACATTTAACACATCGGACGCAGCCGCATTTACAAAATACAGACCTTTTTTATCGATCCACTGGCCATACTCATAACAGCCGTCAAACGGTCTGGAACCCGCCTTATGGATACAGCCCAGTGACTTCTCGGTAAGCGTGGTGATACCTCCCGCCATATTGCCCGGGGAAGGATTCCCGCAGCGCACATCCTGCCCGGATTCTGCATAGCGGTTCCGCTCCCAGTCAATGATGGCCTGGTAGATCTGCTCTCCGATCTCTGGGGTTCTTCCGCTTTTTCGCAAAATATGTTCAGCACCAATGGCCTCAGCCGTCTCACTCAGGATCGCCGTACCTCCCGCATCGATCACCTCATCGGTGACCAGCCCCAGCACAGTGTTGGAAGAAAAGCCGGAGGTCGGGTCAGAGCCGCCGCACTCCAGCCCCAGGATCAAGTCAGAAAGATCTGCCTCTGTTCTTAGAACCGCAGCTGCCTCCTGCTGCAGCTGGCGGACCAGAACACTTCCCTTTTCTATGGTTTTTCCAAGGCCTCCCTCTGCCTGGATTCCCACATAATGAACTGGCTTTTCTGACTTTTTCCAGATTGCCTCCCGGTACTGCTCCTCCTTAATAAACTCGCAGCCAAGCCCTACGATCAGGACACCGTATACATTGGCATTCGCCAAAATCCCAGACAAAACGTCCATCATCACTACCATATCCTTCGGGTTCAAGCCACAGCCAACCGGGTTTGGAAGGAATACTGCGTCACAGGCTGCTGCGATCTTTTTTGCTGCTATTTCCGCACAGATCACGCCAGGCATGACCACCACATGGTTGCGGATCCCTACTTTTCCGTCTTTTCGAAGATACCCCTGGAATTTCATATCATTTCACCTCCGGATAATCGCTGATATTGTGTGTATGTACCCATGCTCCCGGCTCGATATCCGCCAATGCACGGCCAATATTCTCCCCGTATTTCAACACCTGCTCTCCCTGCTTCACTGCTTTTACCGCGGCCTTATGGTACTTTGGAATGTCCTCCAGCGCAGGAAGCGTATGAATCCCGCCTGCGTCCCTCCAACAAAGCATCTGTCCCCCCTTTACCAGCTCTGTTGTCATGATCACATGGTCATTTTCATTTACGATCATTGCGTTAGTCTGTAAGTTTTCCATAGCTTCTCCTTTCTTGCGATCAGTCCATCCTTCAGCTTTTCTAGTCTCGTCCATAGTGTGTCTCCCATCATCTTAAGCATATATTTTATAAGGCTTCTGCCTTCCTCAGGATCAGGTCTGCGCTCCCAAAATCGATCACGTTTAAGTGTGCCAGTTTATTTCTGGCATCCCGGAAGCATTCCATTTCCTGATACTCACTGCTGCTTACGTGGATCAGCTGGTTTCCCACCATATAAATAAGCATTCCGATCTCGACCTCCTCCGGGGTTGTTACCTTCTGTCCATAAGAATTGCTGACCGGAAGTGCCTTCTGGATCGCATCCTTATGTTTTTTTATAAAAGAGCTCCGGTATTTTTCGATGACCGGAAATTTATTTGGGATAGATCCGGCACCAATGCGTCTGTCAGATGCTGCAGCTTTTCCAGATCACACTTCAGGCCTTCTACAGAATTTGTCTTTTGCATGCTCTATCTTCCCCTTCTGTTTTATTAGAATCATTATACCCTTCTGTCCGGGCATCGTCAACAAACATGGCCGGCGCAAAAAAAGAAAAGGAATTTCTTTTTCAGAGCGGCATCAAAATGACCTGACACCATGAAAAAGAAATTCCATTTCATGTTTTCGTGTATTACAACGGCAATTGAACCGCCTAAGATTCACGCTCACTATCCTAACTATATGAGGACAGATCCAATTCCGCACCACAGGCGCAGGTTACCGTTCTGGAAATCCCCATGCTATTCGGCACAAAATAGTATCCATATCCTCCGCCAAACGCGCCAAAGCTCTGGCAGCCTCCGGCCGTGCGGTATCTGCATTTATGCTCCCGCTGCCATTTGGCGATCTTTAAGGCATCGTCCTTCAAGAATCTTTTCACCTCTTTTGCGTGATTGGTCTCCTGTGTAAAGACAATTGATTAACTGTCTCATAATCGGTTTCCTCCCTTTGCTTTTTCTATTATACACGCTTATGTTGTAAATAGCAGTCAGCCGCTAGTTGAATGAATTGACAGGGTATAAATTTCAAGAGGCTGCCTCATCACGAAGCAGCCTCTCTTCTTATGCGATTATTATTTTTCTTGCCTAACCTTTTTTCCAACTTAAAAACCGGATGCTTTCTTCTCCATTTCTGCATCCAGAACCGCTCTTAATTCCTCTGCAGTGCCAACACGGGCACCCTCAAAGCGACCGTTATTACCGTTGATCTCATTCAGCCACTTCACGCCAAGCGCCTGCTTCCTCCCAGCGGTGGAGATTCGGCGTATGGTCATCAATAAGGATATCTGCCGTGCTGAGCTTCCGATGCAGCATAGCTTCGATGAACTCCGCCTTGTTTTTCCCATACGGCACGAACAGGCAATGCGCTGAATCAATCTCCGGAAGATACTTGTCCAGCCACTTTTTCTTTTCCAGAAGTGCTCTGGTGTCCGTATAATACGAGGACAGAATATAAATGTTCTCACCAGCCTTCATTGCATCTCGCATGAAATCCAGCAACTCCACTTCCGGCTCCAAATCAGCATAATATCCCGGCTTTCTGGTTTCCTCAACCGGCACATCGCGCCACTTGGCAATCGTGCCATCCATATCAAAATAAACCCGCATCTCACTCTTTAATTTCATTTTCTCTGCTCCTATCTGTTCAAAATCATAACAGATTCTGTGTAAAGTCGCAAGAGATTATCCCGATATCCGCATGTTTTTTTCCAAAATGCGAACTGTTAGTATACCACATATAGTAATTTCTATTATCATATCGCAATATATGGTTTATTCTCATGATCGAGTAGGAGGCGGCTATCGCCGCCGACCTCTCACACCACCGGACATGCGGTTCCGCATCCGGCGGTTCAGTTAACTTGACACTTGCACAAAGTACGTTTCCGCAG
>NZ_QUMD01000070.1 GCF_003481985.1 Clostridium sp. OF09-36
TGTGCGCCCAGCTAAGGGTGTGTAGTCAAGCCGGTGGGAATCCGGTTTATCCAAGGTTTAGCCAACCAGATAATAGCGAGTCTTGGGATGATGTCGGTAACGCATCTGACAAGCGTAGACAGCAAGAAAGCAGGGTTGAATAGTGATTGAGCTTCGAAACGTTAACTTCAGTCGGTCGACGTCTTAACTGGTGCGGAAGACAATACCATGTAATACGATATGGCGAGTATTATGTGGCACTGCGGAGTCAGAGAACCAATCATGTTTTACATTGTGAATACACATCAACTGGGGAGAACCTGCTGTTTCTCGAAAAAGAGTATGAGGTCACAACTGAAAACGGAGGACTTCAAATGAATGGCAGGTAGTCGGACAATCCCATAGTACTGTAGAAATCGGGTAATACCGATGGAGGGAAGGGGATTGCATAGTAAAGGTCTTACTGAGGACACATTATCCGTACTCAGGGACGGAGGAAATAATGGAAACGAAATTAGTAAGAATAGCTGAGATATCGGCAATATCAAAACATCCTATATTTACATCAGTGTACCACTTGATAAATGAAGATATGCTAAAGCAATGTCATAAGGAATTAGATGGGAGCAAAGCAGTCGGAATCGACAAGGTAACCAAAGATGAGTATGGGAAGAACCTTGATAGAAATATCAAGGATTTAGTACAAAGGCTGAAAAACAAATCCTTTAAGCCACTTCCATCGCTGAGAGTATACATTCCCAAAGCAAATGGAAAGAAAAGACCATTAGGGATAGCTTCTTATGAGGATAAGATTGTACAAATGGCAGTGAAGAAAATATTGGGTGCTATTTATGAGCCAAGATTCCTAAACTGTATGTATGGATTCAGACCGAACAGAGGTTGTCACGAAGCGATAAAAGAGGTATATCAACGGATAAGTTATGGGAAAATCAGCTATATTGTAGATGCTGACATCAAAGGGTTCTTTGACCATATCGACCATGAGTGGATGATGAAGTTTCTCGAATGGAACATACAGGATAAGAACTTACTGTGGCTGATACGTAAATATCTTAAAGCAGGAATAATGGAACAAGGTAAATTTGAACCAACAGAGGAAGGTTCGGCACAAGGCTCCGTAATGAGTCCGATGCTTGCGAATATATACATGCATCATGTGCTGACGCTGTGGTTCAAACTTGTAGTGAAGAAGGAAATGCAGGGAGAGTGTTTTCTTGTCAACTTTGCGGATGATTTTGTTGCAGGATTTCAATATAAGTCAGAAGCTGAAAGATACTATAAAGAGTTAAAAGAACGAATGGAAAAGTTTGGTCTGGAACTTGAGAGTAGTAAAAGCAGACTGATTGAATTTGGAAGATTTGCAGAGCAGAATCGCAGGGCAAGAGGGGAACATAAACCGGAAACATTTGACTTTCTGGGATTTACTTTCTACTGTAGCAAAAACCGAAAAGGAGGTTTCGCACCAAAAGTACAGACTTCAAGAAAGAAGTTTGAGCAAAAGGTCAGAGCCTATAAGAATTGGATTTATGATAATCGAAATCGACCGATGCGAGAGATAATCAAGGAATTGAATGTGAAGCTAATCGGACACTATCGGTACTATGGTGTTACATGGAATTTTCGAAAGATAACAACATTTTTACATAGGGTTCAGCAGTTTCTGTTTAAAGCCATGAATCGGAGAGGTTGTAGACGGGCATACACATGGAATGGATTTGTGCAAATGCTCAAGTATTATCCATTAGCAAAGCCTAAAACGTACTATTGCTTATATTAAAGTGAATGTTACTATGAGGAGCCGTATGCGGGAAAGCCGCACGTACGGATCTGTGAGGGGCTAAGATTGAGAGGTCTTAGTCTACTCGACT
>NZ_QUMD01000071.1 GCF_003481985.1 Clostridium sp. OF09-36
AACCACAGATCATCTTTATGTTTTGATTTCTGATAATACCAGTCAGGATATTTCTCCAATCCCAGATTTTTGTAGTTGTTTCTCTCATAATTGCAAACATTCCAAAGCTTGTAAGCCGCATAACACATGTGTCCTACAATATTTGCATCATTTTTGTTTAATACAATGGTTGTTTCATGTGTTAACAGCATATTTTCCCTCCTCTTCTAGTAAGATTTGCTCTGATGCTCGATATATCGTCGGATATTTTCTTCCGATACCGAGCCGATTGTTTCTACATAATATGAGTGATTCCAAAGTTGACCTTTCCATAGTTTCTGGCGGATCACCGGATATTTTTCAAAGAGTTTTCTTCCTGTAATTCCTTTTAAATACTTTACAATATCAGTCACTGACATTTTCGGTGGTGCAGACACAAAACAATGGATATGATCACTTTCACCAACTTCAAAAAGATGAACCGTAAAACCTTTATCGGATGCTATTTTCTGAACCAGTTCTTTTAGATAAGTTTCAATCTCTGTTGATAAAATCTTCCTGCGATATTTCACAGACCACACCACATGGTAGTTGATATTGTATACACAAGTTCTTGAATGTATTAAATTTTCTTTCATACACATAATATACTATCATACAGAAGGAAACGCAAGCAAAATCGAACAAACTTTCGATTTTGCTTGCGTTTCAGACGCTTTCATCTCGGCAATTGAATAACCGGGGATTCCCGCTTGTTATCCTAAACGAAATCATCTATTATTACAACCTCTTTCACCGGAAAATAGAAGTGCCTGCGTTACTGTTGACAAGTAGAGATTTTCTGAACTAACTATGCTTCTGGATACAGCGGCTTATAGATATAGCTGTTTTCCAGTCCGAAAACCTTATCCTGGGAAAAATTGCCGGTGTCCTTTACCGGATATAGTAGACGTAATCAGCTTTTCTCGGTGCTGCCTCTTTTGCCGGAGCTGCAGCATATCCAAGGACCAGATGACCAATTCCCTCATAGTCTCCTTCGATTCCAAGGCTCTTTAAGAGCTCTTTCCCTTCCGGTGTCTCAAATTCCTCTTTTGCACGGTGGATCCAGCAGCTGGCTACGCCAAGATCTTCAGCGGCATTCATGAGGTTTCCCATCACCAGGGTTCCATCATAAAGATAGGTCGGCATAGCCTTATTGGCCAGCACGATAAGCAGCTCCTGTGCTCCGTAAAATGGGTCAAAGCTTTCGTCTTTTCCCATGAATTTTGCATTCATGGCAGAAAGCTTATCCCGCAATTCTTTATTTGTAACCGCAATAATAATAGGGGATTGTTTGCCCATACCGGTTGCAGCATAGGTCCCTGCTTTGATGATCGCCTGCAGTTTTTCTTCTTCGATCAGCTCCGGTTTAAATGCGCGGCAGCTTCTTCTTGTTTCCAGTACCTTCAATGTTTCTGACATGATGTGTCCTTCCTTTCCAGACCGGTGTTTTCTCCCAGCCTTTCTTAATGAATATAGACACAAAAGAGGTTCCTGTCAAGCTGACGGATTCCTATCAAAAAATATACATACAATATATGAAAATATAAAAAATGCCTGCAACACAGCCATGAGGGATACTCCACGTCAATCGATTTAGCGCGAAACCTTTCTCATGGATTTCAGCATATTGCTATGCCTATAGAAAAGTTCATACGTTATATGTGACAGTTTATAAACAAAACGGTTTAACAGATCGAGTAGGAGGCGGCTATCGCCGCCGACCTCTCACACCACCGGACATGCGGTTCCGCATCCGGCGGTTCAGTTAACTTGACACTTGCACAAAGTACGTTTCCGCAG
>NZ_QUMD01000072.1 GCF_003481985.1 Clostridium sp. OF09-36
GTGACATACTCCCACCACTTAGCTAGCGCCTGAAGTGGGGGCTTCTCGTTCGATTGCCCGATAGGGCAAAGCATAAGCGAGCTATCCCCGTGTGTCCCACGGTTTTATTAGACATTATGATAGTATGGAATTTCTTCCGCAAGGATCAGGAGATTTTCTTTTCTGTATCAAGTATCATTCCAGATATTCGAATACCTTCCCTGCATATATTGATTGCTGCGTTTTGATCCCGGTCCATTCGATTTCCGCACGCACACTCATAAATGCGATCACTCAATTGCAAATCCTCTTTTATGTTTCCACAGCAGCTGCAGGTTTTGGAGCTGGGATACCAGCGGTCAATACGGACCAGTTTCTTCCCGGCGCGTTCCATTTTATATGCCAGAAAATCCGTGAACATTCCCCAGCCATTGTCATGAACACGCTTTCCAAAACACATATCCTGGCTCATTTCTTTCATATTCAGATCTTCCATGCACACGATATCATAGGAATTGGCTATCTTCCTCGACTCCTTATGCAAAAAATCCTTTCGCTTATGTGCGATATGGGTATGGATCCGTGCTACTTTCTTCTTTTGCTTTTTATAACGGTTACTCCCCTGTTCGCAGTGCTCAGTTTACGCTGCTCCCTTGCCAGCTTCTTCTGGGCTTTTGAGAAAAAATGAGGATATGCCGCACGATTTCCATTGGAATCCACATATAACTCTTTCATGGAAAAATCAAGACCAATCGCGGATTCTGCTTTCCTGATTTCGTTCACCGCTTCCTCGCAGGAATATAACAAAGCAACATAGTATCGTTCATCTGCTTCCTGAGTGATGGTTGCACCTTTCAACTGGTAACCTTCCTCAATCTTCCGATGCTGTCTGATGCGGACCCAGCCAGCTTTTGGAAGTTTTAACTTTCCATTTTGTAAGGCGATGTTTCCATTCACACAATTGGTTGTATAACTTCTCACAGGTTTCTTTTTTGATTTGAATTTCGGAAAACCAACTGAGTCATCACGAAAGAAATTTTTATATGCAGTCTGCAAATGCAACTGCGCATTGCACAGTGCCAGACTGTCTACTTCCTTCAACCACGGAAACTCGGATTTATATCTGGCCGGTGTCACGCTTAAGTTCTTTCCCGTTTTCTCATAGTAAGCTTTTTTCTCCGCAAGCATCCGGTTATAAACAAAACGAACACAACCAAATGTCTTTGCAAATAATTCCCTTTGTGGTTTATTCGGATAAATCCGAAAACGGTACACGGTGTTCACTTTTACTCTCTCCCTGTGTTTCAATGTACTGACGGATGACCTCAATCGGGGCACCTCCAGCACTCAACAGACAAAAACTCTGGCTCCAGAACATTTCCTTCCATAGCTTTTGCCGGACTTCCTGGTACTCCTTTTTAATCAGCCGGCTGCTTGCGCTTTTATACGCATTGATAAACTTACTCAGTTCCGATTTTGGATGAGCACGGAACATGATGTGAACATGGTCCTGATCATGATTCCATTCTTCCAGGGTAATGTGATAGTTCGGAGCAATATGCTCAAATATTTCTTTTGCCCGATTGGAAATCGGATCATTCAAAACCTTTTTTCGGTATTTTACCAGCAGAATCAAATGGTAATATAATAAAAATACCGAATGTGCATTACTATCCAATTTTCTCATAGAAATCAGCCTTTCTTATTATTTCGACTGATTATATTTTATCATATATTGCTCTATATGTCTATATTCTTATCGAATGTATGTTCTTTTTCTGCCAGCACAGATATGTGCACTATCGAATCATGCCAGTTATTGCATATCAGGAATCAAAAGCA
>NZ_QUMD01000073.1 GCF_003481985.1 Clostridium sp. OF09-36
CTAAAAATGCGGACTATGGCGCAGCGGAAGCCTATCTCACATTTGAGCATGACGAGTTTACCATGAAGCCCACCCTTGATGAAAACGGGCGGCTGATACCGAGGGAGGATTACCGCATTTCTTCCCTCAACTGTGGGGGCGAGGATTTCGCTGTTGCCTGTATGCGGGCTAATCTCCGCTATGAGAAAAACCAAAAACGGGAAGATGTGAAAAGCCACCACTATATCATCAGCTTTGACCCACGGGACGGGACAGACAACGGCTTGACCGTAGACCGGGCGCAGGAGCTGGGCGAGCAGTTCTGTAAAGAGCATTTCCCCGGACACCAAGCCTTAGTCTGCACCCACCCGGACGGGCATAACCACAGCGGCAATATCCATGTGCATATCGTCATCAACTCCCTGCGGATTTATGAAGTCCCGCTTCTGCCCTACATGGACAGGCCGGCCGATACGAAAGTCGGCTGCAAGCACCGATGTACCGACGCTGCCCTGCGCTACTTCAAATCCGAAGTCATGGAGATGTGCCACCGGGAGGGGCTTTATCAAATCGACCTCCTAAGCGGCAGCAAGGAACGGATAACCGAACGGGAATACTGGGCGGCAAAGAAAGGACAGCTTGCCCTTGATAAAGAGAACGCTGTCAGAGAAGCCGCAGGACAGCCGACCAAGCCCACCAAGTTTGAAACGGACAAGGCGAAGCTGCGCCGGACGATACGGCAGGCACTTTCCCAAGCTGGCAGCTTTGACGAATTTTCTTCCCTTTTGCTGCGGGAGGGTGTGACCGTCAAGGAGAGCCGGGGGCGGCTTTCCTACCTCACGCCGGACAGGACAAAGCCTATCACAGCCCGGAAGCTGGGGGACGATTTTGACAAGGCTGCTGTCCTTGTCCTGCTTACGCAGAACGCCCACAGAGCCGCCGAACAGAGCAAAGCCATACTCGAATACCCTGCCGCGGTTAAAAAGCTGTCACAAGGGGAAAAAACCACAAAAACCACCCCGGCAGACAACACCTTGCAGCGCATGGTTGACCGGGAAGCCAAGCGAGCCGAGGGCAAGGGCGTGGGCTATGACCGCTGGGCGGCAAAGCACAACCTAAAGCAAATGGCAGCTACCGTTACCGCCTATCAGCAGTACGGCTTTTCTTCCCCGGAGGAACTGGACGAAGCCTGTTCTGCCGCCTATACCGCCATGCGGGAAAGCCTTACAGAGCTGAAGCAGGTGGAAAAGACGCTGGACGGGAAAAAGGAGCTGCAACGGCAGGTGCTTGCCTATTCCAAGACCCGCCCTGTCCGGGACGGGCTGAAACAGCAGAAAAACGCCAAAGCAAAAGCAGCCTACCGTCAGAAGTACGAAAGCGACTTTATCATAGCAGACGCAGCCGCCCGCTATTTCAGGGAAAACGGCATTTCCAAGCTGCCGAGCTATAAAGCCCTGCAAGCAGAGATTGAAACCCTTATCCAAGAGAAAAACAGCGGCTACAACGATTACCGGGCAAAACGGGAGGAATACCGCCGCTTACAGACTGTCAAGGGCAATATCGACCAGATTTTACACCGGGAGCGCAAGCCTGTGAAAAGGCAGGAACAGGAACGATAAAAACCGCCCCAAAATGTACCCGAACCTATACAGAACAAGGGGGCTGCCCCGTACCCTATCCGCAAATACCAAAGGATTTTTTAACGGGCTTATAGGGCAGAAAAAACCCGAAAATGATACCGAGATGATACAGAATTACCGCCGATACCGCCACACCAGCGGAAACGGCAGAAAGGAGCGCACCCATGCCAAGAATGAGCAAGAAACGGCGGCTG
>NZ_QUMD01000074.1 GCF_003481985.1 Clostridium sp. OF09-36
CTAAAAATGCGGACTATGGCGCAGCGGAAGCCTATCTCACATTTGAGCATGACGAGTTTACCATGAAGCCCACCCTTGATGAAAACGGGCGGCTGATACCGAGGGAGGACTACCGCATTTCTTCCCTCAACTGCGGGGGCGAGGATTTCGCTGTTGCCTGTATGCGAGCCAATCTCCGCCATGAGAAAAACCAAAAACGGGAAGATGTGAAAAGCCACCACTATATCATCAGCTTTGACCCACGGGACGGAACAGACAACGGCTTGACCGTAGACCGGGCGCAGGAGCTGGGCGAGCAGTTCTGCAAGGCACATTTCCCCGGACACCAAGCCCTTGTATGCACCCACCCGGACGGGCATAACCACAGCGGGAATATCCATGTGCATATCGTCATCAACTCCCTGCGGATTTATGAAGTCCCGCTTCTGCCCTACATGGACAGACCAGCCGACACAAGGGAGGGCTGCAAGCACCGCTGCACCAATGCCGCTATGGAATATTTCAAGAGTGAAGTCATGGAGATGTGCCACCGGGAGGGGCTTTACCAAATCGACCTCTTGAACGGCAGCAAGGAACGGATAACGGAACGGGAATACTGGGCGGCAAAGAAAGGGCAGCTTGCCCTTGATAAAGAGAATGCCGCCAGAGAAGCCGCCGGACAGCCGACCAAGCCTACCAAGTTTGAAACGGACAAGGCGAAGCTGCGCCGGACGATACGGCAGGCACTTTCCCAAGCCGCCAGCTTTGACGAGTTTTCTTCCCTTTTGCTGCGGGAGGGTGTGACCGTTAAGGAGAGCCGGGGGCGGCTTTCCTACCTCACGCCGGACAGGACAAAGCCTATCACAGCCCGGAAGCTGGGGGACGATTTTGACAAGGCTGCTGTCCTTGCCCTGCTCACGCAGAACGCCCACAGAGCCGCCGAAAAGCCCAAAGCCATACCGGAATACCCACATACCCAAAAGGGACGCTTGCAGGAGGAAAAAGCCGCAAAAACCACCCCGGCAGACAACACCTTGCAACGCATGGTTGACCGGGAAGCTAAGCGAGCCGAGGGCAAGGGCGTGGGCTATGACCGCTGGGCGGCAAAGTACAATCTAAAGCAAATGGCGGCTACCGTTACCGCCTATCAGCAGTACGGCTTTTCTTCCCCGGAGGAACTGGACGAAGCCTGTTCTGCCGCCTATACCGCCATGCGGGAAAGCCTTACAGAGCTGAAGCAGGTGGAAAAGACGCTGGACGGGAAAAAGGAGCTGCAACGGCAGGTGCTTGCCTATTCCAAGACCCGCCCTGTCCGGGACGGGCTGAAACAGCAGAAAAACGCCAAAGCAAAAGCAGCCTACCGACAGAAGCACGAAAGCGACTTTATCATAGCAGACGCAGCCGCCCGTTATTTTAGGGAGAACGGCATTTCCAAGCTGCCAAGCTATAAAGCCCTGCAAGCAGAGATTGAAGCCCTTATCAAAGAGAAAAACAGCGGCTACAACGATTACCGGGCAAAACGGGAGGAATACCGCCGCTTACAGACTGTCAAGGGCAATATCGACCAGATTTTACGCCGGGAACGCAAGCCTGTGAAAAGGCAGGAACAGGAACGATAAAAACCGCCCCAAAATGTACCCGAACCTATACAGAACAAGGGGGCTGCCCCGTACCCTATCCGCAATACCAAAGGGTTTTTTAACGGGCTTACAGGGCAGAAAAACCCCGAAAATGATACCGAGATGATACAGAATTACCGCCGATACCGCCACACCAGCGGAAACGGCAGAAAGGAGCGCACCCATGCCAAGAATGAGCAAGAAACGGCGGCTG
>NZ_QUMD01000075.1 GCF_003481985.1 Clostridium sp. OF09-36
CCAGCTTCCGCAAATCATCGGAGAACCACTCGTCCCGGACTGCCAGCAGACGGAAGAAAGTGGACTTGCCAGCCCCCTGACCGCCTACCAGACAGAGCATGATTTCAAATTTGCATCCCGGCTGAAAGGCTCGTGAGATTGCACCCAGCAGGAACAGCTTCAACGCTTCATAGGTGTAATCGTCTGTGTCAGCCCCCAGAAAGTGCCGTAGGCAGAAGCGGATTCGCTCTGTCCCGTCCCACACAAGGGAACTTAAATAATCCCGGATGGGGTGGTACTTGTTTTCATTCGCTACAATCCCGATGGCGTTATCAATCTTTTTCTCATTGGTAAGCCCGTAGGTTTCTTCCAGATAGAGAAGCAGATATTTCATGTCCGTATCGTTTAAGGCGGTGCTGTCCCTGTGGAAGCCGATGGGCTTTATGATGTCCTTGCGGTCGGTCAGGATGTTGTATGCGATAGCCCCGGAAAGCAGCGGGTCACGCTGGAATACGGTCAGGCAGTTCCGTATGCTCTGACGGACACCGCCTTTCTCGGTGGTTTCCAGCCCCGCCTTGATTTCCTCAATGCTCTGGGGCGGCTGCATGGCGTTCATGGTGTTTTTTAGTTCTTGCTGCGTCTGCGGCTGCAAGCTCTGCCATTCGCTGTTCAAGCTGTATCACATCCTTTCCGTATTCCGTAATCAAAGCCGCTTTTTCCTCTGTTTCCCCGAACAGCAGCACATCCAGCAGATATTCCACATGGTCTTGCTTCTGTAAGGCTTCCACAAACCGGGGATGAAAGACTTCCTCCGGGGAGTGCGGGGCATATTCCTTTCTCCACACTCGGAGTAGGTGGAGATAATCGGCAAGAATACGGAAGCAGCGGTTTTTTGCTTCCTGAAACTGTTCCTCCGGGGATTTCTGCCGGGGCTTGGGCTTTTTTGCTTTTCCCGGCGGTTTCCAGTCCTCATAGGAAAGCCCGAAGTCCTGTGCCAGCTGTACGGCGGCTTCTTTCTTTCCCAGCCCATACAGGGCGGCGGCAAAATCAATCACATCCCCATCCGCACCGCAGCCGAAGCAGTGGTAACGCCGATCCAGCTTCATGCTTGGGGTTTTATCGTGATGGAACGGGCAGCAAGCCATCCCGTTGCGACCTACATGGATTCCATAATGCTCCGCAGCCTGTCTTGTTGTGACGGACTGCTTCACAGCTTCAAATACATTCAAATCTATCCCTCCTTGAAAACAAAAAAGCACCTGACATTCTCAATTTGAAAATGGCAAGTGCCTGTTAAAGTTCCATATCCTGTTGTCTGTGTTTCGCCTGTGCCGGGGCGGTTCTTTGAGCCTTTTTCTCGTCTGCCTTATCCTGTAAGACTTCTTTGATGGGCTGCTTCTTGGGCGGCTCTTTGCTTTCCTCTGTGCCGGGTGTGGCTTTCCGTACCCAGTATCGGATGTCCCGCAGTTTCTTCAAATCAGCCTGTACCTCAGTCAGCGGTGTTTTCAGGGCTGCAATTTCTTCCAGAAGCGTTTCCTGCTCCTCTTGCAGCTTTTTTTGGGTACTGTCCTTATCGTCCGGGTGCTTGGCAAGGTAGGCGGTGGCTTTCGCATACCGGGCAACCTCCGGGTGTTCCTGTTTGAATTTCTCCTTTGTTTTCTTAAAAAATATCTTCTGGTACTTCTCATAGACAGGCTTACATTCCTTGCAGTCTGTCCGGCTGGCAAGAATCCCGTCAATCACTTTGCTGCGGGCTTCCTTTGGCTTCATCTGATTGC
>NZ_QUMD01000076.1 GCF_003481985.1 Clostridium sp. OF09-36
CCAGCTTCCGCAAATCATCGGAGAACCACTCGTCCCGGACTGCCAGCAGACGGAAGAAAGTGGACTTGCCAGCCCCCTGACCGCCTACCAGACAGAGCATGATTTCAAACTTGCACCCCGGCTGAAAGGCTCGTGAGATTGCACCCAGCAGGAACAGCTTCAACGCTTCATAGGTGTAATCGTCTGCGTCAGCCCCCAGAAAGTGCCGCAGACAGAAACGGATTCGTTCTGTCCCGTCCCACACAAGGCACTTAGGTAGTCCCGGATGATGGTACTTGTTTTCATTCGCCACAATCCCGATGGCATTATCAATCTTTTTCTCATTGGTAAGCCCATAGGTTTCTTCCAGATAGAGAAGCAGATACTTCATATCCGTATCGTTCAGGGCTGTGCTTTCTCTGTGGAAGCCGATGGGCTTTATGATGTCCTTGCGGTCGGTCAGGATGTTGTATGCGATAGCCCCGGAAAGCAGCGGGTCACGCTGGAATACGGTCAGGCAGTTCCGTATGCTCTGACGGACACCGCCTTTCTCGGTAGTTTCCAGTCCCGCTTTGATTTCCTCAATGCTCTGGGGTGGCTGCATGGCGTTCATGGTGTTTTTTAATTCTTGCTGCGTCTGCGGCTGCAAGCTCTGCCATTCGCTGTTCAAGCTGTATCACATCCTTTCCGTAGTCCGCAATCAAAGCCGCTTTTTCCTCTGTCTCCCCGAACAGCAATATATCCAGCAGATATTCCACTTGGGCTTGCTTCTGTAAGGCTTCCACGAACCGGGGATGAAAGGCTTCCTCCGGGGAGTGCGGGGCGTAGTCCTTTCTCCATGCCATAAGCAAGTGGAGATAATCGGCAAGAATACGGAAGCAGCGGTTCTTTGCTTCCTGAAACTGTTCCTCCGGGGATTTCTGCCGGGGCTTTGGCTTTTTTTCCTTTCCCGGCGGTTTCCAGTCCTCATAGGAAAGCCCGAAGTCCTGTGCCAGCTGTACGGCGGCTTCTTTCTTTCTCAGCCCATACAGGGCGGCGGCAAAATCAATCACATCCCCATCCGCACCGCAGCCGAAGCAGTGGTAACGCCGATCCAGCTTCATGCTTGGGGTTTTATCGTTATGGAACGGGCAGCAAGCCATCCCGTTCGACCTACATGGATTCCATAATGCTCCGCAGCCTGTCTTGTTGTGACGGACTGCTTCACAGCTTCAAATACATTCAAATCTATCCCTCCTTGAAAAAAGAAAAGCACCTGACATTCTCTGATTGAAAATGGCAAGTGCCTGTTAAAGTTCCATATCCTGTTGTTTGTGTTTCGTCTGTTCCTGGGCAGTTCTTTGTGCTTTTTTCTCGTCTGCCTTATCCTGCAAGACTTCCTTGATAGGCTGCTTCTTGGGCGGCTCTTTGCTTTCTTCTGTGCCGGGTGTAGCTTTCCGTACCCAGTAGCGGATGTCCCGCAACTTCTTCAAATCAGCCTGTACCTCGGTCAAAGGTTCTTTCAGCTCTGCGATTTCGCTGAGAAGTTTTTCCTGCTCCTCTTGCAGCTCATTTTGGGTACTGTCCTTATCGTCCGGGTGCTTGGCAAGGTAGGCGGCGGCTTTCTCATACCGGGCAACCTCCGGGTGTTCCTGTTTGAATTTCTCCTTTGTTTTCTTAAAAAACATCTTCTGGTACTTCTCATAGACAGGCTTACATTCCTTGCAGTCTGTCCGGCTGGCAAGAATCCCGTCAATCACTTTGCTGCGGGCTTCCTTTGGCTTCATCTGATTGC
>NZ_QUMD01000077.1 GCF_003481985.1 Clostridium sp. OF09-36
GCGTTCGTGGTATAATCAGTTTATGCGACTAAACAAAATAATACAGAGGGATTATACCTCATTTTCGCTGTATTATCAAATCAAACTTCCGCTGGATTTAGAGATTTCTATTCCATCTGATGATCCAGTTCGTCTGGTAAGTGCCTTTGTGGAGGAAATGGACCTTTCTGAACTATATAAAACTTATGGCAGGATCAGAAAAAATCAGGCAACGCCGCGTCAGATGCTGAAACTCGTTATCTATGCAGCAATGAATCGAATCTACTCAAGTCGAGATATCCGAAAAGCATGTAAACGGGATATCAACTTTATGTATCTCCTTGAAGGAATGCCTGCTCCTGATCATGCAACGATTGCGCGTTTTATCTCCCTGCATTTTTCTGCCTGCGCAAAGGTTCTGCTTGCCCAAATGTCAGATCTGCTCTATCTTCTTGGTGAGATTTCGGGAAAGACCATTTTTATTGATGGCACCAAGATTGAATCGGCAGCCAATAAATATACATTTGTATGGAAACGGGCTATTACGAAAAATCAGGCCCGGTTATACACAAAACTAACTTCTTTTGTGGCTGAATGCGAAGAACTCTATGGAATCAGGACCGTATACCATGACCAGATATCCATCCACACATTAAAACGGTTAAAAAAGCAGTTGTGCCGCGTCAAAGTACAGGAGGGAATTGTGTTCGTGCATGGAATTGGACGTAGAAAAACACAGTTGCAGAAATCCCTGGAACAGCTGGATCAATATCTGGAGAAACTAAAGGAATATACGAAAAAACTGTATACGCTTGGAGATAGAAACAGTTATTCCAAAACAGACCCGGATGCGACCTTCATGAGAATGAAAGAAGATGCGATGCTGAATGGACAGTTAAAACCTGCTTATAACATCCAGCACGGAGTAGACTCTGAATACATCACATGGATTGATATTAGCCCGCGTCCAACCGATACATGCACCCTGATCCCTTTTTTGAAAGATATGGAGAGTCACTTAGGATTTAAATATTCAGAAATCGTTGCAGATGCCGGATATGAAAGTGAAGAAAACTATCTTTTCATTGAGGGAAACGGACAGACCGCCTATATAAAGCCGCAGAACTATGAGATTTCGAAAACCCGAAAATACAAAAAAGACATCAGCAGAAGAGAAAACATGGAGTATCACGCAGACAGAGACAGCTATATCTGTCGGAATGGAAGGGAACTGACTGTTACAAATGAACGCAGAAGTAAAACAGCCAGCGGATATGTCAGTGTAAAAACTTATTACAGAAGTCCAGACTGTACCGGCTGTCCTTATAAAACGGAATGTATCAAGGGAAACAACTGCAAAACACCTATGGAAAAACGTAATAAAGTGCTGATGGTCTCGAAGACGATGAGTCAAAAACGTGCAGAAGATCTGGAACGGATCACAAGTGAGTATGGAACGATGCTCCGTATGAATCGCAGTATTCAGGCCGAAGGTTCATTTGCTGATGTAAAGGAAGACATGAATTTTCGAAGATATCTGTACCGAGGAAAAGCAAATGCACTGGCAGAGAGCATCCTTTTGGCGATGGGACGAAATATCAATAAGCTTCATTGCAAGATTCAGACCGGAAGAACGGGGAGTCATCTTTTTTCATTAAAGACAGCATAGATTTTAATGGTTGAAAACAAAACAGTTTGAAATCAGGCATGCCGAAAGGGATGTCTGGGAATGAACTGTGTTTATAA
>NZ_QUMD01000079.1 GCF_003481985.1 Clostridium sp. OF09-36
TGGTCCTATGTCAAGATTTAGTACAAGTTAAAATAAGAAAATTCTCCCCATTTTAACCTGCCAGAAGCTCAGCCTCAGTGTGTATTCTTTCATACACTCGTTCGAATTCGTTTGGCGACATATAGTTGCAATGGCTATGAATTCGTTTCGTATTGTAGAAAGCTTCCAGATATTCAAAAATCAACTGGTATGCCTGCTTATAATCGCGAATTTTAAAACGATTGAGCCATTCACGTTTGATAATAGAATGAAAGGATTCAATGCATGCATTATCCCACGGAAAAGCTTTCTTTGAGTAGCTACGCTGCATATTTTCGGTTGCTTTTTTATATTCCTTTGCAACATATTGGCTGCCACGATCCGAATGGATAATTAATGGTTGATTGATATTCCGGCGAGCTTTGGCTTTGTTTATAGCATCAATCACGCAAGATACTTCCAGTGTTTCTGAAAGCGTCCAGGCTATGATTTTTCTAGAAAATAAATCCATAACACTGGTCAGATAGACAAATCCATCTATTGTCCAGATGTAGGTGATATCCGAACACCAGACTGCATTCGGACGATCAGGATTAAATTGCTCATCAAGGATATTTTGTAATTCAGTGCTTCAGTGCTGAAATCGGAATCTTTTGTGGTGCTTGTCCATGGTTTGCTCCACTGAGCACGGATCCCCATTTGGCGCATATATGTACCAACGGTTCTTTCCGAAATGACTTCACCAATTTTTCGAAGTTCTACAGTGATTTTCGGAGCACCGTAGTTTTGCTTGGAATCATCATAAATATCCTGTATTTTTGCTTTTACAGCTTCACGACGTTTTTCTGTATCAGAAGGTACATGGTGGAGCCATGCAAGATATCCTGAGTGAGAGACACCTAAAAACTTCAACATTCCGGAGACGGAAACCCGGCGTCCAGCCTTTTTGGCAGCTTCCGTCTTCTCAGACACTTCGAGATAAATGGCTTCCGTCATTTTCCCAGAATGTTGATTGCTTTTTTTAACACATCAAGTGCATCTTGGGCATCACGTAATTCACGCCTGAGACGGCAATTTCCTTCTGCTCATCAGATGCATAATTACCAGAACCACGAACAGGAATATCACCTGATTCCCGGAAGTCTTTCAGCCACTTTGTTAATGTACTGTAGCCGATGCCAAGATTTTCTGCACATCCACGTACTCCGAGATCTTTGTGATCCTGATAGTACTGGACTGCATCAAGTTTAAATTGTTTGTCATGTTGCTTTGCCATATGAGATCCTCCTTCAGCATGTTTCTATTGTACCATGCTTATGTGTATTTGGAATTTCTCATTTTGGCTTGTACTATTTATATTCTAGCAACA
>NZ_QUMD01000008.1 GCF_003481985.1 Clostridium sp. OF09-36
GTCGCTTCGTTCAGTCTCAGTAATAAAGGAGTTGATATAGAAAAACTCTGCCTTGCTCAGCTCGATATCGACACCGCCGAGAACATCGATTGCATTGGCTACGGCCTTCCAGTTGAAGGTCATATAATCCTGGATCTGAAGGTCAAGGTTACGGTTTAATGCCTCTACTGCCTGCTTTGGTCCGCCTACAAAGTAAGCCTGGTTGATCTTAGTATAAGAGCCCTTATCGTTGATATTTAAATAAGAGTCACGGTATACCGATACCAGCTTGATCTCACCTGTATCACGGTTGACATTACAGAGGATGATAACATCGGAGTTTGTGGATTTCTCGATGGCATTGTCACGTGCATCGACACCAAAGATGGCGATGGTCCAGTAGCCCTTCATATTTTCTTCTGCGTCCATCGCAATATCATTCGTCTTGATCTCGCTGATCTGGAAATCCTCCGAGCGCTGGATCTGGGACATCATGCGTGCCATAAAGGCATAGCTGAAGATAGCCACCAGGGCAATGCACTCTGCCACGATCATGGCAATGATGCGGCGTCTGCGTTTTTTCTTCGCCTCACTGCGGCCAAACTCGGAACGTCCGCCCCGCCGTCCGCCTCCGGAAGGCTCTGCTGTTCTTGTATCCCGGCGGCTTTCTCCGGCTTCAGCAGCTCTCATGCTGCGCTGGCTTCTTCCCTGCTCAGTTTCCTGAGCATTCTGCCAGTTTTCTGAAGTCCCGGCATTTCTGCGCCGGCTTCTTCCAGTTCCGGTACTTCTGGAATTTTCCCAGTTTTCTTCCGCTCCAGTGTTTCTTCCCCACTGGCCTTCTCCAGCATCAGCTGTCCCTCCGCTTCTCCGGTCTTCTCCGGCTGCTCCTGCGCGGCGGCTGTTTCCGGCTCCTGCCTTCGCAGCGGCTGTTTCCCGTACTGCACGGCTTCCGGCTGTCTCACGCACGGCACTGCTGCGCGGGCTTTCATCGGACATATCAGCTTCATAATCTGCATTGGTCCTGCGGCGGGATGAAACGCGCACCCGGCCCATCTCGAATTCATCGAGCATATCCGGCTCCTTCGCTCTTCTGGAGTCTTCCTGCTCATATTCCCGTCTCGGCTGTTTGGGAAGCGCATAGATCCGGGAATCTCCCATTACATCCAGCTCCCGCTCTGCTGCCTCCTGACGTTTTCTCTGACGGCTCTCCCAGCGTTCCCGCTCATTTACGTAACCGTCTTCGCGTTCAGAAGCTGCATACGCTCCGGATCTGTCCCTCATGTGGGGATTTCGTCTGCTTCGTCTTTCTGTACTGCGCTCTAACTCATCGTCATAATCGTGACTCATGTTTGTACCTCATCTTAATTCCTGCCTGCTCCGCAACCGGGTCAATAGGCGTTCTTATTAATAAAGCCTTTGAAAAATGTCAGAAACAATATCTTAAAGTCAAATCCCAAAGTCCAGTTTTCAATGTAATAAAGATCGTGCTCGATCCGTTTGGTGATAGAAGTGTCACCACGGTAACCATTCACCTGCGCCCAGCCTGTCATACCCGGCCGTACCTGGTGCTTGATCATATACCTTGGGATTTCTTCCTTAAACCGCTCTACAAAATACGGGCGCTCCGGCCGGGGCCCTACCAGGCTCATGCTGCCGAACAAAACGTTGAAGAGCTGCGGCATCTCATCGATGCTGGTTTTGCGGATGATCCTTCCGATCGGCGTTACCCTCGGATCGCGTTTGGTCGTCCACTCACTCTTTTCTTTTTCCGGCGCCTGCACTTCCATGGAACGGAACTTGTACATTTTAAATGGGCGGTTATGAAGCCCCACCCGTTCCTGACAATAAATCAGCGGTCCCGGTGAAGTCAGCTTGATCAACACGGCTGTCACCAGCATAATGGGGGAAAACAGGATCAGCGCAACAACCGCGCCGAAAATATCAACCACACGCTTCATCGCCGCATTCAGCGGATCGTTTAACGGAACATGGCGGATATTGATGACCGGCAGTCCCTGCAGATCTTCCGTATATGGCCTGGTCGGGATCACATTGTTATAGTCCGGAATGAACTTCGTGTGGACTCCGGATTTCTCACAGACTGCCACGATCTGCTCCAGACCGGCATACTCTTTCAGGCTTAAGGTAATCGCGATCTCATCCAGACGGTTCATATCCAGGATCGGTTTTACTCTTTCAGGGTTCCAATGACCTTGATGCCGCGGTAATCATATCCCCACTGCTTATGGTCATCGAGAATGCCGCGCACGCGGTATCCCCACTCCGGGTTTGCCAGCACACGGTCAATATAACCCTCGGCTGCACGGCTGTAACCCACCAGAATGATATGCTTCTGATTGTAGCCCTTTGCACGCATGGAGCGCAGCACGGTACGGATCAGGTTCCGTTCCAGCGTTTCTGCGGTAATGTTGGTCAGGAAAAAGCCAGCGACAAGCCTTGCAGAAAACTCCCGCAGATAAGGGTTCTTTCTTCCTACATACAAAATAGTTCCGAAAAGAAACAGTCCGATGATATTCGCCTTGCAGACGTTGGCAAACTCCTGGCGTCTGCCCTGCACCCGCTTTGGCGTGAACAGATGAAAGATTGTATACAAAAGCAGATAGACTGGTATGATCACCACCAGGACCCGCATATAAAACCAGGTCGGCAGGATACCAGCCTCTAAATCTGCCCCGAACAATCCGCTTTTTAATGTAATAAACCAGCTGAACACATAGGCAGCTGCGATCACCAGTGCATCCAGAAGCACATGCAGCCGGTTCAGTCTGGACTGATTATCTTTTATCATATAGTCCACCTTGATTTTCAGATTGCCGCCCGTATATAGCACAAACAGCAACGGATTTTGCCAGGATCCGCGCAAAATGGCGGTCTTATGGCATCATAATGGAATCGTAACGATTATACACGAATTTTCTGGATTGAGATATTAAATTTCTCTTAACTTTTCCCTGCTTTTCTCACCTGACGTCTGGAAAACTCGTAAATATACAGTGCCGCTCCGTAGATCAGCTCCCACTCAATGGCGAGATAATTGCCAAAATTCTCCCGGCGGTAAGGAACCTTGCGGGTCTTTTTTACCGTCTTGATTCCCTCTAAGATCCCGGCTACATAGTCTTTCTCAAAGCCGAGCTTTTTAAAGAACAGATACTTTCCGGCGATGCCCATAGCGATCGGAATGCTGTTAAACAGAAGCTGTGGTGCCGGCATATTTTTATAGTTCAGATACACGTTATTGCGGGCCGCAAGCTTGACCTTAAAGGAATTGTACTTGGAGCCGCTGGTGCCGCTTCCCACATGAAACACCTTCGCAGACGGGCAGTAACGGTTATAGTATCCCGCAATTTTTGCCCGGTATCCCACATCGATGTCTTCCAGATAAGCAAAATGCATCTCATCGAAATATCCGATCTCTTCAAACACCTCCCGGCGGTAGATCGCCGCACCGGCGCAGGCAGAGAAGATATGGCAAGGGCGGTCATAACGTTCTATTTCCTGTCCCACGCCACGCTGGTATGCCCAGCCCATAATGCTGTACATATCGCCGCCGTCATCCATCAGATCTTTATGGTAAAGCTGGATCATCTTCGGACTCACGGAGAAAATCCTCGGAGAACTTTCTATGGCTTTTAAGAGTTCTCCGACATACTCCGGCTCTGCTTCGGTGTCATTATTCAAAAGGATCACATACGGCGTTTTTGCTGCCCGGATCCCCACATTGACCGCTCCGGAAAAGCCGGTATTCGTCTCAAGGAAAATCGATGGAAGCCCATACTCCTTCAGCCACTCCACGCTGCCGTCGGTGGAGCCGTTGTCCACCACCAGCAGTTCAAAGTCCCGGCAGATTTGCCGATCCAGCGCCGCCATACAGGGTTCCATGAATTTCAGGCCATTATAATTTGGAATGATGATCGTTACTTTCTTCATACGCACGCCTCCACCTACTGTTCCTTCAGATCCGGAAGCTTATAAGGCTCGCCGATCTTCTCTTTTAAGAGATCCCGCAGGGAAAAGTCTGATTTTCGCAGGGTCAGGTTCGGGTTGTAGTAAGGATCCCCGTTCTTTAAGATATCCGGCCAGCGGCTTGCCACCAGTGCCCACTCCCGGTTGAAGCGTGCTACTTTCTCCGGTGTATCCTCCAGACCTCGGGACTTGGACTCATAATGATGCATCACTGCATACGGTGCGTAAACGACCAGATATCCGGCTGCCCGCACCTTCAGGCAGAAGTCCACGTCGTTAAATGCCACAGCCAGCTCCTCAGTCAGGCCGCCAACTTCATGGAAAACCGACTTTTTCACCATCAGGCAGGCTGCCGTTACAGCACTGTAATCCTGTGCACACATTGCACGGTGGAAATAACTGTTTTCCGCTTCATGCAGGCCAATAAAGGTATGACCTGCCACGCCGCCAAAACCGATCACGACTCCGGCATGCTGGATCGTGTCATCCTCATAGAGCAGTCTGGCACCGACAATGCCGACCTCTTTCCGCTGGCAGAAGCCAAGCATCTCCTCAAACAGGCGCGGGGCAATGATCTCGGTATCGTTGTTTAACAGCATCAGGTACTCGCCCTTTGCAAAGGAAGCGCCGAAATTGTTGATCGCAGAATAGTTGAACTCCCGCTCCCAGCGGACGACCTTCACCTGTGGGAATTCCTTCTGGATCTTCTCATAATATGCGAAGGTCTCCGGCTCGGTGCTGTTGTTCTCCACCACAATAAACTCCAGGTTTTTGTAGGTGGCACGCTCGATGATGGATCGGATGCAGAGGTCTAAGTCCACACTGTGATCCTTGTTCGGAATGATAACCGACACCAGCGGGTCGCCCTGGATCTTAAAGGTCGTGTGGTAGATTCCGTAATCCACGCCCTTTTCCACTTTCTCAGCCGGGATGCCCATGCGCTCATAGTGTGCCATGATCGCACGTGCACCTGCCTCAAACGCGTACAGCTTACTCTCCGGGTTGCTGGCCGTAGACTCCTGGTGACAGCGCCAGTGGTACAGCACCTTTGGAATATGGCAGATTTCTTTCGCATTCTCCGTACAGCGGAAAATAAAATCGTAATCCTGGGCGCCGTCAAACTCGTGGCGGAAGCCGCCTACTTTGTTCAGCAGTTCCTGTTTCACTACAAACAGATGGCAGATATAATTGACGCTGGTTAAAAGGTCCGGGTTGAAATCCGGTTTGAAATGCGGGTCGAACAGCGCGCCGCCGTCCATATCCAGCTTATCTTCATCGGAATAGATGACATCGCAGTCCGGGTGCTCGTTGATGATCTTTGCCACCTCATACAGGGCATGCTCTGGAATGGTATCGTCGTGGTCGGCCAGAATGATAAAGTCACCACTTGCCATCTCCAGGGCCGCATTGGTGTTGCCGGAAATACCCAGGTTCTCCCCAAGCTCCGACACGTGGAAGCGGCTGTCTTTCTTTGTATATTCCGCCATCACGCGGCTGACAATAGCTCCCTCGCCCTTCGGGCTTCCGTTTGCTACGCAGACCTCCCATTTTTTGTAGGTCTGGGCCAGAATGGAATCCAGCATCTCCCGCAGGTATTTCTCCGGAGTCTTGTACGCCGGAATGACAATGGATAACAGCGGCTCCTTCGCAAACTTTGTCTCGCGCTGGGCATCCAGTTCTTCTTCCTTCGGGCGGGTCAGCTCATACCACTCGCCATAGTCATAATCGTTGTCCAGGCCCTGCAGCTTGTGGCGGGACTTCAAAAGCAACGCCTTTAAGCCATGCTTTTTTCCAAACTCCAGTGCCACATGCACGGTTTCCATGTTCATAAGATCCTTGATCTTTTCCATGCGCTTGTGTGCCACACTGGCACGCTTCGCGATCAATTCCTCATTATACTTCACACGGGCAGTCTTTCCATCACAGCGGATCACCAGCCAGTAGTCCGCCCCACGCTCATACGGGAACTGGATGTCAAAGCCATAATCCCGGTCATAGACCTGTTTATAGTAAATCTGGCTCACGTCATCCCTGCGGGTTGCCACATATTTGACCGGAAGCGGCTTTTTCTCCTGGTCCAGAACCTCAAACTCTGCCTTGGACTCCGGTGTCTTTCCGATGACCCAGCCATTTAACTGAATCGAATTTTCCCGGATCCTCACTACGTCAATCTTGTATTTCATATAAACTATTTCTCCTCAAAATTCAGTCGTTCTTCCTCTACGACCAGCGGGCGGTGCATCACACGCTGGTTAATGGAGAGCACATACTCTCCCACCATACCGATAAAGAAGATCTGCACCGAACCCAAAAACAGCATGCCAATCAGCATCGGTGCCATGCCTGCCGGGAAACGGTCCCACCAGACCAGCTTCATGACCAGGTAAACGATTGCAACCACCATGCTTAAAAATGCGCTGATGGCACCCACAAACGTAGCCAGACGTAAGCCTGCTTTCGTGTAAGAGGTCACGCTGAGCATGGCTGCATCGTACAGGCGGTAAAAGTTATTGTGCGTTTTTCCGGCGCGGCGTTTCGGCTGTTCGTACGGAATCTCCTTCCGCTTATAGCCAAGCTCCGCCACAATTCCGCGCAGGAACGGCGTCGGGTCATCCAGCTTTCTTAACACCTCGATAAAATCCCGGTCGTACAGTCCGGAACCGGTGAAGTGCTCGATCTGCTCCACGTCAGACAGCTTCTTGATTGTCTTATAATAGAAACTTCTGAGCGCATACATGATCTTGTTTTCTTTGCTGCTGGTCTTGATGCCGATGACGATCTTGTAGCCTTCTTCCCAGGCCTTCACGTATTTCGGGATCATGTCCACCGGGTCCTGGAAATCTGCCACCATCTCAATGACACAGTCGCCGGTCACCTGCAGCATGCCGTAATACGGAGAGTTGAACTGTCCGAAATTGCGGGCATTAAAGATGGCCTTAATCTTCGGGTTTTCTGCACAGAGCCTGCGCAGGATCGGGCGGGTTTCATCGGTTGAGTCGTTGTCGATGAACACCAGCTCATAGTCGTACTGCGGCAGATCCCGCGTCAGGGTTTCCAGTACCGCTTTGCTGATTGCCTCAACATTTTCCTGCTCGTTGTAGCAGGGGATCAGCACACTGATCTTTTTCATAATCGTTTCCTTCCATATCGTTTCTTGTAACTTATTTGCCATCACTGTCATTGTCCAGATCCAGAATGACAATTTTCCACAGAAGCTGATGCTTCTGTTTGTTTTTTCCACATTTTTATGCCAGTATCTGTGGAAGCATCCTCCGGATTCCCTCCGCAAAAGAAACCTCTTCCTTCCAGGTTCCGTCCGTCAGCTTCTTTATATTTTCATTGACCGGACAGATGGAAAGGGCACCTTCCTTTGCCTGGACGAAGCTTCCGTATTCCAGGTTTCCGCGTCCACCGCACAGCGTGTGGATCTCCTCAACAAAATCCCGCAGTACCCGGGTATCTTCCGAAGCCACATTCACAGCGTGGCATTCATCCGGATGGCTGTCGCTGTAGCGATACAATTCTACGACTGCCCGGGATGCATCTGCGATATCCATAAAATTCCAGCGGTGCCTGCAGGCGCTTAACGATACGGTTTTTCCCTCCGGCAGCTCCCGCGTCAGCGTGGAAATGATGGACCACGGGTGATCGCCTTTTCCGTAAACACTGAAGAAACGCAGGTGGTAATAGGTCATCTGCATTTCCCGGCAAAGCTTTGCTGCCTGCTCAAAAAAAGCAAGCTTTGCTTTCCCGTATTCATTGACCGGGTGGCACTCCATGGACTCTTCCATGGTGCCGTCTGAAGTAATACCGTATTCTACCCGGGAACCGGCGTCCATAAACACCTGGCAGCCAGAAGCTTTGCCGCTTCCAGACAGCGAAGCGAGCCGTCAATATTGGTTTTCTGCACTTCGGGTGAGTCGATTTCCTGGCGGTTTACGCCGCGCCATGCAAAATGTAAAAATGCATCTGCGTGGCCAATCTGCGGAACACACGCTACCGCCTCATCCATCTGCGCCGCGATCCGGTGCAAGTGCTCATGCACCGGAAGACAGTCTGTTTTTTGCGACTGCGGGCGCACCAGGCAGTAAACCTCTGCACCCTCTTCCAAAAACCGCTCTCCCACATGGCTTCCAATAAAACCAGTGGCTCCGGTCATCACAATCCGTTTTCCGGAAAGATTCTGTATCATGTTTCCATACTCCTGTTGTTTTCTGCCGTTCCTGCGCTTTCACTCCATGCCAGATTCTGTGCAGGCACTGCATGAATCAGTAACGTTTCTTCTTCCTTGCGGCATCAGAGCTGCTCAATCCGGTTTGTGCGCAGAGTCATGACCTCCACACCCGCACCGAACTTTGTTCTTATGATACCCGCGATCTCATCGGTATAACCCGGTGCCACGATCAGCACTGCATCCACCGGCTCTTCAAAATAATGGTCCGGTGCCACGATCGGCACATGGGAGGCCGGTGCAAAACGCCCCTGTTTAAACGGAGCAGAATCGATGATGTAAGCCAGAGACTCCCCAAGAGCAGAGGTCGATGCCAGGGTAAAGCCCTGATGGCTTGCTCCCCACATGGCAAGGCGTCTGCCTTCCCGGTTCAGACGTTCTGTCAGTGCGCGGATTTCTCCGGTTACCACCGCATAGCCGTCGGTCAGAGGGGCGATGATGCCTGCATCTGCAGCGTCTTCACGCTGTGCCTTCGCTGTTTTTTCTGCATGTTCTTTCTGTGCACCAGTTTCTGCTTCCATACATTTCGAAGTTGTCTGTACACCTGATGCTGCGCGTTCCAGACCCGCAAGATCATCCTGCTCCATTTTCCCGTCTTCCGGCATAGCAGTCTTTCTCACCACCATGGAAAGCGTATCGCGGTTGATCATTTCCTCCTCGAGCACCTCAAAGCCGCAGTGGTTTAATAATGCACGAAGTGTATCAAACGTGTAATAAGCAATATGGTCGCGGATCAGCTCATAGTAGCTTTCCTTCTCCAGAATGTATTCCAGGCTCGGCACGGTGACCAGGCCCATGCCGTCCTCAGCCAGATTGTTCCAGATGGCTTTCAGCATAACATCCGGTCTTGGCTGGTGCTCTAAAAAGTTAAAGGATAAGAACACATCAAACGGCTTTTCCGGCACGCTCCAGCCACGCTCCGGCAGCATGGAGGCTTCCCCGGAATGGCCAAACTTCTGGTCTTCCCGCTCCGGGAACTCTCTCCAGACACGAAGGCCATCAGCCTGCGCTGCCGCAACCAGATCTGCCTTGTGCTCCATTCCGTAGATCTCAACCGGAAACTCCTGTAAGAATTTCAAAAATTCGCCCCGGCCACAGCCTGCCTCCAGAAAGGTTTTTCCCTCCAGATGGTAGGTTTCGATCAGGTGGCGGTACTGGCTCGTCCGCAGCTCCCGCATGGTGGAAGAACCACCACCGGCACGGATCACATCGCGGTAGTAAGCCACCGGCTCATAATCAAACTGGACCAGTCCGCAGCCACTGCACTGGTGTAACTGAAGGGTAATGCCCTGATCGTCCTTCACTTCATCCACATCCGGAATATCCTGGGCCGATGCCGGTGCATTTTTTAAATTAAAGAGACTCTTTTCCGGCAGGATCTTCCCGCAGGCTATGCAATGTTTCATAAATTCCCTCCGCAAATGTCCTGACAGGCCGCCAGCTGGTTTCCCGCAAAAGCTTGCTGATATCCGGCATAAGGTCTGCCGGACCCTCCGCATTCTGCGGCCGCTCCCCATAGGTAAAGCTTCCCCGGTGTCCGCAAAGCGCATGCATCTCTTCAATGTAACGCCTAAGCGGTCTGGTATCGGTACTGCCAATATTATAGATGCCAGCCTTTCCTCCGGTTAACAGTGCAACAAGCGCTGCGGCTGCATCATCGATATAAAGAAAATTCCAGTTCTGTGTACACTCACCCAACTTCATGCTGCCGCCCTCCAAAAAGGTGCGAAGGCAAGACTGCACCAGTGACCACGGATGGTCCCCAGGGCCGTACACGCTGTATATCCTCGTATGAATATACTCCATATTCTTACGTTTGCAAAGTATTTTCGCTTTTTCGCAAAAATCAACCTTTGCCTTGCCATATTCAGACACCGGGTGACAGGGAGTGTCCTCTGCCACCGTCTGGTGCCAGACTCCGTACTCTGCCTGAGATCCGGTAAATAAAAAACGGCGGCAGCCAAGCGCTGCTGCTGTCTCTATTGCATCCAGGGCATACGTGACATTTTTCTGCTGCACGTCACGTTTGGTCCGGTTCTCACTTCCTGCGCCATCCCAGCCGATATGGATCCAGGCATCTGCAAAAAAGCCGGCCAGCTCTCTGATATTTGCCAGATCAAGCGGACGGATGGCAAGTGTTCCGCAATCTATGCCCTCTGCCATCTCCTGCAAATGCTTCATATTAGAAGAAGCGGGGCGGACCACCGCAAAAACCTGGTGCCCCGCCTCTAAAAGTTGTCTTACTGTTGCCGCGCCGATAAAGCTGGTCGCGCCTGTTACTACAATTCGCATTATTTTATCCTCGGAATGATCATCAGTTTGTCCATCTCCTCATCCGGAAGGAATGGGGAAAGATCCTCAAGCGGCGGAGATACCAAGGTACCGTCCGGCAGACGCTTTGCGGAGGACTTCGGCTCAAAGTTCTGGTCGGTCGTCACAAACAGCTCGCAGATGACCGGTCCTTCCATGGCCAGAGTCTTTTCTACTGCATCAGCCAGCTCCTCATTGTGATATGCTGCCACATACGGATAACCGTAAGCCGGGGCAAGCTTTGCCATATCCGGGAAGCTTAAGTCGTGGCTGTCTACGCCGATTCCGACCAACGGCTCCCCGAAGAAATTCCGCTGGGTCTGGCGGATGGAATGATAGCCGCCATTGTTGATCAGGAAAATCTTGACCGGCATCTTGTGGTGGATGATGGTCTGCAGCTCCTGAAGATTCATCTGGATGCTGCCCTCACCGGTCAGCAGGATGATGTCGTGCTGGCTGTATCCGTCCCCCTCAAATTCCGGATCATGGGCTGCCATGCAGGCACCGATCGCTGCAGGCAGATCGTAACCCATGGAAGCGATCGCGGAGTTGGATAAGAACCGCTGTCCTTTCTTCATGATGTACGCATGTCCTCCGACCACGCAGGCAGAACCATTTCCGACTACCGTGATCTGATCCTCGCTCAAACGGCTGCTGAGTGCTTCTACCACCGCGTAAACATTCGCCTCGCGGGTCGGATCCGCTTTTAACTGTTCTTTGCGGATCGTCGGGTATTTCTCCCGGTACATCCGGCAGGTCTCGCTCCAGGTCATGCCCGGAAGACCCTCGCCGCCGTCAAATACCGGCTTTTTGTCATATTCTTCCCGAAGAACGGCTGCCATCGTCTCCATGAGATCCTTTGCGTCTGCATGAACCGGCATATCGACATGGACGCTCGGCTTTTTCAATTCCTCCGGATCTACATCGTTCATGATCACATACGCCTCGCGGGCCCAGGTCTTATAATTGTAGCCGACCTGACGGATGCTCAAGCGGCTTCCCACGGAAAATACCAGATCACTGTTCTGTACAGCCAGATTGCCCGGACGGTCGCCCATGTTGCCCGGTCTGCCCACGTACCACGGACAGTCATCGTACATGCAGTCGTTCGCATTCCAGCCAACAACTGCCGGAATTCCCAGTCCGTCTGCCACTTCCATAAAAGCATCGAACGCGCCGGCAATGCGGATTCCGTTTCCTGCATACAGAACCGGACGTTTCGCATTGCGGATTTTCTCGATGATCTCTCTTGCAAGCTCCTTGGAAACCGGTTTCGGAAGTACCTGGCGGTGCTCCCCTTTTCCAGCGTAATCCTCCGGGATCGCATGAGCTGGTGAAGGCTCTGCCCAGCCAGTGCCGCCAGCCTCGTAATCTGCCGCGTCAAATCCGACTAAGTCGTCCGTATCCACATACGCACCCTGTACATCTAACGGAATGTCCAGCCAGGTCGGGCCAGGACGTCCGGAATAAGACAGATAGATTGCTTTCTCCAGGCAGTAGCGGATGCGCAGCGGGTCGATCACCATTTCGCTGTACTTGGTCATGCAGTCGATGGATTTTACAATATCAAACTCCTGGTCACCCATGGCACGGATGCCAACGCCGGACCAGCGTGCAGTCGTGTCGTAGCGCACCTGACCGGATAAGACCAGCATCGGAATAGAATCCAGCCAGCCGCCAACCACGCCGGTGATGGCATTGGTGCCGCCAGGGCCTGTTGTCACACACAGTGCACCAATCTTGTTGTGGATTCTCGCATAAGCCTCTGCCGCGATCGCACATGCCTGCTCATGGTGCTGGTACAGGCAGTGCAGCCCTTCCTGATGGCCCAGTGCATCGTTCAAATGCATGGCACCTCCCCCTGTAACCGTAAAGACCTGGTTGATGCCTGCCTCAACCAGCTTTCCGGCAATGTAATTCGATACCTTGATCTTCATTGGGAATCTCCTCCTGTTTTCGTCAATAGCATAAGTATAGCATATTATCCCGCATCCTGCACCCAGAAATCTCGACTGGCAGCGCATGCCTTTCTTTCCAGTAACCTTCACTTTTCAAGCTGTATGAAATCCGCTATAATCGGCACCGTAATGCAACTGCGGATTTTCGGCCAACCTGCAAACTGGCTTCGTCCGTCTGTAGCTCCTGCTGCTTTTGCAGACCGCACTACAGACACCAGACGGCTCCGGTTTCCACAAGAAAAAAGGAGAGTAACAAAGTTATGAACAAACATTGCAAATTACTGGCTGTATTATCCACCGCGGCAGCAATGTCAGCGGCAACCCCTGCACTTGCGCTTTCCATTCCGGGCAGCGTTTCCACCGTCCTGGCTGCAACAGCCGGATGGCTCACAGAAGATGGTGAGCTCCGCTACAAAGACAGCGAAGGCTACTACCTGACTGATTCCTGGAAAAAGAAAGACGGCGAGTGGTATTACTTAAACGAAGACGGCTACCTTTCCCGTTCCTGCAGAATTGATGAATATTATGTAAACGAGGAAGGCCGCCGTGTCATGAACCAGTGGATCAGTGAAGCAAACGAGGATGAGTGGGACTCTGAGGCCCCGGATACTTACTGGTACTACTATGGAAAAGACGGAAGAAGCGTCATCTCCAAATGGCAGGAGATCGGCGGAAAGAATTACTATTTTAACGAAGAAGGCCACATGCAGACTGGCATGCTAGAGTTAGACGGCGCAACCTACTATCTCGGCGAAGAAGGCGACGGAGCCATGAAGACCGGCTGGATTGAGCTGGAAAATGAGGACGAAGAACTGGATCAGGATACTGTATGGCATTTCTTTGACAACAATGGCCGCATGGTCATGAACCAGATCGACCGCAAGATCGGTGGTTCCTACTACACCTTCCAGAACGGGATCCTGCAGACCGGATGGTTCCGCCTGCCGGAAAGCGCTGACAGCGCAGCAAATGCTGATCCGGCTGCTGGCAACGCAAACGCTGAGATCAGCGCTGACGCTGAAACTGCAGGCGTCTCCAACGCTGAAGCAGGCGAAAGCAGCACAGACGCAGGCGATAGTTCCAACACAGTAGCAAGTGACAGCAACACGGACCGCACACAAACCACTGCACCTCGCATCGCATCCTACCAGTTCTATGAGAACGACGGAAAACGAGGAAACGGCTGGTACCAGATGGAAGGCGCACCGGAGATCAGCGAGGAAGGCGAGACCTTTATCTTCTATATTAAGAATGGCCGTCCTTACTACGCAGCCCAGGGTGTACAGGTCTTCACAGTCGATGGCAAGCGCTTCGGCTTTAACGAACGAGGCGAGCTGCAGACCGGACTTCAGAGTGTGATCACCGAAGACGGACAGACCTGTAATTACTACTTTGGCACCGATGGCATTATGAAGACCGGCAAGCAGACCATCTACGATGAAGATCTCGGCGAAAACCAGACCTGGTTCTTCTACACCGACGGTGGCAACAAGGGCCGCGGCTTCCACGGAGTCCGCGACAACAATGTTTACGTGCAGGGACTGCGCCAGGATGCAGACCGCGACCTGCGTTTCGCCCCGGTACAGTTAGATGGCGTATCCTATCTGGCAGGTACCAATGGTGTCATTCAGAAAGCATCCTCCTCTTCCAAATCTGCGGCAAAGCCGGAGCTTGGAAATGGCTATAAAGATGTGAAAGATTCCAACGATAAGATCTGGACCGTTGATGTAAACGGAATCATCCAGGAGTAGAACAATAAACCGCAACCTGAAACCATACAAACGATTTATCTGTACAAATGAAAAATAAGAAGATTTCATCCGTTCACACAGAGAGGGCATGTCGCTGGCATGTCCTTCTATCTTTGTTCGCATCACTGTTCTTGTCTCTGCCCTCTCCTCTGCCCTCGCCTCATTTTTTTCTCTGCTCTTGTTTCTGTGCTTCCCGCTCTGTTCATAACATTTTTCTTACAATTCCACCGATTTCCTTACAATACCCCCGCGCCCCTTGCCAGTGCAAAGCAGGGCTGTTATAATGAGTTTGCAGAGAGAAAGGATGATCACTATGAAGAAAAAAGCAGGACTCACCCTCATCTTAACCATCCTGTGTTTTCTGATGAGCGCATTCCCTGCCATGGCAGGTGAGTGGCACAAAACCGCAGAGGATCAATATCAATATATCAAGGATGACGGAACCAAAGCCACCGGCCTCCTGGAACTAAAGGACGGTACCTATTACCTCGACGATAAGGGCAACCGGAAAACCTCCTACTGGCTTCGCTACAAGGGCGACTGGTATTTCTTCGGGGAAGACGGGCAAATGGTTACTGACTCCTGGGTCGACAACTACCATGTCGGTTCCGACGGACAGATGGATAAGATGCGTTAAGTGAAAACAATGAAATGAAAAACAGAGCAGCAGAAATTCCAAAGTGGGAAATCTGTTGCTCTGTTTTTTTGCATTGAATACCAGACATGTTTCTGGTGCCTCCGCTGCTTTTTCTGGTTACTGGATATCAAACGTCATATAGGTATCTTCCGGGATCTCGGTCTCGTACATTGGCTCGCCCTTAGACTCATAAGCGCTCTTCTCATAAATCTTTAAGCTGATCTTGCGGTCCTGGAAAAATCCACCGAAGGTATCCTCTCCGGATTCGCCATAGTTGTAATCCTGAACGGCTGCCTCATCATTGATTCCCTTGATTACGGCATCTGCATACTCTGCTGCATCTGCACCACTGGTGCCATCCTTCACAACGATCGTCAGGTCAACCACAGCCTTGTCCTCATCGATGGTAAAATCGATGGAATCGGCCATCGGATAATCGTCCTCGTCCAGATAGATTTCATTTACTTCCTCGTGGAACTGGTCCATATCCAGCTCGATGTTGTTGTAGATGTTGAAATCCGGTGTCTCAGCCTCGCTCGCATCCGGCTGTACAATGTTGCTCTTCGTGCATCCGCATAAAAGAAGCATGCAGCCTGCAGCTACAAGCAATGCTTTTTTACCCATTTTCATCATGATCTTCATTCCTCCTGTATTCTGTTTTCCGGCTGGCATTGTGCAGAAATCCATAACCTGCACTGCCTTCCATAACGGTTCTTTTCTGATTTTCACTCCGGCATTTTCGCCGAAAACAGATAACATTATATACGAAAGACTTCCGTTTGAACAGTCATTTTCGAAAAATGTAAAGATTTTTCACAGAATACTCACGGATTCAGATTCCACTCACACCGCCCTGCCTATCCCAGCACGATGAGCCGCGCCACTGCCAGCGGGTCATCTTCCGGAAATGACTGGACACAGACCATGATATCGCGCACCTGCTGCACATCCATGCCAAGCATCGATGCGATGGCACCGGCCGGATGTCCGGATCCGGAAAGTTCCATGACCTGCTTTACGCGTCCTGCCATCTCCTCTAGCTGCCCGGCAACTCCATTTGCACCGCCCAGACCAGACTGGTTCTCCGGTGCTTCTTCTGTCTCCAGAAAATCTTCCAGACGAAGCTCCTTCTTTCCGGTTTCTTCCTTATAGTATTCTTCAGACAGTTCCCAGTCCTCCTGCTGTCCCATTGTATTTTTCTCCTGCATGTTTTTCCTGCTTATCCTTCTACTTTCTTTCTATTTTTCTTTCTACATTTCTTTCGATTTATCCTTCCATCTGCCGTCCTAAAAAACCGGCCGCCGTGGATACCAGCTTTAATTCTGGCTCACCCAGCTTTTCCCGCGTCCCGGCTTAAAAGTGCCACCGCCCCGATGGGATCGCCCTCGCAGATGATCGGTACGATCACCTCAGCGGTCACACCATCGATCTCCTCTCCCGCAACCGGAATAAAATTCTTGCTTTCCCGTTCCGCTATAATGGTTTCCCGTTCATGGATCATCTGCTCCAGCTGCTTACTGATCATCTTCTGCAGCACATTCTTTTTGGGACCGCCGGAAAACGCGATCACCTGGTCCCGGTCCGTAATGCAGACCAGCATACCGGTAGTCTGCGCCATGGCGTCTGCGTACTGTGTGGCAAACGCCGCCAGCTCGACCATGGGCGAGTATTTTTTCAGAATGATCTCGCCCTCACGGTCCGTAAAGATTTCAAGCGGAGTCCCCTCCCTCAGTCTGAGTGTCCTTCGTATCTCCTTCGGAATCACGACGCGTCCAAGATCATCGATCCTTCTCACAATTCCTGTAGCTTTCATAATGCTCCTCCTGCATACCGCTTATTCCGTCAAGCACCGGTTCATACCGTTTCTTAACATCCTTTCCATATCGTGTGTCTTATGGACAGTATGTGGAAACATCTGAAATTTATACATAAATTTATGCTCAAAAGCTGTATCAGCCCATCAATATCCGGTACCGATGATCTGCTCCAGCATATTTAAGCCCATGGCTTCCTCATTCCCCTCAAGCGGGTAGATCCGGTTTACAATGCCGTCCTTTGCAAGCTCATGCGCCTCGATCACATGGTTTTCATCCTGCACCAGAAATTTGCGCACGCCACCCCCGGATTTCTTTTGTGTCTCCTGTTTCATTGATTTTTCTTTCATCTCACTTGTTTTTTCCACTCTGTTTTCTACTTTTCACTGCCTGTCCCGCCATCCGGCTGCACCTCGCTGCCTGGCTGCGCTGTGCTGTCCGGCTGCACCTTGCTGCCTGGCTGCGCTGTGCTGTCCGCCTGCACCTTGCTGTCTGGCTGCTCCTTGCTGCCTGGCTGCGCTATGCTGTCCGCCTGCGCTGTGCTGTCCGCCTGCATCTTCTTCCCGCGGTAAGCCGCAATGACCTCCTTCATCTGCCGGCTCTCCAGCGGCTTCGCCAGATGCTCATTCATTCCCGCCTCGAACGCACGCTTGCGGTCCTCCGCGAAGGCATTGGCTGTCATGGCAATGATCGGAATTGTTTTCGCATCTTCCCGGTCAAGCGCACGGATCGCCCGGGTTGCCTCAAATCCATCCATGGCCGGCATCATCACATCCATAAGGATCACATCGAACGTTCCCGGTGCAGAAGCCTGAAAACATTCCAGGGCTTCTTTTCCGTTCATGGCACGGCTTAGTACTGCCCCGGCACTCTCTAAGACAAACTGGGCAATCTCCATGTTCAGTTCATTGTCTTCCGCAATCAGAATATGCATTCCGCGAATCGATGCGTTCTTTTCCTCCTGTGCCACATGTTCCTGCGCAGCAGCATTCTGGTCAATCTTAAAGGGCACTGTGAGATAAAACGTACTGCCCACGCCCGGTTCGCTCTCAAAGGTAATGGTACCACCCATTTTTTCTATCAGGTTTTTTACAATGGCAAGGCCAAGGCCGGTGCCGCCATAGGAAGTCCGCGCCGTATTGGATTCCTGCACAAACGGGTCAAACACGTGCTTTTGGAACTCCGGCTTCATGCCGATACCAGTGTCCTGGCAGATAAATTCGATCTCTGCAATATCCTCCCGGCTGCTGGTCTCCCGGCACTCCACAAAGATTTTTCCTTTATCCTTATTATATTTCACGGCATTGCTCATGATATTCATATAAAGCCGCTTCAGATGAAGGGGACTGCCAAGCAGATGCCAGTGGCGGACCTCATAATCCCTGACAACGATCTCAATTCCGCGCTCCCTGGCCTGTTTGGATACGATCTCTACCATGCCGTCCAAAAGCTCTTTCAGCTCAAATGGCCGCTCCTCCAGGGTTACTTCCCCGGATTCCAGCTTTCCCATATCCAGTACATCGTTGATCAATTCCAGTAAAAAGCCCGATGCCTCCCGGATTTTATTCCGGCACTCCGTCTGCTTTTTCAGGTCATCCTGATAATAATCCGCCATCTCCAGCATACCGCGGATTCCGTTAATCGGAGTCCGGATATCATGGCTCATGCGCTGTAAAAATTCCGTTTTCGCATGATTTGCCCGCTGTGCCTCCCTGGCTTTTTCCTCCAGATTTCTCCGGTATTCCCAGTCACGGCGACTCTGCTCCTGCTGGTACTCCTTTGCCGCTTTCTGACGCAGCACCAATGCCACCAGAAGCACCAACGTATACAAAATCAGAACAGAAAATACGTTGGATTTCAAATTTGTAAAAATAGAAGCTTCATTAAAATACACATAAATATAGTAATTCCGCCCAACAGCCCGGCCGCCATAGTAGCCGGCAGAATCCGCATGAATATGGATTAGCTCACCAGCCCGCTCATCCTGACCGCGCAGCTGCGCAAGGACCGGCTGGTCTTCCACCTGCATCCCAACCAGGGTTTCTTTATTCGATGCAATGATCCGGTTTCCATCGGTAATGGCTATGGTACTGCCTGCATAGGCACTGTAACCGGAAAGCACACTCTGGATCGACAGCTTATAATTCCGGCTGTACTGAAGCGGCGTGTGATAATAACACACAACCACACCCGGCACATTTCTGCGCGCAGTTGCTGCCAGATCCGTCAGGGAACCATCGGAAATATCCAACCGGGTCGTATAATATTTCAGTGGATAACGGGCAGCATTCAGAAGCGCCTCTTTTTTCAAATGCTCTTCCAGTTCGTCCCAGCCTTCATCATTCTGGCGATATTCACAGGTAATGTTTCCTTCTGGGTCCAGAAGAACAATTCCAGTCAGACGAAGATCTTCCGCACAAGCCTTCAGCACTTCCTCGTTCACATGGTCTCCCGCCAGTTCCAGGTCCCTTCGCACCTGGCGCACCCGCTCTACCATACGGTCCAGGCTCTTGGTCGTACTGTCTGCGTTGAATTTATCGCAGATGATATACTGACCGCCAACATAATTGATGGTATCCTGCATAACCCAGGCTGTACGTCTTAAATCCGCACGGTATGAAACAAAACCAACGCCGCAAAGAATCATAACACCAAGCAGCATCATAACACGGAAAAATCGTTTATCCTGAAAAACCAGCTTATTAATCTTCACTTTGCCCTACCTCCAGATATTTTTCCGCATCTGGCAGATAGTGCCCTATGATCTGTGCGGATGTCCCATCACGCCGCATCTGCTCCAGCGTTTCTGACAGCTGCCCGGCAAGCTGCCGGTCATCGTCCCGGTCGAATGCCACTCCGATTCCGGTCGTCAGGATTTCCTCGTCCAGAATGCGGAAATCTGCCCCGTAGTCCTTCATGTACTGGGCGATGGCAGTCTCATGGGCCGCGATGGCATCTACATAGCCTTTTCCTAATGCCGTGTAGATCAGCTCCCGGTCCTCAAAGCTGTATACACCTTCCAGCTCCGGAACTTTGCCCTCATGCTTTAAGAAAATATCCTCCGGCTTTGTGGTCGACTGGACTGCGATCATCTTTCCCTTCAGGTCATCCAGATGGTAGATCTCGCTGCGCCGGTCCACAGCCACAACCTGGCGGCTTACCATATACGGTCCGGCCCAGAGATAACGGTCCTCCCGCCCATTCATCGAAAAACAGCCCCAGACACAATCCACGGCTTTTTCCTTCAAAAGACGGTCTTTTTCCTCCCAGTCTATGCCGACAAACACAGCCTGGTAGCCCATCCGCCCAAACGCCTCCCGCGCCAGTTCCACATCGATTCCGGTTGGGGAACCATTTTCATCCATATAATTATAGGGCGGGTATACATCACTTCCTACGATGATTTCCGGACGATGATCCACCTGTCTGGTCCCAATCGTCGAAGAAGTACAGCCACAAACCAGACACGCTCCCAGCCATGTCAACGCCAGAATCCTGAACATTTTTTTCATATCACCAGTTCCTTTTTTTCTGATATTTCTGAACTGCCACACATTTTATAGAAATATCAGAGATTTTCATTCCTTACTTCCTATCATTATAAAAAAAATCGATGCGTTTTGTCCATTGCGTTTTCCGGTAACGTCGTTCATTTTCTGACAAAAGCATGCACGGAAATGACAAATATTTTTTTGTCTTATCATCCGTTATTCCAAAGTCTCCGAACCCGTGACTTCCCTGTTCTCCCCGGTCTACACAGTTCCAGGCTCAGCCAGCGCTCCTAACTGTCCAAGCATCGTCCGCGCAAGCTCCATCATCGCCGCGCAGTCCTTCTGTTTCTTTCTGCGGTCCACATATAAGAAATACGGCTGCTCCGCCATGGCAAACTTTAACTCCCCGCCATAGGAAGCGACAAAATCCGGGATTCCTTCTGTATTTAATTTTGCGTTCTGGTACATGGTCAGGCGGATTTCCTGCCGGTTGATGCGCACCTCGGTCACATAGGCCTTGTGTGCCATGGCCTTTAAGAGGGCTACCTGCAAAAGATTTGCTACCGCCTTCGGAATATCGCCAAAGCGGTCCATCAGCTCATCCTGCATATCCAGATACTCTTCCTCATTCTCAATGCCGGAAATGCGCTTGTACACATCTAGCTTCTGGTACTCATTCTTAATATAGGAAACCGGAATGTAGGCATCCACATCGCACTCCACCGTAGAAGTAAAGTCTTCCGTCTCGTCCCGGCGCCCCTGGATCGCCTGCACGGCCTGGTTCAACAGCTTGCAGTAAAGGTCGTAGCCTACCGCTTCCATGTGACCATGCTGCTCCGCACCGAGGACATTGCCCGCTCCGCGGATCTCTAAGTCCCGCATGGCAATCTTGACTCCGGAACCAAGCTCGGTGAACTCACGGATCGCCTGCAGGCGTTTTTCTGCCTCTTCCTTTAACAGCTTGTCACGCTTATACATCAAAAATGCATAAGAGGTCCGGCTGGAACGTCCCACACGACCGCGCAGCTGATACAGCTGGGACAACCCCATGCGGTCCGCATCCTGGATGATCATGGTGTTGGCATTGGGGATATCCAGCCCCGTCTCAATGATCGTTGTGGATACCAGCACATCGATATCGCCGTTCACAAAGTCAAGCAGGATCTGCTCTAACTTATGCTCCGGCATCTGCCCGTGCGCATAAACGACCGTGGCATCCGGCACCAGCTCCTGCACATGGTGTGCCACTTCCTCGATGTCCTTTACCCGGTTGTATACATAGTAAACCTGTCCGCCGCGTGCCAGCTCGCGGTTCACTGCCTCGCGGACCATCTCATCGTTATGCTCCATGACGTAGGTCTGGATCGGTACACGGTCCACTGGCGGCTCCTCCAGCACACTCATATCGCGGATGCCGACCAGGCTCATGTGCAGAGTCCGTGGGATCGGTGTTGCTGTTAAAGTCAGCACATCGACATTTTCCTTCATCTGCTTGATCTTTTCCTTGTGCGCCACGCCGAAGCGCTGCTCCTCATCGATGATCAGAAGACCAAGATCCTTGAATTTCACATCCTTGGAAAGCACACGGTGGGTACCGATGACAATGTCCACCTGCCCTTTTTTCAGATCCTCAATCGTCTTTTTGATCTGCCCCGGCGTGCGAAAACGCGACATAAGCTCAATGCGCACCGGAAAATCCTTCATGCGCTGCACAAAGGTATTGTAATGCTGCTGCGCGAGAATGGTCGTCGGCACCAGGTATACTACCTGCTTGCTCTCCTGCACCGCCTTAAAGGCCGCGCGAAGGGCAATCTCGGTCTTGCCATAGCCACATCCCCGCAAATCAGGCGGTCCATGATGCGGCGGCTCTCCATGTCGCGCTTTGTATCTTCGATCGCCGTCAGCTGGTCCTCCGTCTCCTCGTAAGGGAACAATTCTTCAAACTCCTGCTGCCATACCGTATCCTCGCCGTACTGGTAACCGCCCAGCTCCCGCCGTGCCGCATAAAGCTGCACCAGGTCCCGTGCGATTTCCTTCACGGCCGTCTTGACCTTCGCCTTCGTGCGGTTCCACTGCTCCCCGCCCAGCTTGTTTAACTTCGGCGCCTTCGCATCGGAGCCCGCATACTTCTGGATGCCATCCAGCCGGGTTGCCGGAAGATAGAGACTGCCGTTGTCCGCATACTCCACTTTCAGGTAATCTTTCACGACACCGTCACGCTCAATCTTCTCGATTCCGCGGTAAATACCAAGACCGTGATCCTCATGCACCACATAGTCCCCCACGGAAAGCTCGGTAAAGCTCTGGATCTTCTTGCCCTCATACGAGGTCTTCTTCCGCTTGCGCTTTTTCTTCTCCTTGCCGAACATGTCGCCTTCGGTGATGACCGCAAACTTGATCTGCGGGTACGCAAAACCACGGTGCAGGTTTCCGAAGGTCACCAGGATCTCGCCCGGCTGCACCTGCCGCTCCTCATCATCCGTGCAGAACGCACTTAAGTCATACTCCCGCAGGTCCTCCGCCAGACGGCTGGCACGCGTGCGGGAACCCGACAACAGGATCACCCGGTAGCGTTCCTTTTTCCAGCTGGTCAAATCCTTGATCAGCATCTCGAAGCTGTTCTGGTAAGAATTCATGTTCTTAACATCGAACGAGAACCGCGCCTCGGTCGTCATGCCCGGAAGCTTCTGCTCCAGACCGGTCAGATAAACCGTATCCTTACGCTGCGCCCTTGCCAGGATCTCACGCGCCGGATACAAAAGCCCGGTCTGTCCCGGAAGCAGATATCCCTTCTCCAGACGGTGCTCCATGCTCTCCCGAAACTCCAGCTCCACAGCCTCGCCCTGCTCCTTTAACCGCAGCGGCTCGTCTAAAAAGATCATGCTGCGCTCCGGGTCAAAGTAATCCAGAAACGAAACCGTTTCCTTATTAAAATACGAAATCCAGGCATCCAGACCAGTCTGTGTCAGACCTTCCCCGATGCCCTCTGTCAGTTCCTGTGTAATTCTGGTAATGCGGTACGCTTCCTCGGTACTTCCCTGCTTTCTCAGCTTTTCCGCAAAGGTCTTCGCCTCTTTGCGGATGCGCTCCACACCTTCCTTCGCCTGCTTCTTCGTCAGCACGATCTCCGTAGCCGGGTAGATATCGATCTCATCTAACTGCTCGATGGAACGCTGACTCTCGATATCGAACGTGCGGATGGAGTCCACCTCGGTGTCCCACAGTTCAATGCGCACCGGAAGCTCCTCCGTCAGCGGATAAATATCGAGAATGCCGCCCCGCACGGAAAACTGCCCCATGCCGTCCACCTGCGCCATGCGCTCATAACCGAGCTCTGCCAGGCGGATCTTCCACGCCTCCAGATCCAGCTCCTGCCCCGCTTCCAGATGCAGCACCTGCTCTTTCATGCAGGCAAGCGGAAGCAAATGGTCCATCAGGCCGTCCATAGTGGTCACCACCACGCCGCCCGCATCCTCCATCAGATGACGCAGCACCTGCAGGCGCTCCCTTGTGATCAGGTTTCCGTGAATATCCGCACTGTAAAACAGCAGGTCCTTCGCCGGATACAGCCACGCATTCTCCGTAAAGCATCCGAAATCCTCATAAATTTCCTTCGCCCTGGCATCGTCATAGGTCACAACCAGCTTCCACGGACGCTCCGCCATGCTCTCGTGCATCAGGTGTACCTTCTGGGAATCCAGACAGCCGCTGACCTGCACCGGTCCCTTCTTCTTTTTCAGACTCTCCTGAAGCTGTTCAAACTCCGCCAGCTCTGTAAGTGGATTTGCAAATCCTCTGCTCATGATACCTACTCCGCTTTCTTTTTGGCGTTATAATGATTCATGGCACGCTCCGCTCCTGTCGTCATCATCATGACAGCCGCCTCAGCCGCCTCGCCAAACGCCTCATCCATCACCTTCTGCTCCTCCGCGCCAAAGCGGCTCAGCACATAGTCCGCCAGATCCATCTTCGGCGGCTTCGCGCCGACGCCAACCTTAATGCGCGGAAACTCCTGCGTTCCCAGGTGCGCGATGATGTTCTTAATGCCATTGTGCCCGCCGGCACTTCCCTTTAACCGGATGCGCAGCTGCCCCGGTTCCAGGCTGATATCGTCATAAATGACAATGATTTCCTCCGGATCGATCTTGTAATAATCGACCGCCTCCCGGATGCTCTCCCCGCTTAAGTTCATAAAGGTCTGCGGCTTCAAAAGAAGGACCTTCTCCCCCTCAATGATACCCTTGCCGCACAGCGCCTTGTGCTTGCGGTCGCTTACATCAATATTATATTTGTCCGCCAGCACATCGATCACCGAAAAGCCAACGTTATGTCTCGTTTTATCATATTCCCGTGTGGGATTCCCAAGTCCTGCAATTAAATACATCATTTTATCCTTCCTATAATTGTTCAGCAATAACCTGGCACCGTTTTTTACAAAACGCAATTCCATATGCCAGAATATCACTGCGACCGTCCTTTTTCAAACGGTCCGCATATCTTCGGTCTTTAATCTGCTCCATCGCCTTTTTACAGGCATTTTCCAAACCGGAAAAATCAGATGCGTACTTTAACTCAATCACAATTCCCATATCCGGATCGTCCGGTTCAATCAAAATATCACTGAATCCATCGCCAGACTCTGCATTTGACAAGATCAGCCAGTCAGACTCACTGCGCAGCAGGCCGAGCAGCAACCCATGATAAAATATTTCTTTTTCCTCATTTCGTGCCTTTGTATCCAAAATGCTGATCATATTGTTCAGAATCCTTGTTAACTGCTTTTGAATTTCATCGGAATCCCGCTCCAGAAATGCCTTACAAAATGTCTGCATGGTTCCCGTGTCTTTTCTGATTTTTTCTTTAAACCACTCCTGTATCTGGGTGATATAAACCTCCCGCACCTCTCTGTTTGGAATAGCCAGCCGATAAATACCATTTACAGGTTTTCCGATCCTTGTCAAATAACCGGTCGTAAACAGCACACTCCATAAATTGTCAATGCTCTGATCAATCTCGTCATACGTTAATTCCAGACGTATTTCTTTTTCCACGGATTCCCCGGCAATCAGCCGTTCCATTTCATCACGCGTTGTCTTATCTGCCCTGTTCACAAACCGCTTCACCAGATCATTCCCACTGGTATTGATCCAGTAGGATTGCGGCTGCGCCCCCGGTTCTCCGCGAAGCCTGTCCACATGATTGATCACATCCCATGGACAATAAACATCTGCACCGCCAATATGATATCCATCGTACCATTCTTTTGTTTCCGCCTGATGTTCTTCCAGGTGATACGTCTCCAACAATTCTGACACTTCCTGTTCCGTAAAGCCAAATTGTTCATCAAAACGGGCATCCGTAATAGCGAGTACTTTAAAATTATTCAGTCCTGTAAAAATACTTTCCTTCGATACCCGCAGACATCCCGTCAATACCGCAAACTGCAGCGCATCATTGGTTTTTAAAGCCTGTCCGAATACTCCACGGATCAGGGAAACCATTTCCTTATAATAACCATGCTGGAATGCTTTGTCCAGTGGAACATCGTATTCATCTATCAATATTATGGTTTTCTGTCCGTAATGTCTGTATAAAAGCTGTGACAGCAGCTGCAGACTGGACACAAGAATTGTCTCATCCATAGTATAACGCCCATGGTCAAGCGCAATCAGGGCCTGATACCTGCTTTTTTCATTTTCAGAAAGCTTTTTGCTATCTGACAAAAATAAAAAGCGCTCCGCTTCCGCAGCAACCAGTTCTGTCAGGCGATACTTTGCATCTGCAAAGGTAAGACCATTCACATTCTTTAAAGAAAAAAACACCACCGGAAACCTTCCCATATAGGCATTGCAAAGTTCCTGATTTTTTGAAATGTCCAAACCGTCAAACAAAGAACGATCTGCTCCTATTTCAAAAAAGCAGCGGAGCATACTCATATTTAAAGTCTTTCCAAAACGGCGCGGCCTGGTAAACAGATTCACCTCTCCCCACTGTTCCAGAAGCTGCTCGATCAATGTGGTTTTATCCACATAATAAAATCCATCTTTCCGGATTTTCTCGAAGCTGTCTACCCCCACCGGCAATTTTAATAATGACGATTTCATGGCTCACATTCCCTTCTATGCTTCTTTCTGTAAACATGGTTTTTATGAATATAGAATAGCAAAATTCGGAATGTATTGCAATGAGAACGGCTCGACAAACTTTTAGATACCAGAAAAGCACCGGGAGCATTTTCGCTCCCGGCGCTTTCTCTGTAATTCTTATGGTTGAAAACGATTCCATTACTTATCGTCTTCGCGTTTCTTGCTGACTGCCACGAATGCTGCGAGCATCATGCTGGACAGGAAGAGTACCAGTCCGCTTGCTCCACTCTGACCGGTCTTCGGAAGTGCCGCTAACGGAACGTCCTCATCGTCGATCACTAGCAGATCAGCTGCTCCATCTTCGTTCGGCAGGTTTGCTAACGGAACTGCATCCGGGTCAATGGTTACGGTTGTTGCTCCCGGGCCACCGGACGGTGTAGAACCGTTGTCTCTCGGGCCAGAAGAACTTCCGCCGCCACCGCCAGAGGAGCTTCCGCCACCTCCGCCGCCGTTACCGCCGCCGCCATTGCTGTTGGCAGCCCACTGCGCGGTGTAAACAATGTCACCAGTTACTCTGGATTCAATGGTCTTATCCCAACCAGTGAATCTGTAGTTACCATTTGCAGTCTTGTCACCACTGAATCCCGGAGTCTGACTTCCGTAAGATACGGTGTAGGTCTGAGATTTGAAGGAACCATGATCACCAGGTGCGTAAGTTACCTTAAATACCTGTTTGTAGTAAACCTTCAGTACCAGGCTGTTGTCACCAGCAATTGTACCGCTCAGTACATTTGCTGCATTCTTATCGAATACATAGCCGCTGGTCGGCAGATAAGTCTCTGCCTTTACGGCTGCCTGGGTATCGGTTGTACCAGCCAGAGTCTCGGTCTTACTCGGAACTGCTGAATACTTGCCTCATGCTCGTAATAAACTTCTACCTTGTAGGTAGTTGCATCACTTGCAAGGAAATGGGCAGTAAACTCGGTATCCTGAGTAAAGCCTGCAGCCCTGATTGCTGCTACATCTTTAAATTCAGCATTGGTTGCACTGCTCTGCTGAAGGATTCTGCTGAATACAGCTACAATGTTTGCAGATGCTTCTGACGGATTACGAGAAGTCCAGTTTACAAACTTGTAACCAGCATCAGGTGTTGCCACGATATTTTCTGCAATTGGATAAGCAGGAGCAGTTGTACTGAATTTCTTATCACCCTCATATCTGGTTACAACTTCTTTCAGCATACCAGTTACTGTTCCGTGATCATCTGCGACATAGGTAAATACAATCTGATATTTATCTGCAATTCCATCCGGCTTATTCGGATTGGTTGGATTTTCCGGATTGGTACCGAGTTCATCCAGTGCATAATAAACATCAACATTATTCTTTGCTGCAACATCCGTCACAATTGCTGTTTTGCCTGCGCCCTGCGTATTTCCAAATACCACCTTATCCAGTACGAAATTATGGTCTTTTCCATCAATCGCATACTGTTTCGGTGAAGTCGTATCATATGGAATTACTGACTCAAATTCAGCTAAAACATTTTTAACAGAATCATCTGCGTAAATCTCATTGCCCTTTGCATCTTCGTAATGGTATGTTACGAAGTACGGGTAAGAATTCTTAACAAATGAACCGGTTAACTCAACATCTTCTGCCGGCATATTGAATGTGCTTCCTGCATTGGATGTTCCGCGATTCCAACCATTGAATGAATAACCCTTAATTTCTGGTGTCTCTTCTACATTCACCGGCTGATTCTTTACATACTCTGCAGTGACAGGTACCTGAGGTGCATTCGACGGAATAATAGAACCTACATATTTGTAAGTTACTTTATACTTCTGCACTTCGATGTTTTCTCTTGTCCACTCGCCAGTTACCAAACATCTCTTTCTCCCATACTCCGTTATTAGGATCGTTCCATGTTCCAAGTGTATACTTCGCATTTCTGTTTCCATACTCGTCATGCGTATATACCGCGATTTTCTCTTGGCTTCTATTAATCTTGTACGACTGACCCTTTACCAAACCATTAATACTGGTCGGAAGCTCTGGGACAACTGCGACATCTGCTTCATTATATAATGTTGCATTCTCTGGCAGACCACTCCACTGGTAGCTTACATTGTGCTGAGCCACGCTTGTTTTTTCAAAACTCCAGATACCTTTGATCTCAAGATTTTTCTGGATTCTTCCTGGCTGAGTGTCCCATCCGCTAAACGTATAAACACCATTCACATTGTGATACTGATCATACGAATTCACGGTATAGCCTTTTCCGTAAGTAGTATCTACCGCATACGTCTCATTGTTCTTATAACTATGGTCATCTTCCGGTAAGCTCACTCCACCCGGCACAGTTCCTGTCCAGCTATATACAATGCTGTATTCCGGTACATCTACCACTTCTGAAGTCCAGATACCAGTTACAAGAACATCACTTTCTCCCACTCACTCCACCCGGCACAGTTCCTGTCCAGCTATATACAATGCTGTATTCCGGTACATCTACCACTTCTGAAGTCCAGATACCAGTTACAAGAACATCACTTTCTCCCATAACGCCATTATTAGGATCCGTCCATGTTCCAAATGTATACTTCGCATTTCTGTTTCCATACTCGTCATGCGTATATACCACAATTCCCTCTTGGCTTCTATTAATCTGGTACGGCTGACCCTTTACCAAACCATTAATACTGGTCGGAAGCTCTGGTTCAACTGTGAAACCTGCTTCATCATATAATGTTGCATTCTTTGGCAGGCCACTCCACTGGTAGCTTACATTGTGCTGAGCCACGCTTGTTTTTTCAAAACTCCAGATACCTTTGATCTCAAGATTTTTCTGGATTCTTCCTGGCTGAGTGTCCCATCCGCTAAACGTATAAACACCATTCACATTGTGATACTGATCATACGAATTCACGGTATAGCCTTTTCCGTAAGTAGTATCTACCACATACGTCTCATTGTTCTTATAGCTGTGGTTATCGTTCGGTAATGTCACTCCATCCGGCACAGTTCCTGTCCAGCTATATACAATGCGGTATTCCGGTACATTTACCACTTCTGAAGTCCAGATACCAGTTACCAGAACATTGCTTTCTCCCATAACACCATTATTAGGATCATTCCATGCTCCAAGTGTATACTTCGCATTCTTATTTCCAAACCCATCATGCGTATATACTACGGTTCCTGGCATTGTTGTATCAATGTCATAACTCTGACCAGCTTTTAATCCGGTAATATCTCTTGGCAGAGCAGGTGTTACTACATTTCCCTGTTCATCATACAAGGTCACACCTGTTGGCAAACCAGTCCAATCATAACTTACTTTATGTTCACCAACATACTTCGCATAAAATGTAGTATTTTCATTAACTACGTAAGTGTTAAAATCAACTGGATCACCTGTCAGTTCCGGATTGGTATACCAACCATCAAATTCATACCAAACACCGTTTACCTGCTTTCTTGCCGGATAGCTTCCAGTAGGTCTCGGTGCGATTGAACCTGTAGCAACAATCTTATTATCTTCCGGTGCACGGTAAACATTGTCTGTACTAGCATCTTTCAATCTGTAAGAAACCGTAACAACGGTTTTTACCTTCATTTCAATGATACAGTCAACATGATGATCCGGATGCGTTCCGTTGTTTCTTGAAATCTTATATGGAACAAGATAAATTGCTTCCACATCATCTTTGCTATTAATCGTTACCCCTGCATTTTTTGCTGCCTGATCCTTGAATTTCGTATAAATTTCATTCCAGGTTGTCGTATTTCGAGTTAATTCCAGTTTACCATCCGCAGTTTTTGTACCATAACCAGATGGCCACTCTTCAACACGATTACCTGCATTGAAGATATTTTTATTGTCCGTCCATACAGCTCCTGTTTCATTTGCAAGACCTGTTCCAAGATTACTGCTCCATTCACTTGTATTATTGGAATCCGGTGTTTTTGTTGGATCCTTCAAATGATAAAACTGTGCTGTCACATATCCCGTACCTACTGAGATAATTGCTTCGTCCAACACCTGTCCACGTGAATTTTTTAATCGGAGTGTAACAATACCAGTTTTATTGTATGTTGTGATTGTAGTTGCGTTATAATACCAATTATATCGAGTATTAGCTCCAACTCTTAAAATACTCGTATCAGAAGATTCCCATGTATACCAATAATCATACGAATAATTATCAGAATAAATAGTTTTACTACTATTCTTACCAACAAGCATTTCTTCTAATGGCACTGCGCTTGTACTGCCACTGCCAGCAATCGCATAAATCGTAAAGTGCTCTGCCTTAAATCCAACTTCTTCTACCACAGTTCCCTCTACGTTCTGCTCGCCGACAGTCTCCAGCTTCAGTTCACTTGCTTCTGCCTCGGCTGCATTGTCTGCGCTCAGCTTGGTTGCGCTGGTATCGTCTACTGCTACGATCTCGACCTTATCGGAAGCCTCGGTCATTTCCTGGATCGGAGCACCTGTGAAGGTTACGTCTACATAGCCGCTCTCGGACCAGCTGTTGCTGAGTTTCTTCCCATTATAAAGGAGATTGATATCGTATGCTAATACGCTGTGAACGGTTGTGCCCTCGGTCTCGCTGTCCATCTTCTCTTTGATGGTATCGCCCAGAGCATCGGTCACTTCGGTTACGGAAAGTTCGGTGCCTTCCGGAAGGATGCCTTCCTCTGCGTGCAGGCTGATGGTCACGCCTTCGCTGCTCACATAGGATGCGCTGAATTCCGGATGTGCCACGCCCACGGTTTCTTCCAGGCTTGCCACAATCTCCAGATCTTCGGTAACGGCTTCTACTGCATAGACATGCTCATGCTGCCCCAGATGGTTACGGTGTTGTATGCCTTACCATTCAGCTCGCCTGCCAGTTCAATGGAGTCATCCTCCAGGAACTGCTCGTCGTTGTCAAAACCAATATTCTCGCTACCGCCGTTGTCTGCCGGCTCTTCTCCGTTTGTTTCATCCGGAGCGGTAACGTCTTCAGTCGGAGCCTCAGTCTCATCGGTGAGCTCGCCGTCTGTCTCATCGGCTGCGGTGGTCTCGTCTGCCTGAGTCTCGTCTGCAATGGTTTCCTCCGTGCTGTCATCAGCAACGGTTTCTTCTGCGGTAGTCTCTACAGGAGCCTCAGTTTCTTTTTCCGGCTCCTCTGCTTCGGTTTCGGTCTCTTCCGCAGCGTCTGCTGCCGGAGCTTCCCCTGCTGCTTCTGCGCTGGTGCTTACACGGAATACCTTCTTTGCGGAGATGGATGCGCTTGCGCTTCCCTCTTCCGGAGTAAGCTCAATTTCTGCCTCAGTTTCTTCTGCTGCCGGTGCTCTGCCTCGGTTTCCGGCTCAGTCTCTGCTTCGGTCTCGGCTGCTTCGGAGGTTTCTGTCTCAGCAGCTTCCTCTGCGCCGGTGGTCTCCTCTGCCTCGCCGTTCTCGGAAGCGTTCTCGCTCTCGGTTACGTCTGCTTCGGTCTCGGCTGCTTCGGTTTCGTCAGAAGCGCTCTCGGATTCAGAGGTCTCGCCTTCCGGCTTTACAACCTCTGCCTGCGGCTTCTTTTCATCGTCCACCATGGTGGTGTTGCTGTAGTCTTCTGCATTCTCAACGCCCTCTGCGTCCTCGATGTTGGAGGTGTTCGGGTTTACGGTAACGCGTGCAGTTTCATATCCGCTTACGTTTGCGCGGAAGGTAACTGCCATGTCACTCTGGTTGATGAACAGGAATACCACGCTGTCGGTACCTGCGTTGTAGAATACCTGCAGGTCTGTGTTCTCGGTTGCGTAGGTGCTGTCTACATCTACGTCGAGCTGGTATACCTTTCCGGCCTTGCTTCCTATCAGTTTTTCATAGGATGTCTTCAGGCTCTTTTGTTTTGCTTTCAGCTCCAGGGATGAAAAATCGAACACATCTCCACTTTCCAGAGCTGCGCTGATCGCATCCTCAAGTTCACTGCTGTTAAGCAGGAACAGAGAGCTTTCTTCTTCGCCTGCCGCGAACGCCACGGTCAGGTTGGTGCCAAAGTTGGTCACAACCATGGCTACCGTCAGCATAAACGCCACGATGCGTTTATACTCGTGCCTGAGCATCTTTCTCAGGCCCAATGTTTTCGCTTCGAGTCCTTTCATACTTCTCTCTCCTTTTCCCTTAAATTTGACTATCTGAAGGTGAATAATAGTAAAAATCAGACAATGGTTTCATTGTCATTTTTAGTATACGCTGCCAGGTGTTACAGGAACTGTTACTTTCTGCATTTTCCCTTACATTTTTTTCCATTTGCACCGCAATTTTCTTACTTTTCCGTAGTTCTTTTCAGGCTGCATTTTTCATGCGCCTTCCGTTCCCGGTTATGCCTCCGTTTCCAGCTCCTTAACATTCTTTCCCATGTTCTTTTTTAAACTGTCTCCGGTCACAGCCATGGCTGGCCGGCAGGCATAGTAGACATCGATCTTTCTGCGGCGGTTTACAGTGCGGAAATTCTTGCACACACGGTCTGCCGCGATATTGCAGCCCTTCTGGTCGGTGCTGGTCACCAGGACCAGAAACTGGTTCTTTCCATAACGGGTATACAGATCAGAGCGCCGCACTGAGCGGATGATGGAGCTTTCCAGTCTCTGCCGCACCTCCTCTAACTGTTCCGAGGATTCTAACGGCTCCCCTTCCCGGTCGATCAGGGTGAACAGGACCAGATGAGCTCTGGTATCTTCTCTCCCAAGCACCCAGACGATGTAGCGGTAAATATCAATGAAGGTTAAGTAGTCACACCGGGTGGCACCGAATACGTTCGGATCCGGTCTTAAGTGCTGCTGGATCTCCTCGATGTTGTTCATCTCGTACTGGATCATGTTACGAATGGCGCGGTAATGCTCCATCATCTCCTCCGACATGCTGATGCCGTATTCCTGCTGCGATTCCTTTTCGATTTGCTCGTAATACTCCACCGCGGTCTGGTATTCCTTCATGGCGGTCAGGCATTCCAGCTTGACCAACTGCCACTCCTCATATGGGTAACGGCTTAACGCCTGTTCACAGTATGGAAGCAGCTCTGCGTAGCGGTTCTGCTTTTTCAAAAGATCTGCAAGCTCCCGCAATACCTTAAAGTAAAGCTCCTGGTATTTCCAGTTTGCGGCGGAGACCCATTCATCCGCGATCATAAGCGGCAGGAACTCTCCTTTATAGAGTCCGCAGGCCTCCTCCAGAAGCGTAACCTTCTTTCTGGCATCCTTCTCTTCCATAGCTGCCATAACCTGCTTCTGGAACACCTCCACGTCCAGCTCGACATCGACATGATCCGCTGTCCACATATATATGCCGCCTCTGGTGGAAATATACTCACCATCCGGGAGTCCGGCTGCAACCAGGCTCTTTCTCAAACGGAAGATCATGGCACGCAGGGAATTGGCTGCCTGCTCGGTGTCACTGTCCCCGTAAAGCTGCTCTAATAACCGGATACGGCGGATGCCCTCCCCGCGGCTGTAGATGAGGAGCATTAACAGATGAAGCATCTTGCTGCTGAGGCTTTTTCCAAGTAAGATAGGCTGGCCCTGGTAGGTCATGGAGAAGCCTCCAAGCATCTGGATATAAAGCACACCCGGGTTCTGCGCCTTCTGCGAAGCCACCAGTTCCCCTGCGCTTGTTTCCATTATATTTTCTGCCTCCAAACGGCTTGTTTCCGTTACTTCTATATTCGAATTTTCATATGTATTATCCTTTTCCATAATGTTCCCCTCCTTTTTCTACAATATATCGCGTAAAATAACGTTATGCAAGTACTTCGCAAGAATTGGTCAAACTTCGCCAAAATTGGTCAGTTTTTTCATGTCATGGCACTCAAAAGCATGTAATAACAGGCATTCCAACAGCATATTTCTACCATGAACACAACGTAAAAACACCTGACAGATCTTCCTTTCTGTCAGGTGTCCTTTGACTTTTGCTTTTCCCGCCGCTGTCTATCTGTAAATCCTGATACAGGAAACAGCAGCTCTTATGCCAGCTCTTCCTGCTGGCTCTCCAGTGCCGCACTCTCGTATTTGTTGAGGATGATGGACTGGATCATATCGCGGGTTCCCGAATTGATCGGATGTGCGATATCGCGGTATTCGCCGTCTGCAGCCTTGCGGCTCGGCATAGCGATAAACAATCCCTTCTCGCCTTCGATAACCTTAATGTCGTGAACAACAAATTCGTTATCTATGGTAATGGAAACGATTGCCTTCATTTTTCCTTCTTTTTCGATCTTTCTCACTCTCACATCTGTTATCTGCATGTGGAAACCCCTCCCCCATATTTATGCGGCTGCCAGGAGCGGGCTGACTGCCTGCCCCGGCTGCCGGCTGTGTGTTTTCATGATGTCAAAACGATGTCCCCCGCTGCTATTTACGCACTGCGCAAACAGGGACCTTTTCGCTATGCAAGGCCCGGTGCCTGCACAGACACGCCCATTACAGGGTATAACGTTCGTTTTTCTCAATAACGATCTTGATATCCTCCGGAGTACCGATATACGTGGTATTTGCACGAATGGTATCGCGGCTCTCTACGATGCAGTTCTCAATGACGGTATTGTCACCGATGTAAACATCGTTCAGGATGATGGAATTCTTGATCACACAGTTGTTTCCTACATATGCTTTCTTAAACAGGATTGAGTTCTCGACGGTTCCGTTGATGATGGAGCCGCTGGAGATCAGGCTGTTCTTTACCAGTGCGCCCGGGTTGTATTTTGCAGGCGGAAGATCATCCACCTTGGAGTATACGTCCGGATATTCCTTGAAGAAGTAGTTGCGTACTTCCGGCTTTAAGAAGTCCATATTGGTCTTATAGTAGGAATCTACGGAAGCGATGTTGCTCCAGTAAGTGTCCATCTTGTATGCGTAGATACGTTTTAAGTTTTTATAACGTACCAGGATGTCACGTACAAAGTCTACACGGTCTTCTGCTGCGCAGCGCTCGATGAGCTCAATGAGCTGGCGTCTGCGGATGACATAGATACCACAGGAAATGGTGTTGGAGGTGGAAACCATAGGCTTCTCCTCGAAGTCGGTAATGCGGCCATCCTCGTTTACCTTTACCTGGCCGAAGCGGGTTACGTCCTCATCCTCAGGCATGTCCTTGCAGACAACGGTGATGTCTGCTTTCTTCTCAATGTGATATTCCAGAACCTTGTTGTAGTCCAGCTTGTAGATACCGTCACCTGCGGCAATGACTACATACGGCTCATGGCTGTTCTTTAAAAAGGTAAGGTTCTGGTACAGGGCATCTGCCGTGCCGCGGTACCAGTCGCTGTTCTCTGCGGTGATGGTCGGGGTGAATACATAAAGTCCGCCCTGTTTTCTTCCGAAATCCCACCACTTGGAGGAGCTTAAATGCTCGTTTAAGGAACGGGAGTTGTACTGGGTAAATACTGCCACGTTCTGGATATGGGAATTGCTCATGCTGCTGAGCGCAAAGTCAATGCTGCGGTAGCTGCCTGCAACCGGCATTGCGGAAATCGCACGTTTGTTGGATAATTCCCGCATTCTCTTACTGTTTCCGCCTGCTAATACAATACCAATCGCTTTCATCGTACGCCACCTGCCTTTATAATGTAGTCTCCGCTTGCCAGTGCCCCGTCGGTGTAGTCCTCCGGAGTGGTGACGCCGGAAATTGCGGTATTCTTACCAATTTTTACGTGATCCGGGATCACACTGTGTTCGCCAATGGTTACCAGGTCAAACTGGTATACCTTCTGGTCATATTTGCTCGGTGCGTACTCGCCGACACCCAGCTCTGCGCCTTCGCCCACCGTAGTGTCCTCAGCGACAATGGCTTTGTTGATCTTTGCGCCTGCCTTGATGTGGCAGTCGCGCATGATGATGGAATCGTGTACCTCTGCGCCCGGCTCAATGGTAACACCTGCGCCGATCACGGAGTTGGTAATGGTTCCGTGTACCTCGGTACCCTCGCCGATGATGCTGCGCTCAATGACTGCGTCTGCAGCTACATACTGCGGCGGGATGATATCGCTCTTGGTGTAGATCTTCCAGTATTCCTCATAGAGGTTGAACTCCGGAATAATATCGATAAGCTCCATGTTTGCTTCCCAGTAAGAGCCTAAGGTGCCGACGTCCTTCCAGTAACCGTTGTACTCGTAAGCGAAGATGCGTTCGCCCTTTCCGTGGCAGTACGGGATGACATGCTTACCAAAGTCACAGCCCGGCTCCTCGGACATAGCGATGAGTGCTTCCTTTAATGCCGGCCAGCTGAATATGTAGATACCCATGGAAGCCAGGTTGCTGCGCGGATTTGCTGGCTTCTCCTCGAACTCGGTGATCCGGTTGTTGTCATCGGTGATCACGATACCGAAGCGGCTTGCTTCTTCGATCGGCACCGGCATACAGGCGATGGTGACATCTGCATTGTTTGCTTTGTGATACTCCAGCATAACCTCATAATCCATTTTGTAAATGTGGTCGCCGGAGAGGATCAGAACGTAGTCTGGATTATAGCTTTCCATATACTCCAGGTTCTGATAAATCGCATTTGCAGTACCGGTATACCAGTCACTGCCTTTGCTCCGCTCGTATGGTGGAAGAATGGTAACTCCTCCGACATTACGGTCTAAGTCCCACGGAATACCAATTCCGATGTGACTATTCAGACGTAATGGCTGATACTGTGTTAAAACTCCAACTGTGTCAACGCCAGAATTGATACAGTTGCTGAGCGGGAAATCGATAATTCTGTATTTGCCGCCAAACGACACTGCCGGTTTTGCGACTTTTTGTGTTAATACTCCAAGGCGGCTGCCCTGTCCCCCTGCCAAAAGCATGGCAATCATTTCCTTTTTAATCACGTTATCACCTCGCTGTAGTGTTTTCTTGTATCTACCATTATAACACACATTTCAGAAATAGTGAACAAATAATTGTATTATTTTCAATAATTTTTGTACATTTTCCGACACTTTTTGTGTTATTTCGAGCATTGTCTATATATGGTAGCTGGTAAAAAAATATAACACTATTTCTGCGATTGGCCGGGGCACTTTGTAAAACGGTGCTTCCAGCTTGCTGCATCTGTACGTGGGACATGCCCGGCGGCACCTGCAAAATGCCTGTATTTCGATAATTTTCCTTGAATCACTTAATAAAATGAAGTATAATCTTGATTAAGTGTGGAAATCATTCCATAAATATCTGTCAAAACAGGAAAACGCAGGGATAAACAAAGAATCCTGCTGCGAAAAAAACACAGATCAAAGGAGAAGTATCATGGATTTAGTTACTGTAAGAGAACTTTATAAGAACCGGGAGGCTTACCTCGGCAAAGAGGTTTCCATCGGCGGCTGGGTGCGCAGCGTGCGTGCTTCCAAAGCGTTTGGCTTTATCGTAGTCAGCGACGGAACCTATTTTGAGACCCTTCAGGTTGTTTATCATGACAATATGGCAAACTTTGCTGAGATCAGCAAATTAAACGTAGGCGCTGCCATCATCGTAAAAGGCACCCTGGTTGCTACCCCGGAGGCAAAGCAGCCGTTCGAGATCCAGGCGGCTGAGGTTACCGTAGAGGGTCCGTCCGCACCGGACTACCCTCTTCAGAAAAAGCGCCACACCCTGGAGTACCTGCGTACCATCACCCATCTGCGTCCGCGCACCAACACATTCCAGGCTGTATTCCGCGTGCGTTCCCTGATCGCATACGCCATTCACCAGTACTTCCAGGAGCGTGACTTCGTATACGTTCACACCCCACTCATTACCGGAAGTGACTGCGAGGGTGCCGGCGAGATGTTCCAGGTAACCACCATGGATTTAAACAATGTTCCGAAGAACGAAGACGGTTCTGTTGACTACACTCAGGACTTCTTCGGCAAACCAACCAACTTAACTGTAAGCGGCCAGTTAAACGGCGAGACCTACGCTATGGCATTCCGCAATATCTACACATTCGGACCGACCTTCCGTGCTGAGAATTCCAACACCACCCGCCACGCTGCCGAGTTCTGGATGATCGAGCCGGAGATGGCATTCGCTGATCTGGACGACAACATGGAAGTTGCAGAAGGCATGTTAAAATATGTCATCCGCTATGTGCTGGAGCACGCTCCGGAGGAGATGGCATTCTTCAATAACTTCATCGACAAGGGTCTGTTAGACCGTCTGAACAATGTTGTAAATTCCGAGTTCGGCCGCATCACCTACACCGACGCGGTGAAGATCCTGGAAGAGCACAACGACCAGTTTGACTACAAGGTATCCTGGGGCTGCGACCTTCAGACCGAGCATGAGCGCTTCCTGACCGAGCAGATCTTCAAGAAACCGGTATTCGTGACCGACTACCCGAAGGAGATCAAAGCCTTCTACATGAAGATGAACCCGGACGGAAAGACCGTCGCTGCAGTAGACTGCCTGGTACCGGGCATCGGCGAGATCATCGGCGGCAGCCAGCGTGAGGATGACTTAGAGAAGTTAAGCGCACGTATGAAAGAGCTTGGTCTGAAGGAAGAAGATTACAGCTTCTACCTTGACCTGCGCAAATACGGTTCCGCACGCCATGCAGGTTTCGGTCTTGGCTTTGAGCGCTGCGTGATGTACTTAACCGGCATGGGCAACATCCGTGACGTGATCCCGTTCCCGAGAACCGTAGGAAACTGCGATCTGTAAATTTTGGTAACTGTTCAGTAGGTCTGCGCATTTACTGCGCTGACCGTAAGAAAACATAGGCTGGTAGGCAAAAATCCCATTGCCGCAGGCAATTTTCATGGATTTTTGCTCGTGACTGTGAAGGTACTGAACAGTTACAAATTTTGAAAATCAATGCGGGTATACTGCGCAGGACGAACTGCCGGCATACCCGCATTCTATTATATTGCATATCAGGAAGGCGCCATGGCACACTTGCTATCGCACCGCATATCATGGAGGCGCCAGCAGCGCATCCGCTGATCAACAAGGAGATCCCATGAAATTTATTCACATTGCCGATGTCCACTGGGGCATGAATCCGGACAGTGACCGGCCCTGGAGCCGCGAGCGGGCCCAGGCTATTCACGACAGCTTCGCAGAGGTTGTGCGCCAGGCCAAGCTCCGGGACGCAGACTTTCTCTTTATTGCAGGAGATCTGTTTCACCGTCAGCCGCTCCTGCGCGATCTAAAAGAGGTCAACTATCTCTTTTCCACGATTCCCGGTGTGAAGGTTGTCATCATCGCCGGAAACCATGACCGCATCCGCTCTAATTCTGCGCTCATGAGCTTTACCTGGTGTCCCAATGTCACCTTTCTCATGTCCGAGGAGTTGAGCTCTGTCTATTTTCCAGACTTCAATCTGGAGGTGCACGGATTCTCCTACCACACAGCCGAGATCAATGAAGCACGCTTAAACGGGATCAAGGCCCCGGACGATTCCCGCATCCATGTGCTTCTGGCCCACGGCGGCGATGCGTCCCATCTCCCGCTCGATAAGAGCAGCCTGGCCCGCACCGGTTTTGCCTACACGGCCCTCGGCCATATCCATAAGCGGGAGCTTGCACCGGATTTTTCCTATGCGTATCCAGGCTCCTTAGAGCCGCTTGACAAAACCGAGACCGGTCCGCACGGCATGATCGTCGGCGAAATCCAGCCGGCTTCCGGCCAGGTCATCTCCCTGGAATTTGTCCCTGTGGCGCGTGCCCAGTACATTCCGCTGGTGGTTCATGTTACTCCGGCTACGACCAACGGCGAGCTTTGTGACCGCATCACAGACGCCGTAAAGGAACGCGGTATGGAAAACATTTACCGTTTCCGCATCCGCGGCATGCGTGACCCGGATATTACATTCGACTTAGCTCCATTGGAACGCCGCCTGCAGATCGTGGAGGCAGTCGATGAATCGGAACCCCAGTACGATTTCTGCCAGCTCTTTGCGGAGCACCCGAGCGACATGATCGGCTTTTATATCCAGGCGTTTCAGAAGGACGATCTCAGTCCGGTTGAAAAAAAGGCGCTGTACTACGGGATCGATGCCCTGCTTCGCACCAAAGACGAGAGGAGTTAAACCATGCGGATACTGGATTTACATATCGACGGATTCGGCAAATTCCACGACCTCTCCGTCTCCTTCGATAAAGACTTAAATGTGGTTTACGGCAAAAATGAAGCCGGAAAATCTACCCTGCACACCTTCATCCGCTGCATGCTGTTCGGATTAGAGCGCGGGCGCGGACGTGCTGCCCGCGGCGACCTTTACAGCAAATATGAACCCTGGCAGAACAAGGGTGTCTACGGCGGCCAGATGCGGGTGGAAAAGGACGGTGTCATCTACCGTCTGGAACGCAATTTCCAGAAGGACCAGAAATCGTTTGTGATCGTAAATGAAACTGCCGGGAAGCAGGTGGAGCCCACCAAGGGCTTTCTGGACTTTCTCTTAGGAGGGCTCACCGAAACCGCCTACAACAACACCATCAGCATCGGCCAGCTCAAATGTGTGACCGAGGGCGGCATGGTGACAGAGCTTCGCAATTACATTGCCAACATGAACACCACCGGTAATCTTTCTTTAAATATCACAAAGGCTGCTTCCTATTTAAAGGGGCGCCGGAAAGAGTTTGAGCGCCAGCTCACCCCAGAGGCAGCCCGCACCTACACCGCGCTGCTGACCGAGATCAAAAACATCGAAAAAGAGATTTCCGCCCCGGAATACGAAAACCAGCTACGGACCTACCAGGACCTGCGTTCCCAGGTAAAGAACCAGCTTTCCGAAAAGCAGACCGAGCGCGAAACCCTGCTCCAGAAAATCGCAAAGGGCCGCCAGGCCTTGGAAGGCGCGCAGTTTACTGATGAGGCTTCCATCCGCGCTTACCAGGAGAATGCAAAAACTACTTACAGTCATTATCAGGAACTGGAAGAAACTGCTTCCCGAAAGGGACGCACAGTACTGCCTGTTATCATGCTGGTGCTTGCCATCTGCTCTACCATCGGGGCCGGTGTCCTCGGCTTTTTCAGTTCCCAGCCGATTTCCACCGCCACATCCGGTGCAGGCGCGCTGATGTCCGTATCGACCGGCGTGTCCCGCTATACCATATGGCTCATCTGTATTTTAAGTGCTGCTGCAGTCTTCTTTTTCGCTGTCGGGCTCATCTTCTTTATGAAGAACCGCAGCCTGCGCCAGGAGCTTTCCATGACGGAAAAGCTGCTGCAGGAAATTTTCTCCCGCCACCTGGGTGATTCCTCCATCTCCGAGGAGGCAATGAAGGCCTTCGAGGGCCGCATGGAAGAATTCATCCGCTTAAGCCAGGTGCTGGAGTGCTCCGAGCAGTCCGTAACGGAACAGGCCGCCGAGATCAGTGCCCTGCAGGAAAAAGAAACGGACTGCGACGATGTCATCTCCCGCCAGCAAAAAGCCCAGTGGGAGCTGGAAAAAAAGCTGGACCACCTGGCACACTGCAAGGACCAGACCGAATCCTTAAAGCAGGTTCTTGCCGAAAATGACCGCATCCGCGAGGAGATTACCGCCATTGACCTTGCTCTGGAGACCATGACCGAGCTTTCCGCCACCATCCGCGATTCCTTCGGACTTTACTTAAACAAGACTGCATCCGATTTAATCTCCGGGATCACCGGCGGCATCTATGACAGCATGAGTGTCGATGAAAACTTAAATGTCTTCATGAACACCCGCACCCGCCTTGTTCCGGTAGAACAAGTATCCAGCGGCACCATGGACCAGATCTACCTGGCCCTGCGCCTCGCCGCAGCAAAGCTCATCCAGCCGGAAGGCGACTACATGCCGCTGATCTTCGATGACAGCTTCGTACTCTACGACGAAGACCGGCTGCACACCGCCCTCAAGTGGCTGAAGAAGGCGTATCCGGGCCAGATCATCATCTTCACCTGCCACCAGAGGGAAGCGCAGATGATGACCGCCGACCAGATCGCGTATCACCTCGTTACAATGTAACAATTTGATTCACTTTAATAGGGCCGTGTGAGTTGCCTTTCGGCAACTCACACGGCCCTTGTCATATACTTAAATTGTTATTTTTTAGAACGTAATCCGCACGGTGGTTCCTTCCCCGGGCGCGCTCTTGAGCTCTACTTTCGCCTTATGATAGATGGCTCCGTGCTTTACGATGGAGAGTCCAAGTCCGGTGCCGCCGATCTGGCGGGAGTGGCTTTTATCGACCCGGTAGAAGCGCTCGAAGATGCGTTCCTGGTCTTCCGGCGGGATGCCGATTCCGTCATCTTCCACGGTGAGGACCGGGTGGTCTTTGATCATGGCGACATTGACTTCGACTTCACCAAACGGCTTGTTGTATTTGATGGCGTTGTCGCAAAGGTTGTAGATCATCTCGTCGAGGATCTGCGGGTTGCCGTTTACCACGGTTGGTTTTCCGGTAAGCATCAGTGTGACCTGATTTTTCTTTGCCACATCCTGCAGACGTTTTACCACATCGGAGGCAAGGAGATGTAAGTCGACCGGACTTTTTTCCATCTGGACTTTTTCTTCATCCAGCTGGGACAGTCGGATGATATCACCTACCAGCGTGATCAGCCGCTGGGCTTCTTTGTAGATCTTTCCGGAAAAACGGCCCATGTCTGCCGGCTGTACCATGCCGTTCATCATGATCTCTGCGTAACCGGAGATAGAGGTTAGCGGAGTCTTTAATTCGTGGGAGACATTCGCGGTAAATTCGCGGCGCAGTTCCTCGCGGCCCTGCTGCTCGGTGACATCCAGAATGACAACGACAGCGCCGCTGCGCTCTTCGGATTCTGCGACCGGGTTTGCGATGATCTGGTAATGCCGGTTCCCGACATCCAGCATTTCCTCACAGTGGCTGCCTTTTAAGGCTTCGTCCACGACCCTGCGGAAGTTTTCGGAACGGTTGATGCTGATGATGTTTACATTTGCATCTGTTTTTTCATGTTCTTCCCACGCCGCATTCCCATCATTCCCATGACGGCTTAGCATTCCTTCTTCCCCTTCCGAGATTCCCAGAAGCTTCAGTGCGCTCTTGTTGTAAGACATCACATCGCCTTTGCTGTCTACCACAAGAAAACCTTCGCGCATATTTTCCGTGATCGCGGAGAATTCTTCCTGCTTTTCTTTTAATATCTCCATCTGCTGGCGGATGGTTTCCTTCTGCTTTTCCAGGCGACGCACCAGCGGTGCCAGCTCATCGTATACATCTCCAGCCTGCGGATCGTCCGGATTCATCTGGTTGATCGGTGCGATGATCCGCTTGGTCTGGAACTCAGCCAGGATCAGAACTCCCAGAACGATCAGAACAGCCATGGCGATCATGACCGGAACGGTGTGGAATACCGTCGCGAGGGCACTCTTTGTGGTACTTGCCACGCGGATGACACTGCCATCACTCAGACGTGCTGCATAATAGTAGGTCTGCTCCGCAAGGGTGCGGGAGGTACGGACGCTCTCGCCGTGTCCATTTTTTAAGGCTGCCGCGATCTCCGGTCGGTCTTTGTGGTTTTCCAGGCTCTCGCTGTCCGCATAACTGTCATAGAGCACGCTGCCGTTTGCATCGACCCAGGTAATGCGGTTAACGCTGTTGCCGTCCCCGCGGCTTTTTAAATGAGAAAGGTAATCTTCCCCGGATACCTCCATGGCGGACTCCAGGTAGCGCACCTCGGTCATAACTGCCTGGCGCATCTGGGTCTGCAGATCCTGGCACAAAAGGAGCGTCGTGATCAACGCTGACACCACCATGGTCAGAAGTGCTACCAGACACAGATTCCAGTAGATTTTTCGTTTGATCTTCATGTTTCGGATTCCTCCAGCTTATAACCAACCCCGCGGATGGTCTCGATGCAGCGGCTGGCCTCGCCAAGCTTCTGTCTGAGTGTCCGGATGTGGACATCCACCGTGCGGGTTTCTCCGTCAAAATCATATCCCCAGATTTTGGATAACAGCTGATCTCTGGTCAAGACCATGCCCTTGTTTTCGGTCAGATAACAGAGCAGCTCAAATTCCTTGTACGTCAGCGCTACAGCAGTTCCGTCTACCGTTACCACATGGCGGTTTAAGTCCACGTGAATCGGACCGGCGGTGCAGGCATCGGTGCGTTTTTCTTTTTCCGGCTCTGCCCGGCGCAAAAGGGCGCGCACCCGGGAGACCAGCTCCATCATGCCAAACGGCTTTGGTATGTAATCGTCTGCGCCACTGTCCAGGCCAACTACCTTGTCATATTCGGTTCCCTTGGCTGTCAGCATGATAACGGGAAGCCGTTTTGTGGGGTCGGCATCCCGCAGCTTCTTTAAGATGGTCAGGCCATCTTCATCCGGAAGCATGATATCAAGGAGCACCAGTGACGGATAGTCCTGTTTCATGGCATTCCAGAAATCCTTCGCGCAGGGAAACCCCTTTGCAGTAAGACCCGTGGTCTGCAGCGTATAGATTACAAGTTCCCGGATACTTTCATCGTCTTCTACCAGATAGATCATCTTTTTCTCCTTTTATTCCAAGTGGGTTCCCGTGATGGAATACTCCACCCACTCTGCAATGTTGGTGGCATGATCTCCGATTCGTTCAAAGTATTTGGCGATCATCAGCATGTCGATACAAAACTCGCCCATTTTCTCGTCGGTGCTTCCGGCACTCAGCATGCCGATCAGCTCCTCTTTTACTTTGCCGAACAGATCATCCACTACATCATCGTACTGGACCACTTCTTTTGCAATGTTGAGATCCCGTTTTACATAGGAATCGATGCTCTGGGTCACCATGCGCATGGTCGCATCGGCCATGTCGCGGATATGCAGGCGGCTCTTTGCCTCGCGGTCATCCACAAAGCCGCAGATTTCCGCGATATCGGATGCCTGGTCACCGATCCGCTCCATATCGGAGATCATTTTCAGTGCGGAAGAAACCTGACGCAGGTCCTTCGCTACCGGCTGCTGCTGCAAAAGAAGGCGCATACAGAGATTCTCGATGTCGCGCTCCTTCTGGTCGATCTCGTGGTCGGCCTTGTAGACATCCTTGGTAAAGTCCCCCTCACCCATCAGCGTGCGGGACGCGTACGAGATCGCATCCTCACACAGTGCTCCCATGCGGATCAGCTCCACATTCAAAAGCTCCAGCTGTTCATCAAATCGATTGCGCATATCAGCCAAACCTCCCCGTAATGTAATCTTCTGTCTTCTTGTTCTTCGGCATGGAGAAGATCTGCTCAGTCTCGCCGAACTCGATCACTTCGCCCATCAGGAAGAATGCGGTCTTGTCAGAGATTCGCGCTGCCTGCTGCATGTTATGGGTTACCATGACGATAGTATAATCTTTTTTCAGTTCCACCGCAAGGTCCTCGATCTTGGAAGTTGAGATCGGGTCCAGTGCAGAGGTCGGCTCATCCATCAGAAGTACTTCTGGCTGCACGGCCAGTGCTCTTGCGATGCAAAGACGCTGCTGCTGTCCTCCGGAAAGTCCCAGCGCACTCTTTTTTAAGCGGTCCTTTAACTCATCCCAGATGGCTGCGTCGCGCAGGGATTTCTCTACGATGTCATCGAGCTGTGCCTTGGAGCGGATGCCGTGGGTACGCGGTCCGTAGGCGATGTTGTCGTAAACACTCATCGGGAACGGGTTTGGCTTCTGGAACACCATGCCGACCCGCTTTCTGAGAAGGTTGATGTCCATGTCCCCGTAGATGTCTTCCCCGTCAAGCAAAATGCTTCCGCTGATGCGGCATCCTTCTACCAGGTCATTCATGCGGTTTAAGGATTTTAATAAGGTGGATTTTCCGCAGCCGGACGGACCGATAAACGCCGTGATCTCGTTGGCCTGGATATTTAAATTGATTCCTTTTAAGGCTTTAAAATCGCCGTAATACAATTCCATGTTGCTGATTGTTAGCTTATCCATACGTTACCTCTCTGTTTTTGGATGCCGCGGCACCTTTTGCGCCGCAGCCAGAATACTGAGCCGTTTTTCCAGATTGTTCTTCCACCGGAAATTAAGCGGTCTTTCCGGATACTTTCTTTGCAATGAACCCGGATACTGCGTTGATACAAACTACGATCACCAACAGCACTACTGCCGTAGCGTAGGACTGGTTGGTGTAAACTCCTTCATTGGTCAGCACGTACATGTGCACTGCCAGGGTCCGGCCAGAGCCGAATAAGTTGGATGGAATGCCTGCAACGGTTCCCGCTGTATACATCAGTGCCGCGGTCTCGCCTACAATACGGCCGACCGCCAGAATGATACCTGCCAGAATTCCAGGTACTGCCGATGGCAGAACCACCTGGAAAACGGTGCGGAGACGTCCGGCACCAAGGCCGAAGCTTCCTTCCCGGTAAGAATCCGGGACCGCTTTTAATGCCTCCTCCGTGGTTCTCATGATCGTTGGAAGGATCATGATCGCCAGTGTCATGGCGCCGCCTAAGATGGTGTAAGACCAGCCAAGCGCCACGGCAAACAGAAGAAATCCAAACAGACCATATACAATGGATGGAATGCCGGTCAGGGTCTCTGCGGTGATCCGCACGATATTCACCAGCCGGTTGCCACGTTTAGCGTATTCCACCAGATAGATGGCCGCGAAAATGCCAAGGGGAACTGCGATCAGCAGGGAGAGCCCTGTCATGATCACCGTATTGACGAGTGCCGGCATGAGGGATACATTCTCACTGTTGTATTCCCACGCAAACAAACTCGGAGTCAGATACGGGATTCCCTTGATCAGAATATAAGCCAGTAAAAACAGTAAGGTCATCACTGTCAGAAGTGCCGATGCCGATACCATGATCAGAAGCACCAGAGACAGCGGACTGCGTTTGTAGGACTTTAACCGCTGCCCGAAGGTCTGGCGGTTGATCGCCTGCATTTCGATATTTTTCTTTTCCATAGCTGCTTCCATTATGCATTCGCCTTTCTGCTGATAACTGAAAACGACAGGTTAATGATCAGAATGAATACGAAAAGGACTACCGCCGTGGCGATCAGCGCTTCCCTGTGGAGATCCGTTGCGTATCCCATTTCCAGAACGATGTTTGCCGTCATGGTGCGGACACCCTGCAAAATGCCCTTCGGCATACGTGCCTGGTTTCCGGCTACCATGATGACCGCCATGGTCTCACCGATGGCACGGCCAACACCTAAGATCACACCGGCCAGAATACCGGATTTTGCTGCCGGAAGTGTAGCGAAAAATACGCTGCGCTCATGGCTGGCCCCCAGTGCCAGGGAACCTTCGTAATAGCTGGACGGTACGGCATTGATCGCGGATTCCGACACGCCGATGATCGTCGGCAGGATCATGATTCCAAGCAGAATCGATGCGGTCAGCATGCTCTTGCCGCTTCCGCCAAACAGGGTGGAGACAACCGGTACAATCACAACCATACCGAAGAATCCATATACAACCGAAGGGATTCCTGCCAGCAAATCGATCGCCGGCTTTACAATCTTGTAAACACGCTTCGGACAAAACTTCGACATAAAGACTGCAGTCAGAATGCCAATCGGCACTCCGATGATGACGGCACCGGCTGTCACGTAAATGCTGCCTAAGATCATCGGCAGGATGCCAAAGAGGTTATTGCCCGGTTTCCACTTTTCGCCGGTTAAAAAGTTCAGGACTCCGATCTTTCCGATCGCCGGAATACCATTTGCGAACAGGAATACACAGATCATGGCAACACACAGAATGGACACGCAGGCACTGAGTAAAAATACTGCGTGCATCAGCTGTTCTTTCAGATTTTTCATGGTTCTCACTTTCTTTCCTTATAAAAGCGGAAGATATGCAACCTTTATCTTTCCGCATGCCTTACAGTCAGACAGGGCAGCCGGTTCTTCGTTACGGTCTGCGCCGCGCTTCAACGATGTCGCCCTGCTGCCCTGTTTGTTTTCTTGCTAAACTACTGTAATTCTACAGCAGACCGTCTGTTTTAAGTGTCTTGCTGTTACTGCTTACTGAACGTCTGCCCAATCGGTGATTGCACCGGTAAAGATGTCTTTTACGTTCTCGCTGGTCAGCTCGGTAACCGGGCTCTCATTGTTGACTACAACTGCGATACCATCCATTGCGATGACGGTCGGGGTCAGACCAGCTTCCAGTTCGCTGTCCTTTAAGTCTCTGGATGCCATACCGATATCACAGACACCCTCGATTGCGGAAGTCATACCAGTGGTGGAATCAGACTGCTGAACCTCGATCTCTACATCCGGGTTTACAGCTACATAAGCCTCTTTCAGCTTCTCCATAACCGGGGTTACGGAAGAAGAACCTGCAACAACAACCTTGCCCTTTAAACCGGAAGCGGTGTAAGCACCCTCATTGCCCTGGCTGATGTAACCGTTGTCCTCAACAACCTTCTGGCCATCCTCGCTCATGATGAAGGTGATGAAATCAGAAGCAACATCGCTTAAACCATCCTTTACTGCAATGTTGAACGGACGTGCTACCTTGTACTCGCCAGCCTTGATCGCATCGACGCTTGCCTCAGCACCGTCGATGTTAACTGCCTTTACGGTGTCATTTAAGGAACCCAGGGAAACATAACCGATTGCTCCGGTGTTGCCTGCGATGGTGGTCATCATAACGGAGGTGCTGTTGGTGATCTCTGCATCCTCGGTGGTGTTGTCTACCTTCTCGCCTGCATCGTTCTTGGTCTCAATGCCGAACAGCTCGATGAATGCGCCTCTGGTACCGGATCCATCCTCACGGGAAACCACGGTGATCGGGCCTTCTGCCTTGCCGCCAGCTGCTTCGGTGGTCTCTTCTGCTTTTGTATCTGCCTCGCTTGCCGCCTCAGTCTTTGCTGCCTCGGTAGCTGCTGCAGTTGTCTCTGCCGGTTTGCTGCCGCCACAAGCAGTCAAGCTTGCAATTGTCATACCCATTGCTAATACCATTGCTAATGTCTTCTTCATAATACGTGTTCTCCTCTTTTCTTTGTTTATACATTCATTTCAGTTCCTTGCATGTTTACTGTGATTTCCGGGGTTTTCTTTCTCTCCCAACCACAAGTGCATTGTAAAATTTGAATGTAAAATCAAAAAGAGGGGATATGTTAAATATATGTAAAGCAAAACAACAAGAAAAAGGACCGGAAATCCTGCCCCGCCACATAGCGGGGATAGGATTTCCGGTCCCTAATACGTTCCAGTTCTTATTTCATTCTATTTTATTCGTACAGCGGATACTTCTCACACAGCTTCGTTACTTCGCCGCGGATGTAATCTGCCTTGTTCTCGAAATCGGTTGCTGCCAGCCAGATGCACTCTGCGATCTTCGGCATATCCTCTTCCTTTAAGCCGCGGGTGGTAATGGCCGGGGTTCCGATGCGGACACCGGAGGTTACGAACGGGCTTCTCGGCTCATTCGGAACGGTATTCTTGTTCAGGGTGATGAATACTTCATCACAACGGTTCTGAAGTTCCCTTCCAGAGACGTCCATGCCGCGCAGGTCTACCAACATTAAGTGGTTGTCGGTACCGCCGGTTAACAGCTTGAAGCCCTGTGCTACCAGTGCTGCTGCCAGTGCCTTCGCGTTCTTGCGAACCTGTTTCTGATACTCGGTAAACTCTGGCTTCAATGCCTCGCCCAGGCAGACTGCCTTTGCTGCGATCACATGCTCTAACGGACCGCCCTGGGTTCCCGGGAAGATGGCTTTGTTGAAGTTGAACTTCTCAGCAGACTCCTTGCTTGCCAGGATCATGCCGCCTCTCGGTCCGCGCAGGGTCTTGTGAGTGGTAGTGGTTACCACGTCTGCGTACGGGATCGGGCTCATATGCTCTCCTGCTGCTACCAGACCTGCGATGTGTGCCATATCTACCATGAGGTATGCACCAACCTTGTCTGCAATCTCGCGGAAACGCTTAAAGTCGATCTCTCTTGCGTATGCACTTGCACCTGCAAGGATCAGTTTCGGCTTATGCTCTACAGCCAGACGCTCTACCTGGTCGTAATCGAGGAAGCCCTCATCGTTTACACCATAGGATACAATGTTGAAGTAAAGGCCGGAAAAGTTCACTGGGCTTCCGTGAGACAGATGACCGCCATGGTCGAGGCTCATGCTGAGTACGGTGTCACCTGGTTTTAACATAGCCAGGAATACTGCCATGTTTGCCTGTGCGCCGGAATGCGGCTGAACGTTGGCATACTCACAGCCGAACAGCTTCTTTGCACGCTCGATTGCGATGGTCTCTACCACGTCGATGTACTGGCAGCCGCCGTAATAGCGCTTTCCAGAGTAACCCTCCGCATATTTGTTGGTCAGCACGGTTCCCATTGCCATCATGACCGGCTCAGATACGATATTTTCTGAAGCGATAAGCTCCAGATTTCTTCTCTGACGTGCGGCTTCCTGCTCAATTGCCTTGCCGACTTCCGGGTCATAGTTTTCGATAAATTTCATTACCTCATTAACCATGGGCTTTGTCTCCTTTTCCGCAAATGCCCTCTCTGATACCTTTCAGGCAGTTGCTTTCCTTTGCATTTGTTGTGACACAACGATTCCCGTAGAATACAGGCCGCCACGTTGTGACAAAGGCACTGGTCAGCCCAGCGCCTTCGCGGTTATTTACGCTCGATTATAGTACAGCGTTTTCTAAGTGTCAAGCAATTATGAGTCTGTACAAAAAATTGTGAGAATCATAAAGAAAAATCTTTAAGAATGCAGTTTGTACGCCCGCACCACGATCTGCAGTGTCCGGTTTCCATTGTACTCATTGATATCCGGATAGTAGATCACATCGATACTTCTGCTTTGCTTTGCTTCTTCCACAAACTGATCTGCCACGGTAAACACCATGGCTTCCATGGGGCGGCCCTGTTCACTTACCACCGTCATGCGGACGGCATTGTTGTTGCGGCCGATGGCCCGCACACTGCGGATACGCAAATTTTTCTGCGCAAACTGCGGCTTTTCATTGCCCTGTCCGAACGGTTCTAAGCTCTTTAACTCATTTACCAGCGCTTCGGATATGTATTCCAGCGGCATCGCCACATCGATCCAGATTTTTGGGATAAAATCCTCTTTTGTGAGCGTGGACTGCTCGTTTAAGCGGCGGCGGAACTCTTCCACATTTTCTTCCTTTAAAGAGAAACCGGCTGCCATCGGATGGCCTCCGAATTTTAAGAGCAGATCCTGTACGCCGCACAGAGCCTTATACATATGGTAGCTTTCAATGGAACGGCCGGAGCCTTTCACGCAGTCCTCACCCTTTGTCAGCACAAATGAAGGTTTATTGTAGGCCTCGCGCACTCTTCCGGCGATAATTCCCGCCAGGGATTCATGACAGTCCGGCAGGTATACGACCAGAACATCATCCTGCGAAAGCTCGGTACCGACCTGCTCAAAGGCCTGCTCCATGCCGGCCTGAGTCATGTCTTTGCGCTCTTCGTTCAGATTTTTAAGTTCTGCTGCCAGCGCTTCTGCCCGGGAATGTCCCTGCTGCATGCATACAGCCATCTTCCCCTGTCCATTCTGTGTCCCGGAAGCAGAAAGCAGACCCTCCGAAGTTTCTTCTCCGCACAGCAACAGTTCCAGTGCCAGCTGTGCGGTCTTCAGCCGTCCGCTTGCGTTTAAACAGGGACCGATCACAAAGCCGATGTGGTACGCTGTCAGGTCGAAGATGTCCAGACCACAGGCTTCCACCAATGCACGCAGTCCGGCACTGGCGGTATACGGCATCTGCTTTAAGCCCCAGCGCACAATGATGCGGTTCTCATCCTGCAGCTCATCACATCACCGACGGTTGCAATGGCTGCAAATTCCAGCATGTCCAGCCATTCCTGCTTTGGTACCCCGCTCTGTTCATAGAGCACCTGCACCAGTTTGTATGCAACAACACCACCGCAGATTCCGGCAAACGGGTACGAACAGTCGTCCCGGTGCGGGTTCACGACTGCATCTGCCTGTGGCAGAATCTGGCTGCCGTCCTCCGTGCGGACTACCTCATGGTGATCGGTCACAATCACCGTCATGCCAAGTTCTTTTGCCAGCCTGATCTGTTCCAGCGCCGCAATGCCGTTGTCACAGGTGACAATGGTGTCGATGCCGTCTTCCTTCGCCTTTTGGATGATGGATTCGTTGATCCCGTACCCGTCGCGGATGCGCTCCGGAATCTGGTAATCGACCTGCCCGCCGCACCGGGTCAGTCCCCGGTACAAAAGATAGGTAGAACACACCCCGTCGATATCGTAATCACCCACAATGCGGATGCGGACCCCCTGCCGGATCTTTTCCAGGATCAAAGCAGCCGCCTTGTCCATATCCTTCATCTGGTGGGGATCGTAAAGCTGGTCGATGGTTCCATTTAAATAACGGTCAATCGCTTTCTCGCCTTCTACATCACGGTTCCGCAGGATACGCGCCGTGACCGGACTGATATGAAACCGTGTGGCGATTCCGTTAAAATCTGCCCGTTTTGTCTGAAGCATCCAGACAGACTCCTGATTATTCTTCATATAATATCATGATCCTTTCATAACTATCAAAACATGCCGCGCCCCAACGAAAATCCATGCTCTGCCAGACTTGTCCGTCCAGAACCTTCGAAGTCGCCAGCACCAACCATTCTACCATATCTCCCCTCCCATTTCCAGATTGCAATCATATCGCCGATGGGATATACTGTTACTGTTCCGGCAAAACTTTTTCTATATACAGATATCGTTTTGTCCAGATGCAATTACTAAAGGAGAAATTTACGTATGGGTAACAATAAGGAAAAATCCGACTCCGGCAACTTCCTGGTACAGGGAAGCATTCTCGCCGCAGCCGGTATCATCGTCCGCTTTATCGGACTTCTCTACAAGATTCCTATGACCCGCGCCATCGGAGACGAGGGAATCGGTTACTACAACACAGCCTACGAAATTTATAACATTGGTCTGATCCTGTCTTCCTACAGTCTGCCGCTCGCCATTTCCAAGCTGATCGCGGCAAGACGCGTGCACGGCAAGATTCAGGATGTACAGCGTGTTTTCCGGGCCGGCCTGCTCTTCGGCCTTGTCGCAGGCGGTCTTATGACGCTGTTTTTGCTGTTTGGTGCGGACTGGATCACCGTCCATATCTTCAACAGCCCAAACAGTGCCCTGCCACTTAAGGTTATGGCGCCGACCATTCTGGTCTTTTCCATTATGGGTGTAGTGCGCGGCTATTTCCAGGGACTCGGCAACATGGTACCGACCTCCATCTCCCAGGTTATTGAGCAGGTGGTAAATGCTGTGATCAGCGTTGTGGCCTCCTTTGCTTTCATGCACTGGTTTGCAAACCGCGAAACCCCGGCTGCCTACGGCGCTGCAGGCGGCACCCTCGGTACGCTTTCCGGTGCCCTGGCTGCCTTTGTATTCCTGACTCTTTTGATGTTCCTTTACCGCAAACAGAATGCGGCAGCTTTCCGGAAGCCGCAGACAGACCGCCTGGAAAGCTGGCAGCATGTATACACCGCGTTATTTCTGACTCTGACCCCGATCATTCTCAGCCAGTTTGTGTATCAGTTAAGTGGTTCTGTGGATAACTCCATGTTCGGCTTCTTGATGAGTGAAAAAGGCCTGACAGAAAAAGAACGCCTTTCCCTCTTAGGCATCTACGGCGGCAAATACCGCCTGCTTTCCAATGTACCGGTAGCCGTAGCTTCCTCCCTGGGTACTTCCATGATCCCAAGTATCGTGCGCTCCCGCGCCCAGAAAAATAAGGCGGATGTCATGTACAAGATCCGCCTTACCATCAAATTTAACATGCTGATTGCCATTCCATGTGCCTTCGGCATGGCAGCACTGGCAACTCCGGTTCTGCGGCTGATCTTCCACGACAGCCGCCAGCTGACCACCAATCTTTTGATGCTTGGTGCACCGGCTGTTATCTTCTTTTCCCTCTCGACTGTCACGAACGCCGTCTTGCAGGGAATTGACCTGATGCGCAAATCCGTGACCCACTCCGCCATCTCCCTAATCATCCACGCCGCACTGGTTTACGTGATGTTAAAGTATTTAAACTGGGGGGTATACGGACTGGTCATCGGCAATGTAACCTTTGCCCTGGCAGTCTGCCTTTTAAACTGGCGTGCCATCGGCAGGGCCTTACGCTACCGCCAGGAAGTAAAGACCACCTTCCTGCTGCCCTGCATCTGTGCCGCTATCATGGGCGTTGCTGCCCTTCTGGTCTACACCGTGATTGAACGCATCACCGGCTATTACCAGCTTGGACTTCTCATCAGCGTTCCAGCAGCGATGGTCATCTACGGACTCCTGATCATCCTGACCAAAGCTGTCACCGCAGAGGAGCTTCCGGACATGCCGTTCGGCATGCGGGTCCTGCGCCTGTGCCGGAAGCTGCACCTCATGTAAATTTAACAATTTGATTAACTTTAATAGGGCCGTGCGAGTTGCCTTTCGGCAACTCACACGGCCCTTGTCATACATACATTTAAATTGCTATATTTTAGGACCTCCTCTGCTCCACGGCCCGCACGGCGCAGAACACAAACAGCGCCGCAAGGACCATCTGGATCCCCATGCTGATTCCCATCCAGTGGGTGATGACAAGCCCTTCCTTCTGGTTTCCGAACCAGCTTCCAACCTGCACCCAGCTCTGGTTTGTAGCTGCAAGACGGCCAAGCACCTGCGCAAAGGTCGCAATGGGGTTTAAAAGCAGCACATACAAAAGCTCTCCGGAGGCGCCGGATACCCCGCCGGACTCAGCCGATGCCAGGTATTCCCCGATCCGCATCTGGTTGATGTAGGTGACCAGGAAATTGATCCCGTAGGTTCCGGCTGTCAGCACGGCAGTCACCGCATAGGCCGCTACCGTAGCTGCTGTTGTCCGCTTAAAAAGCACAGAACAGCATAAGCCGATGCTTCCCATAAACACGGCTGCCGCAAAAAAACAGCATAACAATAGAGCAAGATCAGAAAAAAGGATACCACCATACACAAATACCATGGCTAACACCGGAAGGCTGGAAACCACCATCAGAAACATGGTGCCAAGCGCTGCTTCCAGCTTTCCCAGAACAATATCCACCGGAGTCATACAGGTTGTCAGCATCAGGTCGAGAGTCTGGCGTTCCCGCTCTCCGCTGATGCTCCCTGCCGTCACTGCAGGCATAATGAGGATGAGCATCAGAAATTCCAATGCTGCCACAAACATGTAAAGATCCAGGAAACCGGTGTACTGCACCTCTGCTGTCAGCCGCACCTGGGCCAGCGCTGAATACATATTTAACAGTGCCACCAGCGCCAGGATCCCGTTAAAAATCAGAAGCACCAGTGCCAGCTTAAAACTTCTGGCACTGACCATGCACTCCCGCTTATAGACCGGATTCGTCTTCATAGGACAACACCACCTTTTCCTCATTATGATCCGTGATCTGCATAAAGATCGACTCCAGGCTTCCCGGCTCACGCATAAAGCCGCGCACCGGGATCCCGGCCTCGATCATCTGCTTTAAGAGCTCGCTCTCCATGTGCTCGTCCCCGGTAAAGCCCACCATGATATCTTTTTCGCTGATGGTCATGGTGCGCACCATCGGATTTTCCTTTAAAAATGCGATGGCCTTTTCTAACTGCCCCGGCACACTGATGATGATCTGTCTGGAGGTATAAAGGCGCTCCATGATCTCATCCATGCTGCCGGAAAGCACCATTTTCCCGGCATCGATGATACCGATATCCGTGCAGAGTTCGGAAAGTTCTGCCAGATTGTGGGAACTTAAGAGAATGGTCTTTCCCTGTTCGTGAAGCTCCCATACCATCTGCCTGAATTCCATATGGGTCCGTGGATCCAGACCAGCCGTCGGCTCATCCATGATCAGGAGCTCCGGGTCATGGATCAGGCCCTGGCCAGACAGAGACGTTGCTGCATTCCCCGGGAAAGGCCATCTACGAAGGCATCCATCCGGCCGCCCAGTCCCACCTGCTCCAGCAGGTTTCTGGCACGCTTTCTCGCCTCAAAGCCCTCTAAGTGGTAGCAGGCCGCAAAAAATTCCATGTACTCCGACACCTTCAGATTGTCATACAGGCCAAAATGGTCCGGCACATAGCCGATCCGCCTTCTAAGCGCCATTGTGTCTGCCAGCATATCGGTCCCATCTAATGTTACGCTTCCCTGGTCCGGCTTTAACAACCCGGTCATAATCTTGATCGTGGTTGTCTTTCCGGCTCCGTTTGGCCCTACAAAGCCAAACAGGGCTCCGTCCGAAAGCTCCATGTCCAGACCGTCCAGGGCGTGGTAATTGCCGTATTTTTTATGTAATCCCTGAATCTTCAGCATTATCGTTCCCTCCCTGCTACCATCGGCATTGGAAGCTGGATCGCATCGAGCCCGCTGCCGTTATAGGCATAGCGTACCGTTAAAGTGTTGCCCGGTGAGAGATACGGCTTTAGCTGCTCTACATTCAGCGTCGTTCCCTCTAACTCCATCCGGTCAAAGTTTCCGGTCGCATAGTTGTAAAAATAGATGCTTCCGGTGAAAATATGGCTTATGCTGCCGCTTCCGGTGTCTATAAATTCCTCCGACACACTCTCAAAGGTCAGGCTCTCTACTTCAATATCGGTTCCAAACTGATATTCCAGTGTCAGCGGCTCTGCCCCGCTCATGGAGTTGGTTTCCGCGTCATAGCTTCCGCCGTTCACCCTCGGAACCTTCATCAGTACCGACCGGTAAATGGAGTGGTCGCGGGAGGCATTGACTGGAACCGTCTGGGTCAGCATGGTAATACCATAGGTTTCCTCAGACGGGTTCTTCAAAAACTGGCTTTCCTCCTTCTGGGTGCTGAACGCAATGACCCGGGCATCTGCCGTGTAGCCGGTTAAGTAGTTATCCAGATAAAAGCGGGTCAGGTTAGAACGCTCCACAGCCAGCATATAGCTGCGGTTCCGGATATCGGCTGAGGCGTAGGTATCCTCGCCGGAAATATGCTCTGCCGCCAGGTAGGAATCGCCAAGCGGGTAACGCAGCAGCGGGTAACCCGCCAGATCCTTGGTCTCACCTGCTTCCATGCGTCCAAGCTGCACCATATTTCCGTACAGGATCAGGGTTGCATTCTCGATCGGGTACGGGAAACGGTTCGTCAGGCTGCCCTGGAGCTGTCCTTCAAAATAGTCCACCTCGCCGGTGATCCCCACCTTTTCTGAATTTTCCGTGCGGCGCTCCAGCCGGAAATAACGCGGTGTGAAGGCAGAAATATTCTGTCCCTTCACCGTCAGCGCATCCTCACCCGTGCAGATGGCGATCTGGTAAGGTGCATCTACATCCAGAGACTGGCCACTCACCGTATACTGGGTACTCCGGGTGATCGGGAGCAGACGGTAGCCCGGGTCAAGCTCCACCGTATACGGACGGTTGTAAGGATTGCGGATGTTAATATAGGTCGTATCCGTCACATAATCGTCCGTCACATCCTCAATGGAGGCATAAGTATAGAAGGTGGAACGGAAACGGGTCGGTATGCCAAGCACATACACCAGGCCGGAAAAGCCAAGTGCCACGATCACCACGCCCTTGCGGTACAGGTTCTGAAGACCACGCCCGCGCAAAAACAGGTAAAGACCCGGCCCTAAAATGAGCAGGTAAAGGCCGGTTATCCCCACATACAGCCAGAGGTTCGGAAGCTTATCCACATCGCCGGTGTTGATAAGGCCCTGTACGGCCCAGAAGCGGCTGGAATTGCCGCTGTAAACCACCTCTGCCAGCTGGTTGATGCGTTCCTCACCAAGCAGGCTCGTAAACAGGTAATCTACATACGAGGTCTGCTTTTCACAAAACTGCGCGATATCGCCCAGGTCGAAGGCTGCCACCGCAACCATTCCCTGCTCCTTGGCCGCTGCGGTCAGAAGCGGGAAACCATTGCTGGAAAGGATCACATTACCGCCGTGCAGCGGCACATCCACACAGGATATCGCCAGCATACCGGCACCCGGCTCGTTCACTGCCGTAAAATCCTCTGCCAGGTTAATATGGGTGATGTTCGGCGTTCCGTAGGAATCGTCCAAAAGCTCCGGCGCAAACCGGCCCAGCGTGTCATCGACCCGGTCACCGGTTCCTAAGATCAGCACACCGCCATTCTGGACCCAGTTCATGATCGCCGCTGTCTGCATTCCGGAAAGCTCCCTCAGCTTATAATCGTTTACCACCAGCACATCGAACTGGCTCAGTCCTACCTCTTCCTCCGGAAATTCACTGCCGTCCAGCTCAAAGGTCCGGGTGCGCAGGGTGCTGTAATTGATTCCCACTCCATTCAGGTAGTGGAGCTCCCACGGGGCATCCGATAAGATCCCGACAAACAGCTCCGGCACATCCCGGCTTACATTCAGCTTCACTTTCCGGTTCAGCAGCACAGCTTCCGATTCATCCACCAGGGAAAGCACCAGCTCATCGGCCGCTGTACCGAGCGGAATATAATAACAAGAAGTCCTGCTCCCGTTTGCCTCTACCTCAACCGGGTAGTCATAACGGTAAACCGTTTCATCGGACTCCCGGGTCTTGATCTCCAGTGTTCCCTTAACCGGGGTTTCCTGGTTATTCCCTACCGTGACATGCACCGGCAGGTACCGCCCGCCCTTTGCACTGTCCTCATAGCCATAGCTTATCTCCATGCTCACCGGGTCTTCCTCAGCCCGGGCCGGAACCAGAAAAGCCAGATTACCGAAAAAGCAAGCCGCAGCCAGAAAGACTGCAGCCTGCTTTATGGTTCTGGCTCTCTGGATCCCTGAACGTTCATTTCTATTCATCCACATCAGAGTTCTCCAAATCATTCACTGTTCACGCATGCGTGCCCAGCTCTCCAAAATGTTCCTTGTCCACATCGAAATCTACCTGAAGGGTTACGGTAAACACTGTGCCGTTTAAATCACTCTTTACCGTAATGGTCCCGCCATGCATATCGACGATATTTTTTACGATGGCAAGTCCCAGTCCGGTTCCCCCGGTGTGGGTAGAGCGGGACTGCTCGACCCGGTAGAACTTGTCAAAGATCAGCGGAAGCTCCTCCGCCGGGATCACATAGCCGTAGTTGGTGACCGAAACCTGAACGGTGTCCGCCGCAGCCATTACCTTAACCGTGATCCGCTTACCCTCCGCGCCATATTTGATGGCGTTGCCTATGAGGTTATCGAACAGGCGGGCCAGCAGGTTGCCGTCTGCCGTAATGATCTTGGCAGGCACATTGCTCTGCAGCTCATAGGAAAGTCCTTTATTCGCAAAGTTCGGATAGGATTCCTCCAAAAGCTGTCCTAAAAGCTTTACAATGTCCACCTTGGACACATGCATGGCAAGCTTTCCGTAATTCATCTTGGTAAAGCCAAACAAGTCCTCGATCAGCTTTTCCAGACGTTTGGCCTTGCTGTAGGCGATATCGATATACTTTTTCTGCATTTCCGGCGGCAGCACCACCTGACCAGACAAAAGCTCCAGATACCCGATGATGGAGGTCAGCGGCGTGCGCAGGTCATGGGCTACATTCGTGATCAGCTCATTTTTGGTGCGCTCCGACTCCCGCTCCTTATCCATCAGACGGCGGATATCCTCCACCATCTTGTTCAGATTGGAGGCCATGGAGGAAAATTCATCGTCTCCCACCACCTCCACCTTGGTGTTTAAATCCCCGTCAGAAATCCGTTCTACTACATCGGAGATCCGCCCGATATAGGCTGCCGACTTTTCCTGCAAAAGCAGAAAGGTCACCGAAAATGCCAGAATGCCGATCAGCACATAGCCCAGGACCACTACCACATCTGACTGCCCCACCATATTGAGAAGGGCACTCGACTGCTCAGAGCGCTTTGCGTATTCTGCCAGCATCGTCAGGTTTGTCACCAGAAAGATGTCGATCAGGCAGGCCACCAGTGTACTGTAAATGATGTTCACGATGACCCGCGTATGGTAGCGGTGGCTCAGATCGCTTTTTCTGCTGTTATTTTTCAATTTTGTATCCTACCCCCCACACTGTGGTGATGATCTTGTCCTGGCGCTCGTCTTCCTTCATTTTGCCGCGCAGACGGCGGATATGTACCATAACGGTGTTGTTTGCCTCATACACCTTCTCATTCCAGACCTTCTCAAAGATCTCGTCCGTGCTGAATACCTTGCCCGGATTGGAGGCCAGGAGATATAAAATATCGAACTCGATCGGGGTCAGCTTCACCTCTTCGTCATAAACGGTTACCTTATGATTGTCCTTGTTGATGGTGAGTCCGCGGATGCTGATCTCGTTCTTCAAGGTCTCATGCACGTTGCTGCTCGGATTTAACTGGGTATAGCGGCGCAGCTGGGATTTCACCCGGGCAGTCAGTTCCAGCGGGTTGAAGGGCTTTACTACATAATCATCGGCACCTGTGCCCAGTCCCAGGATCTTATCCAGATCGGTCGATTTTGCGCTCAGCATGATGATCGGGATGTTATTGGTCTCCCGGATCTTTTTGCACATTTCTAAGCCGTTCATGCCCGGCATCATGATATCAAGGAGGCATAACTGGATGTCCTCCTTCTCCAAAATGTCCAGGCCATCCTGTGCATTGGATGCCTTAAATACTTTATATCCGTCGCTTACCAGATAGATTTCTACCAGATCCGCGATCTCCTGTTCATCGTCTACTACCAGAATATTGGTTTCTGCCATGACTCATTCCTCCTCGTGTATCTATCGTTATTCGGGAAACCGTGCAGCTATGCAGGCCCCGTTCTTTTTATTCGCATACTGCGCAGGCAGCAACAGACATTCACCCGATCCGGTTTCTGGCCTGTCCCTCACAGTTACCTTCAGTGTACCATAAAACAGCCCTTCCTGCCTTACTTTTTTATTACATTTCCGGGTAAAACAGGAAAAGGATATGTCTATCTGCACAATGGGTGAATGCAAAAAGGATGCACCCGGGCTATGGGCACATCCTTTTCCTATTCACACTTATATCCAGCCTTCAGGCTACAGCCCCTGGCCCTCCGACGGCACAAACACACGGGTATTGTGCACATCATCCCGGGCAGTAGCTGCCTTTGCCATAGCCACAGCCTCTTCGCAGAACTGCTCCTGCGCTGTCACAAGCACCTTGCCGCGCTTGTCGATCTTTTCGTAGGTGCCGTCAGGCTGCAAAATATGAGCCTTCACATTATCGGCCAACTGCACCTTGAGGATATGGATCACCTGCTCCTTTAAGGCCGGATCCTCGACCGGGAACATGATCTCGACACGCTTATCTAAGTTACGCGGCATCCAGTCGGCACTTCCCATGTAAACCTCCGGGCTTCCACCATTCTCAAAATAGAAGATCCGGGCATGCTCCAGGAAATTTCCCACAATGGAATGCACCGTAATATTTTCGCTTAAGCCCGGCACACCTGCCTTCAGGCAGCAGATGCCACGGACCACCAGCTCGATCTTTACACCGGCGCAGGATGCCTCATACAGGCAGGCAATGATCTCGCGGTCGCAGAGGGAATTCATCTTCGCCATGATGTGGGCTGGTTTTCCTTCCCTTGCGCGGGCAGTCTCCCTGCGGATCATGCGGACGCAGCGGTTGCGCAGCCACAACGGTGCCAGGATCAGGCGGTTCCAGGTCGGCGGCTCAGAATAGCCGGAAAGCATGTTAAAGACTGCCGTTGCATCCTCCCCCATCAGCGGGTGGCAGGTTATAAGACCGCAGTCCGTGTAAAGCTTTGCCGTGGAATCATTGTAGTTTCCGGTTCCCAGATGTACATAGCGGCGGATGCCGTCTTCCTCGCGGCGCACCACCAGTGTGATCTTACAGTGTGTTTTTAAGCCAACCAGACCGTAGATCACATGGCAGCCGGCCTTCTCTAACTTCTTTGCCCAGTTAATGTTGTTTTCCTCATCAAACCGCGCCTTTAACTCCACCAGAACCGATACCTGCTTGCCGTTTTCTGCTGCCTCAGCCAGGGCTGCAACGATCGGGGAATGTCCGCTGACACGGTACAGTGTCTGCTTGATCGCCAAAACATCCGGATCCTTTGCTGCCTTCTGCACCAGCTCTACGACCGGGTCAAAGGTCTGGTATGGATGATGCAGGAGGATATCGCCCTTGCGGATGTTGGTAAAAATATCATCGTCATTCATAAATGCCGGGACCGGCTGCGGGGTATAGGACGGTGCTTTTAAGCTGTCAAAACCGCTCATACCGTACATTTTCATAAGGAAGGTCAGATCCAGCGGGCCGCTGATCTCGTAAATGTCCTCATTGCTGACTGCAAGCTCCCGCTTTAAGATCTTTAACAGGCGCTTGTCTACCTTTTCTTCTACCTCCAGACGGATGACCTCGCCCCACTGGCGCTTCTTTAACTGCTTCTGGATCTCCTCTAACAGGTCTTCTGCTTCTTCTTCATCTAATGTAAAGTCCGCGTTTCTCATGATACGGAACGGATGGGCACTGACAATGTTGTAGTTTAAGAACAGATCCTTCATGTTGCGCTCGATGATCTCCTCCAGGAGAATGACGCGGCGCTCCCCATCCGGTCCTGCCGGAAGCTCTACGATACGCGGCAGCACAGACGGAACCTGCACCATGGCAAATTCCAGTTCCCCGTCTTCACTGTCTTTTTTCTGTACCAGCGCCGCAATATTTAAGGATTTATTGCGGATCAGCGGGAATGGCCGGGAGGAATCCACCGCCATAGGGGTCAGCACCGGGTAGACATCATCATGGAAGAACTGGTCTACAAAGGCACCATCCTCCTCAGAAAGCTCCTCATGCTCACAGATGATCTGCAGGCCCTGCTGTTTTAAGGCCGTCAGCAGAGACCGGTTATAGGTGGAATACTGGAGATTTACCAGCTCGTGGGTTTTGGCCCCGATCAGCTCCAGCTGCTGCTCTGCCTTGAGGCCCGCAATATCGGCTTTCTTATATTTCGCATGGACCATATCCTTTAAGGATGCCACACGAACCATGAAAAACTCATCCAGGTTCGATGCTGTGATACTCAAAAACTTTAACCGCTCAAACAGCGGAATGGTCTTATCTCTTGCCTCGCCCATGATCCGGAAATCGAATTCCAGCCAGCTCAGCTCACGGTTTACATAATTTTCATGTTTCAGATATTTTTCATCAATCTCTGCCATGGCCTACACTCTCCTTTTTTGTCTTAAAACCGGACGGATCCCGAAGATTTCCTCAAAGAAATCTCCCTTGTCCGCGATCGATATGGATTCCAGCGTTACGTCAGACGCACAGTCTGTCTGAATGACCAGCTGGTTCTCTTTTATACTTAAGCGGCAGTCCTTCAGCTTTCCTGCATGTCCCCGGTCCATGGAATTGGCCAGTCTGAGAATGGCTGTCAGCTTGGCGATCACAATGGAAAGGTCCTCCGTGGATGCTAGGCGGTTGTCCTTAGACGGCTTCTCCGACACCTCTACCTCATTATAGCGGAATTTCTGCTGGTGATACTTCACCACATTTGCCACGATCTCACGCTCTACATGGGAAAGTCCGATGATCTCCGTAGCCATGATGATGTTGTAGCCGCAGTCCGTGGACCCGCGCATGGTCACGAACTTGCCGCAGGAATGCAGGTTTGCCGCGATCTGTAAAAGCAGGCGTTCCCGCTGTCCCAGCCCGTGGTATTTCTTTAAGCTGTCAAATACCTTAAGGGCTGCCTCCTCCACATTCTGGATGTGCGGCATATGGCACTTATAGCGCTTTGCCATGTTGCGGGAAGTCACAATGATGTCGTTCTCAAAGCTGTGGTGGAAACGGATCAGCTTTTTATCCTCTGCGTACTCTGCTGCCATGCCATCGGTCATGTGGATGCCCGGCACCCAGATCACCTCTGCTCCGGTAATCTCCAGCATCCGCTTGTACATGGCTGCCGCCGGGAACAGAAGGCTTGCATACTCCTCGTTTACATCAAAGAAGTCCTCGGTCTGGGCAAGCGTCATGCCCTTTAAGTGCTCATAAAACCGGTTAAAATCCTGGATCGTGATCTGTTCAGATCGCCTGCCCTCATCCATCTTATAATAAAGTGTAAGGATCGGCTCACCAATCGCGATCAGGTTCTTCACCTCGCGGTCTTTTAAATACATTTTCCGGTAAGTGACCAGCTCATTATCGATCAGCTCAGCGATCAGGTTCTGTGCTCCCTGCTGCGTCAGCTTCTCATGCGCGATCAGCTCCCGCAGGCGGAGCACGCCAAGCGGCAGGTTCTGGGTGGAAACCAGTGCATCCTTATCGAACAGGGATGCCTGCATGCTTCCAAAGCCCACGTCCACGATCGCGGTTCCGCGCTGGATGTTTTTCTGGAATTCCGCATCCTTCGCAGCGATCGCCTTGTAGCTGATAAAACGCTGCTCCGAGTTGCTGATGATCTTTACATCCACACCGGTCCGCACGCGGAGCTGCTCTAACACGATCTGGCTGTTTCTGGCCTCACGCATGGCACTAGTCGCATAGGCCCGGTATTCCTTCACCTGATATTCCTTCATGATCCGGACAAAATCACAAAGGACCTGGCACATTTCCTCCACCAGCCGGTAGCTGATCTTTCCTGTATTGTAGGTGTCCTTGCCCAGCGCGATCATATGCTTCACCTGGTCAACTGAACGGACCACCCCTTTTTCCGTAATCTCATAAATGCCAAGCTCCAGTTCAAACGAGCCGACATCGATTGCTGCAAATGTACGTACCATAATCTGTCCCTCCCTGCAAAATCGCACGCAACACACTTCTATATACTTTACCCGCAGGATGTAAAATAGCGGAGCGTCCTATGTAAAATTTGGGTTAAATGCTCAGAACGGCCCGGCAAATCCGCACTGCCTCGTGCGGGCTTACCGAACCGTTATTCATTAATAATTGCCAAGGATCTTAAAATTCAATGCCTCCGCACCGATGCCGCGCAGTGCGTTTTTCACACCGGCATCCTGCAGGTTTCCTTCGATATCCACAAAGAACCGGTATTCCCAGTTTCTTCCCGGGATCGGCCGGGATTCGATCATCATCATGTTGACATGGTTAAAGATGAAGTTTCCCAGCATGTTATACAGTGAACCGCTGGTATGCGGCAGCTCAAAGCAAAGGCTGATCTTTCCTGCATTCTTCTGGTAGACCTTGCGGTTTGCCAGAATGATAAAGCGGGTCGTATTGCCCTGGTTGTTCTGGATAGCCGGCTTCAACAGCTCCAGGCCGTACAGCTTTCCGGCAATCTCGCTGGCTACTGCCGCCTGGGTCTTGTCCCCCTCCTCGACCACACGCTTTGCAGCTACCGCGGTATTCTCCACGCTGATCTGCTTGAAACCGTTATCGTTTAAAAACTGGGAACACTGCATGAGCGCCTGCGGGTGGGAAAATACAGTCTTGATATCGGAAGCTTCGCTCCCGGCACACCAAGCAGCGCATGCTCAACCGGAAGAAATGTCTCTGCCACAATATAATTATCGTAGCGGGTCAGAAGATCGTACATATCGATGACCGCTCCTGCAGAGGAATTCTCGATCGGCATCACCGCATAGTCCGCATTTCCCAGCTGTACCTCCTTCATGGCATCCTCAAAATGTGCCACATGATAGATGCTTGCGTTCTCCCCGAAATACTGGAGCGCCGCTGCATGGCTGTAAGCACCCTCCACACCCTGGTGTACCACGCGCACACCATCCATAGGAAGCTTGTCCAGACGCTCAAACCCCAGCTTCAAGGCTCTTCCATGCTCTGCCAGGATCGAGTACTGGTATTTGCGGCTGATGGACATCATCTGGGAAAAGAGCTCCCGCACCGCAACCTGGTTAAATTCACTGTCTGCCATGGCACTGACCGCGTCCAGCTTCTGCTTTTCGCGCTCCGCGTCGTAGACAGCCTTTCCGGAAGCGATCTTGGTCTCTGCCACCTTGCCACAGATGTCCATGCGCTCCTCAAATAACTTTACGATCTGTTTATCGATCACATCTAATTTATTTCTGCATTCCAGTAAATCCACGGTTTCTCTCCTTTTTCTCGGTATCTTTCAAATGTTTGGCCCAGGAAATGCTACTACCCACACGCGTACGCAAACCGCAACCAGAAACATTCTACCTGGTACGGTTCTACCTGATACCGTTCTGCTTGGTACGATTCTATTTGGTCCGCTTCCGCTCTTCCTGCTCTCTCACCAGCATTTCCTTGATTTTTGCTTCGGTGTACGCACCGGCACGTTTCCGGTCCTCTGCCGGAAGCTCTTTGATGTAAAACGGTTCCCCGAACTCGATCGTTACATGGGACGGGCGGATAAACGGAAAGTGCTGCTCCAGGATCTGGGCAGTTCCGGTAATGGCTACCGGCACAACCGGGCACCCGGACTTTTCTGCGATCTTTAAGCTTCCTTCTTTGAAACCCAGCATTTCTACCGGGTCCTCTGCCTTGCAGCGCGTTCCCTCCGGGAAGATCCACATGGAAGAACCACCTTTTACTTTTTCAATTCCTTCCAGAATCGTCTTGAGTCCCGCCTTGATATCCTTGCGGTCCAGAAACAGGCAGTTCACATTGCGCATCCAGTCACGCAAAAGCGGAATTTTTTCCATTTCTTTTTTTGCCACAAAGCCAGTCTGTCCCGGCACAACAATATAGCCGCTCACAATATCAAAGTAGCTTCTGTGGTTGCCCACATAAAGCACCGGCTTATCCGGAATGTTTTCAAATCCTTTTACCGTTAACGTAGAACCGGTCAACCGGAAAATCATATGAAAAATCTGCTTCACTACCTTTAACGCATATTCTTTCTGGCGGTTTTCGTTGTTCTTCCAAACATATTTTTCTCCGATCAGAAGCGGCAGTGCGCTCACCAGGAGAAATACCACAACTACCAGAAGAATCAGTATTACTCGTATCATCCCACACCTCATTTGTCTCGCAGCTTATTTTTCAACTGCTCCATTTTTTAGATTTATACCGTAGATTCCAGTATATAAAAAAAGAGAGGCAAAAACAAGTCATTCGCCTCTCTTTTTTCATTGCTTTGTAAAAGTATGCCGCAATTTCCGCGGGCATGTCCACTCAGCCATCCGGCGGGCAGGTGACTCAGCTTTCCCTTTGTTTCCGCCCGGGCAGACATCTGCTTCGGATCATGGAAATCCGTTCAAATAAAAGTCCTGCCAGAAACCACAGCGGCGCAAAATCCAGACGGATCAGACCATTTACACTCGTCTGATACCCCGTGTAGTCCCAGGGGCAGATTCCTTTCGACTGTAAAAAAGCACCAGACAGATACTCTGCCGTGAAAATAAGTACCATATACAACAGACCATGCCGGATGATCCAGTCCCTCGGACTAAGCGGTCCGTCACCGATCCAGCGGTCAACCAGTCTGCCGATCGGTGCCAGAACAGCCCCACAGCCGTAAATCGGAAACATCAGAAGCGAGGTCTGCCCCATCAGCCGCCAGTCATGGGCAAGGATGGACTCTGTGGAAGTAAAGATTACTTCCAGACACCAGCCGGTAACCCCACACAGGAAAAAATGAAATAGAAATCGTTTTAATGTGTTCATACAATTAATATAACGTTTTTCCCTGCATTTTATTCCCGTTCAGATTTCCTGTTTTTTATTTCTTATTCTGCGGCCGGGTTTTCTTTCATGAATTTCAGCAGTGCATCACGCTTCTCATCCAGATAACATCCCCACTCTTCCGGATCGATCCATACAGTGCGGTCCGCTCCGTTTTTGATCGCTTCCAGTTTTTCTGGCATATGGTTGTTGATGCAGTGATTTCCTAAGAAGAAATCCACATGCTCGTTCCGTACTTTTTTGAGAGATTCCAGGTAAACCTCGCGCATATGGCACTTCGGATCCCCGATCTCGGTCAGATAATCGGTTGCCAGTGTATTGAAGCCGAAACCGCCATAATATCCTGCACGCACGGTACGGTCTCCTTCTGTCACATCAAAGAAGATTGCGATGCATCCTTCAGTGTGTCCCGGTACCAGGTAAAACTTCATGGTGACATTGCCAAAGGTCATCTCATCTCCATCACGGATCACACCATCCGGCTCACACGGAGCATCCATAAGATCCGGGCTGTCCTGGATATAGGATTTCTCCGGATGTTCCCGGTACATGATCGCATCCGGCTCACCCATATAGATTTTCGTGCCGAACATATCGCGCATAAATTTTACGCCGCCAACATGATCGACATGGCCGTGGGAAAGCAGGATCCACTTCACATCAGCCGGATCAAAACCAGCTTTCCAGATGGAATGGATCAGCATGGCGGTATTGCCGCAGTTTCCGGCATCGATCAAAAGAAGTCCGTCCCCGGTATCGATCAGATGTACACAGACCCAGCTGTCTCCTACATAATAAACATTTCCGAACATACGAAACGGCTCCATATAACGCTCTGCCTGCTTCGTCCAGTATTTGGACATCGGATTCTTTTCAAATTCTGCTCTTTTTGCAAGATAGTTTTCATAATCTTTTACAATGCTCATGATAATCTCCTCTCTCTATTGTAAGCTGCATCGGCAATGATTTACCGAAACCTTCTGCTTATCATCTTATAATCCAAAAACGCGGCAACAAAGAAATCTCCCTGTGCCGCGTCTTCCTTATTTCATCAGTTCGCGCACCTGACGTACACGTTCCATGATAAAATCTGCCCATACCGTATCATCCAGATATGGCTGACTTTCATGGGTATACTGTCCTGCTCTGTCTACGATCTCAATCTGATTCGGATGACTCGGCAGTGCAATATCTACATGAATCTTCTTTAATTTTTCTGCATCCTCAAAGAAGCGGTCACGAAGAGCCGGAGTTAAATACTTGCTGGTCGCATAGTACTTATCATTCATGGTATTCGCTCCGACACCACCGTGCATGGCAACCACATACTCATCACCGGTTACCGGATTTTTCTCTTTCCAGAAAAAGCTGGTGCAGCCAATGGTATGTCCCGGGGTCAGCATGGTCTGGACGCTGATATTTCCGAGGGTTACCGGTTTCTCATCGGAATAAAACTCATCCGGTTCAAAGTTCTGTACATGAGAGCCGGAATCCGGGATCATGGTTTCCTCCGGGCAGCTCTTCATGAATACATAGTCCTCTTTGGACATATAAACCTTTGCTCCGGTCAGCGCCTTCATTTCAGCTGCTGCTCCGCAGTGATCGAAATGCGCATGGCTGATCAGGATTTTCTTAATATCAGTCGGCTTGTATCCCAGTGCATAGATAGAATCTACCATCAGATACGTGCTCTCCGGAATTGCGCTGTCGATCAGGATCAGGCCATCGCCTGTATCGATCAGATAGCAGCCAACCCAGGTCTGACCTGCTACATACCAGGTGTTCGGAGATACCTGAAACGGCTTGATTGCCAGTGTCCACGGCTCATGTACAAGAGTTTCTACCGGATGTGGGATTGCCGGGCTACAATGAAATGACATAATGATTCTCCTTTTTCATTCAACTTTTCTTTACAACTTCATTCAGTATATCACTTTTTTTATCTGTAGAAATACTGAATATTTGATACACATCCATCTTTTTCCAGTTTTTCAAAATTTATCTGAACTGGAAGTCCAGGCTCATCCGGAAGATATAATCTGGTTCCCTTGCGGGTTGGCTTTAAGCGGTAATACTGCTCCATATATTCCGTATTCGGTTTATGGAACTCCACCTTTTCCCCATCTTTTAACATGACACCCATCAGTGCACCCGGATGATCATTCTGACCGGAACATACATGGCAGCCTCTGCTGCGGACCATATCCGTAATCTTCAAAAACTCACCCATTGTGTAGATGGATGGCATAACGGTAATATATTCCACGCCTGCATCCATATACGCCTTATACTCCAGGGCATAACGTGCAGATTCACCGTAATCAACCGGAACATAGCGGTCTTCTTCCTTCATCATACGGATAAATTTTGCAATTTCTTCGCTCTCTGTATGTACGATAGGCTCTTCATACCATGCAATATCATACTGGTATGCTTCCCGGATAAACTTCATAGCTGTCTGGGCGTCATATGCCTGATTGGAATCTACTGCCAGTTTCATATCCGGACCTACTGCCAGACGGATTTTCTCGATGCGGCGAAGATCATTTTTCATATCGCCAAGAGAGATTTTAATCTTTGTTGTATCAAATCCCTCTTCCTTGATTGCCAGAATTTCTTCTACCAGTTCCTCATCTGTTCTTAATACAGAACCGCCTCCTTTGTAAATGTCTGCGTAATTTTTTTCAGCTCCAAGCAGCTGATACATCGGAATGCCACGTTTTCTGGAAATCAGATCAAACAGGATTACTTCCATCTGAAACATTGGAACACTAAAATTATAATTAGCACGTTCCATCCAGTAGAAGATTTTTCTCCACTCCAGATTGGTTCTCGGCATCGGATCTTTCAGCATAAGCGGAAGAATGGTCTGCCATACAGCCGGCGTCACTGGCCCCTCACCGCAGTCTCCATCCTCATCGTATACTCTCAGCCACGGAGTAAATGTCCAGGTTTTCTGAACTTTACCAGTTCCATCCTTCCATACCTGCTTGCGTGGTTTCGGCTGAAAGGTATATAAAACAGCCCTGGTAAGCTTAATTTTTTCCGGGAAAGCAAAGTCCTCATTGATTTTCATGCAAATGTGCTGATCTACTTCACCGTTGATCGAATATATCATCTTTTCCATTCCTCCTGGTCAATACAGTCTTACTGGCTGTTATTTAAGTATGGCTCAGAACGAGTTTTTCAGATAAGATCTGATGTATTCTCTATTCTGAGCCAGATAAAAACTATTATAATCGATTACTTTTCTTTTTTCTTAAGCTTTGGTGCGATGTACGGCCAGAGGACAGAAAAGATTGCGATCAAAAGTAAAATGCAGGATGCCGGTCTCTTGAAGAACATCAGCATGTCACCTCTGGAGAAGCTGACTGCCTTACGGAAGTTTGTCTCCAGGGTAGATCCAAGTACATACGCAAGAATAAACGGAGTAGATGGAATTCCTGCATAAGCCATCCAGATACCAATACCGGTAAACATCAATGCCATATAAACTGCAAAAATATTGTTTGCATTGGTGTAAACACCTGTAAATGCCAGGATCAGGATTGCCGGGTACAGATAGTGATACGGTGCTTTCAGAAGAAGCGGGAATGCTTTGATACCAAAAATCTCAACAACAAGTGCGATCACTGCTGCAAATACTGCTGCCAGGAAAATCATGAAAACGAATACCGGGTAGTTTCTCTGCATCAGAGGACCAGCCTCAATACCATGAATGGTCAGACCACCTAACAGAAGTGCCGTGGTTCCATCTCCAGGAATACCAAGTGCAATCATCGGGATGATAGCACCACCGACAGAAGCATTGTTTGCTACCTCAGGAGCAATGACACCATCTACACAACCTTCACCAAATTCCTCAGGATGTTTGGAAGAATTCTTTGCCATGGTATAAGCAACTACGTTTGAAAGTGCTGCACCCATACCAGGAAGGAATCCGATACCAAGTCCTACCAGGAAAGAACGGATGATATTGCCAATGTTTCTGGTAAGGTCAACCAGCGGAAGGGTGAATTTACCGATTTTTCCTTTGAAAGTACCTGCTGCACCAGTCTCTCCTTTTGCATAGTCGCTTAAGATCATAGCACCTGCAAAAAGACCAGTCAGAACGCATACCATGTTGAATCCGCCAGACAGATAATAGGAATTAAACGTAAATCGTGGAGTAGAAGAAATCGGAGCATAACCAATCTGGGTAATGAACAGACCAATTGCTGCACCGATGAAGCCTTTCAGCATACGTCCCTTGGACATACTTGCAACCAGGGTGATTGCCATCAGACCAAGTGCAAAATACTCCCACGGTCCCATCTTAACTGCAAATTTGGAAATAACCGGGCATGCGATCATTGCGATCAGGATGGACGGAACAGTACCCATGAAGTTTGCAACGGTACCAGCAGATAATGCTTTGGTAACTTCGCCTTTCTTTGTCATGGCGTATCCATCATAACAGGTAGACAGAGAACTTGGGGTTCCAGGAATACCAAGAAGGATAGAACCAATGAAACCACCTGAGCAGCTTCCTACCCAGATTGCAATCAGCATTGCAATTGCTACGTTAGAATCCATCGCAAAGGTAAGTGGAAGGATAATGGTAATTGCCATTGCTCCAGACAGACCCGGGATCGCACCCAGGATCAGACCGATGAATCCACCGATCACCATCATAATAAGACAATAAGGGGTAAGCAGAATCCCCATTGCGCTCACAAAATCAGCCATCTTTATCCTCCTTAGAACAGTACGCCGCTCGGAAGCGGAATGCTGAATACTTTTACAAACATCAGATACATCACTGCGGTCATGGCTGCTGCAAATACAATGCGCTTCCAAACTGCGATGCCCTTGCCCTGGCTAAACATGGAGCACAGAACCAGAAGTGCTGCAAAACATGCGATCACATAGCCTAAAAACTGCATTGCAACAATGAAGCCAAGCATTACAGCAGAAATCAGACATAATCTGCCAAACTGTGGTCTAGTGTAAAATACCGGAGATGGCTTCTTTCCGTTTATCAGAAGACCAATTCCGCAAATAATCATAATACCAGCTGAGATATATGGAAACGCCTGCGGACCAATATCTCCAGTCATGGTAGATGCTGGAAGCTGAGATGTCATGAAGGCAATCAAAACACCCAAAACAACTGCAATCAGACCTGTAACACGATCTCTTGTCATAATATACTCCTTTGAAATCCATTTCGAAAAAGAGCCCCAAGCGACTCAGACCTCTTGGGGCTCCTGCATGTTACACTGGTTAAATTCTTAATTCTTATTTCATTAAAGCTGCTGCTTCACCGTATTTAGCCTGCATGTTAGCAACGATAGATGCTGCATCATCCGGGGTATTGTAGCCAGCTTCCATCTGCATCTGATGATACTGGTCGATGATGTCCTGATTTTCCAGAACAGTCTTCATGGTCTCACTGATCTTAGCAACATCGTCTGCAGACATTCCCTGCGGTCCACACAGTAAAGAAATGCTGGACAGCTCGCAGCTATCAATACCAAGCTCTTTTAAAGTCGGAACATCTGGCATAGCCTCAGACTTCTGATCACCAGTAATTGCCAGTGGCTTCATGTCGCCAGCCTCAACATACTGTTTTGCATTTACGATCGGAAGGATTGCCATATCTACCATACCGCCAACCAGGTTGGTAATGGTGTCTGCGTTACCGCCACAGTCAACAATCGTGAACTCGGTACCAGTTGCCTGCTGGAATAACATCTGCATGAAGTGACGGTTTCCGTTTGCCTGTACACCAGTCAGATATTTTCCTGGCTCTGCTTTCGCAGCGTCAATCAGTTCCTGAAGCGTATTTGCTTCTACATTCTTATTTACAACGATACAGTTGGTCTCAGCACCTGGAACAGTGATTGTACCAAGCATCTGGAAATCTTCATATGTATGATCGTACTGACCGGTAGCCATCATACCGCACTGACCGGTATGACCCAGATACAGGTTTAAACCATCCGGTTTTGCATTTCTTACAGTTTCCAGTGCAACGGTACCACCGCCGGTTGCATCGTTGATAACTACGAAGTTTGCACCAGTTGCATCGCTCATTCCCTTAGCGAACAATCTTGCAATCATATCGGTACCACCACCTGCAGATGCCGGTACATAAAGCTGTACAGTACCGTTCGGCCAGGTGCTCTTGGAAGCATCTCCCGCTACGGTAGAAGTACCCTCAGCCTTTGCCTCTTCTTTGGACTCTGCCTGAGTTTCCTCTTTAGACTCTGCCTGAGTTTCTGCAGCTGCAGCAGTAGTTTCTGCCGGTGCAGCCTGTTTGCTTCCGCAACCAGCTAATGCCATTGCCATTGCGCCTGCCAGCATTACGCTTAATAACTGTTTTCTCATAACCCTTTTTCTCCTTCTCACTTGTTTCAAAAACTTACATATTTTTATCGATATGCTTGTTTTTTTGTATGCTTTGATTATACTTTCTTTATAGTCTTAATTCAACTTATCATATTTTATATTTTTTCTTAGTTCAATTAAGAGTTATATTGAGGAGGATTTATTATGGATTTAAAACAGATTGAAAATATGATTGCCATCGAGCAGGAGCAAAGCATTTCCAGAGCTGCGGAAAAGCTTTTCCTGACCCAGTCAGCACTAAACCAGCAGTTATTAAAATTGGAAAAAGAACTCGGCACACCACTTTTTGAGCGGCGCAAGCACAGCATGATCCCGACCTTCGCCGGGCGCATTTACCTTACAACTGCCCACAAGATGGTCGATATGAAAAAAGAAACCTATAAAATTATTTCTGATATTTCTGAGGAAAATCTTGGAGAGATTGCGGTAGCGTATACACCAGAAACCGGTGCCACCATGTTTTCCAAGGTCTATCCCATTTTTCACCGGAAATATCCGCAGATCACATTTCGAATCTATGAAGAACGTGTAAAAAAGATGGAGCAGCTGGTTCTGAAAAACGAAGTACATTTTGCCTTTATCACTTATGCAGAAGGAATGAAACATCCAGATCTGGATTACCTCGACATGGATACCGAATACATGATTCTCGGTCTTCCCATCACTCATCCACTGGCACACCTTGCAGGGAAAAACAGCCATGAAACTCTTCCACGGCTTGACCTGACATTGCTCAAGAATGATAGCTTTATCCTTTTAAGTAAAGAAACCCGCATGCGCGACATGATCGACCAGGCCTTTACCCATGCCGGTTTCCACCCAAAAGTTCTATTTGAGTCTGTGAGCACCCATACCGTGATCAACATGTTAAAAGAACAGATTGCCCCTGCCTTTTTCCCACAATCCTATGTAGATCCTGCTGCACCGATCGCTTATTTTACTGTGAATCCAAACCAGCGCTGGTCGCGCAGCGTTGCTTTCCTGAAAGGCTGTTATTTTACCCGACCGGAAAAGTATTTCATAGCTCTGTGTACAGATTACATGCGTGGTAAATTGCAGGAACATTTTGATACAATTACACAAACTGATTCCGTGTCGAATCATAATGATAATCAATTGCATCCAGTTTCCTGCTGATCTCTGCTTTGTCCAGATCGTAAACCGCGCACAGTTCGTCCAGGCTGTCATAATTGTCACGCAATTGGGTGTTTAAAAAGCTCATCAGCATAACCGGATCTTTTGGAATTGCTGCCATAATTTTTTATTTCCTTTCTTTTTGCAAAATGCTATAATATTGTTATTGTTCAAATCCGTTGCAGCTCCTGCCATGCATGGGCTGCAGCACAATATTATAATAGAACGAATTGACAAAGATCACAAGTTTTTTGCAACAGGAGGCCAGACCCAAATATGAAACCCCCAAAGAAGAACCTGAAACGTATCCTTATGATCGCCACCGGCGGCACCATCGCCTCCAAGCGCAGTGAGGATGGCTTAAAGCCACTGATTACATCAGAAGAACTTCTCGGCTATGTCCCGGACGTAAAAGAATTTTGTGAAGTGACCGCCATGCAGGTCATCAACATCGACAGCACCAATATCCAGCCAAAACACTGGCTGTTAATTTCTTCTACCATTGAAAAGTACTACGATCAGTTCGATGGCTTTGTGGTCTGCCATGGCACCGATACCATGGCCTACACGGCATCCGCCCTCTCCTACCTGATCCAGAATTCACCGAAACCGATCGTCATTACCGGCGCGCAAAAGCCGATCGATCTGGAGATCACCGATGCAAAGACCAACTTAAGCGACAGTTTTCTCTTTGCCAGCTGCGATAAAGCACACGGTGTCAACATTGTCTTTGACGGTAAAGTCATTGCCGGTACCCGCGGCAAAAAGGAACGCACCAAAAGCTACAATGCCTTTTCCAGCATTAACTTTCCTTACATTGCTACGATCCAGGACAACCACATTATCTTCTATCTCGACGATAAAGACCGCCTGACTGAGGAGGTCACCTTCTATCACAAGCTGGACAGCAAGGTGACTCTGTTAAAACTGATCCCGTCCATGAACGGCGGCATCCTGGACTATCTGTTCAAGCACTACGATGCTGTTATCATTGAATCCTTTGGTGTGGGCGGTATTCCTTCCTATGAAGATGACAGTTTCCACCGGGCGATCGAGCGCTGGGTCAATGCCGGCAAGTTTGTCATCATGACAACGCAGGTCACCAACGAGGGAAGCAACATGTCCGTCTACGAAATCGGCAAAACCATCAAAAAAGAGTTTGGTCTCCTGGAAGCTTACGACATGACCCTGGAAGCTACCGTCACCAAACTCATGTGGATCCTTGGACAGACCCACGACCCGGATATGGTAAGGGAAATGCTTTACAGCACCATCAACCGGGATATTCTGTATACAACGAAGTGGAAAGCATAAGAACCATCAGCGGTTCTCATCCGCGTTCTGGCTTTCCGGTATTACCGGAAGCCGTCCGCGGAAGAACCGCTTTTTTAATTCTTTCCAGCTGAACGGAATGATTGGGTAGATATAACTCTTTCCGGCAATCGTCTTGTTAAACACGATCGCACAGACGGAGATCACAAAGCCGATCACATAACCCCACACATCAAACACCGCGGTAAACAACAGCATGATGATCCGCATAAATTTCAGTGCATATCCCAGTTCAAAGCTGGACTGGCTGTAATTTGCAATCGTCACAAATGCCATATACAGCATAGTCTCCGAGTTGAACCAGCCGGATTTCACCGAATATTCTCCCAGTACGATACCCGCAATGACGCTGAGCGGCGTTGTCAGCATATTTGGCGTGTTGATCGCCGCCAGACGCAGACCGTCAATCGCAAATTCCAGGATCAAAAGCTGAAAGATCAGCGGCACATAAGTCACATCCGAAAGCTTGGTAAAGGCCAGCCACTGCGGCAGTGCGTCCGCATGCATCATGCAAGAAGCCAGGTTGGCGTCAGTAAAAGACATAATACTGCTGTTGCCATACGGGACAGCCGCAGATACGTCCCCGTCACAGGTGGAAAATAGTAATCATCTGCTTCCTCAATAATGTCAAACACGGAGGATGGCAGCACCATAGCCGCCGGAGAGTTGTCCACCAGAATGACGATATTTCCTTCCAGAATACACGCTGCCGCAGTGTCCGGGCGCTCCGAAAACTTGAATTTCGGAAACGGGTTAAACCATTTATGAGGGAAAATCCCCTCCGCCAGACTCTCCTGGTTCATCGTCAGCGCATCCACCCGCAGGTTTTGGATGCGGTTCCGGATCTTATTTAAAAGCTCTTCATCGATGCGTCCATCCATATAGCAGACCGCTATGTCCGTGTGGGAACTGTTTCCGGCTGTCAGGATCTCCATGATCAGCTTCGGGTCCCGGATCCGGCGGCGAATCAGCGCCGTATTAAAGATCAGCGTCTCCACAAAACCGTCCCGGGAACCGCGCAGAACCTTGTCTTTTTCCGGTTCCTCCACACCGCGCGCCGGGTAAGTACGGCAGTCCAGCATCAGGCATTTGTCGTACCCGTCAACCAGAACCGCCGTGATTCCGCTCAGCAGCTGTACGATCATGTCCTTTTCGTTGTCGACCAGGCTTACTTCTCCATAAGGCATATATTTTTTGGAAAAACCGTGCGCGTCTTTTGGCATATCCTCCGGCTTAATGCTCCACCACGCCTGTAATACCTTTAAAAGGACCTCATCCTTGGTCAGCCCATCCACAAAAAGCAGACACGCCTGCTTTCCTCCGATCGTGATCGCCCGGTAAACTACATCGAAATTTTTTTCCAGACTCAGCGTCTGTTTTAAATGTTCCAGATTTTCTGACAGATTTTTTGAAAACTGCATGCTGCAGTTCCTCCTTTCTTTCAAGAAACACGTTCTGTTCTTTCTGTTTCTCATATGGCATATCTGAAATACGCATAGAATCATTCCATTTTCCGTATAGTATGTCAGAATTCCCCTGTCTTATACCCGGCGCTGCCTCATGAAACTTGCACAAAGAATTTCCTGTTTCAAGCCCTAAAAAAAAGTTTTTCTGTCACATTTTTTGTTTTTCTTTAAGATGCACACGAACGTCTTTGTGCAGCGGACACGTGTATACAATTTGAGCAGTTTTCCCTCTCCAAAGTGCACAATCTTCTTAAAATTGCACAATTATCCTTGACGCTACCACAAAACAATGATATAGTGTATTTTGTAAGAAAGACATGAGCGCCATCACTCCGGCGCCTTTTATTTTCTTAACTGGTATGGGGATACCAAGCGAAGACTGTATTGTGTAACGGTTTTTGATCGTGACCAGGAGCTGCTTTCTGTGGGGGAAAAGCGGCTCCTATTTTTTTGTGTTCATAGGAGTTTCTTGACATAAAATAATACAAATGTTAATATCATATCATAAAGTTATCCAGAGTTATGAATAGTTATCCATCAGTATATAAGTTATCCAAAGTTATGAAGAGTTATCCATCAAGGAGGCCGAGCATGAAACGAGACAATCCCTTCACCCTCACATTCGGAAAACAGCCAATCAAATACATTAACCGTTATGAAAGCACCGATAATATCCTTTCCACCTTTGAGGCAGATAACCCGATCAGCCAGACTTATCTGATCAGCGGTATCCGCGGAAGCGGGAAAACGGTGCTTATGACTTCTGTTTCCAATCAGCTGCGGAACTCTGACGAATGGGTCGTAGTCGACCTGAATGCCACCCAGCCTCTGCTGCAGGAGTTTGCCATGCGTCTGCTCGATGCCAGCAAACAGATTCCAAACATTTTTGAAAAAGGATTCGAGATTTCTGTCGCAGGCTTCGGAATCGGATACAATGGAATTACAGAAGAGCGGGACAGCGTGAGCAAAATCGAAACGCTTCTGGACAGACTCAATAAAAAAGGAAAAAAGGTACTGATTACCATCGACGAGGCTGTCGCAAACGAAAATATGCGGATTTTCGCCAGTCAGTTCCAGATCTTTATCCGAAAAAACTATCCGGTATTCCTGATCATGACAGGACTCTATGAAAACATTTACGAAATCCAGAATGACCCGGTTCTGACCTTTTTGCTTCGTGCTCCCAAGATCATTCTTGGTCCGTTAGGCATCAATCAGATCAAAAACGAATATCAGAATATCTTCCAGATTGATGACGAAAAAGCCCGGCAACTGGCTAATATCACCATGGGCTATGCTTTCGCTTTTCAGGCGCTTGGCATGCTATACTGGGAGTATCACGATGAAAAACCTCTTGACTGGATTCTAAAGGAACTGGACGGTCTTCTGGAAGACTTTGTTTACCGGAAAATCTGGAGCAGTTTATCTCCACTGGAAAAACAGATTGTCTCGGCCATGCCAGAACAGGGTACAAAAATAAAAGTAAAAGAGCTTTGCGATAAGCTGGAAATGAAAGGCACTACCTTTTCCAAATACCGGGAACGCCTGATCAACAAAGGGGTGTGCATTGCACCAGAATATGGCTATGTTGCACTAGCGCTGCCAAGATTTAAAAATATTACAGAGTCTTACATCGAAACAATATGATTCTCGAAATTGAATAAACTGCTATAAAATAAGAAAATACTTGTGATTTTATTCCAAAAATGCTACCATTAAGTATCTTGCGGAGTTTTGCTCAGGCAAAACTCCTTTTTTTAAAACCTAACGCAATACAGGGAGGAAAGAAACATGGCATTGATCATTCCAGCTAACTATGATCCCCATCTCACCGTGCGTGAGACTCAGGAAGCGATCAAATACATCCGTGACACATTCCAGAAGGAATTTGGCAAAGAGATGCACTTAGAGCGCATTTCCGCACCGCTGTTCGTCACCCAGTCCAGCGGCTTGAACGATAACTTAAACGGCGTAGAGCGTCCGGTCCAGTTCGACATCGCTGCAATCCCGGGAGAGACCGTTGAGGTCGTACATTCCCTGGCAAAGTGGAAACGTATGGCTTTAAAAGAGTATGGATTTGAGCCTGGCGAGGGTCTTTACACCAACATGAACGCGATCCGCCGCGATGAGGAGCTCGACAACCTTCACTCCTGCTATGTAGACCAGTGGGACTGGGAGAAAGTCATCGCCAAAGAGGAGCGCACCATTGAAACCCTCGAGGCAACCGTTCAGACCATCTTCAAGATCATCAAGCACATGGAGCATGAGGTATGGTACAAGTATCCGCAGGCAGTAAAGCATCTGCCGGAGCACATCACCTTCATCACCACCCAGGAACTGGCAGACCGCTATCCGGACAAGACGCCGAAGGAGCGTGAGAACCTCATCACCAAGGAATACGGCTGCGTCTTCCTGATGAAAATCGGTGACAAACTTGCAAGCGGCGAACCGCACGACGGTCGTGCACCGGACTACGATGACTGGCAGTTAAACGGTGATATTCTCTTCTGGTATGACCAGTTAAACTGCGCACTGGAGGTTTCCAGCATGGGTATCCGTGTTGATGAAAAATCCTTAGAGGAGCAGTTAAAGAAGGCCGGCTGCGAGGAAAGAAAGAACCTTCCATACCACAAGATGCTCTTAAACGGCGAGCTTCCGTACACCATCGGCGGTGGTATCGGACAGTCCCGTCTGTGCATGCTGCTCTTAGACCGCGCCCATGTCGGTGAGGTACAGGCAAGCCTGTGGCCAGACGATATGAGAAAGATCTGCAAAGAGCATAAAATTATTTTACTGTAATACGAATCAGCGGAAGCGCCACCGGCGCTTCCGCGGCATACACGCAAAAAGAAAGACCGGACAGTGCGCAGGCACGATCCGGTCTTTCTTTTTGTTTTTTTCAATTGAATCAGAAATATATTAGAGGTAAAAATCCGACTGGCAATACTGGATCTCACCTGCGATCATGGTTAACTGCGGTACCAGAATCTGGCTGCATACGATCTCATCATCGCAGAAATCCTTCTGGATATACTGGCGCTCCTTTAAGTCAAAGACTGCGATATCTGCGACCGCTCCTGCCTTTAAGGTTCCAATCTGTCCTTCCATGCCCATCAGCTTTGCCGGGGTTTCGGTCACGGCACGGATGATGTCATTTAAGCTTACGCCCAGTGCCAGATATTTGGAAATGACAAGCGGAAGGTTCTTTGCATACGGCGGCATGTTGAACTTGTCCACCGTAAGATCCGTAGAGATCACATCCGGCAAAAAGCCTGCTGCCAGTGCCCGCTTCGCTGCCTTTAAGCCAAAGTTTCCTTTGCCGTTAGCTGCATCAAAGATTACACCGCGCTCTCTTGCTTTTAATACCAGCGGATCGATCTTGCCATCTTCCGACGCGATCGGGTTTCCTGCCCCCTGGAAGCAATGGCAGAAAATATCGCCCGGGCGCAGGCACTCAGCCAGTTCCCCTGCCGTAACCGGAGAGTTGGTGGTATGAACACAGACGCGAAGGGAAGCACCCAGACGTTCATTCAGCTCATCGGCCAGCTTTACAACAGCACGCAGGTAATCTGTGCCGGTCTCATCCGGCACAACACCTTTGGAAAGACGGATCTTTAAGCCCAGCATGTTATCCCGGTTTGCCTCGATCACCCGCTCCATCTTTTCTACGTTGTAGAGTGCCGGGTTAAAATCCTCGCAAAGCTTTGGATCGAGCTGTCCACCGCCATACACAGTCAGAAATCCTTTTACGCGGACCTGGGACTGCGCGATCACGGACTTGTAAAATGCCTCATAGGTAGAGGTTCCCGCGCTTCCCGCATCCACTGCAGAGGTAGTTCCCTGCGCAATCATCATATCCGGATGAATGCAAATGGAACTTCCCTCATGGAACAGGTGGGTATGAAAATCGATCAGTCCCGGAGTTACCAGCTTGCCGGATGCATCGATGATGCAGTCTGGATTGCACTCTGCCGTTTCTCCTTTTACGTCTGCGATGCGCATATTTTTAATGTAAATATCCTTGATCTCGTCGATGCCCGCTGACGGATCCACAACACGTCCGCCCCGGATGATATAATCTACTTTCATTCCAGTCTCCTTTTATTATAGGGCTGTCGCAAAACGAAGTCCAAAACTTTCAATATATCAAGTTATGTACATTTTGCGACAGCCCCTGTCTACTCATGTTATTTTTTTCAGTTTGTGCTTACACAATACCTAAAGTACCGATGATGCATGCCAGAATTGCACAGCAGAACGGCATGATTGCACAGGTAATGAATACATATTTGTAGGTATCCTTCTGGGAGGTCTTAGCAATCTGGTTGCAGACAACCATACCGGATGCGTGTGGCATTGCATCGAAACCAGAAGATGCGATACATACAACACGGTGGAGCATAGCCATATTCAGTCCGGATGCTGCCAGGTATTCTCCCATGGAACTTAAGAAGATGTTCAGTCCGCCTGCGGAAGAACCGGTGATCGCTGCGATCACGTTGATAGAGATCAGTGCTGTGATCAGCGGGTTTGCATCCATGTTTACCAGAGCTGTGGTAATGCTCTCATAAGCCGGGGAAGCAGATACTACAGAACCAAAGCCCATGATGGAAGAAGTAGCGATCAGGGAGCTTAAGCCGCCGCCTGCACCGTTGGAAACAGCCTCTTTCACATTCAGACGGTCTCTGTACAGAACGCAACCTACGATAATTGCGCAGGTCATAGCAATTGCAACTGCATAGGAAGACGGGATGCTGGTCAGAGACTGGATACCAAACATCAGGACCAGAAGCACTACGATCGGAGCGAAACATGCGCCGATGGAAGGTGTCTTTCCTTCATCTACTGCATTTAAATCCATGATATCCTCACCCGGGCTTGCTACGAAGTGCTCACCGGCTGCTTTTGCTTTTTTGATCTGCCAGTTTAAGAAAAGGTAAGCAGACACAAACATGATCACGGAACAGATCAGACCGATAGAAGCACCTGCATAAGCAGTGGTTCCGAAATACTGGGTCGGAATCAGGTTCTGGGTAGACGGGGAACCCGGAAGCATTGCCATACATACAGTAACCGGGCATACCATGATGGTAGCAACGATCAGCTTCTTCGGGATATCTGCCTTCTGGAACAGTGCTACTGCGATCGGATACAGGGAGAATGCGATGATGAAGGTTCCGATTCCGCCATAGGAAAGAACCAGGCCGGTCAGCATAACAACAAGCACTACTGACTTCTCGCCAAGAAGCTTGAGCATCTTGTTTGCAATACCAACGGATGCACCACTGTCACCCATGACTTTTCCGAAAATAGCACCCAGCATAAACAGCAGGAACCAGTTTCCGGCAAATCCGGACATTCCGGTCATAAATTTCTCAGACAATGTAGTTACAGGATCCATTGCATTGAATGCAATAACGATCAGGGCACCAGCCAGTGATACGATAGCCATGTGCCAGTTTTTCCAGATCAGTGCAATGACACATACGATTGCAACGATCAACCCTAAAACACCAAACATTTTGTAACTCCTCCTTTGTTTTGTATGCCCTTATGTTAGCATGAAACGGATAAAAGTTGAACTTATAGTAATCCATGATTGCTAGAAGTTCAACTTCTTTCTAGGTTTACAAAACTGCCTGATTTTTGTATAATAGTCACAAAAATAACAAAAGAGATCCACCTCCGACAGCTTCTGCTGCCGGAAGACAAGATCCGGCTAAAACAACACACATAAAAGGGGAAACTTACAATGGATACAAGACAGCTAAAATACATTCTGACCATTGCAGAATGCGGCAGCATTTCCAAGGCTGCAGATAAGCTTTTTATCTCCCAGTCCGGCTTAAACCAGCAGCTGATCCGTATAGAAAAAGAAATGGGCATCCCGCTTTTTGAGCGGGACACCCACCATCTTGCCACGACCGAAGCCGGGGTGATCTTCCTGCGCTACGCCCAGGAAACCTTAAACCGTGAAAAACAGATGCATGCCATGATCAGCGATGTCATGGACGGAAATGTAGGCGAAATCCGGGTCAACCTGGCCATGGAGCAGGGAATCGAGCTCTTCTGCGAGATCTTCCCGGAATTCCACGCAAAATATCCCCAGATAGAACTAAAGCTTGAGGACCATATCGTCGCAGACCAGTACAAGCTGCTTGCAGAAAGCAAGCTTGATATCGGCATGGTCATGGTTAAAAACCATGACATAGAGAATTTGGAATATATCCATTTAGCCAACGAGCGTTTTCTTCTCGGCGTTCCAACCGGCCATCCACTGACCCGTTTTTACCAGCCAACTTCCGATGGCGACTACCCGGAGATTGACTTAACACTCTGCAGGCAGGAGCCTTTTTCGCTGATGTTTGCCGGTTCCACCTTCCGTCAGGTGATCGATCCCTGCTTTGAGCGTGCCGGATTTGTTCCGAATATCATGTTTGAAGCCCGCACCAACCATGTCATTGCACTGATGGTATCCAGAGGAATCTGCCTGACCATTCTGCCAGAATCCCAGGCAAAACTCTACCCGAACCTCTGCTGGTTTCGCCTAGAGGATAACCCCTCCTGGGAAAGCTGTATGATCTACCACAAAGAGCAACCGCCCAGGAAAGCAGGGAGGTATTTCATCGAGCTGGCCGTGCAGCACACCAAGACACTCACTGCGAAAAGCAGGCCAAACTGGGCAATAAGGAATAACAATATAAGTATATGATAAGAGCCGTGTGAGTTGCCGAAAGGCAACTCACACGGCCCTATTAAAGTGAATCAAATTGTTATTTATTCTCAATATCGAAGATCATGTCGACTCTTCTCTGGTGGCGTCCACCCTCATATTCGTTGTCCAACCACTCATCTACGATCATCTTCGCCATCTCGACACCCACTACGCGGGCACCGAAGGTCAGGACGTTGGTATTGTTGTGTCTGCGGGACATTCTCGCGCTGTACGGCTCGCTGCAGGTGCAGACCAGAACGCCTTTTACCTTGCCTGCTGCCAGACCGATACCGATACCGGTTCCGCAGATTGCGATGCCGTAATCCGCCTCACCGGATGCTACCGCGCGTCCAACCTTCTCGCCGTATACCGGGTAATCGCAGCTTTCGCTGGAGTTGGTTCCGAAGTCGATGACCTCGTAACCCTTCTGCTCTACATATGCCTTGATGGCTTCCTTCATTTCCACTGCGGAGTGATCATTTCCCATTGCAATCTTCTTCATAATTTTCCTCTTTCCTGCCTTTCTTTGTTCTCCTCGTTCCAGCTTTCCGCTCTACCTTAATCTAATTTTGCATTCTTTCCCATTAATAACAGATCAAGGATCGTCAGCGCCGTCATAGCCTCTACTACCACAACCGCTCTCGGCACCACCACCGGATCATGGCGTCCCTTGATGGCGATCTCTACATTCTCGCCATGGTTGTTCGCTGTTTTCTGTGGCTGCGCGATTGACGGAGTCGGTTTGAAAGCCGCACGCAGCACGATCTGGCTTCCATCGCTCATGCCGCCTAAAATACCGCCTGCATGGTTGGTCTTTTTCACAACCTTACCATACGCATCGACATAAAACTCATCGTTATTCTGGGATCCAAGCGCTTTTGCTGCTGCAAAGCCATCCCCAATCTCGAATCCTTTTACGGCGCCGATGGACATGATTGCCCTCGCCAGGCTTGCATCCAGCTTATCGAATACCGGCTCGCCAACACCAACCGGCATGCCATCTACCAGACATTCTACCACGCCGCCCACGGAATCCTGTGCAGCGATCATGCGCTCTAAAAATTCTGCAGTTTCCTCTGCTGCCACCTTATCCGGCATGTTCAGGCTGTTGTTATCGCGCTCAGAAAGATCAAAGCGCTTCGGATCGATCTCAAACTCGCCGATGCTTTTCACATAAGCGGTGACCGTAATGCCATAATGTGCCAGCAACTTGCAGGCAACTGCCCCGGCTGCTACCCGGGCAATGGTCTCACGCGCGGAAGAGCGTCCGCCGCCCCGGTAATCACGGAAGCCATACTTCTGCTCAAAGCAGTAATCCGCATGTCCCGGGCGGTACACATCCATGATCGCACTATAATCTTTGGAACGCTGGTCGGTATTGCGCACCATCATGGCGATCGGGGTTCCGGTCGTCTTTCCCTCAAACACACCGGAAAGGATCTCGACCTGGTCTCCTTCGTTTCTTGCGGTGGCAAATTTGCTCTGCCCCGGTTTTCTCCTATTTAAATAAGTCTGTACATCTTCCTCACAAAGCGGAAGTCCCGCCGGGCAGCCGTCGATGGTGACACCGACGCCTTTGCCGTGGGACTCTCCCCATGTCATGATACGGAAGATGGTTCCATAGGTTGATCCTGCCATAGTTTCCTCCGCTGTTTTCCCATTTTTCTTTCACACAAAGGTATAAACGCCTGACGGCCTTGCACAGTGCTGCCAGATTTTTCGTCTTAATCAGTCGTCCACTTTCACAATGATGCAGCTGTTCGGCTCGTTGCACTTGATCGCATTGGAGCTCATGATCAGCAGTTTTTTCTCGTAATCGATCTTGAAAAATGTGATGGTATTGCTTTCATGGTTGATTGCCGCAATGTGCTTATCATCCGGGAAGACTGCGATATCCTTTGGATATTCTCCGCTGATCGGCAGACAGCACATCAGGGTCAGAAGACCGGTCTTCTTATCTCTGCTGTACATGGCCACACTCTCGTCGCCTGCATTGCTGCAGAACATATGCTTCTCATCCGGGGAGAAGCGTAACGAGCAGGCTGCTGCCAAAGAGCTGTGCTTTTCTCCCATGGTAGAAATCGTCTGGATCTTCTCCACATTCGGGACACGGTCTCCGGTCTCGTAGGTAAATACGTCAATGACATTCTTCTGCTCATACATTAAATAGAAGAATTTGCCATCAGAGCTGAAGCGCAGGTTTCTCGGTGCAGATTCCATCTCACACGGGATGGTGTCTACCTGAACCAGATGCTCGTCCTTCTCGCTGAAGCGGTAGATCTTTACCTGGTCCAGACCGGAATCTACGATCATGACAAATTTGTTATCCGGAGTACGTCTGCAGCAGGTTACATGCGGGCGAAAATTACGCTCTGCTACGCTGCCCAGTCCCTTATGGAACACACCGTCCACGATCTCACCGACACCGCCATCCTTGCGCAGGCGCAGTACCGTTGCCTTGCCATCATGGAAACCAGACACGAATACATACCGGTCTTCCTTATCCATGGACAGGTGGCAGGCTCTCATGCCTTTGGTCTTTGCGCTGTTTAAGCGGGAAAGACTTCCGTTTCCAGAATACGGAATGCCACAACACCCTCATCCGCAACAGAATACAGGGTTTTATTATCATTGGATGCTGTTACATAGGAGGAATTGTCCACTTCCACCTCGCAGCGCTCTGTAAATGTTCCTTTTTCCACGTCTACATCGTAAACCGTGATTCCCTTGGCTTTGCCGTTGTACGAATAGGAACCGACATATGCCATATACTTTCCTTCAAAAGCCATTGCTCTTCCTCCTGTCACGCCTTCAAGTTTCTGCGTTTTTTAACCCGGTCTGCGCATAAAATGCGCAAACGTTCCAATCGTAAACAGCATACCACACATTCTCAAAAAAATCTATTCTGAATCTATTGACATACAGATATTTTCCAGTATAATGAATCTTGCTTTGTGTTTACTAAAGCTAAACTTTAAAGTGCATTTTACATTCATTTAATATTTCTAAACTTTTCGGATAGTATTATCATGGAGGACTGTTATGGATATCGGATCAAAATTAAAGGAGATACGGACGCTAAAGGGTCTGACCCAGGAAGAACTGGCAGACCGGGCAGAGCTTTCCAAGGGCTTCATCTCCCAGCTGGAACGAAATTTAACCTCTCCTTCCATTGCAACACTCACCGACATCTTACAGTGCCTCGGCACGACGCTTGGTGAGTTTTTTAATGAAACTCCGGAAGAGCAGGTCGTATTCGGAAAAGCAGATTATTTTGAAAAATACGATGCGGAATTAAAAAATGAGATCCGCTGGATCATCCCGAACGCACAGAAAAACATGATGGAACCGATTCTCATTACCTTAGAGGCCGGCGGCTCCACCTACCCGGACAACCCACATGAGGGTGAGGAATTCGGATATGTACTGCAGGGAAGCATCAACATCCACATCGGAAGCAAGACCTACCGGGCGAAGAAGGGCGAGTCCTTTTACTTTACCCCGGACAAAAAGCATTACCTTACGAGCCGTCACGGCGCATCGCTGATCTGGGTCAGCACGCCGCCAAGCTTCTAAAGCTGACCGGAGCGAACATCGCAAAGGCCGGTAGCCCGCTTTTGAGAGGGCAGCTGCATATGCAGTCAGCCCAGAGATTGAATATCACATGTAAATGAAAACAAATGTAACCATACTTTAGGAGGAATAATGCGATGGCTCAGCCCCTGATTGACTTAGTCAACATTTCAAAAAGCTTTGACAACACCATGGTCTTAGACGACCTCAATCTTTCCGTTAAGGAAAATTCTTTCGTAACATTACTGGGTCCCAGCGGCTGCGGCAAAACCACAACCCTGCGCATCATCGGCGGATTTGAGACGGCCGACACCGGAAAGGTCATTTTCGACGGAACCGATATCAGCAAACTTCCGCCGAATAAGCGCCAGTTAAATACCGTATTCCAGAAATACGCCCTGTTCACCCACATGAACATCGCGGAAAATATCGCATTCGGCTTAAAGATCAAAGGCAAATCCAAAGCCTACATCGATGACAAGATCAAGTACGCGTTAAAGCTGGTAAACTTAGACGGCTATGAGAAGCGTACCGTAGACTCCTTAAGCGGCGGCCAGCAGCAACGTATCGCCATTGCCCGCGCCATCGTAAACGAGCCGCGTCTTCTGCTTTTAGACGAGCCGTTAGGTGCCCTGGACTTAAAGCTGCGCCAGGACATGCAGTATGAGCTGATCCGCTTAAAGAATGAGCTCGGCATCACCTTCATCTACGTTACCCACGACCAGGAAGAAGCGCTGACCATGTCCGACACCATCGTTGTCATGAACCAGGGCTACATCCAGCAGATGGGTACCCCGGAGCAGATCTACAACGAGCCGGAGAACGCATTCGTGGCAGACTTCATCGGCGAAAGCAACATTGTCCCGGGCATTATGATTCGCGACGAGCTGGTTGAGATCTTCGGTGCCAAATTTGCCTGCGTGGATAAAGGCTTCGGCAACAACACTCCGGTCGATGTTGTCATCCGCCCGGAGGATATCGACCTGGTAGACCCGTCCGAGGGCACGCTGGTCGGCACCTGCACCCACTTGATCTTCAAGGGTGTTCATTATGAAATGGAAGTCACCACCCCGGACGGCTTCGAGTGGCTGGTACACAGCACCGATATGTGCCCGGTCGGCAAACAGGTCGGCATCAAGGTGGACCCGTTTGACATCCAGATCATGAACAAACCTGCATCAGAGGATGAGGAGGCCGTAGGAGTCAATGAATAAGAAATGGTTAGCCGGACCGTATCTGGTCTGGATGGTTGGTTTCATCGTCATTCCGCTGATCCTTATCGTGTATTACGGATTGACCGATAAATCTGGAGCATTCACCCTTACCAATGTGCTTTCCATCTCCACCCCGGAGCATGTGAAGGCCCTGTGGCTCTCCCTGGGACTTTCCCTGGTGAGCACGGTGATCTGCCTCGTACTTGCTTACCCGCTTGCCATGATCCTGCGTAACCGTGGCATCGGCCAGGGAAGCTTTATCGTCTTCATCTTCATTCTTCCGATGTGGATGAACTTTCTGCTGCGCACCCTGGCATGGCAGACTCTTCTGGAAAAGAGCGGTGTGATCAACGGCATCTTAAGTGCCCTGCACCTGCCAAACCAGAACCTGATCAATACCCCGGGCGCGATCGTGCTTGGTATGGTTTATAACTTCCTGCCGTTTATGGTCCTTCCGATCTACAACGTGCTTTGCAAGATCGATGATAACACTATCAACGCGGCAAGAGACCTTGGCGCAAGCTTTACCCAGACACTTCTGTGGGTATGGCTTCCGCTTAGCGTGCCGGGCATCATCAGCGGCATTACCATGGTGTTCGTACCGTCCCTGACCACTTTCGTAATTTCCAACTTACTGGGCGGCAGCAAGATCCTCCTGATCGGTAATGTCATCGAGCAGGAATTCACCAAGGGCAGCAACTGGAACTTAGGCTCCGGTCTCTCCCTGGTCCTTATGGTCTTCATTCTGATCAGCATGGCGCTGATCGCAAAATACGATAAAAACGGCGAAGGGAGTACATTCTAATGAGTAAGATCCGACAGAATTTCCGGCGTATCCTGCAGGACTTCTACCTGGTGATCATCATGGTGTTTTTGTACGCGCCGATTGCCACCATGGTGGTATTATCCTTTAACAGTTCCAAATCCCGTACCCAGTGGGGCGGGTTCACCCTGCAGTGGTACACCCAGATGTTTGCAAGCCGCAACATCATGGCTGCCCTGCAGAATACTTTGCTGATCGCATTCTTGTCCGCGCTGATCGCCACCATCATCGGCACCGCGGCATCCATCGCGATCAACAGCATGAAACAGATTCCCCAGACCATCGTCATGGGGATCACCAACATTCCGATGCTGAATGCCGATATCGTAACCGGTATCTCCCTGATGCTGGCTTTCCTTGCTTTCGGTATTTCCCTTGGCTTTAAGACCGTGCTGATCGCGCACATCACCTTTAATATCCCGTACGTGATCCTAAGCGTCATGCCAAAGCTCAAGCAGACCAACCGCTACACCTATGAAGCGGCCCTGGACCTCGGCGCAAGCCCGATCCGCGCTTTCTTCAAAGTCGTGTTCCCGGATATCTTACCGGGTGTGCTGTCCGGCTTTTTGCTGGCCTTCACCATGTCTCTGGATGATTTTATCATCACCCACTTTACCAGAGGCGCAGGCATCAACACCCTGTCCACCCTGATCTACAGCGAAGTTCGCCGCGGCATCAAGCCGTCTATGTACGCGCTCTCCACCGTGATCTTTGCGGTGGTACTGGCACTGCTGCTCATCAGCAATTTTGCACCGAAGAAAAAGCAGGAAGCCTGACACGTTTTGATTTACCAAACAAAACAGGCAGGATGTCTGACCTTTTTTGATTCACCAAACACCATTTGCTGCTCTGCGAAATGTCAAATAGACAGCACACAACCACACCACTAAGAGGAGATGACTATGAAAAAAAGAGTATTTGCAATTTCCATGGCAGGTCTGACTGCCGCTTCCACTCTTCTTTCCGGCTGCGGTGCATCCGGATCTGCAGGAGGTTCCACTTCTGCTGCCAATTCCGGCAGTTCTGACGCAGGCGAGCTTTATGTTTACAACTGGGGCGAGTACATTGACGAGGATGTCATTTCCCAGTTCGAGGATGAGACCGGCATCAAGGTTATTTACGATATGTTCGAGACCAACGAGGAGATGTACCCGGTCATCGAGGCCGGCGGCGTCAACTATGATGTTGTCTGCCCGTCCGATTACATGATCCAGAAAATGCGTGAGAACGACCTGCTTGCTGAGATCAACTTCGACAATGTGCCGAACATCGACCAGATTGACCCGGCTTACATGGAAATGTCCAAGTCCTTTGACCCGGAGAACAAATACTCCGTTCCTTACTGCTGGGGAACCGTAGGCATCCTTTACAATACCAAGCTGTTAGACGAGCTCGGCGTACCGGCTCCGACCAAATGGGCAGATCTGTGGGATGAGCGCTTAAGCGGCGAGATCCTCATGCAGGACAGTGTCCGCGACGCCTTCATGGTTGCCTTAAAGAAAGATGGCTACTCCATGAACAGTGCAAATGAGGACGAGCTCCAGCAGGCGAAGCAGGATCTGGTAGACCAGAAACCGCTCGTTCAGGCTTACGTCATCGACCAGGTAAGAGACAAGATGATCGGCGGTGAGGCTGCAGTCGGTGTCATTTACTCCGGCGAGATGCTCTACATCCAGGACGAGGTTGCAAACCTGGGACTGGATTACGAACTGGAATATGTCATTCCGGAAGAGGGAACCAACCTGTGGCTGGATTCCTGGGTCATTCCGAAAAACGCGAAGAACAAAGAAAACGCAGAGAAATGGATCGATTTCTTATGCCGTCCGGAGATTGCAAAAGCAAACTTTGAGTACATCACCTACCCGACCCCGAACAAGGGCGCGTTCGAGCTGTTAGACGAAGACCTGCAGAACAACAAGGCAGTCTTCCCGGATATCGATTCCCTGAACAATTCTGAGGTTTACGAGTATCTCGGCGATGAGACCGACAATATCTACAACGAACTGTGGAAAGAAATAAAATCCAACTAAAAATAAAAGACAGAGGAGATTGAGAAAATGAAAAAAAGATGGATCGCATCTGCTGCGGCTTTATCCGCAGCGGCACTTACTGTAACCGGCTGCGGAGCTTCCGCTTCCGGCACTGCTCCGGCTGAGGGCTCTGGCTCCGGCGATGCCGGTGAGCTCTACGTTTACAACTGGGGCGAGTACATTGACGAGAGTGTCATTGATGAATTCGAGGAAGAAACCGGCATTAAGGTTGTCTACGATTTATTCGAGACCAACGAGGAGATGTATCCGGTCATCGAAGCCGGCGGCATTGCTTACGATGCGGTATGCCCATCCGATTTCATGATCCAGAAGATGCGCGAGCATGACCTCTTAGCCGAGATCAACTTCGACAACGTGCCGAACATCGACCAGATCGATCCGCTTTACATGGAGCTTTCCAAATCCTTCGACCCGGAAAACAAATACGCAGTTCCGTATACCTGGGGCACCATCGGCATCCTCTACAACAAAGAGCGCCTGCAGGAACTTGGCGTAGAGCCGCCGACCAAATGGTCCGACCTGTGGGATGAGCGCTTAAGCGGTGAAATCCTCATGCAGGACAGCATCCGCAGTGCCTTCATGACCGGCTTAAAGAAAAACGGCTACTCCTTAAACAGCACCAATCCGGATGAGATCAACAAGGCAAAGCAGGACCTGATCGACCAGAAGCCGCTGGTACAGGCTTACGTTGTAGACCAGGTAAGAGATAAGATGATCGGCGGCGAGGCTGCAGTCGGCATCATCTACTCCGGTGAGATGCTTTACATCCAGGGCGAGGACGGCACCGACAATCTCCAGTACGTGATCCCGGAAGAAGGCACCGACCTCTTCATCGACTGCTGGGTCATCCCGAAAAATGCAAAGAACAAGGAAAACGCAGAGAAGTGGATCAACTTCCTGTGCAGACCGGACATCGCAAAGAAGAACTTTGAGTACATCACCTACTCCACCCCGAACAAGGGCGCATTCGAGCTGTTAGACGAAGATATGCAGAACAACAAGGCAATCTTCCCGGACATCGACTCCATCAAGAATGCAGAGGTTCTGAAGTACCTTGGCGACGATGTGGACGAGATCTACAACGAAGCATGGAAGGAAGTAAAATCTAAGTAATTCCATTTCAGACATGACCAAAATTGTGCATCCTGCGGAACAATTTTGATTTCCCAGGAACTCAGTTCCATGAAAAAAAGGAGCTTCGCACTGATGAATAAGTCTCAGTGCAAAGCTCCTTTTTTGATTGTTTACATTCCAAATCAGCTACCAAAACTATGTCATATTGGAATTTTCCGTTCAGGAAATCCCTATCCATGAACAGGGACCATAACTTCCCGGCACCAGTCATCAAATCCCGGTGGTGTTGAAGTAAATCTCAATTTCCAGCCTTCTTCTGTCTGCTCACGCAGACGGGAGCTCATATTCCGCAGGATCAGCATGACCTTAGCCGGCTTTGTCTTAAAATAGTCATCAAAATCTTTCGGAGTGCCGTACATGCAGTCCGATGGTCTGCCCTTGGAAAAGATCACTTCCCCCTTTTTGAACACCTTTTTATCCATAGTTTTATCTCCTTTACACGAAAAGTTTTTCGAATCGCTTTCTTTTTGACACCACCATAGCAGAATGGCGGAAAGGCATTTTTACAACTTGATTTTGCAGACTAGATCAACCCCAGTGTCCTTGTCACATACAACCAGAAGGTCAATGAAAATGCGCTCGCACAGGTTGTCAGTGCCACGATGCTGGAGGTCAGTACTCCGGCATGTCCCATATTGCGGGCCATAACGTAACAGCTGACCGTTGTGCTAGAACCAAGCATGACAAGAATCGCAATCAGTTTCGCCTCCCGGAAGCCCAGAAGCACGGCCAGCGGAAGAAAGATGGTGCACAAGCCAAACAGCTTCATAAAACTTGCCAGAAATGCCGGTCCCATACCGTTTTTTGCCTCTTTCCAGTTAAAGGCAGCACCCATTGCCATTAACCCAAGCGGGGTTGCCATGCCTCCAAGGTTCGATACGGTTTTCGTAAAAATAGCTGGTGTAGGAAGATGAAGGACTGACCACAGCGCACCAAATACGATACCCAGAATGATCGGATTCGTCACGATCCCCTTCAGCGTTTTTTTCACCAGTGCCGGACTCATACCATCCTGTCCTGGTTTTGTAAAGGAGAGCACAACAACTGCCATAATGTTATAAAGCGGCACACTTCCGATGATCATGAGTGGCGCCATGCCCGAATTCCCATAGATATTAGTAATAAATGCAATGCCCAGAATTGCCGCGCTGCTGCGGTATGTGCCCTGAATAAACTCGCCACGCAGGGATTTGTCCTTCAATGTCAGGGAAAGCAGTGTTGCGATCAAGATACTTAAAATAGTAGCCGAGAAACAGAACGCTACAAATTTCCCATCCCAGGCACTTGCAAAATCCTGCTTTGCAAGATCTCCGAAAAGCAGCACCGGCAACGCCACCTTAAACACAAACTGGTTGAGTCCGTCGATCATATTTTCTCTTAAGATTCCTGTTCTCCGAAACACCATGCCAAGTACCATAAGCAAAAAGACCGGCATGGTCGCATTCAGACTAAACATCAGATTTTCCATATGCGTTTACCTCATTTTCCCACAAGAATTTAACACCTTCACAGCTGTATTTTATAGTGGCAAGCTTACCATCTTTCATTATCTTTATCACTGTGATTTGCTAAACTTTAATATACACTGAAAAATCGGTTTTTGTCAATCGCAGGTAAAGGGAACACAAAAACAGGCGCTGCAAAGAAGGGAGTTTTGCAGCGCCTGTTTTCTTTTTCGGCAAAATTTGGACATTACATTTGGTTGAAATGAATTCTTGATCGGGTAAAGCTTATTTAATGAAGCTTACATGCTTGCAGATCTCTTCGATCGCTTTTTCTTTTCTCTCGTTGAAAACAACTTTGTTTTCTTCAAAGAGATTGCGTCCCTCGGTATCGATGGATACGATCAGCGGGCCAAACTCTTTCACTCGGCAGTTCCACAGAGTCTCCGGCATACCTAAGTCTCTCCACTCTGCGCAGACGATCTCTTCTACCTCAGTTGCTGCCACAACAGCATTTCCAGCCGGGAATACACAGTGGATTGCTTTGTAGTTCTTGCAGGCATACTCGGTGTTCGGACCCATACCGCCCTTACCGATGATAACCTTGACACCGGTTTTCTCAACAAATTCTTTCTCGAATTTTTCCATACGCATGGAAGTGGTCGGGCCTACAGAAACCATCTCGAACTTATCATTCTCCAGCGGACGAATGATCGGGCTGCGTGGAAGATTGCTGCGTCGCGTACATCCACCGGCAGCTCCCGGCCCCCCTCTACCAGACGGCGGTGTGCCACGTCACGGCAAGTTGTCATGCTTCCATTTAAGTATACGATATCACCAATATGAATATCCTTTAAATCCTCCTCAGAGATCGGAGTCGTCAAAATTTTCTTTCCATCTTTCAGTTCTAACATTATAAAGTCACCCCCGAATGTGTAGTAATGGTATAGTTCAGATCCTTATCAAAGATGATGTGTCCGCGGCGGTGGGACCAGCATCCTACATTGACAGCCACACCAATGGTAGATGGATGTCTTGCGGTGTTCTCGATATGTACACCCATAACGGAGTACTTGCCGCCCATACCCTGCGGTCCAAGACCAATCGCATTGATGCCATCTTCCAGAAGCTTCTCCATGGAAGCGGCACGCTCGTTCTCGTTGTGGCTTCCCAGCGGACGCATCAGCGCTTTCTTGGAAAGCAGTGCTGCAGTCTCAACAGAGGTTGCAACGCCGACACCAACCAGAAGCGGCGGGCATGCATTTAAACCATAGGAAGTCATGACATCCATAACGAAACGGGTCACGCCCTCATAACCGGCACCTGGCATCAGGACCATAGCTTTACCCGGAAGCGTACAGCCGCCGCCTGCCATGTATGTGTAGATCTCGCACTTGTCGCTGTCCGGAACGATATCCCAGAACACGGTCGGGGTACCCTTACCTACGTTCTTTCCGGTGTTGTACTCATCAAAAGTCTCTACACTGTTGTGACGAAGCGGTGCCTCGAAGGTTGCCTTTACCACTGCCTCTTTTAACAGCGCCTCCAGCTCACCGATCAGCGGGAATTTTGTTCCGCATTTTACCCAGAACTGCAGCACACCGGTGTCCTGGCAGCTCGGACGGTTTAAGGTCTTTGCCAGTACCTGGTTCTTCTTCATGGTCTCATAAATTACTTTGGACAGCGGGCTGTCCTCCTTCTCTGCCAGTTCGTCTAACTTGGCAATGATGTCGTCCGGCAGTACCTTACCGATATGGGATACAAAATTCGCCATATATGTGGTAAGCTGCTCAACCTGTTTTTCTTTGCTGCTCATCGTTTTGATCTCCTTTCTTGTGAAACATAAATTCATGTGAATATGTTGTGTTTATAATTTTATTTATTCCAATTCCGTTTACGGGAAAAACGGAAATGCAATCGGCAAAATGATCATGCTGACGATCGTTGCAATAACAATCAGCGGTAATCCGGATTTGACATAATCCATAAAGGTATATCCTCCGGCTCCCACTACCATGGTGTTTGCCGGCATGCCGATCGGGGTTGCGTAAGCGCAGGAACCGCCGATGACACAGGCCATCAGAACTGCTCTCGGGTCCGCGCCCATTCCCTGGGCAATAGAGAGACAGATCGGAACCATAAGGGCTGTGGTTGCTGTGTTGGACATGAAGTTTGTCATCACACAGCAGAGGATAAATACCACAAAGGTCAGCACATACGGGGAAGGATTTTCTCCCAGCGCTCCCATAACGGTTTCCGCGATCATGGCACCCGCTCCTGTCTGGGATAAGGCCGACGCCAAAGATAAAGTGCCGCCAAACAGGAAGATCGTTTTTAAGTCAATCGATTTCAGTGCATCTTTCTCGGAAATGACTCCGGTCAGGATCAGTGCCAGCGCTCCCACACATCCTGAGATGCAAAGCTTGATGCCGATCTGCTTCTCAAAGATCATGGCAAGCAGGGTCAGCACCAGAATCACCAGGGACAGAGTCTGCTTCCACTTCGGTACATCATCGAAATTCTTTGTGTCATCAAACACTCCGGCATCGCCGCTTACCTGTTTATTCGGAAGCAAGCGGTAACCAACCGTCGCATAAAAGAGGATTCCGCAGATTAGGATCGGCATTCCGACAATGGCATATTCAAAAAAGCCAAATCCCAGGTTCATCTCCTCCAGGGCGCTCTGTGCGATCAGGTTTCCCGGCGCACCGATCAGGGATAAGTTGCCTCCCATGGCTGCCGCAAATACCAGCGGCATCAGCAGTCTGGAACGGGAATATCCGGATTTTGCGGCGATTCCGATCACAACCGGGATCAGCACTGCTGCAGTTCCGGTGTTAGAAAGGACACCGCTCATCAGTCCTACGATCACCATAATGGCAATGATCAGCATCTTCTCTGTCTTTGCAAACTTTGTTACGATCCCGCCGATCTTGTTCGCCATGCCGGTCTCGAAAAACGCACCTCCGACAATAAACATAGCAACGAACAAAATGACGTTGCTGTCGATGAATCCGGCAAATGCCGACTTTACATCTAAAACCCCAGTCACGACCAGTCCGCAACAGACGATCATGGATGTCACTCCAAGCGGTATCTTCTCAAATACGAACATGACTACCGCAAAGAGAAGAAACAGTAATGTGATTGTTGTTGGATTCATTCTTACCTCCCATACTCTCAAAACATATTCTTTTGAAACTTACACTCCTTGTGAAACCTAAGAGTAATAAGGTTGCTGTTTGCGCAACACGTAAACAGTAACGTAATGAGGCGGCCGCGTTATTACCTGTTGTTTATGGCATCATTATATCGATTGTATTTCGGATTGTACATTTACTAAAAATGATACCCCCATAAAAAAAGGTTAAGGCTTTTTTCGGTTTTTCGGCACAATCCCCTAATTTCATGGTATAATTTTTGTCATCTAAGACCGGGTTTTGGTGTATTTTTCCTAATTACCCGGGAAATTTCGTGAAAAGGAGAATCTGGCGCTTTATGAAAATTGTCCAATTAGAATACTTCTGCGCAGTGAGCCAGTACCACAGTATTACCCAGGCAGCACAGAAGCTCTATGTCACACAGCCTGCGATTTCCAACGCCATCAAGGAGCTGGAGAAGGAATTTTCCGTCAGTCTTTTTGTCCGCTCCAAAAATCACCTGACCCTGACTACCGAGGGCGAATTGTTTTATCAAAAAGCAAGCGAACTTCTTGCGTCCATCAAACAGACTACCCAGCAGTTTTACGATCTGGGAAAACAGATTCCACCGATCCGCATCGGCATTCCCCCGCTTTTAAGCACGATCTTTTTCCCGGAAATGCTTCTGGATTTCCAGAAACAGTACCCGGATATCCCGGTAGAGCTGTTTGAATACGGTTCCATCCGCGCTGCATCCCTGGTGCAGGAGGAAACGCTGGATCTGGCCCTGGTCAATATGCACTTTTATGATATCGATAAAATGAATACCTTCCGCATCCAAACCGAACATCTGGTATTCTGCGTCTCCAAAGAACACCGTCTGGCGAAAGAAAAAGAAGTGACAATAGAAATGCTGCGGGACGAGCCCATCATCATGTATAATACAGATTCCGTGCAGAACACTACCCTGAATTCGCGCTTTGAAAATGCAGGATCACCCCGAACGTCATTTTACATGCCAGCCAGCTCTATACGATCGAACGCTTTTTACATAGTGGAAACTGTGGCGCTGTCCTCTATTCTTCTCTGGTGAAGCATATGAATGGGGTAAAAGGAATTCCGATTGACCCGGTTATCCAGCAGGAAATCGGTATTGTGTGGAAAAAAGGAAAATATATCAATGGAAGTGTGGAAAAGTTTTTGAACTTTGTGAAAGAACGGTAGAAAAATGATATGCGCTTATCAAAAAAGGTGGTTTCGTATTCCATAGAATGAAATACGAAACCACCTTTTTCACATCATGCTATATGAATTAGCCAAAATATCTCTTTAACAGGCCCTCAAATGCTCTTCCGTGTCTTGCCTCGTCTTTTGCCATCTCATGAACGGTGTCATGGATTGCATCAAGATTTGCAGCTTTCGCGCGCTTAGCCAGGTCAAACTTGCCCTCGGTTGCACCGTGCTCTGCAGCAACTCTCATCTCCAGATTCTTCTTGGTAGAGTCGGTAACTACCTCACCTAACAGCTCCGCAAACTTTGCTGCATGCTCTGCTTCCTCGAATGCTGCCTTCTCCCAGTAAAGACCAATCTCCGGATAGCCTTCTCTGTGTGCAACTCTTGCCATAGCCAGATACATACCAACCTCAGAGCACTCGCCCTCGAAGTTTGCGCGAAGATCCGCTAAGATGTCCTCGCTGACACCCTGTGCAACACCTACAACATGCTCAGCAGCCCAGGTCATCTCACCTTCCTGCTCTTTGAATTTGGAAGCCGGTGCCTTACAAACCGGGCAGAACTCCGGTGCAGCCTCTCCCTCGTAAACATATCCGCATACAGTACAAACCCATTTCTTCATAACTCAGTTCTCCTTTTCTTCATTTGATGTGTGATATTCTAACTTTTGTCTCTTCATTAATATTAGTAATTGTTACTGATATTAATTTAGCACAGGTCCATCAGTTTGTCAACACTTTTTAGGTATAATTTTTCTTTTCCTGCGCAAACTTACTCTTGTAAGGAGGAAATCTCATGAACAACAAAGCTATGGACTGCACCGCGCTGACACTTACCATCATCGGCGCCGTTAACTGGGGACTGATCGGATTCTTCAATTTTAATCTGGTTGCATTTTTGTTTGGCAGCATGACCTGGATTTCCCGGATCATCTATGCCCTCGTCGGTCTTTGTGGACTATATCTTATTAGTTTCTATATGAAAACCGGAGAGGTGGAAGCGTGAATGCGCTTCCACTTTTCTTCTGCTTATGTTATGATGAATGCAGATTCACAAGTTACATTTCCCTTGAAAAGTTACTCAGAAAGTGAGGAATCTGCGATGAAGATTACATACATAAAACACAGCGGTTATCTTCTGGAAAGCGATCAGGCACTGCTGCTTTTCGATTTCTGGAAAGGTACCCTGCCACCCTTAGCTCCAGAGAAAGACCTGTTCGTATTTGTCAGCCACCGCCACGAAGATCATTTTAATCCAAAGATTTTCAATCTGGCAGTTTCTCATCCCAAAATCCACTTCATCCTTTCCGATGACATCTGGCAGAACAAGGTTCCGGAGCATCTGCATGGTCTGACCTGGTTTGTGGATCCCGGAAAGGTCCGGGAGTTTAAAGAAGGCGGCGGTATCCGCGTTACTGCATTTAAGTCTACCGATGAAGGGGTTGCTTTTGTTGTGGAAACCGGGATTTTTTCTTCCGGCGCCGATTCGAGCACGGATTCTGGACTGAAACAAAAAATCGCTTTGACAAACCAGAAACACTTCACCATTTACCACGCCGGTGACTTAAACAACTGGCGCTGGAATGGCGAACCACTTGCCTGGAACAACAACATGAGTACCAATTACCAGCGGGAACTGGAAAAGATCAAGCAGCCGGGTTCCACCCGGATGTCGCCATGGTTCCGCTGGATGGCCGGCAGGAAAATCTGTTTTACCTGGGGCTCGATGATTTTATGCGCACAGTCGGAGCGGATATGGTACTTCCGATGCATTTCTGGGAAGACTTCAGTGTGATTGACAGATTGAAGGGTATGGAATGCAGTGCCGATTACCGAGACCGCATTGTGAACCTTTCCAAAGAAGGAGAAAGCTTCTGGTATCCGGAGGCTCCGTCCCATGATGAAACAGGAGTTCTTTCATGATGACTTGGAATACCAGTTCCGGGGCAGGAGCCGATCCCGCACAGGAAATCCTGCTGCTCGCCATGAAAGCGGGACAGATCCAGCTGGAAAACGGAGCTGAAATTTTCCGGGTGGAAGATACGATCATGCATATCTGCCGCGCTTATGGCCTGCACTCTGTTAATACCTTTGTCCTGAGCAATGGTATTTTCCTAAGCTGCGGTGATGAGGACGAACCACAGTTTGCCAAAGTCCTGCAGATTCCGGTAAACAATACCAATCTGCGCCGGGTAGCAGAAGTCAACCAGCTTTCCCGCCGCATTGAAGATGATGGACTTGATCTGGAAACGGTCCGCCGGGAACTGAAGCGCATAGAGGAACAGCCCGGTTTTCCTGCGGCCCTGCAGATTGCAGTTGCCGGAGTCTCCGGTGCCTGCTTCAGCGTCATGTTTGGCGGAACTCCATGGGATTTTTTTTGTTCCATTGTCATCGGGAGCCTTTACCAGGCTTATGCTTTGTATTTGGGAAATCCGCACTTTGGGCGGATCGTGCGCAGCATCCTCGGCAGTGCTGGATCACCTTTTTGTGCATTCTCTGCTACCGGTTCGGTCCGGGGCAGAATTTTGATGCCATGATCATTGGCGGCATTATCCTTATGGTACCGGGAGTTGCCTTTACCAACGCCATCCGCGATATGGCCGACAGTGACTACATTGCCGGGTCCGTCCGGATGATGGATGCCATGCTGGGCTTTTTCTGCATCGCGATCGGAGTTGGTTTTGTCATTGCATTGTACGGGATTCTGGCAGGTGCACCACTGCTGCCCTGATCACTTCGAAGATTTCCGGACTGCTTCTGAACTGCCCTGATCATTTCGAAACGCTCCAGATTTTCTCATGACTTTCTGGATCGTTTTCCCGACTTAGATACTTTATGGAGGTTCTCATGCTTCATCTACTGATACAGACCATTTCAGCTGCGATCGCCACAGTCGGTTTTTCCCTGCTGTTTGGCGTTCCACCGCGCTATTACCCCAGCTGTGCCTTGATCGGAGGAGTCAGCTGGCTTGCTTATCTTGTGCTTGTTCCTTACAGTTCCGTGACCATTGCCACCTTTGCTGCCACGGTCATTGTGATTCTCATGTCGCGCTGGTTTGCGGTGCGGAAACGCTGTCCGGTCACAATCTTTCTGATCTCCGGCATCATCCCGCTAGTCCCGGGTGCTGGAATCTACCGGGCAGCTTATTACGCCGTTACGGACCAGCTTTATCTGGCGGCCCAGACAGGTTTTGATGCTTTAAAAATGGCCGTTGCCATTGTACTTGGGATTGTATTTGTCTTCGAGATCCCGCAGGCTGCATTTCGGATTGGAAACAAACAAAACGTATAGAAACATTTTTCTTGTTATGCAATACAGAAAAAAATAATAGGAGGATTTACCATGCTGTTACTTCACAACGGACGGGTCATCGACCCGAAATCCAATCTTGACCAGGTCATGGATCTGGTGACCGACAACGGAAAAATTCTGGAACTCGGAGAACACTTAACGGAAAAATATTCGGATGCAGATAGGATTGACGCATCTGGTCTTGTTGTTGCCCCGGGCCTTATTGATGTACATGTGCATTTTCGCGATCCGGGACTTACTTATAAGGAAGATATTCATACCGGCGCAGCCGCTGCTGCGGCTGGCGGTTTCACCACGGTAGTCTGCATGGCCAACACGAAACCGCCGATTGATAACGTGGAAACTCTGGAATATGTCCTCGCCGAAGGCAAAAAAACTCCGATCAATGTCTTAAGCGCTGCCAATATCACCATCGGCATGAAAGGTGAAGTGCTCACAGACATGGAAGCGTTAAAAGCTCATGGTGCAGCCGGATTTACCGATGACGGCATCCCGTTAAAAGATACTGCTTTGGTAAAAAAAGCAATGGAAGAATCTGTCCGCTTAAACGTGCCGTTAAGCTTTCATGAAGAAGATCCGGCCCTCATCACGAACAACGGCATCAACCGCGGCGCCGTTTCCGAGCATTTCGGCATTGGCGGCTCTCCGGCTGTTGCAGAAGATGTTCTGGTTGCACGCGACTGCATGCTGGCCCTGCACACCGGTGCCCTCATCGACATCCAGCATATCAGCTCCGGGCATTCTGTCCGCATGGTCGAACTGGCCAAACAGCTTGGTGCCCATGTCATGGCAGAGGTGACTCCGCACCATTTCAGTCTCGATGAAGCCGCTGTCTTAAAGCACGGCACTTTGGCAAAGATGAACCCGCCGCTGCGCACTCTGGAAGATAAAGAAGAAATCCTGCGCGGATTAAAAGAAGGCGTGATCGACATCATCGCCACCGACCATGCACCACACAGCGCAGAAGAAAAAGCAAAACCGCTGACCGAAGCACCGAGCGGCATTATCGGCCTGGAAACCGCTCTGGCACTGGGTGTCACCAACCTGGTCCGGGAAAATGTCCTGACTCTGCCGCAGCTCATGGAAAAAATGAGCTTAAACCCGGCTATCCTTTATCATCTTGAAAAGAACAAAGGGCATTTAAGCGCCGGTGCAGATGCAGATCTGGTCGTCTTTGACCCGGAAGAAAAATGGACGGTAAAAGAGTTTAAATCCAAGGCTGCAAACTCTCCGTTCATCGGAGAAGAGCTTTACGGCAAGGTGAAATACACCATCTGCGGTGGAAAGATTGCTTATAAGGATTAGAACACTAAGAAATAGGGCCGTGTGAGTTGCCTTTCGGCAGCTCACACGGCCCTTGTCATATACTTATATTGTTATACTGCTAATCATCTTCCACCGGTGCCAGCTCGGTAGTCTCTACCTTCGGCGGCATCAGCTTGGAGAATACGATAAATGCAATGAATGCTGCAACCAGACCCGGGATAATGGACTGGCTGAATTTGATTCCGAACAGTACCCCTTTAGAAACATGCTCTAAGTAAACCACTACGATGGTTCCTGCGATCAGGGAAGCAATGGTTCCTGCAGTGGACGCTTTCTTCCAGTAATGTCCCATGACATACGGGAAGAAGGAGCCTGCTGCTCTTAAGGTAAAGCAGAACATCAGGATGGTTACGATGCTCTGGGTGTTAAACAGCGCAATGAACATGGAGCAAACACCTACCAGGCACATAACAATCTTGGTGACTTTCATAACGGACTCACTGGATGCATCCGGTTTTAATACAGCTTTGTAGATATCATTTGCGAAAATGGATCCTGCACCCAGAAGGTCAGAGTCAGAACTGGACATGGTTGCAGAAATGATGCCTGCAAACAACAGTCCGCAGATCAGAGCCGGCATGGTATTCATAGCCAGAACCGGAAGTGCATAACGTGCGCCTACGGATGCGAACTGGTCGGAGCTGAACTTGCCCATGTTGATCAGAGCCAGGGTGATGATACCCAGAACCGTCGGGATAAACGCATAAATAAAGTTTACCAGAGCTGCCAGCCATGCACCGCCCTTTGCTGCTTTCTCATCCTTTGCTGCATAGAAACGGGATACTGCTTCCTGTCCTACAGAGAAAGTAGCCACATACATAATAACAAGAGAAATCACACCAAACGGGCTGTAACCCTGGAACAGATTCATGGTCCTTCCGGAACATTTGCTGCAACATTGCCCCAGCCGCCTGCATAGTTCATGGCAAACGGAACCGCGATGATCATACCAATGACAATTAAGAATACCTGTACGAAGTCGGTCAGGGTAACGCTCCACAGACCGCCCATGATCGAGTAAACGGTAACAACCACTGCCACAATAATAACAGCCACCTGATAATCAATGTTTAACATGGTGGAAAGAACAACTGCCGATGCAATGAACTGACCAGCCGTTACACCAATCAGCGGAAGCAGCATGATGATCGCAGTGATCAGACCACACTCTTTGCCGTAACGTCTGCGGAAATATTCCGGAACAGTCTTAACTGTAGCCGCACGGAACTTCGGTGCTACAAAACTTAAGATGACAAATGCAATACCCATGGTGATGATATACCAGGCTGCACTTAAACCATAACCTGACATACCATTCTGAACAACGCCCAGGGAACTTCCTCCGCCAATCTCAGTTGCTGCCAGTGTACCGGCCATTAATACCGGTCCCAAACGTCTGCCCGCTACCATAAAATCCGTGTTATTGGTAATCTTCGTGGAAGAATACCAGCCAATCCACAGCATGAACAGCAGATACACGACAACGATTGCTGTAACTATAATGTTTGTACCCATACACATACCCTCCTATCGTGTTTGACAACTTCGCGAAAAAGTTGTATAAATTGTTTATGTTTTAAGTTTAGCACAGGTTTTGTGTGTGCAAAACTGCCAAATATGAAAAAACACAACCAAATCTGTAACCTGGAGGATAATACCATGCTGAACATTGCCATATGTGATGATACACCGGAAGAACGGGAACTGGTATGCGCATTGGCCCGGCGTTATTTTGAAGAAAAAAACTGTCCGGTCCGCTTTTCCGTTTACGATTCCATGCAGGCTGTTCTGGATTCCGGCATTGCTTACGATCTTTATTTTTTAGATGTCCTGATGCCGGGAAAAAGCGGGATTCAGGCGCCGCCGACCTCCTGAAGCTTTATTCCGATCCAGTTATCATTTTCATTACATCCTCCCTGGAATCTGCGGTGGACAGCTACCGTGTCTGCGCATCTGGTTTCCTGTTAAAACCGGTACACTGGGAGGACTTTCAAGAAACCATGGACCGGGTATCCGCACAAAAACTGACACCGCCTGCAGCATACCTTTCGGTTATCGTGAACCGGGTTCCTGTGCAGCTTTCCCTGGACCGGATCTCCTGCTTTGAGAACAGGCTCCACAAGGTCTACGCCACCCTGACCGATGGCAGCGTTATCGCCGTAAGCCAGAAGCTCTCCACAATTTTAGAGGAGCTTTCGGGGCAGCCGGTATTTCTGCGATGCCATCAAAGCTACATTGTCAGTCTGACGCATGTCCGCACTTTGGAAGACTCCTGCTTTCAGATGGAAGACGGCACTTCCATCCCAATTTCCCGTGCTTTCTATAAAGAAGCCAAAAATGCTTACTATCATTACCGCCTGCGCTAGTGCAAGCCGCATTCCCGGTTCGCACGATGTGCACAGCAATACACTTGCATCTCACAGAAACAAAGGAGATTTTTACTTATGAATGACACAGCCTGCCATGTTTTCCAGGATCTGATCAATCTTTCCGTACGCATGATGCCGATTTTTCTCTGCCTGGAACCGAAAGACAAAAACCGGGAGACCATTGCAGCCTGCTCTGTCTACCTGTGGGCTATCATGATTTTCACCCAGTCTCTGTTTCACATCCCGGATCGGACGTTCTGGCTCTTCCAGGGATTTTTTTCGTGTCTGTTTTTCCTGGTTTTACTGGTCTTTTTTCAGGGCGCTGCAGTGGAAAAACTGTTTTTCTATCTGTCTGCTGGATGCTCGCAGATCTGTCTTCCTTTTTAAACCGTTTTTCTGCCTGGTATTTCAAAAGCCTGATTCCTTTGTCTATGGAACAGCTTTGTACCATCATTTCGCTGGTCAATGCCACGCTCTGCGGTACCTTTGTATTCTTCTGGATGAAAAAACGGGCCAGGGAAATATTCCGAAGTCTTTCTCCAAGATTTTCCCTGCTCTTAGCTGCTTACCCGGCTTTGTTTTTGCTGATCCAGTTCACCGGTGAGCGTGCGCTCTTCCCGCATGGCATTCCATCCGGTCAAAGCCAGAGCCTGCTTCTGTTCTTCCTGATTCTCTGCGTCAGCCTGCTCTTACTCTATGTGCTCACGTTAAACAGTACCGCACAGATCGTAAAGCGCAAACAGACAGAGGAAGAACTTACCTTTGCCCGCCAGATGATCAACAAACAGCGCGAACATTATAACCAGACCCTTGAATACATCGAACAGGTGCGGATCATCCGGCATGACTTCCGGCATCATATCCATGCCCTGCTCTACATGGACAAGGAACAGCAGGTAAAATACTTGAAAAATCTCCAAAAAGAACTGGAAAATGCCGAGCAGCAGATTTTCTGCGAAAACCAGGCAGTAAACGGCCTAATCCAGGAATACGCAGGCCGGGCAGACAAAGCCGGAATTGCGTTCACCGCGCGGCTGGATCTGTCCGCCCATATTCCGATTGATGACCTGACTCTGTGTATCGTCATCGGGAATCTGCTGGAAAACGCCATGGAGGCTTCGAAAAAAATGACAGAAAATCCTTTCATCCGCATCCAGGCACGCATGGAAGGAGATCATCTGCTGATGCTGGTAGAAAACGCATATAACGGAAAAATTCAGGAGAAAAACGGAAAAATCCTTTCCAGTAAAAAAGACGGGGGGCTCGGGATGCTGAGTATCCAGCGCATCCTGAACCGCCCCGAAGACGAATTTGATGTTTACTTTAATGATGATACTTTCACGTCCATGGTCCGGATCGGCATAGACCCTTCGGTTCACCGATAGAACGCTCCCTCAGGGAAACTTTCTATACGGAAGCTATACAGAAGCAGCGGCCTGTCTGTCTTTCCGGATCATGATCTTCATCGCCTCAATCCCTACCTCAATGGCGCGCTCTTCCCAGCCGCTTGGATAATCATCGGCGTCATTGGAGTACTCTCCAAAATTGGTAGCGCTGATCATGACGCTGGAAGTACGGATGCCTAATGATGCCCCGATCAAAAACAGGATGGAGCATTCCATGCTGGTATTCGTGGCGCCGCCTTTTAAGTAAGAATCCCACTTTTCTTTCAGTTCATGGTAAACCGGCTTCGTTTCCGGCTCTGCTTCGGTATAATAGGAATCTTTTGTGATGGTCACGCCGATGTTGTACGGATAGCCAAGCTTCTTTGCCGCTTCTTCCAGTGCTTTTAACATTTCATAATCCGGCACTGCCGGAAATTCAAACGGCAGATAATGATTGCCCGTTCCTTCCATGCGCACTGCACCGTTTGGGATCACGACATCTCCGAGTTTCACCTTCGGGGATGTGGAAGCCGCAGAACCGATCCGCATCATCGTATGGGCTCCGCAGGAATAAAGCTCCTCGATCGCGATTCCGGCAGATGGTCCGCCGATGCCGGTACTGGTTACCGTAACCGGAACTCCTTCCAGAGTCCCGGTATACGTCAGATATTCCCGATGATGGGCAATCTTCACCGGATTGTCAAAATGGTTTGCGATCAGGGTTGCCCGCTCCACACTGCCGGGCAGGAACACATATTTTCCAACCTGATCCGATGTTACCCCCAAATGCATAGTTTTTGCTTCTGCCATATTACACCCTCCACACTTTCTGCTGCATATTGTTGTTTTCAATCCGCAGTCTGTCATTTCACGAAGCCGGATTAAGCTTCTTTTTCCCCTCCCTGCTCTTTTTCAAAGCGGTAAATGGCCTCCAGAACCACCTTGATCTCCTCGTCCCAGCCGTTTGCCAGTCCTTCGTTTGCGGTTTCATAGATCACTTCCCCCGTGATCAGATTGCCGGATACCGCACTGATCATGGCAGCGCGTTTCTTCCGGCGGGTGCATACCGTGTAAAGCGCAGAGCTCTCCATCTCTACATTCAGGCATCCATAAGAAGAAAGTTTCTCGATCCATTCCTGGGTCTCTCCATAAAATGCATCATCGGATGCGTTAATTCCATAGTAAACCTTGCCCGTTAATTCCGGCTGCATCTCCCTTGCCGTGTCAATGATGGTACGGGTCAGATCAAAATCCGGTACCGCCGGGAAACAGTCCGGCACATAAAACCGGCTGGTTCCCTCATTCTTCATGGAACCGGTGGAAATCATCAGATCGCCGATCTTAATTCCCTCCTGCAATGCTGCACTGCTTCCGATCCGGATCAGGCATTCTGCTCCGATGTTCATCAGCTCTTCCGCTGCGATCGCAGTGGAAGGGCAGCCCATGCCGGTCGAGGTAACAGAGATTTTTACGCCCTTATAATATCCGGTAAACGTCCGGTGTTCCCGGTTGTTTGCCACCAGTTCTGCATGGTCAAGATACTTTGCCACGCGGTCAGAACGCGCCGGATCGCCCGGGAGCAGGACATATTTTCCGATATCACCTGGTTTCAGATGAATATGATACTGTTTTTTCCCAAGTGTCTTACTTTCCTTATCAAGTGCCATGATCATGCCTCCTCTATATTTTTCAGTTTTTTCTCAGCAGCCATCGTTTTCTGAATAGAATAAATGGTCAAACCTGCAATCGTTGCCAGGTACGGAAGCATCTGGATGAACTCAGACGGGATTTTCAGTACCTGAAGGATATTCGACATGCCATCAAAGAATGCGAAGATCATGGAAGAGAGCAATGCGCCTGCCGGCGTTGACTGTCCCATGGAACATGCTGCCAGGGCAATGAAACCGCGTCCTGCAGTCATATCACGCACAAACATATTTAAGTAACCCATGGAGAGGTACATGCCGCCAAGTCCGGTCAGCACTCCGCAGAGTAAAATAGCCAGGAAACGGATCGCTGTCACATTCTGTCCGACACTGGACGCTGCATTCGGGTTCTCGCCCACCGCACGCATCCGCAGTCCCATCGGGGTTTTGTAAAGGAAAAACCAGATCACGACAACCATGATCAGCGCGAAATACGTTAACGCATTGTGACCGGAAAGAATGCTTCCGATCACCGGAATATCTTTGATCACAGGAATGTTGATCTGCGGGAAAGAGAAGCTCTTTAAAGAAGAGGAATTTCCCTTTTCACCGGTAGCCAGCTGCAGTACAAATACAGTTAAGCCGGAAGCCATGGTATTGACCGCCGTACCGCAAAGTACGTTATTCGCCTTTAAGATCAGGTGGAAATACGCAAACAGCGCGCTCACAGCCAGGGCAGCTGCCATGCCTGCCACGATGCCCCAGAAAAGACTGCCGCCAAAGGCACTTCCCAGCACTCCGGCGAGTGCGGAAATCAGCATAATGCCTTCCAATCCCAGGTTTACCACTCCGGCTCTGGAACAGATCACGCCGCCAAGCGAAGAAAAGATGATCGGAGTCGCCACACGAATCCACATATAAATAAATTCCGGGCTGACAATATAACTTAAAACTTTCATTGCTTTGCCGCCTCCTTTTCCTCTTCTTTTGCTGCTTTCACGATCAGGCTCTGTCTCCAGCCCTTTAACAGGGCATCTGCCGCGATCAGAAACATCATCACACCCTGGATAATATCCACGACCTCACGTCCCACATCACTGCTGCGGGCCATGATATCTGCGCCTACATTCAGATAACCAATGAACGCTGCTGCAAGCGGAACCAGAAGCGGATTGCTTCTTGCAAGCAGTGCAACAACGATACCCGTCCAGCCATAACCAGGGGAAGTCGTCCATTTAAACCGGTTATACATGCCAAGGATCTCTGCACCGCCACCCATTCCGGCAATGGCACCTGCGATAACCTGGGCCGCAACCATAAGACCGGTAACTTTTAATCCGGAATACTTTGCAAAAAGCGGATTCTCACCGGTAATACGCAGCTTTGTACCAAATGAGGTGCGGTACAGGAAAAACCACACCAGTACACACAGAATGATTCCAAGAACAATTCCCGCATGGATTCTGGTACCGGCAATCACCACCGGAAGTCCTGCAGTTTCTTCAAATTTTAAGGAAGCCAGGCTGGAGCTGCTCACTTCGCGGAAATGGTAACTGACCAGGTAAATGGCAAAAAACTGCACAACATAGTTTAACATAATCGAGGTTACCAGCTCACTGACATTCCATTTCATTTTCAACAGTGCCGGGATCATGGAAACAATCGCTCCGCAAAAACCGGCAAACAAAATTGCCACAGCCGGATGAAGCCCGCCCGGAAGCTTACAGGCAATCGCAACGATCATGGCTCCGGAGGTTCCGATAAAGAAGGAGCCTTCTGCGATCATGGAAAACTGACCGGAACCAAAAATGATGATAACCGCAAGCGCCGTGAACATCAGCGGTGCTGCTGCCTCTATGATATTTCCGATCCTTCGCAGTGAAGTAAATGGTCCGATAAAGAAACTGGTGATGGCCGTCATCGGATCATCGCTGACGATCAGAACGATCAGGGAAACCAGCGCACAGGCAATGAAAATGATCAGCGCCAGCTTGACCGCATCTACCAGCAAATTGATTTTTTTATTACTGTTCATGGCACGCCTCCCGGATTTCTTCCTCTGTCTGTTTCTGGATACCAAGCATATAGGTTCCAAGCTCTTCCTCGGTTATGCTGGCAGTGTCCTTGATATAAGCGGCGATCTTACCTTCATAAAATACCAGCAGACTGTCTGAGAGTCCCAGGACCTCATTTAGATCGGAGGTTACCAGAATGACGCCGTTTCCAGCATCCCTGGATTCCACCAGCCGTTTACGGATAAACTCGGTTGCACCGACATCGACACCACGGGTCGGCTGATCTGCGATGATCACCTGCGGATCACCGGACAGTTCTCTTGCCAGCACCACTTTCTGGATATTACCGCCGGACAGACTGTCAATCGAAACATCCTGGGATTTGCACAGTACCTGATACTGCTCTACCATTTCATCTCCGTAGTTTCGAACTGCTTTCCGGTTGATGATCCCGTGCCGGAAAAACGTTTTCCAGTTCAACTTATCCGCGATCATATTTTCTGTCAGCGACAGCTTCGGGGCAATTCCCATCGTCATGCGGTCTTCCGGAATATGGGCTACCTTCATGCCGCGGATCGCAGCAACGGAACTTCCCTTAATATTTTTCCCGGCAATTTCGATCGTACCGGATGCATAACCGCCCATTCCGGTCAGTGCTTCTACCAGTTCTGTCTGACCGTTTCCTTCCACACCGGCAATGCCAAGGATCTCCCCTTCCTTAACGAAAAAGAAATTCTGTCCACCGCCCGTTTGCCATTTTCACCAAGGATCACCAGATCTTTGATCTTTACCAGGGTTTCTCCCGGATGGCACGGAGCTTTTTCCGTGTTCAGGATGACATCACGTCCTACCATCAGTCTGGAAATGTCCTGCTCGGTCACGGAAGCAACCTCATGCACGCCCATGGTGACACCGCGGCGGATGATGGTAATGCGGTCACAGATCTGCTTGACCTCCTGGAGCTTATGCGAAATGAAAATGATCGTGTAATCATTCTGTTTCAGATGAAGCAGTTCATCAAAAAGTTCCTGCGTTTCCTGAGGTGTCAGCACGGCTGTCGGCTCGTCCAGGATCAGGATCTTCGCACCACGGAAAAGCGCCTTCAGGATCTCAACACGCTGTTTCTGTCCTACCGTCAGATCTTCTACTTTTTTATCCGGATCCACATAGAGGTTAAACTTTTTGCCCATCTCCTCTACCTGTTTTCTGGCATACGCCAGGTCAACCCGAATTCCTTTTACCGGTTCCATTCCCATGATGATATTTTCTGTTACAGTCAGGGACGGTACCAGCATGAAGTGCTGATGGACCATGCCCACGCCCAGCTTGATCGCCATCTGCGGGGATGTCATATGTACTTTGTTCCCATTGATATAAATTTCTCCTGATGTAGCTGCTCTTCGCCAAACAGGATTTTCATAAGCGTGGATTTTCCGGCTCCGTTCTCACCGGAAAGAGCATGGATCTCACCACGGTTTACTGACAATGTCACATCTTTGTTTGCCATAACGCCATTGGAATAGACTTTGACAATATGGGACATTCTTAAAGCTTCTTCCGCCATTCTCAACACCTCACCTGCAACCAGTTTCCCTGTGTTTTTATTTTTTAATAGAAAAAAGCCGGAGGGGCCGGCCCTCCGGCTGTAAATATCATTTACATCACGGTTTCATGCTGTCACGCAGTGCTGCAACTTCATCTGTGCTCATATCAAATGCAGTACCAACGGTAATTTCACCATCGATGACTTTCTGCTCGGTCTCATCGATAAATTTCTGGATATCTTCCGGAACGATTGCTTTGTAGTTTTCGTTCTTTGCAAGACCTACTGCTCCGCTGTCAAGACCAAGGGTGTAATCCTGATCCAGGCTCATCTCGCCATTCTGCCATCCTTCGATTGCGGTGTAGATCGACTCACCAACATTCTTTAAGCTGGAGGAAAGAACATTTGCTGCAAGGTCCTTATCAGACTCAGCCAGCTCGGAGTACAGATCCTGGTCACATGCGATCAGATATTTGTCTGCATTCTGTGCTGCGGTTGCTGCACCAAGGATAGACTGGGATGCCGGTGCGTATACGATCTGTGCACCCTGGTTGTAAAGCTGGGTGGTCATCTCCATACATTTGGAAACATCCTCGAAGGAACCAACATAGGAAGTCATAACCTTGATCTCCGGATCAACATACTGGATACCCTCCAGATAACCTACCAGGAAATCGTTGATGTTTGCGGTATCCATGGAACCAACAAAGCCGAGAACCTTCTGGGAGGCATCGATCTTTGCATCGCCGGACTCTAACATCTTTGCTGCGAGTACACCGGAAAGGTAAGCAGCCTGGTTTGAGTAGTAATTTAAGCCCATCATGTTGTTGTCTTTTACAACATCACGGTCAACAGAAGCATCGAAGATCAGGTAGTTTTTATCTGGGAACTGTGCAGCAATATCCTGTGCCAGCTCTTTTACAGACCAGGTACCGGAAACGATCATATCCCAATCCTGCTCGGATACATCCAGATAGTTGCCTTCGTAGCTTGTCTCGTCACGGCCCATCTCTACGGTTTTGACTTCAGCACCCAGCTTGTCTTTTAACATCTGCATGCCGCTCTCAGCAGAATCGTTAAAGCCCTTATCACCAAGGCTTCCGTTGCACAGGTATACAACCTTTAACGGTTTGTCGCTGCCTTCGGTCTTTTCCTCAGCCTTAGCTCCGTGCTCTCAGCTGCATCTGCCTTCTCTTCCGTCTTCTCTGCTGCCGGTGCTGCTGTGGTCTCCTTGCTGGAAGAACCGCCGCATCCTGCCAGGACGCCTGCTGTCATTGCTGCTGCCAGTGCTACGCTTACTACTTTCTTTTTCATGATGATCCTCCTCATTAGAATAAATTATGTACAAACTGCCTTGGGCAGCTGTATTTCTTTATGATCGTTATTCTCATTCTTCCTGTCTGTGTAACTCTTTACCCGATTCACACACACAAATCTTATCTTCTTCGTTCCATGGAAAAACGGTACCAGTTCCCATCCATCCAGTATTTGTGGTAGGAAACCGCATGATCGCCCTCCGACAGTACATCGTCCATCACGATCAGGATCGATGTCTTCGGCTTGTCGGTTTCTTCTTCCGTCCACTCCATGGCGCTCATGGAAAGTTCCGAGCGCTCTGCTTTCCGGTAAATCTGATTCAATACAAAATCTTCAATTTCTTTCTGGTCATCTACGGAAATGCCTGTTTTTTCTACCTCCAGCACCGGGATTACCGTTACCGAAGATGCAACATGCACTTCCTTCACAAAATATTTCGTATCCACGGCAAGTGCAATGAAAGATCCCCGCTCCAGACCCAGAAGATCACTTACCAGTTTTCCTCCATTCTGAAAGGAAATTATGGATTCGGTTCTTGTAACCGGCTGCTGGCATCCGGTCAGACACGGATTTACGATCTGAGAAATGCCGGTACGGCTGCGTTCCATCTGCCCCGTCACCGTCGTCTTTTTTCCCTGCATCTTGTAGATCAGACCATCCTCCTCCAGCTTGCGCACTGCCAGGCGGATCGTACTGCGGCTTACATTCCAGTATGCTGCCAGCGCATTTTCACCCGGAATCGTATCGCCTTCCTTTAAAGCCCCGCTGCTGATCCTTTCATATATGATATCGTAAATCTGAACGTAATATGGAATATTCAGTTCTTTCAGCTTTGGCAGACTTGCACAGTCATTCATAAATCAGGCATTCTCCTTATCCTCTGCGATCAGCGTTCTCATAGCTCAAGCGCTGTGCGGATTGCTCTGTCTTCGATATCGATATCGGTCTTTCTGCCGTTTGCCGAATAATCCTTATAGCTGGTTGCACTCGCCATAACACAGCCGGTACGGATGCCAAGAGATGCGCCTACGGAAAAGAGGACTGAACACTCCATGCTGGTGGAGGTTGCACCGCCTTTTTCATAAGCCTCCCATTTATAGATCAGTTCCGGTCCCACCGGTTTGGTTTCCGGTGTAGTCTGGGTGTAAAATGATGCCTTGGTAATGGTCACTCCGATGTTGTATGGCAATTCCAGTTTCTGTGCCGCCTGCTCGATGGCTTTTACAACCTGGAAGTCCGGCACTGCCGGAAATTCTACCGGAAGATAATGGGCGCTGACGCCTTCCATCTTTACCGCTCCGTTTGGGATCACAACATCACCAAGTGATACCTTTTTCGACGTGGATGCGCAGGTTCCGACGCGGAGCATGGTGTCCGCACCGCACTGGTAGAGCTCCTCTACTGCAATTGCTGCGGACGGTCCGCCGATTCCGGTACTGGTAACCGCTACCTTCACCCCGTCCAGTTCCCCGACAAATGTACGGAACTCCCGGTTGTAGGCGATTTCCTTCGGATGATCGAAGTATGCTGCAATCTTTTCGGTGCGCTCCGGACTTCCCGGAAGGAATACATAACGGCCGACTTCCCCTGGTTCCAGTCCAATATGCATCATTTTCTTTCCCATAACGACTTCTCCTTTTTTGTGATGATTTTCTTTATGGTTCTTTTTTCTTTGATATTTCCGGTTTCACTTCTGACCGAAACGAGAACCGTCCGTCTTTATTTCCAGTTATATCTTCCCGGTGTCATATCCTGAAAAACAGCAAACAGTCTTCTGACTGCCACTTCTGAATTAACACTGATGCAGGCTGCAATTTCTTCCCGGTCCAGATTTGGGATAAATCCCATATCTTTCTTGATCATGCCCTTGAATGGCTCATGTTCATATTCCACACTTGCCCGGATCATCTTATAAATGCCAAGGCTCGGATCTTCCGCGATCAGCATAGCCAGCGGGTCATGCACTACGCAGGCATTTGCCATACCCATAGATACCCGGTGGAACTCAAAGTAGAACTTTAATACTTCGCGGATATATTCTGCAATTGGCTTGCACTCCTCAGAAGCGTATTCGCAGAGGTTTCTGACATCCCGGTCTGTAATGAACGTTTTCATAGTTACGTCCAGGCCTACCAGTGTCAGATGAAACCCTGCTCCAAACACAACATCCGCTGCCTTGGCATCTCCGTGGATGTTGGCCTCTGCATAGTTATTGATGTTGCCTGGAACATCGATGCAGCCGCCCATGGACACTACTTTTTTCACTTTTTTCGGCAGTTCCGGATCTTTCAGATATGCCTTAGCCAGGTTGGTCATCCGGCCAGTCGTGATGATGATCAGCTCTCCGTTTAACTCATTCGCCTTGCGGATGATAAAGTCCTCCGCTTTTTCGTCTAACGGTTTCTGGCTGCTCTCTGGCAAAATCACATTGCCAATGCCGTTGTCACCATGAATGAATGCCGGAGCGGATTCAAACACGCCCTCTAAGGATTCATTTGCCCCAACTGCAACCGGGACTTCATAACCACAATTGGAAAGTTTGATCAGGCGGAGACTGTTGTCCGCTGACTGCTCTGCATTGTTATTGCCAAAACAGGTGGTAATTCCCTCCACATGGAAGTTTGGAGAACGCAGTGCATAAAGGATTGCCAGGGAATCATCCACTCCGGTGTCCGCATCGATTATAATATTTTTCATTTATAAATCCGCTCCTTTTTATCTTGTATGCTTATAATAAAACATGGCTACCATGTTTGTCAACACGATAGCCATGTTTTATTGTAATTTATGACAGCTTTTACAATTACTTGCCAAAATCATCATGGAAATTGCCCAATATTTTTTTGTGATGCGCTTACAAAATTTCTTTTCTTGCCGGGAAAGATGGCTGCGCTCCGGCACGCGTTACCGCAATCGCACTCGCTTTTGCTGCAAATTCCAGCGCTTTTTCCAGGGAATTGCCCTCTGCGAGGCTGCACGCCATAGCACCGGTAAAGCAATCCCCCGCACCGGTTGTATCCACCGCTTTTGCCTTCACGGCAGGAACACGTTCCAGGTTTCCACTCTCATCCAGCGTGCAGCATCCGTCAGAGCCAAGTGTAATGATCGGATGCGCAACGCCCATCTCCTTAAGCGTATGAAGCTCGCGCTCCGGCTGGCAGGTTTCTCCCTTACGGCCAAGTACCTTCATGATCTCGGTCTGGTTCGGTTTTACAATGGTAAGTCCGCAGATCAGCTCTTTCGGAAGTTCTCTCGCCGGAGCTGGATCCAGAATGACGGTCTTTCCCGCTTTCTTTGCCATTTCTGCCACATAACAAACCGTCTCAAACGGAATCTCAAGCTGCAGGATCACAATGTCACTTGCCTCGATCACATGCTTCACGGAATCCACGTAGGCACGATCCACCAATTCATTGGCTCCCGGAATCACAATAATGCTGTTGTCACCTTCTGCATTTACCGCGATCAGCGCCGTTCCGGTGCTGACTCCTTTTACAGTCCGGATGTACTCCGTGTTAACACCGGCATGTTTTAAACTTTCCAGCTCATACGCCCTGCTGCATCATCGCCAATTGCGCCGAGCATGGTGACATCCCCGCCCAGATATGCGGCTGCATAAGCCTGGTTGGCACCCTTTCCGCCCGGTTTTAAATCCAGCCCCTGGCCAGAAACCGTTTCTCCGACTCCCGGCTGCTTTTGCACATGGGTCACATAATCCATGTTAATGCTTCCGACCACTACGATTTTCTTCATGTATCTTCCTCTGCTTTCCTCGGTGCTGCTATTTTTCTGCTGCTTTCTTTGCTGCTGCAGACTTCTTCGTGCCAGCGGTCTTAGCAGTCGCTGCTTTCTTCTCCGCAGTCTTCGTTCCAGCTTTTTTCGGCTCTACAGTTTTTTTCGCTGCCGCTTTCTTCGGTGCTGCCGGCTTCTTCGGTGCTGCCGGTTCGCAGGAGAATACGATCATTGCCATAGGCGGTACATCGACCAGCATGGAGTAATCCCGTCCATCGAACGCTTCCTTCTTTGCTGCCTTGACGCGGGAATTGCCCACACCGCTTCCGCCAAACTTCTTCGCATCGCTGTTGAAGATTTCTTTGTATCTTCCGGCAAACGGAAGTCCGATCTGATATTTTTCATGGACAACCGGTGCAAAGTTGCAGACAAAGAGTAAAGTGTCCTCCGGCTTATCCGTCTTTCTGGTAAATACGACGATATTGTCTGCCGCAGAGGTACAGTTAATCCATTCAAAGCCCTCCGGTTCAAAGTCTTTCTGGTACATAGCCGGATGGCTGCGGTAGAATTCGTTCAACGCTTTCACGTAGTCCTGCATGTTCTTGTGCAGCGGATATTCCAGAATGTTCCACGGAAGTTCCTCATTCTCATTCCATTCGGAGATCTGCGCAAATTCCTGTCCCATGAACAACAGCTTCTTGCCCGGGTGTCCGTACATAAAACCGTATGCGGTTCGCAGGTTCGCTGCCTTTTCCTCATACGTCTCACCCGGCATCTTTAAGAGCATGGAAGACTTACCATGCACCACCTCATCGTGGGAGAATACCAGCACAAAGTCCTCACTGTAGGCATAGAGCATGCTGAAAGTCAGCTCGCCGTAATGCTGGTTGCGGAAATAAGGATCGCACTGCATGTAACCGGTAAAATCATTCATCCAGCCCATGTTCCACTTATAGTCAAAGCCCAGACCATTCTCTTTCACGGAACCGGTGATCTGCGGCCATGCGGTAGATTCCTCCGCGATCAGAAGACCGCCCCTGATCTCCTTTTTGAAGATACTGTTTAAATGCTTCAGAAAATCCACGGCCTCCAGATTCTCATGGCCGCCGTAGATATTGGCCACCCACTCGCCATCGTTCTTGCCGTAATCCAGATACAGCATGGACGCCACTGCATCCATACGGATACCGTCTGCGTGGTACTGCTTTGCCCAGAACAATGCATTTGCGATCAGGAAGTTTGTAACCTGCGGCCGTCCGTAATTATAGATCAGGGTACCCCAGTGCGGATGCGCACCCTGCCTCGGGTCCTGATGCTCGTAAACACAGCTTCCATCGAAGCATGCCAGACCGTGGGCGTCACGCGGAAAATGAGCCGGTACCCAGTCCAGGATCACGCCGATACCCTGTTCATGCATGTAATTCATGAAATACATAAAATCATCCGGCGTGCCATACCTGCTTGTCGGCGCATAGTAGCCGGTTACCTGATAGCCCCAGGATTCGTCTAACGGATGCTCCATCACCGGCATCAGTTCCACATGGGTATAGCCCAGCTTTTTCACATACTCTGCCAGCTTCGGCGCGATCTCCCGGTAGTTGTAAAACTCCGAACCGGTTACCGGCTCCCCGTCTTCGTCCAGTTTTAATTCATGGCGCATCCAGGAGCCCAGATGCAGTTCATAGATGGAAAGCGGCTTGTCCTTGGCCGCCCCCAGCTCCCGGTTCTTCATCCAGACCTCATCACTCCAGGTGAACTGCTCCAGGTCCCAGACGATGGAGGCATTGTCCGGACGCAGCTCTGAGTAGTTTCCGTACGGATCTGATTTCAGCATCGGTTCCCCGCGATGGTTCTTGATCTCATATTTGTAAAGTGTTCCGGCCTTCAGCCCGGCATAAACAGTTCAAAGACCCCCGAATCCCCAAGACGTTTCATCTGATGGCGGCGGCCGTCCCACATATTAAAATCACCGACCACACTGACACGCATGGCACACGGTGCCCATACGGCAAAATAAACACCGTTTACGCCGTCAATGGTCATCGGATGCGCACCCATTTTGCGATATACATCATAATAGATTCCTGCGTCAAACTTTTTCAGTTCTGCGTCTGTAAACTGAGACGGGAATGCGTATGGATCCTGCAATTCCTCCGTTGTCCCGTTATCGTAAGTAATCTCCAGGAGATATTTGCTCATCTTCTTCCCATGCAGGAGCACCGCATAATATCCGGCCTCGTCCTGCAGTTCCATAGGATAGCTCTTATTTCCAACCTTCGCTGCCACAGCTACTGCGTGCGGCATGAACACCTGGATCAGCAGTCCCTCTTCCACCTCATGCGCTCCCAGAAGGCGTTCCGGATTTGCCGCCTCGGAATACACGATTTCCTCAATTCCAGCCCAGTCCATTAAATCATATAATACCTGATCCATTGATAGCCCTCCCAAAATATAGAGTCGGAAATTCGACAAAAATTGCGACTTTTCAAATTTTCCGATCATTAATTCTGAAATTTATTATAGCCGATTTTTCTCACGTTTTCCACTGGTTTAATCTAAATTTATCAAGTTTTCGTTAAGAAATCGCTGCTGTATTCTTCGGTAGGATAACATCAGGTCCACCATCCTTCCGTAGCTTTTCACGCCGTCGGCCTGGGAGTTCATTTTCAGATAAGTGTCATTCATCCGGGTTGCCGCTTCCGATACCCTGCTTTCATACCGGTTCCAGAAATCCGAATTTTCATCCAGGTCCTGCCTTGCTTCCCCGCAGAGCTGTTTCGTCAGTTCTATGTAGCGCTTCCTGTCTGCCCGGGCCAGGGCATTTCCCGCATAAACCCAGCCGGTCAGGTAACCGCTATAGCGGAACGCTTCATTTTCTGATGAAATACAGGCCAGATACCCGATAAAATTCGCCTCATCCTCCCGCATAAAGCCCTTCAAATGGGATAACTCATGGCAAAGGGTATGAGGCACGTTGTAATCTGGCATGTCCCCGTTATAGTTCGCTTCCACCGTAAACGGAGAGTAAACGCCACACAGCTGCTGCACGGAAAGGATCTGGGATACCAAAACCTCCTTTGGTTTTGGATAAAATCCTCCCAGACAGGAGAATTGTTCTCCTGCCGCCTGCATGGCTGTTACCGCTTCTGCCCGCCAGGCACTGCGGTTCTCCCGATAAAACTGCCGACCGGATTTTGCAGATTCATTGACCAGCTCCACCAGATCACTGCACAGGGCCTCCAGCTCTTCCACAGCGTAAGTGCCATCCTCCAGACCGGCATAAGAAGAAAAAGAGGAGGCATAGTAATTGATGCCGCAGTTAACGGTGTATAAAAACAGCAGCGTACCGACGATCAAAAGCCACCGCCTGCCAATGACTGTCAGAATTTTTGCAGTTTCCGGTCGGATTAGCGCCGCAGACAGACGCACCACATCCAGAAACAGCAGGCACAGCAGACCATACAGCCCCATCTCCGCTACAGAAAATGGCAGCAGCCCCGTCAATCGCCCCACACCCTCCACGATCCACGGGTAAATATGGTGGGCATACCAGGTGCCAAAGCCCGGAAGTGTCCGGGCAGAAAGCTGAAATACTGCTGTCAGAAGCAGCAGGGAGATTCCTGCTGCCACAAAATATTGACTGTCATATCGCTTATTTTTTTTCATGAATCTCTCCTGAAATGTGTACCCCAAATATTGTCCAATAACAGCATGTTTTTACTATAGTTTACTATATATTTTCACTGTTTTCCATACAATACAAAAAGCAGGAGCCAGAATCTTTGTACCATCTTAATACCGGGCAAAATACCTTTGTGCCCTCTTTAACTCTTTTTTTCTATAATGGAACTAACAAAAACAACGGTATCACTGCCCGACAGAAGATTGGAGCTGTATCCATGAAACCATTTTCCATAAAACCATTAAATTCTTTTCAGATCATTGTCCTGGGATTTGCCGGAGTCATTCTGGCCGGCGCACTTCTTTTAATGCTGCCGGTTTCCTCCGCCACCCACTGCGTTACTCCGTTTTTAAGTGCATTATTCACCTCCACCACCTCTGTCTGCGTGACAGGCCTGATCGTGGTGGATACCGGTACCTACTGGTCCGTTTTCGGTCAGGCTGTGATCCTGGTGCTGATCCAGATTGGCGGCATGGGAGTCGTAACTGTCGCTGCGGCAGTCACCATCATTTCTGGACGCAAGATCGGTCTGATGCAGCGCAGTACCATGCAGGAAGCCGTGGCCGCACCAAAGATGAGCGGCATTGTGCGCCTGACCGGCTTTATCATCCGGGCTACGCTCCTGATCGAGCTGTCCGGTGCCGCTCTGCTGGCCCCTGTATTTTGCAGAGATTTTGGCCTCATCCGCGGACTCTGGATGGCCATGTTCCATTCCATTTCCGCCTTCTGCAACGCAGGGATCGATCTGATGGGAATCCGCATTCCCTTTTCTTCCCTCACTCTTTATGCCGCAAGCCCACTGGTCAACCTGGTCATCATGGCACTTATCATCATCGGCGGCATCGGCTTTCTGACCTGGGAAGATATTCGAAGCAATCAGCTTCATTTCAGCCGGTACCGCATGCAGAGCAAGGTCATTTTAACCACCACAGCCATCCTGATCCTGTTTCCTGCCCTCTATTTCTATTTCGGAGAATTCCGACAGGGAGGCTTTGGAACCAGGATCCTTTTATCCTTGTTTCAGTCGGTAACTCCACGAACTGCCGGTTTTAACACAGCAGACTTCAGTAAACTCACTGAATCCGGCCAGATGCTGACCATCATTCTGATGCTCATCGGCGGAAGTCCCGGTTCTACTGCAGGAGGCATGAAAACCACTACCCTCGCAGTTCTTACCGCCACTGCCGTATCGGTCTTTCGGCGGAACGAAAACCCGGAGCTGTTTAAGCGCCGGATTGCCCCGGAAACTGTAGCAAATGCTGCCTCCATCCTGATGATGTATCTCAGTCTCTGTCTGACCGGCGCATTTCTCATCAGCCGCATAGAGGATCTTCCCATGATGGCATGTATGTTTGAAACAGCCTCAGCGGTAGGCACGGTCGGTCTCAGCTTCGGCATTACTCCCGGACTCGGAAGTATCTCCCGGATCATCCTGATCATTCTGATGTATCTGGGAAGAGTCGGAGGACTGACTTTAATCTACGCCGCATTGTCCGGACACCGGATCCGGTTTGGCAAATATCCGCTGGAAAAAATCACTGTAGGATAACACGTAAAGGAGCAAGATTATGAAATCAATTTTACTGATTGGCCTCGGCCGTTTTGGAAAACATATTGCCATGGAGCTGCATTCCCTGGGGCACCAGGTGATGGCAGTCGATCATAATGAGGTGCGTGTCAACGAAGCTCTTCCTTTCCTGACCAGCGCTCAGATTGGCGACAGCACCTCGGAGGATTTTCTTTCTTCCCTGGGCGTACGCAATTTCGATGTCTGCATTGTTGCCATCGGAACTGACTTTCAAAGTTCCCTGGAAACCACATCGCTCTTAAAAGAGCTGGGTGCCAGACTGGTTGTCTCCCGGGCTGCCAGAGATGTCCATGCCAAGTTCCTGCTGCGCAACGGCGCGGATGAAGTCGTCTACCCGGAAAAACAGCTGGCCAAGTGGACCGCCATTCGCTGCAGCTCTGACCACATCCGGGATTTTGTTGATCTTGACGGAGATCATGATCTGTTTGAAGTCGATCTTCCTGACCAGTGGATCGGCATGAGTGTCTCGCAGATCGACATCCGGAAGCAGTATGGCATCAACATCATCGGAGTGCGCCATAATGGCAAAATTGAGTATTCGGTTACGCCGCAGACCAGTTTTTGCGCAGGAGACTCCATCCTGGTCCTTGGCCGCTACCGCGATCTGCAGAAATGTTTCCGGATCTGATTTCGGAGGTGATCTTATGGGAAATCTGATTCTGATTCTCTTTCTCATCCTGTTTTTTACCTTCATCTATCTGCTTATGAGCCGGATTGACCAGATTCTGGACCGGCTGCGCAAAGGGAATCTGCGCATGGAACAGCAGCGGCCGGATCCTGACCGGAAAATGCCGGAAGAAAATGATTCTTTAGATTGATTTGCAAAAGAATCCGTTTTATGATGGAAATCAGAAAAACCATGCCCGAATATGGAAGGATCCAGCATTATGATACAGGATAACAATTTTTCTGAAACATATCATTCCGAAAGGCAGACCAGAGAGCATATCCTCGTCTGTCTTTCTTCTGCGCCATCAAACCTGAGGATCGTGCAGACGGGTGCCCGTATGTCTGAGGCCTTTCATGGCACCCTGACTGCGCTCTATGTCCAGACACCGGATCATTCTGCCATGTCCAAAGAAGATCAGAATCGTCTGAAAGAACACATGCGTCTGGCCGAGCAGCTTGGAGCCTCCATCGAAACCGTATACGGTGACGATGTTTCCTACCAGATCGCGGAATTTTCGCGCCTCAACAATATTACAAAAATTGTCCTTGGGCGCAGCAATATCCGGCGGCGACATATCTGGAGCAAGCCGTCCCTGACAGAAAAGCTGACAGAAATCGCGCCGAATCTGGATATCTACATTATTCCGGATGCTGCCTCCGCTCACAGCAGCTACCACCCCAGAGGGCATCTCCGGAATGCAGTCTGGAATATTCAGGCAACAGATCTGCTGCGCACCGTTTGCATTCTGATTTCCGTGACACTGACCGGTCTCTTCTTCTACCGGGCCGGACTGTCAGAGGCAAACATCATCACGCTTTATATCCTCGGAGTCCTGCTGGCCTCCATCGCCACGACCGGATGGAGCTGCAGTCTGCTGGCTTCTGCCTGCAGCGTTATTGTTTTTAACTATTTTTTTACCACTCCTCGCTTCACCTTTCATGTGTACGGAAAGGAATATCCGGTCACCTTTATTGTGATGTTTGCCGTGGCCCTGTTAAGCAGTGCCCTGACCACCCGTCTGAAGGATCACGCCCGCCAGTCCGCCAAGCTGGCCTACCGCACCAAGGTCCTGTTTGACACCAACCAGCTTCTGCAAAAGGCAGAAACCGACAAAGCAATCCTGAATACCCTGATTTCCCAGATCCAAAAATTACTCGGGAAACACATCATCATTTACCCGGTTCAACATGGGACATTAGGAACACCCATCCTCTCCCCGGATCCTGCTTCCACAGAAAAATCTGAATTTCTGACCTGCCCCCGGGAACGGGAGGTTGCCCTGTGGGTTCTGGCTCACAACAAACGGGCCGGTGCCTATACCGACACTTTTCCGGATGCTCTGTGCCATTATCTGGCCATCCGGGTACAGGATGCTGTCTATGGAGTTGCCGGCATGGAAGCCGGAGAGCATCCCATGGATTCCTTTGAATACAGCGTTCTGGTTTCCATACTGGGAGAAGGCGCCCTGGCCATGGAAAACCGCCAGAATATCCGGGAAAAAGAGCAGGCAGCTCTTCTGATGGAAAAGGAACGGTTCCGGGCCAATCTGCTGCGTACCATCTCCCATGATCTGCGCACCCCGCTGACTGCCATATCCGGCAATGCCAGCAACCTGCTCTCCAACCATTCCGCCATCGACGAAGCCACCCGGCTGCAGATCTACGCGGACATCTACGACGATTCCATGTGGCTGATCAATCTGGTAGAAAATCTGCTGGCTGTCACCCGCATTGAAGACGGCCGCATGAACCTGCGCATGGAAACCGAACTGGTCAGCGAGGTCATTTCCGAAGCGCTCCGTCATGTCAGCCGTCAAAGCGTTGAACATAGCATTACAGCAGAAAGCACGGATGATTTTCTGCTTGCCCGCATGGATGCCCGGCTCATTGTGCAGGTCATCATCAACCTGGTGGACAATGCCATCAAATACACACAAAAGGGCAGCCGGATCCAGATCCTGACCGACAGGCTGGCATCAAAGGTGCGGATCCGGGTCACGGATGATGGTCCGGGCATTCCGGATGAAGCAAAGCCTTTTGTCTTTGATATGTGTTATACCGGCGCAAACCGCATCGCGGACAGCCGCCGAAGCCTTGGTCTTGGACTCTGTTTATGCCGCTCCATTATCCGGGCCCACGGAGGAGAAATTTCCGTATCTGACAATACGCCCTCCGGCTGTGTCTTTACCTTTACATTACCCTGCGAGGAGGTAACTATCCATGAATAAACCGCTGATTCTGGTTGTGGAGGACGATGCACCCGTCCGCAACCTGATCACTACCACCTTAAAGCTGCACGATTACCGCTTTTTAACCGCAGCAAACGGAGAAACCGCGCTGATCGAGACATCCTCCCACAATCCGGATATCATTCTGCTGGATCTTGGACTTCCAGATATTGACGGCATCGACATCATCCGGCAGATCCGCACCTGGAGCATGACCCCCATTATCGTCATCAGCGCCCGCAGCGAGGATACCGACAAGATTGAAGCTCTGGACAATGGTGCCGATGATTACCTGACCAAGCCCTTTTCCGTTGATGAGCTTCTGGCCCGCCTGCGTGTGACCCAGCGCCGTTTAAGCTTTATACAGGAAAATATATCTGCCCGGGATTCCGTTTTCCAAAACGGTCCTTTAAAGATCGATTTTTCTGCCGGATGCGCCTGCTTAAACGAGGAACCGCTGTCCCTGACCCCCACCGAATACAAGCTTCTGTGCCTGCTGGCACGCAATGTCGGAAAGGTCCTGACCCACACCTATATCACCGAGCATGTATGGGGAAGCAGCTTTAAAAGCGACGTAGCCTCTCTCCGGGTCTTTATGGCAACGCTCCGCAAAAAGCTGGAATCCGCTCCGGGCGCGCCCCAGCAGATCCAGACCCATATCGGAGTCGGATACCGGATGCTAAGATTGTAATCTTCCATAATTTTATATTTCATTTTGTTTCATTTTGGGATATACTTTTGATAACACGTGACCGTGGAAACATGGAACAGTCACGGTATTACAGACTAAGGAGGCTGAAATTATGGTTCGCAAAGAAAATACTGTTGCGGTTGAACATCTGGGCGGCGGCAAAGGTACCGCATATGTGCATCACATCATTTCCAAAGAAGAATTTTTAGGTCACGGAAGAATGTACGCTAAGGTGGTACTTCCTCCGGGCGCAAGCGTAGGCTGGCACCAGCACGTCCATGACACCGAGCCGTATTACATTTTAAAGGGACAGGCTGACTTCATCGACAACGACAAGTCTGTCACCAAAGTTGGCCCTGGCGACTGCTGCATCATCGAGGTCGGACAGTTCCACAGCCTGGAAAACAACTCCAGCGAAGATGTGGAGTTCATGGCTCTGATCTATAATGAGCCGGGATTTTTGTACGAATAAAGATTCTTATACAAATTAACAGCAAAAACGGAGCATTCGCTAAGATCATTTGCGAATGCTCCGTTTTTATTGCTCTATTTTGTTTAATGTCTCAAATTCAAACGCACCAGCGCGCGCTTGAGCGCTGCTTCTGCGCGCACTACATCAAGATCAGCCTGACCGGAGGAAAGACGGCGCTCCGCACGGGAACGTGCCTCTTCTGCACGGTGATAGTCGATCTCATCCGGCCACTCCACTACCTCTGCCATGATCGTTACCTGCTCCGGCAGAATGGTGATGAATCCGGACATGAGTGCTGCTTCCTTCTCGCCGCCGTTCTCATGGATCTTGAGGACGCCTGGCGCAACAACAGCAGTCAGCGGAATGTGGTCCGGGTAAATACCGATCTCACCCTCGGTGGTGGTCAGCTCTACCATGGAGACATCTCCGTCGTAGAACCCGCCGGTCGGGGTGACAACCTTTAATTTCATTCCATCAGCCATAGACATACCCCCTATTTCACGCGGGCAAGAACGTCATCGATATTACCTGCATTCAGGAAATACTGCTCCGGAATGTCGTCATGCTTGCCTTCCAGGATTTCCTTGAAGCCCTGAATGGTCTCGCTTAACGGAACGTAACGGCCTTCCAGACCGGTGAACTGTCCTGCTACGAAGAACGGCTGGGATAAGAATCTCTGGATCTTACGTGCACGGGATACGGTCAGTTTATCTTCCTCGGAAAGCTCATCCATACCTAACATGGCGATGATATCCTGCAGCTCTTTGTACTTCTGCAGAACCTCCTGCACGCCGCGGCTACCTTGTAGTGCTCCTCACCAACGACACGCGGGTCGAGGATACGGGAGGTGGACTCCAGCGGGTCTACTGCCGGGTAAATACCCTGCTCTACGATGGCACGGCTTAATACCGTGGTTGCATCCAGATGTGCGAAGGTGTTTGCCGGAGCCGGGTCAGTTAAGTCATCGGCCGGCACGTAAACTGCCTGTACGGAAGTAATGGAACCGTTCTTGGTGGAGGTGATACGCTCCTGCAGAGCACCCATCTCGGTCTGCAGGGTCGGCTGGTAACCTACTGCGGACGGCATACGTCCAAGCAGTGCAGATACCTCGGAACCTGCCTGGGTGAAACGGAAGATGTTGTCGATGAACAACAGGACATCCTTACCACCTTTGTCACGGAAGTACTCTGCCATGGTCAGACCAGTCAGGCCGACTCTCATACGTGCTCCCGGCGGCTCGTTCATCTGACCGAATACCATGGTGGTCTTATTGATAACGCCAGACTCGGTCATCTCGTAGTAAAGGTCATTACCCTCACGGGTACGCTCACCTACACCGGTGAATACGGAATATCCGCCGTGCTCGGTAGCGATGTTACGAATCAGCTCCTGGATCAGGACGGTCTTACCTACACCAGCACCGCCGAACAGACCGATCTTACCACCCTTCTGATAAGGGCAGAGCAGGTCTACGACTTTGATACCGGTCTCAAGGATCTCAGTCTGGGTGGACTGTTCCTCAAAGGTAGGAGCTTTTCTGTGGATCGGAAGATACTCTTCCACCTGTGGCTTTTCTTTATTGTCGATCGGCTCGCCCAGTACGTTGAAAATACGGCCCAGCGTATTCTCACCAACCGGTACAGAAATCGGTGCGCCGGTTGCAATGGCGTCCATACCACGTCTCAGACCATCGGTGGTTCCCATTGCGATACATCTTACGGTATCGTCACCAAGATCCTGTGCAACCTCGACGGTCAGGGTGCCGCCGTCCTCGAGCGGTACCTTGATTGCCTCGTTGATTTCCGGAATCTTGCCCTGGGAGAACTTGATATCCATGACCGCACCGATGATCTGTGTGATCTTACCAGTATTTTGTTCTGCCATCTTGCTTCTCCTTTTATTTCTTTCTCGAATGCACTCCCTGGGAGCGCTATCGTTTTGGCAGGGCACCAGGCTCTGTCAAAACAGATTAATTGATCGCATTTGCGCCTGCAATGATCTCCGTAAGCTCCTGGGTAATGGAACCCTGACGCGCACGGTTATACTGCAGCTCTAACTTGCCCAGCATCTCTTCTGCATTGTTGGTTGCCGAATCCATGGCGGTCATACGCGCGCCATTTTCACTGGCAACTGCCTCCTGCAGCGCACCAAAGATCAGACTGCTCATATATTTCGGGATGATCATATCGAGCACTTCTTCTTCGCTCGGCTCGTAGTTCATGAGTGCTTCCGCTTTCGGAGCCTCTGCTTCGCCGCTTTCTTCCATGGTAAACGGAAGGAGCTTGATGAGCTTCGGAATATGAACTACGGTGTTCTTGAACGAAGTATATGCAAGATAGATCTCTCCGACCTCTCCGCGTCCGAATGCTGCCAGCAGTTCTTTTGTGAGATCTGCCGCATCCTGGTAAGCCGGCTCGTCGATCACCTCGGAGTAGTCCGCAGTGATCTCGTAGCCCTTCTTTGCCAGTCCGTCACGGCCCTTACGGCCAATGGCGTAGACCCGGGTCTTCTCCGGGGTCAGCGCCTCATTTCCTGCGATGAGCTTGACAATGTTGTTGTTGTAGCCGCCGGCAAGGCCGCGGTTGGAAGTGATCGCGATGACCGCCTTTCCATCCGTATTGCCTGCCCGCAGGTATTTGTGGTCGATGGTTCCTGACTTTTTCAGCATAGAAGAGATCGTCTCATACATCAAGTCGAAATAAGGCTTGGAGCCTTCTGCTTTCTGTCTGGATTTCTGCAGCTTGACTGTAGAAACCAGCTTCATGGCTTTGGTAATCTGGCCGGTGCTCTGGATACTTGCTTTTCTGCGTTTAATATCTCTCATCGATGCCATGATCGTTCACCTGCCTTATCTAGCGCTGCTCTTTGCACTCTTTGATCGCTTTTACAAGCAGAGCCTCGGTCTCCTCAGACAGCACCTTGGTGTCGCGGATTGCTGCCGGGATCTCCGGGTACTTGCTGTCAATATACTTGAATAAATCTTTCTCGAATGCCAGCACATCTGCAACCGGAATATCAAGAAGATGCTTTCTGGTTGCTGCGTAAATGATGATTACCTGGTACTCAACCGGCATTGGCTGGTACTGAGGCTGTTTTAAGACTTCACGGATGCGCTCGCCCTGTGCCAGCTGCTCGGTGGTTGCGGCATCCAGCTCGGAACCGAACTGCGCGAAGCTTGCCAGCTCACGGTACTGTGCCAGTTCCACACGGATCGGCGCTGCAATCTTCTTGATTGCCTTGATCTGTGCCGCGCCGCCTACACGGGATACGGACAGACCAGCGTTGATTGCCGGACGGAAACCGGAGTTGAACATCTCAGTCTCAAGGTAAATCTGACCATCGGTAATGGAAATTACGTTGGTCGGAATGTATGCGGATACATCGCCCGCCTGGGTCTCGATGATCGGCAGTGCGGTTAAGGAACCGCCGCCTAAATCGTCAGAAAGACGGGATGCGCGCTCCAGCAGTCTGGAGTGCAGATAGAATACGTCGCCCGGATAAGCCTCACGTCCCGGCGGTCTCTTCAGAAGAAGGGACAGGGTACGGTAAGCGGCAGCGTGCTTGGTTAAGTCATCGTAGACAACCAGTACGTCCTCTCCGTTTTCCATCCACTCCTCACCGATCGCACATCCGGAATATGGTGCGATGTACTGTAATGGAGCTAAGTCGGATGCTGTGGAAACTACGATAGTGGTGTAGTCCATAGCGCCGAACTCCTCTAAGGTTCTTACAATGTTGGCAACGGTAGATGCCTTCTGACCGATTGCCACGTAGATACAGTGAACGCCCTGACCTTTCTGGTTGATGATGGTATCGATCGCGATCGCGGTCTTACCGGTCTGACGGTCACCGATGATCAGCTCACGCTGTCCACGGCCGATCGGGATCATGGCATCGATTGCCTTGATACCGGTCTGTAACGGGGTGTCTACCGATTTTCTCTCGATTACGCCGTGAGCGACACGCTCAACACGGCGGAATTTGTCAGTCTCGATCGGGCCTTTGCCATCGATCGGCATACCCAGTGCGTTGACAACTCGTCCGGTCATGGCGTCGCCTACCGGGACCTCAACCACACGTCCGGTTGTCTTAACGATATCTCCCTCACTGATGTTCCTGGTATCACCTAAGAGAACGACACCTACGTTGTCCTCCTCCAGGTTCTGGACCATGCCGTATACTTCTCCCGGGAATTCCAGAAGCTCACCCTGCATGGCTTTCTCCAGTCCATGAACTCGAGCGATACCGTCCGCAACCGTGATAACGGTTCCGACGTCAGAGACTTCCAGTTTGGTAGAATACTTTGCAATCTGTTCTTTGATTACCGAACTGATTTCTTCTGGTCTCAAATTCATTGTCTGTTCCTTTCCGGCTTATTATGCCAGCTGAAGCGCGGATAACTCCTTCTTCAGCCCGTAAAGCCTTGTCTTAATACTGCTGTCCACTACACGGTCTCCGATGCGGATGACCATGCCCCCAAGGAGGGACGCATCCACATCGTAATGCATTTCAAACTGCACATAACCGGTGGTCTCAAGCAGTCTTTTTTCCAAAGCGGCCTTCTGCTCCACGCCCAGCTCCACTGCGCTGGTCACATAAGCAGCTCCGATCTTTTTGAATTCTTTCACCCTCTGGATGAAATATTCCAGAATCGAGATCATCTCGTTCTGTCTGTCTTTCTCAACAATGATGCTCAAGAAGCCCATCAGCTCCTCCGCAATCTTTCCGGAAAAGACCTGATGTAATAAGGTAACCTTTTCTTCTTTTACGATCTGCGGATTTCCGAGAACGGAAAAGAGTTCCGGGTTGTCCTGTAAAATGGGGAGCAGGGCACTGGTCTCTTCGTAGAGCGTGTCCATGATCTCTTTTTCCATGGCTGTCTCAAACAATGCATCACCGTACACCTTTGAAACTAGCTTTGCCATGTATGTTCACCCATTTCCTTCAAAGTCTCATCAATCAAAGCATCCTGAATCTTTACATCGATGGAGTTTCCAACCACCTTCTCTGCCATGTAAGCAGCAATGTCTACGATCTCCTGCTTCATGTCATCGAGGGCTTTCTTCTTCTCCAGCTCGACTTCGCGGTTTGCCCGCTCAATGATTCTGGCTGCTTCGGCCTTGGCTTCATCGAGCATTTCCTCCTCACGGGCTTTGGCTTTACGCCGTGCAGTCTCCAGAATGCTCTCAGCTTCTTTGTTCACGTCTCTTAATTTTGCCTCGTACTCCGCCTTCATGGACTCTGCAGAAGCTTTGTCTTCCGCAGCAGAAGCCAGTTCCCCGGCAATCTTCTGTTTTCTCTTTTCCAGCACATCGCGCACCGGATTGAAAAGCAGATAGGACAATGCAAAGAATAAAATGAAGATATTGATACCGGTCAGCACTGCATCATGCAGAAGCTGCGGATCAAATCCGATCAATCTGTCCAAGTCTTACGCCTCCTTTCGTTCGTTACTGTTCGCTACGCTCTCCGTAACGTTTCTGTTCTTATGCGCCGAACGGCTTAACGAACATCAGGATGATAGCAACAACCAGACCGTACAGACCGGTGGTCTCTGCTACTGCCTGACCAAGAAGCATGGTGGAAGTGATATCGGATTTTGCACCCGGGTTACGGCCTACTGCTGCTGCACCGTGACCAGCTGCAATACCCTGTCCTACACCAGGTCCGATACCGGCGATCATTGCCAGACCAGCGCCGATTGCGGAACAACCAAAGATAAAGTCCTGTCCTGAGATACCATTCATAGTTAAGTCCTCCTAAAAAATAAAATAAATTGATGTGATGTGCCATTCATCCTGGCATGACTTGGCTTATTCCATCTTATCATTGATATAAACCATGGTCAGCATACAGAATACGTATGTCTGGATCGCACCGGAGAATACATCACAGTAAACATGAAGTGCCGCCGGAATACCGATATTGGTAAAGATCGGCATCATGCCATACCATAATCCCATAATGATCACGCCTGACAGCAGGTTTGCGAACAGACGCAGGGAAATGGAAATCGGGTTCGCGATCTCACCGATTAAGTTGATCGGGAATAAGATCGGTGTTGGCTCAAACAGGCTGGTAAAATGTCTTACGCCCCTGTTCTTGATGCCCTGGTAGTTTACAATAAAGAACGTAAACATACCAAGCAGGAAAGTAACGCCATAATCTGCAGTCGGAGCACGCAGTCCCAGCAGACCGCTTAAGTTACAGAAGAGGATAAATACAAAGATCGTTCCAATGTAGTTGATGAAACGTCTTGCATTGCCTCCCAGAATTCCTGCAGTCATGCCCTGCAGTGCCTCGTACGCCATCTCCAGCACATTCTGAAACGTTCCGGGCTGGTCCGTTGCCTTTTTCAAGGTCCGGTTTGCCAGTACCGCAAGAATCAAAATCAGCGCGGTGATGATCCACATGCCTATGGTCGTTGTTGTGATCCAAAAATCCTGACCGAACAACTGGTATTTTAATACCCCGTGTATCATAAAGTCAGGCTCATTGGAAATCAGCATTCCCATTCACGGTTCCTCCTTTCTCTCATGATATCCCCGGACGGTCTTGCTCCGTGCTTTCTGCCTGGACAGAAGGCTCAGGATCTTTTCCACCGGAAATTCTGTGAATCAGTGGCTGCAGGTATGCACCTGCTTTCATGCCCATAGCGCCGATGACCGCTGCCAGAAGATCGATCTTAAGCACTTTCCAGCAAATCAGAAGTGCTGCCACAAACACAAGCTTGCGCAGCATGCTCTGCGCAACGGTATATTTGTTCGCATAGTTCTCACTTCCGCTGTCGAGTACCCGCTCGGTCGTCACCGCCATATGGATCAGCATGCAGATCGCTCCTGCTGCTCCTGCAATCAGTCCCAGGACTACCGGAATAACCGGATAGGAAACCTTGGGAAGAAGCAGAAACGAAAGAACGATCAGGACCAGATTGTAAAAAATAATCCCGGCCGACATCTCCGCAAGCAGCCGCTTTGTTGACTTACTCAGCCATCTCATTGTGATCTGCCTCCTTTGCTGTCTGACCTTGCACCTGCACCCGTAATACGGCTTGGCTGTTTCGGTTTGCTGATTCCACTGCGCTGCTGTCCGACCTGCTGCTCACGTCTTAGACGTTCGTCCTCTTTTTGCTCCTGCAAAAGAGTATTCTTCGCCATAATCCAGCCACAGCGTCCGCCAGCCAACACCCCAAGGATCAGCATTGGTACCATGAGCTTCGTCCCAAAATGGGAATCCACCAGATAACCTGTATAAATGCACAGGAGGATTGGAGTCAGTACGCTAAGGCCAAGCTGTGTTACCATGGCAAGACTACGGAATACGCTTTTCTTATAATGCACCAACGCTCACCTCTTTCTGCATTTTTGCATGTACTACATATTATAACCAAACTTTTTGGTTTTGTCCATTATGAATAGATGTTTCGTTTAAAAATGGTGAATCTTGCACATTGCAAACATTTCTGTCTTTTTTTTATCGAACATTTTCACAAAAACAACCGATAAAAATTGTCAAACTTGCCACTTAAAACCACACTTATACCAAAAAAACCGTCACACCCTGAAAATGTGACGGTTTTAACAGATTCTTTGCAGAAGAAATTTCTTCTTATCTTATATAGCACTTATGAGATCTTTTTGATTCTCATTTTTTCGTGATTTTTATTTCGTACGGATGAAGTTCCAAACCATTACTTTATCTCTTCATACGGAACCCGGTTGATGCCCTCTTCCACAGCAGCCTTTGCTACTGCATTCGCTACTGCCAGGGCAACTCTCTTGTCAAAGGAAGACGGAATCACATATTCTGCATTCAGTTCCTCCTCCGGAATGACGGAAGCAATCGCATGCGCTGCCGCGATCTTCATCTTCTCGGTAATGTCTTTCGCACGTACTGCAAGAACGCCCTTGAAGAGTCCCGGGAATACCAGCACATTGTTGATCTGGTTCGGATAATCAGAACGTCCGGTACCAACTACGGCTGCACCGCCTGCTTTTGCCTCATCCGGCATGATCTCCGGAACCGGGTTTGCATGACAATACATACCGTGGTTCATGGTAGCTACCATTTCTCTGGTTACCAGGTTCGGTCTGGACACACCAACAAAGATATCAGCACCTTTCAAGGCATCAGCAAGTGTTCCATGCTCTTTATTCTTGTTGCTGATATGGGAGATTTCTTCCTGACCAGAATTTAAGTTTGCATCGCCCTCACAGATAATGCCGTGGATGTCACACATGATAATATTTCCAAAGCCCATTGCAATCAGCTGCTTACCAATTGCCACACCAGCAGCACCAGCGCCATTGATGACAACACGGAGCTCGCCCATCTTCTTGCCGGTTACTTTCACTGCATTCAGAAGTGCAGCACCTACTACGATAGCAGTACCGTGCTGGTCATCGTGGAAGACCGGAATGTCACAGCGCTCTTTCAGCTTTTTCTCAATCTCAAAACAACGCGGAGCTGCAATATCCTCCAGGTTGATGCCGCCAAAGCTCTTGGAGATCAGGGCAATGGTATTGACGATGGTGTCCACATCCTTGGAATCCACACACAGCGGAAATGCGTCTACATCTGCAAATGTTTTAAAGAGTGCGCACTTTCCTTCCATAACCGGCATACCAGCAGACGGTCCGATATCGCCAAGTCCCAGCACTGCGGTTCCGTCTGTGATGACAGCAACCAGATTGCCTTTACGGGTATAATCGTAAGCCTTGTCCTCATCCTCTGCGATCAGCAGGCACGGCTCTGCCACGCCCGGGGTGTAGGCGATGGACAGCTCCTCCGGAGTTGTAACCTTCGCACGGGAAATGACCTCAATTTTTCCCTTCCATTCTTTGTGTTTTTCAATTGCAAGCTGCTTCTTATCCACCAGTTTGTCCTCCTGTATTTGTTAAATTTTCTACATTCACATCAATTTTTCCAAAACGGCTGTTAACTTTCTGTCAGAATCTGGCATTGCCGTCCCGCATGCGCCTGACCGCGTAACGACGCCGATGGATCTGCTGTTTCGGTTTTCTGATGCGTTACAGCTGATTTCATTCTAATACAAAGTAGAAAAGGCGTCAACCTGACAGAAAGGAATGTTTTCGTCACTGCTCATATATCGCACAAACAACAAATTTTGCAGCATAGCTTCTATTTCAACATTTTGTTGCCTGGACAACGGATTTTCTTTGCTATTGCGTTTATAATAGAATCATATGTAACTGCTAGCATAAAACAGTTACGGGCAGATTTTATCCAACATTCAAGGAGGTTTATCATCATGAGCTTTATCAAAAATATCGACAAGTCCCAGGTTCTCACATTAAAAGATGAGGTTTCCTACCAGAAAGGCCAGGTCGTCAGCAAGACCCTCGCCCAGAATGATGCCTTAAGCGTTACCCTCTTCGCTTTCGACAAGGACGAGGAGATCAGCACCCACGAATCTGGCGGTGACGCGTTCGTCATCTGCTTAGACGGCGTTGGCCGCATCACCATCGACGGCAAGGCATATGAACTGCATGAAGGGGAGTCTATCGTCATGCCGGCAAAGCATCCGCATGCCGTGTATGGACAGGAGCAGTTTAAGATGCTGCTGGTTGTGGTATTCTAGTTGTTGAGAAAAAAAGCTTCAACCGGAAACAAAACAAGACTTGCCAAACAAGCGGTCCTATTGTATACTTGGTCTCAGCTGCGGTCATTTCAAGGACCGCGCAGTGCGGCTGTCTTGCCGGATAATATGAGAAAAAGTTTTAAGTTTATAAGATACCCAAAAGGGAGTCGCATGAAAGGTCCAAAGACCCGGAATGCGGCTTCCTTTGTTTTATTTCTGACAAACTTTTAGAAAACCTAAAAAATTTTTAGTTTTCGCTTGCCTTTTTCTCTGGCACTCTGTATACTTAGAGGCAGTTGTATTTGAGAAACATCATCATTTTGTACAATAACGTGGCAATCAAGCGCATGGCCACCTAACAAAAAGGGAGGAACACCTACTATGAGTCGTTTGGAAATCACCAGTCCCAACCAGGCTCAGCTCATGATTGAGGAGCTGTACAAAGACCTGGAACGCCGAATCGAATCCAGTCCGCCAGGTCTCTGCCCGGTTGACATGACCAGAGCCTTTGTGGAGATGTGCCACACCCACACCTGCGCAAATGTGTCCCGTGCCGTGTCGGCCTGTGGCAGTTAAAGAACCTGCTCACCGATGTTATGAACGGGGAAGCCACCATGGAAACCTTAAAGCTCATGGAGGAACTGTCCCAGAGCATTATGAACGGTGCTGACTGTGCCATTGGCTACGAAGCTGCCCATACGGTATACCGAAGCTTAAAAGAATGCCGTGAAGACTATGAGGAGCACGTTCATCAGGCCGCTGTACCTGCAACTACACGCAGCCGGTTCCGTGCGTTTCCCTTTGCCCGGCCCATGTGGATATTCCGGGTTACGTTTCCCTGGTACGCGAAGGCCGCTACGCCGATGCCATCCGTCTGATCCGCAAGGACAATCCATTTCCGACCACCTGCGGCTTCATCTGTGAACATCCGTGTGAGGCCCGCTGCCGCAGAAACATCATTGACGACGCCGTCAACATCCGCGGATTGAAACGCTTCGCAGCAGATTATGCCGGCAAAGTTCCTCCGCCAGCCTGTGCTGCTTCCACCGGCAAAAAGATTGCCATCATCGGCGGCGGCCCGGGCGGCTTAAGCGCAGCTATTACCTGCAGCTCATGGGACATCAGACCACCGTTTTTGAAATGCTCCCGAAACTGGGCGGCATGCTCCGCTACGGCATCCCGAACTACCGTCTGCCAAAGGAGCGTCTTGATGACGATATCAACGCCATTCTGGAGACTGGTGTGAAAGTCGAGTACGGAAAACGGATCGGAACTGACATTACGATTCAGGAACTGTGCAAGGAATACGATGCCGTGCTCATCACCATCGGCGCAAGCACAGATAAAAAGCTTGGCATTGAAGGAGAATCTGCAGAAGGTGTCATCTCCGCAGTCCACTTCCTGCGTGATGTCGGAAAGAACTTAAATCCGGATCTGAGCGGACAGGAGGTTGCTGTCATTGGCGGCGGCAACGTTTCCATGGATGCAGTCCGAACAGCAAAACGTCTCGGCGCAAAGAAGGTTTCTATCCTCTACCGGCGCCGTGTAGCTGATATGACTGCACTTCCGGGTGAGATTGAAGGCGCTGTTGCCGAGGGCATTGAAGTAAAAACCCTGATGGCTCCGGCCCGGATCGATGTCGATGAAAACAACCATGTGCGCGGTGTCTATGTCACCCCGCAGATGATCAGCAAGATTAAAGGCGGCAGAGCCAGTGTGCGTGCGACCGGCGAGCCGGATATCTTTGTTCCGTGCCAGACCCTGATCGTGGCGATCGGACAGGATATCGAATTCCAGCACTTCGAGGAAGCCGGTCTTCCGGTCAACCGCGGCAAGATCCAGACCGAGCGCTACGGCGGTTTCGACCATATGCCTGGCGTATTTGCAGGCGGCGACTGCGCGTCCGGCCCGGCATCCGTCATCAAAGCCATTGCCGCTGCCAAGGTCGTTGCGGCAAACATAGACGAATATCTTGGTTTCCGTCACACGATCAGCTGCGATGTTGTGCTTCCAGAGCCTGATCTGCGTGACCGCATTCCATGCGGCCGTGTCAATATGACTGAGCGCGAGGCCTGCGAGCGCGTCTGCGATTTCGAAGGCGTGGAAAACTGCATGACCGAAGCAGAAGCAAGACAGGAAGCAAGCCGCTGCCTCGGCTGCGATCACTTCGGCTATGGAATCTTCAAAGGAGGTCGTGAAAACAGATGGTAAATTTAAAGATCGATCATAACGAAATCTCGGTTCCGGAGGGAACCACCATTATGGAAGCGGCTGCCCTTGCAGGAATCGACATTCCAAAGCTCTGCTATTTAAAAGATATCAACGAGATTGCGGCTTGCCGCGTATGTCTCGTGGAGGTTGTCGGAAAAGAGAAGCTGGTAACCTCCTGCAACAATAAAGTGCAGGAGGGACTGGAAATCCTAACAAACAGTCCGCGGGTTCGTGTGGCAAGAAAACAGAATGTACAGCTCATCCTCTCCCAGCACGACTTTAAGTGCGCAACCTGTGTCCGCAGCGGCAACTGTACTCTGCAGACGCTTTCAAACGACTTAAACATCATCGACCTTCCGTTTAAAGAGCGTGTAGAACATGCTCCATGGGATAAGAATTTCCCGCTCATCCGCGACACGGAAAAGTGCATCAAGTGCATGCGCTGCATCCAGGTTTGCGATAAAGTGCAGGGACTGGGTATCTGGGATGTGACCAGTACCGGTTCCAGAACCACCGTCAATGTCAAAGGCAACCGCAAGATCACCGATGCAGACTGTGCCCTCTGCGGCCAGTGCATCACCCACTGTCCGGTGGGCGCCCTGCGCGAGCGCGATGACACCGAAAAAGTATGGGATGCCATTGCAGATGAAAAGAAAACCGTTGTAGTCCAGATTGCTCCCGCGGTCCGCACTGCATGGGGCGAAGCCATGGGAATGAAACGCGAAGACGCTACCGTCGGCAAGATTTTAGATGCCTGGAAGCGCATGGGCGCGGACTACGTGTTCGATACCTCCTTCTCCGCCGACTTAACGATCATGGAAGAAGCAACCGAATTTCTGGATCGGTTCCAGAGCGGTTCCTTAAACAACCGGCCGATGTTCACCTCCTGCTGTCCGGGCTGGCTGCGTTTTGTAAAAACCCAGTTCCCGGAGATGGTTCCGCAGCTTTCGACCGCGAAATCCCCGCAGCAGATGTTTGGTGCTGTCATGAAGACCTACTTCGCCCAGTCCATCGGCGTGGACCCGGAAAATATTGTGACCGTATCCGTTATGCCCTGCGTTGCAAAAAAGGCAGAGGCAAACATGGATTTCTACTATAAAGAATACGCAGGGAAAGACGTGGACATTGTGCTGACCACACGAGAGTTCACACGCATGCTCCGCGAAACCCACATCCGGCCGGAAGTGCTGACTGACCGAAAGCCAGACAGCCTCATGCAGGAGTGGACCGGTGCCGGCGTCATCTTCGGCGCAACCGGCGGTGTCATGGAGGCGGCACTTCGAACCGCTTACCATGCCCTGTCCGGCAAAAATCCGGACCCGGATTTCTTTGATGACATCCGTACCGTCAATGAGGATTATGCACTCACAGAAGCAAACCTCGACTTTAACGGAACCACGGTCCGCACCGCCATTGTCAGCGGCCTCGGCAACACAAGAAAACTCCTCGAGGCGATCCGGCGCGGCGATGTATCTTATGACTTCGTAGAAGTCATGGCCTGCCCCGGCGGCTGTGTCGGCGGCGGCGGACAGCCGATCTGTGACGGCAAAGAACTGGCAGGCGTGCGCGGTGAAAACCTGCACTTCCTCGACAAGAACAGTAAGATCCGGTTCTCCCATGAGAATCAGGACGTGGCAAAGCTGTACCAGGATTTCCTTGAACATCCTCTTTCCCACAAGTCCCACATGATCTTACACACGGACCACAATGCATGGTCCATGCACGATCCGGAGTAATGACGGTTCGTGCGATGTAATTCATTTCCTCATTATCCTTCTAAACATGGTGTGCCGCCCTGCGGTATACCCACAACTGCCAGATCAGCGGAGGTGCCACCGGCACCTCCGCTGATTTTTTTAGACAAAGAAACGCCGCCCATTTTGCGGACGGCGTTTCTTCTATATATAATACTTCTGTTTCACTATCATCTGTACTTATTTTTCTACCGGTACATGCCACTCCCAGTTGCGGATCTCTTCGAGGTCCTGGCCGTACTCGGCAATGTACTGCTTGTGCTCTACCAGTTTGTCGTTCATCTTCTGAATCAGAAAAGAACCACGGTTGCCAAGCTGCGGCAGATGCATCACGGCATCTTTCACCAGGCTGAAGCGGTCAAGCTGGTTCTGGACACGCATGTCGAACGGAGTCGTGATCGTACCTTCCTCCTGGTAACCATGAACAGACATATTGTGGTTGTTGCGCTCGTAGGTCAGCTCATGGATCAGGGTCGGATAACCGTGGAATGCGAAGATAACCGGCTTATCCGGAGTAAAGATTGCATCGTACTCTGCATCGCTTAAGCCGTGCGGATGTTTATGGTCGGACTCCATCTTGAACAGGTCAACCACATTTACAACGCGGATCTTCAGCTCAGGAAGCTCATCTCTCAGAATGGTAACGGCAGCCATGGTCTCCAGGGTCGGAGTATCGCCGCAGCATGCCATAACAACATCCGGCTCCTCGCCGCAGTCATTGCTTGCCCACTCCCAGATACCGATACCCTGGGTGCAGTGCTTTACAGCCTGCTCCATGGACAGCCACTGGCAGCTCGGATGCTTGGATGCAACGATCGCATTCACATAGTTCTTACTCTTGATGCAGTGATCGAAGCAGGACAGCAGGCAGTTGGTATCCGGCGGGAGATACATGCGGACAACGTCTGCTTTCTTGTTAGCGATATGGTCTAAGAATCCCGGATCCTGATGGGTAAATCCGTTGTGGTCCTGCTGCCATACGTTGGAAGTCAGGATGAAGTTTAAGGATGCGATCGGGCGTCTCCAGGACAGCTGGTTGCAGACTTTCAGCCACTTTGCATGCTGCGCAGCCATGGAATCCACGATACGGATAAATGCCTCATAGCTTGCGAAGAAGCCATGACGGCCGGTCAGCAGGTAACCTTCCAGCCAGCCCTCGCACATATGCTCACTCAGCATACCATCCATGATACGGCCATTTCTTGCCAGCTTATCATCGGTCGGAAGCAGCTCGCCGTTCCAGTCGCGGTTCTGCTCCTCAAATACTTTGTAAAGACGGTTGGACATGCTCTCATCCGGTCCAAAGATACGGAAGTTCTTGCTGTCCTCATTGAGCTTAAAGATATCACGGATATAGCCGCCAAGTTCAATCATATCCTGAGCCTTGGTCTTGCCCGGCTCAACTGGAATGCCATACTCGCGGAAATCCGGGAGACGCAGGTCTTTCAGCAGCAGTCCGCCATTTGCATGCGGGTTTGCGCCAAGACGGGCATTGCCCTTCGGAGCCAGCTCAGCCAGTTCCGGGATCAGGCGTCCGTTTTCATCAAACAGCTCTTCTGCGTGGTAGCTCTTTAACCACTCCTCTAACAGCTGTAAATGCTCCGGCTTCTCCATGCTGATCGGCACCTGATGGGCACGGAAGGAGCCCTCGATCTGCTGTCCGTCTACTACCTTCGGACCAGTCCAGCCCTTCGGAGTGCGCAGGATGATCATCGGCCACTTCGGACGCTCCTGGTCCTGCTCATCTCTTGCATGCTTCTGAATAGCCTTGATCTCCTCGATCACAGCGTCCATGGTCTCTGCCATCTTCTTGTGCATGGTCATCGGGTCATCGCCCTCAACAAAGTACGGCTTCCAGCCGCAGCCCTCGAAGAAGGACTTAATCTCGTCATGCGGGATACGGGAGAAAATGGTCGGGTTGCTGATCTTGTAACCATTTAAGTGCAGGATTGGAAGAACTGCACCATCGGTGACCGGGTTTAAGAATTTATTGGACTGCCAGGAAGTCGCAAGCGGTCCGGTCTCTGCCTCGCCATCACCTACAACTACCGTTGCGATCAGGTCCGGGTTATCGAACACGGCGCCAAATGCATGCGCAATGGAATAACCCAGCTCGCCGCCCTCGTTGATGGAACCAGGCGTTTCCGGAGCGCAGTGGCTCGGAACACCACACGGGAAGGAGAACTGCTTGAACATCTTCTTCATACCTTCCTCGTCCTGGCTGATATTCGGATATACCTCGCTGTAGCTTCCGTCCAGATAGGTGTTGGCGATCAGGAAGTTGCCGCCATGTCCCGGGCCGGAAAGAAGGATCATATCCAGATCATAGCGCTTGATAGCACGGTTGCAGTGCACATACACAAAGTTCTGTCCTGGAACGGTTCCCCAGTGTCCTACGATTTTCTTTTTGATCTGATCCATGCTCAGCGGTTTCTTTAAAAGCGGATTATCTAACAGATATAACTGACCGGCAGACAGATAGTTTGCCGCACGCCAGTAGGCGTTCATCTTTTCCAGCATTTCCTCACACAGAGGCTGCTTTTCCAGACAGGTGTTGTTCTCCATGATCTTACCTCTTTCTTTACTTACGTCGTTTTGCTGCTGTCTGCGCAACATGGGAAACGTTGCGTTTCTTGCTCAAAAATTTTGGTTTGTTATTTTTCTAACGTTTACGCATTGTATTTTCGCACATACAATCCAATCTGTAAAATGCAATTTCTGCATTATATTCATATCAATTTGATATGGATATGCCGCAAACCGTGGATTTTCCTTGATTTCTGTAATATAATGGAGACAACTTTTTGAGAAAAACAGACTGATAAACTTGGAGAATATACCATGACATCTAATTTCGAATACTATAAAATTTTTTACTATGTCGCAAAATACGGCAACTTAACCCGCGCCGCCGCTGCTTTAAACACCAGCCAGCCTGCCGTAACCCGCGTCATCCACAAGCTGGAAGCAGACCTTGGCTGCCGTCTCTTTATCCGCAGCAAATCCGGAATGGAACTGACCGCCGAGGGAAGCCGCTTCTTTGAATACGTCTCCGCCGGATGCCTGCAGTTTTTCCGCGCCGAAAGCCACTTAAGTGATCTGCTGCAGCTGGAGAATGGCAGCATCTCCATCAGCGCCACAGAAACCGCCCTCCACTCCTGGCTTTTTGAAGCTATGGAAAATTTCCATGAGGAATATCCTGGTGTCCACTTCCAGATCTTAAATCACAGCACCCAGGATTCCATTCAGGCTGTGCGGGACGGCAAGGTGGATTTTGCCGTGGTTTCTTCTCTCCCGCTCCATATTTCCGAACCTCTGCGCATGAAAAAGCTGCACACCTACCGCGACATTCTCATCAGTGGAAAACGCTTCTCGGAACTGAAAGGTCATCCGGTCTCTCTGCGCGAGCTGGCCTCTTACCCCTGGATCAGCCTGACCTCAGAATCCATCAGCCGTACTTTTTTAAACACTTACTTTGCGCAGTACGGACTCTCCTTCTCGCCCGACATGGAGCTGGCCACCACCGACCTGATCCTGCCCGCCGTGCGCCACAACTTAGGGATCGGCTTCATCCCCGAGGCCTTCGCCCACAGCGAACTCGCCGCCGGAAACATCTTCCAGATCCAGGTGCAGGAGCAGTTTCCGGAACGGAACATCCTGCTGATCTCCGACTCCGAATATCCGCAAAGCGTAGCATCCAAGGCATTCCAGAAATTCGCGAAAGAAATAAGCCCCGTGTGAACTGCCATTCGGCAGTTCACACGGGGCTGTTAAGCCTGATAATATTGTTACTCTACATATGCGATCAGCTTCTCGCCCTTCTCATCGGTATCGATCACGATGGTCTGGCCTTCGCTGATGTTGCCTTCCAGGATGATCCTTGCAGCCAGCGTCTCTACATTCTTCTGCAGATAACGTCTCAGCGGACGTGCGCCGTATGCCGGGTCGTAACCGTGGTCGGTTACAAAGCTCTTGGCATTGCCGGTCAGCTCTACCTTCAGCTCGCGGTCTTCCAGACGGCGGTTGACATCGGCTACCATCAGATCCACGATGTGGCTGATGTTATCCTTTGTTAACGGCTTGAAGAGGATCGTCTCGTCCAGACGGTTCAAGAACTCCGGACGGAAGTGGGCACGCAGATCCTGCATGACCATAGCCTCAGCCTCCGGCTTGATATTGCCGTTTTCATCGATGCCATCCAGCAGATACTGGGAACCGATGTTGGAGGTCATGATCAGAATGGTGTTCTTGAAGTCCACGGTCTTGCCGGTGGAATCGGTGATACGGCCATCGTCCAATACCTGAAGCAGGACATTGAATACATCCGGATGTGCCTTCTCTACCTCATCGAAGAGAACAACAGAGTACGGTTTTCTGCGGACTGCCTCAGTCAGCTGGCCACCCTCATCGTAACCAACGTATCCCGGAGGTGCTCCGATCAGGCGGGCTACAGAGTGCTTCTCCATGTACTCACTCATATCGATACGGACCATATTGTTCTCATCGTCGAACAGTGCCTCAGCCAGGGCTTTCGCAAGCTCGGTCTTGCCGACACCGGTCGGTCCAAGGAACAGGAAGGAACCGATCGGTTTGGTCGGATCCTTGATCCCGGCTTTGGAACGAAGGATGGCTTCGGTTACCTTTTCCACGCCTTCATCCTGGCCTACGACCCGTTTGTGCAGCACGGTATCCAGATGCAGGATCTTGCTGCGCTCGCTCTCGTTTAATTTATTTACCGGAATGCCGGTCCAGCGGGAGATGATCCGCGCAATCTCATCCTCAGTGACACTCTCATGCACCAGGCTCAGATCCTGATTCTTGACCTTTTCCTCCTCGGCTTCCAGTTCTTTCTGCAGCTGCGGCAGCTTGCCGTACTGCAATTCTGCTGCTTTATTTAAATCATACTGCTGCTGTGCAGTTGCGATATCGCGGTTTACCTGCTCGATCTCCTCACGCAATGCGGACAGATGGGAAACGGAATTCTTCTCATTCTCCCACTGAGCCTTCTTGCTGGCGAATTCGTCGTGCAGCTCTGCCAGATTCTTCTGCAGGTCAGCCAGACGCTCCTGGCTCAAATGATCTGTCTCTTTCTTTAACGCAGTCTCCTCGATCTCCATCTGCATGATCTTTCTGGAAAGTTCATCCAGTTCGGTCGGCATGGAGTCAAGCTCGGTCTTGATCAGGGCGCAGGCCTCATCGACCAGGTCGATCGCCTTATCCGGCAGGAACCGGTCAGTGATGTAACGGTCAGAAAGCACGGCTGCTGCCACCAGGGCAGAGTCCGTGATCTTGACACCGTGGAACACTTCGTAACGCTCCTTGATACCACGCAGAATGGAAATGGTATCTTCTACGGTCGGCTGGTCTACCAGCACCGGCTGGAAACGACGTTCCAGGGCCGCATCTTTCTCAATGTATTTCCGGTATTCATCCAGTGTGGTCGCACCGATACAGTGCAGCTCGCCTCTGGCCAGCATCGGCTTTAAGAGGTTGCCCGCATCCATGGAGCCTTCGGTTTTACCGGCTCCCACAATGGTATGCAGCTCATCGATGAACAGAATGATCTGTCCTTCGCTCTTTTTGACTTCTTCCAGGACCGCTTTTAAACGCTCCTCAAACTCGCCGCGATACTTCGCACCTGCGACCAGTGCGCCCATATCCAGCGCAAACAGCTTGCGGTTCTTTAAGCCTTCCGGAACATCGCCGCGGACAATACGCTGGGCCAGTCCCTCGACAACCGCCGTCTTACCAACACCAGGCTCACCGATCAGGACCGGGTTGTTCTTGGTCTTTCGGGAAAGAATCTGGATTACGTTACGGATCTCGCTGTCACGGCCGATGACCGGGTCAAGCTTCTGGTCCTTCGCACGCTCTACCAGGTCGTAGCCATATTTTTCCAGGGTGTCATAGGTTGCTTCCGGATTGTCGCTGACAACTCTCTGGTTGCCGCGCACCGTAGACAGTGCCTGCAAAAAGGTGTCGCGGGTAATGCCATACTGACGGAACAGCTCCTTCATGGTGCGGTCCGCATACTTTAACATGGACAGGAAAATATGCTCTACAGAGACATACTCATCGCCCATGGCTTTGGATTCGTCCTCCGCATTGATGAGGACTTTATTTAAATCATTGCTGATGTAAACCTGGCTGGAACCGCTTACCTTCGGCAGTCCTGCCAGCTTCTGCTGTGCTTCATTGGTGATCAGCTCTTTGCTGATGCCCATCTTGGTTAACAATTTTAAAATGAGGCTGTCATCCAGTGTGAGCAGACTGTAGAACAGATGCTCCTGTTCGATCTGCTGATTGCCATATTCGTAAGCAAGCTTTTCACAATTCTGGACGGCTTCCATTGATTTCTGGGTAAATTTGTTTATATTCATAAATCACACCTCCATTCCTTTTAGTGCAACGTCATCTTTTATCTCATCTGTTATACTACTTCTATAACATTGACTGTACTATAGCACATGTTGTTAGCACTGTCAATAGGTGAGTGCTAATTTTTTTGTGAAGAATTTGTGTTTCTCACAATGCCATCTTCTGCAACTGCAAAAAGAGCTGGTTTTTCATCTGGAGGAATCCAAAAAAGTGCTTTCCAGTTAATTTTTACCGGGATAACTTAGCAGGAATTTTCTTTATCATCCAGTTTCCTGCGTACCCGCAAATGCAGCCCACAAGAACGCCTGCGAGCACATCCGTCGGATAATGCACATACAGATACAACCTGGAAAATGCGATCAGTACAGCCAGCACCAGTGCACCTTTCCAGATTTTTTTCTCCCCGGCAAAAAAGAGTGCCGACACGGCAGCGAAGGCTGCCGCCGTATGACCGGACGGAAAAGAATAATCTGCCGGTTTTGAGACAAGAAGCTGAATCGACGGATTTGCTGTAAATGGGCGTGCCCTGCCTACCAACGGCTTCAAAATACCATTACATAAAACCATATCCAGTACCAGAGCCGCAAGCACCACCATACCGTACTTTCTTGTTTTGGGGATCAACAATAAAATACAGGTAAGGACAATCCAGATAATTCCCACATTTCCTATGCCTGTGATCAGACACATCAGCGAATCCCCAAGCGGTGTCCGAAAAGTCTGGATCCAGTCTAATATTCTTAATTCCATAATATTGATTCACCCTTCCTTTGATTTCCGGCAGCAGCCCCAAACCTGTCCTGCCCGGAAAATCATTTTATCATTTCTATAGGATATCGAATCGTACCTATCATATAGTATCTCGATTTTACCAACCTATTTTTAACAAAACAACGGTATTTTCTAAACAAATTCGAAACTCTGAAAATTTCATCGCAATACATGGACTCCCTTGTCCACATGCTCTGGCTGTCTTCTATTTCCTTGCATCTAATTGTTAACTAATTTTCAATTATAGGTTGACAATCATATCTCCCCGTGCTATTTTATTTCTCAAAGCCAATTTTTATTTACCATATCAAAGGAGATCCGATCTTATGAGCACAACGCCTGATATTTCCACCGATCCACAGCTTTCCCGCGAGGAAGCGCTTGCCATCTTAAACACTCCGGATGGAGAACTTCCGGAACTCATCGCCCGTGCAGAGGTCCTGCGCAGAAAGTATAAAGGAAACCATGTAAGCATCCATATCCTGACCAATGCCCGCAGCGGAAACTGTTCCCAGGACTGCGCTTACTGTGCCCAGTCCTGCCGCTCCAAAGCTGAGATTGATAAATACAAATGGGTAGACGATGAGAAATTATATAAAGACAATGACTTTGTCAACGAGAACCATCTGTCCCGCCACTGTATCGGCTTAAGCGGAATGAAATTCACCGACGCGGAAATCGAAGATCTGGCGAAACGGATCCGTAAAATGAAAGAAACCGGTACGCATCTGTGCTGTTCCATTGGTTTTCTGACCGAGCATCAGGCAAAAATTTTAAAAGAAGCCGGACTCGACCGCATCAACCACAATTTAAACAGCAGCCGTTCCTATTATCCCAACATCTGCTCCACCCATACCTTTGAGCAGCGCGTGGCCAACATCAAAATGCTTCAGGAACTGGGATTTGAGATCTGCAGCGGCGGAATCATCGGCATGGGCGAGTCCAAAGAAGATGTTGTCGACATGCTTCTGGAACTCCGCGAGATCCAGCCGGAAGCACTCCCGATCAATTTCCTGCTTCCGATCCCGGGTACGCCGTTAGAGCACGCCGATATTTCTGGGCTCACAACGGAATACTGTCTGAAGGTGCTCTGCCTTGCCAGACTTCTGGTCCCGAAATCTGATATCCGCTGTGCTGCCGGACGGGAAGTTTATTTTAAGGGAAAAGAAAAAGACCTGCTCCGCGTGGTGGATTCCATTTTTGCCTCCGGTTACCTGACCGCGGGCGGGCAGGGAATCCAGGATACCATCCGGGCCATTGAGGAAGCCGGTTTCACTTACGAAATCGAATCCGCTTAACAAAAAACGAAAGGAGTTCACTATGACAAACCAGACTACCGCCGGATCTTTCCGGAGAAGCAACACTTATGCCATGACTATGATAGCGCTTATGACCGCTGTCACCTGTATTCTCGCACCGCTGTCCATCCCGATCGGCCGGTGCCGATCTCTCTTACTAATTTCGCCATCTATCTGTCTCTTTACCTGTTGGACTGGAAAAAAGGGACAATCAGTTATTTCATTTATTTACTGCTCGGCTTTGCCGGACTTCCTGTCTTTTCCGGTTTTACCGGTGGCGTTGCCAAGCTCGCCGGACCAACCGGCGGTTACATAGTAGGCTTTATCCCGATGGCAATCATTGCCGGATTTGTGATTGACCACTGCAAAAAGCGCTGGGTTCAGCTGGTCGGCATGATCGTCGGCACCCTGGTCTGCTATGCACTCGGAACCGTATGGTTCTGCTTCCAGGCCAACTACACGGTATCGGCTGCCCTTGCAGTCTGCGTTATCCCATTTATCCCGGCTGACCTCATCAAGATGGTGCTTGCCATGAGTATCGGTCCGGAAATCCGCAAAAGACTGGGTTCTGTGGTTCAATAATAGCAACAACTGTAGTATAATGGATGTCATGAGTGTCTCCATGAGACAACGAATCGTAAAAACACAAAACCTTAAACAAGCGAGGAAAAAAACATGACATCCATCCGAGGTCTCCTGATCAGTCATATGATCTGGAAAAATATGAATCATAATGCGCCACATAAAAAGCATTCTGCCGCAAGACACCGCTGGCAGGATGCTATTTTCAATAAAGACCGCTTGCCAGAAGCCTACACCTGGTCTGCAGAGACCACACCAGGCGGCACTGCCTTTCAACGCTTCGCCCGTTAACAGCGTTTTAAATATTATGGAAACAATAGCCGCATTATAGCACATTTTTCGGAGGAGTTCTTATGAAACAAACATCATCAGCATCTTCAGACAGCATTGTCATGACACGTTCCCAGTTTGTCTCGGAACAGATAAAGAAACTGCAGAATTTTTTCACTGCCCTGCAAAGCATACTGATCGTGATCCTGATCGGACTTGTCAGCACCATGATGGTCCAGATCGGACAGATTCAGGGCACAGCCCGGGTCATCAACTATGCCGGACTGGTGCGCGGTGCGACCCAGCGTCTGGTCAAGCTCGAAATTACCGATGCCCCGAACAATAATCTGATCCAATATCTGGACAATATTCTGACTGGTCTGAAATACGGCACCGGCGAATACGAGCTGGTGCGCATCCCGGACGATACCTACCAGCAGAAGCTGGATGAACAGGTTGCCTACTGGGAAAAGCTAAAACAGGAGATTCTTCTGGTCCGCGAAAACGGATATCTGAAAACCGATGTGGTTGGCATGAGTGAGACCTACTTCGACCTTGCCGACCAGACCGTAACCGCCGCTGAGGATTATTCCGAAATGCTGGCACGCCATATCCGGTCGATCGAATACATCTCCGCAGCCGATATGATCCTGCTTCTTGTGCTGATTCTCCGCCAGTATATCACCGCAAGAAAAATCGCAAAAGCAAACAAAATTCTCCAGCAAAAGGCGTATCTTGACGTTCACACCGGCCTTCCTAACAAGAGCCGCTGCGAGGAGCTTTTGCAGGATTCCAGCTTTATCTCGGCAGAGGAACCCATCGGCTGCCTGGTTTTTGACCTGAATAACTTAAAAACCGTCAACGATTCCCTGGGGCACTCTGCCGGAGATGCGCTGATCTCCAATTTCGCACGGATCCTTAGAAACACCATCCCATCCATGGATTTTGTGGGACGCTACGGCGGCGATGAATTTATGGCTGTGATCTACAACACCGATGAACCCCAGATCATGTCCCATCTGAAGGCATTAAAGGAAACGGTTGACCGCTTCAACCAGTATGGAAAGCACACGCCAATCAGCTATGCATTCGGCTGGGCAGTATCCACCGAGTACAAAGAATGCACGCTGCGGACGCTGTTCGACAAGGCAGATCACTACATGTATCTGAATAAGCAGAAAAGTAAGATGGGGCGGGAATATAGCTCGGGGAAATAATTGTTATTTTCTCCGGTTCTGCCAGCAGATCTGCTCACCCTGCACAAGCGGATACCGTGCGAGTTCTGCCCCATCCAGATTCTCCGCATGCATGTCCACGCCTGTAATCTGGTGATTTTCGTAGGTAGTGTAGTAGTAGATTCCCTTGTCTGCATTGCAACAGGAAGTATAAATCGTGATCTCATACTTTTCGCCGCCTACATCACAACAGCCTCTCTGCTGCTCTACGGAGTGCAGGATATGGAAGAACTGGCTCACGCTTGCGCTTTCAGAGTCTTTCGATAAAGAATTTGCACGGACATAAGCAGCCCGTATAAAGCGGGATGCAGAAGATAGATCGCCCGGCAGCCCCAATGCACCCATACCGCGACTGTAGGCCGTAAGGTCAAGACCCGGTGCGAAGGTGTTTTCCGGCTGCCTCGGGGACAGACCGCGGTAATCATTTAAGCGGAACATCTGCTGCGGAAACGGCGGGTTGTTTGTGAGGACTCCGGCCGGATTATCATAAATATGAAGTCCGTCTGCCACGGCTTCCACTACGATGGTTTCTTCCCGGTCCGCGATCATCCAGTGGAGCTGGGAAACCGGATATTTTTCATTGAATGGCGTATTCGTGATCTGGATTTTTGAAAGCAGCGCACGCACCTCTTTCACAGTTGCGCACTGTCCCAACAGCCACAGCGGCAGTTCAAACTGCGCAACATTTTCTTTTGTTCCATCGGTTACGGGTTCTCCGTACACAGCGTTTCCCACAAAGTTCAGACCGGCCATGCCGAGCCCTTTTTCATTTACCGCATCGTAATAAAGCGGATAGTTATCCGCAATATGTGCCATGCCGATCATGGCATAATGATGCTCCATCTCACCAAGGAAACGGAAATGGAACGGATAATTCCGGGGTGTGACTGTAACCTCCTCCCCGTACGGAAATTCGTAATCCAGATTCCGTCCAAAATAAAAGTCTTTTGTTTTATAGACTGCTGCTGTACACATCGCGGTTCCTCCTTCTTTATCATTCCATATATTTCCAGCATTTTAACACCATTATAATGCAATTTTGTTGTTTAAACAACATTCAAATGCAGCCATATCTATTATACTCTAACCATGTTGTTACGTTACTGATATTATTTGTATTGTAAGGAGGAAATATTTATGAGTCAGAATATGTTTTGCTATCAGTGCCAGGAAACTGCAGGCTGTACCGGATGCACCAATTCCGGTGTCTGCGGAAAAACTCCGGAGGTCGCTGCCATGCAGGACCTTTTAGTATATGTTACCCGCGGGATTTCCGCTGTCACCACGCATCTGCGCAGCCTGGGAACCGAAATCAGCGCTGAGATCAACCATCTCATCACTGTGAATCTCTTCACCACCATCACTAACGCGAACTTTGACAAAGAGATGATCGTTGCCCGCATCCGCGAAACGCTGGACACCAAGGAAAATCTCTTAAAGCAATGCCCGGATACCTCCGTGCTTCCGGCTGCCGCACTCTGGAACGGCGAGGAACATACCTTTGCAGTCAAAGCGGCCCTGGTAGGGGTTCTCTCTACCAAGGATGAGGATATCCGCAGCCTGCGCGAGATGATCACTTATGGTTTAAAAGGACTTTCCGCCTACAGCAAGCACGCGAATGCCCTGTTAAAGGAGAATGCGGAGCTGGATGCTTTCCTGCAGCGCGCCCTGGCCGCTACGCTGGATGATTCCCTGACTGTCTCGGATTATGTAAACTTAACCCTGGAGACCGGAAAATACGGTGTGGAGGGTATGGCTCTGTTGGATGCAGCCAATACCGGCGCTTACGGTCACCCGGAAATGACCCGTGTAAACATTGGTGTCGGCAAGCGCCCGGGCATTCTGGTTTCCGGCCACGACCTGCGCGACCTTGAGATGCTGCTGATCCAGACACAGGGAACCGGTGTAGATGTATACACCCATTCCGAGATGCTTCCGGCTCACTACTATCCGGCTTTCAAGAAGTATCCGAACTTCGTCGGCAACTATGGAAATGCATGGTGGAAACAGAAAGAAGAGTTTGAGAGCTTCAACGGACCGATCCTTATGACGACCAACTGCATCGTACCGCCGAAGGACAGCTATAAAGACCGCCTCTACACCACCGGTGCAGCCGGATATCCGGGCTGTAAGCACATCGGCGGTGAGATTGGCGAAGAAAAAGATTTCTCTGAAATCATCGAACAGGCAAAACGCTGCGCAGCTCCGACGGAGATTGAACAGGGTGAGATCCTGGGCGGCTTTGCCCACAACCAGGTGCTGGCCCTGGCTGACCAGATCGTAGACGCGGTAAAAACCGGTGCGATCCGGAAGTTCGTAGTTATGGCTGGCTGTGACGGACGGGCCAAATCCAGAAACTACTACACCGATTTTGCAAAGGCACTGCCGCACGATGCCGTAATCTTAACTGCTGGCTGCGCAAAGTACAAATATAATAAGCTGGATCTGGGCGATATCAACGGGATCCCGCGTGTGCTGGATGCCGGACAGTGCAATGACTCGTACTCCCTGGCTGTCATCGCACTGAAATTAAAGGAAGTTTTCGGTCTGGACGACATCAACGACCTGCCGATCGTCTACAACATCGCATGGTATGAGCAGAAAGCGGTCATTGTCCTGCTGGCGCTTTTATACCTTGGTGTGAAGAATATCCACTTAGGACCGACCCTTCCGGCCTTCTTATCCCCAAATGTTGCGAAAGTTCTGGTGGAAAACTTCGGCATCGCGGGTATTGGAACGGTTGAGGAGGATCTGAAATTATTTTTCGAGTAATGGAGTTTCTGCAAAAATGCACCGCAAGCCAAAAGCCTGCGGTGCATTTTCAATGTCTCACTGATGTTTGATATTGACATCCATCTGGTTGAACGGGATCTCAATGCCGTTCGCATCGAACACTTCCTTAATACTTTCCAGCACATCCCAGCGGACCTGCCAGTAATTTTCCGTTTTGGTCCAGCCGCGGCAGCCGAGCATAACCGCGCTGTCGGCCAGCTCATCCACAAAAACGGTGATGCCGTCCTCTGCCAGTACAAGCGGATGCTTCTCGTACACCTGACGGATCAGCTCTTTTGCCTTTTTGATATCGGCGCCATAACCGATTCCTATCACCAGGTCTACCCGGCGCTTTTCCTGGGAAGTAACATTTACAACCGTGCTATTGGAAATCTGGCCATTTGGGATCGTAATCTTTTTGTTATCGACCGTAATGATGGTGGTGTAAGCCAGGCCGATACTCTGTACCGTTCCCTCGTATCCGCCGCTCACAATGTAGTCATGCACGCCAAACGGACGCAGCAGCAGCAGCAGGATTCCGCCTGCCACATTCGCCAGGCTGCCCTGCAGGGAAAGGCCAACAGCCAGTCCGGCAGAACCCAAAAGCGCGATGATGGAAGCCGACGGGATACCGATCTTATCGGCCGCGATAAAGATTGCCAGCGCGTAAATGCAGGCATCTGCCACAGAGATCAGGAAACGGCTGATACTCGGATCCAGATTCATGCGTGTAAAGGTCTTATATAAGAACTTGCGCACGGCATGCACGATCCGGTTTCCGATCACCAGAATGAGAATGGCGATCACCAGACGGTAACCAAAGCTCATAAGTCCCGGAAGCCAGCTCTTTACGGTTTCTAAAATTACATTGGGTTTTAAATTCTGCAGATCCTCATGCACCTCTTCTGCCACTGCCTTGGTTTCCTCCAAAACAGTAGAAAGGTCTGCATCCGTTTCTGCTGCCGTGAGCAGCATCAGCTTTGTCAAAAACATCATTGTGGTTCTTACCCTCTCTTATTTAGTAGTGCTTCGATCTCCTGCTCCTCCTGGGAGAACAGCAGATTCCGGTTGTACTGGTAATAGCGCTCGCATTCATAATCCTGCAGGAAATGAACGCTGTATGCCCCGGTATTGAGTTCTGTCACAAACAGCACCAGCTCCTGGCTGTTTGCAAAAGCCGCTTCCATAAAGTCAAACGCATGCTCCAGCGCTGCGCCCGCCTCATCGAACAGTTCCTCATAACGGTCACTGTCCACGCCAAAACGCTCACGCAAAAGCGCAAAGCCCTCGTCCCAGTCGGTGATGCCGCTCTTTAAGAGTGCCATGGAATCCTCTTCCAGTTTGGCACTCACCGCACGGCAGGTGCGAAGCTGTGCGCGGGAGAGCAGGGCATTTTCCAGCCGGTTGGTCCAGTCTGCGCGGAATTGACCGGCAAGTGCTGCCAGGGCATTTGCCAGCACACCATCCCGGCTCTGCTCTGCTGCCTCCACGCCCCGCTTCCCGATTTCCGCATTCTGCTTTGCTCTTATCTCTTCCAGGAAACCTGCACTCTGCAGCTTTTTCATCTGCTCCATACGCAGACTCATCATCTCTTCCATATAAATAAGATTTCGGAACTTTTCATTTAATCCTGACAGAAGCAGGCTCACCACGCTGATGCGCTCATCAAAGGACGCCCGCTGCAGCTTGTCCACCGCAGCCTCGGAAATATGACCCGCAAGCACCTGCTCCACCTGGTAATCGTCCTGGTATTTGTAATACAGCTCCAGATAATTTGCAAAGTCCTTCGCAATCTTTGGAAACTGCAGATATTCTCCCACCAGTTCCCGGTCCATCTTGCGGCCCTGCTTTTCGTAGATCCAGATCAGCTCGGACAGATCTTCCCAGCCACGCGGCGTCACAAAGCGCTTGCCGTCCACCGTTGTCTCGATCTGACAGAAATTCTGCGGCCGCACGCTCAGATAGGAAAGGATCGCCGGATGCACCCCGGCTGTCTTTGCATACTCTTTCCAGACGTTCAGATCCGGCTCCACATCGATGCGACGGATCCGGTCCATGGTGACAATATCGAACTCGCGCACTGACTTGTTGTATTCCGGCGGGTTTCCTGCTGCCACAATGATCCAGCCCTCCGGAATCTTATGGTTTCCAAACGACTTGCCCTGCAGAAACTGCAGCATAGTCGGTGCCAATGTTTCCGACACACAGTTGATTTCATCGATAAACAGAATGCCCTCCGGCATTCCACTCCGTTCCATGCGCTCGTAGACCGATGCCACGATCTCACTCATCGTATACTCGGTAACGGCATACTCCTTTCCGCCGTACTGTTTATGCTCGATAAAGGGCAGTCCCACCGCACTCTGCCGGGTATGATGGGTGATGGTGTAAGCCACCAGACCGATCTGACATTCCTGCGCCACCTGCTCCATAATCTGGGTCTTGCCGATTCCCGGCGGTCCAATCAGAAGCATCGGGCGCTGGCGGATGGAGGGAATCTCGTAAGCCCCAAACTCATCCTTTGCCAGATACGCGGCCACAGTGTCTTTGATTTCCTGTTTTGCCCGCTTAATGTTCATGATTCCTGTTCTTCCTTTCCAATGTAATTCTATCGTAACTGTTCCGTACCTTCACAGTTACGTTCCGTCCGTCATGTTCGCTGCCTGTGACATCGTTCTCCAGCAGCTGCTCCTAAAGCGGACCGACCTTCGCTGCCTTACTGCCAGAAGATTGTCCGCCGCTGTTCTCCAGCAGCTGCTCCGGCTCCAGGATCAGTTTCATGGCCCAGGCCGGGACAGAAATATCGGTATACTGATCCTTCAAAAAGACGAAGGCGGTATCATACACCGGCCGCTTTACCGGGTAGATCCCCTCTCCGTCTGTAAAATACAGAAGTCCCTTCAGGCGGTGAAAAGCCCCCTGACGGATCAGCCCATTCACATACTCGAATGCCGGACGGAAATCTGTGCCGCCCTGCCCGATGATGGTAAAATCCCGCATGTAGGCTTCCATCTCTTCCTGATTCGTAATGAGACGGTCCTGCTGCACCTGTTCATCGCACTGGATGATGTGGATGTTGGTCTTCTTAAAATAACTGTCCGACTGACAAAGCACGTCGTAAGTTTCCTCCAGAAAACACCGCACCAGATCCCCGGAACAGGACATGGAGGTGTCGATCACCACAACAAAATCCTCGATCCGGCTGACTTCTTTGGATTCCAGCGGCTCGATGAGCGGCATATTGCCATACAGCGAAAGCCCATAGGTATAAAAGATCGCATCAAAGGAATCTGGGTCAACCTGCATCTCCTCCCGCAGCACCGAAAAGCGCTGCAGAAAGTGACGGTAATCATACCGTTCCCGGTTCTCCACCTGGATCTGCTCCAGTATGCTTTTATTTTCCTCATCCTGCTGGTTTCCCATGGTTTCCATCTCGGTCTGCACCTTTTCCCGGTTATTGCTCCACTGCGTCTGGCGCACCATGGGAGTCTTCGGGGAATCCTCCGGGAGATCCCAGAAACTGTGGTCATCCACCAGAAACTCCGCCGCCAGACGCTCCAGCCTCCTCGGCTCCAGCTGCTCTTCCTTCAGCACGCGATACACACCCTCTGCATTCAGCACAGTAAGCTTCGCATGCAGCCGTCCGTACCAGTCCCGGCGAAACGGCGTCGGTGCCACACGAATGCATTTTACATACATGTCGTCCAACATGGATTCCACCGCAATATCGCAGGCCAGGTTCCAAAGTTCCGGTTCCCGTTTGCCGCGCGTGTCCATATGGCAGAACAGGCAGTGCAGCACCATGTGCAGATATGCCCGGTTCACATGCACGCGTCCCCTCTGGTACAGATCGCAGACGTAATCTGGATGATAGTAGATCACAAATCCATCTGTCCCCACACCACGGCAGCCCGGGTCTGCCTCAAAAGCAAGCGAACTTAACGAAAGGTCCAGATACCGCATATTCAGGTACAGCTCGTTCCTGGCATTCCGAAAGATCCGGGTACAAAGTTCCACCATATTCAGTTCTTCCAGCTGTCTGTGCCTGGTTGGATCGATCATAGTTTATGATTTCCCCTTTCTTCTGTTTCAAAATTCAAACCGGCGTTTCCGCTTTGGCGGCTGCGATTTCATGAGATTTTCCATGTCATCAGTTAAATTCTGCGTCGTTTCAGCATCCTGCACTGCACCTGCAGACTGCATCGAATCTGCTGCCCGCAGATGATGCCGCCGTTCCATAAGCCAGCTCACCATTTCCGTATCGCCGGATTCCTGAGCTATCTGAATAAATGTGGAAAGCTGGGCAGAGAAATTCTGAAGCGGCTGATTTTGTTCCGTATTCCGGAGTTGTTCTGCCGCAAGTTCTGGCTGCCGGGTTTCGCATTGATCCTTCCTTGGCATAAGCACCTCTTCTACCAGCCACGGCAGTTTTCCTGGTTCCAGGTTGCTCACGTGGTTCTTCTTCATGTTATCTGCCTGAATCAAAAGCCGTCCGGCCATCTCCCAGTGCTCCCGGATATAAGTCTGGTACTGTTCCCGGAATTTCTCCGATAATTCTTTGGGATAGAGCAGCCTTCCCAATGCCAGCTCTGTGACCAGTTCTTCTTTTTCCTGCACCTGCACATGTGGAAAAAGCTCATCGTAGCCCCGGTACTGGAACACCCGCCCGGCAAAACAGTACCGGTAACGGTGCCCACAGCCATGCGTCTCGATGCAGACAATGCGGGCTGGTGTATTCTCAACCGAATCCTCGAAATACTCCGGAAAGATCAGTCTTGCCTCGTATTCTTCCGGCAGTTTCTCCGAAGACAGATCCAAGTTTTGCTGTTCTCTTTCCCGCTGCTTTGTTTCTCCCGGTTTTAAGATTTCCTGCCCTGCTTCCTTTCGCCCCGCCTGCCGCAGCGGCTGAATCATGGCTGTACACGGGTAGGAATTTTCTGAACTGAAAATTCCGTACGATACAGTTGTGGCTGCGGATTTTGCCGATTTGGAATGCGAAGCATCGGCAAAATCCCGTTGCTGCACACGCATGCGTGTGCAGTAACAATGGATCTGCACCCGCAAAGTCTGCCGGAGTTCTGTCAACATCTCCTTTAAGCAGGAACGCTCACCCGGAAACTCCGTAATATCCAGATACTCTACTGCAGGTACACCAGCAAACAGCCCGGCACCAAGATCCAGCACCCGGCTATAACAATAAATTCTTTTTAGTTGTTCACACTCATAAAATCCGTACGCACCGATCTTTCTGACATACGGTGGAAGATGAATCTCCTCCACAGAACTGTGCGCCAGCACATAGGAGCCAAGTTCTGTCACCGGGCAATCCTCAAACTGCTCCGGCACATAGATCACCGCCTCCGGGTCTTCAATCTGATCTATACGGATTTCATCGTTGATTCTGGTATAAATAAACTTCATCGTAATGCCTCTATATTCTAACTTGTTGCTGAAAAACAACAAACAAATCCTGCTGTTTGCGCAACGCATGAACGGTAATAACTGCGTTACACTTTGCAGTCACACGGTTCTTTATTATATTAGAAAACTTTGGGGCAAAAGTAAAGCCTTGTTTGTCGTCTCTGTTTCTCCTATAATAACGATAATGGAAAGGAAGTGTTAACATGCCATTGGTCAAAGGTCCTTATACCTCCAAAGACTACTGGAATTTATCCAGGATTGACCATATGCATTCAAGACATATTGACAACATGGCAAAAATAGAATACGATGTAGGCAGCTAAGGAATGTGAGAATTTCCATATGGCAAACCAAAAAGGGGCTGTCGCACTAACGTGCGGCAGCTCATTTTATATATCCAACACAAAACGCCGAGCTTCGAAAAGCCCGCGTTCGTGGTATAATCAGTTTATGCGACTAAACAAAATAATACAGAGGGATTATACCTCATTTTCGCTGTATTATCAAATCAAACTTCCGCTGGATTTAGAGATTTCT
>NZ_QUMD01000080.1 GCF_003481985.1 Clostridium sp. OF09-36
GCCTTGTTATTTTTTTTCTTTTCTTTACCGTTTGTTCTATCTCCACTTTTACTGTTCAACCTCTATATAGTCTTCCGGTGCTGACGGCTGCTGTCCTTTTGACATTGCTTCGATCCATGCACTTGATAATGTTGTATCTTTAAGCTGCTCAATCTCACATTTCGGATTTATTTTTTTCAAAACAGACATTGTGGTGTCTGTAAGAAGAATAGAGTATTCCTTTTCTTTGTCTATTTTCTTATCATTAACTGTCAAGTCCTTTAATGAAAATCCACTTTCCGCTTGATTGACGATCATTTTCATACCGGATGCAATTGGTAATTCGTATTTGTTGGTTACGTAAAAATTCTCATCAGCTTCGACGAGATAATTTTCCACGAGTTCACAAACCTGTTTACCATTCATTTTTGCAAAGTATAATGCTGTATCTGAACTCTTCGCTGTCATCATGCCAACCCGGCTATTAGTGCATTCTCCTTTGTACATAGAGGAAGTGAAATAATAATATGGCGCCAGAGCCAGCTGTGCATCATTTTCTTCTTTGATCGTAGTTAAAATGGAAGATGCTGCATCACGGCCATTTCTATCGTTCAGTGAAATGGAATATTCATTTTCAAAATTCACCGTTGCTTTTTCTTCTGGATCTTTACGATTCATTACACTGCGAAAAGTATCAAAAGCCTGTGTTTCATCCATTTCCCCTGACAGTAATCCGTGAACAGCCTCAAGACCTGCATCAAATGATCTTTGGGCGGAATATCGGATATAAACAGCATTATTATTAATCTCCTCTTCCAGTCCAGGCACATCCTGCATCATGGTTGGAACATCTGTATTCAATGAAATAACACCGCTTCCATCCGCAATCAGCTTTTGCCCTTCTTCTGAAATCATACAATCCAGCACATCCAATGCAGTATCCAGTTTCTCCCGGTCTTTTTCCAGATTTTTGTTAAATGCAATGTTTAAGGATGGAGTCATGTACACGTAGGATTCATTCGATGTCTGTGAAAAGTAAGGAATACGGATCAGCTCCGCATCCATCTGTTTCTGCAGCTGCTGCATAACCGTCGGATGTCCATGAAACATTGCTGATTTTTCCTCAACAAACATCTGGGTTCCTGTATCGATGTCAATATTGATATCTTCTTTACCAAAGTGCGAGTCCTTAAGAAACTGACTGGTTTCTGAAAAAATACGTTTCCATAATACATCATCAAACTTTACTTCATCCGCTGCAGTCTCTGCACCGTTTCGCCATTCAATACCATCCAGGCTTGTAAACTCACCGATTGCCGCCGCCTGGATGATTTCATTATTAGACCAGTCTTCCC
>NZ_QUMD01000081.1 GCF_003481985.1 Clostridium sp. OF09-36
GCCTTGTTATTTTTTTTCTTTTCTTTACCGTTTGTTCTATCTCCACTTTTACTGTTCAACCTCTATATAGTCTTCCGGTGCTGACGGCTGCTGTCCTTTTGACATTGCTGCGATCCATGCACTTGATAATGTTGTATCTTTAAGCTGCTCAATCTCACATTTCGGATTTATTTTTTTCAAAACAGACATTGTGGTGTCTGTAAGAAGAATCGAGTATTCCTTTTCTTTGTCTATTTTCTTATCATTAACTGTTAAGTCCTTTAATGAAAATCCACTTTCCGCTTGATTGACGATCATTTTCATACCGGATGCAATTGGTAATTCGTATTTATTGGTTACGTAAAAATTCTCATCAGCATCAGCAAGATAATTTTCCACGAGTTCATAAACCTGTTTACCATTCATTTTTGCAACATATAATGCTGTATCTGAACTCTTCGCTGTCATCATGCCAACCCGGCTATTGGTGCATTCTCCTTTGTACATAGAAGAAGTGAAATAATAATATGGCGCCAGAGCCAGCTGTGCATCATTTTCTTCTCTGATCGTAGTTAAAATGGAAGATGCTGCATCACGGCCATTTCTATCGTTCAGTGAAATGGAATATTCATTTTCAAAATTCACCGTTGCTTTTTCTTCTGGAGCTTTACGATTCATTACACTGCAAAAAGTATCATAAGCCTGTGTTTCATCCATTTCCCCTGACAGTAATCCGTGAACAGCCTCAAGACCTGCATCAAATGATTTTTGGGCGGAATATCGGATATAAACAGCATTATTATTAATTTCCTCTTCCACTCCAGGCACATCCTGCATCATGGTTGGAACATCTGTATTCAATGAAATGACGCCGCTTCCATCCGCAATCAGCTTTTGCCCCTCTTCTGAAATCATACAATCCAGCACATCCAGTGCAGTATCCAGTTTCTCCCGGTCTTTTTCCAGATTTTTGTTAAATGCAATGTTTAAGGATGGAGTCATGTACACGTAGGATTCATCCGATGTCTGTGAAAAGTAAGGAATACGGATCAGCTCCGCATCCATCTGTTTCTGCAGCTGCTGCATAACCGTCGGATGTCCATGAAACATTGCTGATTTTTCCTCGACAAACATCTGGGTTCCTGTATCGATGTCAATATTGATATCTTCTTTACCAAAGTGCGAGTCCTTAAGAAACTGACTGGTTTCTGAAAAAATACGTTTCCATAATGTATCATCAAACTTCACTTCATCCGCTGCAGTCTCTGCACCGTTTCGCCATTCAATACCATCCAGGCTTGTAAACTCACCGATTGCCGCCGCCTGGATGATTTCATTATTAGACCAGTCTTCCC
>NZ_QUMD01000082.1 GCF_003481985.1 Clostridium sp. OF09-36
AAGCATATCCCACACAGGCTGGTCATTCGATTGGAATAATCCATCGATGAACTACCTGTATCATAGAACATTTTTGTGCCCTGTGCCGTATGTCCACAAAGTAGGAATTAGGGGTAAAAATCAGAAATTTCCACGATTGCGGAATTGATATGGTATAATCAATTCAACGGTTATAAATGTCGTTAGAAAGGGGGAACTGCTTCAATGAACGGAGCTACTACAATACAGGAACGGCTAAAAGATTTACGATTAAACAAAGGATTAAAACTGGAAGAACTGGCAGAGCAAACAGGTATTTCAAAATCGGCTCTTGGCAGTTATGAAAAAGATGACTATAAGGAAATCAATCATGGCAACCTTATCCTGCTGGCAGATTTTTATGGGGTGTCCCTCGATTATCTCTTTTGCCGGACAGAGAACAGGGCAGAGATCAACACGCCATTAAGGGAGCTGCATTTGAATGATGAAATGGTGGCACTTCTGAAAAGCGGAAGGATTAACAACCGTCTGCTCTGCGAACTTGCCACCCATAAGGACTTTATCAAGTTTCTTGCGGATATTGAGATTTATGTGGATGGGATTTCCACCATGCAGATTCAGAACCTCAACGCCCTTGTCGATACCGTCCGACATGAAATCATTGAACGGTATCGCCCAGGCGAAGATGACCCGCATTTGAAGGTGCTGCAAGCTGCCCATATCAGTGATGATGAATATTTCAGTCACATGGTACGGGATGACCTCAATCTCATTATCCGGGATATTCGGGAAGCCCACAAAAAGGACAGTGAGAGTGCGCCCCAGACCACCGTTGCCGATGAACTGAAAGAAAATCTGGAAGCGGTCGAAAATTTCAAAGGCAGTCGGGATGAAAAGCTGGTTGTTCTTTACTGCAAGCAGCTCGGTATCAACTATAAAAACCTGTCAGATGAAGAATTTCGCTGGCTGATTCGGATTCTCAAAAAATCAAAGAAAATGGGAACGCCAATCAGCCAGCGGAAAAAACGGTAAAGAAAAACCGCTGTTGCATGGTTCGTTAGCTTCCATGTAGCAGCGGTTTGTGCTGTGGTTATTCAGTTAAATTTTCAGAATGACAAGCTGGAATTTACAGAACAATTTCCCATAACAAAGATGAAATAAATGGTTGAAGGAAAAACATAATAAGTGCTACAGATACACATATTATGTAAAAGTCACTCATTTTTGAATTTGAAAAGATTCGCTTCGTAAAATTATCAGTTATCCTATATACAATAAAATATCCAATTATAGTACCAACAGTATTTG
>NZ_QUMD01000083.1 GCF_003481985.1 Clostridium sp. OF09-36
ACAGGCTTTTCGGTTTCTTCTTTCGTGTTATCTGTGTTTTTACACCCTGCCAGGGTGACTGCTAAAATTCCCGCAAGCAGAATGCCTGCAATCACTCTTTTTCCTTTCATTTTCTGTCTATCCCTAACTATCCTTTTTGATTCTTCTATATCCGGTTACTTTCCATTCGTCACTGTACAGTGACCTGCGGTTCGGTACCCCCCCCCACCAGATTTTATGCTTCTGATCGTCTTTTCCAGCACCTTCATCTCAACCGGTTTTGAAACATGTGCATTCATGCCAGCCGCAAGGGAATGCTGAATATCTTCTGAAAATGCATTGGCAGTCATGGCAATAATCGGAATCGTCTTTGCCAGTTTATGGGAGCTTCTGCGGATTGCTTTCGTTGCCTCATAACCATTCATAACAGGCATCTGCACATCCATCAGGATCATGTCATAATCACCTGGAGCAGACTGCTCAAATGCTTTCAAAATCTCTTCGCCATTTTCACAGATGGTACATTCCGCACCTTCAATCTTTAACAGTTCCGTCAGGATCTCTGCGTTCAACTCATTATCCTCTGCACACAGGAATTTCATTCCCTGCAGAATATTACCATCCTGCTCATTTGTTTCTTCTTGTGCCGCCAGAGCAACCGTTCTATCCTCTGCAATTTTCAGATCCACGAGAACCTCAAAACAGCTTCCCTGTCCCAATTCACTGTCCACATCAATGGTACCTCCCATTGCCTCAACCAGATTCTTAGTAATCGCCATTCCAAGTCCGGTTCCCTGTATTTTATTTGTAAGGGAACTTTCCGCACGGGTAAACGCATCAAAAATTGTATCCTTGAAATCTGCCGACATTCCCATACCATTATCACTAACTAAGAAACGGTACTTTGCATAGACAGATGACTTTGTCTCACATTCTTCTACAAAGAACTGAATTTCCCCACCTTCCTGGGTATACTTCACTGCATTGGAAAGCAGGTTGCTGAAAATCTGCATCAGGTGAACCTGATCCCCATTCACCCACTCATGCTGAATATTTTCTTTTATGATTGTAAGGGTCTGCTGCTTTTCATATATTTGAGTATGAAATATAGTGTCAAGTTCCTGCATAAAATCCAGAATAGAAAAGTCAGAATACTTGAAGACTGTTTTTCCTGCTTCAATCTTACTCATATCCAAAACATCATTAATGATTCCTAACAGATGCCGTGATGAAATATCTATTTTATCTGCATACTCTATAACTTTTGCTTTATTACC
>NZ_QUMD01000084.1 GCF_003481985.1 Clostridium sp. OF09-36
TAGTTTCAGGGGTGCGTCCATGACACCCTTACTGCTACCCAGGTGGGTTACACAGCTACTTTTATTGTTTTTGTACTGCTCAGCCCGGTTACGGGCATATCAATTTCTTTGCCGGATACGGCATGATACTTTCTCAAAATATTATAAGCTCCTACTGCATCTGCATTGTAGATCACGTTCTCTACAATGTAGATGCCACGCTTTTTTCGATTCCTTTTCTCCGCATAAATGCACGATACTTCTTCTGACTGTGGCGGGCATTGACTGGAATAACTTTCTTCCTGTCTTATCAGACGAATCCCTTTCATTTTAAGCTTATACTCTAACTGCATATAGATACGGGCATATGGCAGACTGTGAAGTTTCTGGTTGGTTTTCCTTCCCAGATTTTTCTCTTTACGAATCCCCTTGATATCTCCAATTACAACCGTATGAATATCATTCTTTACAGAATAGTTCGTGATATACCGTGTCATCTTATGAATATAATCTTTGATACAGTTATTTTTCTTTCGATAAAGCTTCTGCAGATGCTTAGATGTTTTCGGATACTCCATTTCCCACGCAGCCTGGATCCGATCCCATTGCGACTGGACTCGCGCGATTTCCCTGTTATAAAAATAAGAAAGTGAAAGATATTCTCTCCCAATAATGAACGTTTTTCCTGCATTATCATAACAAGTCATAAGATTATGCAAGCCCAGATCAATCGACAGATAATGTCCATTGTCCTCTTCAGGCAAAACATCTTCCACCTCATAAATAACAAGGATCCTGCTGGTTCCGTCATTTGCCGGTGGATATATTTTGATCTGTTTTATGATATCCATGTTTGAAAAAACAGGATTTTTCAAATAAAGGTATGCAGCACGAATATCATAGGTATGAACCATATACTCCTTCAGCTTTTTCGGTAAAGAAAGTCTTACTTTGAAAGAGCCTGTTTCATGTTGAATGCCATTTTGCATATAGGTGATCGGCATTTTATCTTTCTTATATCTTGGTGATCCCGGATTCTCGATACCGCCACTTTCTTTTAACCGGTAAAAGGATTTCCATGACTTGTCCAAAAGCTTACAGATTTCCTGTGCAGTCTGTGACGGAAGTGATTTGAACCACAGATCATCTTTATGTTTTGATTTCTGATAATACCAGTCAGGATATTTCTCCAATCCCAGATTTTTGTAGTTGTTTCTCTCATAATTGCAAACATTCCAAAGCT
>NZ_QUMD01000085.1 GCF_003481985.1 Clostridium sp. OF09-36
TTCCTGCTTCAATCTTACTCATATCCAAAACATCATTAATGATTCCTAACAGATGCCGTGATGAAATATCTATTTTATCTGCATACTCTATAACTTTTGCTTTATTACCTGCATCATGTCTGATCAAAGACGTAATACCAATGATTGCATTCATGGGTGTACGAATATCATGTGACATATTAGACAGGAAATCCGTTTTCGCCTTATTTGCATTTTCAGCTGTCTGTAAAGCCTCTGTTGCAACGTTCTTTGCCTTTTTCAGTTTTTGATTGACTACTTCCATTTCCTTCATTGTTTGTAAATGAAGTTCATTATTTCTTTTTTCATATTCTGCTTTTTGATCTGCAAGACTGAGTCTGGAAATACTGTAGAATAATCCGGCAAAAAGTAAAAGTATAAAACCTGCCATGAGTATTGTTGTAAACAACACCGTTTTCTGGTAATCCGTCAGCACATTGTCAACAACTCCCCTTGCCACAATGCATACCAAAATGGTGTTGTTGCTTTCTATCGGGCAATACCCCAGATAATAGGGGTTCTGTTTTCCCAAAAGTGCAACTCCAGATTCTCTGTTATCAAACTTCTTTTTGAACAAATCAGCCTCTTCTTCTGTAATAGCCTGTTCCCCTTTTAAATGTTTTAACAAAGAATAATTACGCAGGTATTTATCACCACTCTGGTTCGTATACGTAATATTTCCGTCATGATCCAGCATGAACAAATATGCTTTCCCATGATAACCTTTCAATTTTAACATGGAATCCAGTTTCGAATGATCATACACAGTTCCAATTGCCGTATAAGTTTCTCCATTGATCGTATATTCCTGACATGGAATCGCAACCAGATAACCATCTTTTTTCTTCTGATCATAATCAAGACGCACCAGTTTTCCAATATTGTATCCGTTCTTTAAGTCCAGCAGAAGTTTACTTGGCATATCAATCCGCATTTTTGTTCCACCTGCTGATATTGCCTGACCATTTTCCTGAAGGAATATAAGTGTACTTTCCGATTCTTTTTCCCATGCTTCAAAGAAACTTTTGTTCACATCCGTTTCAAGAGACAGCTCCCTTTCATGAAGTAAAAATTCCTCAACCAACTGCAGCTGGCTGTAGTACCCACTCACCTGAAGATCATAGGTCTGTTGTATCTGTTCAACAACAGCTCCCATACTGCTTTTTCCATT
>NZ_QUMD01000086.1 GCF_003481985.1 Clostridium sp. OF09-36
TATTTGAGATTTATGGGTGAAAAATAAATTGTGTTACGAATGTTACACATGTTACGAATCAAAATGATATAGTGTAGCATGAAGCCAAAGGCATACAGCTTGCGGCTTCGCTTGCTGATTTGATTACACAATACAATCCCACCCCTGCCGGGTGTTACAGCCTGGCGGGGGATTTGGTTGGCAGTCACCACACAAAAGACTGCAGCACGGCCCATACACCCGGCTGTGCTTAATGGGACGTAGCTCAGTTGGTAGAGCGTCTGGCTTATATCCAGCGTGTCGAGGGTTCGAGTCCTTCCGTCCCAATTTACCTGCTTTAGGACTCTCCACCAAGACATTCCAGGAAGCAAGAGGCATCCTTGAAAAAGGGTGCCTTTTTGCAAGTAGAAAAAGAGCATGAAATTTTGGTTATAATTACACTTGTCGTAAACGAACAAATGTTCTATAATACAAACACTGATAAACATATGGTAGTTAGTTACTGGTTATGGCATTTTCAGTACGACATGTGGTATAATGTAAAAAAATGTCGGATTGGAGAGTGCGATATGATAAAAATAGCGAAATGTTTGTCAGATGAATATATTCACAGCTATCGGTTAAAAAATTTTTGCCTTGATCATAAAATGCCAGTAAGCGAGGTGAAAGCTGATTTACTTAGTCAAGTTTTGGAATATGCCGGTGATGATGAATCGACCGATGTTTATAAAGAAACCTATAAGTGGGTTTTAGATACAGTAAAATCAGGTAGCAAAGAATTTTGCTTAAAAAGAATCTATATTCCGGATGATACTTTAAACGATGCCGCACAGATTCTAAAAAACAAATATGATCAATGCCCACAACAAGATATTTTATCATATAAAAATACAGAACAATTCGGATTGGCAAACTATAAGTTTACTTATACGGATCAGGGGAAAATATCGGTTATATCATTTTTGTTTTCTGGAATTCTGTTAGAGGGAAATACTGAATATGAAAGAGGAGATAGAATAATATATCCTATTTATATAGATTTTTATGTTGATCAAGGTTTTATTGTGGCAAGATATAGCCTAAGACAACAATTTATGTGTGTAGTGAGAATGATATTAT
>NZ_QUMD01000087.1 GCF_003481985.1 Clostridium sp. OF09-36
TCATAGTCTGCCGACAGCTCTGTGAAACGCTCGTCTGATATGCGCCCGGTCACGCTGTCCTCATACAGCCGCTTGAAGATAGCGGATAACTCGGCTATGCGTTTCTCGGCGGCTTCCAGTTCCTTTTTCTTGGCGGCGTTCCTGCGCTTGCCCCCGTCCTCGTTCTGCTCAATCAAGAGCTTTATAAACCGGGCTTCATGCTTTGCCGCATAGCTGGTCACTTTCCGCAGATTGGATAGTACACCAGCGGTCAAGAGGTCGGTGCGGATAAAGTGCGCTGTACAGTCATGGGTGCGTTTCTTGTAGTTGCCGCAGATATAACAGTCCTGCTTGCGCTTGTCCGTCTGGTATCGCTGCTGATACATCACACTGCCGCAGTCTGCACAGAACAGTATGCCGGAGAACAAGCCCACTTCATCATAGCGGTTGGGGCGTTTGCGCTGCTTGCGAAGCTCCTGCACCCGTTCCCATGTTTGGGTGTCTATGATAGGCTCGTGGTGGTTCTCGAATATCGCTTGCTTTTCCTCCGGGTTTTCTACGCTGTGCTTGACTTTATAAGAGAGTTTTTCCGTCTTGAAGTTTACCAGGCAGCCCGTGTATTCCCGGTTTTCAAGGATATGCACAACGGTATTGGTTGCCCACTTGCACTCATAGCCGGGGTGGTAGCGGCGAGTGCTGCCCGTCCTGCGGTATTCCAGCGTCCCCGGCGTGGGGATTTGCTGCTCTGTGAGCATACGGGCTATCTTGGTCGGACCATTCCCGGCAAGGCAGAAATTGTATATCTGCTTGACTACGGGTGCAGCTTCCTCGTCAATGATGAAATTTTCGTCCTCGTCCATGAGGTAGCCATACACAGGCTTGCTTGTGATAGGCTTGCCACTCATGCCTTTTGAGCGTTTCACTGCTTTGATTTTCTTGCTCGTATCTCTCACCAGCCATTCGTTAAAGATATTCCGCAGCGGGGCAAAATCATTGTCGCCCTGTGCGCTGTCCACTCCGTCATTGATAGCGATGAAGCGGACACCTTTCTGTGGGAAAATCATTTCCGTGTACATTCCCACTTGCAGGTAGTTTCGCC
>NZ_QUMD01000088.1 GCF_003481985.1 Clostridium sp. OF09-36
TCATAGTCTGCCGACAGCTCTGTGAAACGCTCGTCTGATATGCGCCCGGTCACGCTGTCCTCATACAGCCGCTTGAAGATAGCGGATAACTCGGCTATGCGTTTCTCGGAGGCTTCCAGTTCCTTTTTCTTGGCGGCGTTCCTGCGTTTGCCCCCGTCCTCGTTCTGCTCAATCAAGAGTTTCATAAACCGGGCTTCATGCTTTGCCGCATAGCTGGTCACTTTCCGCAGATTGGAGAGTACACCAGCGGTCAAGAGGTCGGTGCGGATAAAGTGCGCCGTACAGTCATGGGTGCGTTTCTTGTAGTTGCCGCAGATATAACAGTCCTGCTTGCGCTTGTCCGTCTGGTATCGCTGCTGATACATCACGCTGCCGCAGTCCGCACAGAACAGTATGCCGGAGAACAAACCCACTTCATCATAGCGGTTTGGGCGTTTGCGCTGTTTGCGAAGCTCCTGCACCCGTTCCCATGTTTGGGTGTCTATGATAGGCTCGTGGTGGTTCTCGAAAATCACTTGCTTTTCCGGGGGATTTTCTACACTGTGCTTGACTTTGTAAGAAAGTTTTTCTGTCTTGAAATTTACCAGACAGCCTGTGTATTCCCGGTTTTCAAGGATATGCACTACGGTATTGGTCGCCCACTTGCACTCATAGCCGGGGTGGTAGCGGCGGGTGCTGCCCGTCCTGCGGTATTCAAGCGTTCCCGGCGTGGGGATTTGCTGCTCTGTGAGCATACGGGCTATCTTGGTCGGACCATTCCCGGCAAGACAGAGGTTGTATATCTGCTTGACTACGGGTGCAGCTTCCTCGTCAATAATGAAATTTTCATCCTCGTCCATGAGGTAGCCATACACAGGCTTGCTTGTGATGGGCTTGCCATTCATGCCTTTTGAGCGTTTTACTGCTTGATTTTCTTGCTCGTATCTCTCACCAGCCATTCGTTAAAGATATTCCGCAGCGGGGCAAAGTCATTGTCGCCCTGTGCGCTGTCCACTCCGTCATTGATAGCGATGAAGCGGACACCTTTCTGTGGGAAAATCATTTCCGTGTACATTCCCACTTGCAGGTAGTTTCGCC
>NZ_QUMD01000089.1 GCF_003481985.1 Clostridium sp. OF09-36
GCTTCCACCGCCGCCTCCACAGCAGGCTCCCTCGCCTTTAAAATGCTTGATGGTGGATTTTACACCAAGAAGTACAAATACTGCAATGACTAAGATTACAATCATGTCTGTCATAATAGCTTGCTCCCTTCTGTCTTCTTTTTCTGTCAGTTTTTCTTTCTTATGAATGAATCTGCTTTTCCGACGGATCTTCCGTTTTTATTTCTGTCATCGGACTTCCCTGATGTTCCCTCTGGAATCTGCGGTCTTTCGCCTCATCTAGTTTTTTTCTTACAAATTTTACGAAGAGATAAATGGATACGCCCACTATGTACAGGATGATGCAAAGCACCACCATGTAGCCCATAGAATTTTGTGAATGTGACACGGCTCTTCCTCCTGATTGTTTCGTCTGGATTTCTGACCCAAATCCAGTTTTTTCTTTTTTCAATGTCTGCGGCTGCCTGTGCTTTCCCAGACAGCCGCATGATCTTGTCAGCCGCAACTTAAGCTGTATCATGCATGCGCCGGACGTTTCGCTTTGCTTCCTGTAAAACAGGGAACTTCCGCACATGTCACGTTACTTACGATTACTCTACAGATACCACCTTGTAATCCTGTGCCTCTACAGCCTCTTTCAGCACGCTGTCTGAGACCTCTTTCTCCAGGGTAACGACTGCGGTTCCCTTCTCATGGCTTACCTCTGCGCCGGTTACGCCCTCAATGCCTTCCAGAGTCTTTTTCACTCTTGCCTCACAGTGACCGCACATCATTCCTTCGATTTTCATGGTTTTCGTCATAGTTCTCTTCTCCTTTTTCTCTTTATGATCAACATGACTTTCATCATGTGGTCTGCTTTGTTTTTTCTTCTTGTCTTTGGATGCGTCATACATCTTGAACAGGTTCAGACGCAG
>NZ_QUMD01000009.1 GCF_003481985.1 Clostridium sp. OF09-36
AGAAAGAGGTCTACAAGATACCCTATGAAACCCACCCGGCAGACCGCCCCCGTCAGTGCGTGTTTGGCGGCACTTCCAATGCCCTTGACTTCCTGCCCCTTGACCGTTCAGGCAACCGCCGTTTTATCCCGGTCATGGTGTACCCGGAGCAGGCGGAGGTTCACATTTTGGAGGACGAAGCTGCTTCCAGAGCCTATATCGGGCAGATGTGGGCAGAAGCGATGGAGATTTATCGAAGCGGCAGGTTCAAGCTGGCTTTCAGCCCCGCCATGCAGCGGTATCTCAAAGAACACCAGCGGGATTTTATGCCGGAGGACACCAAAGCCGGGATGATACAGGCGTATCTTGATAAGTACACCGGGAGCATGGTCTGCTCCAAGCAGCTCTATAAGGAAGCCTTGAACCATGCTTTTGACGAGCCGAAGCAATGGGAAATCCGGGAAATCAACGAGATTATGAACCAGTGCATTGACCGCTGGCGGTACTTCCAAAACCCAAGAATGTTTTCCGAATATGGCAGACAAAAGGGCTGGGAGCGTGAAAACCCGGCAACGGACTTATGCAACCCGTCTGAAAAAACAATGGACGGTTTTGTGGAGATCACAGAACAGATGGAGCTTCCATTCTGAAAATGACAGCCCGTTGCACCCCCTGTTGCTATCCCGTTGCCGAGCCGGTTGTCGGGGAAAAAACCTTATTTCCGGGCTTTTCTCCCTTATAACAACCAAAACAACAGAAAAATAAAACAAAAGTATAAATAGTAACCATCGCCAGATTGAGATTGTTTGCAAGGTCTTTTGAAGCCCGTTGCCGGACTTCGTTGCCGCCACCCTCTGTCTGGCTATTTTCATGTATGGAGGATAACTGCCTATGGCGAATAATAAGCTGAATATTGAAGGAAAAAATTACTCGGATATTCCGGTGTGGCGTAGATATACGCTTACCATTGAGGAAGCAGCCAGATATTATCATATCGGCGAAGGAAAATTGAGAACGCTTATTGACACACATCCCAATGAGGATTTTTATGTGATGAACGGCAATCGTGCCCTCATTAAGCGTGAGAAATTTGAGAGGTATCTGGATCAGGCTACTGCTGTGTAAACAGAGCTGACAGATTTACCGATTTCACATGATATAACTATGCGGAGAGCTGGATTTGTGCTATGATAAGAGTGCAAGTCTGGCTCTCTTTTTTTGAAAGGAGAGTTCACGATGAGTGAGAAAAGACGAGATAACCGTAATCGGATTTTGCGAGAGGGCGAGTACCAGCGTAAAGATGGGAGGTATCGGTTCCGCTATATTGATGAGGACGGAAAAGAGAAAAATGTATACAGTTGGCGTTTGGACAAGAATGACCCAATGCCAAAAGGGAAGAAGCGGGAGCCTTCCCTGCGTGAGAAAGAAAAACAGATTGAAGCGGATTTGTTTGACCGTATCGTAACCAACGGAGGCAACTATACTGTTTTGGAACTGGTAGAAAAGTATGTTTCATTGAAAACAGGAGTTCGTCACAATACGGTTGCCGGATATAAAACAGTCATCAATATGCTGAAAAAAGAGAGTTTTGGGAATCTGCGAATTGATAAGGTGCGTTTGTCAGACGCCAAGGCATGGTTGATTAAGCTCCAACAAATTGATGGGCGGGGATACAGTTCCATTCATTCTATCCGGGGAGTCCTCAGACCAGCATTTCAGATGGCGGTAGACGATGATTTGCTTCGTAAAAATCCATTTGAATTTGAGCTTGCATCCGTCATTGTCAATGATTCTGTTACCAGAGAAGCGATTACCCGAAAGCAGCAGAGAGATTTGCTAAAGTTTATTCAGGAAGATAAACATTTTAGCAGATACTATGATGCAATCTATATTCTTTTTCACACAGGGCTTCGTATCTCAGAGTTCTGTGGACTGACGGTTTCAGAAATCGAGTTTGGAGAAATGCGTATCAAGGTAGACCATCAGTTACAGCGTACTGCACAGATGCAGTATGTAATTGAAGAACCAAAAACTGACAAAGGCATCCGCTATGTGCCGATGACGGAAGCTGTCGCAGCGTGTTTTCGCAGAATCATTGCCAACCGCAAGACACCAAAAGTTGAACCGATGGTGGAAGGATATGCAGGATTTTTGTTTCTGGATAAAAACGATATGCCGATGGTTGCCCTTCACTGGGAAAAGTATCTGGAGCATATCATTCAGAAATACAACAGGATTTACCGTATCCAGATGCCGAAAGTTACCCCTCATGTATGCAGGCACACCTTTTGCTCTAATATGGCAAAATCCGGGATGAATCCGAAAACCTTGCAGTATATCATGGGTCACGCAGACATCAGTGTAACCTTGAACACTTACACCCATGTGAATTTTGATGATGCAAAGGAAGAAGTATATCGGATAGCGAATAGTTAAAAAAGCCCGTTGGTAAGGACGCTTGCTTTACCAATGGATTTACCAAGATTGCAGGGAAAAGCATAAGAAAATATGAGAAGATTTGAGAAGATACCTTGAAAAGAAAGGAAAACTCAAAAGTCGGAAAACCCTGAAATATCAAGCGTTTGAGAAGAAATACAAGATTTAAATGGAGATATAAAAAGATGATTAAAGTATTATTTGTTTGCCACGGCAATATCTGCCGTTCCACAATGGCCGAGAGCGTGTTCACCTACCTGGCCACTCAGGCTGGCCTGGCATCCCAATTTGAAATCAATTCCGCGGCAACCAGCCGTGAGGAAATCGGTAATCCGCCGCATTACGGCACCGTAGATAAGCTGCGTCGGGAGCATATTCCGCTGATCCCGCATCATGCGCGTCAGATGACGGCGGAGGATTACCGGTATTATGATTATCTCATCGGCATGGATACGGCAAATATCCGGAACATGACCCGGATTGCAGGCGGGGCGGATAAAGAACAGAAGATTTTTAAGCTGTTGACATTTGCAGGCAGTGGGCGTGATGTGGCGGATCCGTGGTATACGGGGGATTTTGATGCGACGTTTGCTGATGTTATGGCTGGATGCAGCGGGCTTCTTGAAAAGATCCGCAGAGAGGAAAATATTTAAATGGGAAACGGATTGTTATTTTTAACGACCTTCCAGGTTATGGTAAGGTAGCTCTGGCCGCCATGGTGCCGCTATTTTCGCGTATGGGACATTTCCCTTATCAGGTACCCACTGCGGTGGTTTCCAATACGCTTGATTTTGGAAAGTTCCGGATTCAGGACATGACGGACTACATGCGGGATACCATAAAAGTGTGGGATGAGCTTGGCTTTGATCCGGACTGCATCTGTACTGGATTTGTACTTTCGGAGGAGCAGGTGGAACTGATCGGAGATTATATTCGCAGCAGGAAGCCGAGGAGGAGTGAGACACAGAGCGTGGACAATGGCTGTCTGGTCATGGTAGATCCGATCATGGCAGATGGCGGAAAGCTTTATAACGGAATCGGCATGGAGCGGGTTGCGGCCATGAGAAAGCTGGTCAGCTACTCGGATGTGATGGTTCCGAATATGACCGAGGCTGGCTTTCTGACGGGAATCTGCCCGGGCAGGGAACGGGCCTCAGCGGCAGAACTGCGGGAACTCGTTGACGGGCTGCACAAGTTATCCGGGAAATCGGTGGTCATTACCAGCGCGCATGATTCTGAAACGGATGAACATCTGGTTTGCGGGTATGACCACAAAAGCGGACAGTATTTCCGTGTGCCGTTTACCTTTCTTCCTGTCCGGGTTGCCGGAAGCGGAGATATTTTTTCTACAGTTATGACTGGAAAACTATTAAATGGAGAGAGTCTGGAGGCGGCGGTGCAGGAAGCTGTGCGTGTCCTGACTGCGCTGATACGGGAAAATCAGAGTCATTTGGATGAATACAAAGGAATTCTGGTTGAGCGTTATTGGGAATTACTGGATGAGAACAATTAGCGGTACAGCATATAGCAGGAGCGGAATCTGCTTTGTGAAACTGTGGCGCGGCAGACCGGAAATTATGAAATGAGTCAATGGAAAGCATTGGCAGCAGAAAAACAAAATCGGGAGGAAACTTGGAGTGCTTAGAAATGTAAGTCTGGAGGAGATTTCAGACGGCAAATTATATGGGTTGAATGATATGGCGAAGTTGGGCTGCAATGACTGTGCGGGTTGTTCGTCCTGTTGCCGTGGAATGGGAAACACGATTGTGCTGGATCCCTATGATGTCTGGCGGCTGACGGGTGGTTTAGGCGTTTCGCTGCAGGAGCTTTTAGCAGGGCATCTGGAACTGAATGTGGTGGACGGAATCATCCTGCCAAATCTGAAGCTGGCGGGGGATTCGGAACAGTGTACCTTTTTGAATGACGCCGGGCGATGCAGTATTCATCCGTATCGTCCAGGCATCTGCAGGCTGTTCCCTTTGGGGCGGTATTATGAAGAGGACGGATTTCGCTACATTCTGCAGATTCATGAATGCGAAAAACCAAATCGCAGCAAGGTGAAGATCCGCAAGTGGATGGATACGCCGGATATGGAGCGGTATGATGCCTATATTGCGGACTGGCATGCGTTTTTGAAACAGCTGCGGATTCGTATCGGCGCAGAGTTGGATGGAAAAACTGCGGCGAAAGCAAGCGCAGATGGCGCAAACGAAACACCATCCCCTGATCTCGCAAAATCCGTCAGCATGTATATTTTGCAGCGGTTTTATCTGCTTCCCTATGACACCAGACGGGACTTCTACAGTCAGTATGAGGCCCGCATGGCCGCGGCAAAAGAATGGAGTGAGAATCTATGAGCAGCATGAATGACACAGGCAGCATCAAAGGCACAGGCAGCATCAAAGGCACAGGCAGCATCAAAGGCACAGGCAGCATCAACGGTGCAGACATTACTGAAAACACCGTAAAAACCGGCCTGGTATTAGAGGGCGGCGGGATGCGTGGGATGTATACTGACGGTATTCTGGATGTTTTTCTGGATCAGGGACTTTCCTTTGACGGAGTGATCGGAGTTTCGGCCGGAGCTATCCATGGTTCCAGTTTTGTGTCCGGGCAAAGAGGCCGGAACATCCGTTATTATAAGAAATATATCCGGGATAACCGGTTTATCAGCATGCGTAATCTGCTCCGAACCGGAGACATTGCGGAGGTGCAGTTTTGCTATCACGATCTGCCGGAGAAGCTGGATCTTTACGATTACGTTGCCTTCAACCGTTCTAAAACGGAGTTTTATGCAGTCTGCAGCAATGTGGAGACTGGAAAGCCGGAGTATATCCGCATTACAGATATGAAAAAGCAGATTGATGTGATCCGGGCATCGGCCTCCCTTCCATACGTTTCCAGACTGGTGAAGACAGAAGGGATGAAGCTGTTGGATGGCGGCTGCACGGATAGCATTCCTCTGATGAAGTTCAGGGAGATGGGATTCACAAAGAATGTGGTGATCCTGACCCGGCCGAAGGGATACCAGAAGGAACCGGAGCAGCTGGCTATGGCGAAAATCCGCTATCGGAAGTATCCGGCCTTTGTGGAGGCGCTGTCTCACAGGCATGAGCGCTATAATGAGAGTTTGCGGCAGATTGAAGAGCTGGAGAAAATGGGTGAGATTTTTGTGCTGCGTCCGGATGAGCCGCTTAAGATCGGACGGCTGGAGCGCAGCCCGGAGAAACTGCAGCAGGTGTATGACATTGGAAGGCGGGATGCGCTTATGAAGATGCGTGACCTGAAGTGCTGGCTGGAGAATCATTAGGCAGATCAAAACTGGATTGACAGACCAGAAGCACAGGCCAGGCATTCAGATAACAGAAAACCTGCAGTCAGGCCAAACAATGGCATAGGAAATTCCTATGGCTTTTATATTATATATAGTATTTTACAAATACTGAAAAAAGATGCATAATTAAGCCATCAAAGGAAATAAAGCCGGAAACGAATCAGAATGGATTCAGAATCAAAAGGCTTTAACACAATAAACCACACAGTTACAGGAGGAGAGTTCGTATGGTTAAGTTACACGATGGCGGAGTTTATCTCATAAACGGTGAGACCCTGCTTCCGGAGGCAGAGGCTGCAAAGGTTGAGCAGATGACCGGAAGAGCGGTTGCAAAAGAGGAGGCTAAGAAAGGTACCATTGCTTATGGCATCATGAAAGCGCACAATCAGTCCGATACCATGGATAAGCTTCAGATTAAATTTGATGCAATGGTTTCTCACGATATTACCTTTGTTGGTATTATCCAGACCGCCCGGGCATCAGGAATGGAAAAGTTCCCGCTTCCTTACGTTTTAACCTGCTGCCATAACTCTTTATGTGCAGTTGGCGGAACCATCAATGATGACGATCACTATTTTGGCCTTTCTGCGGCAAAGAAGTATGGCGGCCTTTTCGTTCCGCCACACGTAGCAGTATGTCATCAGTACATGCGCGAGTGCTTTGCAGGCGGCGGTAAGATGATCTTGGGCTCTGACTCCCATACCCGTTACGGTGCCCTTGGTACCATGGCAATCGGTGAGGGCGGCGGTGAGCTGTCCAAGCAGCTGTTAAAGCAGACCTACGATGTTGCTTACCCGGGCGTTATCGCTATTTACCTGACCGGAAAACCGCAGCCGTTCGTTGGACCGCACGATATTGCACTGGCTATCTGCGGCGCTGTTTACAAGAATGGTTATGTAAAGAATAAAGTAATGGAGTTCGTCGGACCTGGCGTTTCTTCCATGACAACGGACTACCGTAACGGTGTGGATGTTATGACCACCGAGACCACTTGCCTGTCTTCCATCTGGAGAACGGACGATGATACCAGGGCATTCCTGGAGAAGCATCACCGCGGTGATGAATTCAAGGAGCTGAATCCGGAAGCAGTTGCTTACTACGATGGCTGCGTAGAGATCGACTTGAGCACCATCAAGCCGATGATCGCACTGCCGTTCCATCCGTCTAATGCTTTTGAGATTGATTACCTGTATGAGAATCTCGAAGACATTCTGCGCGAGACCGAGAAGGCAGCTGACCAGATTGCAGAGGGAAGAGCACACTTTACCTTACTTGACAAAATTACCAAAGATGGTAAACTTCAGGTACAGCAGGGTATCATCGCAGGCTGTGCAGGCGGCAACTACACCAACGTGGTAGAGGCTGCCCATGCATTAAAGGGCAAAAATATCGGAGATGGCGAGTTCTACCTGTCCGTATATCCGTCTTCCCAGCCGGTTTACACCGATCTGGACCGCAAGGGTCTGTTAGCAGACCTGATGGATGCAGGCGCAATCATCCGATCCGCTTTCTGCGGACCGTGCTTCGGCGCTGGCGATACTCCGGCAAACAATGCACTTTCCATCCGTCATACCACCAGAAACTTCCCGAACCGCGAAGGTTCCAAGCCGGGTAACGGACAGATGTCCGCAGTTGCCCTTATGGATGCACGTTCCATTGCGGCAACCGCAGCAAATGGCGGTAAGCTGACTTCAGCAGAGACTATGGACTGCTGGGGCGATATTCCGGAGTATAATTACGAGGATCGCGCTTACAAGGCAAGAGTATACAACGGTTACAACAAGGCAGAGGAAGATTCTGAGCTGCGCTTTGGTCCGAACATCAAAGACTGGCCGGAGATGGAGGCACTTTCTGAGAATATCCTTTTAAAGGTTTCCTCCAAGATCCTGGACGAAGTAACCACCACCGATGAGCTGATTCCGTCCGGTGAGACTTCTTCCTTCCGATCTAATCCGTTAGGACTGGCTGAGTTTACCCTGTCCAGACGTGATCCGGAGTATGTTGGCCGTGCGAAGGCAGTTCAGGCTATGGAGCAGGAACGTCTTGCAGGTACTGTAAACGCTGAGATCGCTGAGGTAATGAAGGTTGTCAATACCATTCCGGGTCAGGAACAGGTAAAAGCGGAAGATGTTGAGATTGGTTCCACCATCTACGCAAATAAGCCTGGTGATGGTTCTGCCCGTGAGCAGGCTGCTTCCTGTCAGAGAGTCCTGGGCGCTCTTGCAAACATCACCCAGGAATACGCAACCAAGCGTTATCGTTCCAACTGCATGAACTGGGGTATGCTTCCGTTCCATTTAAAGGGCGAGCCGACCATGTTCGATGTAGATGATTACATCTACATCCCGAATATGCGCACCGCATTAGAGGGCGACTTAACCGATATTCCGGCATATGTCATCAAGAACGGCAAGGCAGAAGAGATTCATCTCTATATCCAGCCGATGACAGAGAACGAGCGCAAGATCGTAAAGGCAGGCTGTCTCATCAACTTTAACAGAAACAAATAATCAGCAAGGATTCCTCATCTGATACAGATGGCGGAAGAAACAATAGACGAAAGAATGAAACGATAGAAACAGATAAGATTCCCACCGTTTTACGGCTTATCTGCTACTATAAAACTCCTTATGTAAGTGTAAGAACAAAGCGGGGCTGTCTGGAAGGGCAGCTCCGTTTTGCGTTGCGCAGAAAAACAGCGTGTGGAAATGATTTATGAAAAAATGAGCGGGAGATGGAGAAAATGCATGACAGGATCGCAGACAACAGGTACAATAGCAACAGAAGGACAAGAAAGATTTTTTAAGAAAAATGGAGGATTTCCATGGAACTGAGACAATTCACCTACGTGAACCAGGTGGCGGAATGCGGAAGCTTTACGAAAGCGGCGGCGAAGCTTTTCATCAGTCAGCCGGCACTCAGCAATTACATCAGTAAGGTAGAGGAGGATCTGGGAGTGAAGCTGTTTGACCGATCTACGAATCCGCTGAAGCTGACCTATGCAGGGGAACAGTATGTAAAACGCGCGAACGTGATCCTGGGACAGATGGAAGAGATGAACCGGGAACTTCGGGATATCACCCATCATATGACAGGTCGTCTGCGGATCGGGTTTCCGAGTGAACGGATCGTGTATATGCTGCCGCTCATTTTAAAACCGTTAAAGGACCGTTATCCAGGCATTGATGTAGAGGTTTCTACGGGTCCAGGAAACCAGCTGATCGCGGACTTGAAAGCAGGTAATGTGGATTTTGTGTTTCTTCCGTACTGGAATCCGATCAAAGACGTGGTGCAGGTGGAAATTGTGCAGGAAGAACTGGTTTTAGTGGCTGCGCAAGGCCATCTTTCCGAAAACTGCTTTCTGGACCGGGAAAGGAAGGTGGTGAACTGGCGTGAGGTGGCAAAATTGCCGCTCATCACGTTAAAAAAGGGCCATGCGTTGCGTTCCTGCGTGGATGTCCTGTACGCGCATGCAGAGAAAAAACCGAATATCTTTTTTGAATCGCACAGCAATATGTTGTCCTACCGCCTGGCAGCCCAGGGGCTTGGCGTGGCAATCATTCCGGAGATTACGCTGGAACTGATGGAAGGTGGCATGGAGGCGGAGGTTTATCATCTTTCCGTTACACCGGTTCAGTGGCCGGTCATGGTATTGTACCGGGAAGGCTGCTATATCGGGGAAGTGGAACAGGCACTTCTGGACATCGCACGGGAGACCATGCAGGCTCATAAGAAAAAGCTATGGGCTTCATTTGCAAAATGAAATTTTACTTATAATCAGTACCCACTTATAATGAACTCAGAAGTTGAGAATCAGTTACTGTTTGCGGTTGTATGAACAGTAACCAGAGTCATTTAAGGAGGGTACTTTTTTCATGGGAAAGAATCTGACAAGAAAAATCCTGGAGAGTCATCTGGCAAAGCCGTCTGCCATGAATCCGGGCGATGAGATCTATGTAAAGGTGGATCAGACTTTGACACATGACATCAATGCGGTGATGACGTATCTGGCGTTTGAGGCCATTGGTCTGGACCGGACGCAGGTGGAGACCAGCGTGAGCTATCTGGACCACAACCTGTTATATCTGGATAACAAGACGCCGGATGACCACATTTATCTGCAGTCTGTGGCAAAGCGTTATGGTGTGCATGTTTCCAGACCGGGCAACGGAATCTGCCATGCGGTACATGTAGCGAGATTTGGTGTTCCGGGCAAGCTGAGCATGGGTGGTGACAGCCATACACCGCACGGTGGTTCCATCGGCATGCTGTGCATCGGCGTGGGTGGTATGGACGTGGCAACGGCAATGACCGGTGTTCCGATGCGTCTGAAAATGCCGCAGATCATCAAGGTTAATTTAAAAGGCCACTTAAAACCGGCTGCAACGCCAAGGAGATTATCTTGGAGATGCTTCGCCGGGTTGGCATCAAGGGCGGCCTTGGAAAAGTATTTGAGTATGTAGGAGAGGGTGCTGCAGGTTTGGAGGTTGCAGAGCGTGCGACTATCACGAACATGGGCGCGGAGATGGGCGCGACCACTTCCATTTTCCCGGCAGATGAGCAGGTGCGCAAATTTATGAGGCACAGGGCCGGGAAGACCAGTATGTGGAGATGATTCCGGATGCAGATGCCGAATACGATGGCGAGATGGAGCTCAACCTGGATGAGCTGGAACCGCTGATCGCTTGCCCGCATCAGCCAGATAATGTGATGCCGTTAAAGGATGCGGAGAAGAAAAAAGTACAGCAGGTATTCATCGGAAGCTGTACGAATGCAAGTTATTCCGATATCGCGAAAGTTGCGCTGGTATTACAGGGCAGACATGTCAATGAGGATGTGAGCTGCACTTGCGCGGTTTCTTCCAAACAGGTATATAAGCAGCTGCTGCGTGACGGATATCTGGAGATGCTGATCGATGCCGGTGTGCGGATCCTGGAGACCGCCTGCGGCCCGTGCTGCGCGATCGGCCAGTCACCGGCTACCAAGGGCGTGGCTGTGCGAACCTCCAACCGGAACTTCAAGGGACGCGCCGGTAACCCGACTGCGGAGATTTATCTGGTAAGTCCGGAGAGTGCGGCAGCAACTGCCATTCTTGGAACCTTTGCAACCGCAGAAGATATTCTTGGTGAAGATGTTGCAAAACTGGCAGCGATTCATGAGCCGGAAGTTTATCCGGTGGATGATTCCATGATTATCAAGCCTCTTCCGGAAGAAGATGCAAAGAAGGTCGAAGTCGTAAAAGGACCGAATATCAAATTTCTTCCGGTCCCGGAGCAGCCAACTGAGCATCTATGTGTTCCGGTCAGCTTAAAGACCGTGGATAACATCACAACCGATGATATTACCCCGGCCAGCGCCGAGTTCTCCAGCATGCGTTCCAACATCCCGCTTATGAGCCAGTACTGTTATCACCGCTATGATCCAGAGTTTGCGGCAAGGGCAAAAGAGATGGGACAGAGCATCATCATCGGCGGCGAGAACTATGGTCAGGGATCTTCCCGCGAACACGCAGCCATCAACCCGATGTACTTAGGCGTACGTGCCGTGATCGCAAAGAGCATTGCGCGTATCCACAAGGGCAACTTGATCAATCATGGCATTATCCCGATGATCTTTGAGAATCCGGCAGATTACGACAAGATCGAGCAGGGAGACGAACTGGAAATCAACGGACTGTTAGAGCAGATGCAGACGAAAGAGGTGGAAGTGCGCAACAATACAAAGGGTGTGACATTCAAGGCGCGTCTGGAGCTTTCTGACAGTGAGCTAGAGGTGATTTCCTGCGGCGGACAGCTGCGGTATCTGAAGAAGCAGCTGGGAAGAGAATAAAAATTCTGTCGTTAACAGAAAATGACCGGGTCGATTATACAGGGGCATTGCTTTTATGTGGTACGATTTATGCGGTTGGCCGTTTATTCAGTAAGGTGCTTCTTCCGACTGTTCTTGGTGCACAGATCCATACATTTGCGTACAGCATTATCTTTGTGGTAATTTTAGCATCACTTGGCATTGTACCAGCGAATATCCGTGCAGCTGCCAAAAATATGCAGGGCTTTATGGTATCGGTTGTTGGTCTGATGTGCATGGTTAGCATGGGTGTGGATTTTGACCTGGCAGAGCTGGCATCTGCCTGCAGTCCGGCCAATCTGCTGATTGCATTTGTAGTCGTATTAGGAGCCATCCTTGGCAGTGCCCTGGTTGGCAAACTGGTTGGATTTTATCCGATTGATGCAGCAGTTACAGCCGGTCTTTGCATGGCAAACCGCGGTGGATCAGGCGATATCGCAGTACTCGGTGCAGCACACAGACTGGATCTGATCAGCTACGCACAGCTTTCCAGCCGTGTAGGCGGTGGAATCGTGCTGATCATTGCATCATTTTTCTTCTCATTCTTCCTGTAAAACAGAAGAAAATCAGGTATTGGAGTTGCAGAAAGGTGGAGGGTAACAATGAGTCAGATATGGAAAGAATTAAACGTATCGCAGGAAGAACAGAAGCTAGCGGAAGAAATCATCAATTCTGGTGCGGGGAAAACGCTCGGTCAGGAAGCATTGAACCAGTTTCATGTAAGAAAAGAATGGAATATGGAAATTGAAACTTCGGTCGGAAAGACTCTGGTACATATGTATCAGGATCAGCCGGAAACAAAGAAAAGTGCGCTGTTTATTAATGTCCACGGCGGTGGGTTTATCAAAGGACGGAGAGATCAGGATATCGTGTTCTGCAGAAACTTTGGAAGCAGAAGCGGATGTATCATAGCAGACATTGATTATATTCCGTCTCCAGCGATGCGTTATCCTGGTCAGGTTTATGCATGTTATGAGGTGCTTCAGTATTTTGCGGAACATGCAGAAGAACTGCATATTGACCGGAATTGGATTGCTATGGGAGGACACAGTGCCGGTGGAAACCTGACGCTTGCTAGTGTTTTGATGGCGATTGACAAAGGAGCATTCGTTCCGTCTTTACAGATTCTGGATTATCCTGGTCTGGATATGGCAACTCCTGCGATCGAAAAGCGTAATGGGGACAGTAACCCACGCATTCCGGCATGGAAGTCTGATTTTTATAATAAGATGTATGTGAATCCAGAAGATGCCCATGAGGTATACTGCAGCCCTGCATTTGCAACGGATGCGCAGATTCAGAAAATGCCTCCTACAGTTTTAATCTATTGTGACAATGATGTGTTCTGTGATGAAACAGAGGTATTTGCGGGACGCCTTTTAAAGGAAGGAGTTCCGGTTTATGCAAGAAGATTTTTCCACAGCAATCACGGATTTACGGTGCAGAGAAAAGGGGAATATGAGCAGGCGGAATACATGATTTTACATGCGCTTGCTGCAATGAAATCAGAAAATTAAATTTAACGATGGACCCTGGTAAGTCAGAAATGATTTATCCGGGTCTTTTCATTGTTTTTTTCTGTATCCTGCGGTAAGATTGTTACATAGAAAAATTGACGTCAAGGGAGGATATAAACATGGCTTGTACAACAATTCTTGTAGGAAAACATGCATCTTATGACGGATCCACCATGATCGCCCGGAACGATGATTCCGGATCCGGTCATTTCACCCCGAAAAAATTTGTGGTGATCCATCCGGAGGACCAGAAGCGTAGCTATTGCTCAGTATTGTCCCATGTGGAAGTGGAACTTCCGGATCATCCGTACCAGTTTACGGCAGTGCCGAACGCGGTGAAGGGAAAGGGAATCTGGGCGGCCAGCGGCGTGAATGAAAAGAACGTGGCTATGACTGCCACTGAGACCATCACGTCCAATCCCCGGGTGCTTGGCGCAGATCCTCTGGTGGAATACCAGCCTGCGGAGGACGGAAAAGACGAAGTTCCGGGCGGCATCGGTGAGGAAGATATTGTATATCTGGTGCTTCCTTACATCAACAGTGCTAGGGAAGGTGTGCTTCGCCTAGGAAGTCTTCTGGAGACCTACGGAACCTATGAGAAGAATGGCATTGCATTCCAGGATCAGGATGAGATCTGGTGGCTGGAGACGATTGGAGGGCATCACTGGATCGCAAAGAAAGTTCCGGATGATCGGTATGTGGTGATGCCGAATCAGTTTGGTATGGATGAATTTGATCTGGAAGATGCGTTTGGTGCGAAAAGGGAACATCTTTGCTCTGCGGATTTGAGAGAATTTATTGCAAAAAATCATCTGGACCTGAGACTAGATGAGGAAAGTATCTTTTGCCCGCGCGATGCATTTGGAAGCCATACGGATTCCGATCATGTTTATAATACGCCGCGCGCATGGTACATTGAGCGCTGCCTGAATCCACATACCTTTACCTGGGATGGGGTAGATGCCGAGTATGGCCCAGAGTCGGATGATATCCCATGGAGCCTGGTGCCGGAGAAAAAGCTGACCGTGGAGGATGTTAAATACGTGCTTTCCACCCATTATCAGGGCACACGGTATGATCCGTATGTCCATAGCGGAGATCTTTCGGAGCGCGGCAAATACCGTGCGGTTGGCATTAATCGAAATGACTTTGTGGCTGTGATCCAGATGCGCCCGGATCAGCCGGAGGATGCGGCTGTAATCCAGTGGCTGGCCTTTGCCTCAAACGCATTCAATGTACTGGTGCCGTTTTATGCACGTGTTTCGGAGACACCGGAGTATCTTGCCAATACAACCAAAGAAGTTTCTACTGATAACTTTTACTGGAACAGCCGCCTGATCGCAGCCATGACCGATGCTTCCTACGGAAAATCCATTGTCCATGTGGAGCGTTACCAGCTGGCGGTTCAGTCGGATGCGTATGCAATTCTGCATAAATATGATGAGCTCCTGGAGCAGACTGAGGATGCACAGGAACGCCGGATCCTGCGGGAAGATGCAAACCGGGAGATCGCACAGATGTTAAAGAAAAAGACGGCAGACACCCTGGATAAGGTTCTGTTTGAACTGAGCAGTCAGATGAAGAATGCCTTTTCCAGATCAGATAACTAGTCTGCACAGAAATCTTGTTTGAAGGGCAGGATCGAATTGGGGAAAAGTGTATGAATGAGAAAGAACTTCGCTATATGAAATGCATCGCGGAGGCAGGAAGTATCCAAAAAGCAGCGGTTCTGCTTCGGAAGAATCCTTCTTCCTTAAGTCGTGCGGTGCACCGTGTGGAGGAAGATATGGATATTATCCTTTTTAAGCGGACTCCAGAGGGGCTGCGGCCGACGCAGGAGGGAGAATTGTACCTTCAGGCGGCGGGAGAGATTCTTTCCATGTATGATGAGTTAAAAGAAAAATAGGATGATATAGCAAAAATAGATGCTGGTAACAGTTCATCAAATGATTGAAAAGCCGATATCTGTAAAAAAAATCCAACCGGCGAAGTATTACACTTCGTCTGGCTGGATTTTTTCTTTTAGAAAACGGATAAATTCTTTTGCACACCGGGAAAGCGGGCGTCCGTCCGGGTAACCGATGACCAGCTTCCAGGATGCGTTTAATGACGGATCCAGTGGATAGCAGGCGAGGTTTTCAACACCGGAAAAAAGATTCAAATAAGAATGCGGGAGAAAGGTGATCCCCATACCGGAAGCAGCCAGGCGTTTGGCTGTTTCCATATTTTTTGTGGTATAGCGGATATTGGGTTTGATGGAGAGCTGGGACAGAATCGAGTCTGCTACCTGCCGCAGCTTTTGTCTGCTTGCTACCATGAGGAAAGGTTCTTGTTCCAACGTTTTCAGATCGTAGATGCTTAAAGTGCGGTAGTCTGGAAATTGGTATTTATGGGCAAGCGTAAGCGGCATGACCAGATAGAAGTCATCTTCGGCTAACAGATCATAGTGGATGGCTTCATTGGGTGTTTCGTAGTGCATGACAGAAAAATCAAGTTTTCCGGACAGCATCAGTTTGTCTAGTTCCGTGGAGTTGTTTTCCTTAAACTGGACGGTAATATCCGGATAGATCTGTTGGAAAGCAGGAAGGATCCTCGGGAGAAGATAGGCGCCAAGATTGAAGGGAATGCCAAAGGTCAGGCTTCCTTTACGCATCTGGCGGTATTCATCCAGATCGGTTTCGAGCTTTTTATAGCGCTCCAGGATGTTTCTGGCTGTTTTCAGATAACGCTCTCCGAACGCTGTAGGAACCAGGCCTTCCTGGGTACGCGAAAAGATCAGGGTGCCAAATTCCTGCTCGACTTTATTTAAAGATTCGCTGAGGGAGGGCTGGGAGATAAAAAGCTCCTGCGCGGCTCTTGTGATAGTTCCATGTTCTGCAATGGTAAGCATATAGAGAAGTTCGTTCTGTGTCATGGAGAAACCTCCGGATATTCTGGGATGATATGGCTGGCATATGGTGCGACAGCAGTGTATGGCCATGCTATAGTTTGTATAGTTCTATAGTTTAGTTTACCACACATCATGCAAAATTCCTATATGAGATATGTTGATTTATGTATTTTACCTATGAATAACTCCATGTTAAGATAAAGCCATAACAAACAACGAGCATTCATGGAGGGAAAATCATGGAGAAGAATGTAGAGAACGTAAAAGCTGCACAGGAAAAATTCGGGGAGCTGATCCAGTCCGAGTTTGAGCGCATTGAGCGTATGAAAGCAGATAACGAGGTGACCGACTTCGATAAGCTTAAGAAGATCGTGATTGGTGTACTCCCGGGCGATGGCATTGGTCCGATCATTATGAAGCAGGCACTTCGCGTATTAAATGATCTGCTGGCACCGGAAATCGCAAGCGGCCGTATTGAGATCCGCGAGATTGAGGGCATGACCATTGAGAACCGTGCCGCAAAGCTGCAGAGCCTTCCGGATGATGTATTCGAAGAGATCAAAAAATGCAATGTCCTCATCAAAGGACCTATGGTTACCCCGCGTGCCGGCGAGCCGTGGCCGAACCTGGTATCCGCAAACAGCCTGCTGCGCCGTGGCCTCGAGCTGTTCGCAGCAGTCCGTCCGATTAAGATTCCGGACAAGAACATTGACTGGACCTTCTTCCGTGAGAACATTGAGGGTGAGTACATCTGGGGCAACAAGGGCATTCAGGTAAATGATGACCTGGCGGTTGACTTCAAGGTACAGACCAAACAGGGAAGTGAGCGTATCGCAAGAGCTGCTTTCGAGTTCGCAAGAAAGAACGGCAAAAAGAACGTGACTATCGTAACCAAGGCAAACATTGTGAAGTTGGCTGATGGCAACTTTATCAAGGCTGTCCGCAAGGTTGGTGAGGAATATCCGGAAATCGAGATCCAGGAGCGTCTGGTTGATGCAATGTGTGCAAAGATGCTGGATCCGGAGTTCAACAAGGGCATCGAGGTTGTAGTTCTGCCGAACCTGTATGGCGATATCGTAACCGATGTAGCTGCAGAGCATCAGGGAGGTCTGGGAACCGCTTCCTCCTCCAACCTGGGCAACAAGTATGCGATGTTTGAGGCAATCCATGGAACTGCTCCGTTCCTGATCAACCATGGCAGAGGCGATTACGCAGATCCGTGTTCCCTGATTCGCGCAGCCGGCATGCTGATGGCGCATATCGGTTACGCTGACCGCAAAGAGATTCTGGAGAAGGCTCTGGATATCTGCACCATTACCGAGCGTAAGAAGGTGGTTACCACCGATGTGGATGGCGCAAGCGCAGCAGAGTTTACCGATTACCTGTTAGAGACCATCGATAAGATCAAATAATTCGAGTCTTCGTGTTCATATTCCTTCTTAAGAAAGCCTGCCGATTTTTTCGGCAGGTTTTCTGCGTTATTTTTCGTTCCTTTTTTCTACGGCCTGTGTTATAGTATTAGATAAGAAACAAATTTACATGAAATTGGAAGTGGATGGAATGAATGAAGCACGAAATGCAACCTCTGTGATCTGTTCGGCTTATGACAGCTTTTTTGAGGCAGAGAAGAAGATTGCAGATTTTCTGATCGAGCATAAGGCAGAGGCAGCCGGAATGACGGTGGGAGAGCTGGCCAGGGCCAGCCAGACCAGCGACGCTACGGTGTCCCGCTTCTGCCGCCGCTGTGGGTTTAAGGGATTCCAGGATCTGAAACTGGCGCTGACCCGGGAACTTCTGGAGGAGGCACACCGGGAACAAGAGGTCACCAATGAGATTGACCGTCATGATCTGGACCAGTCGTTAAAGAACATTCTGGCGAATAAGGTGGCGGAACTGACCGAAACAGTCCGGATGATGGACACAGACAATCTGGAAGCAATTTTACAAAAGCTGGAGCATGCACGGCTTGTACAGCTGGCAGCGGTGGGTAACACGCTCCCGGTGGCGCTGGACGGAGCGTTCAAATTCAGCCAGCTTGGAATTACGGCAGTGGCAGAAACAATCTGGGAAGCACAGACGGCTTATGCGTTTAATCTGGGGCCGGAGGATGTGGTGCTTATCATTTCCAACTCTGGTACCTCCAACCGTCTGCAGATTCTTGCGCAAGGCGCGCAAGAAAATGGTGCTGCGGTCATTCTGATCACCAACAACCCGGAGTCTCCGCTGGCACAGATGGCAGACTACCGCATCATCACGGCCACCCGGGAAAAGCTCTTTACCGAGGAGTTCTGGTTTTCCCGTGTTGCGGCTACGGCAGTCATGGAAATTCTGTATCTTCTCCTGATGGCAGGCATGCGACGGCAGCCGGTCATGTGCGCCGGCATGAAAAAGCAATTTCTGCGGATAAACAGATGGAAAAACGGAAAGAATAGCATAGATATATTACACAAAAGAAAGATGGTATTCCTGTATATGGAGACCATCTTTTTGTGTTAAATGCTGAAAATTGGCGTGAAAATGAGTTTCACGAAAAACACTATTGACGAAAATAAAAAATCATATTATGATTGATTCAACGATAAGAAATATATTTTCTTAAAACTAAGGAGAGATGATATATGATTTACACAGTAACCTTTAATCCGGCTCTGGACTATGTGATCGCTGTGGATCATTTTGCACTGGGCCAGATCAACCGGACAAAGGAAGAAACCATGGTCTGCGGAGGGAAGGGCATTAATGTTTCAGCGCTGCTTGCAAACCTGGGCTATGAGAGCACAGCTCTTGGGTTTGTAGCCGGATTTACCGGAGAGGAGATTGTGAGGCGATGTCAGAAAGCCGGTTTTCATTCTGACTTTATCCGCGTAAAGGAAGGTCTGTCACGCATCAACGTGAAGATGAAATCAGATGAGGAGACCGAGATCAACGGCATGGGGCCGGACATCACCGGAACGAATGTGGAGCTTTTGTTCGAACAGCTGAACGAGCTGAAAGCCGGAGATATTCTGGTGCTTTCCGGAAGCATCCCGTCCAGTATCCGCAGCAGCATTTACAAGGAGATCATGGAACGTCTTCAGGGCCGCGGCATTCAGATCGTGGTGGATGCGGAGAAAGCGCTTCTGATGGAGGTGCTTCCGCTTCATCCGTTTCTGATCAAGCCGAATAACCATGAGCTGGAGGCAATGCTTGGCAGAACACTTTCCACAAAAGAAGAAGTCCTGGAAGGTGCAAAAGAGCTGCAGGCATCAGGCGCCCGCAATGTTCTGGTGTCTATGGCCGGGGACGGGGCAGTGCTCCTGACAGAAGACGGAGCTGTTTACAGAGAGGGTGTCTGCCACGGAACTGTAGTAAATTCCGTAGGAGCAGGGGATTCCATGGTAGCCGGTTTTCTGGCAGGATACCTGAAAACAGGAGATTATGGTTATGCCTTAAAGCTTGGCACGGCCAGCGGAGGAGCGACTGCCTTTTCGCATGGAATCGGCAGCCGGGAAAAAATCATGGAACTGTTCACGCAGCTGAATAAAAAATAGGGGGAGAAAAAGATGCGAATTACAGAATTGCTGAAGCAGGAAAGTATTGGACTGAATGTATCTGTATCCACAAAAGAAGAAGCGATTGACAAGCTGGTAGATCTCATGGCGGCCGGAGGACGGCTGAAGGACAAGGCCGGATATAAGGAAGGAATCCTTGCAAGAGAAGCACTTGGCAGTACCGGCATTGGCGGCGGCATTGCAATTCCGCATGCAAGGTGGAGGCAGTAAAGGAGCCTGGACTGGCAGCTATGGTGGTGCCGGCAGGTGTTGATTATGAGGCGTTTGACGGTTCTTTGGCAAATATCCTGTTTATGATCGCGGCACCGGCGGAGGGCGCGGATGTGCATTTGGAAGCACTTTCCAGACTTTCCACACTGCTGATGAATCCGGACTTCATGGAAGGACTGTTAAAGGCGGAATCCAAGGAGGCCTTTTTAAAGGTGATTGATGATGCGGAGACCGCTAAATTTGGTGCAGAGGAAAAGAAAGAAAACGAAGAAAAAAAGAAAGCTGCAGGTTATCGTGTTCTGGCAGTTACCGCCTGTCCGACCGGCATTGCCCACACCTATATGGCTGCAGAGAGCCTGGAAAATATGGCAAAGAAGCTTGGAGTTTCCATTAAGGTGGAGACTGACGGATCCGGTGGTGCCCAGAACGTGCTGACAAAGGCCGAGATCGACTCTGCTGAGGCTATCATCGTGGCCGCGGACAAGAATGTCGGCATGGCGCGTTTCAACGGAAAACCTGTGATCCAGGTCCCGGTCGCAGATGGTATTCATAAGGCAGAGGAGCTGATCAACCGCGCGGTAAGCGGCAGTGTTCCGGTTTACCACCATCAGGAGGATGGCAGCGAAAGCAGCACTTCTGATGAAGGAAAGGACAGCATCGGACGTACGATTTATAAGCACCTGATGAATGGCGTATCTCATATGCTTCCGTTCGTGATCGGCGGCGGAATCCTGATCGCGCTGGCCTTCCTGCTTGATGATTATTCGATTGATCCTTCCAACTTTGGTAAGAATACACCGCTTGCAGCATACTTAAAGACCATCGGTGAGCAGGCCTTCGGTATGATGCTTCCGATCCTTGCCGGTTTCATTGCCATGAGCATTGCAGACCGTCCTGGCCTTGCAGTCGGCCTGGTGGCTGGCCTGATCGCGAAGATGGGATGCACATTCGCAAACCCGGCAGGCGGCGATGTGAACGCCGGATTTTTAGGAGCATTGTTTGCAGGCTTTGCAGGCGGTTATCTGGTGCTCGGTTTAAGAAAGCTGTTCTCGAAGCTGCCGAAATCCTTAGAGGGCATTAAGCCGGTCCTTCTGTATCCGGTTATCGGTATTTTCCTGGCAGCAGTGGTGACCACCTTTATCAACCCATATATGGGCATGATCAATGATGCGCTTACTGCCTTCTTAAACGGAATGGGTGGTACCAGCCGTATTCTGCTCGGAATGCTGCTCGGCGGCATGATGTCCATCGATATGGGCGGTCCGTTCAACAAGGCAGCCTATGTATTTGGAACGGCACAGCTGGCAGAGGGCAACTTTGAGGTGATGGCCTCTGTTATGGCAGGCGGTATGGTTCCTCCGATCGCCATTGCCTGTGCACCACCTTTTTCAAGAAGAAATTTACCGAGAAAGAACGCCAGTCCGGCATTGTAAACTACGTGATGGGACTTTCCTTCATTACAGAGGGTGCCATTCCGTTCGCAGCTCAGGATCCGCTTCGTGTGATTCCGTCCTGTGCGATCGGAGCAGCAGTGGCAGGAGGTCTGTCCATGGCATTCGGATGTACGCTCAGGGCACCGCACGGCGGCATGTTTGTCCTGCCGACAATCGGCAATCCGTTTATGTATCTGGCGGCGGTGGCTGTCGGTTCCGCAGTGGGCTGTGTGATCCTGGGATTTTTAAAGAAGGACGCGGCGTCATAGGAGAGCAGGAAGCCTCCTGGTCTGGAAATATAGGGAGTATTTGCAGATAAAAAACAGAACAAAAGAAAGAGAAGAGCCTGGCCCAGGGGAGAAATGGTCAGGCTCTTTTTTGGTGTAAAAACTAAAAATATGATCCTTATAAGACAGATAACGTTTCATTGTCCCACATAAATTGTCAACAATCGACAATTAACTATTTACAATTCCGAAATAAAACGATAAAATAAATCGAATAAATATGAAAAGGAGAAGAATCATGTCAGACAAAAACAAGATTACATGGGGTACGCTTGCTCTTATGGCATTCTCGACTGTATGGGGTTTTGGGAACATTGTAAACGGATTTGTTTATTTCAACGGTGTCCAGGTTATTTTCAGCTGGCTTTTGATGTTTGCACTGTATTTTATTCCGTATGCCCTTATGGTGGGAGAACTTGGATCTGCCTTTAAGAAGACCGGAGGCGGTGTCAGCGGCTGGCTCCATGAGACCACGAATGCAAAGCTTGCCTACTATGCAGGCTGGACCTACTGGGCATGCCACATCACCTACATTGCAAGTAAATCCAGCGGCGGTTTAAAGGCGTTAAGCTGGGCGGTGTTCCGCAATGCCAAGACCTACGATACCCTGCCGACGCATATGGTACAGATCGCAACCCTCGTGGTATTCCTCATCGGCTGCTATGTAGCCAGCAGAGGTTTAAATCCGCTTAAGAAAATGCTTACCCTGGCAGGTACCACGACCTTTGTAATGTCCCTGCTCTATATCCTCATGATGCTGGCAGCACCGGCTATCAACCCGGCTGCGGAGTATATACATGCGGACTTTTCCATGAAAGGACTTATCCCGCAGTTTAATTTAGGATATGTGACATCGATCTCTATCCTAGTATTTGCCGTGGGCGGATGTGAAAAGATCTCACCGTATGTAAACAAGGTTGAGAATCCGAGCAAGGGCTTCCCGAAGGCATGATCGCCCTGGCCGGAATGGTTGTTATCTGCGCGATCCTCGGCACCCTTGCGATGTCCCGCATGTTTGATCCTGCTGTCATCAATGCCAGCGAGGAAAGCTTCAACAACTATGCAGCAAACGGTTCCTACTGGGCCTTCCAGAAGCTTGGACAGTATTATCATGTCGGGGATACATTCCTGGTCATTTACGCACTGTGCAATGTGGTCAGCCAGTTTGCTGTTCTCGTATTAAGCATCGACGCACCGCTCCGTATGCTTCTTGAGAACGAGAATACCCAGCAGTTTATCCCATCCGCACTGAAGAAAACCAATCAGTATGGTGTTCACAGCAATGGTATCAAGATGGTAGTTGTCCTTTCCGGTGCCATTATCCTGGTACAGTCCTTTGTTCCGGGTGCTGCAGCGGTGCTTCGCCAGCTGACCAAGCTAAACTCTGTCTGTATGCCGATGCGTTATCTTTGGGTGTTTGTGGCCTACATTGCCCTGCGGGGAGCAATCGACCGCATTCCAGCGGAGTATCGTTTCGTAAAGAACCAGGCAGTAGCCAAGTTCTTTGGCGGCTGGTGCTTCTTTGTAACTGCGGCCAGCTGTCTCCTTGGTATGTATGATAAGAATCCGTTTACCTTTGCGTTGAATGTCATCACCCCGGTAATCCTGACGGCTCTGGGTCTGATTCTTCCTCAGATCGCAAAGCGTGAGCAGGCAGAAAAATAACATATTGCTTTAGCAGATAAGGTGGAATTTCAGACGTGAAAAATGTATGAATTCCACTTTACTTGTTTAACGCGTTATGGTACAATGACACAAACAATATGACGGCGTAGACACAAAGGAAAATGCGGAAAGCAAGGAAATTATGGGCAGACTGGATTATCGGACATTAAGAGAAAACGTGCTGGACGAGATTAGAATGAAGATCCTGCGGGGGGAGCTTGTTCCGGGAGAAAGAATTGTAGAACAGGAGCTGGCTTCGGAATTTGGTGTCAGCCGCGGACCGGTGCGTGAGGCCCTGCGCCAGATGGAAGAGGAAGGTCTTATAGAATATGCCCGCAATGCCGGCTGTTCGGTACGCCAGATCGGACCGGAAGATATCTATGAAATTTACTATATGCGGGCAAATTATGAGATGATGGCGGTGAAGCTGTATGGAAGTCCCTTTCCGGAAGAGACGCTGATGCGGATGCGGCAGATTCTGGAGCAGATGATGCAGCTGGACTGCAGCGCTTATCTGGAAGTGTTTGAGCTGGATAACCGCTTTCATGAACAGATTATGGATCTGGTGTCGTTTCAGCGGCTAAAAAAAGCCTGGGAAGATTTGAGCTATGGGAATATCGTGATCGGTTACAATCTGTTTGTAAACCGGAATGATGTGACCGGGATTCAGTACCGGATTCATGAGAAGCTTCTAAAGGTCTGCCAGGACGGAAATCTGGAAGAAATAGTTTCGGCGATCCTGGATCATTACCTGTTCGGGCTGAAAAAACTGATCGGCAAAATGAAAGAACAAGATGGCCAGGAGACAACTGCAGACACACAGGAAAGCGCGTGACAGAAACAGATACCGGACTGTATAAAAAAGAAAGATAAAAAAGGAACGTCATCGGGATATGCCCGTTGATGTTCCTTTTTTTGCTATCGGAATCTAATATCTGCTGGAACCGGCAGTTACAACACGGGAACCGCCTCGGTTCTGGTTTCCTGTGTGGTCTGGCTGTTTGGTTTTTTGTTCTGGTTATTTGCCTCATCGCCAATGGTGAAGGAGTTTGCGGTATCCACATGGGTGGTACAGGTTCCGTTTGCATTGAAGGTGTAGGAAATACCGTTGATGGTGCGGGTGATTCCTGCATACATGACACCGGTAGACGGATCAAAGTAGTAGGTGTTTCCATTGACATTCTGGAAACCGGTCTGCATCTTGCCGTCGGTTCCGAATAAGTACCAGCTGTCTCCGATTGGCATAGCCACGTTCAGTGCGCATTTGCCGGATTCCGGATAGAAGTAGTAGCGAGAGCCGGAGATAGTTCTCCAGCCGGTCCACAGGGAACCATCATCGCTCATATAATAGTAATCCTGATCCAGATGGAGCCAGCCTGTTACAAGGCTGCCATCGGACAGACCATAATAATATTTGTCAGAAGCAGCATCGTGGATCAGGCCGGTGGCCAGGGAACCGTCTGCCTGATAGTAGTAAAGCTTTCCGTTAGCTTTGGTCACTCCGGCTGCATAGGCGGTCATGCAGCTTCCAAACAGCATGGTTCCTGCAAGTCCTGCAAAGAGTGCTGCTTTTATCTTGTGATTCTTTCTCATCTCTGAAATCCTCCGTTTATGTAAAATTTTTTTGTTTCTATTATAAACCATGGAACCGTTCCAAGGTCAAGTATTTATGCCTGGTTATCCTTTTGATCATTCCAACTGGTTATTGATAATAATAAAAACAGGACATTTTACATTATGATATAAATGCCGTATAGTAAAGATAACAAAAAACAGGTAGGAAATCTGAAAGGAGTTGTCGGTTATGTATATGAAAAAATATCCCTGCGTGTATATGCGCGGCGGCACAAGCAAGGCAGTATTCTTCCATGAGAAGGATCTTCCGGAGGATAAAAACCTCTGGGACGAAATCTTTCTGAAGGTGATGGGAACACCGGATGTAAAGCAGATCGATGGTATGGGAGGAACGGTTTCCTCAACCAGTAAGATTGCCATCATTTCTCCGTCTGACCGGGAGGATGTGGATGTCAACTACACCTTCAAACAGGTTGATATCGTGATCCCGCGTGTAGACGGAAGCGCAAACTGCGGCAATATCTCTTCTGCAGTCGGACCGTTTGCCATTGATGAAGGACTGGTTAAGCCAGTTGAGCCGATTACCGTAGTAAGAGTATTAAACACCAACACCAACAAGATCATCGAGGAGCATGTGCGGGTAGAAGACGGACATGCCATGGTACACGGCGATGAGGTCATCAAGGGGGTTCCGGGAACCGGATCCCGCATCGATATGTACTTTGAAGACCCGGCTGGTTCCAAGACCGGAAAGCTGTTCCCGACCGGAAACAAGCGTGATATCTTCGATGTTCCGGGATATGGCGAGATTGAAGTGACCGTACTGGACTGCTCTAACCCGATGGTATTTATCCGGGCAAAAGATCTGGGAATCAAGGGAACCGAGCTGGTGGAATTAAACCAGAATAAAGATGTGATGGAGCACATTGAGCGAATCCGCTGCATCGCTGCACAGAAATGTGGCTTTGTAGAGAACTGGGAGGATGCAAGAACCAAGTCTACCTCCGCACCGAAGGTTTCCATCATTTCCGAGCCGCAGGATTACACCGACATGGATAAAAACGAAGTAAAAGCAGAGTCCATGGATATCTGCTGCCGGGCAATTTCCGTAGGATCCCTGCACAAAGCTTATCCGATGACCGTTGCAGTCGGAACCGGGGCAGCAGCAAGAATCCCGGGAACCATTGTCAATGAGATCGCGAAACCGGCACCGGATCAGGATATCATTAAGATTGGCCATTCCAGCGGCGTGACAGAAGTGGATGTCAAGATGGACGGCGAGCGTGTCATCAAGGGCGGTGTGACCCGTACCGCAAGACGGATTATGGACGGCTGGGTTTATGTCAGAGACTGATGCAGCCCGAAGCACCGACAAAATCCATTACTGTATGCGTAATGTGTAAAAAATGCATTTGGAAAACGGAAAACCGGTCCACATTCGTTTGGAAAATGAAAGGAGAATATTCGCATGGTAACCTTACATGAAGGAAAACATTACATTGTAAATAACGATCATATCGCAATCGCAGAGGAGGCTGCAAAGCTTTCTGCCGAAGAAGGCAAGAAACAAACCCTGACCTATCAGGTGCTGGAAAAGCACAATCACTCTGTTTTGTGTCACAGTAAGACGGATACCCGTAATCAGAAAATGAAGCTGATTGCGGGTATCCGTTTTATTCTACAAAATACTTACCAAAAATCTGGCAGGCTTTGGAAGTAGCTCCTTTCTGTGAAAAAACAATGCCAAGCTCTATATTGTGTTTTCCAGGGAGTAATGGTAAATAAATAAGTTCCGGTGCCAGATGACTGAGTGCTGCGGATGAAAATGCGAGAGCGTTCTCACTTCGGACAACAGCAGTGGCAAGCAGCGGTGATAACTCCGTTGGATAAGCAATGGGATGTATGTTGTAATCGTGAAATAATTTGCGTGCTGTGTAACCCAATGCCATATCGGGTGGGCTGAAAACAAATGTATAATTTCCAATCGCAGAAAGCGGAATACCGACGATGCCGGATTTGGGATCTTTTTCTGCAATTTTTAATATCGGGTGATCGGGAGAGCAAATCAGTTTTACTTCATCAGCACGCCGGAGTATGATATCTTCCTCTTTCAGCACCGTAAATGGTAGAGACAGTAGTGCCATATCAAGATTTCCGTTTAGAATTTCATATTCCAGCTGACGGCTTGTTTTTTCTGTGATAGATACAGAAATGCCGGGATATTGTGTATGAAAGCGCCGTAGAATGTCTGGTAAAAGATAAACTCCGCGGTAAGTGCTGATTCCAAATTGGATAGTTCCTTTGACAAGATGATTTAGCTCGCATAGTTCATTTTTAGCGATATGGAATTCCTGCAGCATATTACGGGCATGCACAAGGAATTGTTCTCCGGATGCGGTTGGAATAATTCCCCGTGGTGTGCGGATAAACAGGGTTGTCCCGAGTTCGGATTCTAATTGACGGATGAAATGACTCAGACTGGATTGAGCCATAAAAAGTTTTTCTGCTGCTCTGGAAATGTTTTTTTCATCGGCAAGCGTAATAAGATAATCTAATTCCTTAAAATCCATAATACCTCCGCGATATCGAAAATATATATAATAACTATATGATAATATAGATTGTATCGAATCTAAAGACAGTATAAAATAAAGTGCAGAAAAAGACAAGACTGATCAGAGTAACTGGGAGGTGTGAAATGAGCTGGATCAAAATACCTTATGGAAATTATTATCAGGAGGCAGAATTGCCGGATGATCTGAATGTGGAGATTATAGATCCTCCACAGAAAAAAATAGAGACAGATGTTGTAGCGTGCATTGAAGATGCGCTGGATCATCCAGTTGGATCGCCAAAGTTGGAAGACATGGTTGCGAGCGGACAGAATATTGTAATTCTTGTCAACGATCAGACACGGCCGGGACCTAATGCAGAGATGGTTAAAGGGATTCGGGCACGACTGAAACGAAAAGAAATTGCAGATGAAAATATCACGATTGTGATTGCTACCGGAAGTCATAAAGGCCCGGATTCGAAACAGTTACATAAATTGTTGGGAGGATTGGAAGAAAAGCTTAAGGTTCATGTTCATGACTGTGAAGATGGAGAGCATATTTACGTAGGAACAACAAAATTGCTGGATGTTCCCATTTATTTAGACCGTGTTGTAGCGGAGGCAGATTTTATCATTACTACAGGATTGATCTCGCCACATCAGTCTGCTGGTTATTCGGGAGGGCGAAAGAGCATTGTTCCAGGAGTGGTCAGCCTCGAAACTTTAAAAATCCATCATTCTTTGAAAGTCCGGCCCTATGAACCTTCTGTTGGATTTTACAATGGCAATCCATTTCATGAAGTGGCGAAAGAGGCAGCAAACATGGTGCATGCCGGATTCATGCTGAATGTCATACAGGATCCGCATAAGCAGATTGTAGGAGCAGTGGCTGGAAATTTGGAAAAAGCGCATGCAGCAGGTGTGGAGATTTGCAGAAAAAAGAATTTGATCGATGTGCATGGGTGTGCGGATCTGATTATTACCAGTCCGGGTGGGGCACCAAGAGACATTGATCTGTGGCAAAGTCAAAAAGCGTTGTCAGTTCCGGAGATGATCTGTGTACCAGGCGAAACGACGTTTATTCTTGTTGCAGAAGCAAAGAATGGAATTCCACAGATGTTTGTAGATTGGATGAGAAGTGCTGACTCTCCACAGGATGTGATTGAACGTTATCGGCAGGAAGGGTTCGGAATTGGAAGTAACAAAGCATTTATGTATGCGAGATGTATGCTGAAGGGACGGATTATTCTGGTGAGTGAGGGAATGACCGCAAGTGAGGCACACCAGGTAAAAATGGAACATGCGGGTAATTTGCAGAGTGCGATTCAAATGGCATTAGAGAAAAAAAAGCCAAGAAAAGTAATTGTTCTGCCACGGGCCGTGAATATGATACCAAATATGATAGAAGGAGGAGAAACATTATGATTTCCATGAAAGGGGCATGTGATCTTCACATTCATACCGCGCCGGATATTTTTACAAGGATTGCTGATGATGTGGAAACTGCAACGGTATGTAGGGATGCAGGGATGAAAGCAATTGTATTAAAATGTCACGCAGATACGACGATGACTCGTGCGTGGCACACACAGAATCAGGTGCCTGGAATCCGGGTTTATGGAGGAATTGTTCTGAATCTGAATGTGGGTGGAATCAATCCTGCAGCAGTTGATGTGGCGTTGAAAATGGGGGCGGTTGAGGTTTGGATGCCAACCTATCACTCACTGGCACATTATCAGGCAACTGGACTGATGGGAGGATATGGCCACCAGGGGGCAGATGTAAAGACCAGTTATCCGGTAAAGCCAATTACGATTCTGAATGAACAGGGAAATTTGATCCCGGAGGTTTATCAGATATTGGAATTGGTGAATCAGCATAATGCAATCATAGGAACCAGTCATTTAGGGGCAGACGAGGCTATGAAGTTGATTCGTGCGGCACGCGAGGTTGGATGCAAGAAAGTAGTTTTGACACATCCGTTTTTCAATCCACCAAAATGTACAGTAGAACAGGTAAAAGAAGCAGTGGATCTTGGTGCATTTGTGGAGTTTTGTTCTGGCAATGCGCTTAGTCCGATTCCGGCACCGATTTCTCTGGACCTTTATAAAGAGGTAATCGAATGTTGCGGAGCAGACCAGTTGATCATATCAAGTGATACCGGGCATCCAAGAAAAACCATGGCTCCGGAGACGAGCAGAATGTTTGCGCAGAGCCTGACCTATAAAGGTGTGAAAGAGGCAGATTTGGATCGGATGCTGAAAGATAATTATCATAAGCTGATTGAGTTTGAAGATTGATTTTAAACATATTTTGTGCAAAATATAACGAAGCGGTCTGGTAGTTTTGCCAGACCGCTTCGTTGCAAAGAATATAAATATATTTTATTTAAAAGTAATACAAACCGGGCTTCCGGTCGGAATAATATTCAAGGTCGGGATCAACTGAGCAGTCACCGGATCAAAATTAAATTCGATGATGGTATCGCTGTCCTCGTTTGCTACATAACATTTTCCGTTTGGAGCGAAACAGAAGAAACGCGGTGTTTTTCCAAGGCAAGGATAAAAACCGGTGTTTTTTAAATAACCAGTGTGTGTATCAATGTGATATACAGCAATACTGTCTGTGTAGCGATTGGAGACAAGGACAAATTCTCCGCTTGGATCAATTATAACCTCACTGGCGTCAGAGTAGGAAGTAATGGTTTCAGGAACCGTGGATAATTCCTGAAGTGCTTTCATTTTTCCGGTATTTTCATCAAACTGGAAGTAGAGAACCTTGTCGCCTTTTTCTTCACACATGTACAGCCAGCGATTGTTTGGATGCATTGCAGCATGTCGCGGTTCGTCCCAGGTTCTTGCCATAAAACGATCGGTTTCCGTAAGTTCGCCTGTTTCATGGTTGTATTTTAATGCACGCATTTGGCCATAACCATTTACGCGCCCCTGCGCACAGGCAAAAATGTAATTTTTCTTTTGATCCCAAAGACACTGGTGAACGGTAGAAACCTTGCCGGCCTCTTTTCCTTCATAAGTGAAGGTGGAAACAATTTCTCCAAGTGAGCCATCCAAGTTGCGTTTTACCGTATAAAGGGTTCCGCCCTGAAGGGTCGCGATGATAACATGCTTGTTTTCTGCATCGACAGTAATATCAACTGGATTTTTTCCACCAATATCGATGGTATTTAAGTGTTTTAAAGTGCCGTCTTCCTTAATTTCATAAGAAGAAGCAAGTGTTAGATCCCCATGGACGCTGTAAAGATATTTCTTTTCCAGATCCAGACATTGATAGCTTGGATTTGCTTCGGTATAGAGACACTGTTTTTCAGTCCAGTGTCCTTCTGGTGAGATTTCATACACAACCAGACCTTTTCCTCTGGCGTTGCGTTCTTTTGTGGTGCGGCAGCCAACATATGCGTACTTCATGAAATAAACCTCCTCAATCATTCAATGTTAGTTTGATTATATCTGAAAAAATAAACAAAGTAAAATTCTAAAAATCAATAAGAGTAATAATGAAAAAACTATGATTTTGTTTAAAATAGCTAGAATATATAGGAAAAACCAATGAAAACTATTAAAATTTAATATTTTACAATATGGCAATTTTTTGCAATAATAATGAAAACAGACGAAGGGAGAATTACCTATGACAGAATTGAGAGAACTTGCAAGGTTTGTGCATGATCTGAAATGGGAAAATGTGCCGGACGATGTAAAAGAAACAACAAAAAAAGTTCTGATTGACTCAGTTGGTGTTGGAGTCGGTGCATGTAGGAATGAGCAGAATGTGAATATCATTCGCGAATTCACGAATCTTTGCAATGACCATACGGTGAGCATCTGGGGGCAGAAAGAAAAAACATCCTTATTTCAGGCTGTGTTTTTAAATGCTCTGGAAGGGCATACACTGGAGATGGACGATGTGCATACTAGATCTAAAACACACATTGGAACGGTTGTCACGCCTGCAGTATGGAGTGTGGCGGAGTATGAAAAAAAGAACGGGCAGGAACTTCTGCTTGCAGAATTATGTGGGTATGAAGTCACAGCCAGAATCGGAATGGCATTAGGGGTATCTGCTCACAGAAATCTGGGATGGCATGCAACTTCTACGGCTGGTGTCATTGGTGCTGCAGCAGCATGTGCAAAGCTCTTGAATCTGAGTGAAGATGAGATTGTATATGCCATGGGTATGGCAGCGCAGGAAGCTGGTGGAACCTGGGCATTTCTGGGTGATGGCGCAAGCTGCAAGATTTTGAATCCTGCAACTGCAGCATGCACCGGAGCTAAATGTGCGTATCTTGCAAAGGCAGGGATGACAGGACCGGAACATGTGTTAACAACAGAAGATGGCGGAATGCTTGCAGCTATGTCAAACGGATACGATGTTAGCAAGGTATCTGCAAACCTTGGAACCATTTGGGAAGTAAAATATATGGATAATAAACCATATCCTTGTTGCCGCAGTACACATTGCACCATCGATGCTTCTCTTTATCTGATGGAACATGATGGAGTACGGCCTGAACAGATTGATCATATTGAGGTATATACCTATCTGGTCGGAAACAAGCAGTGCGGTATGAGCGACGGAAGTATTCATCCAACCAAGGCTGTGGAGGCAAAGTTCTCAACACCATTTACAGTAGCCACTGCTCTTTTATATGGAAGAGTAACGCTGGAAGAATTTACACAGGATAAAATTGATGATCCCAAGGTTCAGGAACTTCTGAGCCATGTAAAGGTAATTACGGATGATACATTTACCAGTCGCTACCCGGATCATTGGGGATGTCGGGTCGTGGCGTACTTAAAGGACGGCAGCAGGCATGAGGCAACCATACCAGACGCTTCGGGCAGTACGGATAATCCCCTTACGACACAACAGCTCACCGCTAAGATCAAGGGTATTTTGCTTCGAGTCATGGATGAAACAAAAGCAGAGGAAACTATGGAATATCTGCACAATATTGAGATGGTATCGGAACTTCGTTCTGTATGATTTTGAAAATTTTATGCTGCGATTGACTAATATATAGAATAATAAAGAAATTAATGTTTTCTTTATATCATTTTGACTATACCATTCATAGAAATTATGTATTTGAAAAAGTTCATCATAAAAAGTATAATAAAGTCACAAGTTGCAAATACAAATTTTTAAGAAAAACAAACAAATTATACAATGTGGAGGGAATGTTACATGAAAAAAGCATTATCAGTTATGATGGCAACAGCAATGGCAGCAGCAGCTCTGACCGGATGTGGTGGAGGAAGCTCCAGCTCGTCTGAAACTCAGGCACCGGCTGCCAACGGGGGTGCAGCAGAAACCAAAGCAGCTGCGGCAAGCGGTGAAAAAGCAGAAGATGTTTTTTGGACCGTTATGGCATGCCCGTCAAGCTCTGCATTATATCCGTTCTGGGTATCCATTGGCGAAGGTATCCCGAGCGTATTCCCACAGTACAAGATCACAGTATCTGAAGGACAGGGTGCAGTTGCAATTACCAAGGCAGTGAGAAATGGTGACGCAGATCTTGGAAACTCCGTATCTGCTACTGACTATGAGAGCTACAACGGTATCGGAAGCTTTGAAGGACAGCCGAGCAAAGATTCCCGTATGCTTTTCTACTATGAGGTTACCGGCGAGATGATGTGCGTGAGCAAAGACTCCGGAATCACAAAACTGGCTGATTTAAAGGGTAAGAAGTTCTGTCCGGGCGGTACCGGTACTTCTGCAGAGAGCATTTTCAAAAACATCTGTGACCTGTTTGACTGTGCACCGGATTACTTCACAGCAAGCCAGAGTGACTCCGCAGATGCTTATGCAAACCGCGAGATCGTTGGTACTGTAAAACTTGGACCGGTGGTAGATTCCTACGTTATGCAGCTTGATGCATCTATCCCGATCGATATCATTGACCTCTCCGAGGACGAGATCGCAAAGATTCGTGAGAAATATCCATACCTGATTGAAGTTGATATTCCGGCAGGCACCTATGATGGTGTTGATCATGACGTACATACCGTTGGTACTCCGCAGGGATGTCAGACCACTACCGCAGTTTCCCAGCAGGATGGTTACAATGTATGTAAGGCTGTATTCGAAGATGCAAAAGAAAAATGGCAGGCAGCATATCCGGTTGGCGCAGAGAACGATCTTGTAGAGCTGACTCTGTCTTCCTCCATTCCGTTACATGCAGGCACCGTTCAGTATCTGACCGAGATTGGCGTAGATGTACCAGAAGAGTTAATTCCAGAGGAATATGTCCCGGTTCAGTAATGCAATTTGATACCAAAAATAAATGATCGCAGCTCTTTTTAAGAGCTGCGACCACTTTAAGGAGAGATAACATGAGAAAACTTAATGGATTCTGGAAACACTTCATTACGTTCATGTCTGTCGCACTGGTGCTTTTTCAGATCTATACGGCAGGTTTTGGCGTATTCCCGGATATCGTTCAGCGAAGCGTGCACCTGTTCTTCGTACTTGGAATGATTTATATCCGCAAGCCGATCAAAAAGGGTGTAGCAATGGATCATGTGCCGATTTATGATATTATATGTTGCATTCTCTGCCTGGTCTGCACCGGATATCTGATTACGATTTATGACAAGATTCTGTGGGATCCGTCTCAGTGGATCAGCACTGCAGATAAAGTTTTTGCAGTTATTCTGGTTATTCTGATTCTGGAAGCAAGCCGCCGGGCAGTAGGTCTTACATTCCCGATCATGGCTATTTTCTTCCTGTTCTATGCAATGAGAGGACAGTTGTTCCCTGGTACCTGGGCACATAAAAACTTTACATTTAATCAGGTATTCTGGATGCTGTATCATACCACAAACGGTATCTGGGGTCAGATGGTTGGTCTGTCTGCTGGTATGCTGGCTATGTTCGGTATTTTTGGCGCAGTTCTTTCTATCACTGGCGGTTCCCAGACTTTTATTCACATTGCTCAGAAGCTGACCGGTAAGGCAACCGGCGGTCCTGGCAAGGTTGCGCTGATCGCATCTGGTCTGTTTGGAATGATTTCTGGTTCCGCAATGGCAAACGTTGTTGCTACTGGTACCTTTACCATCCCGATGATGAAGGATGAGGGTTACGACAAAGAGTGGTCCGCTGCAATCAGTGCAGTGGGTTCCTGCGGCGGTCAGTTGATGCCTCCGATCATGGGTTCTGCAGCATTCATTATGGCACAGCTGATTGGCGTTCCATATATGAGCATTGCAAAAGCAGCGTTGCTGCCTGCAATCCTGTATTATCTTGGCGCTTTTGTTGCAATTCATTATATCAGTAAACGCCTTGGCATTAAGGGTAGAGGTGTGGAGGCAAAACTTGGCAAGATTGAGCTTGCAATTATCTTTATCCCGCTTGGTGTTTTCGTTGGATTCCTGGCTATGGGCTATACAGTTACCAAAGCAGCTTTCTGGGCAACCATCATTGGTGTTGCAACTGCCGCAATCTGCTACTTTATTCAAAAAGATGCAGATGCTGTTAAGAAGACAGGAAAACTGTGCATGGATGTATGTACAGAAGGCGCAGGAAGCATTTTAAGCATGGCAGGCCTGTTAGCTGGAGCCCAGATTTCTATCGCGCTGATTTCTCAGACTGGTTTTGGCGTAAAATTATCTTCCATGATCGTATCCATCGGTCAGGGACATCTGTTCCCATGTCTGGTACTTTCCATGGTAGTATGCTTTATCCTTGGTATGGGTCTTCCGCCGACAGCAGCATATGTTCTCGCAGCATCCATCCTTGCACCGGCCCTGATCACACTCGGTCTTCCGGATTTGGTGGCGCACTTGTTCGTATTCTACTTCTCCACGATTGGTGCAATTACACCTCCGGTTTGTGCAGCAGTATTTCTTGCATCCGGTATTGCGGATTCCAACTGGCTTAAGACAGGATTCCTTTCCGTACTGCTTGCAATTCCGGCATTCCTGGTTCCGTTCACCTTTGCTTATGATGAAGCTCTGATGCTGAATGGTGGCGTAAGCGATATCGTAATCTGCACGGTAACTGCAGTGATTGGTGTATTCTTTATGGGTATTTCCATTGCGGGTTATCTGAAGAAAGATATGAACATGATTATCCGTTTGATTATGTTCCTGGGTGGTGTATGCATGTTCACACCAAGCATGATCGCTTCTGTTGTAGGTATCATTATTTGTGCAGTAAGCTATGTGATGGCTGGAGGCTTTACAAAGAAAGCGGCTGCAGCATAAGTACAGTTTTGTATTAAAAAAGAAATAACAAAGAAATAACAAAGGCAGAGTTTGTGGTCTGATCCGCGGACCCTGCCTTTGCTACATAAAAAAATAAAATTCATAATTACGGAGGCTAAGGTTATGGGACGTTTGACGGGAATTATTGATATGCATATTCATTCTGCACCGGATATCCGCCAGAGAAAGCTGGATGATCTGCAGTTAATGGAAGCTGCAGTGGAACGTGGCGTGAGAGCAATTGTGATTAAATCGCACATGGTACCTACAGCAGACCGCGCAACATTGGTCAATAAGATTCGGCAGGAAAAATATCCGGATTCAGATTTTCAGATGTTTGGCAGTCTGGTTATGAATCTGCCGGTTGGTGGTATCAATCCGTGGGCCGTAGAAGCTTCCATCAAATTAGGTGCGAAGGAAATCTTTTTACCAACCATGACAGCAGAAAATCATTGCAGAAAAGAAAACAAAGAGCATTTCGTCTCTGTTGTAAAGGATGGAAAAATCGTAGAACCGTTAAAGGATGTGTTTGAGCTAGTGAAGGATTATGACGTTGCTTTAGGAACAGGTCATATCTCACCATCTGAAATTTTTACTGTGGTAGAAGCTGCAAGAAATGCAGGCGTGAAAAAAATCATTGTAACGCATCCGGAGTTCCACATTGTTGGTATGAGTCTGGAAGAAGAAAAACGCATCGTGAAGGATTACGATGTTCTTTTGGAAAAGGTATATGCTCAGCCAATTGGTGGCGGTGTATATAAAAAAAATCTCCCGGACAATGTGGCTCATATGAAAGAAATCGGATGTGAGCATTTTATTGTTTCTACAGATGGCGGACAGATGCAGAATCCAGAATGGTACAATACCATTGCAGAATATATTGATTATCTGTATGACAGTGGATTCAGTCAGGAAGAAATTGATGTCATGACAAAGAAAAACCCGGGAAGAATGCTTGGAATCGAGTAAACGGAAAACGGACATTTGTAATCTGACGGATAGACCAGAATGCAGATGTCCGTTTGTTTTTTTATGGCCCCTCTTTTCTCTATAGAAAAAAGAATATGATATCTATGCGAAATCATGTATTTTACTTATGAAATATCAAGACTTATAATGAAAATACAGAAGGGGGATAGCACATGAATAAATTGACAAAATATACACAATTTACCAGGCCATCCAGGGAGCTGATTGAGCGTTTGCGGACGTTTACAACTCCTGAGATCTGCGATGGCGCAGGTTTGTATCATTCGATGGATTACCGGATCAAACCATGGATCGGCAGTAAAAAAATTGTCGGACCGGCGGTGACTGTCGATGTACCGAGCGGAGAGGGAAGTATTGTTTCCGATGCGATCTTGGAACTTCAGGAAGGAGATGTGCTGGTAATTGCCGGGAAAGGTAATTGCGACTGTTCCTATTGGGGGGATCACCGGAGCATCTGTGCAGGTCTTTTAAAGGCAGAGGGTGTCGTAATTGATGGAGCTTTCCGGGATCTGGAAGGCTGCGAGGAGTCAGGCTTTCCTGTCTATGCGAAGGGCCTTACCTGCGGTACGGCAGCCAAGAGCGGTGCGGGATCCATCAATGTTCCAGTCAGTTGTGGAGGTGTCAGTGTAAAACCGGGAGATATTGTAATCGGAGATGTCAATGGAGTCTGTGTTATTTCTCAGGAAGAAGCAGAAGACGTTATAGAGCGTGCGCTGAAAAAAATTGAAATACAGCAGTACACACTGGCTGAGATGAATCATACAGGTAAGGTTTTTACAAAAATGCTGAAAAAGTAAAAAAGGAAAAGCAAAGGAGAGAATTCACATGGGGATGAACATTACAAAAAAAATTTTATCTACACATCTGGCTGCACCGTCTGATATGGTTCCGGGAGAGGAAATTCTTCTGAAAGTAGACCAGACTCTGACCCACGATATCAACGCGGTTATGACTTATCTGGCTTTTGAGCAGGTGGGCCTGGACCGGATCCGTACTGAATGCAGCGTCAGCTATCTGGATCATAACTTATTGTATCTGGACAACAAAACTCCGGATGATCATATATATTTGCAGTCCGTAGCAAAACGCTATGGTGTCCATGTATCCAGACCGGGTAATGGTATCTGCCATGCAGTTCAGGTAGCTCGGTTTGGTGCTCCGGGCAAGCTCTTAATGGGAGGCGACAGCCATACTCCCCACGGCGGTTCCATCGGTATGCTGTGTATCGGCGTCGGCGGCATGGATATCGCAACGGCAATGACGGGTGTTCCCATGCGTTTAAAGATGCCGCAGATTATCAAGGTGAATCTGACCGGTCATTTACAGCCTGGCTGCAATGCGAAGGAAGTTATTCTGGAAATGCTGCGCCGTGTCGGCATCAAGGGCGGTCTCGGAAAGGTCTTTGAGTATGTGGGACCGGGCGCAGCCACCTTAAGCGTGTCTGAGCGTGCCAGTATCACCAACATGGGCGCGGAGATGGGAGCAACCACTTCCATTTTCCCGGCGGACGAGCAGGTAAGAAAATTCCTGAAAGCAGAGAAGAGAGAAGAAGACTTCACAGAAATCTTACCGGATGCGGATGCGGAATACGACGGCGAGATGGAGCTGAACTTAAGCGAACTGGTTCCGTTATGTGCCTGCCCGCATCAGCCGGACAATGTCATTGCGTTAAAGGATGTGGAAAAGAAAAAAGTGCAGCAGGTATTTATCGGAAGCTGTACCAATTCCAGCTATTCAGATATTGCAAAAGCAGCACTGGTATTCAAGGGCAGACATGTGAATGAAGATGTGAGCTGTACCTGTGCGATCTCCTCAAAACAGATTTACAAGCTTCTGATGCGTGACGGTTATATTGATATGCTTCTCGACGCTGGTGTAAGACTTCTGGAACTGGCGTGCGGACATGTTGTGCGATTGGACAGTCACCGGCAACCAAAGGAGTTGCAGTCCGCACCTCGAACCGTAACTTTAAGGGGCGAGCAGGCAATCCGACCGCGGAAATTTATCTGGTAAGCCCGGAGAGTGCAGCGGCAACTGCAATCACTGGTACCTTTGCAAGCGCGGAGGATATTCTGGGAAGTGATCTGGCTATTCTGGCAGAAGTAAAAGAACCGGAGGAGTTCCCGGTAGATGATTCCATGATCATTGAGCCGCTTCCGGAGGAAGAAGCAAAGAAGGTCGAAATCGTGCGTGGACCGAACATCCAGCCACTTCCAATCCCGGATGCGCCAGAGCAGCATTTAAAAGCACAGATCAGCTTAAAGACTGTAGATAATATTACAACCGACGATATCACCCCGGCCAGTGCGGAGTTTTCCAGTATGCGTTCGAACATTCCGCTTATGAGCCAGTATTGCTATCATCGCTATGATCCGGAATTTGCGGCCCGCGCAAAGGCAATGGGCAAGAGCATTATTATCGGCGGAGAAAACTATGGACAGGGTTCTTCCCGTGAGCATGCAGCCATCAACCCGATGTATCTGGGCGTCAAGATGGTAATTGCAAAGAGTATTGCGCGCATCCATAAAGGCAACCTGATCAATCATGGCATTATTCCGATGGTATTTGCAGACCCGGCAGATTACGACAAATTGGACCAGCTGGATGAACTGGAAGTGGATGGTCTGCTGGATCAGATGAAAACAAGAGAAGTGACGATCAAGGATCTGACAAAGGGAAATTCCTTTAAGGCAAAACTGGAATTGTCTGACAATGAACTGGAGGTTATTCTTTCCGGAGGTCAGCTGCGTCACCTGCAGAAGCAGTTAAAAGAAATGGAGGAGAAATAATATGAGAACGTTTAAGACAGTATTTATGCGTGGCGGTACCAGCAAGGGTTGTATGTTTCATAAAGAAGATCTTCCTGAAAACCGGGACGAGTGGGACAGCATTTTCCTTCAGGCAATGGGAAATCCGGATCCAAAGCAGATTGATGGCATGGGCGGCACGGTTTCTTCCAATAATAAAATTGTCATTGTCTGGAAAAGTGAAGAACCAGGCATTGATGTAGAGTATCTGGTTGGTCAGGTCATTGTTGGCAAGAATCAGGTGGATTATAAATCAAACTGCGGCAACATGACTGCTGCTGTAGGACCGTTTGCAGTGGAAGAAGGAATGGTGGCAATTACAGAGCCAGTTACCACGGTTCATATGTTAAACCGCAATACGGACAAATACATCGATGTGACGGTTCCGATCGATCCAGAGACAAAGACCTTTGCACAGGAGGGAAATTGTGCGATTGCCGGTGTAGATGGAACAGCTGCGGAGCTGAACGTGAAGTTTTTAAATCCGGCAGGTGCAAAAACCGGTAAGCTGCTTCCGACCGGAACTTGTGTGGAAACATTAGATATTCCTGGGTTTGGTCAAATCGAGGCAACGATTTTGGATGTATCCAATCCAATGGTTCTGGTAAAGGCGGAAGATATCGGTATGACAGGAACAGAACTTCCGGAAGAAGTGAATGGAAATAAAGAGGTATCTGATCTGTTAGAGAAGATCCGTGGTGTTGCGTGCTGCAAAATGGGATTTGCAAAGGATTTAAAAGATGCTACAGAAAACAGCCCGGCGGTACCGAAGGTTGGATTTGTGACTGTTCCGAAATCCTACACTGATATTTCCGGAGCAGAGGTTCATGCAGAAGATATGGATGTATGTGCAAGAGTAATTTCCGTATTTAAGTGCCATAAAGCGTGTCCTTTGACTTCTGCAAGCGCAATCAGTGTAGCAGCAGCGATGAAGGGCTCTGTGGTAGAAAAGCTACTCCGCAGCGTTGGCAATGCAGAAAGTGTACGCATTGGTCATCCGAGTGGAATTATGACCATGGTTCCGGAACTGAAAGAGGAAAATGGAGAACTGAAATTGCCGAGTGTAGGTGTTCAGAGAACTGCACGTCGTATTATGGATGGAACTCTGTATATCCGAAAATAGAAATTGTTAGCTTTTCCAGATAAATGAAAATGCCGCAAAGTGTGCAAAATAGCATTTTGCGGCAGTTTTTTAACCAAAAATCGGAGGATGAGGAAATGGTAACTTTAATAAATCAAGGAGTTGTGCTTTCTGCTGATGGCAGTTTTGCTGCAACAGAAGATGCAGCATTGCAGGCCGAAGGAAAAACGAAGACGATGGCTTACCAGGTATTAAAATCACATAATCACAGTGATAATATGGATCAGCTTCAATTGAAGTTTGATGCATTGGTATCGCCGGATAACAACTATGTAAACATTCTGCAGACAGCAAGAGCAAGCGGGATTAAAAAGTTCCCAGTGCCGTATGTATTATCAAACTGTCACCACACCCTCTGTGCGGTGGGCGGAACGATCAATGAGGATGATCATGTATTCGGCCTTGGAAACGCGAAAAAATATGGCGGTATTTTTGTCCCACCATACCGCGCAGTCCTTCATCAGTACATGCGTGAGATGATGGCAGGCGGCGGCAGAATGATCCTTGGCTCGGACAGCCATTCCCGCTATGGTGCACTTGGCACAATGGGAATTGGAGAGGGCGGCGGTGAAGTAGCGAAACAACTGCTTGGCCGTACTTATGATATTGCTTATCCGCCGGTTCTGGCTGTGAAGCTGACCGGAACACCAAGACCTGGTGTGGGACCGCAGGATGTGGCCCTGGCACTGATCGTGGCAACCTTCCAGAACAACTTTAATAAAAATAAGGTATTGGAGTTTGTCGGAGACGGGGTATTGAATCTGAGCATGGAATACCGAATGGGAATTGATGTCATGACAACCGAGAGCGCAGCACTTTCCAGTATCTGGTGTACTGATGAAAAGACGGAAGAATTTCTGACAGGTCATGGACGCGGCGACGCTTACCGCAAAATGCAGCCGGAGACAGGGGCGTACTATGATGGACTGATCGAGATTGATCTTTCCAGTGTAGAATGTATGATTGCGCTGCCCTTCCATCCAAGCAATGCCATGCCAATCCGCGAGTTTAAAGAGCGGATGCCGGAGATCATCCAGGCGGTGGAAGAGGCAGGTAATACGATCAAAGGAAATCACGGTGAGCCCTTCTCCATTCAGTCTCATATGAGGAATGGCGAGTTTTATGTCGATCAGGCCCTGGTCAGCGGATGCAGCGGCGCTCTGTTTGAAAATATTGTGGCTATGGCGGATATTTTAAAGGGTTATGGCATTCCGGGAAGTGGTTTAAATCTGGGTATCAACCCGGCCAGCCTTCCTGTTATGGCAGATCTGATGGAGCAGGGCATTGCCGGAGAACTGGCAGTCAGCGGCGCAACGCTGCGTCCGTGCATCTGCGGTCCGTGTTTTGGCGTGACGGATGTTCCGGCCAACAATCAGGTCAGCATCCGGCATATGACGAGAAACTACCCGAACCGCGAGGGTTCCAAACCGGGACAGGGGCAGATGGCCTGTGCCTGCCTGATGGATGCCCGTTCCATCGCGGCTACCGTGCGAAATGGCGGTAAACTGACGGCAGCAACCGAGCTGGATATAGAATACAGGACTCTGAAGCACCATTTCGATGCAAAAATATATGAGAATCAGGTATTTAACAATTTCGAAAAGGGTGACGATACCGTAGAACTGACGATGGGGCCAAATATCGCAGACTGGCCGAAGATGCAGCCATTGACAAAGCATTTACTGTTAAAGACAGCAGGCTCTTATCATGGTTCGCTTACTACCGATGAACTGCTTCCGTCCGGTGAGGCGTCGTCGTTCCGGTCAAATCCGGAAAAAATTTCGGAATATACCATGATCAGCCGTGATCCGGATTATGTAGGGCGTGCGAAAAAAATCCGGTCACTGGAAACAAAGCGGAGAGAACAGTTTGCAAGCGGACAGGCACGCTCAGTGCAGACAGGAGATGTGGAATTTGATGCTCTACTTGGAAAACTCACAAAAACACTCGGCTGCCCAGCTTCGGACATTACCTTTGGAAGCCTGATGGTCAGCGACAAGATTGGAGATGGATCTTCCAGAGAACAGGCGGCAAGCTGTCAGAAGGTTTTGGGCGGATTTGCGAATCTGGCAAATGAATACGCAACCAAGCGCTACCGTTCCAATCTGATCAACTGGGGACTTCTTCCTCTGCGAACAGAAGAAAAGCTGGAAATCCCGGTTGGAAGCTATCTGCTTGTCCGGGAGGTTGAACAGGTCATTTCGGAATGCAAAAATCCGGTGAAGGTGCAGCTATTGGATGCAGTAACCGGCGATGTGAAAAAAGAAATTTTCTGTACATTAGACACTTTAACAGAGGATGAGAGAAAAATTTTGTTATCCGGTTGTCTGATCAATTATTACCGAAGCTAAGCAAACATTGCGAAAATCTAAAAAAACAGATATAATAAAGCCGATAAGACAGGGAAGAACCTTATACATCAGGAGGAATTGTATGGATTTTCGCGAAATGCTCTATATCACAACGGTTGCGGATTGCCGCAGTATCACGGCTGCGGCACGCAAACTTTATATATCACAGCCCTCCTTGAGCCATATTGTTTCTAAGGTAGAGCAGGATGTTGGCGTGAAATTATTCGATCGTGGAACTTCACCTCTTACGATCACATATGCTGGAGAGAAATATGTGGAGACAGCAAGAAAGATTCTGCTCATGAGTGATAATCTGCGAAAGGAATTGATCGATGCAGGACTTGGAGAAAAAGGCCGCATTAATTTTGGTATGCCAACCGAACGGGCTGGTATATGCTTCCGGCAGTGATCCCGGAATTTAAGAAGCAGTATCCTGGAATTGAATTGCAGGTGATGGAGGCAAAGTCCGATGAACTTCTTAAGGCAATTCTGCGGGATGATATCAGCTTTTACGTAATTCCACGCAGCCAGGGAGAACTTCCGGTTGGATTGAAAGCAGAATCTATTTATCGGGAGCAGCTTCTGCTGGTGGCGGAAGAAAGCATGCTTACAGAAGATATGTTTCTTGATGAGTCGAGTGTCTTGAATATGACAGAAGGTAAGAGGAAAAACAGGTGCGTGAATCTGAGCAAGATGGCAAATCTTCCATTTGTTATGCTTAAAAAAGGCCATGCGATTCGTAAAAAGACAGATCTTGTGTTGCGGCAATATGGCATCGATCCCAAGATTATGATAGAACTATCCAGCTGTATTTCAGCTGTTCAATTGGCTGCAGCGGGATTGGGCGTGGCAATTGTTCCGCAACGGGCAATAGATGCACTTGGCGGAATGGAGCGTTTCAATTGTTATGATTTTTCAGTGACACCGGAATTTTGGAGTGTCAACGCAGTGTATAAGGAGGATATGTATCTCGGGCGGGCAGAGCGTTTTCTGATCGATCTGATGAAACAAAAATTCAATTTGTAAGATGATCTGAATGGAACAGGAGGCTAATTATTTCTTTGATTAGCCTCCTGTTTGATTGTAATTCGATATTTTGTTATTTGTACAGTGCCATAAGCCGTTCCTGAACGGTTGCAATGAACACAAGTCCGGTTACAATCCGTGGATTTTTGATCGTTGTGACATTTTTTAAGTCTGCGGTCATAATACCGTCTTCGACGGTCTCTATTGCAGTTGCTTTTAACTGGCGGCCAAAGTTTTCCAGCTCTTTGTTTTGGTCCAGTTCTCCGCGTTTTTCCAGAGCACTGGCCCAGGCCATAATGATTGCAAGCGGATTCGTGGAGGCTACTCCGCCTTCCAGATAGCGGTAGTAATGGCGGCGTACGGTTCCGTGAGCGGCTTCATACTCGTATTTGCCATTTGGGGATACCAGAACGGAAGTCATCATTGCGGCAGAACCATAGGCAGTTGCAAGCATATCACTCATGACATCGCCATCGTAGTTCTGGCACGCCCATACATAGCCGCCTTGATTTTTAACGGCACGGGATATTGCGTCATCGATTAGGCAGTATTGATATGTGATTCCGGCTTTCTCAAAGGCTTCCATAAATTCGCTCATAAAGACGTCTTTGAAGATTTCGCGGAAGTTCCGGTCATAAACTTTGGAAATGGTGTCTTTTGCAGAAAAAATTAGATCCTGTTTGACATCCAGCGCGTAAGTCATGCAGCAGCGCGCAAAGCTGCGAATGGATGCGTCAAGATTGTGGATACCCTGTGCAATGCCCGGAGAGGTAAAGTTATGGATCAGTTCTCTGGTTTCAGTTCCGTCTTCAGCAGTAAAGACCAGTTCACATTTGCCGGGCTGGTCGATTTTCATTTCAGAAGCGCGGTAAAGATCGCCATACGCATGACGGGCCAGGGTGATTGGCTTCGTCCAGGTCTTGATATACGGTTCAATGCCTTTAATCAGGATTGGGGCGCGAAATACGGTACCATCCATAATGGAACGAATGGTTGCATTTGGGCTTTTCCACATTTTCTTTAACTGATATTCCTGCATACGCTCCAGGTTTGGTGTGATGGTGGCACACTTCACGGAAACACCGTATTTGTTAGCAGCGTTGGCGGAGTCCACAGTAACCTGGTCGTCGGTACGGTCACGGTTGCGGATACTGAGATCGTAGTAATCGACCATGAGATCTACAAAAGGAAGAACCAGCTTCTCTCTGGTTTCTTTCCAAAGAATTGCGGCCATTTCATCGCCATCCATTTCGACAAGCGGTGTGGTCATTTTGATTTTTTCCATAGAACATGATGCCTCCCTATTATATTCTTGCGTGTAACGTTTTTTTGATGCATGTTACTGCATGATTCTCCTCTAGTTTACCACAACTAGTTACTTTTGGAAATCCGCATTGTATACTTAATGTCAAATTGAAAATAAGAAAAAACAATGGAGAAAATGAAAAATCTGGCATATTATAATGGAAAGATTACCAAATATTTAAGCAAAATTGGAAAATAATAAGTAAAAAGACGGGCAAGGCCGTCTTCAGGACAGTTCTTCTTTGGCAATGCGAATGAAGAGCTGGTCTGCTTTTGACAGGAAGCCGTCTTTCAAAGAAGTAATGCACATATCCCAATAGGCTTGGTACTTATTATCAATGGATAAGAGCGTAGGGTGATATTCTTCTGATGTAATCTGAGAATATTCCAATGGTACAAATGTAACACCAAGACCTTGTGCTGCAAGGAGCTGAGCGGTTTCGAAATTACGCAGTGTCAGTGGGATTTTGGGGCGTAAGATTCCGGCACACTGAAGTACTTCATCGGTAATCTGACGAATACGCTGTGATTTGTGGAGCATCAGAAATGATTCGTTTTTTAGGAGACGGACATCCAGAACTGGATAAGGGTAACCTTCCTTTGGCTCGGCTTTCTCAATCAGCGGGTGTGTCGGAGAAAGCGCAATTACGAAGGGATCACGCCTCATAATGTCAAAATTGAATTGTGGCTGGGTTCGAATGTCTGCTGGTGTATGCATAATTGCAAAATCCAGTTCACCTGACATGAGCATCTGCTCTAATCTGGAAGAATTTTCTTCGGATATGGTCAACTCAATATTAGAGCATAAGTCACAGAATCTAGGCAAAATTTTCGACAAAGCCAGCGTCCCCAAATGATTTGTCGTTCCCAGATGGATCTTGCCGGTTTTCAGGTTATTGATGTCGCTGACTTCCATTTCAAAATCCTGATAGATCTTTAATACCTGGACAGCCATGTGGTAATAGCGTTCCCCGGCAAAGGTCAGTGTGAGTCCTCCGGCTGTCCGGTTGAACAAGGGTACGCCAACGGAATCCTCAATCCTCTGGATCGACTGGCTTAAGGATGGCTGGGCAATGAAGAGCTTTTTGGCCGCCCGGGATATATTTTTTTCGTCTGCTACCGTTTTTACATATAATAATTCTTTGCTTGTCATGGTTTATCCTTCTTTCGATGTTTCCATAGGAATTATAATACAAAATGATAAAAAAGTCACTATCACCTATAGCTTTTCTCAAAAATAGACCTTTTTTTGGGTCGGTCGGCTAACTTGCCGTCTGGACTGAGATAGAATGAAACGGGCTTTCGGGCCTGATATCAAATAAAAAAAGAAGTGCTCGCGGCGGTTGTCGTGATCTCTGCGGCAGCAGCCATGTTACGTCCGGTCAAAGAGGAGAGTCATCATGCAGCATAATACTTATGCTTCAATTCTGGTCATGTTTCTCACAATCTACGCTGTTCGCACGCTGCCGCTGACATTGAGCCGCTAAAGCCCGTAAAGCTTCAAGGTTCGTTTGGCACAACTATTTACTTTTAAAAATCTCCATTGTATACTTACAGCAAAGACATATGCGGATTTCATGACAGTGCAATCTGTACTGTAGAAGAATGACAGTGCAGCAAAGCTGACATGAGCCGGAAGATAAGGAGAAGAATAGTATGGATAAGATGAAGGACCTTGCTTATTATAATGGAAAAATTACGGCAATTGACGATATGATGATTCCGGCTAATGACCGCGGATTCTACTTTGGAGATGGAATTTACGAGGCGGCAATGGTATTTGATCATAAGATCTTTGCCCTGCAGGATCATCTGGACCGCATGTTCAACAGTGCAGCCATGCTTCGCATTGAACTTCCCTATACAAAAGAAGAAGTCGGCGCGCTTCTGACGGATCTGGTTCAGAAGTTAGAGAGCAGCTGCCAGTTCCTTTACTGGCAGGTGACCAGAGGAACCTCTCCGCGCAATCATCTGTTCCCGGGAGAGGGAGTTTCCAGCAATCTGTATGTATACAGCAAGCCTTGGAACGGTGTGCAGATGTCCGATGAATACCGGCTGATCAGCATTCCGGATACCCGTTTTTATCACTGCAATATCAAGACCTTGAATCTGATCCCGAATGTCATGGCAGCCCAGCAGGCATCTGAGGCAGGCTGCAATGAGACTGTTTTTGTACGGGACGGCTTTGTGACGGAATGTTCACATTCGAATATTTCCATGGTGAAGGATGGCGTGTTCATTACGCATCCGTTAGATAATCTGATTCTTCCGGGAACTGAGAGAAAGCACATCATCCGCTATTGCGGTGAACTGGGAATCCCGGTAGAGGAGCGTGCATTTACCCTGGAAGAGCTCTACACCGCAGATGAGATCCTGGTGACCAGTACCAGCCATCCGAGCATGCGTGCCATGGAGTTAAACAAAAGGGCTGTCGGTATGAAGAATCCGGAACTGATCCAGAAGCTGCGTGATAAATATTTAAGTGAAATCGGGAAATGATCTGCTGTGGCAGTTCCTGATAAAAAGCAGAGAGGAAGAATAACATGGAGAGAAAACGAATCCGGGACTTTGGCCTTGTGCCTGGACGCCTGCAGACCGGAAAACGAAATAAGATTACGGATGTGCCTGGGGTAAAGGTCGGACACTGCACGGTAAAAACAGAAGAAAATCATACCGGAGTGACGGTAGTCCTTCCCGGCGGGGACAATGCATTTGCAAAGAAATATATTGCAGCAGCTTATGTTCACAATGGATTTGGAAAAAGTGCCGGACTGGTTCAGATAGAAGAACTGGGAACGCTGGAGACCCCGATTGCCCTGACGAATACCTTAAATGTAGGAAAGGTATGGGATGCCATGGTGGATATCGTGGTGGAACAGTGTAAGCAGGATGGTCTGGATCCCATGAGCATCAATCCGGTAGTGGGCGAGTGCAATGACTGCCGCATTAATCAGATTCAAAAGCGGGCAGTGGGAACAGCAGAGGTCCGCCGTGCCTTTGCGTCTGCCTCCGATGATTTTGAAGAGGGAGATGTGGGAGCCGGAGCAGGAACGCTCTGCTATGGCCTGAAGGGTGGTATTGGCTCTGCTTCCCGTGTAATCCGTATTGGAGAAACAGAATATACCATTGGAGTGCTGGTCCAGTCAAATTTTGGAGCAACAGAGGATTTTGTGTTAAATGGAGAGGCTGTCGGTGCAGAGATTCTGGACTGGAAGCAGGAAAAGGATGATATGGCAGCATCGGAAGAAGACAAAGGTTCTATCATGAGTATTCTGGCTACGGATCTTCCGCTGACCAGCCGTCAGCTGAAGCGTATTCTTCGGAGAACCGGCGTAGGCATTGCCCGCACGGGCGGCTATACCGGACATGGAAGCGGTGAGGTCATGATCGGATTTACCACAGCAAACCGGATCCCATCCAACGACGAGGAGGAACTGCTTCACATTCAGGCTATTCCGGAGCAGATTATAAACCGGGCGTTTCTTGCCGTTGCAGAAGCGGAACAGGAAGCAATCTTAAATTCCATGACAGCAGCAGAGCGGACCCGCGGACTGGCAGGAGAACTTTATTACAGTCTGGCGGAGTATCTTGAAGACCAGGATTCGAAACAGTAACGAATTCGTTCAGACAATCAACAGAAATTGTATAGAAAAAGCGGATTGCAGGATGAGAGAAACGATTTTTCTGCCTGCAGTCCGCTTTTGGCGTTGAAGGTATTTGAGCAGGATTATTTGTCGGCCGTTTTTTTGGCTGCCGCAATCAGTCCGGTGAAGACCGGGAGCATATCATCAGAAGCCAGGAGCATAGCTTCCGGATGCCACTGGATGCCGAGGCCGTACGGGTAGTCGATCAGCTCAATGGCTTCTACAATGCCGTCATCGGCCGTCGCGGAAATCTTTAAGCCGTCCCCCAGCTTTTTCACGCTCTGGTGATGATAGCTGTTGGTCCAGATCCGCTCACCAAACATGTTATAGAGAGTAGTGCCTGGCTTGAGGGAAACCTGATGGCTCACATCACCACGGTCATCCCGGATCATGTGTCTTGCGGTTCCTTCCCCATGCAGACTGTTATCCTGATACAGGGTTCCGCCACAGGCCACATTTAAGACCTGGTGCCCCCTGCAGATAGCCACAAACGGTTTTCTGGCTTTGATGACACGGCGGATCAGTCCGATCTGGCTGCGGTCCAGCATCAGACTTGTGTCACCTACCAGCGGATGAGCCATTTCCCCGTAGCAGCAGGGGGTGATATCTGCACCGCCGCTGAAGATGAAGCCATCGCAGGCCTCTGTCATGGCATCTAAAAGCTCTTCATTTGTGACGGAAGGAAGCAGGAACGGAACCCCGCCGCCCTTGGTTACTGCATCGTTGTAAGTCCAGCCGTTCGTGGAAAGAAGTGCGCCGGATGTGGGATTTTTGGTATTTATGGTTGTAATTCCGATCTTTGGCAGCATAATAGAATACCTCTCTTTGTCAGATGTGACAGTTAGTATAACATCAATGCCGGATAGATGCAAGTCCAAGCTCTGTGATCTCACAGCCGCTTCGGGTCCTGCCGACCCGGATAAGCCCGTCATCTGCCAGCTCTTTTAACAGTCCGCGCAGTTTTCCCTCACTGACGGCAATATCTTTTCCGGCCAGGGCTGTCAGAATGGCGCCGCGCCCGATTCTCGGTGTCTCAGCGATCAAAGACAGCACCTGATTTCTTAATGCGCTGCTTTCGCTGAAGGGCTGGCTGACCCGGTTCCGGATATAGGAAGGAAGCTGGGAAAGAACCAGTGGGTGAGCGGAGTACAGAGAGAAAAAGTACCGGCTCAGGTTGAACAGCTCCTGGATATTCCCCGGATATTCGTAGCTCATGAGAAAATTCATCAGACTGGAAGAAATCAGATCTCTCAGACGGATATTGGAATCGTGAAACAGTTCGCGGAAAAAGTGTTCCATGAGTATGGGAATATCTTCCCGGCGTTCACGAAGCGGGACGGTGTCAATGGAGGCCGCATTTAAAAGGAAAAAGAGCTCTTCCCGGAAACTTCCGTCCAGAACATTCTGATACAGATCCTGACTCGTGGTGGCCAGGATGCGGATATCAAGGTCTGTCATTGTGTTTTGCAGGATGCTGATGAGCGTATCCTGGGTTGTGAGCGAAAGTCGTTCTGCACCGTCGATCAGAAGAGTACCCTTGTCAGCCTGCCTCAGATGCTCCTCAGCCTCCAATCCGGTATACAGGGAGTTGAAGATGATCAGCGGATTCTGTCTGCGGCTGGAAGTCTTGTGGATGGCTATGGCAATCTTTTTTTTCTGGGTTCCGTTTTCCCCCTGGATCAGGACCGGGAAATCGTAGAGCGCCAGGCGGCGGGCGTATTCCAGCATGTTCAGGACACGGCCGGAGACGGAGATGATACTGTCAAAACCGCTGTTAAGCCGGTAAAAATCTGAGGAGGGATCACGGATATCAATGGGGGTAATATCCGGATCCGGAGAGGCAGATGCCGGCTGGCTGCTCAACAGATACAGCGTTTTATGACCGGGAAATGAAAGATGCAGCACGCTGAGCTGGCGTCGCAGACCGCTGCGGCTGACAAGCTGGTAGTCCGCACTCTGACAGAAATTGTGGGAAGCATACTGGGAAGGCAGCCAGGATGAAAACATGCTGTTCATGCATCCGGTTTCCGGAATATCCCAGTCCTGACAGAAGGCACGGTTCAGCATGCTGATCCGGCCTTCATCTGTCATAAGACAGAGACTGACGGAAAGGTTGCTCATCACTGCCTGTAAAACCTGCTTGGAAAAAACGTAGTTGCTGTAATGCGTTCCGGTCAGCTGTAGGATCTGAAGGATCCGATTGACGTAAGTCCGGGTGATCTGATTGGTGAGGCTGGAAGGAAGGTGAAAGCAGGTGCACAGATCGTGGATCGTGGAGATATCAATGATCCGGTTTCCAATGTTGATGACATTGGGAACATGGGCCGGGACCAGCTTTGGTTCACCCAGGGTGATGGCATACTGGATCGATTCATCTGTCCTGGTGCAGCCCTGGTAAAAAGGCACAAAATGGTACTGTGTGATGCCGGCATCCTGGAGCTGGCCAAGAATATCCAGAACAGATTCTTTGGTATCATTGACTAGATAGACCGAGGCCCCCTGCGGAATCCGGATGATCCGATCGAGAGAAGCCGGGTTAAAGGTGCGGGTGCAGACAAGCTGTGTCATGTTTTCCGGTACCGGAATGGGAAATGCTTCCCTGGTACGGCTGCTGGCAAACAGGATGCAGGAATAGTCCCGGATCTGTGCCGGGTCGTGGATCTGGTAAGGGTCCAGGATATGAAAGCTGATATATTCGCCAAGCAGGGCAGAGAGATAGTCCTGAAATTCCCGGCGGATGCCGGGATGTAGGCAAATGATGAGTACACTGTTTTTCTGATTGACGGTGGCAGACGGTTTGGAGTGAGACATGACAGATGCTCCTTTCACTGGAATCAAGGTTTTAATAGGCATATTATAATGCATAATAATGCATAAAACAACCTAAACTATTAATAAAACAAAGAAGTGCGGATATTTATCAAAAAAACCATTTTTCTGTTTGACAATGTAATGTGATAAAGTGTAAAATAAAAACCATGCAAGGGTGCATACACGAAAAGGGAAAGTATGTTCCATGCTTTTTTTATATACGCGGAACATAAAAACGTGTAAAGACCTTTGAAAAAAAGAAGAGGAGGATCATTTTATGAAGAAGACAAAAACAAAGCTTCTGGCTGTACTCCTGACTGCAGCTATGGGTGCACTGACCGCGTGCGGCGGCTCCGGTTCTTCTGAGACCACTGCAGCAGCTTCCGGTGAGTCACAGGCAGCAGAAACTACCGCAGCCGTAGAACTGGCAGAGGGAGAGTCCGTGTCCCAGGATACCGACATCACCGCAGCAATGCTGGTAGACTTTACTACCATGGATCCGATGGATACCAGTGATACCTTATCCGGCGGTATTCAGAGACTGATGATGGATGGTCTGTTCGGCTTCGATGATGATATGAAGATCATCCCGATGCTGGCTACCGACTACGAAGCAAACGACGACGCTACCGAGTTCACCATTCACTTAAGAGAGGGCATCCAGTTCTCCGATGGTACTCCGTGGAACGCAGAGGCAGCAAAGGCAAACTTTGACCGCTGGGGGGATAAGAACCTTGGCTTAAAGAGAACGACCCTACTCTGCAACGTTTTAAAAGAGACCGAGATCGTTGATGATTACACCGTGAAGGTAACCCTGGAAAATCCATTCGGCGCATTTATCCCGACTCTGGCTCATCCGGCCTGTGTTGTTATGAGTCCGGCAGTCATCGCAAAGGGCAACGAGGAGTGCGCTAAGAATCCGGTTGGTACCGGCCAGTACACCTTCGTAGAGTGGGTAGCAGGTGAGCACGCTACCATCGCTTTAAACAAAGACTGGTGGGGCTATAACGCAGATATCTGCGGCGGCACCGCTTTAGTAGACCCGGATGCCGGTTTCAAGACCATTACCTTCAAGCCGGTATCTGAGAACGCAACCCGTGTCGCAATGCTGCAGTCCGGCGACGCTCAGTTCATCTGGCCGGTTCCGACCGAGAGCATTGAGACTCTGCGTGGCGACAGCAATGTAGCAGTTGGCCAGGAAGAGGGTATCGTAGTACGTTACCTGATGATGAACAACCAGAAAGCACCGTTTAATGATGTGAGAGTCCGTCAGGCCATCAACTACGCGATCAACAAGGATGCTTACTGCGCAGTTGTTAAGAACGGTGTGGCAACTCCGGCAACCTCCATCATCGGACCGAACGTCCAGTTCTACAAGGGCAACGATGTATATGCATATGACATCGAGAAGGCGAAATCCTTACTGGCTGAGGCCGGTTATCCGGATGGCTTCAAGACCAGCATCATGTGTGCTTCTACTACTGCAAACTTAAAGCAGTGTGAGTTTTTACAGCAGCAGCTGGCTCAGGTCGGCATCGACGTTGAGATCAACGCTCTTGAGAGCGCGGTGGTAAACCAGAAGATCCAGGATGTGAATGTTCCTGGCTCTGAGGCAGAGGTTGATATGTATGTGATCGGCTGGTCCCCGTCTACCGGTGATGCTGACTGGGGTATCCGTCCGTTAATGGCGATCGAATCTGAGCCGCCGGCAAGCTACAATATCTGCTACTATGAGAACGAAGAGGTTGACCAGCTCTTAAAAGACGCATTATCTACCGCGGATGATGCCAAGAGAGCTGAGGCTTACGCAAAAGCCCAGGATATCATCTGGGAGGAGAGCCCGCTTGTATGTCTGGCAAACGACAACAACACCTGGGCCAGCTCCGCAAAGATGGTGGACGCAAAGGTCTTCCCGGATAACTGCCTGAACTTAAGAAACGCTAAGCTGGCAAAGTAATCCATATTTAGCTAAGAAACAGATCTGACAGAATGATATACTGCAAAACAGGTGGTCTGGCGGAAATCTGATCCGCCGGACCATTTTTGCAGGAAAAAGAATCCGATTAACAGGGGGTACTCCCCAAAAAGAATGAAAGGTGTTGAGTGTATGTTAAGGTACATAGGTAAAAGAATCATTGGAGTGATACCTACCCTGATTATTGTGGTAACCTTCGTATTTTTCTTCGTACGGCTGATCCCGGGTGATCCGGCACGTCTGGTAGCCGGTCCGCAGGCAACGCTGGAAGATGTACAGGTAGTTAGAGAAGAACTGGGTCTGGATAAACCAATTCATGAACAGTACATTACATATGTAACGGGTCTGCTGAAAGGTGACCTTGGTACATCTCTCCGGACCAAGCGTCCGGTTGCGGTGGAGGTTTCCAACCGCTATGCCAATACGGCAAAACTGACCCTGCTGGCCCTCGCATGGAGCACCATCGTGGGTGTGCTTCTCGGCGTATGGTCCGGAAGACACAGAAGCCGCTGGCAGGATTACACAGGAATGACACTGGCTGTGTCCGGCATATCGCTTCCTTCTTTCTGGGTTGGCTTTATGCTGATCATGGTATTTTCCGTGAATCTGAAATGGTTCCCGACCACGGGTGCGGATTCACTGAAGAGTCTCGTATTACCTTCGATCGCACTGGGATCCAGTATCGCGGCAATCATTGCCCGCTTTACCAGATCCTCTATTATAGAAGTATTAAAAGATGATTACATCCGTACTGCGCGCGCAAAGGGCTTAAGAGAGCGTGTTGTTGTATGGAAGCATGCGTTCCGCAACGCGATGATCTCCGTTGTTACCGTAGTCGGCCTGCAGTTTGGTTTCCTGCTTGGCGGTTCCGTAGTAACCGAGTCTGTATTCGCGTTCCCGGGCCTTGGTTCTCTGCTGGTTGAGTCCGTAAACTACCGTGACTATCCGGCGATCCAGTCCCTGATCCTGATCTTTTCATTACATTTCGTTGTGATCAACCTGATTGTAGATGTGCTTTATGCTGTGCTCAATCCGGAAATCCAGCTTGACTAAGAAAGGAGGAGTTTAAGATGGCAAAAGAGAAAATAATGAAGCAGGCCGAAGAAAACCTGAATGAAAAAACGGACATCAGCACTCCGCTTTCTGAGTTTGTCCGCAAATTTAAGAAACAGAAGACCGCCATTGTGGCTCTGGTTTTCATCCTGTTTTTAGTAGTGCTTTCCTTTACCGCAAAATTCATTGCTCCGTATGGGATTAACGATTTCGATTACAACGCGATCATGCAGGCACCGACCGCGGCACACTGGTTCGGAACCGATGAATTCGGAAGAGACCTGTTCTCCCGTATCATCTGCGGTACCGGAATTTCCTTAAGTGTCGGCCTGTTCTCTGTCAGCATCGCGGCTGTGATCGGCTCTTTCCTGGGCCTGATCGGCGGTTACTACGGCGGTATCATTGATTCCGTTATCATGCGTATCTGTGACGCGCTGTTCGCGTTCCCTGGTATCATTCTGGCCATCGCGATCGTAGCGATCCTTGGCAGCGGCATGACCAATGTAATCATTGCGGTAGCGGTGTTCAACATTCCGAAATTTGCGCGTCTGGTACGAGGCAACACCCTGGCAACCAAGAACAGCGTGTTCGTACAGGCAGCAAAGAACATCGGCGCGGATGATAAGCGTATCCTGTTCTACCATATCCTGCCGAGCGCGATCCCGGACATCATCGTGCAGTACAGTATGTCCATCGGATCTTCCATTCTGACTGCGTCTTCCTTAAGTTTCTTAGGCATGGGTGCCCAGCCGCCGACACCGGAGTGGGGCCTGCTTTTAAGCAACGGACGTACTTACATGATGAACAGCTGGCATATCACCCTGTTCCCGGGTCTTGCGATCTTCTTAACCGTACTCAGCTTCAACCTGCTGGGCGATGGACTCAGAGACGCACTCGATCCGAAGCTGACTGATTAAGGAGGTGCAGGAATATGAGCGAAACAATCAAAGTGGAGACAACGAAAGATGCCTCCGGCAAAAATATTCTGGAAATCAAAAACATGCACACCTGGTTCCACATGGACAGCGGTATTGTCAAGTCCGTGGATGGTGTTGACATTGAGTTAAAAGAGGGTTCCACCCTCGGTATCGTAGGTGAGTCCGGAAGCGGAAAGAGCGTAACTGCCCTTTCTGTCATGGGCCTGTTAATGGGAACCACCGGTAAGATTGAGGAGGGCGAGATCCTCTTAGACGGCAAGGACATTGTACACATCGGCAATGAAGAACGCAGAAAACTGCGCGGCAGCAAGATCTCCATGATCTTCCAGGAGCCGATGACCAGCTTAAACCCGGTTATGAAGATCGGCGACCAGATCATGGAGCCATCCTCATGCACCAGAAAGTCAGCAAGAAAGAGGCTGAGGAGAAAGCCATCGAGATGCTGCGCATGACCGGACTTCCGCGCGTGGAGAAGATGATGAAGGAGTATCCGTTCCAGCTTTCCGGCGGACAGCGCCAGCGTGTCATGATCGCCATGGCTCTGGTATGCAACCCGGAAATCCTGATTGCCGATGAGCCGACTACAGCTCTGGATGTAACGATTCAGGCACAGATCCTCGACCTAATGAACAAGCTGAAAAAAGAAATCGGAACCTCTATCCTTTTCATCACCCATGATCTCGGTGTCGTGGCAGAGGTGTGTGATCAGGTCGTTGTTATGTACTGCGGCCGCGTGGTCGAGAAAGGTTCTGTTTACGACATTTTCGACAAGCCATCCCATCCGTACACGGAAGGCCTGTTAAATTCCATTCCGAAGCTGGGAGAGCACGTGGAAGAGCTAGAGTCCATTCCGGGCAACGTGCCGAACCCGAAATACATGCCGAAGGGCTGTAAGTTCGCGCCGCGCTGCAAATACGCGTTTGACCGCTGCCGCGAGGAGGAGCCGGGCTTCACGGATCTTGGAAACGGGCATCAGAGCCGCTGCTGGCGCTGTATGCAGGAAGGGGGTAAGGACTGATGGCAGACAATTTATTAGTTGTCCGGGGACTGAAACAGTATTACCCGGTAAAGGGCGGACTTGGAAAAGAGCCGTCCTATGTGAAAGCAGTCGATAATGTAGATTTTGAGGTAAGACGCGGCGAGGTATTCGGAATCGTAGGAGAGTCCGGATGCGGAAAGTCTACCCTTGGAAAAAGTATCTGTAAGCTGATCGAGCCGACGGATGGCTCCATCGTGCTGGATGGTGAAGAAATCGCAAAATACACACCAAAGCAGATGCGGCCGATCCGAAAAAAAGTCCAGATGGTATTCCAGGATCCGTACGCGTCCCTCAACCCGCGTATGTCAGTCCGTGATATCGTGGCAGAGCCGCTCATCATCCACGGCCTGACAAAGACCCGTGAGGAGACCGATCAAAAGGTTGTAGAGCTTTTACGCCGTGTTGGCCTGGATGATTACCATGCAAACCGTTATCCGCATGAGTTTTCCGGCGGACAGCGTCAGCGTATCGGCATTGCGAGGGCCCTGGCTGTACAGCCGCAGCTCATCATTGCCGATGAGCCGGTTTCCGCGCTGGATGTTTCCATCCAGTCCCAGGTGTTAAACCTCATGAACCAGTTAAAGCGGGATATGAACCTGACCTACATTTTCGTTGCTCATGACTTAAGTGTTGTGGAGCATATCAGTGACCGTGTGGGTGTTATGTATCTGGGCAATTTTGTTGAGGAGGGAGACAAGTACAGTCTGTACCAGAACCCGCTTCACCCGTATACCCAGGCACTTCTTTCCGCTGTTCCGATCCCGGACCCGAAAGCAAAGAAAGACCGGATCATTCTGGAGGGAAATATCCCCTCTGCACTGAATCCGCCGAGCGGATGTAAATTCCACACGCGCTGCCCGAAGTGCATGGAGCGCTGCAAGACGGAGGCTCCGCAGAAGTACCAGGTAGGTGACGATCATTTTGTATACTGCCATCTGTACGACACCGAGGAAGCGAAGAAGAACGCGAAAGCTGCGGAGAACGCAGTGATCCATCAGTAATAAAGTCATAATAGCAATTACATGGCAGAGGAGCCGGTTGATGACTAGATGCCATGAACCGGCTCTTTTGCTGTCTTTTGAAAAAATACAATTGAAATTTTTATAAAAAGAGAGGCACGAACAATGAAACTGTTTATCAGTGCGGATATTGAAGGCTGTGCCGGAACAACCCTCAATTATGAAACCCACAAAGAAGAACCGGCTTATCAGAAATATGCAAAGCAGATGACCGATGAGGTCGTGGCTGTCTGCGAGGCTGCTCTGGCTGCCGGCGTGGATGAGATCGTAGTAAAGGATGGACACGGAGATGCCACCAACATTGATGTAATGGCCATGCCGGAGCATGTCACTCTGATCCGCGGAAAGAGCGGGCACCCCATCAACATGATGTATGGTCTTGATGAGACATTCGATGCGGTGTTTTATATTGGATATCATGCACCCGCCGGTGATCCGGGAAGCCCACTGAGCCATACTTCCACGGGGGCTAGCAATTTTATTGAGTTAAACGGAAAACGGATGAGTGAATTCATGCTGAACACTTATACAGCGGCCATGTATGGTGTCCCGGTGCTGTTCTTATCCGGTGACGAGCGCATCTGTGAGCTCTCAAAGGAGCTGGTTCCGCAGATCACGACGGTGTCTTCCAAGAAGGGTGTGGGCGGAAGTGCCTGGAATGTATCACCAAAGACTGTGATCGCAGATCTGAAGGCATCCGTCACAGAAGTGCTTTCCGGTGATATAGAGGCAAAGCTTGCTGCATGCAGAATCACGCTTCCGGAGCAGTTTACCTATGAGGTAAACTACAAGGATCTGAAAAAGGCTTACCAGATGTCCTTTTATCCGGGCATGAAGGCAGTAGACGCGCGCACCAATCGTCTTACCAGTAAAAACTGGATGGATATTGTGACAGCTCATTCATTTGTGGTATATTAAAAGAACATACAGGGAGGATATGAACCATGGCAGATTTAAAGACAATTGAGGATTTAACCAACGCTTTTGGCCCGAGCGGTTTTGAGGAAGAAGTAGTAAAAGCAGTACAGAAGCATTGCGAGGGGCTGAATTTAAGAAACGACGCGATGTATAATGTATATGCGACGATGCCGGACGCAAAGGGAAACCGCCCGGTGTTTATGCTGGATGCGCATACCGATGAATGCGGCTTTATGGTCCAGAACGTGGAGGATAACGGACTTCTCAGTATCATCACCCTGGGCGGATTTCATATGACCAGCCTTCCGGCCCACAGTGTCATTGTGCGTAATAGTAAAGGCGAAAAAATCAAGGGAATCATTACATCCAAGCCGGTACATTTCTTAACGGCTGCCCAGAAGGCCGACAATTCCCTGACGATCGAGGAATTAAAGGTGGATGTTGGAGCCAGCAGCAGACAGGAGATCGAAGAGGATTACGGAATCCACGTCGGTGATCCGATCATGCCGGATGTGACCTTCTCCTATGATGAAAAACACGGCATCTGTTCCGGAAAGGCTTTTGATAACCGTCTTGGCTGTGTCTGCATCATTGAGACCATGAAAGCCCTGATGAAGGAGACGGAGAGCCTGGCCGTGGATGTGGTCGGTGCCTTTGCTTCCCAGGAGGAGGTTGGCATGCGCGGCGCAACCGTGACTGCACAGCAGGTAAAGCCGGATCTTGCTATCGTATTTGAGGGATCTCCGGCAGACGATTTCTATTACCGTACCGGTGTAGCCCAGGGCTGCTTAAAGAAAGGTGTGCAGATCCGCCATATGGATAACAGCTATGTGGCAAATGACGCATTTATGGCCTATGCACATGAGATTGCTGACAAATACGGAATCAAGTGTCAGGATGCGGTAAGACGCGGCGGAAGTACCAATGCAGGTAAAATCCATCTGACCCATCAGGCGGTTCCGGTTCTGGTTCTTGGTATTCCGTCCCGTTATGTGCATACCCACTACAACTTCTGCGCAAAGGAAGATATCGAATCCACCATTAAAATGGCTGTTGAGGTTATCCGCGGTTTAAATGATGAGCGTATCCGCCACATTATGCGTCAGGATGTATTATAATGCAGACTATGGAACAACAAAACGACAGAATATCTTTTCTTAAGGGAATGCGCGATGGAGTGCCATCGCGCTTGGGTACTTTGCTGTTGCTTTTACACTTGGCATTACCGCAGGTAAGGCAGGGATGAATGCCCTGCAGTCTTCCCTGATGTCTGCGTTGATGCTCGCATCGGCGGGGGAGTTTGCGGCGATCAGCATGATCGGATCTGGAGCAGGGGTGATGGAGATGATCGTTACTACAGTGGTCATCAATATGCGCTACCTGCTGATGTCAAGTGCTTTATCCCAGAAGGTGCAGCCAAACAGGCCATTTCTCCACAGAATCTTCATGTCTTATGCGGTGACGGATGAGATCTTTGGTATATCCATGACGGTTCCGGGAAAGCTGAATCCGTTTTATCAATACGGTGCAGCCAGTGTGGCAGCGCCCGGCTGGGTACTCGGAACCTTTCTTGGCACGATGGTGGGCATGATCCTTCCGGCACCGGTCATGAGCGCTATGAGTGTGGCTATATACGGCATGTTTCTTGCAGTGGTGATCCCGCCGGCAAGAAAGGACAAGATCATTGCCGCAGTGGTAGTTATATCCATGTCGGTAAGCTTTTTATTCCAAAGCATTCCGGGACTTAAAAATATCGCATCGGGGTTTCAGATTATCCTGCTGACCGTGCTGATTTCGGCTGCAGCGGCAATCCTGTTCCCGGTACAGGAGGAGCAGCATGCATCATAATATTTACGCTTCCATTCTGGTCATGTTCCTGACAATTTATGCCGTGCGGGCCCTGCCGCTGACGCTGATCCGCAGGGAAATCAGGAATCCGTTTATTCAGTCTTTCTTATATTATGTTCCTTATGTGAGTCTTTCTGTTATGACGTTTCCGTCCATCCTTTCTGCAACAGGAAACCGGATCACGGGAATTGTCGGATTTGTGGCAGGGGTGATCCTTGCCTGGATCGACGGAAATCTGTTCCGTGTTTCCATTGGTGCCTGTGTAGCAGTCTATATTGCGGAGATGATTTTGCATTAAAGTCGGAACAAACGTGTGCAGAGGCCTGTAAACCACTGGAAAACATTGACAAATACAGGAAACCGATTTATAATGCCATCATCGTCTGTCAAAAACAGGTGATGGGGAGCAATTCATAATTGGAATCGAATGAGGAGGATAAGAACTATGGCAACAAGAAGAAACGCAGCTAAGGCAGCAGCAAAAGCAGCACCGAAGACCGAGACCGCAAAAGCAGAAGTTAAGACAGCTGCAGCAGAGGTTAAAGCAGAGACTCCGGTAAAAGCAGTTGTTGAAGCACCGGCAGCAAAGCCAGTCGAGACCACCAAAAAAGCACCAGCAAAGAAAGCTCCTGCAAAGAAGGCAGACCCGAAGGCTTGCGTAGTTATTGAGTTCTCAGGCAAACAGATCGTTGCAAAAGATGTTCTGGACAAGGCAGTGAAAGCATATGAGGCAAACCACAAGGGCGCAGAGATCAAAACCATTGAAGTTTATGTAAAACCGGAAGAAAATGTTGCTTACTATGTTGTAAACGGAGAAGGTTCTGACGATTATAAGGTAACCTTATAGTTCAGGATTCTCAGTTGTATCTGTATACTTTGTAAAGAGTGGAGGGGCTGTTGCAGACAGGTTCCAGAATGTCCTGGATTCCATGTTGTGACAACCCTTCATTTGTTTGTTATAAATTACGGGAAATAAGGACCGGGAGCAGGAATCGCTGCCGGATAAACGGATAAAGGAGAGAAACGGATGGAACAGCAGCAGGAGACCTGGAAACTTCCAGAGGCATTTGTGGCAAGAATGAAAGCAATGCTGGGAGACGCATGCGATACATTTCTTGCAAGCTATGAAAAAGAGCGGGCTCTGGGACTCAGAGTAAATACCATGAAGGTTCCGGCAGCGGAGTTTGCCGGTCAAAATCAGGCTTTATTTTCCCTGCGCCCGGTATCCTGGTGCCGGGAAGGCTTTTATTATGACCGGGAGAGCCGTCCGGGACGCCATCCTTACCATGAAGTAGGAGTATATTACATTCAGGAACCCAGTGCCATGGCAGTTGTGGCTTTGCTTGGTCCAAAGCCGGGTGAACGTGTGCTGGATCTGTGCGCGGCTCCGGGGGGCAAGACAACACACATCGCGTCATGTCTGGAAGGACGCGGACTTCTGGTCAGCAATGAAATCCATCCGGCGCGGGCAAAGATCCTTTCCCAGAATGTGGAGCGTATGGGCATTGGCAACGCTGTCGTGACAAATGAGGATTCGGGAACCCTGGCTTCATTTTTTCCGGAGTTTTTTGACTGTATGGTCGTGGATGCGCCGTGCTCCGGAGAGGGCATGTTCCGGAAAGATGAACAGGCCAGAAATGAGTGGAGTGAGGCAAATGTAAAACTTTGCGCAGAACGCCAACAGGAGATTCTGGACAATGCGGCAGAGATGTTAAAGCCGGGCGGCAGAATGGTATATTCTACCTGCACGTTCGCACCGGAGGAAGATGAAGCCGGAATCTCTGACTTTTTGAAACGACATCCGGAGTTTTCGGTAGTGCGCCTGGAGCCGGGCGAATATCCTGAGGGTCTGTCCTGCGGGCACCCGGAATGGAGTCAGGATCAAAATACAGATCTTAAGTACACCTTCCGCATCTGGCCCCATGAGTCGGAGGGAGAGGGACATTATCTGGCCCTGCTTAAAAAGGACGGAGCCTGGGCGTCGGAAGACAGCCGGAAGCGAAAACAGCCAAAATACTGGAATGACAAAGCAGGCAGAGCCTATCTCGGGGAATTTTTCGAAAAGTCCCTGACGGAAGGAGGATATGCGCTGTTAAAGGATGGTATGGAGCAGTTGATCCTGTTTGGAGATCAGCTGTATATGCTGCCGGATGGCATGCCGGCACTGGACCGTCTGAGAGTGCTTCGTCCCGGACTGCATCTTGGGGAATTCAAAACAAAACGTTTTGAGCCGTCCCATGCGCTTTCTCATTTTCTGAAGCCTCAGCATGCAGTATCTGTGTGCCGTCTGGATCCGGAAGATCCCCAGGTACTGGATTATCTGAAGGGAAACACAGTCCGTGGAGAGGCCGGTCTCTCTGGGTGGACGCTGGTCTGCATTGGGGAGTATCCTCTTGGATGGGGAAAGGCAGTTTCCGGTGTGGTAAAAAATCATTATCCAAAAGGGCTTCGCATACAGGGTTAGATCCCTGATGTGCGAAGCCCTTTTTTATATGATAGGAAATTGCGTCCTATCATATAAAAAATATCATGGAAAACAGATGCATTGCCGCTGTGCTGCTCAGTCATGGGTTCGGAACATTTCAACAATTGCGATCATATCTTCTTTGTTCAGCTTTTTATTGTTCATAAAGTTTCTGGTTTCCGGAATGTAATGTTCCAGGATCGGTAGCAGTATAAGCGCTGTGATACCTGCGGTGAAGCCGCCGTTGTACAGCACCAGGCCGCCGTGCAGGGCAGAGGTTGCGGTACACATGGATGCGCACATGAAGCCGGCGGCAATGCCGGCGCGTCTGCCGTAGCGCCCGGAAATCGGGCACAGGCCGGTGGCAAATGCCACACCGTTGATGTATCCCTGCGTGGTAATGGTCCAGCTGATCTCTCTGCCGTTGAGATAGCAGATCGTCAGTGTGAATAGATACAGAAGCTGATATCCCGCAAGAATCGGCCAGATATTTTTCGGATGCTGCCCCATGCAGGTAAAAGTCAGAGCTGCCAGGATCACACCGATGGTGGCACCGGTAAAACCGGCACCTTCCGTGTAGACCATGATGATATCCAGGTAGAACAGGAAGAATATTCCCACTGTGCCAATGTTAATGAGGCAGAGCGGCATACCGTATTGAGCGGCAAAATCACTCTGATGTCCGGTGTCCCGGGTCAGCTCTTCATATCCAAGAAAGCTTTTGCCGTTTAAGAAAAATCCGGTCAGAATGCAGATAATAAAAACAAGCAGGAAAAAACAGTTGGCATACAGCTGAAAGGAGCGGCCAAACTGTTCGTAAACCGGATTGAAGCGGGTCAGCTTGGAAGATGGATCAATTCCCATGGTGTTGTAAAAAAGGTTAAACAGGAAAAAACCGAACACGCCGAATGCCAGTCCGCCATTATACAAGTTGTAACCTTTGTGCCATGCGTGGGCCCCGGGGAGAATGGCCGGTACGATAAAGCCCAGCATGATCGAAAAGGCGATGGTCAAAAGCACGCCGCTGACCGTTAGTGTCGGATGCCCGAACACAAAGGTATCCTGGGTGTAGCGGAATAAAAGTTCACCGATAAATGGGCTGAATGAAGTTGTGAACATGCAGACGTGCAGGTTGTTTTTAAAATTCAGCTTCTTTAATCGAAGATAGAGAAACGGGGCCAGAAAGCATGGCCACATGGTCAAAAAGTTCAGTCCGTAAAAGCAGTGTGCTACTACAAGAAAATAACCGGCCAGTGTGCTGGGACGGGAATCTCCTTTTAAACCGACCATAAAAAGCCAGCAGGCCATGCCGCAGGCGCCGGCGTTTAACATGGCGCTCGGCAGACCGCCGATCTCCAGATAGTCTGTAACCAGCGGGCTTGGTGATGTCATGATAAGATACCAGCCGTGGAGTATGCTGCCAAGTTCTCCTGTGTAGATGGCTGCGACCAGCGAAGAAATCAGAAAAGAAACGGAGAAGCCGAGAGCTATCCCGTTGATGATAGTACTGTTGGATATTTTTTTACCTTCCATGCATAAATCCCCTGTAGCAATATTTTTCATTCTGAGTAGTGTTCTGACTTTCAATTATAGAGCAGCGGGTATTTCATTTCAAGGTAATTTCGTAACGAAACTTGTACGGAATTTAGTGCAAAGTTACTGTGTGACTGCAGGGCAGGCATTTGTTCGGGCATCTGGTAAAAACTGCTGCATATCCGCCGGGACAGGGGCTGTAAATTCCATGGGGATCCCGGAGACCGGATGTGAAAAGGACAGCTTCCAGGAGTGCAGGCTCTGACGCTGTAAAAAACGGTAATCCGGATTATAAAGGAAATCACCGTAGAGGGGATGGCCGATATGCTTCATATGGACCCGGATCTGGTGGGTACGTCCTGTTTCCAGGTGAATTTTAAGGAGAGAGGTGTCGGTTTGCGGCTGGTAGAAGAGCAGCTCATAATGGGTCAGCGCAGCTTCTCCGTGGACCGGGTCCGGGACACGCTCGATCGTGGAGCCCGGGAGTCTCGCAATGGGAACGTCAATCGTTCCTTCCGGCTGTCCTGAGAGGTTCCCGCTGACTGCGGCCAGATAGGTGCGGTGAATCTGGCGGTTCCTCACCATATCAGAAAGGATACAGCTGCTCAGTGCATTTTTTGCGACGATCAGAAGCCCGGTGGTATCACGGTCCAGGCGGTTGACGGCACGGAAAACAAAGGGTTTTTGTTTCTGTTTAAAATACCAGGCAAGTCCATTTGCCAGAGAGTTGGAGAAATTGCCCTGGGATGGGTGGATTGGAACATTCGCGGCTTTGTTTATGACCATCAGATCCTCATCTTCGTAAAGAATGGACAGCGGCATGCGCACAGGAACAATATTTTCCGAAGAAGTCTCTTCTGCAAATGTGACATCCAGCCGGTCACCGGCTTTCATGCGGAAGGTGGTATAAACCTTTGCCCCGCGGATCATCAGTCCGTCTTCAGTCAGTTTGATACGGTTGATCAGATTTTTGGAATATCCATGGGAGCGAAGCAGTGCTTCTACGGACTGTCCGTCTGTGGAAGCAGTGTAGGAGTGGCGGATGATATGGTCCATGTTGTCAGAATTCCTTTCCGGTGTTATGCTGCGATGCCTGATTTAAATGTTTCTTACAGCTTACGGCGTGGGGAGTCGGGCTGTTTTCCTTAAGAAAGCTGGCGCGCTGCACGCTGTCGATGCCGTAGCGGCCGCGGATATGGTCCACAGCTTTTTCCATAGCCCGCATTTTCTTCTGCCGCTCATCTTCAAACAGGCTCATCTGTTCAAACGGATCCTCCTGGATCTGTGAAGTGCGCAGTCCGATCAGCCGTTTTCTGGATTCCATAATTCTATTTCTCCTGTTGCTGCATGGTGAGCCTGATATGTTTCCTATCATAGCAGAATATCCGGATTTTTACCAGAATAGGATAGAAAGACAATGCGATAATCGTGGGGCATGTGAATTGAACAGAACAGGAAAGAACAACAGGATCATCGGACTGATGGCAGGGATCAGCATCGGGTTTGCGGTGTGGGGAAGCGTATGCCCGGAGCAGGATCTGTGGCAGGGTACGGAAAGTATAGCAATTGAGAGCAGTCGGCCGGTATCAGAGGCGAAACCGCAGCTATCCCTGCATTCCCTGAGTGCCGTGCTGATGGATGCAGACAGTGGGCGTATTTTGTATGGAAAGGACGAGCATCAGGTACGGCCTATGGCCAGCACTACAAAGATCATGACCTGCATTCTTGCACTGGAGCTTGGGAATCCGGAGGATTTTTGTGAGATTTCAGAAAAAGCGGCAGGACAGCCAAGGGTGAAACTTGGCGCGCCGACCGGGAGCCGTATCAGGCTTAAGGATCTTTTGTATTCCCTGATGCTTGAGTCCCACAATGACTCGGCAGTGGCAATTGCGGAGCATATCAGCGGCAGCGTCGAGGTTTTCACGGAAAAAATGAATCGCAAGGCACAGGATATTGGCTGTGTGGATACCACGTTCCTGACGCCGAACGGACTGGATGCAGAGAAGCAAAACGCAGATGGAGAGGTGATCCGTCATGGTACAACAGCCGCTGAGCTGGCAAAAATCCTGCATTATTGTACGAAAATGTCTCCAAAACATGATGAATTTTTAACGATAACGCGCTGCCGAAGTTATTCTTTTTCTGACTCTGAGGGATATAATACCTACAGCTGTCAGAATCATAACGCTCTCCTGGATATGACACAGGAGGCTGTGACCGGAAAGACCGGATTTACCGGAGGCGCCGGCTACTGTTATGCGGCTGAACTGTCCGACGGTGAAAGGAGCTTTATCCTCACACTTTTAGGATGCGGCTGGCCTCCGCATAAAACCTGGAAATGGGAGGATGTACAGAAACTGTACAGCTATGGCAAACAGAATTATTTCTATTGCGATTTTGCTTTTGAAGAAAACAGACTTCGGATCCCTCTGCTGGGAGGAGCGTATAAAGACTGGATTTATGCAGTTTCTGAAAGTCCGGGACAGAAGAGGAGTTTTCATCTTCTGGTATCGGAAACGGAGCGGCCTGTGGCAGAGTACGATATGAAAACGATCCTGGATGCTCCGGTGAAGGCAGGGGATGAAGTCGGAGTGGTCCGTTACCGGCTCGGACAGGAGGAAATCGGCCAGAGCCACTACTGCTCAGAGGAAGATGCAGCGGCCTGGGGGCTGTCGTACTGTCTGCAGCGGATCCTCGATTTCTGGATATTCTGAAATTGTAAAAATATTTCAAAAATACTTGAATTTTATCCGCTGACATTATATTATTATAATCGGCAGAAATTGGATTTACTAAACGATAGTTTGTCTTTCTCTTAACAATACCAAAGAGGAGGAAAAGCGATCGTCAAATATTTCAAAATGGAGGATTGCAAAATGAGTAATCAAACATCAGCAAGTAACAGAATCAATGCATTACTTGATGAGAACAGCTTCGTTGAAGTTGGCGCTTACATCACTGCAAGAAGCACCGATTTTAACATGGCTGCCAAGGAGACTCCGGCAGATGGCGTAATCACCGGTTATGGTACCATCGAAGGAAACCTTGTGTATGTGTACAGCCAGGACGCTTCCGTACTGGGCGGCTCCTTAGGTGAGATGCACGCAAAGAAAATTTCCAACATCTATTCCATGGCAGTAAAGATGGGCGCACCGGTCATCGGCCTGGTAGACTGCGCAGGTCTTCGTCTGCAGGAAGCAACGGACGCATTAAACGGTTTTGGTGAGATGTATTTAAGCCAGACCATGGCATCCGGCGTGGTTCCGCAGATCTCCGCTATCTTTGGTACCTGCGGCGGCGGTATGGCAGTAGCTTCCGCTATGGCTGACTTTATCTTTATGGAAGAGAAAAACGCAAAATTATTTGTAAATTCTCCGAACGCGATCGACGGAAACCGTGTTGAGAAGTGCGATACTTCCAGCGCTGCATTCCAGAGTGAGGAAACCGGACTTGTGGACTTCACCGGAAGCGAAGAGGATATCTTATCCCAGATCCGCTCCCTGGTAACCATCCTTCCGGCCAACAACGAGGATGACATGTCCTACAGCGAGTGCACCGACGATTTAAACCGTGTATGCTCCGATCTTGAAAATTATGCAGGAGCAACCGATCTGGCACTGGCACAGATCTCTGATGACAACTTCTTCTTAGAGGTGAAGAAGAACTATGACAAGTCCATGGTAACTGGCTTTATCCGTCTGAACGGAACCACCGTGGGCTGCGTGGCAAACCGCACTGCTGTTTACGCGGCAGACGGCGTGAAGGAAGACGAGTTCGATGCAGTTCTCTCCGCTAACGGCGCAGAGAAGGCAGCAAAGTTTGTTTCTTTTTGTGACGCATTCAACATTCCGTTGCTGACCCTGGTGAACGTAAAGGGCTACAAGGCATGCAAATGCACTGAGCGCCGCATCGCAAAGAACGCAGGACGTCTGACCTACGCTTTTGCAAACGCAAGCGTTCCGAAGGTAACCGTCGTAGTCGGCGAGGCTTATGGCACCGCATACCTGACCATGAACTCCAAGTCTATCGGTGCAGATGTGGTATATGCATGGCCGAACGCAACCATCGGCATGATGGATGCTTCCGCCGCAGCCAAGATCATGTACGCAGACGAAATCGCAAAGGCAGATGATTCCGTTGCTCTCATCAATGAGAAGGCGGCTGAATACCGTGAGATGCAGTCCAGCGCACTGGCAGCGGCAAAGAGAGGATATGTAGACGATATCATCGAGGCATGTGACACCAGAAAACGTGTGATCGCAGCATTCGAGATGCTGTTTACCAAAAGAGAGGATCGTCCGGACAGAAAACATGGAACGGTTTAGAATGAGGTGACAAATATATGAAACAGTATATGAAACGAGTTTTGTTAGTGTTAAGCATGGTAGTCAGCCTCTTTGCTCTGTCCGCATGCTCCAACAAGAATGCTGCTGAGGCAGAAACTATGGATCCGCAGACAGCTTCCTACATTTCTCAGATCTCGGAAAACCTGCTCCAGACCATTGCCGAGATGGACGAGGCCACAGCAGAGGAGTCTGAGACCGGCCTGATCAAACAGGGTGAGGACGGCCTTGCGAGCGGCCTGACTTCCTGGATCGGTGTTATGAAAGACACCGGCGCATTCGTAAGCATCCTTTCCTCTGACACCGAGCTTGGTGAGGATGACCAGTATGTATGTGTGGTTCAGGCACAGTTTGAGAACCGCAATGTAGAGTTCAAAGCATTCTACACCATGGATCCGCAGAGCCAGAACTTAAACCCGGTCAGCCTGACCTTCAGCCCGGAATACACCGTAGGCGAGAACATGGCAAAAGCAGGCATGAATACTTTACTTGGTATGGGTACTGTATTCCTGGTACTGATCTTCATCAGCATCCTGATCAGCTGCTTCAAGTTCATCAGCGTTTTTGAAAACAAGGTGAAAGCAAAGAACGCAGCTCCGGCACCGGCAGCAGCTCCTGTGGCAGCACCGGCAGCAGAAGAGGAAGAGCTTGTGGATGATCTGGAACTGGTGGCTGTCATCACTGCGGCTATCGCAGCATCAACCAACTCATCAACCGACTCCCTGGTAGTACGCTCCATCAAACGTGCACCGGGCGCAAAATGGAAAAGAGCATAAGCGAATAGGAGGATTCTTATCATGAAAAATTACACAATTACTGTGAATGGCAATGTATACAATGTAACTGTTGAAGAAGGAACCACTGCAGGCGTAGTTCAGGCACCGGTTGCAGCAGCACCGAAGGCAGCTTCTGCAGCACCGAAGGCAGCAGCTCCGGCTGGCGCTCAGGGTTCTGTAGTTGTAACCGCTCCGATGCCGGGTAAGATTCTGGCAGTAAAGGCTAACGCCGGACAGGCTGTAAAGAAAGGCGACGTTATCATGGTTCTCGAGGCTATGAAGATGGAGAACGATATCGTAGCTCCTCAGGATGGAACCGTTGCAAGCATTAATGCAGCAGCAGGCGACGCAGTAGAAGCTGGCGCAACTCTTGCTACATTAAACTAATAGCTTGCCAAAAAGCAAGTTCCACATGGAGGGATTAAAATGGATTATATTGGATCTACTTTGGCCAATCTTCTTCAGCAGACCGCATTCTTCAATCTGACCTTTGGAAACTTTATCATGATCCTGGTGGCATTCGTGTTCCTGTATCTGGCAATCAGAAAAGGATTCGAGCCGCTCTTACTGGTTCCGATTGCGTTTGGTATGCTGTTAGTTAATATCTACCCGGATATTATGGCTAACCCGGAAGATATGTCCAATGGCGTAGGCGGACTTCTTCACTACTTCTTCATTCTGGATGAGTGGAGTATCCTTCCGTCTCTGATTTTCATGGGTGTCGGCGCAATGACCGATTTCGGCCCGCTGATCGCAAACCCGAAGAGCTTCCTGCTTGGCGCAGCAGCTCAGTTTGGTATCTACAGTGCATATTTCCTTGCAATTTTCATGGGCTTCAATGATAAGGCAGCAGCAGCTATCTCCATCATTGGTGGAGCAGACGGCCCGACTTCCATCTTCCTTGCAGGTAAGCTTGGACAGTCTGAGTTCATGGGACCGATCGCAGTAGCAGCTTACTCCTACATGGCGCTGGTTCCGATCATCCAGCCGCCGATCATGAAGGCTCTGACCACAGAAGAAGAGCGTAAGATCAAGATGGATCAGCTTCGTCCGGTTTCCAAGCTGGAGAAGATCCTGTTCCCGGTTATCGTAACCGTAGTAGTCTGCCTGATTCTGCCGACTACCGCACCGCTTGTTGGTATGTTAATGCTTGGTAACCTGTTCCGTGAGTCTGGCGTTGTAAAACAGCTGTCCGAGACCGCAAGCAATGCCCTGATGTACATCGTAGTTATCCTGCTTGGTACTTCCGTAGGCGCATCCACCAGTGCAGAGGCTTTCTTAAAGGTAACCACCTTAAAGATCGTTGCCCTGGGTCTGGTAGCATTTGCAGTAGGTACCGCAGCCGGCGTTATCTTCGGTAAGATCATGTGCAAGCTTACAGGCGGTAAGGTAAACCCGTTAATTGGTTCCGCAGGTGTATCTGCAGTGCCGATGGCAGCCCGTGTATCCCAGAAGGTTGGTTCTGAGGCAGACCCGACGAACTTCCTGCTGATGCATGCAATGGGCCCGAACGTAGCAGGTGTTATCGGTACTGCAGTTGCAGCCGGTACATTCATGGCAATTTTCGGCGTTTAAAATTCAATCATTTCTTGCTGCAGCAATATAAAGTTGCCGCAACATATAAATTTGGAGGTAAAGAATCATGGCTGAGATTCAGAAAAAACCGGTTAAGATCGTTGAGACTGTCCTGCGTGACGCTCATCAGTCCCTGATCGCAACCAGAATGAGCACCGAGCAGATGCTTCCGATCATCGATAAAATGGATAAGATTGGCTATTATGCAGTAGAGTGCTGGGGCGGCGCTACCTTCGATGCTTCCCTTCGTTTCCTGAAAGAGGATCCGTGGGAGAGACTGAGAAAGTTAAGAGCCGGATTTAAAAACACAAAATTACAGATGCTGTTCCGTGGCCAGAACATTCTGGGTTACAACCACTATGCAGATGACGTAGTAGAGTACTTTGTGCAGAAATCCGTTGCAAACGGTATCGATATCATCCGTATTTTCGACTGCTTAAACGACCTGCGCAACCTGCAGACCGCTGTAAAGGCAGCAAACAAAGAGAAGGCACACGCTCAGATCGCACTGTGCTACACCCTGGGTGATGCTTACACCCTGGATTACTGGAAAGACATCGCAAAGAGAATCGAAGATATGGGTGCAGATTCCATTTGTATCAAGGATATGGCTGGTCTGTTAACCCCGTATGCAGCACAGGAGCTGGTTGGCGCATTAAAAGAGTCTACCGAGCTGCCGATCGACCTGCATACCCACTACACCTCCGGTGTAGCTTCCATGACTTACTTAAAGGCTGTAGAGGCAGGCTGCGACATCATCGATACCGCAATGTCTCCGCTGGCACTTGGTACCAGCCAGCCGGCAACCGAGGTTATGGTAGAGACCTTCAAGGGAACTCCGTACGATACCGGCTTATCCCAGGACAAGCTTGCTGAGATCACTGATTACTTTGCACCGATCCGTGAAGAAGCTCTGAAGACTGGTCTGTTAAACCCGAAGGTACTGGGCGTTAACATCAAGACCCTTCGTTATCAGGTTCCGGGCGGTATGCTGTCCAACCTGGTTAGTCAGTTAAAAGAGGCTGGTAAGGAAGATAAATACCAGGAGGTTCTGGAGGAGATCCCGCGCGTTCGTAAGGACTTCGGTGAGCCGCCGCTTGTTACCCCGTCTTCCCAGATCGTTGGTACCCAGGCTGTTATGAACGTTATCTCCGGCGAGCGCTACAAACTGGTTCCGAAGGAGTCCAAGAAGATCATGCTCGGCGAGTTTGGCCAGACTGTAAAGCCGTTCAACGCAGAAGTGCAGAAGAAGATCATCGGCGACGAGACCCCGATCACTTGCAGACCTGCAGATCTGATTCCTCCGCAGCTGCCGCAGTTCGAGAAAGAGTGTGCTCAGTGGAAGCAGCAGGATGAGGATGTCCTTTCCTATGCTCTGTTCCCGAAGGTAGCAGAAGAGTTCTTCAAGTACAGAGAGGCTCAGCAGACCAAGGTTGATGCTACCGTAGCAGATACCGAGAGCAAAGCATACCCGGTTTAATATAATATTTATTTACTGGACATGGATACATGAACAGTAATGATTGATTTCAGACAGGCCCGGAAACTGCGAAAACGGTTTTTGGGTCTGTCTTTGTCTTTAATTCTTACAATTTTTTGCGATTCTTTGAAGTTTCTGTGCTTTCCGTTGACTAGGGCGGATTTGTCATTATAATGTAACGTAGCGTAAATTTGCCGGATGTGGTCACCAGCTCCGGCAAAAAGTGATACTAAGGAGATCATACCATGAAAAATAATGCCTTGAAAAAAGGTCTGGCTGCTGTGCTGGGACTTGCACTTTGTGTGCAGACTCCTTCGGCAGGTAGTCTGTTACAGCTTTCTGCTTACGCACAGGAACGGTCGGCTACGATCAATGCGTCCAGCTAAATGTCCGAAGCGGGGCAGGAACCTCCTATTCCTCGGTAGGAAAGCTTGGCCGCGGGACTGCTGTTACAGTAATAGGAGAAAAGTCGGCTTCTGACGGGAAGACCTGGTATCAGATCCGTTTTACGAGCGGCGGCAGCACGCAGACGGGTTATGTTCTGAGTACCTATGTAAAATTCCCCGTGTCGTACAGCCATGATTCCAGCTTTGAATCCCAGCTTTCTGCACAGGGGTTCCCGGAGTCTTATAAAACAGGCCTGCGGCAGATCCATGCCCAGTATCCAAACTGGACCTTTACTGCAGTAAAAACCGGCCTTGACTGGAATAACGTCATTCAGAACGAAGGAGTTCTGGGACGAAATCTGGTGCATACCAACAGTATTTCTTCCTATAAATCACTGGCAGATGGAGCCTATAACTGGGATTCCGGCACCTGGACCGGGTTTGACGGAAGCACCTGGGTGGCTGCCTCTACGGAAATCATCAGTTATTATATGGACCCTAGAAACTTTTTGGATGAGGTGAATGTATTCCAGTTTCTGGACCAGAGCTACAATTCCTCTCTTCACACGAAAGAGGGACTTCAATCGATGCTGAAGGGAACCTTTATGGAGGGAAGTATCCGTTCCGGGGCATCTGCGTCGGTCAGTACATCTTCTGGCTCCTCCTCAGGAAGCAGTTCTTCTTCGGGATCTTCTGGTGTTATTACGGCTGGTCCGGGAGTTTCCGGTGGATCTTCCTCAGGAAGTACATCCGCAACTCCGGGTGCAGGAAGCTCGGGCAGTTCATCATCGGCTTCGGGCGGTGCTAATTCGGGCATCACGTTTTCAAGTCCGGGAGGCTCATCCGGGCAGTCATCAGGCACCACCAGCCAGACCCCGTCATCAGGCGGCAGCCATCAGGTGCGTCTGGAGGGACCGAGTGCATCGATCAGCAAAAAACAGGCAGGACTATTGGCATCCAGTGTTGTGATCGGAGCAGGTCCGGGATCGGCAACCTCAGGCAATAGCACAAGCAGCGGCTCTGCCAGTCCGTCAGGCAGCTCTGGGGGAGGTTCCCAGACTCCTGGCACTTCTGCCAGCACAGGAAATGCTTCGTCTGGTGTCAATTATGCAGATGCCATTATGAGTGCGGCACAGAGCTCCGGCGTAAGCTTATGTGATCGCTGCCATGATTCTGCAGGAGCAGGGACGAAACGGAACCGGCAATTCCATTTCCGGAAATTACGCTGGTTATACCGGCTATTATAACTATTTCAATGTCGGTGCATATGCCTCCGACGGAATGGGAGCAGTCCAGAGAGGTCTCTGGTATGCATCCCAGAGTGGAAGCTATGGAAGGCCATGGACAACGCCGGAATCCTCTATTGCCGGCGGAGCCCAGTTCTACGGGACGAATTATGTGAAGGCCGGCCAGGATACGCTTTACTTGAAGAAGTATAACGTACAGGGAAGCAATATGTATAAGCACCAGTACATGACAAATGTAGACGGTGCGTCTTCGGAAGGTTCTATCTTTGCAGAGGGCTTTACAAGCCAGCAGAAAAATACAGCATTAAACTTTAAGATTCCGGTATACAACAATATGCCGGAGACTCCGTGTACACAGCCGACCTTAAGCGGCAGCCCGAATAACAAGCTGAAGGGCCTTGGTGTAGATGGCTTTACATTAACACCGACCTTTAACCGCGATACCTATTCCTACGATCTGATCGTGGACCATTCCGTATCCAATGTGACAGTCAGTGCTTCTGCAATCGATTCCAAGGCATCGATCCGTGGAAACGGAAATGTATCACTGGCCAGCGGAATCAATGATATTTCTGTGGTCGTAAGAGCAGAAAACGGAACGGAGCGGACTTATACGATCCATGTGGTACGTCAGGCTGGCGGCCCGACCTACAATGGTGGAATCGGAGGCGGTACTTCTAATGGTTCTTCATCCAGTGTTACTGTGGGAGGTCCTGGAAGCAGTTCAGCGGGAATTTCATCCGGAAGCTCTTCCTCAGGAGTGATCACAGCGGGGCCGAATGGTGGTTCTGTCACATCTACCCCGAACACAGGCTCCTCATCGGGAGGAAGCAATGTGACGTTCTCGAGCCCTGGTGGAAACTAATATCAGATTTTCTGAAATTACTGGCTGTGAAGGTACAAAACAGTTACGAAACAATTATGAAAGAAACAGGAGATAACAAATTATTATGAACAGAAAATGGAAACAGATCTGGATCCGTTTTGCCATGGTGCTGATGCTTGCTGTGGCAATCCCATTCCAGAGCTTTGCAGGGAACGCACGGATTGCGTTCTCTGACCCTACCGCAGAGGTGGGAAGTGAATTTACCGTCAATGTAAAATTTACCTGTACGACAGGCGAAAAAATCGGTAAGACAGTTGTGATGCTTTCTTACGATACCAGTGCCATGGAATTTGTGAGCGGCGAACCGGATGTCAGCGGTGGAAATGGTGCAATCCGTGTGATCGGCAGTGCAAGCGGTACCAGTGAGTCTGCATCCACCCTGCATTTTAAGGCGCTGAAGGCAGGAAGCAGCAAGATCCAGGTGACCGATTATGAAGGCTACGATGCAGATGAGCAGCTTCTTGACATTACCCAGCTTGGAAGCTCTTCTGTCACCATCCAGGCAGGAAGCACTACAGCGGCAGCTCCTCGGATGCTTTCCTTGCTTCCATGCAGATTTCCCCTGGCACCTTAAGTCCAGCTTTTAGTGCAGATGTTGACAGTTATACTGCTTCAGTAAGTCTTGATACAGAAAAGCTTACGGTAAGTGCGGTTCCTGCAAGTGACAAGGCAACCGTTGCTTTAAGCGGCACAGACCTTCAGGATGGTGAAAATACCGTAACCTGTACGGTAACAGCGGAAGATGGCTCTACCGTGCGTACCTATACGATCTTAGTAAACCGTGTGGAAGGCGGCGAGAGCCTTGGGGAAACCAGTGAGTCTGAGCCTGCTGCAGAGAACGTAGAGGTTTTAGCAGAGCTTGAGGCATCCAGAACCCCGCTTAAGATCGGCATCGCAGCCCTGCCGGCAGATGCAGCTGTTCCGTACGGAATGAAGGAAACCTCCATTACCATCGGAGAAACCAAGGTTCAGGGATGGTACCGGATACCCAGGGAAGCCAGCCGGAATACTGCATTTTCTATGGCGTAGGCGAAAACGGAACCGTAGGCTATTACCGTTATGACCTGACGGATAAGACCATCCAGCGCTATTTCGAGCAGAGCAGCGAGGGCAATACCCAGACACTGGAGCTGCAGGATGTAACCAACCGCTACAATGCCCTGGTAGACGATTACAACATTGCAAGAATCGCACTGATCGCAGTGGCTGTAGTAGCTGTGATCCTCCTGGTGCTTCTGATCATTAGTCGGAAAGGAAATGCCCGCAGGGAGGACGCTGCTTACGCCGGACTGGATGAAAAGCCGGTGAAGGCAGATAAGAAATCCAGACGGGAAGCCCGTAAAGGCGGAAACAAGCTTAGCAAAGAGGAACGTTACATGATGGGCGAAGAGGATGAGTATGACGAGGATTATGAGTCCGAAGAAGATTCCAGAGAGTTTCAGGACGGGTTGGAGGTAACTGGTCCGGAGGACGATGAGCTGGAGCCTGTCGATGCAGAAGAATTTTTGCCGGACCCGGCAGATGACGCAGATGCACAGCTCGACCAGGTAAAAAAGCAGCTGGCAGCAAGCGTGTCAGGAGAGCCTGGCCAGCCAGAGGAGAACAGAAAAACAGAAGCTGCACCAGAAAACAAATCTGATGCTGATGATGATTTTGAAGTGTTCGACCTGGACGATGATGATCTTTCCTGATCATTCCGAATCCTGAAAAAGGAACATTAGCTTATTGTTCCTATAGATCATAAGCAAGTCAGTGGAGGTGTTACAGAAGCGCCTCCACTGATATACAGAAAGAGGGAAAAAGCGGTGTATTGACTTCGCCGCTTTTTTTGATATAATGTTGTTATATGATTTCTATAACAGAGAATGCGAAAGATGGTGAAAACATGATCATTAAGATTGATTTTGAGAGTGATGAGGCAATCTATATCCAGCTGCGGAACCAGATCATCATGGGCATTGCCACGGACCGGATCCATGAAGGAGACTCCCTGCCATCGGTCCGCCAGCTTGCGGAAAATATCGGGATCAATATGCATACAGTAAATAAGGCGTATACAGTGCTTAAGCAGGAGGGCTATATCAAGCTGGACCGCCGGCGCGGGGCTGTGATCGCTCTTGATATTGACAAAATCCAGTCAATCGAACGTTTGCGGGAAGAGCTTTCTGTTCTCCTTGCAAGAAGCGTCTGTAAGAATATATCCAGAGAGGAAGTGCATGATCTGGTGGACGAGATCTATGATTATTATACAGGCGGCAGAGGTGTATAGACCACAAACAGACAAGTAAGAGTCTGAATCTGGAAGCGAATATGGAGGAAATGCCATGTTATGTGAGCGTTGTAAAATAAGAGAAGCAAATATCCAGTATACGGAAATTGCCAATGGAGTCCGCACGGAACATAATTACTGTTCCCAGTGTGCAAAGGAAATGGATTTTGGCCCGTATTCTGCGATCTTTGAGGGAGAATTCCCACTTGGAAAGCTGTTGTCCGGCCTTTTAGGTGTTCCGGGAGAGCTGAGGAGGAAGAAAAAACCAGCCAGATCGTATGTCCTACCTGCGGGACCAGCTATGAAGAGTTTGTTAAGGACAGCCGTTTTGGATGTGCGGATTGCTACAGCGTCTTTGATCTTCTGATCCATGATAAGATCAAACAGCTGCAGGGCAATACCTGTCATACTGGAAAACACCCGAAGTTCCAGAAGATAAAGGCAGATCCGTTCCATCTTGCAACGACAGAATCTCCAGAGACAGCTGTAGAACCGGACACAGAAAATAAGGCAAACAATCCGGGTGAACTGACAGGAAATAGCGTGGCGGAGCGCCAGAAGCAGATCCGCCAGCTGGAGGCAAGACTGCACGAGGCTGTCCGCAATGAGGAATATGAAGCGGCGGCCCGGTACCGTGACCAGATCCGGGAATTAAAGGAGGCACAGGCACAATGAAATGGTTTGAAGAAGTAAATCTTGCCAGACCGGCTGTCATTTGCAGCCGTGTGCGTCTGGTGCGGAATCTTGAGGACTATGCCTTCCCTTCCCGTCTGACAGAAAAACAGGCCGGTGAAATGATCACACAGCTGGAAACAGGTCTTAGAGAGCTGGGAGCTTTAGATGGCCGTCATTACGAACAGGCGAGACTTAGGGAGCTTAGCGAACTGGACCGCAGGGCGCTGCGTGAGCGCAGGGTATTCAATTCGACGATTGCCTCGAAAAAGGAACCTGCCGGAGTCATGGTATCAGATGACGAAAAGGTGGGAATCGTTCTGAATGGAACCGACCATATCCGGATCCAGTTATTTGCTTCCGGCCTTCATCTGGATGATTTGTGGAATCAGGCAAGCCAAATCGATGATTATATAAATGAGCGTTTTTCTTACGCCTTTGATGAAAAATACGGGTATCTGACTTCATTTCCGACCAGTGTGGGGACGGGCCTTAGGGCTTCCGTAGTGCTGCATCTCCCGTTGTTATCCCAAAGCAAGCGCTTTAACGGTATGGTAACGGAAATGACGCGGTTTGGTGCGTCTGTAAAAGGCATGTACGGAGAAGGAGAGGAAAACTGCGGCGCACTTTTTGAGGTCAGCAACCAGAAAACTCTGGGCATGACTGAAAAAGAAATCCTGGATATGGTCTCGAAGGTGGCGCTTCAGCTGACAGCCAGGAGGAACAGATGCGCAAGCTTGCGCTCGATAAAAACCGTTCCTCCAGGGAGGATGACGCTTACCGCGCCTATGGCATTTTAAAATATGCCAGAAAGCTGGCCATGAAGGAGGCAATGACACTTTTGTCACGCCTGATGGCCGGCTGTGCAGATGGCCTTTTGCGCATGGAGGAGCCGTGCGCGGTATACCGGCTGATGCTTGGTATTCAGCCGGCAAATCTTCAGAAGCTTTCCAGCCGCCCGTTGGGACGGGAAGAGCTGGAGATAGCTAGGGCATCTTACTTAAGGGCAGAGCTTCCGGCATTACTTTCTTAAGATCTAAAATGTGACAATAAAGGAGGACCTGAATTTGATAGATAGAAATCACTTTACAGAACAGGCCTGGAATGCCATTGCGCTGTCTACCCAGGCAGCGGAGGAGTTGGGCCATAATTATGTAGGGACCGAGCATCTTCTGGTTGGTCTTTTAATGGAAGAGGAAGGTGTGGCAGCAAAGGTTCTGGACGCAAATGGTGTAAAGGCAGATAAGGTAAAGGAGCTGATCAGGCAGCTGATCTTTCCAAACCAGAATGTTGCCACGATCGGGGAAACCGTGTATACACCTGGTGCAGTACGGGTGTTAAACCAGAGCTACCGGGAGGCAGTCCGCTTCAAAGCGCCGCTGATCGGCACCGAGCATCTTCTGATCGCCATGATCCGGGAGAGTGACTGCGCTGCAGTCCGCCTGCTTAATACCATGGATGTTAGCCTGCAAAAGCTATATATAGACCTGTGCAGTGCCATGGGAGAAGATGGGGCAGAGGCGAAGGAGGAGCTGCAGTCCTCAAGAAGCGGAAGAGACAGCAGCGCTTCCACGCCAACGTTAAACAGCTTCAGCCGCGATCTGACAAAGCTTGCAAGAGAAGGCAAGCTGGACCCGGTGATCGGCAGGGAACACGAGATCCAGCGGGTTGTCCAGATATTGAGCCGCCGGACCAAGAATAACCCGTGCCTGATCGGAGAACCGGGCGTAGGAAAAACTGCAGTGGTCGAGGGGCTGGCCCAGATGATTGCTGGTGGCAGTGTCCCGGAAACGATCGCGGACAAGCGTGTCATGACGCTGGATCTTTCCGGCATGGTGGCTGGATCCAAGTACCGTGGTGAATTTGAAGAGCGTATTAAAAAGGTGATCTCCGAGGTAACGGAGGATGGAAATGTACTTTTGTTCCTGGATGAGATCCACACGATCATTGGTGCGGGCGGGGCAGAAGGAGCGATTGACGCTTCCAACATCTTAAAACCGTCCCTGGCACGTGGCGAGATCCAGCTGATCGGTGCTACAACACGGGAAGAATACCGCAAATATATTGAGAAAGATGCAGCTCTGGAGCGCCGTTTCCAGCCGGTCGTAGTAGAGGAGCCGACGGAGGAGCAGTCCATTGCGATTTTAAAGGGATTAAGACCTAAATATGAAGAACATCACAAGGTGACGATCACAGATGATGCCTTAGCGGCAGCAGTACGCCTTTCTGCCCGTTACATCAACGACCGTTTTCTGCCGGATAAAGCCATTGACCTGATCGATGAGGCAGCCTCAAAGATCCGCCTGACTGCCTACGAGGAGCCTGCACAGATCAAGAGTCTGACAGAAGAGATTGAAAAGCTGGAGAACCAGAAGGAGCAGGCGATTAAGACAGAGGCATATGAGAAGGCCGGTGAGATCAAAAAACGCCAGCAGAAAAAACGGGAAAAGATCGAAAAGATCCGCGAAAAATGGCAGAAGGAAAAGACATCCAGAAAGCTGGTGGTCGGAGAGGGAGAGATCGCCGATGTGGTCTCCGGATGGACAAAGATCCCGGTACGAAAGCTGGCTGAGGAGGAATCGGAACGGCTTCGGAAGCTGGAATCCATCCTGCATGAGAGAGTGGTTGGCCAGGAGAAAGCAGTTACTGCGGTTGCCAAAGCGATCCGCCGCGGAAGAGTCGGCTTAAAGGACCCGAAGCGTCCAATCGGCTCCTTCTTATTCTTAGGACCTACCGGTGTTGGAAAAACAGAGCTTTGCAAGGCGCTGGCTGAGGCGATGTTTGGTACGGAAAATGCCCTGATCCGGGTTGATATGTCGGAGTATATGGAGAAGCACAGCGTCTCCAAGATGATCGGATCCCCGCCAGGATATGTCGGATATGAGGAGGGCGGCCAGCTCAGTGAGAAGGTACGCAGAAATCCTTATTCTGTGATCCTGTTCGACGAGATCGAAAAAGCCCATCCGGACGTGTTCAACATTTTGCTGCAGGTTCTGGACGATGGCCATATTACGGATGCACAGGGAAGAAAGATCGACTTTAAAAATACGGTGCTGATCATGACCTCCAACGCAGGTGCGGAGAACATCATTGCTCCGAAGCGTCTGGGCTTTGCTTCCCATGATGATGCAAAGGAACGCTACCGTTTTATGAAGGAACGCGTTATGGAAGAGGTAAAGCGGATGTTCAAGCCGGAGTTTTTAAACCGTATCGACGAGATCATCGTGTTCCACCAGCTGTCCCAGGATCATATGAAGGAAATCGTGGATATCATGTTAAAGGATATATGCAGACGGACCCTGACCCAGATGAACTTAAAGCTTACGGTAGACGATGCTGCAAAGGCATATCTGGTGGAAAAGGGCTATGATGAAAAATACGGTGCACGCCCGCTGCGCCGTGCGATTCAGAATCTTCTTGAGGACGGCCTTGTAGAGGCCGTGCTGGATGGCCAGGTAAAAGCCGGTGAAGCTGTAACTGTTACAAAAGGGGAAGACGGATTGAAATTTTTGCCGTCAGAAGTGATAAAAAACTAGATTAATTTTCCCCATTGTTGTATAATCCTATGAGAAGCGGCATAGCCAGAAGTGCCGTGTATTGCCTGGCCTGCATAGCAGGCCAGGCAGCTGCAATGTGTACATCAGGAGCAAGGGCAGATGGCTGCCAAAGCTGCCACGTGCCGGCGCGGGAATGTTCCAAGCCACATTCCTTCTTACAGCAGCAAAAAATGCAAAATGAAAATACCAGGAGGGCAAACACATGCCAGTAATCGAATCTTTAATCCGCTCTGAGGCAGATGGGACCATCAGCTTCGGCAACTACAAATTAGACAGCAAGAGCAAGCTTGACAATTTCGAGCATGCGGGAGATTTATATAAGATCAAAACCTTTTACGAGATCACAAAATTAGAGCGCAACGGTTCTTTCGTTTATGAGTCTGTACCGGGAACCGCAGTAGAGCATTTCTCTGCAAAGCATGATGGCGTAGAGTTTACCGTATCTGGAGACAAGGACGCACAGATCACGATCCAGCTGGAGGATGATGCAGAATACGAGGTATATGTAGATGGCGTTGCAGTTGGCGGCATGAAGACCAACATGAGCGGCAAGCTGGTTGTCAGTGTAGAATTAAATGAAGGTGTTACCTGTCAGGTAAAGGTTGTAAAACGCTAAGACCTGGCGGCGAAAGGAAATTACATGTATGGCAAAAGCAAAGACAACCGTGTTTTTCTGTAAAGAATGCGGTTTCGAATCCAGCAAGTGGCTGGGACAGTGTCCTGCCTGCAAGGAGTGGAATACCCTTGTGGAGGAGCCGGTGGCAAAAAAGACACCGGCAGGCCGTGCGGGGAGTGCTGCCCACCACAGCATAGCAAAGCCGGTGAAGCTGGAGGAAGTGTCCATAGAAGAACAGGACCGGATATCTACCGGGTATCCGGAACTGGACCGTGTACTGGGGAACGGCATTGTAGCCGGCTCCCTGGTTTTAGTTGGAGGCGATCCCGGCATCGGAAAATCGACCTGCTTCTTCAAATGTGCCGGAATCTGGCGCGGGACGGTCACAGGGTACTCTATATTTCCGGAGAGGAATCCTTAAAACAGATCAAAATGCGTGCAAGCCGCATCGGCACCATAAGCGGGGAGCTGCTATTCCTTTGCGAAACCAATCTGGATACCATTGAGGAGGCAATCCGGGAGACAAAGCCGGAAACCGTTATCATCGACTCCATCCAGACTATGTTTCGGGAGGATGTGGCATCGGCGCCGGGCAGTGTCAGCCAGGTGCGTGAATCCACGAATGTCCTGATGCAGATTGCAAAGGGTATGGGGATTTCCGTGTTTATCGTGGGCCATGTGACAAAAGAAGGTGTAGTAGCCGGTCCCCGTGTGCTGGAGCATATGGTGGATACGGTATTGTATTTTGAGGGAGAACGCAATGCATCGTACCGTATTTTGCGCGGTGTGAAAAACCGTTTTGGTTCTACCAACGAGATCGGGGTTTTTGAAATGCAGGAGAATGGTCTGGAAGAGGTTGAGAACCTTCGGAGTATCTGCTCAGCGGAAGACCCGAGGAGGCATCAGGTGCTGTGGTTGCCTGTTCGATCGAAGGAACCCGGCCGATCCTTTTAGAGGTCCAGGCGCTTGTGACCCAGACAAACTTCGGAATGCCGAGGCGGACAGCTGCAGGAACGGACTTTAACCGTGTCAACCTGCTGATGGCAGTTCTGGAAAAACGCTGCCGCTATGAAATGTCACGTTACGATGCATATGTGAATATTGCAGGCGGAATGCGGATGAACGAGCCGGCTCTGGACCTGGCTATTATCCTGGCTTTGGTTTCCAGCATGAAAGACAAGCCAGTGAATCCCAAATGCATCATATTCGGTGAGGTAGGACTGGCGGGCGAGGTGCGTGCGGTATCCCAGGCAGAGCAGCGTGTGCACGAAGCCATCAAGCTGGGCTTTGAAGCCTGCATTCTTCCACAGGTATCTCTGGATAAAATGAAAAAGACCGACAAGATCGCTCTGTACGGAGTCAGCAACGTACGGGAGGCGATCCGGCTGATCTGATGAATTTTTGCCTGCCAGTCCATGGCTTCTTACGGCCAGCATAGTGGATGCGCAAGGCCTGCTGAATCGTTATGATTTATCATCATATGCCGGAGAGCAGAGCGCCAGGAATGTAAGTTTCTGGCGTCCTGTTTTTCGCATAAAATCAGGGTTTCGTACCAAAAATATATTTTTTTCAAAAAACTTTAAAAATTTGTTGACAGATGAATAGATCCGTGTTATTATAAATGAGCGTTGAGGGAAACGAAAAAACAAAGAACTCAACGGAAACAACATAGGGGATTAGTTCAATGGTAGAGCACCGGTCTCCAAAACCGTCGATGGGGGTTCGAGCCCTCATCCCCTGCTAAATAAGAGCGATAAAGTCTTAGGGCTTTATCGCTTTTTTCGTTGCATAGAAAGGTTTCAAGAAAGCAATAGGAGGGTCTGGTATGAGCACTGACTGGAAAACGATACGCATATCCGTGCGCAATCTTGTAGAATTTGTCATGCGCAGTGGTGATATCGACAACCGCCGTACTTCCTCAGCAGAAAAGGATGCCATGCAGGCCGGAAGCCGCATGCACCGGAAGATCCAGAAGCGGCAGGGTGCCAGCTACCACGCAGAGGTTGCAATGAAACATATCATGGAGCAGGAGGACTACCGGATTTTGGTGGAGGGCCGCGCCGATGGCGTGATCGAAGAGGCTTCTGGTGTGACCATCGACGAGATCAAATGTGTTTACATGGATCTTCATTTGCTGGAGGAAGCGGCCCAGGTCCATCTGGCCCAGGCTTTTTGCTATGCGCACATGTATTGCTGCGACCATGAGAGCCTGAATTCGGTCACAGTCCAGATCACCTACTGCAATCTGGAAACAGAGGAGATCCGCCGCTTCCGGCAGGACAAGAGCAGGGAAGAACTTACAGAGTGGTTTGAAGGATTGATCCATGAATACGTGAAATGGGCAGAATATTTATACCGTCATACCGTGCGCCGGAACGAATCCCTGCGGGATCTGGAATTTCCGTATGAATACCGGCCTGGACAGAAAGAGCTGGCAGTGTCGGTGTACCGTGCACTGGCAAGAAAACGCAACCTGTTCATTCAGGCACCGACTGGAATCGGAAAAACGCTGTCCGTGGTATATCCGGCATTAAAATCCATGGGAAGTGGGAACGGGGAAAAGCTGTTTTACCTGACAGCCAAGACGATCACCCGCAGCGTGGCAGAAAATTGTTTTTCCCTGCTCCGGGGACAGGGCATGTGTTTTACAACGGTCACGATTACGGCGAAAGAAAAACTCTGTCCATTGGAAAAGGCAGAGTGCAATCCGGATGCATGTCCTTATGCAAAAGGACATTTTGACCGGGTGAATGATGCGGTTTATGATATCATTCATGAGCAACAGGGGATCACACGGGATATCATTCTGGAATACGCAAAAAACTACCGGGTCTGCCCATTTGAATTCTGTCTGGATATCAGCAGCTGGGCGGACGGGATCATCTGTGATTATAACTATGTATTTGACCCGAATGCGAAGCTAAAGCGGTATTTTGCAGATGGAAACCAGGGAGATTATCTGTTTCTGGTCGATGAGGCCCATAACCTGGTAAACCGCGCCAGGGGGATGTATAGTGCTTGTCTGGTAAAGGAAGATATTTTACAGGTGAAGCGGATCATAAAGGGGAAAGCTCCACGTCTGGAGCGTGCACTGGAACGCTGTAACCGTAATCTTCTGGAGTGGAAACGGGAGTCGGCCGGGTATCGGATTTTACCAGAGGCGAATCTATTGGTATCGAATCTTCTGACTGTAATGGGGGAATTTGAGCCGTTTCTGGATGAACACCGAGAGTTTTCGGAACGTGAGATTGTTCTGCAGTTTTATTTTGGCCTGCGCCATTTCCTGAATATGTATGACGGTCTGGATGACCATTACCGGATCTATACGGAGCTGGGGACAGATGGAAAATTTTGCCTGTATCTGTTTTGCATCGATCCGTCACGCTGCCTGAATGCGTGTCTTAAGCAGGGAGTTGCCGGCATTTTCTTTTCTGCAACCATGATCCCTGTGATGTATTACAAAAGGCTGCTCAGCGGAAATACAGAGGATTTTGCAATCTATGCCAATTCTCCTTTTGACAGCAGAAAACGCCAGATCCTAATCGCGAAAGATGTCAGCAGCCGCTATACGAGAAGAAACCGTGCGGAATTTGGCAAGGTGGCGGATTATATCACGAAACTGGCGCACAGCCATACCGGAAATTATATGGTGTTCTTTCCTTCCTATAATTATATGGAAGCGGTAAAGCGGATCTTAGACGAACACTACGATGGAACATTCCGGTGGCAGATGCAGACGAACCACATGACGGAAGAAGAACGGGAAGGGTTTCTGGAACAGTTCGAGGGGAAAAAGCAAGAATCGTTTGTAGGGCTTTGTGTACTGGGCGGTATCTTTTCAGAAGGGATTGACTTAAAGGCAGAACGCCTGGAAGGAACGATCATCGTAGGGACCGGCCTTCCTATGGTGTGCAGTGAACAGGAAATCCTGATGCAGTATTTTGATGACCATGGGAAGAACGGATACGATTACGCCTACCAGTATCCTGGGATGAACAAGGTACTGCAGGCCGCAGGCCGCGTGATCCGGACAGCAGAGGACCGGGGCGTGATCCTGCTTCTGGATGACCGGTTTTTGCGCAGAGAGATTCAGGAGCTGTTTCCGCGGGAATGGACAGAATATGGTCTTGTGACCCGGGAAACGGTAGATGGATGGCTGCGGAATTTCTGGGAGAAGGTCAAAAAAGGAGATGCTACAGCATCTCCATAAACTGTTTTGCGGCCTGGGAAATCGGAAGGCTTTCATTGCTTGCAACAACAAGCTGGCGGGCAGGAAGATCTTCCTCGGTCTGGACGCGGAAAAGATTGTGTTCATTTTCCGGAATACAGTAATCCGGGACAAAGGCAACGCCGAGACCGATACGTGCCAGATCGATCAGCAGATCGTTGCTGGAAAGCTCGATCTCCGGTACCAGATCCAGCTGGTGGCGCTGGAACATGCTGTGAAGGAATTCACTGGTTGTGCTCTTGCGGTCCAGCATGAGGATCGGGAATTGCTTTAAGTCCTTCAGACTGACGGTTTTCCCTTTTAATTCCTTATATTCGTCATTTGCAACGAAGACATCTTTAAATTCCCGGATGATCCGTACGTTTTGTGTGTTGGAAAGACCAGAGTTCGGGTAGTTGGTAATGGCGAAGTCAACCTGTCCGGATTCCAGAAGCTTTGCGCAGGCGATGGACGTCTGGTTGGTAACTTTAATATGCACGTTTGGATAGCGGCGGTGAAATTCCTTTAAGTATGGAACCAGATAATAGCGGCAGATGGTGTCACTGGCGCCGATACGCAGCTGGCCGCCATTTAAGGTGTTGGCCTCCAGAAGCTGGTTTTCGCCCTGGCGGATCAGGTTCATGGCTGGTTCGATATGCTTTAAGAGGATTTCGCCCTCTGGTGTCAGCTGTACCCGTTTGGTGCTGCGGATGAAAAGCGGCTGGTTCAGCTTTTTTTCCAGCACCTTAATGGACTGGCTGACTGCAGACTGGGAAATAAACAGCTGCTTGGAGGCTTCTGAGAAGCTTAAGGTATTTGCTACATGATAAAACACTTTATAAAGTTCATAATTGATATCCAATATTAGCCCTCCTTATAAAACCACCGTTATTTTATCACGTAGCTGATGGGTTGTAAAGAGGAAAATGGACAGAGAAAAGTGTATAAAAATAGAGATGGGGGATTTTTTTACTATGAAACAGGATCTGACCGATCCCGGCAATCGGAGTGGAGGGAATCTGGGCGTCCATTCCGATCGGCTGGCTGATCGCAGACATCACCGGGGTGATCCCGATGTGGAGATTTTATAAGATGTCACGGAATTGTCCGTGACATATCCACCGGCATTGGAACCGGGGGAGACTTCCAAAGGTTAGATATGATAGTGTGATTTTTCCAGAAATCCGTTTAATTCTGCTCCGACGAACAGGATACAGATACAGATATAAAGCCACAGCATCAGAAGGACAACGGCTGTCAGGCTACCATACATATAGGAAAAATTGCTGAAGTGCGTAAAATAAATGGAAAAAGCATAGGAAAAAATTAACCATCCGACCGCGGTGAAAACAGCTCCCGGGAGCTGCTGCCGCGGTTTTTGCTTTTTCGCCGGAACAATGGTGTAAAGCCCGACGAAGGTAAAAAGGAATACAGCCAAAGCAAACAGGATACGCAGGCTGATCACCAGGCGGGCTGCCGGCGCCAGGATCGGAAGATAACGAAACAGGAGCCGTTCAATATTTTTTCCGAAAATCAGAAGGACCAGGGACATCACGCACACCAGCATAAAAATGAGCGTGTAAATGGAACAAAACAGCCGCTGGAGCACATAGTTGCGGCGCTTGAAATCCCCGTAGATCCGGTTTAGCCCGCGCTCAATGCCAAGCATTCCCTTAGAAGCAGACCAGAGGGCAGTCAGGGCAGTTACAGACAAGATTGTACCGGGAGATTTGATATACAGATCATCGACAATGCTCACAATCAGGGAATGCAGCATCTGCGGCATGATCCGGACCATGACGGAAAGCAGATCGGATTTGCCGACATTCGGCAGACACTGGATCAGGGTTAAAAGCAGCATGATAAAAGGGAAAAAGGCGGTTACAATAAAAAAGGATGCCTGTGACGCGTACACGGTAATCTCATCCTTTACGCACCGGTCCCATATATGCTTACAGCGAAAAATCAAAGAAATCATAGCAGGAGTTATCCTTTCGTTTTGTCTGGAATAACAGACTTTTGGGATTTTGCTTTTGGTATCATCATAGTATCATGCATACAAAAATATGGCAAGGAGAGCTTCTTGTTATTGTGCGTGGGCAGGATTTTTTTGTTGCTGTTTGCGCAGCGGGTAAACAGCAATCGCTTCTTGTCTGGACTAAAAAAAGGTGGTATAATAACGGAATCCTGTTTTGCGGGATGCAAAACGAAAACCTAAGATAACAGGAGGGGTCCCATGAAGAGGTTGTTGCGTTACCTAGACAACTACAAAAAAGAGTCGGTGCTGGCCCCGCTCTTTAAAATGTTAGAAGCCAGTTTTGAACTGTTTGTGCCGCTAGTTGTGGCACAGATTGTTGATGTGGGAATTAAAAACCAGGATACGGGGTATATCCTGAAAATGGGAGGTCTGCTGCTTCTTTTAGCCGTCATTGGCCTGACCTGTTCCATTACCGCTCAGTTTTTTGCAGCGAAGGCAGCTGTCGGATTTGCAACAGGCCTGAGAAACGATCTGTTTGCCCACATTGGAAGCTTATCCTACAGTGAGCAGGATACGATCGGAACCTCTGCGCTGATCACCCGTATGACCAGCGACATCAACCAGGTCCAGTCAGGCGTAAACTTAACGCTTCGTCTCCTTTTGCGTTCCCCATTCATCGTGTTTGGTGCCATGATCATGGCCTTTACGGTAAATGCGAAGGCAGCTATGGTTTTTGTTGTGGCAATTCCGGTTCTTTCTATTATTGTATTCGGCATTATGGCAATCAGTATGCCGCTTTATAAAAAAGTACAAAAGCAGCTGGATCATGTAACCCAGGCAACCCGTGAAAACTTAACAGGTGCGAGAGTCATCCGTGCATTCAACCGCCAGGAGGATGAGATCAAAAGCTTTGACGAGTCCAACAGCCTGCTGGTAAAATTCCAGGTTTTTGTCGGAAAGATTTCCGCGCTGATGAATCCGCTGACTTATGTGGTCGTTAACCTTGCAATCATTGCAGTAGTCTGGATCTCCGGTAAGCAGGTAGATGCAGGCATCATCACCCAGGGTGAGACTGTAGCGCTTGTAAACTACATGTCCCAGATTCTGGTTGAGCTGATCAAGATGGCAAACCTGATCGTTTCTATCTCCAAGGCCCTGGCCTGCGCAAACCGTATCAGCACGGTTCTGGATGAGAAGAGCAGCATTGTAAGTCCGGCAGAAGGTATGGAGAAAAAGCCAGAGCTGTCTGAAGATTTGGCGCAGGCACCGGCAAAGGTTTGCTTTGACCATGTGAACTTTGCTTACAAAGGCGCAAAGGCGGATTCCCTGACTGATATCAGCTTGACTGTGAAAAAAGGCCAGACGATCGGTATCATCGGTGGTACCGGTTCCGGAAAATCTTCTCTGGTTAACCTGATTCCGCGTTTTTACGACGTACGGGAAGGCGCAGTCCTGGTAGATGGCGTGAACGTCAAGGATTACCAGCTGGAGACCTTACGTGAAAAGATCGGCGTCGTTCCTCAGAAAGCGATCCTGTTTAAGGGGACGCTGCGTGAAAATATGAAATGGGGCAAGAAAGATGCTACGGACGAGGAAATCTACCATGCACTGGATATCGCCCAGGCCCGCGAGTTTGTAGACAGCAAGGAAAAAGGACTGGATCTTTATATTGACCAGGCCGGAAAGAACTTATCCGGTGGTCAGAAGCAGCGTCTGACCATTGCCCGCGCTTTGGTGCGTGATCCGGAAATTTTAATTATGGATGACAGCGCTTCAGCCCTGGATTTTGCAACCGACGCAAAGCTTCGTATGGCGATCCAGAAGGACACAAAGGACATGACAGTATTTATCGTCTCCCAGCGTGCGACTACGATCCGCCATGCGGACCAGATCGTTGTTCTGGACGATGGAGCAGCAGTGGGAATCGGTACGCACGAAGAACTGTTTGAAAGCTGTGAGGTATACCGTGAGATCTGTCTGTCCCAGCTTTCCAAAGAGGAGGTGCAGTAAGGTGGCAAAGCTTGAAATCGGAAAACACAAATCAACCTTAAAACGGATCCTGGATTACATTGGCAGCTATAAGTGGCTGGTAGTCCTGTCTCTGGTATTGGCAGCCGTGACGGTAGCAACCACGCTGTATGCTCCGATCCTGGTGGGAGAGGGCGTAGACCTGATCCTGGGCCCCGGCAATGTAGATTTCGCAGGATTGTTTACAATCCTTGGAAAAATCGCAGTTGTGATCGCCGTTACGGCTCTGGCCCAGTGGCTGATGAACCATATCAATAATCAGATCACCTACCGGGTCGTAAAAGATATCCGTACGAAAGCATTTAATCATCTGGAGGTCCTGCCGCTCAAGTACATCGATTCGCACCAGTATGGCGATGTCATCAGCCGGATCATCGCAGATATCGACCAGTTTTCAGAGGGGCTTCTGATGGGCTTTACCCAGCTTTTTACCGGTGTTCTGACGATTCTCGGAACGCTTGGCTTTATGCTTCTGGTAAATCCGTTTATCACGGTAGTTGTTGTCTGCGTGACACCGCTTTCTTTGTGTGTGGCAAGCTTTATTGCGAAGAAAACCTACTCTATGTTCCAGCTGCAGTCAAAAACCAGAGGAGAACTGACCTCCCTGGTAGACGAGATGGTTGGAAACGAAAAGGTTGTGCAGGCATTTGGATATCAGGAGGAGGCACAGAAACGGTTTGAGGAGATCAATAGCCGCCTTCAGGGTTACAGCCTCCGGGCGATTTTCTTCTCCTCCATCACAAACCCGGCAACCCGTTTTGTCAACAGCATGGTTTATGCCAGTGTTGGTGTGGCAGGCGCATTTGCAGCGATCCGCGGTCTTTTGTCTGTCGGACAGCTCTCTGCGTTCTTAAGCTACGCAAACCAGTACACCAAGCCGTTCAACGAGATTTCCGGTGTGGTAACAGAGCTGCAGAACGCACTTGCCTGCGCGGCCCGTGTGTTTGAACTGATTGATGAGCCGCCGTTTACCCCGGAGGATGCAGATGCAGTGACGCTCCGGAATGTCGATGGAAGCGTGAAGCTGGAGCATGTTAATTTTTCCTACAATCCGGAAACTTCCCTGATCGAGGACTTAAACCTCGATGTAAAGCCGGGACAGCGCATCGCGATCGTAGGACCGACCGGCTGCGGAAAGACAACCATGATTAACCTGCTGATGCGCTTCTATGATGTGGTCAGTGGTTCTATCAAAGTGTCTGGCGAGGATATCCGTCATGTCACCAGAAAGAGCCTGCGCACCAATTATGGTATGGTGCTGCAGGAAACCTGGTTAAAGGCAGGAACCATCCGGGAGAACATTGCTTACGGAAAACCGGATGCGACTGAGGAAGAGATCATCCAGGCAGCAAAAGAGGCACATGCCCACAGCTTTATCAAGCGTATGCCACAGGGCTACGATACGGTTATTTCTGAAGACGGTGGAAACTTATCCCAGGGTCAGAAACAGCTTCTGTGCATTGCCCGTGTTATGCTGTGCCTGCCGCCGATGCTGATTCTGGATGAGGCGACCTCCTCCATCGATACCCGTACCGAGATCCGGATCCAGAAGGCCTTTGCTACCATGATGAAAGGACGTACCAGCTTTATTGTAGCGCACCGTCTTTCCACGATCCGTGAGGCCGATGTGATCCTGGTGATGAAGGACGGTCATATCATTGAGCAGGGCACGCACGAATCTCTGCTTGCACAGAATGGCTTCTATGCAAACCTCTATAACAGCCAGTTTGCCGGTTGATGGAGGGCGTCATTATGGAAAAGAAAAAACAGATGCTCTGGAAGTTGTTTGTTTCAACGTTTTACTTAAGTGCCTTTACCTTTGGCGGTGGTTATGTCATTGTAACGCTGCTAAAGAAAAAGTTTGTAGATGAATACCACTGGATCGAGGAAGAAGAGATGCTGGACCTGGTGGCGATCGCCCAGTCTTCCCCGGGCGCCATTGCGGTAAATGGTGCCATTGTGGTGGGCTATAAGTTAGCTGGTCTTGTGGGAACTGCGACAGCGATCCTTGGCACGGTCATTCCGCCATTTTTGATCATTTCCCTGATCTCGGTCTGCTACAATGCGTTCCGCGATAATTTTATTGTGAGCCAGATGCTGCAGGGCATGCAGTCGGGGGTAGGTGCAGTGATCGCTTCGGTTACTTATGAAATGGGCGCCGGGATTGTCCACGGAAAGCAGAAGGCTTCCATCCTGATCATGGTTTGTGCCTTTGCTGCATCCTGCATCTTCCAGGTCAATGTCATTTTTGTCGTGATCGCATGCGGACTTCTTGGTGTGGCACGGACGTTGCTTTCGCGAAAGGAGAATGCAGGATGATCTATCTTCAGTTATTTATCAGCTTTCTTCAGATCGGCATGTTCAGCTTTGGAGGCGGTTATGCAGCCATGCCTCTGATCCAGGGACAGGTAGTGACTGGGCACAAATGGCTTTCCATGGCAGAATTTACTGATCTGATCACGATCTCACAGATGACGCCGGGACCGATCGCAGTCAATTCGGCCACGTTTGTAGGAATGAAGGTCGCAGGAGTGCCGGGTGCGCTCGCGGCAACGCTGGGCTGCATCCTTCCATCCTGCATCATTGTGACGCTGATCGCGAAGCTGTATTTAAAATACCGGAACATGGCAATGCTGCAGGGAATTCTTGCATCGCTCAGACCAGCCGTGGTAGCGCTGATCGGCTCTGCCGGAATCGCGATCCTGGTCAATGCGTTCTGGGGCAGCAATGCCAAGATCGCACTTGCAAATACCAACTGGGTTATGGCCGGAATCTTTGTGGTCTGTCTTATCCTTTTGCAGAAGGGGAAGATGAATCCTATCTGGGTCATGGTATTGGCAGGTGTTATGAAGGTGGTTGTATCCGTGGCCACAGGTTTGTGATCATTTGGTGTTTACAAGTATAAGATTCTCTTGACGGGATGTAAGATTTTTGTCAGAATTTTCCAATTCCCGTCAGAATTGTAGGAATAGTGTCAGAATCGCTAAGGGAACGGTAAAGTCTTAAACCCCCTCATTGTGCTAGAATGATGTCATAAGAAAACAAGACAGAATTCAGACAGCACAGATGAGGGGGCTTTTTTATGATGAGCAGAATGAAAATTGCGAAATGGATGTTTGCATTTGCCTGCACGATCGTTGCAGGATGTGGATTTAGCTTAGCCGGAGAGGGCTATGGCTTATACAAAAATGCAGTAGAAGAAGTAAGTCTGGAGGAAAAGGTCGCAAAAATCCGCAGCCAGGAGAATTTTACTTCCATAGAGGAATTGCCGGAGACTTACGTCCAGGCTGTGATATCGGTAGAAGATCACCGCTTTTATGAGCATGGGGCACTTGATCCGATCGCTATTGGACGGGCTTTGGTCAACGACTTAAAGGCAGGACGTTACGTGGAAGGTGGAAGTACCATTACCCAGCAGCTTGCAAAGAATCTTTACTTTTCCCAGGAAAAAACCATGAACCGCAAAGCAGCAGAAGTGTTTCTGGGATTTGAACTGGAACAGAAGTATACAAAAGATGAGATTTTAGAACTCTATGTAAACAGCATCTATTTTGGAGATGGCTATTACAGCATCGGGGAAGCCAGTGAAGGATATTTCGGGAAACCAGCTTCCCAGATGAATGATTACGAAGCGACACTTTTAGCAGGCGTGCCAAATGCACCGTCCAGATATGCGCCAAGCAAAAACCTGGCACTGGCTGAAAAACGCCAGCAGAAGGTAATCAGCCGCATGGAAGCATGTGGATACCTGAATGACCAGGCAGCCAGTGTGATGAGTGCAGAACTGCTGGCTTTGAAATGATAAAACGAAACCCCCAGGGGCAGTGTGATATGATATGCTCCCTGGGGGTTTGTCTATGCCTTTTTCTTTTATTGGATCTCACGGATCATGCAATACTGCTTTAATGGGAAATTCTGCTTCATGATCCCATAAACCTTAAAACCGAGATTTTTGTAGAATTCCACGTTATGCTCGTTGTGTGTTTCCAGCGAGATCATCATGCGGTGCTCATCGGCATAATCGATGGCTTCCTGCATGAGGTGCGCGGCAATGCGTGGTGCTGCATATTTGGATCGACAGCCAGATAGATGATGTGAAGCCGCTGCTTCTGATGAAGCTGGTCCGTCCAGCTGGAGTTTAAGTAATCGCCACCCTTTAAAAAGTTATGGAAGGTTTTTAACGATGGATCCTCTTTGATCAGGTAGGTATCGGTCTGAAGGGTTGCGCGCGCTTCTGCAAAGTAAAACTGAAAGATGTTGTAAGGCTCCGCTTCGTCGGAAACCACCAGGATTCCGTTTAAATCGGCACTGTCAGAAAAAATCTCACAGGTTTCATAAAATTCGTCCATATCGCAGTGGAAAAGCTCCGGCATGAGGCGTTCCCGGATTTCCGGGTCCGGGATCAGGGTCTCATAGAGCGGGTCATGCTTGAAGCAGGTATATAAAAGCTTTTCCAGTTTCGGCAGGTCTTCACGCTGTACGCGGTATAGTTTATCGCTTTCCATAATGTGTTCAGACGGGAGACCGTCTGTCCTTTCTTTTGTTTGGTAATTTGTAGTATATCAGATTTCGTCTGTTTTGCTTCTGGTATCGTCAGATTAAAAACTGGTCATGCACCAGGCACTGGATCCGGTCTGTCGTCTGGATCAGCAGACGGCACTGGTCCTGGAAGATCCGTTCCAGATGACTGATCTGTGCAGAAAGCTGAAGCTCCTCCTGGGCAGTCTCTTTTTGTGCCAGCAGTGTCTTCACCAGAGCATACAGGTTCTCATGCGGCATCAGGCGTTTGTATCCCCATTTCAGGCGGTCCTGCGGCTGGTTTAATACGTAATCCGTAAAATGGTCATAGACTTCCTGGTCAAACATGAATGCGTAAGCATTGTTGTCGACCTGGTAGAGTTTGCGAAGGGCAGAAGAGAGCTTCTGCTCTTTTAAGTTTGCGATCGCTCCTCCGATGAGGCGGATATTCTGAAGCAGGATTTCGTGCGGATAATGCACATTTCCATACCAGTCAATGCGGACCAGCTCATCCTGCGCACACTTGAAGCGTCTCAGTGCTTCCTGCTCGGCTTCCCTTGATTCCATAAATAAAGCCTCCGCTTCCTCTGCTTTTCCTTCTGCCAGAAGCGCCTGGTAACGGCTGTTGGTATGCATGCGGGATTCATAGCGGCTTTCTGCAACCTCCTGTGCGTGCTGTAACATATCTTCCAGGTTTGCAATCTTTTCCACGAGAGAAGCCAGTGTCATAGGGCTGATGAGATCCATGGCAACAAATGGGCGGAGCACCTCTTTGGATGCAGCATATCCGTCCAGTGCACGTTTCATAACTGGGGCAGAGCATAACGGGATCACGCAGGTCTCGTCCAGGGCAGCCACAAGAAGGGCAAACAGCTCGTGGTGAAGCCGGTAGACCTGCTCGTCATAAAATGCGTCATTGTCGAACTGGGAATGATAATGGGTTTCCATAAAGCTGCCGCCGGTAAAATCATTGACCATGGACGGGATTCCGGCAATCGCCATGGAAAAATCATCCGACCAGGTCTCAATCGGGGAAGTAATGCGGGTCTCCTCCGGGTATGCCTGGGTCAGGTCTGGAAGCTCGGAAAGATACTCCTCCAAAAAGCGGGTATATTCGTAGCAGCTGCGGATGCGGGCACGGGTGCCGTGTGCAAGCGCCGGAAGCTCGAAGTTTAAATCAGCGATGACCTTTCCAACCCACTCCGGATGCGCGGTAAACACCTGCTCGTAAGCGCCGGTCGACCAGTCGAAGTTGGAGTCTACAACCCCCCATTCCTCCGCAGCCATCGCACAGATCACAATGGTGTTGTTTGGCTTCATGCCGCTTTTTAAAAGTGCTTTCGCGATTCCAAACATCAGCGCAACCGCGGTGTTATCGTCCTGGAAACCACTGAAGTAAGAGTCATAGTGGGCAGATAACAGGATCATGCGGTCTGCATGCTTTCCCGGAATCGATCCCACGATATTGTAAGTGGTGCAGTCACGGGTTACGCGGCTGTCTGCATCCAGGGTTACGGTAATCTCGGAAGTAAGCGCGGTATCGCCTGCAGGGGCATCCGCATCTATGTGTGTGTTAGAAGCAGCTTCTTTTGCAAGGAGCAGACTCTTTAACGGGTCTGCATCTTTTCTGGAGATAGAAAACGCAGGCGCATTTTCCGGTCCGGCGATATCCTGCGCATTCAGCGCCTCATCGTCAATCTCGCCGTAGCCGCCGATCTGTACAGCGATCAGCGCAGCAGCACCTTTTAAATGAGCCTGATAGACCGGATAATTGATCCACCATTCGTCTCGCTGGTTGATGTCGACCAGAACCAGCTTCCCGGTAACGTCTTTGCCTTCGTAGTCGGCAGCAGTTCCTTTTCCAAGATACATCAGGGAAAAGTCCTTCGGGCCATCGGTCACAAAGGTGGTCTGGTAAGCACCGAGCTGAATCTCATGACGTGTTCCGTTTTCATCGGTGTAAGAAAGCAGCGCCTTTTTAAATTCCCAGCCGTCTACCTTTACGGCATCTTTTGTGACGTTGGAAAGGCCGATGGCTACCATTTCCTGTTTCAGCATCTCGCCGGTCTCGAATTCTGCCTTGGAACCGGCCGGCCGGTAACCAAGCACCGGGTTGGAGCGGAACTGTTCCATGCGCTTCGCCAGCTGATAAGAGTAATTTATATCAAGGTTTTCTAGGATTGATTGTTGTAAATTCATGTGGGTTAACCTCCGTTTGTGCAGTCGATTCCGTGACGAAGTCACGTGACTGCTTTGCCGTTTCATTATAGCACTGAATAGCGGAGGAGAAAAGAAAAAGTGTTCCTATTCACGTTTTTTTATATGTATTGTCCTCAGAGCTTTTCAAGAGCTTTTCTTCCGTTGGTTCAGATTGTTAGATATATATTTGTATGGTATGATAAGGATATGAAAGAAATAGCACAAGTATCATTCATTGTGTAGCAATGAAGATTATGCGGATGGGATGGAAATTATGGAAAAGTATACATATAATGATGAAATTTATTATTATAATAACGGAAAGTGGTTAACCAGTTCTTATACCACTGTCCCAAGTGGGATATTGTCAGAACTGAATAAATTATTATGCAATGATAATTTTGATGAATTGTCGTTTGCGAATAAGCTAAAAATTGCTGATAATGCAAAGCAATCGGAAAACATTGGTATGGCATTAAAGTACTATGAAACTCTTACATTGGATGCGTCAAAAGAGCAGATGAAATTTTTGTTGCCACGGCTAACTTCCTGCTACCGGAAACAGAATAGACCGCAGAAAGCAATTGGCACTGCACTTGCATATTTCAAGAAGTATGGAAAAGGTATTGCTTCTTCTCCAGTGTATGTTTCATTAGCGGCAGCGTTTTGTGATATTGATGATTGGGAGACTGCAAAAATCTACGCGGATCGTGCTAATAAATGCTGTAATTCGAAGAATATGGATGAACTGATGGCGGTTTATGCAAGAATAGAAAAGCAAATAGACTAATATAGTTAAGGTGATAGGGAATGACAAGAGAAGAAATATTTGACTACTGTAAAAAACAGTATCATACAGAACCAGATTACCCATGGCATGATTATAACGCAGTCTTGCGCCATCCAGATAATAGTAAATGGTATGGATTAGTTATGACAATTGATGGTAGCAAAATGGGACTTCCTGTTGGTCAAAAAGTTGATATTATGAATGTAAAATATGATCCAGTGTTTTTCTGGGTACCTTCGTCAGCAGCAAGGGTTTTATCCAGCGTATCACATGAATAAAGAAAAGTGGATATCAATTTTACTTTTTAGTTCAGAAAATGATGAGACGATTAAAAATTTGATTGATTATAGCTATCAGATGACTGCATCGAAAAAATGAAGCAAAAAAACTGGGTGAAACGATGAAATTGAAAAAACAGAGAAATATACCAATTTGGTGCAACGAGCCAAAAAGAGATATCTGGATAAAACACTTCAAAAGCATAAAGTCAAACTATCCTGGTGTGATTTGCTTCCAGGCGAAGATTTGTGCCAGGCATTGATTGATAAAAAATTTCGAAGCAGAACTCTTGCGGATCTGATTGGAGATGGCACACCATATCAATATGGCAGTACGCAAATTTTTCCGGTTACGCATCCTGGTTATTGTGGCAGTAAAGCCAGAGGAAAAGAACAAATGGATTAGGACTGGAAGAATATAGCAGAGAGAGTTAGGAAAACGAAATGGACTTGAGGTATAAAAATTGATCGACTTTACAAAGGAAAAATTACCACCCATTTTTTGCCGGAATCACCGGAAGTGTTATCTGGATCCGGTACGGCAGAAATTAATCTACATCACGCCAGAAGAAACTGTGCGCCAACAGGTGATTGCATGGTTATTACAAAAATGCGAGGTCCCACACGATATGATCCGGGTGGAAGAGTCGCTGCTGCATTACGGTGTAGAAACGAAACGCAGAGCAGATATCATTGTGGATGCGATTTCAAAGAAAGATAACCTGATTCATCCGCTTGTGGTGATTGAGTGCAAGGCTACGGGCGTGCTTCTTGGCATGAAAGCATCTGACCAGATGATAGATTACTCAGAAAAGCTTGGATGTTATTATATGGTTATGACCAATGGAACAGAAACGTTTTGTTACCATTATGATATGGAATCCGATCAGTATATGGAAATCAATGATTTGCCGGATTATCAGAAACTTTTGCAGGGAGATTTTATCTATAGAAAACCTGCGGAAATACCCAGACGGCTTTCCTGGAATGAAATCATGGAAGATGATGGGTGGCGGGACTATATTGGATCAGATATGGGAGACAGTACGCCGGAGCCGGTTTTACAGATGGCAACAAATTTATGGGAATGTCTGTTATATCCAGAATCCTGTTTTCCGGCTGGTGATTATGGTTTGTTTATGCTGAAAGAGGATCTTGGAGTACGTCTGTTGGAATATGGAAATGCAGCTGGTGGGAAATTCTCTGGTCCATATCGTTCTTTCCTGGTAGAATATGATGGAAATACAGAAATTGTATCATTGGGCTTAAGCATTTATATAACATGGGCACATCCGGATGTTTCGAAAACCGTATTAAATGTTGTCATCGATAACGAAAAAACAGCGCATCATGCGCTGCAGCTTGTTTTGGATGATAATGTTCGCGTAGTCGGTAAAAACTGTTTTTTTTATCATCATGGACGCATTGCCGTTGGAAAAGTGGGATCAGGAAAAGTGAGTGAACTTCGAATTTTTGTGGAAGACCGGGCACCGGAACTGGTATCTGGAAAGCAGTTCTTTCTTGGGAAGCTTACGAATAACCGTCTCTGGAATCTGGACGATCCAGAAATTATAAATCTGATCAGGAATCTGATTTCCTATGCATTGATCCGGGATGAATATCGCGCGTTTGTGAAAGAAAATGCAAATTATATGATCTAAATCATGCTGTAAAATGTAGAAAATTGGAGTGTGTCAATGAAGTCAATACCAATTTATGCACTGACAAGAGAACAGAACCTGACCAATCTTACCAAACTGGAGTATCATTTATCTGAACGAGAAAAGCCACTGAAGTTTCGTACATGGGAACTGAATAGCATGAAAGCCCTGGTGGATCAGCTGGAAGCTCATATGGAGCATGTATACCGTCTACGCTTTTTCTACTCCTTTCAGATTCCACGGCTTGGAAAGGAATTTGACCTGCTCCAGGTGAAAGAAAACCAGATTGTAAACATTGAACTGAAAAGCGGTGCGGTTTCCGAAGATGCCATACGCAGGCAGCTGATACAGAACCGCTATTATTTGTCTGTACTTGGAAAACCAATCAAGTCTTACACTTACATCAGCAGTCAGAACCGGTTGGTGCGTCTGACGAATCATGACCACATTGCCGACACCGACTGGAAACAGTTGTGTGAGGAATTGCAGGAGAAAAGTCCAGATTACACGGGAAATCTGGAAACATTGTTCCAGGCAGAATGGTACCTGATCTCGCCGCTGACACAGCCGGAACGTTTTCTGAGAAAGGAATACTTTCTGACAGCGCAGCAGAAAGATATCGAACGGCAAATCCTGAGAAAAATCCGGGCAGAACGAAGAGGGTATTATTGGTTTTCTGGGCTTCCAGGAACGGGAAAAACTTTGCTCCTGTATGACATTGCCATGAAACTTTCTGCAAGACAAAAGGTTTGTATGATTCACTGTGGAACTGCCGGGCAGGAATGGAAAAAACTTCATGAACGCCTGCTTCGTATTATTTGGATTTCGGATTCCCAGATTACAGAAGAAACAAAATTAGATGAGTACAGTGCCGTTCTGGTTGATGAAGCACATTTACTGAGTCAGGATGTATTACATAGGATTGTAAACCTGGCTGGAAGTCGTCCGGTTATTTTTTCCAGTGACGATGAGAGCCCGGTTTCACCGGAAGAAGCGGATCAAAGCATAAAACAGGAGTTGAAAAATCTTGCTGAGGTTTGGATGTTTCGTCTGACAAACCGGATCCGGACCAATGCGGAACTTTCAACTTTTATTCAAAATATGATGCATCTTCCAGAACGCAAAGTTACCAGACACTTTCCAAATGTTACTGTGTTTTATGCCAACGATAACCAGGAAACAGAAAATTTGATTCAGGATGCAAAAGAACAGGGATATCAACTTTTGTCAGAACATATGGTAACAGGAAAAACACCGGATTGCCTGGCAGTGATGTTGGATGAGCAGTATTTCTATGATGAGAATAAATATTTGCGCTCCGAAAATCATACTGTGAGGAAGCTGTTTCATCAGCTGAATGGTGCAAAAGAAAAGCTGCTGCTGGTTGTAAACAATAATTTCCAGCTTTATGATGTGCTTTTGGACTTGTTATAGTTTCGGTAATCTGGATTGCAGCATAGTGCAAAAATTGCTATACTGTATATATGAATTTACCTGGAAATTTCTATGTTCTAAAGTATAAATTTGAAAACGGAGACAGAAAATGAATTTTGAACGGTTAGCTGAAAAACAGAAACTTTTTGCTCGAGAAAAGAAAAATATTGACCATGTTACGTTAGCATCTTATGAAAAAGACTTCGAACTTACATTTACACACAATTCAACTGCCATCGAAGGAAATACATTAACGTTAATGGAAACGAAAGTCGTACTTGAAGATGGAATTTCAGTAGGAGGAAAGGAACTAAGAGAAATTTATGAAGTGGTCAATCATAAAAAAGCATACCGATATGTAAAGCATTGTATTGCAGAGCATCGATTACTCGATGAGGTCATTGTAAAAGATATTCATGCAATTCTTACAGAGAATATCATCGTTGGTGGTATTTATAGAAATCAAGAAGTCCGTATCAGTGGAGCAGGGCATACACCGCCAGTCGGAAATGATATGTATCATCAGATTAAAAATTTCTACGCTGATTTAGAGTGGAAAAAAGAAGCAATGAATCCTGTTGAATATGCAGCATGGACACACGCTGAATTTGTGCGCATTCATCCTTTTATAGATGGAAATGGCAGAACATCCCGTTTGATTATGAACTATCAGCTTATGTCAGCTGGATATCTTCCTGTATCGATTGCAAAGGACACACGTCTTGACTATTACAATGCGTTAGAAGAGTATGCAGTAAATAAAAATCTCAATCCATTTGCAGATTTTGTGGCAAAATTAGAGGAACAACAGTTAGATACTTACATTAAACTGATTTGAGTTTCGAAAATTACACCAATTTTACACCAAACATCCGATAAGATATGTGAAGCTATGTGAGAATATGTGCACTTTCTTGTGCAAAATGAATAAAATAGCTTGACTTCCCTATAGAAATGTGCAATAATATCACTCGTAAAAAGCATAAAGTCTTCAGGGCGGAGCGAAATTCTCCACCGGTGGTAAAGCCCACGAGCCGCAAGGCATGATTCGGTGCAATTCCGAAGCCGACAGTATAGTCTGGATGAAAGAAGAATGATCGTGTATTTCTTATATTTTTGAAAATACCGTATTTGTGATAACCGCTCTGGAATGAAAATTCCAGAGCTTCTTTTATTTCATAGGAATTGTGTTTTATGAAACAAATGGAACATGCAGATCGCATTTTTCGTGATTTCGTGAGCAGGAACAAAGAAAGTTCTTTTTCATGATTTGGAAAATGGTCTACAGGATACGGAAAATTCAAAAATAACGGAAAAACAGTACAAAAAGAAAAGCAAATTCTGAAGAATATTGATTCTTTGGATCTGCTTTTTTCTGTATTGCATAACTCAGAAGTATATGTGGTGCATCTGACGTTAACCATCCTTCTGCTTGATACTTATGCGAACAGGAAATGGAGGAAGGAGTCTTTGACAAAACAGGATTATATGCGCCGGGCAGTGGAACTGGCGAAAAAAGGCGAAGGCTGGACCAGTCCGAATCCGATGGTAGGTGCCGTGGTGGTAAAAGACGGGAGAATCATCGGGGAAGGATACCATGCGCGGTATGGGGAACTTCATGCAGAGCGCAATGCGCTCCGTGCCTGTATGGAGCCGACGGAGGGGGCAGACCTCTATGTCACGTTAGAGCCATGCTGCCACTATGGAAAACAGCCTCCCTGCGTAGAGGCAATTGTGCAGGCGGGGATCAAGCGGGTTTTTGTGGGATCGGATGATCCGAATCCACTGGTTGCCGGAAAGGGAATCCAGTATTTGCGGGAACGCGGCATTCTGGTAGAAACCCATGTGCTGAAAGAGGAATGCGATGCTCTAAATCCGGTATTTTTCCATTACATCCGCAGAAAAACTCCCTATGTGGTTTTGAAATATGCCATGACCATGGATGGGAAAATTGCGGCATACACCGGGGTATCCAAATGGGTTACCGGTGAGGAGGCAAGGGCCTGGGTGCAGCGGGAGCGCAGCCGTTATCGTGGCATCATGGTGGGTGTCAATACCGTACTGGCAGATGATCCATTGCTGAACTGCCGCATGCCGGGAGGAAGAAATCCGGTCCGGATCATCTGTGATACACACTTAAAAACTCCGATGGAATCCAGAATCGTAAAGACCGCGAGGGAAATTCCTACAATTCTGGCTGTCTGCGAGACGGACAAAAAACGATATCTTCCCTATGAACAGGCGGGCTGCCAGATTTTGCCGGTTTCAGAGGAAGAGGGGCATGTGAATCTCAAGGACCTGATGAAGCTGCTTGGCGAAAAACAGATCGACAGTATTTTGCTGGAGGGAGGCGGTACCTTAAACTGGTCCGCGTTAAAAAGCGGGATTGTCAAAGAAGTACATGCTTATCTTGCACCGAAGCTGTTTGGCGGTGCAAAAGCCAAAACGCCGGTGGAGGGGCCTGGTGTGGCAGATCCTTCGGAAGCGGTCCGGCTGAAGGTCAGAGAAATCCGAAAGCTGGGCGAGGATTTTCTAGTGGAAAGCGAGGTGCAGGATGTTTACGGGGATCGTTGAAGAAATTGGAACGTTAAAACGGATTACCTGGGGTGCACATTCGGCGGCGCTGACCATTCAGGCAAAACAGGTGCTTGCCGGTACCAAAGTGGGCGACAGCATTGCAGTCAATGGGATTTGCCTGACGGTGACGAATCTGGACACTTCCGGGTTTACGGCAGACGTAATGCATGAAACATTAAACCGTTCTTCCTTAAAAGGTGCAAAACCGGGCATGCACGTGAACCTGGAGCGGGCAATGGCAGCAGAAGGGCGGTTTGGCGGTCATATCGTAAGTGGCCATGTGGATGGAACCGGAACGATCCGGAAGATTTCGCGGGATGATAATGCAATTTGGTATACTGTGGAAGCCAGCCCGGCAATTCTTCGCTATATTGTGGAGAAGGGATCCGTTACGATCGATGGGATCAGCCTGACTGTGGCATCGGTGACGGAGAAATCTTTTTCCGTTTCCACGATACCGCACACCAATGCCGTGACAACTTTGGGAGAGCGGAAAGAAGGAGATAAAGTGAACCTGGAGAATGATATCATCGGGAAATACGTGGAGCGGCTGCTGGGTGGGGGAATGACAGAGTGCAAATGTCCAGAACAACCAGATTCCAGACAAAAACAGACAGAAAGCAAAATTACAAAAGAATTTCTGACCCAATATGGATTTTAATAAAACGCAAGGCAGGAGGGAAAAATTATGGCATTTCAATACAATACCGTAGAAGAAGCGTTAGAAGAACTTCGCAAAGGACATATCATTCTGGTGACCGATGATCCGGACCGGGAAAATGAGGGAGATTTCATCTGTGCGGCAGAGTTTGCCACGACGGAAAATATCAATTTCATGGCAACCCATGGAAAAGGACTGATCTGCATGCCGATGTCCGAGGAATATGTAAAGAAACTGCAGATTCCTCAGATGGTGACCAATAATACAGACAACCATGAGACAGCGTTTACGGTTTCGATTGATTGTGTCGATACGACGACCGGAATTTCCGCAGCAGAGCGCTCCGTCACGGCCATGCGCTGTGTGGCAGAGGATGCAAAGCCGGAGGACTTTCGCAGACCGGGACACATGTTCCCGCTGCTGGCAAAAAAGAATGGTGTTCTGGAACGGGAAGGACACACGGAAGCTACCGTGGATCTGTGCCGCCTGGCCGGATTAAAGGAATGCGGGCTTTGCTGTGAGATCATGCGGGAGGACGGAACCATGATGCGCACCAGCGAATTGCAGGAACTGGCAAAAACATGGGACTTAAAATTCATCACGATCCAGGACCTGAAAAATTACCGGAAATCCCAGGATCAACTGGTTGACCGGGTGACTGTGACGAAAATGCCGACCAAATACGGAGAATTTGTGGCTTACGGCTATGTAAACCGATTAAATGGCGAACATCATGTCGCACTGGTAAAAGGTGAGATTGGAGATGGGGAAGATGTCCTTTGCCGGATTCATTCGGAATGTCTGACCGGCGATACGTTTGGTTCCCTGCGCTGTGACTGTGGCCAGCAGTTTGCGGCAGCCATGACCCAGATTGAAAAAGAAGGACGTGGTATTCTCCTTTACATGCGGCAGGAAGGACGCGGCATCGGTCTGATCAACAAGCTGAAGGCCTATGAACTGCAGGAAAAGGGCATGGATACCCTGGAGGCTAATCTGGCACTTGGTTTTGCCGGGGATGAACGGGAATATTACATCGGTGCACAGATCCTGCGGGATCTTGGAGTAAAGAGCATGCGCCTGCTCACCAACAATCCGGATAAAGTATACCAGCTTTCGGAGTTTGGCATGACCATCAAAGAGCGTGTGCCGATCCAGATGAGCGCGACGAAATACGATCTGTTTTACCTGCGGACCAAGCAGCAGCGTATGGGGCATCTGCTGCGGTATTAGAGGGTAAAAAATCTGTTGCAATATCATTTTATAATATATTATGAAGAAAGAGGACAAACATATGAGAGTACTGGAAGGAAATGTAGTAGCAAAAGGAATCCGTGTAGGAATTGTGGCAGCAAGATTTAATGAATTTATTACGTCAAAGCTGGTTGGCGGGGCACTGGATGGTTTAAAACGCCACGATGTCAAAGAGGAAGATATTGATATCGCGTGGGTGCCAGGTGCCTTTGAAATCCCCCTGATCGCGTCGAAGATGGCGAAAAGTAAAAAGTATGATGCGGTAATCTGTGTGGGTGCCGTGATCCGTGGAAGCACAAGCCACTATGATTATGTATGCAGTGAAGTCTCCAAGGGGATTGCAAATGTCTCTTTAAACAGTGACATTCCGGTGATGTTTGGTGTACTGACCACCGATAACATTGAGCAGGCAATCGAGCGTGCAGGCAGTAAGGCAGGAAATAAAGGGTATGAGTGCGCGACCGGTGCCATCGAGATGGTGAATCTGATCCGTGCATTGGAAGCATAGATAAAAAGCACCGATAAAATACTGAAAACTTTTGCACTCTAAAAGAATAACATGTTGACGAATCTTATTTTTCGTTTAAAATAAAAGAAGAAAACTAAAAATCTGTATGTAAATAGACAAATCGTTGGAAAATGGAAAGTGAGGAAATAGAGCATGTTAAAGCAGGTATCTGTATACGCGGAAAATAAAAAGGGTGCGCTTAAGATCGTTACCGGAATTTTGACGGATGCCGATATCAATATTCTTGGTTCTGTCACAAATGACAGTGCGGAATACGGAATCATCCGCATGGTGGTTACTGATCCGAAAAAGGCACAGAAAATCCTGACTGAGGCCGGTTACTTATGCCGTCTCACCAATGTACTCGGCATCGAAGTAGAGGATGAAGTGGGAAGCTTAAACCGGGTTCTGGCAGCATTCTTAGAGAGCAATATCAATGTCAATTACCAGTATCTGTCTTTCAACCGTCAGTCTGGAAAGCCGGTCATGGTTCTTCACACAGACGATTGTGAGTTCGTAGAAAAATGTCTGGCAGCAAAGGGCTTTCAGATGACCGAAGTTTAAAAAAATGATCAAAAAATGAGGGATGTTCAGGCAAAAAAGGCCGGCATCCCTATTTTTGCTGTATATGGAAAATGAAGACTACAGCAGGGAAAATGGAATGTAATAAGGAGACTAACAACAAATGCAATTTGAAAAACTGGAACAAAATATCATCGATCTGGTCAAAGAGGAACAGGCCAAGCTTGGTTACCGGAAGGAGTGTATCCGTCTGTACTATCCGCTGAGCTCCCTTATGCACCTGACTGGAAAATCATGCGGGGAGCAGGAAATGCTCACGCTGCTTTCTGACTTTTGCAGGGAGGCAGAACCACACCTGGGAAAGATCACGGTTTCTGCAAAGAAGGAACGCTTTTGCTTCCTGATTCCGGAGGAAGGCGTTGTATATGTGAAGGAAAACACGCTTCCAAACGAATTTATCAAAGAGCTGGTCGAACTGGTCGGACGCCATGACTGTACCATGGAAGAAATCAAAGCATTGTTTGAAAAACAGCCATGGCCGATTATTGTGAAGCCGGTAAAGGGTGATGAATTTGATCTTTTGATCCGGTTCGCAGAAGGCGCAAAAGATTCTTATTATTATTGCTTTAAGGATGAAGGCTGCCACATCATTTATCACCGTTTCCTGCCGGAAGATTATGCGGATTTTGGTTTTGAGGAGCTTGAGCATGAACCGGAAACATAAAGCAATCCTTTATATTGTATTGTCCTCATTCTGCTTTGCCCTGATGAGTGTGTTTGTGCGCCTCGCCGGAGATATCCCGTCTGTGCAGAAGAGTTTTTTCCGGAATCTGATCGCATTTTTCTTTGCTGTGATCCTTCTGATCAAAAATAAGATCTGGCTGACTGATGCAAAGAAAAATCTCGGGTATCTGATCCTGCGTTCTACGTTTGGAACGCTGGGAATTTTCTGCAACTTTTATGCGGTCGACCACCTGGTTTTGGCAGATGCTTCCATGTTAAATAAGATGTCGCCGTTTTTCGCCATTGTATTCAGCTTTCTGATCCTTGGCGAAAAAGTAAAGCCAACACAGGCATTTTGCGTAGTCGGTGCTTTTATCGGAAGCTTGTTCATTTTAAAACCGACCTTTGCCAACATGGCACTGGTACCGTCACTGATCGGACTTTGCGGCGGTCTGTTTGCAGGTGTTGCGTATACCTTTGTACGGCTTTTGGGAGAGCGGGGAGAAAAAGGACCTTTTATCGTCTTTTTCTTTTCCGGTTTTTCCTGCCTGGTTTCTTTGCCGTACCTGCTTTTGCATTACCATCCGATGAGTGCGTCCCAGCTTGGATTTCTTCTGCTTGCAGGACTTGCGGCATCCGGTGGTCAGTTCAGCATTACTGCGGCTTACTGCAATGCTCCGGCGCGCGAGATTTCGGTGTACGATTATTCACAGATCATCTTTTCTGCCCTGTTAGGATTTCTTTTGTTCAGCCAGGTGCCGGATTTCTTGAGTGTGATCGGCTATCTGACGATCTGTGTGATGGCTGTAGTTATGTTTCTTTATAATAATCGAAAGACTTGTTGACAGAAAAGAAATATGTTACATTGAATATGGTGATTCAGAATATTGTGATTCAGAATATTGTGATTGACATCAGATCATATGATATTAGACGATACTTGAGATAAAAGGGGAAAACCGTATGCCAGTATTTGATTTCAGCGATGCTCCGGACGCAAAGAATCCGGGCGAGTGCACGTATACCACATTTCAGTCGAGTGAGCCGGAGGCATCTCCGGAAAAACCGATCCTTGTCCTCGATAACAAAAAACGGAAATGGCAGCATCATTCCTGCGGAATGTTTACGAATCCGGTAAAACGTACCACCTTCGAATTTCAGGAGAAGGATGGCACGGTAAGCGCCGATATTTTAAAAATTGATGCCCGCTTTGTCAGCTTGTTAAAATGGCTTGGAGAAAATCATATCAGCGTCCGTCTGTCAGGCGAAAACCGTCCGGAAGGGTATGCTGTTTACAAAATCCGGGAGACGGCGTTTGGCGGCGGCACCAAGCTTTCGGCAGAAGACGGCTTTTTACAGTTTATGATCGAGCGGCTGTTTGCGAGCAATGCGCCGGGCGAGAACGTAGTCGATGAAAGCCTGGAAGAAGCTGGCGACGACATGAAACTGACCAGCATTCAGAGTATCACGGATTTCATGAATTGTGCTGGAAGAACCCTTCCGGACAACATCCGTCTCTGGGCGCGGAGAAACCTGGCAGTAGCGCGTTCCCATGAGGTATCCCCGGAGGAACGCCGCCATGCGCAGCGCGCACTTTCTATTATGATGAATGTCCAGTGGAAGAGCAATTACTTTGAATCGATCGATCCGAAGGAAGCACGCCGGATCCTGGATGAAGAATTGTACGGAATGGAACGCGTAAAACAGCGTATCATTGAGACCATTATCCAGATCAACCGTACGCACACTCTTCCTGCCTATGGACTTTTATTAGTAGGACCTGCCGGAACCGGAAAGTCCCAGATCGCCTACGCAGTAGCCCGTATCTTAAAGCTTCCATGGACCACCCTGGATATGAGCTCCATCAACGATCCGGAGCAGCTGACCGGCAGCTCCCGTATCTACGCGAACGCAAAGCCGGGCATTATCATGGATGCCTTTTCCATGGCAGGGGAGTCCAACCTGGTATTTATCATCAATGAGCTGGATAAGGCAGCTTCCGGAAAAGGAAACGGAAATCCGGCCGATGTACTGCTGACACTGCTCGATAATCTTGGTTTTACTGACAACTACATGGAATGTATGATTCCAACCGTCGGTGTTTATCCGATTGCAACAGCCAACGATAAATCCCAGATCAGCGCGCCGCTCATGTCACGTTTTGCGGTGATCGATATCCCGGATTATACGGCAGAGGAAAAGAAAATCATCTTTTCCAGATTTGCACTGCCGAAGGTATTAAAACGTATGGGATTAAAAGACGGAGAGTGCAATGTGGCATCGGATGGCCTGGATGCGGTGGTAGAATTCTTTGCTGGGACCAGCGGGATCCGTGATCTGGAGCAGGCAGCAGAGCATATTGCGGCAAATGCATTATACCAGATCGAAGTGAATCATGTTGCAGAAGTGACATTTGACCGTGAGATGGTCATGAAGCTGCTTGAAGCATAAAAAGCAGTGCCGATAACGCTGACGATACGAAAATCATTACGAGTATTTATTTGAATGAGGTGTGATTGTGGTTTTACAGACAGAACAAACAGAGCGATTAAGAAAAGCACTGCACATTGACATAACAGATGGAATCATTCTTGCAGTTATGCGCCAGGGAAGACGACAGGAAAATGACACGAAAGAAACCATGGAAGCATGGATGGAACGTCATGTTTTTGTATATGCATCCACGCCGAAAGTATTGGAAACCATGAAAAAAGAATTCAGTGTTTCCTCACTTTTACGTGAATATAAACATGGAAAACGGTTTCTGGTATACCGGTGTCATCTTGTAAATAGAGATATGATGCTGGTAGATAAGGTGACTATTTATCTATTTGAAAACACGGTCACCGGCCATGTGGAAGCCCAAATGTTTATCGAAGATATCACACAGGAATATCTGGATAATGTTACCAACGAAGTGCTTTACCAGAAAGATTATAAGCTGCTCAGCCTGATCAGCCTGGACCGGGAAATCATAAATTTCCGCAGTTGCCATTTGGAAGACATCGACATAAAGAAACGTAAAAATATCCCATATAAAAAAGCAGCAGAGCTGGTTTGCGGGCATCATATTCATCCAAATGACAGGGAACGTTTCCTTTCCAAAACCAATCTTACATTTTTAAGAAAAACAATGGAAGAGAAGGGAATGCATTCGTTTGCCGCGCAGACAACTGATAGCTGACGGAACGCTATACTTATTACTGGTTTGACAAATCTGAAAATATGCTGTTGCTGGTTGCGGACGATATGACAAAAGAACTGGAAACAGATCCGCTTACAGGACTTCCAAACCGTGCAGGATTTCTCCGGCAGGTGGGTGAAATCCTGCGAAAACAGTCCGATGCCCAGTATGCAATTTTGTTTTTTAATATCCAGCGCTTTAAAGCCATTAATGATCTGTTTGGTTACGAGAAGGGAGACCGTATTTTAAAGAAAATCGTGGATGCTCTGGAAAAAAGCTTCCTGAAACCACTCGTAACGGCTCGTATGGAGGCAGACCGTTTTGTGGCGTTCGTGGATACCGCTAACTTAAAGTTAGATCAGATGAACCAGCTTTTGCATTATTCTTATCATGACGGAAAGACAGACATTGAACTCCATGGGCGTTGCGGCATTTATTATGTCCCGAAACAGTGTACGTTAAGCGTATCGGATATGTGCGACCGGGCAAAGCTGGCAAAGAATTATATTTCTAACCAGTATGTGCAGCCGTATTCCATTTACGATGAAAGCATGAAAATGGAATACGATGATAATAGCCGTGTGATGATCAATCTGGAACAGGCCATTGAAAAGAATGAGTTCTGTGTCTATTATCAGCCGGTCTATGATGCGAAAACCGAAGAAATCGTTTCTGCGGAGGCTCTGGTCCGTTGGATCCCGGATAAGAAAAATCCGGTCCTTCCGGGGCGGTTTATCCCAGTGCTGGAAAACAGCGGCCATATTACCAAGCTGGATACATTTGTAAACAGAACGGTAAGGGAAATGATCCGGAAACGAAAACAGGAGGGAAAAAAGGTCCTTCCGGTTGCGGTAAACCTTTCCCGTATGGACCTGATGGACAAAGACATCATGGGACGCATCTGGGAAAATGTAAATGATAAGAAAATTCCGGTCAGTATGTTCCATTATGAACTCACAGAGTCTGCTTATGCAGATATTACCGAAAGCGGAAGTAAATTTTTGACCGGGTTGCAGAAAAAGGGAGCGAAGATCCTGATCGACGATTTTGGAAGCGGAATTTCTTCATTCAGCACCGTGCGCGACTATGAATTCGATATCATTAAGCTGGATATGGGATTTGTACAGAAAATTGGCACCAGCAAGAAAACGGACAACATCCTCATTGCGCTGATCGACCTGGCGCATAGTCTCGATATGAAGGTGATCGCAGAAGGTGTGGAAACGAAGGAGCAGACGGAGTTTTTGAAAAAGAACGGCTGCGATTATTTTCAGGGCTTTTATTACGCAAAGCCAATGTCGCAGGATGAGTTTGAAGCGATGCTGGACCGGGAATTATAAATTTAAATCATAAAATAAAAAAAGATTCAAATTGTTGTTGACAATTAACACAATTTATATTATACTACTGAACGTAGCGAGGCGTGGCTCAGTTTGGTAGAGCGCTGCGTTCGGGACGCAGAGGTCGCAAGTTCGAATCTTGTCGCCTCGACTCACTTCAGGTTTTACCTGAAGGAATGGCCTCATGGTCAAGCGGTTAAGACGACGCCCTCTCACGGCGTAAACTCGGGTTCGATTCCCGATGAGGTCATATGCTTTGGATTTTTGTCCAAAGCATTTTTGTTAGGACGCTTCTGTAGCGCAGTTGGTAGCGCAACGCATTCGTAATGCGTGGGTCGCCGGTTCGAGTCCGGCCAGGAGCTTTATAAGTAAGTAAAAAAATCTCCCAAAAAGCAAGGAAAATCAAGGGTTTCCGGCTGGATGGGGGATTTTTTATTGCATGGATGATTAAGAACGGAGTGAACAGTAATCGAAACATTGTACAACCTTTACAAATTCGTCCATTATCATTGCTATTTTTTGGTAAAAAGAGTATACTTTAAAGCACTAAACACCAGGAGTATAAAATTATGAACACACACTCATCCGGATATTACAGCATAGACAAAGACTATAATATCCTAAGCTATAACGACACTGCCAAACAACTGTACCCCAATCTCCAGCCGGGAGTGAAATGCTATAAGGCACTTATGGGGCTTAATTCCCCATGCCCGCCCTGCCCTGTAGCACTGGGGATACAGGGGCCAAAGACCTACCTGGATCCGATCCGTCATATTTATGAGACAGTTGATGCAGTAGAGACTGTACAGCCCGACGGTAGCAGAGGACATGCACTTGTATTCAGCACAGTAGCCGAAGGAGAAAGCCTGTCAAAGTCTATTCCCACAGGTGAGAACTCTCTCCGTCTGCTGGGTGCCATCAACCTGCTTGCTTCTGACTACATGTCTGTTTATGGCGTAAACCGGGAAACCGGGAAAATCTCCGTATATCGTTCCAGATTTACTGATGCTTTTGCGGATATTAAAGATAATGCAGACTATAAGCTGTCATTTAATTTTCTCATCCAGAAATATATTCATCCGGATGAGCGTTCCTATGTGTCCAGACACCTGAATTATGAAACCCTGCTGGAAAGACTTTCTCAGGAAGCCTCTTTCAAATTCCATTTCAGGGTTGTCACAGATACTGTCCATTACTATTATCTGCTCATTGCCAGAAACGGAAACGCCGATGACTATCGGGATTTCGTAATTGCAGTGGCCTGTGAAGACAATGATGTGACAGCACGCAAAATCTATGAAAATCAGCTCCACTCTCTTCTGGCATCCATTACCCATGCTGCCGGCTACTTTCATCTCGACCTTACAGATGATAAGATTCTGAAGATCGGAGGCACTTCTGCCTTGGCCTATAAGATAGATGCTGACGCTTCCATTGACCATTTTATTGCAGAGACTGCTGTTTTATACCGGTATTAAAGGACAGAAACGATTTCATCAACGCATTTTGCCGCAGTTCCCTGATGAAAAGCTACGAGGACGGTCAGGTAGAAGTCACCAGAGTTTCCCGCTGTCTCTACGATGACAATATAACCAGGCTTTCCAAATATGTGACAAGACTGCTGCTCAATCCTTCCAATAACCATCTGGAAGCAATCCTCTACGGTGAGGATGTCACCAGAACACAGGAAGCCTATGAGACACAGGTAAGTATTGTCCAGACACTGAGCAGCAACTACCTGAACGTATACCTGATCAATCCCAGAGAAAAAACTCTCTCTGTGATCAAGCAGGAAGACCGCGATGTCCCTGCTCCGGACAAAAAACACAACAATACATACCCCTATGATCTTTTCCTCTCAGACTATATCCGGCAGCGTGTATATCCGGATGACCGTACAATGCTGGAAGAATCACTGGAACTGGATAATGTAATGAGTGTTTTGTCCAGTCAGTCCGAATACAAGGGGAATTACCGGATAAATGACAGGGATGGTATCCATTACTATCAGTTCCGCTTTATCAAAAACGAAGACTCCGGTATCATTGTTCTGGGATTTTTGAATGTGGACGATGTGGTGGAATCAGAAATCAGACACCAGAAGCTTCTCAAAGAAGCTCTTGATACTGCCGAACGTGCCAATGCAGAGAAATCCAATTTTCTTTCCCGTATGTCCCACGATATGCGTACGCCGTTGAATGGGATCATTGGTCTGCTGGAAATTGATAAAAAGCACGAAAATGATATCGGAGTCCTGAAAAGTAATCGTGAAAAAGCATTCATTTCAGCCAGTCATCTGCTCTCTCTTATCAATGATGTACTGGATATGTCCAAGATCGAGGATGGCGGACTTGTACTCAACCATGAACCTTTTGATCTGATCAGATATGAAAAAGAGACACAGATGCTGATTGATATGCAGGCACAGAAAAACGGCATTGATTTCACCGTTCATATCGCACCGGAGATATACGCACATCCCTTTGTATACGGCAGCCCTTTGCACCTCCGTCGTGCCATGATGAATATTTACAGTAACTGTATCAAATACAACAGAGAAAATGGGGCAATCCATACGGAGATCCATGCTCTCCCTTCCCATGATCATAAGCTGGTCTGCAGATGGACGATCTCTGATACGGGAATCGGCATCAACAAAGAATATCTGGAGAAGATCTTTGAACCCTTTACTCAGGAGAATATGGATGCCCGAAGTGTATATCATGGCACCGGACTGGGTATGAGCATTGCCAAAGCGCTATTTGAACAGATGGGGGGTACCATTGAGATTTCCAGTACTCCGGGTATCGGAAGTACTTTTGTGATCACTTTGCCATTTGAAGAGGCAGAAGAAACGGATATCTCTTCTGAGCCAGAATCTGAGCGAAACTCCATTCAGGGCATAAAGATCCTGCTGGCAGAGGATAATGAAATAAACAGAGAAGTGGCACAGGTACTCCTTGAAGAGGAAGGTGCTGTGGTAACTGCAGTATCCAATGGCAGGGAAGCTGTAAAACTTTTCTCCCGTCACCCCGAGGGGACATTTGATGTGATACTTATGGATATTATGATGCCTCTGATGGACGGATACGAGGCCACACGCCAGATCCGGAAGCTTGACAGGACGGATGCTTCTTCCATTCCCATCATCGCACTGACCGCTAATGCTTTTGCAGAGGATGTACGCCATGCACTGGACTGTGGTATGAACGCACATCTGGCCAAACCACTGGATGTAGAAAAAATGATCCATACGATTGCCTGTTACTGTTCAAGGGTATGCATAAGTCATTGTAAAAAGTGATGAATTTTTATTTTTTTATATTGTGGATAATCATGTTCAGCAAGAAAAAACTGTGTTTATAGTTTTTCTGCTGTTCCTTTTCTGAAAGCTTATACACAAAAGATTATCTTTCAGGCATATTTTTTAACGGATATCATCTGATTATGTCTGCTTTTTTATTGTAAAACTGGTACCTTATCCACAGTCAGATTGACGAAAGTATCCTTTCCGGCAGTTCGCTTTTTTCTGTGTTTCTGCTATACTTTTGTCAGGAAAGAGAGGACGGCTTATGAGTTACAGTTCAGGAACGACGGTAGATTCTGTAACCGCGTCTGACAGAGAAGCAGATGCAGCGGTGTCCGTATCAGAGGGAGATTCCGCTTCTGTAAAAGGCGATGTAGACGCGAGCGCCATAGATGGAGTAGGTGTCTCTGCTGACAATGGAAAAGCAGAGCAAGATAGTATATATTCATACAAAAATCAAGGAGTCTGAGAAATCTCTCAGGCTCCTTTTCATATTAAAAACGAACTGAGTTCGTTTTTCAGTTTCTTATCTAAATGTTCCCTCTACCGCTGTAATAATCACTTCAGTTCGCGGATTATCTTTATCCCAGTACACGCGGCTCCCATCGGTGGAAACGATAATCTTTGCATTGTCATCGGATAAAACCCCATAATGGACCAGAATATCGTGCAGGGCTTCATTGAGATTGGTCAGATCCACACGCCGTCGGGTGGGCATATAGAACTTGGCAGCTACATTAACCGGTTGATTAATGCCAAGTGCTTTCAGAAAAACGGAACAATCTTTCTCATAATGTCCGTATTGCGAAGAAGGACGCACAAAAGGTGTTTTCTTGTCATCAGTAGTTTTTTTCCAGCAGATTTGCTGATGATTTTTAAACTGAGGGTTCATTTATTGCATGGACAAGGTATGGTAAGGTAGAGATAGGCGCCATAGAAGATATTTTCACTATATTAATAGAAATCGCTGAAAGGGGAGAATATAAATGCTTACAGACAAAACATATTTTGGAATTATGCGAGCTGCAATCAATGTGAAGACTGGAGAACCACATACAGACTGGCGCTTGTCACATGTAGGACAGAAAGGTCTAATAGTTGCTCAGCCAGATGATGAGCCTGGAAAATATGTGGTGTACCTTTTTATGAAAAACTACAATTATTTCCATTCTTCCAGGGGTGAAGGAGTGATAAATCATGAGTATGATTCAGAAAATTGAAATTGACGGAAAGCAGGCGCCGTTCAAGGCATCTGCGGCGATTCCCCGTATTTACCGCATCAAGTTTCACAGGGACATTTACAAAGACCTGGATGCGCTCGGCAAAGCGGTGGGGAACGGCGATGCGGAAAACTCCCACCTGGATATGAAATGTTCGAGAACATCGCCTATGTGATGGCAAAGCACGCAGACCCGTCTATTCCTGACTCTCCGGAGAAATGACTGGATGAATTCAGTACCTTTTCCATTTACCAGGTGCTGCCGAAGATCATCGAACTGTGGGGACTGAATGTGCAGACGGATGTTTCTTCTAAAAAAAACTTCGCCCAACTGACCGCCAAATGACAACACCGTTATTGCTGCTGCGCTGCGTACAGCTTGGCATTTCTATTCGTGACCTCGATTTGCTCACGATAGGAATGGTCAACGATATGTACGCAGAAAGCGGAAATAATGAGTATAAAGGCTATTCGCAGATGGCTACGCAATCTGACATGGATGCCTTTTAACAGAAAGTTCACAGCTCACAGCTCATATAATGACACTATATTGACATGACACGAGTATGTGAGTATACTGTAAACCATGTGGAGGTTTTGCGTATGCCAGCAACAAATCTGAACATCCGAACGGATAAGGAAATCAAAAATCAAGCTGAGGAGATTTTTAATGAACTCGGTCTGAATATGACAACTGCGATCAATATGTTTCTGAGAACTGTGGTTCGTGAATACGGCATTCCATTTGAATTAAAACTGGACGTGCCGCAAGAAACAGCGGCAGAAGCAGCTTTAGAGAGCAAGAAAATGTTGTCTGACCTTTCAGAACGTAAATCCTCGAATGAGGAAACAATGAAAGGATAAATCTGAAAAGCGAATCAGCTGATGGAAAAATGCACGCTCTGCAGATGCGGTATTTACATCAGTCCCTTCCACATATTTCTATGAAATAAAAAGTGGAGTCAAATTGAATGAAAACACAAGCAGACAAGAAGTCAGTCAAAGACATTCAGGAGTTAAAGCAGAGATTTACTAAGTTTTCCATAGGTTTATTTGCAATTTTGACGCTTTCAATCACATTGTTGGCATCAGCATATACATATATTCTGCAAAAATCGTATACAGATATCGCCCTTGAAACGGAACTCAAACGTGATATGGAAAATGCAGATGCAATCCATAAATTGGTAAATGAAAAAATCGGAAGAGAAGAATTTGCCACGCTCCGCCATCAATCTGATGAAAATACAGAAATGTATCACAAGGTTTCCTCGTTTCTAAATGAAATTCGAACGTTGAATTCAACCAGATATTTATACACCGCCACCCGAAATGAAGAAAACAGGCTGATCTATGTGGTGGACGGTCTGGATCCCAGCGCAGGAGATGTCAGACATCCGGGAGACTATATTGAGGAAGAAATGATTCCGTATATTAACAAGGCTCTTTCAGGAGAGACGGTGTATTCGCAGAACATTGTTGATACGACATGGGGTCCTATTTTCACAGCCTGTTATCCTGTAACGGGCGATTTAACGGGCGATTCGGATGAAATAGTTGGTGCTTTATGCATTGAAATGGATATGCAGTCTGTGAATGGGCTGGTAAAGCGAACAAGAAGAGTATCCGTTTATGTTGGAGCTATGGCAGGATGTGTGTTGTTTTTGCTTTGTGCTGTCTGCTTTATCGGCTACAAAAGAAAAAGAGAAGATGAAATTGAACAGACGCTTTTGTTGCGCGAGGCTGCGGAAAAAGCAGAGACCGCAAACAGAGCAAAATCATCCTTCTTACTTAACATGTCACATGATATTCGATCACCTATGAATGCTATTATCGGATTTACGGACATTGCACTGAATCAGACAAATGTATCTGAAATTCACGATAGTCTGCAAAAGGTAAAAATAAGTTCAGAGCATCTGCTGTTGTTATTGAATAATGTACTGGATCTTAGCCGTATCGAGAACGGAAAGGTAAGCTTCTCACCTGAGCCGGAGAATTTGCCTGTCCTAATAGATAATGTGATTGCTATCGTGGATGGACTCCTACTGAATCGGGATTTAACATTTGAGATACATCGCAACATCCCCAAAGAACTTTATGTTCTGACGGATGCAACAAAAATTCGTGAGATATTGACGAATCTTCTGAGTAATTCGGTCAAGTTTACAAAAGATGGCGGAACGATTACTTTTGAAATTAGTATCAAACCGGGCATAGACGAACGGCATATTGTAAGCAGTTATGCGGTAAAAGACAATGGCATTGGTATGAGTGAAGAATTTCAGAAAAGGCTGTTTGAACCCTTTTCACAGGAGGATAACGGCGCACGAACACACTATGCCGGAACGGGGCTTGGAATGGCAATTTCCAAGCAATATGTAGAACTGATGGGCGGTACAATTACGGTTCACAGCAAGAAAGAGTGTGGTTCGTCTTTTACAGTAGAAATTCCTATGGAACTTGCAGACCCCAAAAAGATACCTGAGCTGAATCTGATACAGGATGTCAGCCTTAATGGAGTAAAGGTTCTTCTCGCAGAAGATAATGAGCTGAATGCGGAATTGGCAATCACGCTGCTCGAAGAAGCAGGTATGCATGTAACTCGTGCAGTAGATGGACAGGACGCAGTTGCTTGTTTTGCCAACAATCCAGCAGACACATATGATGTGATTCTAATGGATGTCCTGATGCCTAAAATGAATGGGCATCAGGCGGCAAGGGCAATTCGTGCAATGAGCAAGGAGCGCCCAGACGCTGCGAAAATTCCAATCATCGCACAATCTGCAAATGCATTCAAGGAAGATGTACAGGCATCCTTGGATTCTGGAATGAACGGACACATTTCAAAGCCATTCAATATAGATGCAGTGACCACTGCAATAAAACAAAATATAAAGAGATAGAAGATTGAGCAACAATCCGATAACTATCAGAGCATCGTTCAAGGTTTATTTGGACGGTGCTTTTTCTATACCCATTTTTCAGAGAGGAGGTGCGCTATGGCGGCAAGCAGAATAAAGGGGATCACCGTTGAAATCGGCGGCGATACCACCAAACTATAGACAGCCCTAAAGGGTGTCAATTCGGAAATTAAGAATACGCAGGCACAGCTGAAGGATGTCGAAAAGCTGTTGAAGCTTGATCCCAGTAATACGGATCTGCTTGCACAGAAGCAGAAGCTCCTCTCTGATGCGGTATCCGAAACCAATGATAAGCTGACCACACTGAAGACGGCGGCAGAGCAGGCAAACACAGCACTTGCCAACGGTGACATCTCACAGGAACAGTATGACGCCTTGCAGCGAGAAATCATCGAAACCGAGCAAATTTATAAAAGCTTGAGAAATGGTGATTAACAGAGGTAGGAAATGACGAAGCAACTGTAACTTCTAAGGTCATATTTTTTCGTGCTCCTTTTATTATTTTATTTTTTGAAAAATGATATGAGGGTCTTTTTTAAATTGCCGGTAGGTAAGCGACAGCAGGTGCTATTTCTTCTTTTTAGGCACTCCTGGTTTGTTCTGGTTTCTGTGATTTTCATAAATCCGTCTGCCAATAAATCCGATGCAGAGGGCTACAAATAATATCGTGATATTTGCGATCATTGGTTAATGCTCCTTGTATGGTTTATGAAGCTATTGTAGCACGCATGACGGTTTCTGTATATGAAAGGCATTGGAAATTTGTTATTTATTGTTCCTGGTGCCTTTTCTTTTCTAACCACATCGCATCCGTTTTTATTTTCCGCAGCTGTCACCATATTAATATAAGAAGAAACTCATTCATTCGAACACAGAAAGGAGACTATCCCATGAAACATATTAAGCTATGCACCGCCTTGCTTCTCACCGCACTTCTTAGTACCGCGGCATCCCTGGCTTACGCCGCAACAGATTCTTTCGGAAACGAGGTCGACTGGGAGGAAGGCTATGGCTACGAAGATGGTGCAGGATCGGAAAAATTAGAGGAAAAAGAACAGAAATCAGAAGAGGGTAGCACAGAGTACAGCTTTTCAGAGCAGGTCAAGGTTTTAGAACAAATGCAACAGTATGAAACATCCGCCCCGGAAGAGACCGGGTACATATCTGCAGCACTTACCATTCCAGACAAGGAGTGGAGCGAAAGCAACATCCGCGTCACGCTGTATGACGGCGGTAGAAAAGAGGAGTTGTGGCTGTATCGGCAGAGTGGTTGGAACGGTCGTGCAGAAATTCCTGTCGGACACTATATGATTGGTAAGGCGGAATCCGCTGATGGAAATTATGAATTTACCGTGAGTTCGTCTACGTTTGATTTGGTGGAAAATGGAACGGTTGCTTTAGATCTGACTTTGGGTACATCAAAGCCGCAGGTCGTAATTCCGGACGGCCTTGCAACGGCGGCAGATGCCGAAAACCCCGCACCGCCACAGGAAGATGCAAAGGCGGCGATTCCATACGCAGTCGTTATCGTGGCGGTGGTTTTAGTTCTGCTGATTGTAGCTGTTGTCAGTGTCATTAAGGTCCGCAAGGAAAGAAAAGACGGATATCGTAACAATCTGTTTGACTAAGTAAGGGAAGGGGAGATTTTTGTATGGCAGAGATTAAAGAAACTATCACTGGTGATTTGTTCAAGTATCTTTGTGAGCATGAAGTAAAAGGCACCGAGGAAGAGATTTTTTCCGCTTGGGTAAGCCAGTCAACAGAAATGCCAGAAGCCGAAGATCTTCCTATCTGCTTTCAAATGATCCGGAATATGAAGAAATCCAAAGTGGATAAGGATATTCTGAAAAAGTATGGAAAGCTATTCTATTAAGCGATATACTTAGAGAAAATACACTACGGAGGACATCCTATATGGAAGCTTTAGAACGATTTTACAAAGAGTATCTGATTGATTATGCCCAGGATAGCAACTGGGAACGCTATGATGCAGATGCACAGATGACGCGAAACCGCGTAGAGGACATATTGGAAACCGGTTATATTTCGGAGGATGATCTTGACTTTCTTCGATCCCTACTGCCGGATATAGAGAACGATGGTATCAGAGAGGACTTAGAAGATTTCTTGAACCGCTGTGAATAATAGAATATTTGTATTAAGAAATCCCATTGGCTAAATATTGCTGATGGGATTTTTTATGTCTGCCCATTTGAGCCTCAATTTTGATTTTATTTTTGAACTCAGTCTCCATGCTATGAACAGGTAACTACAGACCTGTTTTGAAAAAGGAGAGAGACTAATGAAAGAAATCAATATGAATGGGACAGCGAGAAGAACCCTAAAGACTTTACCGGATTTTGAGCAAATTTTACAAGAAATCCGGCTGGCACATTTGACACAGGACCAGGATAAGCTTGATGCACTGTTTACGGAGTTTTACGATGCCGTGATGTGCGATTCCGATAGTTGCTATCACATTCAACAGACTGCTTTTAGGACGTTGGTGCTGACTCAATACAAAAAAATTGAGCGCCGAGTGAAGATATCCTGTGAATCGTTTGAGGATGTGATGCAGAGTGTGATGGAGGGCATTTATAACGGCTCACTGTTTTTCCGTAGTTTAGATAAGTTAGAGGGAGCAGCAAGAGACGCTCGTTTGGCAGTAATAATGACAAAATCATGCTGGCTGCAAGTTAACGATTTTATTTGCGCAAAAAATTCTGGTGCCGAAGTTAATCCTAAGCTTAGGGGTGATCTGGGGCTCTTAAAAGGGCGGGTTGTCTCAAAAAAAGACGGGAAAAGGTACTATCACTATGCGCAAACCCGGCCAATTCTTGCTTACATCAAGGACAAGCAGGAGGAGGTGGCGTAATGTCCGCTGTATCAGTAGTACATAGTTATCTGGAGATGGATCCAGATCTGTTGTTCCGTGTTGCGGCAGCAAACTACACGCTTTCGATGGAGCAGATCGCGGCAGTGCTGATGCAGATAAGGAGCCAATAAGTATGATAAGAAATAAAGGTAGCCCGAACAAATTAACCGAGAGTTCATTAACAGTAACGATAAATTATGATAAGATATTTTTATAAGGAGATTACTATTATGTCGAAGAAAAAAACATCAGAAACTCCACAATATATCACCGTGCCAGATGCGGCAAGTATTCTTGGAGTTCAAAAAGCGTATATTTATCAACTGATCAATCAGGGTTTTATCCCAGCTTACCGCGTAATGCCTCGAAAAACACTTCTTATCCGGAGCGAGCTGGATAGTTATGTCCACGCGCAACAGATTTAAAGATTATACGCAAAGGAAAAAAGGATATAGATTATTGGGGTAACACTGGGAGAACAAAGTTATAATCCAAATAGTTCCTGTATTTACGCCATTTATAGCGGACAGAGTAGCCGCTTCGTAATGCGTGGGTCGCCGGTTCGAGTCTGGCCAGGAGCTTATAGGAAAGCAGAAAAATCTCCCAGAAAGCAAGGAACATTAAGGGTTTCCGGCCGGATGGGGGATTTTTTGTTATCTGCATGAAATAAACCAAACTTTATGATTGCGGATAAAAACTCGACAAAATTCTATGAAAACACGTCAAACAAGTAAAAGCAATTGACATGATTTTTCAAAAAATAGTATAATTTCTGTAAAAAAGTAGGCAAAGCATTTCTGGAGAAGATATTCCTCCCATTTGAACGGGAAAACACAGCTACGATCAGCGGACATACCGGTACAGGACTGGGACTTGCCGTTACGAAGCGCTATATTGATGCCATGGGTGGGGAAATCCATGTTTCCTCTGAGGTTGGAAAAGGAACTGAAATCATTGTATCATTGCATCAGAAGCTGTCAGAAAAGCCGGAAAAAGATGCAGAAGCCGTATCCTTGGAAGAAGCTAAGAAAACCTTCTATGGAAAGCGTCTTCTGATCGTAGAAGACAATGACTTAAACCGTGAGATTGAAGCTGCGATCCTGGAAGATGCGGGATTTTTAGGATAACAAGCGGGAATCCTCGGTTATTCAATTGCCGAGATGAAAGCGTCTGAAACGCAAGCGAAATCGAAAGTTTGTTCGATTTTGCTTGCGTTTCTTTCTGTATGATAGTATACTATGCGTATGAAAGAAAAATTAATACATTCAAGAACTTGTGGATACAATATCAACTACCATGTGGTGTGGTCTGTGAAATATCGCAGGAAGATTTTATCGGCAGAGATTGAGACTTATCTAAAAGAACTGGTTCAGAAAATAGCATCCGAT
>NZ_QUMD01000090.1 GCF_003481985.1 Clostridium sp. OF09-36
GCTTCCACCGCCGCCTCCACAGCAGGCTCCCTCGCCTTTAAAATGCTTGATGGTGGATTTTACACCAAGAAGTACAAATACTGCAATGACTAAGATTACAATCATGTCTATCATAATAGCTTGCTCCCTTCTGTCTTCTTTTTCTGTCAGTTTTTCTTATGAATGAATCTGCTTTTCCGACGGATCTTCCGTTTTCATTTCGCTCATCGGACTTACCTGATGTTCTCTCTGGAATCTGCGGTCTCTCGCCTCATCCAGTTTTTTTCTTACAAATTTTACGAAGAGATAAATGGATACGCCCACTATGTACAGGATGATGCAAAGCACCACCATGTAGCCCATGGAATTTTGTGAATGTGACACGGCTCTTCCTCCTGATTGTTTCATCTGGATTTCTGACCCAAATCCAGTTTTTTCTTTTTTCAACGTCTGCGGCTGCCTGTGCTTTCCCAGACAGCCGCATGATCTTGTCAGCCGCAACTTAAGCTATATCATGCATGCACCGGACGTTTCCAATTGCTTCCTGCAAAACAGGTAAACGCCCGTACATGCCACCTTACCTGCAATTACTCTACAGATACCACCTTGTAATCCTGTGCCTCTACAGCCTCTTTCAGCACGCTGTCTGCGATCTCTTTCTCCAGAGTAACGACTGCGGTTCCCTTCTCATGGCTTACCTCTGCGCCGGTTACGCCCTCAATACCTTCCAGAGTCTTTTTCACTCTTGCCTCACAGTGACCGCACATCATTCCTTCGATTTTCATGGTTTTCGTCATAGTTTTCTTCTCCTTTTTCTCTTTATGATCAACATGACTTTCATCATGTGGTCTGCTTTGTTTTTTCTTCTTGTCTTTGGATGCGTCATACATCTTGAACAGGTTCAGACGCAG
>NZ_QUMD01000091.1 GCF_003481985.1 Clostridium sp. OF09-36
GTTTGCCGTGTCTTGAACCTGTGAATCTACTTATTATATAGTAAGTTATGCTATCACTCAGTTTCCGCACAAAATAAGGCAAAACTGGTTACCGAATACATTTTCGTTTTTCTGAGCAACCTAGCATATTATACCGTAATTTATGCGCCGTAGTCAAATCGTTGTCATTGACTACGGCGCATCTGTTTTACTGTCTTAAACCCGGATGCTGTAGCGCTCCGTCCTGGTCAGGCGTAAGTACCACCGGCTCTGTTGCCATGCGGCCATCATCATCTAAATAATACCATTTACCGCCTGACGTCTGCAAGCCCTTAACCATAGCTCCATCTGTCCCCAGATAATACCAGTCACCATTGTAGCGGTACCAGGTGTCATGAACCATCATACCGGCACCGTCAAACCAGTACCACTTATCCTCATCGTGGTACCAGGCGTTGACCACATGCTTGCCACTGCCATCCCGGAAGTAAAACCGCCAGCCACCGTCCTCCTGCTGCCATCCGGTCTTAACCTGTTCCGGCACCGGCGTCAAAAAGAGCGCTCGTTCTTCCTGGCGGCGTTTGGTGAGACCGGTCAGTTCTCTGCCGCCTGCCTTGTTGTAAGCCAGGATCATGTGAGAGATTTCCGCACGCGTCCGTGATCCCTGTGCAGTAAGGCCGTCGATAGAGCCGACGTTGTAGGCAAAGGACACCAGGGCATCAAATTCGTTCTGGGTCCACCGGTATGTGGCATACTTGTCCACCTTCGGGCCATACTTGCGATTGATGGATTCACGCAGCCACTCATCTGCCGTCTTCTGGCTAATGCGCAACCCCTGGCAAATCGTGGTGCCTGTGATAGACTTGTC
>NZ_QUMD01000092.1 GCF_003481985.1 Clostridium sp. OF09-36
TGTTTATGATACACTAAAATTACCAGAAAAAAGCGTCAGAATTCCCTGAAATCAGCAAGGGATTTTCCTCAAAAAAGGCGGGACATATTGTATCCCCTTCACAATACAGATATCCTTTGGGTAGAGACCAATCTATTCAAAGGAGAAAAGGAAGATGTACACTATGTCCCAGATCAATCATATCAAAGATTTAAGCAATTGTGGATACCGGATCAGTGAAATTTCAAAGAAAACTGGTGCCGATCCTAAAACAATCCGCAAATATCTTTCCCAGGAGGACTTCTCACCAGTACCTCCGGTTGTCCAGAAACAGCCATCCAAGCTGGATCCGTTTAAGCCTGTTATCCACGAGTGGCTTGATGAGGATAAAAAGCACTGGCGTAAACAGCATCACACTGCACAGCGGATATATGAACGTCTGGTTGAAGAACAGGGATATACAGGCAGCTACAGCGTTGTCCAGCGTTATCTGAAAAAATGCCGTTCCGTCCAGACAGAAAAAGCAAACCTTGAACTGGTATGGGATCCCGGCCCGGCCCAGGTTGATTTTGGAGAAGCTGATTTCTATAAAAACGGAAAACTGGTCAGAAAGAAATATCTTACTGTATCGTTCCCTTACAGCAATGATGGATACAGTCAGGTATTCGGCGGTGAAACGGCTGAATGTGTCTGCCAGGGGCTGCTTGATATCTTTGAATTCATTGGTGGCGTACCTCCACTGCTGATCTTTGATAATGCTACTGGTGTTGGACGCAGGATCGGTGATATGATTCACGAAACAGAACTTTTTTCCCGTTTTCGTGCTCATTACCATTTCCGTGTCCGGTTCTG
>NZ_QUMD01000093.1 GCF_003481985.1 Clostridium sp. OF09-36
AAGTCAGTGACCCAACCGCAAGGAGGGAGCTGCCGAAGGCGGGATTGATAACTGGGGTGAAGTCGTAACAAGGTAGCCGTATCGGAAGGTGCGGCTGGATCACCTCCTTCTAAGGAAGAAGAAGTAAGAGTTTTAAACACTGTTGAATCTTTGATAAAAGGTTCTAAAATTTCCGGTGCCGATGCGCTTGTGGGAAACACCCGTTCCCATCCCGAACACGACGGTTAAGACGCAGGCGGCCGATGGTACTATGCTGGAGACGGCATGGGAGAGCAGGTGGGTGCCGGAATACTTATAAAAATCACTCACGAGAGTGTTTTATATAGAACGGACACATTTTAATGGGTGGAGATAAAGGTGAAGCCTGTGACGGATAAAACTGAGAAGAATGTGTTAACCTACTTCAGCAGGGTAGTGCTGTTCCATATAACTGGTTTTTACCAGTGATTAGAGAATTCAAGCTTTGAGTTTTCTAATGACTGATAAAACATCAGTCAGACATGTACCTTGAAAACTGCATATTGAATAAATCTAGAATAAATTCTTTAAGAATTATTATTCAAGACATCCGAGGTGTTACATCGCAAGATGTAACCAAACAAATAACTCGTTTTAAATAACGAACCTAAGACCAGCGATACAACGCTATGTATCGTAGATAAGTAGCCCGCACCCGCAGGTGAACATCAATTGGTTAAGCTATAAAGAGCGCAGGGTGGATGCTTGGCACTAAGAGCCGATGAAAGACGTGATAAGCTGCGAAAAGCTTCGGGGA
>NZ_QUMD01000094.1 GCF_003481985.1 Clostridium sp. OF09-36
ACCCAACCGCAAGGAGGGAGCTGCCGAAGGCGGGATTGATAACTGGGGTGAAGTCGTAACAAGGTAGCCGTATCGGAAGGTGCGGCTGGATCACCTCCTTTCTAAGGAAGAAGAAGTAAGAGTTTTAAACACTGTTGAATCTTTGATAAAAAGGTTCCAAGATTTCCGGTGCCGATGCGCTTAGGGGAAACACCCGTTCCCATCCCGAACACGACGGTTAAGACTTAAGCGGCCGATGGTACTATGCTGGAGACGGCATGGGAGAGCAGGTGGGTGCCGGAATAAAAAATGAAAAAGTGCTTGACAAAACAGTCAAGATCATATAAAATATTTACTCGCTGAGCTTTTTACCAGTGATTAGAGAGTTCAAAAGTTTTGAGTTTTCTAATGACTGATAAAACATCAGTCAGACATGTACCTTGAAAACTGCATATTGAATTAATCAAGATAAAATCTTTTAAAAGATAATATCAAGACATCCGAGGTGTTACATCGCAAGATGTAACCAAACAAATAACTCGTTTTAAATAACGAACCTAAGACCAGCGATACAACGCTATGTATCGTAGATAAGTAGCCCGCACCCGCAGGTGAACATCAATTGGTTAAGCTATAAAGAGCGCAGGGTGGATGCTTGGCACTAAGAGCCGATGAAAGACGTGATAAGCTGCGAAAAGCTTCGGGGA
>NZ_QUMD01000095.1 GCF_003481985.1 Clostridium sp. OF09-36
TTAAGAGAACCGTCCCGGCGGGACAGGTCAGGCAGTGACCTGTTCCACCTCCGGGATGGGTTTGAGATTAAAATGAATTTCGATAGAAATGTGTCTTGTTTTATCTTCGTCAATGCGCTCATGCACGACGATTTCTTTGATTAAGCGGTTGAGGGTAGCTGCGTCCAGCTCTGTGATGTTGGCGTATTCCTGAATGGCTTCCACCCATTGTTTTGCGTCATTGGCAAGCTGGACTTCATCGGACAGCCGCTTTCTGCCCTCGGACACTTTTGTTTTAAGCTCCGTCTGCTCGGTCTGTGTCTTTTCCAGCATGGTGTTGAAATTCTGTTCACTGATACGCCCTGCAATCATATCCTCATAAAGCCGCATTACCATTTTGTCCAGAACCTCAATCCGTTCCTCGTCCCTTGTGAGGGAGCGTTCCATTGCTTCCCGCTGTTCCCGCTGCTCGGCTTCACAGGTATTGGTCAGGCGGTCGGCAACCGCTTCCCCGTCCATCAGGGCAGCTCTGGCACATTCCCGGATTTTCCGCAGCACATGGCTGTAAAGGGTGTCATAGTCAATCCGATGCTGGGTGCAGTGGTTCTTTCCAAAGGCATTGTAGGTCTTGCAGGAATAAATCTGCTGGGGATGTTTTGCGTTTGTGTAGCGTACCGTCAGCGACTTCCCACACTCGCCGCATTTTA
>NZ_QUMD01000096.1 GCF_003481985.1 Clostridium sp. OF09-36
GCTCTTTATAGCTTAACCAATTGATGTTCACCTGCGGGTGCGGGTTACTTATCTACGATACATAGCGTTGTATCGCTGGTCTTAGGTTCGTTATTTAAAACGAGTTATTGTTTGGTTACATCTTGCGATGTAACACCTCGGATGTCTTGATATTATCTTTTAAAAGATTTTATCTTGATTTATTCAATATGCAGTTTTCAAGGTACATACCGGTACAAATGATAAATATTTGTACCACATGGAGATGGAGAGATTCGAACTCTTGACCCCCTGCTTGCAAGGCAGGTGCTCTCCCAACTGAGCTACACCCCCACGATAATCTGGCACCCACCTGCTCTCCCATGCCGTCTCCAGCATAGTACCATCGGCCGCTTAGGTCTTAACCGTCGTGTTCGGGATGGGAACGGGTGTTTCCCCTAAGCGCATCAGCACCAGAAATCTTGGAACCTTTTTATCAAAGATTCAACAGTGTTTAAAACTCTTACTTCTTCTTCCGTTTTAGTTGGATTGATTCAGCTGCTCGCGCAACCTACTTGTCCAATTTCCTTAGAAAGGAGGTGATCCAGCCGCACCTTCCGATACGGCTACCTTGTTACGACTTCACCCCAGTTATCAATCCCGCCTTCGGCAGCTCCCTCCTTGCGGTTGGGTCACTGACTT
>NZ_QUMD01000097.1 GCF_003481985.1 Clostridium sp. OF09-36
AGGTGTACTTGTAGCAACTGCTGTCTTGTCTGGATGTGGACAGTCAAAGAAAGAAGTATCTAAAAACGATGATCATCTTACCGTTTATCTGTGGGAAAATCGTTTGATGAAAAATATTGCACCCTATATCCATGAACAGTTTCCTGATCAGGATATTGAATTTATTATTGGTAACAATGATACCGATTTATACAGTTATTTTAAAGAACATGATGAATTACCGGATATCATAACAGTACGTCGATTCTCTGGAACAGATGCACAGGACTTACAGCCTTATCTTATGGATTTTGCTTCTTATGATGTTGTTTCCAAGTACTATTCTTATGCGGTGCAATATTATAAGAATGAGGAGGATGAAATCCAGTGGCTGCCAATCTGTGGTATTCCGCAGACGATCATTGCCAACAAAACACTGTTTGATCAGTATGGCGTAAAGATTCCAGAAAATTATGAGGAATATGTACAGGCTTGTCAGCAGTTTTATGATAATGGCATAAAACCGTATTCCATGGATCTTGGGGAAGACTGGTCTAATAATGAAATCATCCAGGCGGCGGCAATCGGTGAGTTTACAAGCCTGGATGGTATTGAATGGCGAAACGGTGCAGAGACTGCAGCGGATGAAGT
>NZ_QUMD01000098.1 GCF_003481985.1 Clostridium sp. OF09-36
CAGTGGTTCTTTCCAAAGGCATTGTAGGTCTTGCAGGAATAAATCTGCTGGGGATGTTTTGCGTTTGTGTAGCGTACCGTCAGCGACTTCCCACACTCGCCGCATTTTAACAGTCCGGCAAACAGGCTGATTTCATTAGTCTGCCCCGGACGCTGGCGAGATTTCAGCTTGTTCTGCACAATGTCAAAGCTCATGCGGTCAATCAGCGGTTCATGCTGTCCCTCCACCACAATCCAGTCCTCCGGTTTCTTTTCCCCAATCGTGCCGATTTTGAAACGGTAGTCTTTTTTCTGGGAAGCAATCGCCCCGGTGTAGACGGGATTCATCAAAAGGTCTTTGATAACGGAGAAGTCCCACATATACCGTCCTTTTTCTGGGTCTTTCTTTTCCCATTTGGTGCGGGTATTGCGAAGCCCCCGTTCCCGGTTCCACCATGTGGGGCAGGGGATTTTTTCTTCCTCCAGCCGTCTGCGGATATAGTTCGGACCATGACCGTTTAGGGCATATC